>NC_014761.1:0-1200000 GCF_000183745.1 Oceanithermus profundus DSM 14977 | reverse complement strand
CCGAGATCAAGAAGCGTTACGCCACCCGCCGGCCTTACGCCGTCTGGGTGCGGCGGCACCGCACCTACCCGCCGAAGACCAAGAACCTGCTGCACGAGGGGCAAGACCTCCCTCGGGGCGCCGACTTCGTGCGCCTGCAGAAGGCCTTCGGCTACAGCCGCGAAGACCTCACCCACCTGCTGGCCCCGATGAGCCGGCTCGCCAGCGAGCCGGTGGGCTCGATGGGCGACGACACCCCGCTGCCCTTCCTCTCCTCGCTGCCGCAGTGGCTCTACCGCTACTTCCGCCAGCGCTTCGCCCAGGTGACCAACCCCCCCATCGACCCGCTGCGCGAGGAGATGGTGATGTCGCTGCGCAGCCTGGTGGGGCCGCGGATGAGCTTCCTGGAGACCCAGGAGGGCGCAGCGCACCAGATGGAGTTCGACTCGCCCATCATCCACGGGGACCAGCTCGAGTGGATCTACAACCACGACGACACCTGGTACCGCCCCTACCGTCTGCGCACCCGCTTCCCCTCCTACGGCGGTCCCGAGGCGATGAAACGCGCCCTCGACGCGCTCTTGCAGGAGGCCCAGGCGGCGGTGGAGCAGGGGTTCAACGTCCTGATCCTCAGCGACCGCGGGGTGGGGCCCGAGTGGGCCCCGATCCCCATGCCGCTCGTCGTGGGCGGCGTGCACCACCACCTGATCCGGCTTGGCCGGAGGATGCGCGTCTCGCTGGTCGTCGAGACGGGCGAGGCGCGCCAGGACCACCACTTCGCGGTCCTGCTAGGCTACGGCGCGGACCTCGTCTACCCCTACCTGGCCCTGGCTTCGGTGCGCGACCTGGTGGAGCGCGACCCCCGCGGTCGGGCGCCGATCTCGCTCGAGCAGGCCCTGTTGAACTACCAGAGGGCCGTCGAGAAGGGGTTGCGCAAGATCCTGGCGAAGATGGGCATCTCTACCCTGGCGAGCTACCGCGGCGCCCAGATCTTCGAGGTGCTCGGCCTCGAGCCCGAGGTGGTGGACACCTACTTCAAGGGGACGCCGGCCCGTTTCGGAGCGGTGGGGCTCGAGCGCATCGCCCGCGACGTGCTCGCTTTCCATGAGGAGGCCTACGGCGGGCCCGCCGAGCTCGCCGACCGCGGCGAGTTCCGCTTCCGCAAGCAAGGGGAGTACCACGCCTTCAACCCGGTGGTCTTCAAGTCGCTGCACCGCGCGGTGCGCGAAGAGCGCCGCGAGAGCTACGAGGCCTACGCGCGCGCCGTGAACGAGCGCCCGCCCGCGGCGGTTCGCGACCTGCTCACCTGGAAGAAGACCGACCGTCCCGTACCCCTGGAGGAGGTCGAGCCCATCGAGGCGATCCTCGAGCGGTTCCGCACCCAGGCCATGAGCTTCGGCGCGCTCTCGCGCGAGGCCCACGAGGTGCTCGCCGTGGCCATGAACCGCATCGGCGCGATGAGCAACTCCGGCGAGGGCGGGGAAGACCCGGTGCGCTACCACCCCTACAAGGAGGACCGCCCCGACCTGACGCAGTCGGACTGGCACCCCCGTTCCGGCGACTGGGGCAACAGCAAGGTGAAGCAGGTGGCCTCGGGGCGTTTCGGCGTGACCCCCGCCTACCTGGTGAGCGCCGAGGAGATCGAGATCAAGATGGCCCAGGGTTCCAAGCCCGGCGAGGGCGGCCAGATCCCCGGCTTCAAGGTGAACCGCGAGATCGCCCGCGTGCGCGGGGCCACCCCCGGGGTGACGCTGATCTCGCCCCCGCCGCACCACGACATCTACTCGATCGAGGACCTGGCCCAGTTGATCTACGACCTCAAGCGGGTCAACAAGAACGCCCGCGTGGGCGTCAAGCTCGTCAGCGAGGTGGGCGTGGGCACGATCGCCGCCGGGGTGGCCAAGGGCTACGCCGACCGGGTGCTCATCTCCGGCGCCGACGGCGGCACCGGCGCCTCGCCGCTGGGCTCGATCAAGTACGCCGGCAGCCCCTGGGAGCTCGGCCTTGCCGAGGCCCACCGCGTCCTGCTGGAAAACGGCCTGCGCGACCGGGTGCGCTTGCAGGTCGACGGGGGGCTCAAGACCGGCCGCGACGTGGTGCTGGCGGCGCTTCTGGGCGCCGAGGAGTTCGGCTTCGGCACCGCCGCGCTGGTGGCCGTGGGCTGCGTGATGGCGCGCCAGTGCCACCTCAACACCTGCCCCGTCGGGGTGGCCACCCAGAACGAAGCCCTGCGCCGCCGTTTCCCCGGAACCCCCGAACACGCGGTTCGCTTCCTGGTCTACGTGGCCCAGGAGGTGCGCGCGATCCTGGCCGAGATGGGCGTGCGGAGCCTCGACGAGATCGTCGGATGCAACGACCTGCTCGTGCGCCGTGAGGTGCCGCTGGAACGCGCCGACGACGTCGACCTCACGCCGCTGCTGGAACCGTTCCCCGAATGGCGGCCCAAGCCCCTCGAAAAACGCGCCGAGCGCCCGGAAGACGGGCCCTTGCTCGACGATCAGCTCTACGCCACCTTCGCCCCCGCCCTGCAGGACCGCAAGCCGCGCTTCGCCCGCTTCGCGGTGCGCAACCGCGAGCGCGCCGTGGGGGCGCGCCTCTCGGGCGAGATCGCCCGCTTCCACGGCGAGGAGGGGCTGCCCGCGGGGACCGTCCACGCCCGCATCGAGGGGGTGGCGGGGCAGAGCTTCGGCGCCTTCCTGGCCCCGGGCGTCTTTCTCGAGCTGGTCGGGGAGGCCCAGGACTACCTGGCCAAGGGCATGGCCGGAGGGCTGATCAGCGTACGGCCGCCGCTCTACCGCGAGGACCCCGAGATCCTGGCCGGCAACACCGTGCTCTACGGCGCGACCGGCGGCGCCCTCTACGTGGCCGGGCGCGTGGGCGAGCGTTTCGCGGTGCGCAACTCCGGGGCCCGGGCGGTGGTGGAGGGCGTCGGCGAGCACGCCTGCGAGTACATGACCGGCGGGCTGGTCGTGGTTCTAGGCGAGACCGGGCAGAACTTCGCCGCCGGCATGACCGGGGGCGTCGCCTACGTCTACGACCCCCAGAGCCGTTTTCCCGAGCGTTACAACCCGACCCTGGTCGGGATCGCGCGCCTCTCTCCGGGCGTGGACGACGAGCTGCTGCGGGCCATGCTCGAGCGCCACCTGAAGCTCACGGGCAGCCCCCGCGCCCGCACGATCCTCGAAGACTGGGAGGAGCACCGGGGCGACTTCTGGAAGGTGGCGCCGCTGAGCCTGCCCGAGGGGCTGACGCCCGGGGACACCGAAGCCCTGCTGCTCGAGGCGGTCCGCGCCGAGTCCGTCCTGGAGCCCGCACCCGAAGGGGTGGTTGCGGACGGTGGGCCCGGGGATTAGGATGGGCGCGGTGACGGGATCCGATGCGGTAGAACGGCGCCTGCGGCGCGTGGGGTTCGGCCCCGAGCACGCCGAGCGCCTGCTCGAGCTCAAGCCCATCATGCACCCGCTGGCGCACGAGATGGCCCTGGCCTTCTACGACCACCTGGGGCAGGACCCCGAGACCCGCCGGATCCTCTGGGGGGAGCCGGGGCGGGTCGAACGCCTCTACGAAAGCTTCGAGGGCTGGTATCGGGAGCTCTTCGAGGGCGTATACGACGCGGACTACGCCGCGAAGCGGCTGCGGGTGGGGGTGGTGCACGCGCGCTACGGGGTGCCCCTTTCCTCGCTGATCCCGGCGATCGGCCAGGTCTACAGCCTGGCGCTGGAACACCTGCTCGTCGCGCTGCGCCCGGTCGAACTGCCCAGCGCCCTCGAGGCGTTGGGCAAGGTGCTCACCCTCGACACCACCCTGATGGCCGAAAGCTACGAGCGGGCCGTCGCCGCGGGCGTCGAAGACGGCGAGGGGGCCACGCAGCGCGGCGCGGCCCGGATCCTCACCCTGGCCCGTTCAGGAGCCGGGCTGGGCGGCGGCCGCTAGCGCCACCTGCCCCACGAGCAGATCGATCCGGTCCTCCAGGAAGGTGAACACGTAAACGAGCGCCGGTGCGTCCTGCTTTTCCCAGACCTGAACGAGGCGGCCGCCGGCGTCGCTCTGTTCGAAGGTGAGCGTGTAACCCGCACCCTGGCGGGTGTATCCGGCGATGAAGTTCACGGTCGTCGCCTGCTTGTCGGCCCCGCCGACCATCAGCCGGTAGCAGGCGTAGCGTTCGATCGCCTCGGGCACCCGCGGGTCCAGCTGGCGGGCCAGCTGGAAGCCGCTCTCGGAGGCGCGGTCGCAGTCGGGACCGAAGATCTGCAGGGTGGGCGTCGGCCAGACGACGTTGAGGTCGAAACCAAGCACGGTCACCGGTACCGCCTTGGTGCCTTCGGTCTGCGCGAACGCCAGCCCCGCGAAGAGCAAGATCCAAACGAGCCGTTTCATGCCCTCAGCCTACCCCAGCCGTTTGAGCCGGCGCTGAGGAGCTACCGCCCTGCGAAGCGGGGGGGCCGCTTTTCCAGGAAGGCCCGCACGCCCTCCTCGTGGTCGGCGCCCTCGCCGGCCAGTTTCTGCAGCTGCGCCTCGAGCTCGAGCACCTCCTCCAAGCCGAGCCGGGCGCTCTCGTCGAGGGCGTGCTTGATCAGGCCGTAGATCCGCGTCGGCCCTTCGGCCAGCCGCGCCGCCAGCGTACGCGCCTCCTCAAGCACCCGTTCTTCGTCCACCACGCGGTTGGCAAGCCCGTAGCGCTGCGCCTCCTCGGCGCTCAGGTCGGGCGAGAGCGCCAGCAGCTCGAAGGCGCGGCCCCAGCCCACGGTGCGCGGAAGGGTGTAGGTCATTCCCGAGTCGGGCACCAGGGCGATCCGCGCGAAGGCGGTGGTGAGCCGCGTATCGCGGCCCAGCACCCGCAGGTCGGCGGCGAGCGCCAGCGCCATCCCCGCGCCCGCGGCCACCCCGTGCACGGCGGCGACCACGGGTTTGGCCAGCCGGCGGATCTGCAGCACGACACGGTTGTAGCGCGCCAGGTGGGCCTGGTAGTCGAGCGCGCCGCCGGCGGCCTCGCGCAAGTCCTGCCCGGCGCAGAAGGCCCGGCCCTCGCCGCGCAGCAGCACGGCGCGCACGGACGCGTCTTCGGCCCGCTCGAGCGCCCGGGCCAGGGCCTCGAGCGTCGTCTCGTCGAGGGCGTTGAGCCGGTCGGGTCGGTTCAGGGCGATTTCCAACACGCTGCCAGCGGTGCGGTGGATTACGGGGTCCATGCCGCCATCATAGCCAAAGCTAGCAGGGAAAAGTCTCACGAAAGGGAAGCAAGAAACAAAAATCACATACTGCCCTCCGCCGCTCAAAAACCAAGGGAGGCCCCATACCGCCGGCGGTCGCAGGGGCTCGAGAAAATAGGGAAGGGGCGGCCGTGGCCGCCCCTTCCCGAAGGTCCGAAGAACTAGCCGAGGATCCCCAGCTCGTTGACCTTGTCCACCAAGGCCTTGACGTGGTCGGCGCTGTTCTTCAACGCCGCCAGCTCTTCGTCCGAGAGCGGCAGCTCCCAGATCTTCTCGATGCCGTCCTTCCCCAGCACCGCGGGGACGCCCACGAAGAGGCCCGAGATGCCGTACTCGCCCTCCAGGTAGGCGGCGACCGGCAGGATGCGCTTTTCGTCCTTGATGATCGCCTTCGCCATTTCGAAGGCGCCCGCCGAGGGGGCGTAGTAGGCCGAGCCGGTCTTGAGCAGACCCACGATCTCGGCGCCGCCCTTGCGGGTGCGCTCGACGATGGCCTCGATCTGGTCGGCGGGCATCACGTCGGGCAGCGGCGCGCCCCCCACCCAGGTGAAACGGGGCAGCGGCACCATGGTGTCGCCGTGGCCGCCGAGGACGATGCCCTGCACGTCCTTGACGCTGACCCCCAGCGCTTCGGCGATGAAGTGGCGGTAGCGCGAGGAGTCGAGCACCCCGGCCATGCCCATGATCTTGTTCTTTGGCGTGCCGGTGATCTCGCTGATCACGTAGGTAATGGCGTCGAGCGGGTTGGCGACCTGGATGATGAAGGCGTCGGGAGCGTACTTCTTGATGTTCTCGCCCATCGTAAGGGCGATCTTGCCGTTGATTTCGATCAGATCGTCGCGGCTCATGCCCGGTTTGCGGGGCACGCCGGCGGTCGTGATCACCATGTCCGAGCCTGCGATGTCGGCGTAGTCGTTGGTCCCGGTGATCGTCACGTCGTTGAGGACGACGGGTCTGGACTGGGAGAGGTCCAGCGCCTTGCCCTGGGGCATGCCTTCGACGATGTCCACGAGCACCACGTCCGCGAGCGCGGCTTCGGCGATGCGCATGGCGAGGGTGGAGCCGACGTGTCCTGCACCGATAACGCTGACTTTTGGACGTCCTGTGATGGCCATTGGATACCTCCGAGCTCAATTTTACTCCCGTGCGCCGCGAAAAGGACCAGGACATCTGCATGCAGGCAAAGTCCTATGATGGGGCCATGGCCAAGGTCAGCCGCTATTACGACGTAAAGAGGGACAAGAACGGCCACCGCTACCTCGAGGTTTACGTGACCGGGTTCCTGCTGCAGCGCATCCCCCTGCTCAACAAGAGCACCGCCTTCACCCGCGAGGAGCGGGAACTTCTGGAACTCGAGGGGCTGCTGCCGGCGCACATCACCAGCATCGAAGAGCAAAAGGAGCGGGTCTACCGAAGGTACCGGCTTCAGGACAACGATCTGGAAAAGCACATCTACCTGCGCAACCTGCAAGACCGCAACGAGGTCCTGTTTTACGCCCTGCTCGTCGAGCACCTGGAGGAGATGCTGCCCATCATCTACACCCCTACGGTGGGCGACGCGGTCCGCGAGTTCTCCCACATCTACCGCCTGCCCCGCGGGCTCGCGCTCTCCACTGAGAACATCCACAAGGCCGACCAGTGCTTCGCCAACGTGCCCCTCGAAGACGTGCGGCTGGTCGTGGCCACCGACTCCTCGGCCATCCTCGGCATCGGCGACCAAGGCTTCGGCGGCATGGCCATCTCCATCGGTAAGCTTTCCCTCTACGCGGGCGCCGGCGGCGTGGCCCCCGACAAGACGCTGCCCATCGAGCTGGACGTGGGCACCGACCGTGAGGACCTGCTCCAGGACCCCCTCTACCTGGGCGTGCGCCACCACCGCCTCAAGGGCGAGGCCTACTACCAGTTCATGGACCGCTTCGTCCAGGCCTTCAAGAAGCGCTACCCCAAGGCGATCCTCCAGTGGGAGGACTTTTCCAAGGAGGCGGCCTTCACCCTGCTCGAGCGCTACCGCAAGGAGCTGCCTTCGTTCAACGACGACATCCAGGGCACCGGCGCCGTCACCTGGGCGGGCGTGCTGAACGCCATGAAGATCAAGAACGAGCCGGTGACCGACCAGGTCTTCGTCGTCTACGGCGCGGGCGCCGGCGGCGTCGGCGTCGCTTGGGCGATCGTCCAGGGTCTGATCCGCGAGGGGCTCAGCGAGGAGGAGGCCAGGAAGCGCGTCTACGTGCTCGACTCCAAGGGGCTGCTCCTCAGCGACCGGGCGATGGAGGCGTACAAGCGCCCGTATGCCCACGACCCCGCCGAAGTGGCCGACTGGACCTTCAGCGGCAAGGCTCCGCACCTGCTCGAGGTCATCCAGAACGCCCGGGCCACGGTGCTGCTTGGGCTCTCGGGGCGCCCCGGCGATTTCAACGAGCCCGTGGTCAAGGCGATGCTCGAGGCCACCGACCGCCCCGTGATCTTCCCCCTGTCCAACCCCACCAGTGCTTCCGAGGCGCTGCCCGAGGACATCCTCCACTGGACCGAGGGCGCGGCCATCGTGGCGACCGGAAGCCCCTTCGACCCGGTGGAGTACAAGGGCAAGACCTACCCCATCGGCCAGGGCAACAACGCCTTCATCTTTCCCGGGCTGGGTTTCGGCGCCATCCTTGCGCACGCGCGCGAGATCACCGACGGCATGGTCCTCGCGGCCTCCTACGCGCTGGCCGACTTCGTCGACCGCTCCCACATCGAACAGGGGATGGTCTACCCCTTCGTGCGCGAGATGCGCGAGGCCAGCGTCCACGTGGCGGCCAAGGTGATCCTCCAGGCCGTCGCCGACGGCGTGGCCGCGACGAACCGCTTCGACGGTTTGGCCGACCACGACGTCCTCGATTACGTGCGCCGGCACTTCTGGGAGCCGCACTACCTCCCCTACGTCAAGGGCACCCCCGAGGAGTAGCGTCTTCCTCTCCGAGAATCGCCCGGTCCGAACGCCGGGCGATTCTTCAACCGCCGAGGCCTAGAAGGCTTTCGTCACGGGCCGCAGGAAGTTTATAATGGAGATGTCAAGGTGATCTTCCTGGAGGCCGCACTGTGAGCAAGGATCGTCCGGTTTACATCATCTCCGTCGCCGCCGAGCTGGTGGACATGCACCCTCAGACCCTGCGCCTCTACGAGCGCAAGGGCCTAATCCGCCCCAAGCGCAGTTCGGGCAAGACCCGCCTCTACTCCGAACGCGACATCGAACACCTGCGCGAGATCCGCCGGCTCACCCAGGAGCTAGGCGTCAACCTCGCCGGCGTCGAGGAGATCATGCGCCTGCGGCAGGAGCTCGAGGCGTTGCAGGAACGCTTCGAGGCCGAGGCCGAGCGCTTGAAGAAGGCCCTCCAGGATGAGGCGGCCAAGATCGAGACGCCGCCCGCGCTGCCGGGCGAGGTCGAGGAGGAGTCCAAGGCCGCACCCAGCGACCGGCCCGTCTACGTCATCTCCGTCGCCGCCGAGCTGGTGGACATGCACCCTCAGACCCTGCGCCTCTACGAGCGCAAGGGCCTAATCCGCCCCAAGCGCAGTTCGGGCAAGACCCGCCTCTACTCCGAACGCGACATCGAACACCTGCGCGAGATCCGCCGGCTCACCCAGGAGCTGGGCGTCAACCTCGCCGGAGTCGAGGAGATCATGCGCCTGCGCCAGGAGCTCGAGGCGTTGCAGGAACGCTTCGAGGCCGAGATCGGCCGCCTGCGGCTCGAACTCCTGGCGAAGGTGGGCGAGGCGCGCGGGCCCGAAGGTGAAGCGGCCCCGGAGGCGGGCGGCGAGGGCGCTTAAACTAGGGGTATGATCGATCCCCTGAATCAGCTCCTCGAATTCCTGGCCATTCCCTCGGTTTCTGCGGATCCCAGCCACAAGCAGGACGTCGAACGCGCCGCGCACTGGCTGGACAATCGTCTGTCCGAGGCCGGGTTCGCGGTGGAGGTCGTTCCCACCACGGGCCACCCCATCGTCTACGCCGAGAAGCAGGTGGACGCTTCGGCGCCTACGGTGCTCGTCTACGGTCACTACGACGTGCAGCCGCCCGACCCGCTCGAGCTCTGGGAGACCCCACCCTTCGAGCCCACGATCAAGGACGGAAAGATCTACGCCCGCGGCGCCTCCGACGACAAGGGGCAGGTCTTTGCCCACGTGGCGGCGGCCATGCAGCTCGCCGACGACCTGCCCGTCAACCTCAAGTTCCTGATCGAGGGCGAAGAGGAGGTGGGCAGCCCCAACCTGGTCCCCTTCGTCAAGGAGCACCGTCGGCGCTTGGCCGCCGACGTGGTTCTGATCTCGGACTCGCCGATGTTCGCCCCGGGCCTGCCCACGCTTACCTACGGCCTGCGCGGGCTCGCCTACCTGGAGGTGCGCCTGCGCGGCCTCGCCCGTGACGTCCACTCCGGCGCCTACGGCGGCGCGGTGCCCAACGCCGCCCACGCCGCCGCCTGGATGATCGCCCAGCTCAAGGATCCAATGGGTTGGATCCGCATCCCCGGCTTCTACGACGACGTCGTTCCCGTCGCCCCCGAAGAGCGGGCGATGTGGGCCCGACTCCCCTTCGACGAGGAGGCCTTCAAGGCCGAGGTGGGGGCCGAGGCCACCCCCGGCGAGCCCGGCTACGGCATCCTGGAGCGCCGCTGGGCCCGGCCCACGCTCGACGTGAACGGCCTGGGCTCCGGATACCAGGGGGAGGGTTCCAAGACGGTCATCCCCGCGGAGGCCTTCTTCAAGTTTTCGATGCGGCTCGTTCCCGACCAGGATCCGGAGAAGATCGCCGACCTGGCCGAGGCCTACCTGCGCGAGATCCTGCCCGAGGGGTACGCCATGGAGGTCATCCGCCACCACGGAGGCGATCCGGTGGTCGTCCCCACGAACTCGCCGCCCATGCAGGCCGCCGCTCAGGCGCTCGAGGAGGCCTGGGGGCGCGAGACCGTCTTCACCCGCGAGGGCGGCTCCATTCCCATCGTGGCCGACTTCATGCGCGAGCTCGAGGCCCCGGTGGTGCTCATGGGGTTCGGGCTCGAGAGCGACAACCTGCACGCCCCCAACGAGAAGTTCGACGCCGTCAACTTCGAAAAGGGGATCGAGGCCAGCAAGAACTTCCTGCGGCTGCTGCCCATGTACCTGAAAGGAGGCTCCGCGTGATCCTGACCACCACGAGCCAGATCGACGGAAAGCCGGTGCAAGAGTACAAAGGCGTCGTTCACGGGGAAACCATCGTCGGCGCCAACATCTTCAAGGACCTGATGGCTTCGGTGCGCGACGTCTTCGGCGGCCGCTCCGGCGCCTACGAGGCCGAGCTCAAGAAGGCGCGCGAGATCGCGCTCACTGAGCTCGCTGAAGAGGCGAAGAAGCTGGGCGCCAACGCGGTGATCGGGATCGACCTCGACTACGAGGTCATCGGCCAGAGCATGCTCATGGTCACGGCCACGGGTACGGCCGTGCGGGTCTAGGGGGTAGCGATGAAGATCGAAAAAGGAAAACTCGGCAGCGTCTTCTACGGCGGGCACCTGATCGGGGGCGATGAGGTCGTGGGGGGGCCGCTCTTCGAGAGCCGCAACATGGCCGACCGCGACGATCTGGTGGGCGTTTTTCCGGAATCGTCGCCCGAACTGGTGCGCCGCGCCGCCGAAGCGGCGCGAAAAGCCTACGCCGAGTGGTCGCGCACGCCCGCGCCCATCCGTGGGCAGGTGCTGTTTGCGCTCGCCAAGATCCTCGAGCGCGAAAAAGAGACCCTGAGCCGGCTGATGGTGCGCGAGGTGGGGAAGACGCTCAAGGAGGCGCGCGGCGACGTGCAGGAGGCCATCGACACCGCGGTCTTCTTCGCCAGCGAAGGCCGCCGCCTCTACGGCCAGACCGTACCCAGCGAGCTGCGCAACAAGGACCTCTCCACCTACCGCCGCCCCCTGGGCGTGGTGGGGATGATCACCGCCGGCAACTTTCCCATCGCCGTGCCCAGCTGGAAGCTGATCCCCGCGGTGCTCACCGGCAACACCGTGGTCTGGAAGCCCTCGGACGACTCGCCCGTGCTCTCCTACGTCTTCGTCAAGCTCTTCGAGGAGGCGGGCCTGCCGCCGGGGGTGATCAACGTGGTCTTCGGCGGCGGCGCGGGCAGCACCGGCGAGTGGGTGGTGAGCGGCATCGACGAAGGGCTCTTCGACAAGTTCGCCTTCACCGGCAGCACCAAGGTGGGGCGCATCATCGGCGAAAAGGCGGGCCGGGCGCTCATCAAGGCGACGCTCGAGCTCGGGGGCAAGAACCCGCTCGTGGTCATGCGCGACGCCGACCTCGAGAACGCCGTCACCGGCGCGTGGTGGAGCGCCTTCGCCACCGGCGGCCAGCGCTGCACCAGCGCGGGCAACATCATCGTGGACGCGCCTATCTACGACGAGTTCAAGGAGCGTTTCCTGGCCAAGGTGAAAAGCACCGTCATCGGCGACCCGGTGGCTCACGAGGACGTTCACTACGGCCCCTTCTTCAACGACCGCCTCTTCCAGCGCTGGATGGAGCACTACGACTGGGGCGAGGCCGACGGCGCCAAGCTGCTCCTGGGCAAGGGGCGCATCACCAAGGACAACCCTTACCCCAACTTCAAGGGCGACCCCGACAAGGGCCTCTTCGGCCACCCCACGGTTTGGGAGGCCGAGCGCGGCATGAAGCAGACCCGCGAAGAGATCTTCGGCCCTACGATCAACCTCATCAAGGTGGACGGCATCGACGAGGCCATCGAAACGGCCAACGACCACCCCTACGGCCTCTCGAGCGCCATCTACACCAACCACCGCTTCTGGGCCTACCGCTTCAAGAACGAGATCCGCGCCGGCATGACGAACATCAACAACACCACCGTGGGCGCCGAGGCGCACATGCCCTTCGGTGGCACCCGCGCCAGCGGCAACGGTGCGCGCGAGAGCGGCATCTGGGTCATCGAGGAGTACACCGAGTGGCAGGCGGTGAACGACGAGTTCTCGGGCAAGCTGCAGCTCGCCCAGATGGACACCGAGTACACCGCGCCCAAGGCCCCCGAGGACTGGAAGGCGCTTCTGGGCCTTTAACGCTGCGGAAAAACCATGCGCCCCGGCAACTGCCGGGGCGCATGGCGTTTGGGCGGGCGTCAGGGCTTGCGCGGGTCGCGCTTGGCGTCGTAGTAGAGGTATTCGGCGTAGACGGGCACCTCGAAGTAAACCTTACCCAGGGCGGCCTCTTCGGGGTCGAGGACGCCGTTCAGGTTGGCGTCGCGGTAGCCGTAGCCGAAGCGGTAGGGCCGGGTCTGGTTCTCGTAGGTGCCGCTGGCGGTGGTCAGCTTCTCGACGTTGAAGAAGCGGGCCACCAGCCGGCCCATGCTGTAGTACTCGACCACGCCGTAGTCGAAGCCGAAGGTGGTGCCCACGGTGCGGCCGATCTGGTTGAGGCGCTCGGGCGAGAAGAAGTAGCGGAACGCCAGGAAGCCCCCGAGCAGCAGGACGACCGCGAGCGCGAGAATCAGACCAAGGCGGCGCAGCATGGTCCCAGTATAGTCGTTGTAAATGGAACGCACGTTCGACGTTATCGTAATCGGGGCCGGCATCGTCGGTTCGGCCGTGGCCTTTCGTCTTGCGGAGCGGGGCCTGCAGGTGGGCGTGCTCGAGGCGGCGCCGGTGCCCGCGGCCCAAGCGACGGCGAAGAGCGCCGCGGGGGTGCGGGTCCAGTTCAGCGAGGCCGTGAACGTCCGGCTCAGCTGGGCCAGCATCCAGGAGTACCGCGACTTCGAGGAGGCCTTCGGCGTTTCCAGCGGTTACCGCCCGATCGGTTACCTCTTCTTGGTTCCGAGGGGCATGGAAGCGGCCTACGAGGCCGCGCTGGCGGTGCAGCGTGCCGAGGGGGTGCCCGCCTTGCGGCTCGACCTCGAAGAGGCCGCGCGCCGGGTGGCCTTCGACCCCGAGGGGCTGGCCTTCGCCACTTGGGGCCCGGCCGACGGGGTGATCGATCCTCACGCGGTCGCCCACGCCTACCTCGCGGCGGCGCGGTCGCAGGGGGCGGTGCTTTACACCGAAACCCCGCTTCTGGAAGCGCGTCGCGAGCGGGGTGGCTGGTGGGTGCGCACGCCCCGGGGCGCGTTCGTGGCGGGGGTGGTCGTCAACGCTGCGGGCGCCTGGGCGGGCGAGGTCGCGCGGCGGGCGGGCTTCGAGCTGCCCGTCGCGCCGGTGCGGCGGATGGTCTTCATGACCGGGCCCCTGCCCGAGGCCCAGGGACTGCCGCTCTCCGTGGACGTGGCCACGGGTTTCTACCTGCGCGGTGAGGGGGAGCGGGTGCTCTTCGGCCGGTCGAACCCGGACGAGCCGCACGGTTTCCGCGAGGGGATGGACTGGGGCTGGCTCGAGCCCACCCTGGAAGCGGGCCTGAGCCGCTTCCCCTGGCTCGAGCGGGCCGGGCTGGATCACCGCGCCAGCTGGTGGGGCTACTACGCCGTCACCCCCGACCACAACCCCATCCTGGGCTGGATGCCAGGGGTGGAGGGCTGGGTCAACGCCGTGGGGTTCAGCGGCCACGGGGTGCAGCAGGCCGCGGCCGTGGGCCGGGTCCTGGCCGAAGAGGTGGTGGACGGACGCGCCCGTACGATCGACATCGATCCGCTGCGGTACGACCGATTCGAGCAGGGAAGAAAAGTACAAGAGCAGAATATCGTGTGAAGTATCACAAGCGGAACGACCAAGCCACCCGGATGCGGTCGGGGACCGCCATCAGTTCAGGTAGGGCGCCAGGGCCTCGGGGAGGGTGAAGTCGCCCTCGGGGGTCTGGTAGTTCTCCATCAGGGCCGCGAGCACCCGCGGGAAGGCGAGGCCCGAGCCGTTGAGGGTGTGGACCAGGCGCGGCTTGCCGCCCGGCTCGCGGAAGCGGGTCTTCATGCGGCGGGCCTGGTAGTCCTCCATGTTGGAGATGCTGCTCACCTCGAGCCACTTCTGCTGGCCGGCGCTCCAGACCTCCAGGTCGTACTTCTTGGCCTGGGTGAAGCCCATGTCGGCGGTGCACATGAGGAGCCGCCGGTAGGGGAGGCCCAGCCGCTCGAGCAGCTCCTCGGCCTGGCGGGTCAGCCGCTCCAGCCAGTCGTAGCTCTCGTCGGGGTGGCTGAAGACCACCATCTCGACCTTGTCGAACTGGTGCAGCCGGTTGAGCCCGCGCACGTCCTTGCCGTAACTGCCGGCTTCGACGCGGAAGTTGGGGGTGTAGGCGGTGTACTTGAGGGGCAGGCGGTCGGCTTCGAGGATCTCGCCGGCGTGCAGGTTGGTGACCGGCACCTCGGAGGTGGGGATCAGGTAGTACCCGCCCGAGACCTCGTACATCATCCCTTCCTTGTCGGGGATCTGCCCGGTGCCGAAGGCGGCCGGCTCGCGCACCAAGAGCGGCGGCCGCACCTCCACGAAGCCGCGGGCGGTGTGGAAGTCGAGGAAGAAGTTCTCGAGCGCCCGCACCAGCCGCGCCCCGCGGCCCAGGAAGAAGGGAAAGCCCGAGCCCGAAACCTTAGCCCCGCGCTCGAAGTCGACGACGCCCAGGCGCTCGGCCAGCTCCCAGTGGGGCTTGGGCTCGAAGTCGAAGATCGGCTTCTCGCCCCACTCCTTCACCACCACGTTGTCGGCCTCGCTTTCGCCTTCCGGCACCGAGGGGTGGGGGAGGTTGGGAATCTGGGGCAGTATCGCCTGGATGCGGGCCGAGAGCTGCTTTTCCTCCGCCTCCAGGCCGCGCAGGTACTCGGCCAGCTCGGAGGACTTCTCGAGCAGCGGCCCGGCGTCCTCCCCCCTCGCCTTGGCCTGACCCACGGCCTTGGCCAGCTTCTTTTGCTGGGCCCGCAGCGTCTCGATCTCGGCCAGGAGCTCGCGCCGCCTGCGGTCGAGCTCCAGCAGCTCGTCCACCAGCGGCAGCGCGTCGAACTCGCGCTTCTTGCGGATGCCTTCCTTGACGAGGTCGGGGTGTTCGCGGATGAACCTCAGGTCGAGCATCAGCGGCCCTCCTCGACGACGCGGGGAAGTTTGAAGAAGCCGTCTTCGCGCTCGGGTGCGAGCGTCAGGGCTTCGGCCTGCTCCAGTCCGGGCGTGGGTTCGTCGGCGCGCAGCACGTTTTCGCTGTCGATCGGGCGCACGAGTTCCTCGAGGCCTTCGAGCTCCAGCTCGTCGAGGCTCTCGAAGTAGGCCAAGAGCGAACGCAGCTCGGGGATGATGCGCTCGATCTCCGCCTCGTCCAGCTCGAGCCGGCTCAGGTCGGCCAGGTGGCGCACCAGGTCGGGGGTCACGTCCATGACGCTAGCTTAGCACCTCGGCCAGCCACCAAAAGAAGGGGGCGAGCGCCAGCGCGGGCAGGAACGAGGCCACGCGCACCCGGGTGAGTTCGAGCAGGTTGATGCCCAGGCCGAGGATCATCAGCCCGCCCACCCCGGTCACGAGCAGGACCCGCGGGTCGCTCGCGGGGTCGGGCAGCGCCGCGGCCAGCCCCCCCGCGGCCAGGGCCAGGCCGCCCTGGTAGACGAGCACCACCAGCGCGCTCGCCGCCACCCCGGGGCCGAAGCTCGCGGCCAGGGCGATGCTCGAGAGCCCGTCGAGGGTCGACTTGATGTAGAGCAGGGTGGGGTCGCCCACCAGGCCGTTGTTGATCGAGCCGATCAGGGTCATCGGCCCCACGCAGAAGAGCAGGCTGGCGGCCACGAAGCCCTCGGTGAAGCCCCCGCCGCCGCGGAAGCGCGCCTTGAGCAGGTCGCCCAGGCGTTCCAGGCGTTCCTCCAGACCCAGCGCCTCGCCCAGCACCCCGCCGAGCACCAGCGCCAACAGGCCCAGGATCACGCCGTCCACCGCCCCGCCCCTGGCCGCGCCCAGCGACCCCGCCATCGAGAAGCCGATGAAGAGGGTGACCAGACCCACCCCCTGAACGATGATCCGCTGCATCCGCCCCGGCAGGCGGCCGTGGATCAGCACGCCCAGACCCGAGCCCAGCAGCACGGCCAGCACGTTGACCAGGGTGCCGTTCGTCTTGGCCCAGAGGCTCAGCTCCATAGGCGCCATTCTACCGGGAAGCTAGAATCGGGTCGTGGAGGTTCGGCCCACCGGCGACGGCTCGCTCAGCCTGCGCCACCCCGTCCACGGCGAGGGGTACCACCCGGCCGCGGGCGCGGTGGGCCAGGCGGAGCGGCTCTACCTGAGGGGGAGCGGGGCGCATGCGGACGCCCGGCCCCGCATCTTCGAGCTCGGGTTCGGCCTTGGGGTCAACTTCGCCGTGACCCTGCGCCACGCCCGCCGACGCGGCGCCTTCCTGGATTACCGCGCCGTCGAGGCCCAGCCCGTTCCCCTCGAGGGGCTCGAAGCGGTGCTGCGGCCGCTCGACCCCGAGTTGTTCGCGCGGATCGCGCCCCATTGGGGCGGGAGCTTCGCGGTCGCCACCCGCGAGTTCCGGTTGCGCCTCGAGGTCCTGCGGGTGCAGGACTGGTCCCCGGCAGGGGAACGGATCCGCTACGTCTACTTCGACCCCTTCAGCCCGCGGGCGGATCCGGAGGTCTGGACGCCGCCGGTCTACCGCAAGATGTTCGACCTGCTCGAGCCCGGCGGCACCCTCGTCACCTACTCCGTCGCCGGGCGCGTGCGCCGCGGCCTCGCCGACGTGGGGTTTGGGGTCGAACGCATCCCCGGCTGGGGCGGCAAGCGCCACTGGCTACGCGCCCGCAGGCCGGCGTAGCCGGGCGGCGTAGAAGAGGGCGACGCCCAGGTAGGCGGCGGCCCCGATCCAGAAGGGCGCGCGGGGCCCCCAGAGCTCCCAGGCGAAGCCGCCGACCACGGGGCCCAGGGCGAAGCCCAGCCCCTCCAGGCTCATCAGCGCCCCCCAGGCGCGGGCCTTGTGCTCGTCGGGCAGGGTGCGGGAGACCAGCCCGCCCCAGGAGGGGATGAGCAGCGCCTGGGCGAGGCCCGCCGCCAGCGCGGCGGCGATGAGGCCGCCCAGGCCGCGCACCTCCGCGAAGCCGATCAGGGCCAGTGCCGCCAGCAACAGCGCCGGCGCCAGGGTGCGGGCGGGGCCGAGGCGGTCGGCGAGCCGGCCCAGGGGGGAGAGGAGCAGGTATTCGAGCCCCCCGCCCAGGGCGAGGGCCAGCACCAGCTCGCGCGTGCCCAGCCCCAGGCGGTCGATGAAGGGGAAGAAGACCGGGGCCAGCAGGCCGAAGGCCAGCAGCTGCGTCAGCGCTCCGGGCGCCAGCGAGGCGAGCTTTCGCCAGGGGAAGGGGCTCGTGGGTTTGGGCTGGGGTGCGGCCGTGCGGAACCGCAGCAGGATCGCCGCCCCCAGCAGGAAGACGAGGGCCTGCACGGCCGCGAGCGCCGCGGCCGCGAGTCGGGGGTCGTGATCGAAGAGGAAACCGGTGAGCAGAACCCCAAGGCCGATGAAGGGCGCGACCAGGGACTGCGTGAAGCCGATGGCGCGCCCGTCCTCGCCGTCGCGGGCGGCGCGGCTTGAGTAGGTCATCATTGCCGGCCAGAGCGGCGCGATGACGAGGCCGTTGGCCAGCGAGGCGGCGAGCAACCAGCCGACCCCGGGGGCGTGCAGCACGCCCAGGGCGCTGACCGCCGCGAGCGCGGCGGCGACGGGGAGGACCCGCCGCAGGCCGTGGCGTTCGCCCAGGTGCCCGCCCGCCGAGCGCCCCAGGGTGTCGGCCAGGTATTGCAGGCTGGCGGCCAGCCCCACGACCCCCAGCCCCAGGACCGGTCCCAGGCTGCGCGGCAGGTAGACGGTGTAGAGGCCGGTTCGGGTCAGTTCCACCAGGCCGACGAGCGCGATCAGGGTCGCCAGGGGCGCAAGGTGGCCGGGGGGCCAGGGGGCGCGTTCCAGCCAGCGCCTCATCCGCACGTCCTCGATTGGGTTGCGTTGGCCACCTCGTTTGCGCGCACGATGCCCATTCTAACGAAAGGGGTGTAAGGTTTATGCTCGGATGTGGACGTGAAGGACGCCGCCCCTGCCACGATCAGCGGACGCTACCTGCCGGGCCTTCCCCAGGTGGCGCGCGCCTACCTGTGGGCCCGCGCCGCCGAGCCGACGGTCCTCGTCGTCCCCGAGGACCGGCTGCGCCTCTACGCCGACCTCGAGGCCTTCGGCCGCGGGGTCTGGGTCAACCCGGGGCTCGAGGCCTACGGTTTCGCGCGGCGGGTCCTTCTCGACCAGGCGGCCGCACTGCGCCCGTTCCCGCGCGATCCCGAAGCCTGGCGGGTGGTCTTTCGCGAAGGCGACCGCCTCCTGCGCGACCGCCTCCAGGACAAGCTCGAGAAGCTTGGTTACCGCCGCGACGAACCGGGCGGCTACACCGTGCGCGGCGAGGTCCTGGAGGTGGCCGACCTGCGGCTCGAGTTCTTCGGGGACACGATCGATGCGGCCTTCGTCGGCGGCGAGCGCCGCCCCCGTGCCGTACTGACGCCCGCTTCCGGGCGGGCTCTGCAGGGGACCGTGGCCGCGCTGGCGGCCTACGAGGGCACGGTCTTCCTCGACCGCCCCGCCACCCTGCCCGACGAGGTCTGGTCCCTGCTCGCGGAGCGCGAGGTCGTGAGCTTCGGTCTGGGAGGACCCGACCGCCCGGCCGAACGCCCGCCCTTCGAACCCCTGCCGCCGTACCGGGCCCGCCTGGACCGATTCGCCGCCGACGTGCGGAACTGGCTCGAGGTGGGTTTCCGGGTCGTCCTCTTCTACCGCCACGAGAAGACGCGCGCCTACCTGAGCGAGCGTTACCTGGAGGGGCTGCCGCTGGCCACCCTGCGCACGGTCGTGGAACGGCCGGGGGTGCAGCTGGTGCCCGCCCCCTTCGAGGGCGGCTTCGTCCACCGCGAGGAGCGTACCGTCTACCTGACCGAGCCGCTGCTCTTCGCCTTCGGTGGGGCGGCGCACGCCCGCAGCCGCCGCGTTTTGCAGGCGGCGCCGGAAGATCCGGGGGCCCTGGCCGCGGGCGACTACCTGGTGCACCCCGAGCACGGCATCGGCCGCTTCGAAGGCCTCGAGAGCCGCGAGGTGCTGGGCGCGGTGCGCGACTACCTGGTCCTGCGCTACGCCGGCGAAGGGCAGCTCTACGTCCCCGTCGAGCAGCTGCCGCTTTTGCGCCGCCATCCCGGCACTTCGGACGAGCCGCCGCGGCTGTCCAGCCTTGGAAAGAAGGACTGGCAACGCGCCAAGGCCCGCGCCCAGGCCGACGCCGAGGCGCTGGCCCAGCGCCTGCTCGTCCTCTACGCGCGGCGGCAGCAGACCCCGGGGACGGCCTATCCGGCGCTGCCCGACTGGGACCCCCTCATCGAAGCGGGGTTTCCCCACACGCTTACCGAAGACCAGGCGCGGGCGCTCGAGGACGTGCTGCGCGACCTCGAAACCCCCCACCCCATGGACCGCCTCGTTAGCGGCGACGTCGGGTTCGGCAAGACCGAGATCGCCCTGCGCGCGGCCCACCGGGTGGTGGGGCACGGGCGCCAGGTCGCCTACCTGGCGCCCACCACCCTGCTCGCCGAGCAGCACTACAACACCTTCGCCGAACGATTCGCCGACCTGCCGGTCGAGGTCGCGCTGCTCTCCCGCTTCACCCCCGAGGCCGAGGCGCGGCGGGTCGAAGAAGGGCTCGCCGAGGGACGAATCGACGTGGTGATCGGCACCCACCGGCTGCTCTCCGACCGCGTTCGCTTCAGGCAGCTGGGCCTCTTGATCGTCGACGAGGAGCACCGTTTCGGCGTGGCCCAAAAGGAGCGCATCAAGGAGATGGCCGAAGGCCTCGACGTCCTCAGCCTTTCGGCCACGCCCATCCCGCGGACCCTCTACCAGGCGCTGGTGGGGCTGAAGGACGTTTCCAGCATCCAGACGCCCCCGCCGGGGCGCAAGCCGATCCAGACCGTCGTCGCCCCTTTCGACCCGGCGCTGGTGCGCGAGGCCGTCCTCTTCGAGATGGAGCGCGGCGGGAAGGCGTTCTACGTGCACGACCGCATCGCCAGCATCGAAGCCCGCGCCCGCTACCTGGAGGTGCTGGTACCGGAGGCCCGCATCGGCGTGGTGCACGGGCGCATGGCCGATCGGGAGATCGAGGAGGTGATGCGCCACTTCGCCCGCGGCGCCTTCGACCTGCTCGTCGCCACCACGATCGTGGAATCGGGCCTCGACATCCCCGAAGCCAACACCATCCTGATCGAGCGGGCCGACCGCCTGGGCCTCGCGAGCCTCTACCAGCTGCGCGGCCGCGTCGGCCGCCGCGAACGCGAAGCCTACGCCTACCTCTTTCACCCCCCGCGGCTTACCGAGGCCGCCGAGCGGCGGCTCGCCGCCCTGGCCGACCTGACCGACCTGGGCAGCGGCCACCGCCTCGCGGAGAAGGACATGGAGATCCGCGGGGTGGGCAACCTGCTGGGACCCCAGCAGCACGGCCACGTGCAGGCCGTCAGCTTCGAGGTGTACACCGAGCTGCTCGCGGAGGCGATCCGCAAGCTCAAGGGCGAGGAAGTTCCCAAGCCTCCGCACACCACCCTCGACCTCGCGGTCTCCGCGCGCATCCCGCCGGCGTACGTCCCCGACGCCGGCGAGCGCAGCCGGCTCTACGGCCGCCTCGCCGAGGCCCGCGGGCTCGCGGAGCTGGCCCGCATCGTGCGCGAGGTCAAGGCGCGCTACGGCGAACCGCCGCAGGAAGCCGCGACCTTCTTCGCGCTCGCCCGCCTCCGGGTCCTGGCCGAGCAGAAGGGCGTGCGCTCGATCACCGAGGACGACGCCTACCTGCAGCTCGTCGTCGGCCGCTGGCCGCTCGACTACGACGCCCGGGCCCTGCGCGAGCTGCCCTACGACGTCGAACCCACCCGCTACCCGCCGGGTTTCCGCGTGCGCAAGCGCGGCCTCGCCCCCAAGGACTACCCCGAGGCGTTGCAGCGGGTGCTCTACGCCCTGGGTTGACCCCTCGCGTAGACTGAGGTTGCCGTGGACGTCATCGTCGGGCACGAGAACCTCGACTTCGACGCGCTGGGTTCGATGGTGCTGGCGCGTTACCTGCACCCCGGCGCGCGCCTCGTGCGGCTGGGAGGGCTCGAGGGGCGGGTGCGCGAGGTCGCCCGCCTCTTCGCGGATCACCTCGCGCTTCTCGACGAGGACGAGGTCGATCCGGACGAAGTGGAGCGCGTCATCGTTTGCGATACCGCCCGGCCCGAGCGGATCGGGCCGTTCAAGGCCCTGGTGGGGAAGGTGCCCTTCGTCGTCTACGACCACCACCCCCGCGCGCCCGGCGACCTGCCGGCCAGCGGCGGGGCGGTGCGCCCCTTCGGGGCGACGGTCACCGTCATCGCCGAGATCCTTCGGGCGCGCGGGATCGCCCCCCACCCCGGCGACGCCACCCTCGCCTATGCGGGGCTGTGGGAGGACACCGGCGGTTTCACCTACCCCGGAACGACCGCCACCGATCTCGAGGTGGGCGCCTGGCTGCTCGAGCACGGCGCCGGCCTTACGGCCGTGCGCGACTGGGTGCGCAGCCACCCCGACCCCGTGGCCCGCGCGATGCTCGCGGACCTGATGGAGCACCTGCGGGTCGTCGAGCGCGGCGGCCTGCGCATCGCCCTGACCTGGGCGGAGCACGAAGGCTACGTGCCCGCGCTCGCCCCCCTGGCCCACACCCTGATCGACCTCTACGAGGTGGATGCCGTCTTCATGGCGCTGCGCCTCGATGGCCAGACCCTCGTCATCGCCCGCAGCAAAGGTCGGCTCGACGTCGGCCGGTTGCTCTCGGAGCGGTTCGACGGGGGCGGGCACGCGCGGGCGGCCTTCGCGCGCGCGGAGGGCGCGCCGCCCGAGGTGCTGCAGCAGGTGGAGCGGGCGCTCGAGCCCTACCTCGCGCCCGAGCCGCGCCTGGGCGAGGTGATGACCCGGTTCGTGGAGACGGTGCCCGCCGAACTCAGCGCCGAGGAAGCCCTCGTGCGCATGCGGCAGCGCGGTTACGGAGGCCTGCCGGTGACCGACGAGGCGGGCCGCGTCATCGGGGTGGTGCGGCGGCGCGACCTCGAACGGGCCGTCCGCTACGGCATGGGCTCGGGGGCGGTGCGCGGTTTCGCCACGGTCCCGCGCACGCTCCCCGAGGACGCCCCCCTTTCCGAGGCCCGCCGCGCCCTCAAGGAGGGGGCCGGACGCGTCCTCGTCCTCGACGGCGAGGGCCGCGCGAAGGGCATCTTCACCCGCACCGACCTCTACCGTATGCCGCCCGCCGAACAGGCGGCCTGGACCGAGCGCGTGCGCCAGGGCCTTTCCGAAGGGGTGCGCGAGGTCCTCGACGCCCTGGCCGAGGCCTACCCCCGGGGCTCCGTCTACCTGGTCGGCGGGGCGGTGCGCGACGCGCTGCTGGGGGAGTCGAGCCCCGACGTCGATCTGGTCCTGGAAGGCCTCGATCCCGGGGAGGTGGCCCGGTTCCTGACCCGGCGCTTCGGAGGCAGCTACGGGGTCCACTTCGCCTTCGGCACCGCGCACGCACGCCTCGGCACCGGGGTCGAGGTGGACCTGGCGACCGCGCGCGAAGAGGAGTACCCGAGCCCCGGCGCCCTGCCGCGGGTGCGCCCCAGCACCCTCAACCGCGACCTCGCCCGCCGCGACTTCACGGTCAACGCGATGGCCTACCGGATCGCGCCGCCCCCCGAGGCGCTGATCGACCCCTTCGGGGGGCTGCACGACCTCGAGGCGCGGATGCTCCGCCCGCTGCACCCGCTCAGCTTCATCGAAGATCCCAGCCGCGTGTTGCGCGGCTTGCGGTTGGCGGCGCGGCTGGGTTTCCGGTTTCATCCCGAGGCCGAGCGTCAGATCGAGGAGCTGCGCAAACGGCCCCCGGGTTCCGCGGCGACGAGCCGGTTGCGGCGCGAGCTCATGCTGGCCCTCGCCGAGCCGAGCCCGCTCCGGGTGCTGCGCCTGGCCGAACGCTACGGACTGCTCGAGGCGCTCTACGGTTTTCGTCCCGATCCGGAGGTGTGGGCGGCCCTGGAGCGCCTCGAGGCCCAGAAGCCCGAGCGCTCGGTGCCGCCGGAGGCCTACCTCTACCTGCTGCTGCTCTCGAGCCCCGACCCCGAAGCGCTGGTCCGCCGCTTCGGTTGGCCGCAGCGGTACCTGGTCCACCTCGGCATGCTGCGGCAACCGCCCGACCGCCCCGAAGCGCTGCGCGAGGGGGGCGAAGCGCTGGCCCTGGCCTTCGCCGCGCGCTTCCCCGATCGTGCCGAGTGGGTCTGGAAGCCGACGCGCCGCCTGCGCGGCCGCGACCTGATCGAGCTGGGCATGGAGCCGGGGCCGGCGGTCGGCCGCATTCTGCGCGAGGTCGAGGCCGCCCGCGCGCGCGGCGAGGTGAGCGGCTATGAGGAAGAGCTCACGTTGGCCCGTAAACTGATGGAAGACTATGGGACTTCTCGCTTACCTTAGCCAGCCGCTCGTCTTCCTCGTGGCCTTCGCCGCCGCCGCCTTCGGCCTGGTCGTGCACAACCTGGTGCAGGCCTGGCTGGCCGACCGCTACGGCGACGCGCTTCCGCGCCGGATGGGGTTCCTCACCCTCGACGCCAAGACCCACCTCGACCCACTGGGCCTGCTCTTCCTGGCCCTCCTGGGTTTTGGCTGGCCCCGCAGCGTCCCCTTCCGCCTGAACGGCTCCAAGGGGTTGATCGTGGCGCTTTCGGGGCCGGTGGGCTTCCTTCTCTCCGCCTTCGTCTACCTCCTGGTCGCGGGCCTGCTGCCGCGGTCCTTGGGCCTCGATCAGATCGCCCTTGGTCTGCAGGTCGCGGCGGGCGTTATGGTCATCGAAGCGGCCGTCTTCCTCTTCCCGGTGCCGCCGCTCGACGGCGCCCGCGCCATCTACGCGGCGGGAAGCTACGAGGCGCGGCGGTTCATGGACCAGCTGGCCTCCTACGGGCCGATCGGTTTCATCCTGATCTTCCTCGTCCTTAGCTACACCGGCGTGCTGGGTGCGGTTCAGGCGGGCCTGATGGGCCTGCTGCAGACCCTGCTGCGCCTGATGGGATTGTAGCCATGCTCATTCAGCTCCTCGCCCAAGATCCCCTGGCCTTCGTCGTCCTCGTCACCGTCCTGACCTTTTCGCTGGTGCTGCACGAGCTCGGCCACGGGGTGGCCGCCTACTTGTTCGGCGACGACACCGCCCGCCGGATGGGCCGCCTCACCCTCAACCCCCTCAAGCACCTCGACCCCATGGGGGTGCTGCTGCTGCTCTTCGTGGGCGTGGGTTGGGCCAAGCCGGTGCCCATCGATACGACGCGCCTGCGCCCTTACCGCGCGGGCCTGTTCGCGGTCTCCATCGCCGGAATCGTCATCAACCTGACGCTCGCGGCGCTGTTCGGCTTCCTGCTCTACGCGCTCAAGGAAGCCCAGCCCCAGGCCGTCTACTTCGCCCTCGTCGAGCGCCAGCCCGCGGGCTGGGCCGGGTTGCTCAGTTTGGTGGCCTTCTACGCCGGGCTGATCAACCTGATCCTGGCGCTGTTCAACCTGGTCCCGGTGCCGCCGCTCGACGGATCGCGCATCCTCATGGCGTTGGTGCCGGTGCGGTACCACCCGCTCATCTGGCAGCTCGACCGCTACGCGCTCTACACCTTCGTGCTCATCATCGCCGACATGCAACTGAACGGGCCCATCTCGCGCATGCTCGACTGGGCCCAGGGCCTCTACTTCCACGCCATCTTCGGCTAACGCCAAGGCGCCCCGCGCCGCGGGGCGCCTTGGCCAACCCGGTCCTCAGGCCCGCTGGATCCAGAAACGCACCTGGCCGTCCTCGGCGTCCTCGATGTGGGTCTCGAAGGCGCCGGGAAGCGCGCCCGGGGTGAGCTCGAGCGCCAGCGTCTCCTCGGCGACGCGCTCGCCGTGGGTTTCGAGCGCCCGGGCGAAGCGGCCCGTGGCCTCGAAGCCCACGCGGATGCGGTCGGCGACGTGCAGGTCCATCTCCTTGCGCGCCTGCTGCAGCGCCCGCACCAGCTCGCGGGCCAGCCCTTCCAGGTAGAGCGCCTCGTCGTAGCGGGTGTCGAGCGCCGCCAGGTACCCCTCCTTCTCGAGGGCGACGTAGCCCTCGGGGGCCAGCGCCTCGACGAGCACCTCGTCCGGCTCCAGCGTGAAACCTTCGAGCTCGACGGCGCGGCCCTCGCGCACCGCGCGCGCTACGGCGGCGGGGTCGGCGGCCGCGAGCGCCTGCCGCACCTTGGGCAGGTCGCGCCCGTACTTGGGGCCCAGCTTGGGCAGGTTGGGCTTGATCCGGTAGCTGAGCAGGGCCTCGTCGGGCCCGGCCACGCGCACCCGCTTCACGTTCAGCTCGTCGGCCAGCTCGGCGGCGAAGTGCTCGAGCCCCTGGCGGGCCGCGGCCGTGGGCGCGGTCACGAGCAGCTCGGGCAGGGGGATGCGGGTCTTGACCCCCGACTTGGCGCGCGCCGAGCGGGCGAGGTCCACCACCTCGATGACTGCGTCCATCCAACGCACCAGTTCAAGGTCCTCGAACGCGGCCTCGGCGCGCGGCCAGCGGGCCAGGTGCACCGACTCGGGGGCGTCTTCTCGCACCGAGCGCACCAGGTTCTGGTAAAGCGCCTCGGCCAGGTAGGGGGTGAAGGGGGCGGTCAGGTGGGTGACCGTGACCAGAGCCTCCCAGAGCGTGGCGTAGGCGGCCTCGCGGTCGGCGGCGTCCTCGTTCTTCCAGAAGCGCCGCCGGTTGCGGCGGACGTACCACTGGGAGAGCTCCTCGACCACGAAGCGCCGCAGCGCCCGGGCGCTGCCGGTGGGGTCGTAGGTCTCGAGCCGCTCGGTCACCTGGCGCACGAGCTCCTGCAGCCGCGCCACCAGCCAGCGGTCCATCTCGGGCCGCTCGGCCACCGGGGGCGGGGCGGTGAGATCGGGGCGGTCGAGGTTGGCGTAGGTCACGAAGAACTTGTAGGTGTTCCACAGCGTCAGGAAGTAGTCGCGCACCACGTCGCGCACCAGGTTGGGCCCGAAGCGGCGGTTCGCCTCGGGCGGTGCGGAGACGTAGACGTACCAGCGCAGCGCGTCTGCCCCGAACTCGGAGATGATCGACCAGGGGTCCACGACGTTGCCGCGCGACTTCGACATCTTGAGCCCCGCCTCATCGAGCATGAGGCCGTGGCAGATCACGTTCTTGAAGGCCACCGAGTCGAAGAGCATCGTGCCCAGCTGATGCAGGCTGTTGAACCAGCCGCGGGTCTGGTCGATCCCCTCGGAGATGAAGTCAGCGGGGAAGCTGCGCGCGAAGACCTCCCGGTTCTCGAACGGGTGGTGGTGCTGGGCGAAAGGCATGGAGCCCGAGTCGTACCAGACGTCGATCACATAGGGGACCCGCTTCATCGTGCCGCCGCAGCCTTCGCAGGTCAGCTCGATGGCGTCCACGTGCGGGCGGTGGGGGTCGAAGTCCGCGGGCAGGGGGCGGCCCCAGCGGCGCTCGAGGTCGGCGAAGCTGCCGATCAGCTCTTCCTTGCCGCAGTCATCGCAGACCCAGATGGGCAGTGGGGTGCCCCAGTAGCGGTTGCGCGAGAGCGCCCAGTCCACCAGGTTCTTCAGCCAGTCGCCGTAGCGGCCGTGCTTGATGTGCTCGGGAACCCAGTTGATCTGCTCGTTGAGCTCGATCAGTCGGTCCTTGTAGGCGGTGTTCTTGATGAACCAGGTCTCGGTGGCGTAGTACATCAGCGGCGTCTTGCAGCGCCAGCAGTGCGGGTAGTTGTGCAGGTAGTCCTCGCGCTTGAAGAGGAGGCCGCGGTCACGCAGGTCTCGCACGATCGCCTTGTTGGCGTCACGGAAGAAGGTGCCCTTCCAGGGACCGACGGTCAGCTTGCCCTCGTCGTCGACGGTGCGCAGGACCGGCAGGCCGTACCGGCGGGCAATCTCCATGTCTTCGGCGCCGAAGGCCGGGGCCTGGTGCACGATGCCGGTGCCGTCGACCTTGGTGACGTAGTCGGCGAGAACGGTGTACCAGGCGCGGGTATCGGGCTTGGCGAAGTCGAAGGGGGGCGCGTAGTCGAGCCCCTCCAGCTCGCGCCCCTTCCAGCGCCGCACCACCTCGGTTTCCTCGCCCAAGATCCGCCGCCCCAGCCCTTCCTCGAGGACGAGCACCTCGTCGCCGACGCGAAAGGCGGCGTAGTCGAAGTCGGGGTTGAGCGCGGCTGCGGCGTTGCCGGGGAGCGTCCAGGGGGTGGTGGTCCAGACGAGCAGGCTCACCGAGGCGCCCTCCAGCCCGATGGCTTCGGGCCGTTTGAGCGGGAAGCGGACGTAGACCGAGGGGTCGGTGATCTCGGCGTAGCCCTGGGCCACCTCGTGGCTCGAAAGCGGCGTGCCGCAGCGGGGGCAGTAGGGCACCACCTTGTAATCGCGGTAGAGGAGATCCTTCTTCCACAGCTCGCCCAGGCTCCACCAGACCGACTCGATGTAGCTGGGGTCGAGGGTGCGGTAGGCGTCGTCGAGGTCGACCCAGAAGGCGATGCGCTCGGTGAACTTGCGCCACTCGCCCTCGTACTCGAAGACCGAGGCGCGGCAGGCCTCGTTGAAGCGGTCGATGCCGTAGGCCTCGATCTCGCGCTTGTGTTTGAGGCCCAACTTCTTCTCGACCTCCAGCTCCACCGGCAGGCCGTGGGTGTCCCAGCCGGCCTTGCGGGGCACGTGGTAGCCCTGCATCAGCTTGAAACGCGGAAAGAGGTCCTTGTAGCTGCGCGCCTGGGCGTGGTGCACGCCGGGACGGCCGTTGGCCGTCGGGGGGCCTTCGTAGAAGGTGTACTGCTCGGCCCCTTCGTTGGCCGCAAAGCTCTTCTCGACGATGCGGTGGGTGCGCCAGAACTCGAGCACCGCTTCTTCCAGCTTGGGAAAGTGGACGTCCTCGACGGGTTGGAACAGCTGCTCTTCGGCCATGCGTCCTCCTCAACGAAAACCGCGCGCACCGTTCGAGGTGCGCGCGGACGAAGCCTGGGCTCCGCGGTACCACCGCGCTTCGTGGGGCTTCGCCGGATGTGGGAGGTGGGTTGTGGGTAGTGGGGTGATACCTACTTCCTACCTCCTACTCCCTACCTCCGGGCGGCGTAGCCGACCACGCTCTCGTTCCGCGCTGTCACGGGCGCACCCGGCGGGTTCTACTGGGCCGGAAGGCCGTTCTTCCCGCGGCTCCGGGGCGATGGCTTGCGGGACCTCCAGCCGGCTCCCACCCTCCCGGCTCGCTGGGTGGAGGCGGACCCCGCTCGCGTCCCCTTCGCAGCCTTTACACCGCGGCGGGCGGGGGGTATAATCCTCCCTCGGTAGGCCGCGGTCTGCCGCCATCCTACAAAAGACCGCACCCGCGCTGCAACTTGAAGTTCTCACGTGCGCTTAGTACAATAAGTTAAACCTCGCAAGCGGTTTTTCCAAGGAAAACGAAGAAGGAGCCCCATGAAGTTATACCTCGATACCGCCAACGTGCAGGAGATCCGTGAAGTCCACGCATTGGGCGTGCTCGCGGGGGTGACCACCAACCCCAGCCTGGTCGCGAAGGCGCTGGGCGAAGCCGGCGAGCGCTTCGACAGCGAGGCGGCGTTCTACGCGCGCTTCACGGAGATCGTTCGCGAGATCGCCGAGCTGGTGCAGGCCCCGGTCTCGGCCGAGGCGCTGGCCACCGACCCCGAAGGCATGATCGCGGAGGGGCGCAAGCTGGCCGCCTTGAACGAACACGTCGTCGTCAAGCTGCCCATCTCCGAGGCGGGGCTCCGGGCCTGCCGGGTGCTGGCGGACGAGGGCGTCGCGGTCAACATGACCCTCGTCTTCTCGGCCAACCAGGCGTTGCTCGCCGCCCGCGCCGGCGCCCGCTACGTCAGCCCCTTTCTGGGCCGCGTCGACGACATCGGCTGGGACGGCGTCGAACTGGTCCGTAGCATTCGCGAGATCTTCGACGTGCACGACCTGGGAACCGAGATCATCGCCGCCTCGGTGCGCCACCCGCAGCACGTCACCGCCGCCGCCCTGGCGGGGGCCGACATCGCCACGGTTCCTTACAAGGTCCTGAAGGCCATGATCAAGCACCCGCTGACCGAGATCGGCATCCAGCGCTTCCTGGCCGACTGGGAGAAGGCGAAGCAAGAACTATGAGCAAGAAGAAGACCACCACCGAAACCCCCCAGACCTACAAGGAGCTCAACGCCAAGATCCTGCCCGAGCTGCACCTGCTCGCGGCGCAGATGGGGATCAAGAACTACAAGAAGCTCGGCAAGGACGAGCTCATCATGGCCATCCTGGAGCACCAGGCCCAGGACGAGGGGCTCTCCCTCGCCAAGGGCTACCTGGAGACCAGCCCCGACGGTTACGGCTTCCTCCAGGACAACGTCTACAACCTCGACTCGCGCAGCGTCATCGTCAGCGCCGGCCTGATCAAGCAGTTCCAGCTGCGCACCGGCGACTACATCGTCGGCAAGGCGCGGCCGCCGCGCGAGAACGAGCGCTACGGCACCCTGATCCGGGTCGAGGCCATCAACGGACTCGAACCCGCCCAGGCCGTCAAGCGCCCCAAGTTCGACGAGCTGGTGCCCCAGTTTCCCGACCGCCAGCTCAAGCTGGAGACGACCCCCGAGGAGCTCTCCACCCGCGTCATCGATCTGCTGGTGCCGATCGGGCGCGGCCAGCGCGGCCTCATCGTGGCCCCGCCCAAGGCGGGCAAGACGACGCTGCTGAAGAAGATCGCCAACGCCATCCTGGAAAACGAACCCGACGTCAAGGTCATTGTGCTGCTCATCGACGAGCGGCCCGAAGAGGTCACGGACTTCCGCGAGTCGGTGGAGAAGGCCGAGGTGATCGCCAGCACCTTCGACGAGCCGCCCCAGAACCACATCCGCGTGGCCGAGTTCGTGCACGAGCGCGCCCGCCGCATCGTCGAGGAGGGCGGCCACGTCGTCATCCTGCTCGACTCGATCACCCGCCTGGCGCGCGCCAACAACCTGGTCACCCCGCCCACCGGGCGCACCCTCTCGGGCGGCCTCGACTCGGCGGCGCTGCACTTCCCCAAGCGCTTCTTGGGCGCGGCGCGCAACATCCGCGGCGGCGGCTCGCTCACCATCCTGGCGACCGCGCTGGTCGAGACCGGCAGCCGCATGGACGACGTCATCTTCGAGGAGTTCAAGGGCACCGGCAACATGGAGCTGCACCTCTCGCGCCGGCTCGAGGAGCGGCGCATCTTCCCGGCCATCGACATCCTCAAGTCGGGCACCCGCCGCGAAGAACTGCTGCTCGGCGAAGAGGTGCTGCACAAGATGTGGCTGCTGCGCAAGGTGCTCGCCGACATGGACCCGGCCGAGGCCATGGAGATGCTGCTGGGTCGGCTCAAGCGCACCAAGTCCAATCAGGAATTCCTGGCTACCCTAGCGGCAAAGTAGACATCGGGGTATAATCCCCGTTGGAGGCGTGCGTGGCGAACCGTCGTGGACTAACACTCTCGTGGCTCTTTGCGGGTAGCCTGCTGGCCATACCGATCTCGCCCCTGGAGATTCTGCCCGAACTCGAAGCCGCGCTCCGCCCCCCGCAGGATGTCGTCGTGCTGGAACCCGCCCCGAGCTACGGGGTGGTTTTTCATACCGTGAAGCCGGGTGAATCGCTGCTCCTCATCGCGGCGCGCTACCGCAGCGACCTCGGCGAGATCAAGAAACTCTCGGGCCTCAAGCGCGATCTGCTCAAGCCGGGGCAGACGCTCAAGGTGCCCATCGAGGTCAAGCAGAAGGACGAGCCCCGGCTCCCTCCGGGGGTCCAGGTCTACACCGTGCGCCCGGGCGACTCGCTCGAGCGCATCGCCGGGCAGTTCGGCCTGCGCATCATCGACCTGGTCTCGGCCAACCTCGACCTCGCCAGCCTCGACCGCCTGAGCGTGGGCACCAAGCTCTTCGTCCCCACGGGCGAGCGCGGCCTGCTGATCACCGTGGGCGAAGGGGAGAACCTCGAGACCATCGCCCGCCGCTACCGCATCGACATGGCCCGTCTGGCGCGCGCCAACGGCCTGGACAACCCGCTGGACCTCAAACCCGGCGACCGCGTCCTCATCCCCGGCATCGCGGCGCGCGAAGCCATGGCCCGGCTCGAGGAGCGCCGCAAGGAGGAGCGTCGTCTGGCTGAAGAGCGCCGCCGCCGACTCGCCGCCGAGCGTGCGGCGCGGCTGCGTCAGGTCGCCTACCGCGGCGGCACCTCGGCCAAGGGCTTCCAGTGGCCGCTCACCAAGTTCCGCATCACCGCTACCTACCACGACGCGCGTTACTACCGCAGATTCCGCCGGGTGCACACGGGCCTCGACATGGCCGCCCCCCAGGGCACGCCGATCTACGCGGCCAAGGGCGGCATCGTAACCGCGGCGGGATGGTCGCGCGTGGGCTACGGTTACTACGTCAAGATCGACCACGGCGGCGGCGTGGAGACCCTGTACGCCCACATGTCGCGCATCGCCGTACGGCGCGGCCAGCAGGTGAAGCAGGGCGCCCTCGTCGGCTACGTGGGCCGCACGGGTTTCGCCACCGGTCCCCACCTGCACCTCGAGGTCCGCATCCGCGGCAAGACCCAAAACCCCCTGAGTTTCCTGCCAAAATAAAAAGGAGAGTCCCATGGAAAAAGGTACCCTGCGCGTGAAGACGGGTTTCGCAGAGATGTTCAAGGGCGGCGTGATCATGGACGTGACCACGCCCGAGCAGGCCAAGATTGCCGAAGAGGCCGGCGCGGTGGCGGTGATGGCGCTCGAGCGCGTTCCCGCCGACATCCGAGCCCAGGGCGGGGTGGCGCGGATGTCGGACCCCAAGGTCATCAAGGAAATCATGGCCGCGGTCTCGATCCCGGTGATGGCCAAGGTGCGCATCGGCCACTTCGCCGAGGCCATGATCCTCGAGGCCCTGGGCGTCGACTTCATCGACGAGTCCGAAGTCCTTACCCCCGCCGACGAGGAGCACCACATCGACAAGTGGGCCTTCAAGGTGCCCTTCGTCAACGGAGCGCGCGACCTGGGCGAGGCGTTGCGCCGCATCGCCGAGGGTTCGGCGATGATCCGCACCAAGGGCGAGGCCGGAACCGGCAACGTGGTGGAGGCGGTGCGCCACGCGCGCAACGTGATGAAGGCGATCCGCCGCATCCAGGGGATGCGCGAAGACGAACTCATGGCCGAGGCCAAGAACCTGCAGGCGCCCTACGAGCTCGTGCGCTACGTGCACGAGCACGGCCGCCTGCCGGTCGTCAACTTCGCCGCCGGCGGCGTGGCCACGCCCGCAGACGCGGCGCTGATGATGCACCTGGGGATGGACGGCGTCTTCGTGGGCTCGGGCATCTTCAAGTCGGGCGACCCCGCCCGCCGCGCCCGCGCGATCGTGCGCGCGGTCACCCATTACAACGACCCCGAGATCCTGGCCGAGGTGAGCGAGGACCTGGGCGAGCCCATGGTGGGCATCAACCTCGACGAGCTGAGCGAAGAGGAGCGCATGGCCAAACGCGGCTGGTAGGCGTTCGATCGAACCCGCCCCCGCTCCGGCGGGGGTTCTTTTTTGCCCCGGTCGGCGCTAAGCTGGTGGCGTGAGCGATGCGAAACACGTCGGCGTACTGGCTTTGCAGGGCGATTTCCGCGAACACAAGCTGATGCTCGAGCGCCTGGGTGCGCGCGTGCGCGAAGTGCGTCTACCGGCCCACCTGGAGGGCCTGGGCGGCCTCGTCGTTCCCGGGGGCGAGTCCACCACCATCGGCAAGCTGGCCGCCGAGTACGGCCTCGACGCCGCCGTGCGCGCGGCCTACGAAGCCGGGACCCTGGCCGTCTGGGGAACCTGCGCGGGGGCGATCTGGATGGCACGGGAAATCTTGGACTACCGGCAACCGCACCTGGGGATCATGGACATCGCGGTGCGCCGCAACGCCTTCGGACGCCAGGTGGACTCGTTCGAAGCCGACCTCGAGATCGAGGGCCTCGACGCCCCCTTCCGGGCCGTTTTCATCCGCGCGCCCGAGATCGTGCGGGTGGGGGAGGGGGTGCGGGTGCGCGCCCGCTACCAGGACCGGGTCGTCTTCGCCGAACAGGACCGCCTCTGGGCCACCGCCTTCCACCCCGAGCTCACCGGCGACGACCGCCTGCACCGCGAGTTCCTCGAGCGTTTCGTCGCCTCCTGAGGGCGAACTTCAAAGCGCCGGGGCGTCGCCCCGGCGCGTTCTTTTCGTGCGTACGGCTAGCCCGCGGCCTCGACCATGGCGCTGAAGGAGGCCACCTCCAGGCTGGCGCCGCCGACGAGCCCGCCGTCCACGTCGGGGCCCGCCAAAATCTCGGTGGTGTTCGCGGGTTTCATCGAGCCGCCGTAGAGGATCCGGGTGCGTCCGGCCACGGACTCGCCGTAGCGCTCGGCGAGGAAGCCGCGGATGGCGGCGGCCATCGCCTGGGCGTCGTCCGCCGACGCGGTCTTGCCGGTGCCGATCGCCCAGACGGGCTCGTAGGCGATCACGAGTTCCTCGCCGGTTTCGAGCCCCACCCCCTCGAGGCTGCCCGCCAGCTGCTCGAGCGTGAAGCTCACCGCCCGGCCCGCCTCGCGCTCCTCCAGCCGTTCGCCGACGCAGAGGATGGGCACCAGGCCCGCCTCCATGGCGCGGCGCGCCTTGGCGGCCACGAGCGCGTCCGACTCGTTCCAGTAGGCGCGGCGCTCGCTGTGGCCGACGACGACGTAACGGCAGCCGAGGTCGGCCAGCTGCTCGGCGGCCACCTCGCCGGTGTAGGCGCCGAAGGTGTGGGCCGAGACGTCCTGCGCGCCCCAGGCCACGCCGCTGCCCGCGAGCTGCTCGGCGGCGACGGGCACGAGGGGGAACGAGGGGAGCAGGGCCACCTCGACGGCCGCCTGTCCGCCGCTTTGCAGCGTCGGGTTGGCTTCCAGGAACTCGGCGAACCAGACCCGGGCTTCGCTGGGGGTCTTGTGCATCTTCCAGTTGCCGGCGAGCAGCGGGGTCCTCACGGGGCCACCTCCTCGGGGGTGAGCCCACCCAGGACCTCGATGCCGGGCAAGGTGCCGCGCTCCAGGAACTCCAGGCTCGCCCCGCCGCCGGTGGAGACGTGGCTGAAACGGTCGGCGTAGCCCAGGCGGTTCACTGCGGCCACCGAGTCGCCGCCGCCCACCACGGTGTAGGCGTCGAGCGCCGCGATGGCCTCGGCCACGGCCAGGGTGCCGGCGTCGAAGGGGGGCGTCTCGAAGACCCCCATCGGGCCGTTCCAGAAAACGGTGCGGGCCCCGGCGAGGGCGGAGGCGAAGGCCTCGCGGGTTCGGGGGCCGATGTCGAGGCCCATCCAGCCCTCGGGCACGGCGTCCGCGGGCACGACGCGGGTCTCGGCGCCTTTGCGGATCTCCTGCGCCGCCACCACGTCGGAGGGGAGCAGCAGTGGTTTGTCCAGCTCGCGGGCGCGGTCCAGAAGGCTCCGCGCCAGTTCGAGCTTGTCGTCCTCGACGAGGCTCGCACCCACGCGACCGCCCGCCGCCTTGATGAAGGTGAACGCCATCGCGCCCCCGATGGCCATGCCGTCCACCCGAGGCAGCAGGCTCTCGATCACGCCGATCTTGTCCGAGACCTTGGCTCCGCCGAGCATTACCCAGTAAGGGGGCTCGGGGTGGTGCAAAAGCCGCCCCAGCGCCTTGACCTCTTTTTCCATCAGCAGCCCGGCGTAGCTGGGCAGTTCGCGGGCCACCCCCACCACCGAGGCGTGCTCACGGTGGGCGCTGCCAAAAGCGTCGAGGACGAAGGCCTCGCCCAGCCGCGCGTAGGCGCGGGCGAGCTCGGGATCGTTCTTCTTCTCGCCCGGTTCGAAGCGGACGTTCTCGAGCAGGGCCACCTCGCCGGCGGCCAGCTCCGCCACCGCCGCACGCGTGGCCTCGGAAGAGGGCAGCGAGGGCACGAAGCGCACGGGCCGCCGCAGCAGGCCTTCGAGCGCCGCCGCGACCGGCGCCAGGCTGAAGGCGGGGTCCACCCCCTTGGGGCGTCCCAGGTGGCTCAACAGCACGATCGACGCCCCGCCCGAGAGCAGGCGTTCGAGCGTCGGCAGGCTGGCGCGGATGCGGGTGTCGTCCCGCACGCGCCCCTCCTGGAGCGGGACGTTGTAGTCAACGCGGACCAGCACCCGCTTGCCTTGAGGATCCAACTCCTTGAGCGTGCGCAAGGCGCACCTCCCTTGGGCTCAGAGCTGCTTACCGACGAGTTCCACCAGGTCGGCGACGCGGGTCGAGTAGCCCCACTCGTTGTCGTACCAGGTGTAGACCTTGACCAGGTTGTCGATGGCCTTGGTGAAGGGCGCATCGACGATCGTCGAGTAGGAGCTGCCGACGATGTCGTGCAGCACGATCTCTTCCTCGTTGTACCCGAGGATGCCCTTCAGCTCGCCCTCCGAAGCGGCCTTGAGCGCGGCGTTGACCTCATCGGCGGTCACGCTTTTCGCCAGCACCGCGGTGATGTCGCTGATCGAGCCCGTCGGCGTGGGCACGCGCAGCGCCGCACCGTCGAACCGGCCCGCGAGCTGGGGCAGCACCAGGCCGGTGGCCTTGGCGGCCCCGGTGGTCGTGGGGATGATGTTGATCGCCGCGGCGCGGGCGCGGCGCAGGTCCTTGTGCGGCAGGTCGAGGATGCGCTGGTCGTTGGTGTAGGAGTGCACCGTCGTCATCATCGAGCGCTTGACCCCGAAGACCTCGTCGAGCACCTTCATTACCGGCGCCAGGGAGTTGGTGGTGCAGGAGGCGTTGGAGATGATCTTGTGTTCCGGTTTCAGGTCCTTCTCGTTGACGCCGATCACCACGGTCACGTCGGGATCCTTGGCCGGAGCGGTGATGATCACCTTCTTGGCCCCGGCCTTCAGGTGCTTGCTCGCGCCCTCGCGGTCGCGGAAGACGCCGGTGGATTCGATGACCACGTCCACGCCCATCTCGCCCCAGGGCAGTTCCTCGGGGTTGCGCGTGGCCGTCGCGTGGATCTTCTTGCCGTCCACGACGATGAATTCGTCGTCGTAGGTGACCTCGCCCGGGAATCTGCCGTAGACCGAGTCGTACTTGAGCAGGTGGGCGAGGGTCTTGTTGTCGGTGAGGTCGTTGACGAGGACGACGTCGAGGCCGCGCTCGTGCATGATGCGGAAGACCTGCCTGCCGATCCTGCCGAATCCGTTGATGCCAATTTTCATGGTGTGCCTCCTTTGGGCGTTCCTTATCGACAAAACGCCTGCCACCTCCACTATAGCGCCCCCGTGGCGGAGCCGCCACGGGGGCCGGAACGGAGCGGAGTTTAGCGGATCTTGCCGGAAAGCAGGTCTTCGACCTGTTTCTGGGCCTTGTCCAAGGCCTCCTTCGGCGTGGCCTTGCCCAGGACGGCCTCGGTGATGGCCTGGCCCAGGATGTCGAAGCGGATCTGCTCCCACTCGGGAATGGCCGGCTCGAAGGCGGCGTAGTTGGCCTGGTCGATCACGACCTGGAAGTCGGGGTTTTCCATCAGGTGGTCTTGGAGCACCGGTTCGTCGACCGCCTTCAGGTTGATGGGCACGTAGCCCGTGGCGGCGGCGAAGAGGGCCTGGGCCTTGGGACCGCTGACGAAGTTGAGGAACTGGAAGGCGACCGCCTGCTGCTTGGTGTCCACGTCCTTGAAGACGATCAGGTTGGTGCCCTGCACCAGGCCGTAGCCGGGGTGCGCGGCCGTGCCCGGCAGCGTGGCGATGCCGAGGTCGAACTTGGCGGCGCGCAGGTAGTAGGAGTAGCCCGCCGAAGAGTCGGTGGAAAAGCCGTAGACGCCCTTACCGAAGTTCTGGTTGATGTAGCCCGAGGTGATCGGTTTGGCCCAGCCGTCCTTGACGCCCTGCACCAGGGTTTCCAGCGCCTTCACGCCCTCGGGGCTGTTGACGACCACCTTGCCGTCGTGCAGGTAGCTGCCGCCCATGTTGAAGAACCAGTAGGCGTAGGTCGAGGTGTCGGGGCGGAACCAGTAGACGGGTTCGCCCTCGGCTTCCGAGATCTTCTTAGCGGCGGCGATGAAGTCGTCGAGCGTCTTCGGAACGTCGACTCCGTGCTTGCTGAGCAGGTCGCGGTTGAAATAGAGGATCTGTACCGACTTGTTGAAGGGCAGCCCGTAGAGCTTGCCGTCGAACTTGACCGCGTTCACGAAGAAGGGGTTGAGGTCGCTCAGGTGCTCGAGCTTGCCGTCGAGCGGCAGCAGCGCGTTGGCCTCGAGGTAGAGGGCGATGTTGTTCTCGAACGCCTGGGCCATCGCCGGGAGGTTGCCCGCGGCGAAAGCGGCCTTGATCTTCGTGGAGAGGTCGCGGTAACCGCCCTGGCTGATGGGGCGGACGCAGCCCTTGCCGGCGTTCATCTTGTTGAACTCGACGGCCAGGTTCTCGAGCGCCGCGCGCGGAGCCCCGCCACGGAAGCCGTGCCACAGCTCGGCCACCACGGGGGCCTTCTCGCACTGGGCCTTGATCACGTCCTCGGCCTTCTGCTGGGCGAACGCCAGCCCGGCCACCGCCAGCAACGTTAGCAGCACAGTCGCTTTCTTCATACCCACCTCCTCGTCCTTTCCCTTACTTGATACCACTCCGCGCGATGCCTTGAATGAAATGGCGTTGCGCGAAGAAGTAACCGAGCACGATCGGCAGGATGGCCATGGTGGAGGCGGCCATCAGCTGCCCGTAGTCGCTGCCGGCCTCGCCGATGAAGGCCTGCAGCCCCACCTGGATGGTGCGCATCTCCGGGCTCTGGGTGACGATCAGGGGCCAGAGCAGGGCGTTGTAGGCACCAAGGAAGGCGAAGATGCCGTAGGTGACGAGGCCCGGAACCGCCAATGGAAACGCGATGCGCCAGAGCATGCCCCAGTAGCTGGCGCCGTCGATGCGGGCGGCGTCGAAGAGGTCCTGCGGCAGCGAGAGGAAGAACTGGCGCAGCAGGAAGATGCCGAAAACCGAGGCCAGCCAGGGCACGATCAGGGCGTAGAAGGTGTCGAGCCAGCCGAGCTTGGCGAGCAGGATGTAGTTGGGGATGAGCAGCACCTCGCCCGGGATCATCATCGTGGCCACGAAGAGCAGGAAGACGGCCTCCCGCCCCGGAAAGCGGATGCGCGCGAAGGCGAAGGCAGCCATCGTGGCGATGAGCAGCCCGCCCAGGACCTGGGTGCCGGCGGTGAAGAAGGAGACGAAGAAGTAGCGGGCGAAGGGGGCGGCGTGCCAGGCCTCGCGGTAGTTGTGGAAGAGGTAGCCGAGGAGGCCAGGGGTGACGTTGACCCATTCCAGCCGCCAGTAGCCCCGCTGCGAGCGCACGGCGTCCGGGGGCAGCTCGGCGCGGAACTTCCCGGCGTCTTTGGGGATCCAGACGACGAGCGGCAGGGTGGTGAAGCGCTGGGTGCCCGTGTTTTCGAGCACGATCTCCCAGCCGCCTTTCGCGGGTTCGATGCGGATGCGCGTCGATTCGCTGCGCGGATCGCTGAAGACCGCCGGCGGCTTGGGTACGCGCGCTCGCGGGGGACCGGCGGCGGGGTCTTCGACGCGAAGGCGCAGCGTCACCGTCCGGCCCGGCGCGAAGCCGCCCCACCAGGGGCGGTCGCCCTCGGCGCCCAGGCGCCAGGCGGTGCGCCAGTTGACGGGCTGGATGCGCTCGGGGAACCAGATCGGCGCGGCCTGCTGGGCCTCCTGCGGGCTCTTCACGCTGGTCGCGATCATCCAGTAGAAGGGGAAGGCCATGACCACCGCGCCGGCGGTGAGGGCGGCGTAGATGATGACCCGGCCGAGCAGATGGCGCAGCCTAGTGTTCATAGGTCACCCTCCGCTCGAGCACCCGCCGCTGAACCAGGGTGAGCGCCAGGATGATGACGAACATCGTGACCGCGAGCGCCGAGGCGTAGGAGAAGTCGGAGTCGCGGAAGCCCTTGTTGTAGAGGTACATGGCGACGGTGAGCGTGTCGTTCAGCACCCCGCCCGTGGGCGTCATCACGTAGACCTGGGTGAAGACCTGGAACGCCCCGATCAGGCCGATGATCGCCAGGAAGAAAGTGGTGGGGGAGAGCAGCGGCCAGGTGATGTGCCGCTGCATCTGCCACCAACCCGCGCCGTCGAGCTCGGCGGCCTCGTAGTACTGCGCCGGAATGGACTGCAGCCCGGCGAGCAGGATGACGACGTTGTAGCCGAGGAAATGCCAGACGGTCATGATCATGATCGCGGTGAAGGCCACGCTGGGGCCGGCCCAGAACCCGTTGAGCTGGATCCCCAGCGGCGCGAGGGCCAGGGCGAAGATGCCGTCGGGGGTGTGCAACCAGTCGAGGCCCGGGGTGCCGAGCAGCCAGTTGAGAAAGCCGAACTCGGGGTGGTAGATCCACTGCCAGACGGCCGCGGCGGCGGTCAGGGCGGTAATGTAGGGCAGAAAGTAGATCGTGCGGTAGAGGCCCAGACCGCGGATGCGTTCGTTGAGCAGCACCGCGACCACGGTGCCGAGGAGGATCCCGGTGGGGACGGTGAGGACGACGTACCAGAAGGTGTTCGAAAGCGCGCGCCAGAAGAGCGGATCGCGCCAGAGGATCTCGTAGTTGAGCAGACCCACGAAGCGGCTTTCGCCGATGAAGTTGAAGCGGTCGAAGAGGCTGATCCAGAGCGCGAAGAAGCTGGGGAAGATGTTCCAGATCAGCATCAGGGCGAGGGCCGGCCAGACGAAGACCCAGCCCCAGAACGCCGCGGCGTCGCGTTCGGGAAGCCGCGCTCGGCTTCCGGCGTAGGCCAGGAAGACCCCCAGCAGGGGAAGCACAACGAGGGCCGCGGGCAGCAAGGTTCCCGCGGCCAGCCCCACCGCGAAGAGGGCCAGGCCGAACCAGGTGACGGCGCTTCCGGGCAGCACCCGCGCCGCGGCGACGGCGGCCGCGGGCCCGGCCAGCGCGAAGGCCAGAAAAAGCGCGCCCATGGGGGCGCGGACGATCTGGTACTGGGTGCTGAGGTGCAGCAGCCCCGAAAAAACGGCCAAGGCTAGGAGTCCGGGGAAGACGTAGGTTCGCACCACCTGCAGTATACCCAGTCCATGGAAGGGGCGCAGGGGCACGCCCCGGTTCAGCCGACCTTCATGCGCCCCCGGGTAAAATGGTGGGGTGCTCGAGAACCGCAAGGCGCGCCACGACTACGAGATACTCGAAACCTACGAGGCGGGGATCGCCTTGAAGGGCACTGAGGTCAAGTCGGTCCGGGCCGGCAAGGTGGACTTTACCGGAGCGTTCGCGCGCTTCGACAACGGCGAGCTCTGGCTCGAAGACCTCTACATCGCGCCCTACGAAAAGGGCTCGTACAGCAACCACGAACCCCGGCGCCGCCGCAAGCTGCTGCTGCACCGCCACGAGCTGAACAAGCTGCGCGGCCGGGTCGAGCAGAAGGGGCTGACGCTGGTGCCGCTCAAGATCTACTTCAACGAACGGGGGTACGCCAAGGTGCTGCTCGCGCTCGCCCGCGGCAAGCGCGACTACCAGAAGAAGCAGGACGACAAGAAGCGCGCCGTGGAACGGGAGCTGGAAAAGTGGTACTGAAACGCCCGATCCTGGCGCTCACCCTGCTCCTGGCCGCCGCCTTCGCCCAGTCCGAAAAGCCGCTCTTGGCCGGCGGCACCCTCCTCACCGCGGTGTACCCGGGCGACTTTGGCGTCTCCTACGTCGAGGCGCAGCCGTTCGCCCGCGCCCTGGGCTTGCTCTACTGGCAGGACCAGGGGCAGCTGATCCTGGGGCTGGGGGCCCGCCGCCTGCGCTACGTGGCCACCCCGGTGCCGGCTTCCAAGACGGCGCTTAAGAAGCTGGTGACCGCCGAGCAGCCGCCGGCGCTGCGCGACGGCGACCGCGTCCTGATTCCGCTGCGCGCGACCTCCCGGGCGCTGGGGGCGTTGTACAGCGGCAGCGAAACCTCGCTCAGGGTGCTGCTGCCCGAAGCCACGCTGCGCGGTCTGAGCCACCGCGTCGAAGGCGGACGGGACGTCTTGGTGCTGAAGCTGGACCGCGACCTCAACGCCGCTCCGGCGGGGGCGGGGAGCTGGTGGTTGTTGGGGTTGCGCGCCGAGGAGCAGGTGCGGGAGGTGCTGGGGCTGTACCTCAGCCGCGTCCGTTTCGAACCCGGCCCTTACGGCGCCCGCCTCGTGCTGGAAGGGGCCGAGGGTTGGCCGGTGGAGGTGGCCTACTTTCCTTCGGAGGTGCGGTTCTACGTGGGACCGCGCGCCCAGGCGGCCACCGACCGACGCCCGCTGGTGGTGCTGGACCCGGGCCACGGCGGCGACGACGACGGGGTGCGCTACGGAAACCTCGCCGAAAAGGCGATCGTCCTGAAGGTGGCCCGTGAGGCGGCGCAGCGCCTGCGGCGCATGGGTTACCGCGTCGTCCTGACCCGCGACGGCGACGAGAACCCCAGCGTCTACACCCGGGCGCAGTGGGCGGCCAAGGCCGACGTCTTCATCAGCCTGCACGTCGCCGGCAGCCCGGCGGTGCCGCCCGGACCCGTGCTCTACCGCTACGCGGGGTCGCGCGCCGACGTGCCCGTCTTCGTCGCCCGGGCGCGGACCCTGCTGGACCGGGGCGGCTTCCAGCCGGTGCTGCGCCGCTTCGCGCGTTCTTCCAGCGACGTCGCGGCGCTCAGCGACGCCGTGGAGGAGGCGTTCGGGCGCATCGGGCTGAGCGCCCGGCGCGCCGAGACGCCGCTCTACCTCCTCGAGCACGCCCCCGGGGCGGCGTTGCTCGTGGAGCTGGGTTCGCTCACCGACGCCAACGACCGCGCCCGCCTCAGCAACGCGGCGCAGCAAAGCGCCTACGCACAGGTCATCGCGCGTGCGGTCGCGCGCTTCCTGGGAGGCCAGCCTTGAAACGCTACCTGACGCTTTGGAACGTGCTCGGCTTGTTGCTCCTCCTCGTCGGGCTCGCCGTCTACCTGGCGAGCAGCCCAGCGCGGCAGAGCGGCGTCGTCAACCTGCCGACCGAGCAGGCGGAGCCGGAGGTTCCCCGGGAGGTCGAACTGCGCCTCTACTTCGCCAAGAACGACGCCACCGGTTTCCTGATCGAGAAACGCAAGGTCACGCTCGCACCCGGGGAATCCGCCTACCAGCGCGCCCTCGACGAGCTGGTCGCCGGACCGACGCAGGGCGCCGCCCCCATCGTCCCATCCGGCTTCCCCCCGCCCACCGTCTTCGTGCGCGGCACCACCGCCTACGTCGACCTGCCGGAGCGGTACGGGCGCCTGGGCTACGGCACCACCGGGGAGACGCTCCTCGTCTACGGCATGGCCTACACGGTGCTCGACCAGGGCCCGGTCGAGGAGGTGCGTTTCCTCTACCGCGGCCAGCCCGCGGCGACCTTGGGGCACCTGTCGCTGCTCGAGCCGATCCGGAGAGCGCGGTGAGCCGACTCCAGGAGCGCATCCGCCGCTTCGACGCGGCCCGCGGTTGGGACCGCGTCCGCCCCGAGCACACCTACCTGCACCTGATGGAGGAGCTCGGTGAGGTGGCCCGCGAGCTGCTGCGACGGGCGGCCTACAAGGAGGGGGCGCCCAACCTGACCGAGGAACTCGCCGACGCCGGGTTACTCTTGTACAAGCTGGCCGACCAGCTCGGGATCGACCTCGAGGCCGCGATGCTGCGCAAGCTCGAAGCGAACGAGGCGCGCTACCCCTTGGCTTCGTCCCGGGAGGCCCTGGAACGCTACCTCGCCCACGACGATGAAGATTGAACGCCTGACCCTGCACGGATTCAAGTCGTTCGCCGACCGCGTGGAACTCCACTTCGACCGCGGGATCTCGGGCGTCATCGGCCCCAACGGTTCCGGCAAGAGCAACGTCGTCGAAGCGATCCGCTTCGTGATGGGTTCACGGGCGCGGGCCCTGCGGGCCCGCGAGGCGGAGGCGCTGATCTTCCACGGGGGCGACGGCCGCAAGCCCATGCCCTTCGCCGAGGTGGAGCTCGTGCTCCGCGACGGACGCGAGCGCTACGTGGTCCGCCGCCGCATCGACCGCTCCGGCGATCAGGACGTGCGCCTCAACGGCAAGCGGGCGACGTTTCGCCAGATCGAGCGGGTGCTCGCAGGAACGGGCCTGGGAAAAAACGCACATGCGCTCGTCGGGCAGGGGGAGGTCTCCACCATTCTGGAGTCCTCCCCGGACGCCCTTCTCGAACGGCTCGAAGACGCCGCCGGCCTCAGGGTCGTGACCCTGGCGCTGCGCGAGACCCGGCAGCGACTTGAGCGAGCGGCGCGGCACCTGGAAACCCTGCGCGAGCAGCACGCGGGCCGGTTGGCCGAGAAGGCGCGGCTCGTCGCCGAAGCCGAGGAGGCGAAGCGCGCCGAGGCCCTGGCCCGCGAGCGGCTCGCGGTGCAGCGCGGCCTGTTTCGGGCGCGGCGGCGCGCCCTCGAAGAAGAGATCGCCCGGTTGCGGCAGCGCCTTGGCGTGCTCGAGCAGGCGCGTGTGGAGGCCGAGAAGGAGCGCCTGGCCGCCCAAGAGCGTGGAGAGGCGCTCGAGCGCGAGCGATCCGTCGCCGGCGAAGCCTTCGCCCGGGTTCAGGCGCGCCACGCCGCGCTCGAAAGCGAGCGCGGTTTCCTCGCGCGTGAACGCGCACAGCTGCACAGCGCCCTCGAAAGGCTGGCGGCCGAGCGCAGCCGCCTCGACGAAGAGGCCGCGCGCCTGGCGCAGCTGCAGCCGCCCGAACCCCCGTCGCCGCCGGGTCCCGAAGAGGAGAGGGCGCGCTTGCACGCGGCGTGGGAGGAGCTCGCGACCGAGACCGCCCAGGCCGAGGAGGCCGCGCGGGCCGCCGAGCGGGCCTACGCCGAACAGCAGCGCGCCTTTCGGGAGTACCGCGAGGCGCTGGCGCGCTACGAAGCGGCGCGCGAGGCCCACGCGCTCGCACGCAAGGAGCGGGACCGCTGGGCGCAGGCGCTGGCGGAGGCCGAGCGCGCGCTCGAGGGGGCGCGGGCGGCGCGGGACGAGGCCGCCGCCCGGGACGCCGAGCTGCGCGCGACGCTCGAAGGGCTGCGGGATCGGGCGGGCCGCCTGCGGGCCGAGCTCGAGGCCGCGCGGCGCGAGGCCGATCGGCTGGAAAAATTGGTGGCGGGCGGTTCCGATCTTGCCGAAGGTCCGCGCCGGCTCGTGCGCTGGCGCCCCGCGGGCATGCTCGGGGTGGTGGCCGACCTGCTCGAGGTGCCGCCAGGCCTGGAGGCCGCCGCCGAGGCCGCTCTGGGCGCCCGCATCCAGTGGGTGCTCATGGAGGACGAGCGCTCCTTGCGGGAGGCGGTGGCGCGCCTGAAGCGCGAGGGCGGTCGGGCCACCCTGCTGGCGCGGGACCTGGCCCGGCCGCGCACCGGCGACCTGGGCCCCTGGCTCGGACGCGAAGGGGTGGTCGGGGCCGCCCGGGAAATCTTCGCGGTCCGCGGCGAGCGCAAACTTACCGACGCCCTCTTCGGGGACACCCTGGTCGTCGAGGACCTCGAGGTGGCGCTCGCGCTGGCGCGGGAGAAGCGTCGCGTGCGCATGGTCACCCTCGCGGGGGAGGTCGTCGAGCCCCTGGGGTCGGTCAGCGGAGGCCGGGCCGGGCGCGGTGGCGGCGCGCGCCTGGAGCTCCGCAACCGGCTGCGCAGACTCAACGGCGAGCGGGAGGAGGCCGAGGCCGAGCTGCGCCGCGTCGAGGCGGAAATGCGCGAGCTGGAGGCCGCCCGCACCGCCCTCGAACTCGGGCCGCTGGAGGAGCGCCTCCGCCGCCTCAGCGCCGAACGCGACGCGGCGGCGCGGGCCCTCGAGCGCCTTCCCGAGCCCGGCGCGCTCCCTGAACCGCCCGCGCCCGTCGCCGAGCCGGACGCCGGGCCGTTGGAGGCCGCACGCCGGCGGCTGGAAGTCCTGAATGCGCGCCGCGCGGAGCTGGCGGCGCGGCTCGAGGCCTGGAAGGAGCACGACCGCGACGTCGCCAACCACCGCCTGGCGCTGGAGCGTTACGAGGAGCGGCAGGAGCGCCTGGCCGCCCTGCGGGGGCGCGCGGAGGGGCTGGAGCGGGAGCGGGGCCGCCTGGAGGAGCGCCTGGCCGAGGTCGAGGCGCGCCTGGGCGAGCTGACGCGTGAGCTGGAAGCCCTCGGTCTCGAAGGCCTTCGCGTGCGCGTGCGCGCGCTCGAGGAGGAAGCCCGGGAGGTCAAGGCGCGGCAGCAGGCGTGGCTCGAACGGCTCGCTGCGATCGCCGGCGAGACCGAGGAGGCCCGGCTGCTGCTCGCCCGCCGCGAGGCCACGCTGGAGGAGGTCCTGCGCGAGGGGGCCGAGCTGCCGCCCGGCGACCACGTCGAGGGCACGGTGCGCAAGCTGCAGCTGCGCCTGCGCGAGATCGAGCGCGAGCTCGAGGGCATCGGCCCCGTCAACCACCGCGCCGCCCAGGCCCTGGAGCAGCTGCAGGCGGAGCTGGGCGAGGTGGAGCGGGCGCTGGGCGAGGCGGAGGAGGCGGCCCGCAAACTCACCCTCGAGACCGAGGAGCTGCGCGAGGCCTACGACCGGCAGCTGCAACGGGCCTTCGCCCGCTTCCGCGAGCGCTTCGCCTACTACGGCCGCGCCCTCCTGGGGGGCATGGCCGACGTGAAACTGGACGAGGAGGGGCTGCACCTCATCGTCCAACCGCAAGGCAAGCGCACCCGCGACCTGCGCCTGCTCTCGACCGGCGAGAAGACGATGGGCGCCTTGGGTTTCCTTTTCGCGCTCGCCGAGGTGGGGGAGGGGAGCCTGCCCATCGCCGTCCTCGACGAGGTGGACGCCCCCCTCGACGAGTCCAACATCCTGCGCTTCGTCGGTTTCCTGCGCGACTTCGCGCGCGAGCGGCAGTTCATCCTGGTCACCCACCAGAAGCGGACGATGGAGGCTTGCGACGTTTTGTGGGGCGTGACCAACCGCGGCGGGGCCAGCCTGGTCTACAGCCTGCGCCGCGAAGAGGCGGGCTCATGAGCTGGCGCGCCTACGCCCTCGTCGCGGTACCCCTCGCGCTGGCGGCGGAGTACCTGAACTGGGGCGGGGTCTGGGTCTTCCTGCTCTCCGCGCTCGCGCTGCTGCCGCTCGCCGCCTGGATGGGGCGGGCCACCGAGGAACTGGCCGCGCGCGCGGGCAGCACCGCCGGCGGCCTGCTCAACGCCACCTTCGGCAACGCCGCGGAGCTCATCATCGCAGTCATCGCCTTGAACGCCGGCAAGGTCGAGGTGGTCAAGGCTTCGATTTCGGGCTCCCTGCTTTCCAACCTGCTCCTGGTGCTGGGGCTCTCCATCCTGCTGGGCGGCCTGCGGCACCACCGGCAGCGCTTCAACGCCCAGGCGGCGGGCCTGCTCACCACCTTGCTCACCCTCGCCCTCGTCGCCTTCATGCTGCCCGCCTTCTTCGACCTGGCGGAGCGCACCTTCTACGGGATCCGCGACCCGGCGCTGCCCGACGCCGCTTACAGCCTGGCCGTGGCCGGGGTGCTGATCGCCGTCTACCTGGCGAACCTCTGGTTCTCGCTGGTCACCCACCGCGACCTCGTCGGCGGGCTCGAGGAAAGGCACGCGCCCGAATGGAGCCCCGGCCTCGCCGTGGGCGTGCTGCTGGCCTCGACGGTCGGCGTTGCCGTCGTTTCGGAGCTGCTCGTGGGCAACATCGAGGCGGCCACAAAGACGCTTGGCCTCTCCGAGTTCTTCGTGGGGATCATCATAATCCCGCTCGTCGGCAACGCCGCCGAGCACCTGGCGGCGGTCTCCTTCGCCGTGCGCAACAAGATGGACCTCGCCGTCCAGATCGCGGTGGGCTCGAGCCTGCAGATCGCGCTTTTGGTCGCGCCGATCCTGGTCATCTGGGGCTGGGCGGTGGGGCGGCCCTTCGACCTCGTCTTCCACAATCCGCTGGAGATCGCGGGGCTTGCGGCCTCGATCGTGATCACCAACGCCGTGGTGCGCGACGGCGAGACCCACTGGCTCGAGGGCGTGATGCTCCTCGGCGTTTACGCGCTACTCGGCTTCGCCTTCTTCTACACCCCGCGCTAGCGCCGCGCGCACGCGGCGGGGAAGACCGGCGAGCACCCGCGCGTAGCTGTGGTCGATCAGCTCCTCCACCAGCGCCCGGGGTAGGGTGCCGTCGAGCACCAGGGTGTTCCAGTGGCGCTTGTTCATGTGGTAGCCGGGGAGGACGTGGTCGGGGTAGCGCGCCCGCAGCTCCAGGGCCCGTTCGGGGTCGCACTTGAGGTTGAGGCGCACGGGGTCGGCGCGCAGGCTGGTGAGCAGGAAGATCTTGCCGCCGACCTTCAGCGTCAGGGTTTCGAAGTCGAAGGGGAAGTCCTCGCGCACCCCGGGCAGCCGGCGGGCGTGGTCGAGGACGTCCTGCAGCAGGGTCACGCCTCGTCCTCCAACCGGTCCACCGCGTCGCGCAGGCCTTCGAGGTCCATCTTGGCGTAGATGGCGCTGGTGTTGACGTTGGCGTGCCCCAGCAGGCGCGCGGTCACGTGCAGGTCGCCGGTGGCGCGGTAGAAGCGGGTGCCCGCAGTGTGGCGCAGCATGTGGGCGCCCCGGTAGCGGGGAGGGAAGCCCAGCGCCTCGTAGTAGCGCGCCAGCCGCTTGCGCAGCAGGCTGGCGGAGAGGCGGCGGCCGCGGTTCTTGCGCCCCCCGGTGTTGACGAAGAGGGCGCTTTCGCCGGGTTCGGCGTAGGCCCGGCGCAGCCGCCGCCAGGCGGCCAGCTCGGCGGCGAGGCCGCGGGTGACGGGGACGGTGCGCTGCTTGCCGCCCTTGCCCGAACGCACCACCACCAGCCGTTCGGCCTCCAGGAAGTCGGCCTCGTCCAAGTGAATGACTTCACTTATGCGCAGCCCCGCCTCGGCCATCAACCGCACCATCGCCCGGTCGCGGAGCTTGCCGGCGTCCTCGGGGTCGTCCAGGTGCTCGAGCAGCCGCCGGTAGAGCTCGAGCGGCAGCGCCGGGCGGCGTTCCTCGCGCGGCGTGGGGTCGGCGGGGGCGTGCACGTCGTCCGGAGCGACCGCGGCCCCGGCCCACTCGAGCGCCCGGTAGAAGGCGCGCACGCCGGCCAGGTAGGTGGCCACGCTCGCGGGCTTCAGCGGGCGGGCGTTCTCCGGCAGGTGACCGCCGCGGGTCTGCAGCTCGTTGAGGTAGCGATCGAGGTCGTCGCCCGTGGCCTTCAGGATCGGCACCCGGGGCCCGGGCGCGCCCTCGGGCCAGGCCCAGGCCAGGAAGTCGCGCAGCGCGGTGCGGTAGGTGCGCAGGGTCTCGGGGCTGACGAGCGCCTTCTTGCGACCCTTGAGGAAGAGGTAGGCCTCCAGCAGTTCGACGAGCCGTGCCTCGTCGCGTTCGTGGGCGGCCTTCACCGCCCACAGCCGGCGCTTGGCGGGGTCGGACCAGTTGGCCAGGGGCTCGAGCATGCCTCAGGATAGCATATTCCTGTTAAGGGTTATTAACGGGAATATGATGCGGCCCGAAAAGGAGGCCGAGAAGCGGTGCCGCGAAGCCCCGCGTCCGTGGGGCGGACGCGGGCTGCGGTTCTTCCGGCTTTAGCGCAGCGGCCAGGGCACCCACTTGCCGAAGGCGTCCTTGGCGGTGTGGTCGATATAAGCGCCGTACCCTCCGAGCGCGAAGACCGCGGCGCCCACGAGCAGCAGCACGACGACGAGCAGCCGCCACCCCGGAGAGCGGTACGCCAGCGGCGTCAAGACGGCGGCCAGCCCCAGCGCGCCGTAGCCGAGGGCCCACATTAAGGGCGCGCGCGACAGCCCGTGCTGCAAGATGGCGACCGAAAGGGCCAGCAGCGCAAAGCCGCCGAACAAGGCGGTCCAGGTGAGTGGAGCGAGATCTTGCCCGTGCCAGATCGCGAACCCCGTCAGCAGCAGCACCACGCCAAAGAAGAGGGCGGGCTCCCCCATCACGATGTTGTAGGCCCCCGGCAGCGGCCAGGTCAGGGTGACGTGCAGCCCGGGCACGGCCAGCAACAGCCCCGAGGCCCAGAAGGCATAGGCCCAGGGTCTGCGTTCGTCCGGTGAGGCCCGGTCGAGGTACAGGTAACCGTAAACCGCGGTAAAAACTGCGCCCATGACCACCGCGACCATCATGACCGTCAGGTAATCGATGAACATGCTGTACCCCCTTTCAAACTCATGATCGTATAATCAAACGGTCAAGGATAGGGACAATTGGCTTCTGCGGCCCGAGCGAAGACGGCCGCCCTTGCTCAACGCCAAAGGCCCAGCAGCGCGGCCGGGAGCCGGGCCGCTTAAGTGCTAAAATGGCGCCGTGATTCGCGCCGTCAAGGGAACCCACGACCTGCTCGGAACCGCCCTGGCCTACCACCGCACCGTCGTCGAGGCGACCCGCCGCTGGGCCGAGGCCGCGGGCGCTGAGGAGATCGCCACGCCGATCTTCGAGCACACCGAGGTCTTCGAGCGCGGCGTGGGCCGGACGACCGACATCGTGCAAAAGGAGATGTTCACCTTCAGCGACCGCGGCGGCCGCTCGCTGACGCTCCGCCCCGAGGGCACCGCCGGGGTCGTGCGCGCCTACCTGGAGCACGGCATGAAGGTCTGGCCGCAGCCGGTGCGGTTGTGGTACGCGGGCCCCATGTTCCGCGCCGAGCGGCCCCAGAAGGGCCGCCAGCGCCAGTTCCACCAGACCGGTTACGAGGTGATCGGCGCGGCCGAGCCCGAGGTCGACGCCGAGGCCGTGGTGCTTTCCTGGCGGATTCTCGCCGGCCTGGGGCTCTCGCGGATGCGCCTCAAGCTGGGATCGGTGGGCGACGCCGAAGACCGCGCGCGCTACAACGCCTACCTGCGCGAGCGTCTGGCACCCCACGCCCAGCGGCTTTCCGAAGATTCGCGGCGCCGCCTCGAGACCAACCCCATGCGCATCCTCGATTCCAAGGCCGAGGCCGACCGGCGCCTGCTCGAGGCGCTGGAGGTGCGCCCGATGCTCGACTTTTTGGGCGAGGCCGCGCGCGCACATTTCGAAGCGGTGCAGGCGCGCCTGCGGGCGCTCGGCGTGCCCTTCGAGGTCGACCCCACGATCGTGCGGGGGCTCGACTACTACGTGCGCACCTCCTGGGAAATACATCACGAGCTTTTGGGCGCCCAGTCCGCCCTGGGCGGCGGGGGCCGCTACGACGGCCTCAGCGAGCTTCTGGGCGGCCCCCCGGCGCCGGGGGTCGGCTGGGCGCTGGGGGTCGAGCGCGTCGCCCTGGCCATGGAGGCCGAGGGCCTCTCCCCTGCCCCCGCGCCCGGCCTCGACCTCTACGTGGTGCCGCTCGAGCCCGATCTGGTGCCGCGTGCGCTGGAGATGGCCGCACACTTCTGGCCCGAGCTGCGCGTGCAGTACGCGCTCAAGGCGCGCAGGCCGGGCAAGGGCCTGCAGGAGGCGGAAAGGAAGGGGGCGCGCTTCGCGGGCCTCCTCGGCTCCGACGAGGCCGCGGCGGGCACGCTGACGGTCAAGGACCTGAAGACCGGCCAGCAGCGCACGCTGCGTCCGGATGAAGTGAAAGAATGGATTCGAGGTGGAACGGCGTGAAACGCACCCATTACTGCGGTGAACTGAACGAACGGCACGAAGGCGAACGGGTCCTGTTGCAGGGCTGGGTCAACCGCCGGCGCGACCTGGGCGGCCTCGTCTTCCTGGACCTGCGCGACCGAACCGGGCTGGTGCAGGTCGTCGTGGATCCCGAGAGTCCCGCCTTCGCCGAAGCCGAGCGCGTCCGCGGCGAGTACGTTCTCGAAATCGAGGGCACGGTCCGCGCCCGTCCCGCCGACCAGGTGAACCCCGAGCTGGCGACGGGGCGCGTCGAGGTCGCGGCCGCGCGCCTTGAGGTGCTGAACGAGGCGGCGACGCCGCCGTTCCCGGTGGACGCCTCCTGGCGCGGCGAGGACGACCCCGCGGAGCGCGTGAACGAGGACCTGCGCCTCAAGTACCGCTACCTCGACCTGCGGCGTAAGCCGATGCTGGACCGTCTGCGGCTGCGCCACACGGTCATCAAGGCCATCTGGGACTTCCTCAGCGCCGAGGGCTTCGTGCAGGTGGAGACCCCCTTCCTCACCCGCAGCACTCCGGAGGGAGCGCGCGACTTCCTGGTGCCCAGCCGGCTCGAGCCCGGCAAGTTCTATGCGCTGCCGCAGTCGCCGCAGCTCTTCAAGCAGATGCTGATGATCGCGGGGGTGGACCGCTACTTCCAGATCGCCCGCTGCTTCCGCGACGAGGACCTGCGCGCCGACCGCCAGCCCGACTTCACCCAGCTGGACCTGGAGATGTCCTTCGTAAGCCAGGAGGACATCTGGGCGATCAACGAGCGGCTCGTGGCCCACGTATTCCGCGAGGCGCTGGGGGTGGAGCTGCCCCTCCCCTTCCCGCGCATGCCCTACCGCGAGGCGCTGGAGCGCTACGGCTCCGACAAGCCCGACACCCGCTTCGGCCTCGAGCTTGAGCCCGCGGACGCGCTCTTCGCGAACTCGAACTTCAACGCCTTCCGCAGCGTGCTGGAGGCCGGGGGCGCGGTGCGCGGCCTGCGGGCGCCGGCCGAGCTCTCGCGCAAGCAGATCGCGGGGCTGGAAGAAGTGGCCAAGCGCTACGGCGCCAAGGGGCTGGCCTGGGTCAAGGTGGGCGAGGACGGCCTGAGCGGCGGCATCGCCAAGTTCCTGGACGACGGAGCCCTGCGCGCCTGGGGGGCGCGGCCGGGCGAGACCGTGCTCTTCGTCGCCGACCGCTGGAACACCGCGCTCGAGGCCCTGGGTCAGGTGCGCCTGGCGCTCGCCGACCTTCTCGGGATCGAGCGCAGCGGCTGGAACTTCCTCTGGGTCGTCGACTTCCCCTTGCTCGAGTGGGACAGCGACCTGGAGCTGTGGACCTACATGCACCATCCCTTCACCTCCCCCCACCCCGAGGACCTGCCGCTGCTCGAAAGCGACCCGGGCCGGGTGCGGGCGCAGGCCTACGACCTGGTGCTCAACGGCACCGAGGTGGGCGGGGGCTCGATCCGCATCCACCGCATGGAGCTGCAGCAGAAGATGTTCGACGTGCTCGGCATCCCCCGGGAGGAGGCCGAGGAGAAGTTCGGCTTCTTCCTCGAAGCGCTGCGCTACGGCGCGCCGCCGCACGGCGGCATCGCCTGGGGGCTCGACCGCTTCCTGGCGCTGATGAGCGGCGCGGCGAGCATCCGCGAGGTCATCCCCTTCCCCAAGAACCAGTCGGGCCGCGACCCCCTCACCGGCGCGCCGGCGCCGGTCTCCCCGGAGCAGCTGGCGGAGCTGCACCTGAAGATCGAGGAGTAGCCGGTGAAGCTGCCCTACCTGCTCGTCGACGCCTTCACCCGCACCCCGGGCACCGGGAACCGCGCCGCGGTGCTGCTCGACGCGCGCGGGCTCTCGGACGCGCAGATGCGCGGCGTCGCTCAGGAGCTCGAGACCAGCGAGACCGTCTTCGTCACCGACTGGAAGGACAACGTGTTTTCGGTGCGTTTCTTCACCCCCGCCCGCGAGGTCGAGTTCGCGGGGCACGCCGCCATCGCCCTGGCGGTGACGTTGGCGCTTCAGGGGCGCCTCGGCGAAAGCGAGCGGCAGCTCTTCCTGCAGACCCCCGTGGACAACATCCCGGTGCACCTGGAACGCGACGAGGCCGGGGTGATCCAGGCGGTGATGCGCGAACCCGCGCCCCGCTTCCGCGACGTGCTTTCCTGGAGCGCCTTGCGCGAGCTGCTCGAGGCCCTGGGCATCAACGAGCGCTACCTGCACCGGGGGCTGCCCAGCGGCGTCGCCTTCAGCGGCCTGTGGTCCGCCTTCGTGCCCCTGATCGCGCCCGGGCTGGTCGACGAGCTCGAGCCCGACATGGAACGGTTGGTCGAGATCTGCTCGGCGCTCGAAGTCGACACCGTGCACGCCTACGCGCCGGTGGGTCCGCGGGCCTACTACGCTCGCGACTTCGCCCCCGCCCTGGGGATCCCCGAGGATCCCGTAACCGGAACCGCGAACGGCGCGCTGGCCGCGCTGCTGGCCCGCGCCGGGGTGGTGCCGCGGCGTGAGGGGTCGGCCGAGATCCAGGTGCTCCAGGGCCACCACCTGGGCGTGCCCGGCGTGGTGCACGTGCGCGTGGAGTACGCCGTCTCGGGTGAGCCCTACGCGGTCTACGTGGGCGGTCCGGCGGTGGTCGCCCACTCGGGATGGATCGGCGTGCGATGATCCGCCTCGTCTTCGTCGACGTCGACGGCACCCTGCACGGGCCGGACGGGGTGCCCGACTGCGCCTGGGCGGCGGCGCGGGAGGCGCGCGCCCACGGGTTGCACCTCTCGCTGGCCACCGGCCGCCCAAGCGCCGGCCGGAGCCTCGACTACGCCCGCCGCCTCGACCCGGAGGGTCTGCACGTCTTTCACCAAGGGGCGCTGGTCGCGCGTGCGGACGGCACCCCGGTGCACGCCGTGCCGCTGCCGCGGACGGCCTACCACCGGATCGTCGACCTGGCCCGCGCCCGCGCCCTCCCCCTCGAGGCCTACACCGCCGAGGGCGGGATCTACGTCGAACGCGCCGCCGCCGATCTGGAGGCCCACGAGCGGCTTTTGGGCGTGCCCTTTTCGCGCGCCGACCTGCAGCGGCTGCCTTTCGCGCAAACGGTCATCCGGGTGCAGTGGGTCGTCCGCCCCGGCCCCGCCTGGGAACGCGTCCGGGCCGCGGTGGACACCCAGGTGGACGGGCGGCTTTCCTGGCACCTGGGCACCAGCCCCGCGACACCGGGGGTGCTCTACGCCTCGCTGCTCGAACGCAGCGCCGGCAAGCTGAGCGCAGCCCGCTGGGTGGCCCAGCGCTTCGGGGTGACGATGCGCGAGGTGGCCATGATCGGCGACGGCGCCAACGACCTTGAGCTGATCCGCGCCGCCGGCGTGGGCATTGCCATGGGCAACGCGCCGGACGAGGTCAAGCAGGCGGCCGACCGCGTGGTTGCGCCGGTGGAGCGCTGCGGCCTCGCCGAAGCGCTGGAGGGCTTGTGGCGCGGGCGTTGATCGCGCTGGACCTCGACGGCACCCTGCTGAGGCACGGGGTCTTCCTTCCCGATGCGCCGCGGTTCCTCGAGCGCCTGCGCGCGGCGGGCCACCTGCTCGCGGTCAACACCGGCCGGTTGCCGGCCGGCTTCGCGCTGGAGGCGGCGCGGCGCATCCACCCGGACGGCCTGCACGCCTTTTCCGACGGCGCGCTGATCGCCGACGCCCGCGGCCGCATCCGCAGCCGCCGGACGCTCAGCGGCTCCGCGGTGCGGCGGCTGCTCGAGGTCCTCCACGCGCACGAACTCAGCGCCGAGTTCCACACCGCCCTGGGCGTCCGCTACCACCTGGCGACCCGGCCGCCCGAAGACCGCCACGAGCACGTAGCCGCGACGGGAACGCCCTCCTTCGCCATCGATCCCGAGGCCGTGCCCGGCCTGCCCCTCGTGGGGGTCTGGCTGATGCGGGTTCCCACAAGCCGCCTGGAGCAGTTGCGCACGGAACTGGGCCAGGGGGTTCGCATCGAGGCCTACGGCCCCCGTGAAGACCACTGGATCCTCGGCCTCAAGCCGCCCGCGGGGCACAAGGGCACGGGGTTGCTCGAGCTGGCCCGCCGTTACGGCGTCGCGCCCGAGGCCACCGTGATGCTGGGCGACGGCCTCAACGATCTCGGCGGGCTCGAAACCGCGGGGCTGGGCATCGCCGTGGGCAACGCCCCGGAGTTCGTGCAGCAGGCCGCCGACCGCGTGGTCGCGCCCGCGGACGAAGGCGGTCTGCTCGAGGCCGCCGAGCTGATCCTGCAGACCTACGGCCGGGCCCGGGCCCGGCCGTAGGGCGAGCGCGAATCCGCTTCAGTGCGGCAGCACGTCCCGCAACAGGCCGTAGACCCAGGTCCCCAGTATCATTCCGGCGAAGAGGACCAGGTAGGCCGGCCAGCCGGCGCCGATCAGCGCCAGCGTGGGCCCCGGGCAGGCGCCCGCCAGCGCCCAACCCAGACCGAAGATCGTCCCCCCGACGATGTAGCGGGTCCAGGTGCGGGCCTTGTCGTTGATCCTGATCTCGGGCCCTTCGAGGCTGCGCTTCCCCCGCAACAGCCAGACGCCGATCATGGCCACGAGGATCGCGGACATGATCATGCCGTACATGTGGAAGGCCCCGAACTGGAACATTTCCTGGATACGGTACCAGGAAGCCGCTTGCGACTGCACCAGGGTGACGCCGCCGAGGACGCCCACCAAGAAGTAAGCCAGACCGAAGAGGAACCTCATCCGGCACCTCCCGTGATCCAGGCGACCAGTCCGGGCAGGATCCACCAGGCCCCGATCAGGCCGCCCACGAAGAAGAAGATGACCGCCACCAGCGAGGGCAGCTGCCAGGCCGCGATCCCCGTGATCGCGTGGCCCGAGGTGCACCCCCCGCCGTAGCGGGCCCCGAAGCCGATCAAGAAGCCGCCGAGCAGCAAATAGACCCAGACCTTCCAGGAAGCCAGCGCGCTGACCGCGAACAGCTTGACGGGAACGATGGCCTGCGGATCGTCGAGACCCCAGCTCTTGATGCGCTCGAGCACGGTTCCGTTGAGGCTGACCGGGTCTCCCGGGTACAGGTAGCCGGCCAGGAAGCCGCCCGCCAGCAGCCCCAGCGCGAAGAGCAGGTTCCAGGTCTCCTTCTTCCAGTCGTACTGGAAGAAGGCGGGTTTCTTGCCCGGCCACATTGCGCAGACGTGACGCAGGTTGGCCGAGATGCCGAAGTCCTTGTTACCGAGCCAGAGCAAGAGCGGCACGATCAAGCCCAGCAGAGGGCCGGAAACGTACCAGGGCCAGAGTTGCGTCATGATCTCTTGCAAATCCTTCACCTCCCGCTTCGCGCTCATTATTTACCCATGAGCGCCCCATGCTTAGGGCTATCCGTCCCGCATGGGCCTCCGTCGAGCCGAGACGGCGCGGCGAGTGTAAAGCACACTTGACATATCGTCAGGCTAGCTTTACCATGGTGTCAAGGAGGCTTGACATGGGATCCGGCAACCTCAACCCGCACGCGATCAACGAGGCCATCGAGCAACGTTTGTTGCTGCTGCGCACGGAAGCGGCGCGCCTCCGCACGACCAACCGCGCTATGCCCCGTTCCTGGCGCCGGGCCGCGGCACGGCTGCTCATGCGCGCCGCGCGCTGGTTCATGCACGCCGCCGAGCGCCTGGAGGTGGGTCGCCTTGAAGAACAGGCTTCCGGTGCTTAGGGCCGAGCGCGGCTGGAGCCAGGCAGCGCTGGCCGAGCGGCTGGGCGTGAGCCGCCAAACCGTCAACGCCATCGAGAAAGGGCGCTACGACCCCAGCCTGCCGCTGGCCTTCAAGATCGCCGCGGTCTTCGGGCTGGCCATCGAGGACGTCTTCGAACCCGAGGAAAGCGAGGCTCTCCATGCCGAGTGAACGACCCAAGGTAAAGATCTCGATCAACGGCACCGCGATCGTGCTGGCCGTCGTGGCCCTGGTGGCCTTCCGGGCGGGGGCGGTGCCGGCCGCCTGGGCGCTGGTTTGGGCCTACCTGGCGGGCGTGCTTCTTCTGGCCGCCGTGGTGGCCTGGATTGGGATGGTCGCGCCCTCGGGCCAGGTCCAGGTGGCGGCGGTCGCCGGCGATACCGCGCCCCGCGGCGACGAAGGCTTGTTCGGCAGAGGCGCGCGTGTAGCGGTCTTCTCGGTCTGGGTTGCGGTCACCGCAGTGGCCTTCCTCTACCTGGCCTTCTCCGGCCACCCCCTGCTCCTGCTGCCCGCGCTTTCCCTCGTCGCGGTGGTGCTGCCCGGCGCGGGCGAGCGCCTGCTGGTGGACGAGTACGTGCGTTCGGTGCTGGTGCGCGCCTCGACGGCGGCGCACGCCGCGGGGCTGGGGACCGGTTTTCTGGTGCTCGTGCTGGCGCGGCCGACGGCGCTGGAGCTCTTCGCCGTGGTGCTCGCGGTCTACGCGATCGTGCTCGAGTGGGCGGCCTGGCGCGAGCTGCGTTAAACTCGGTGCATGCAACGCGCGTACATCGAAGAGATCGCCCGTTACGAGGGGCAGGAGGTGCGGCTCGCCGGCTGGCTGGTGAACCGGCGCAGCAAGGGCAAGCTGCACTTCCTCATCGTTCGCGACGGCACCGGCTTCATCCAGGCCACCGTCTTCAAGGGCAACGTCGACGAAGCGACCTTCGTCCGCGCCGACCACCTGCGCCAGGAGACGGCGCTCGAGGTCTGGGGCCGGGTCAAGGCCGACGCCCGCGCTCCCGGCGGCTACGAGATCGAGGTGCTGGGCCTGGAGGTGCTGAGCGAGCCCGAGGGCGAGTACCCCATCACCCCCAAGGAACACGGCATCGAGTTTTTGATGGACCACCGCCACCTCTGGCTGCGCCACCGCCGGCCGTGGGCGGTGATGCGCATCCGCGACGAGATCGAGCGCGCCACCTACGACTTCTTCGCCCAGCGCGGCTTCGTTCGTTTCGACACCCCCATCCTGACGCCCAACGCCGTCGAGGGGACGACCGAGCTCTTCGAGGTGGACCTCTTCGACGGCCAGAAGGCCTACCTGAGCCAGTCGGGCCAGCTCTACGCCGAGGCGGGGGCACTGGCCTACGGCAAGGTCTACACCTTCGGCCCCACCTTCCGCGCCGAGCGCTCCAAGACCCGGCGCCACCTGCTGGAGTTCTGGATGGTCGAGCCCGAGGCGGCCTTCCTGGACCACGAGGGCAACGTCGCCCTGCAGGAGGCCTACGTGAGCTACCTGGTGGGCCGGGTGCTCGAGCACCGCGCGCGCGAGCTGGAGCTGCTGGGGCGCGATCCGGCGGCGCTCGAGCCCGCGGCCGCGGGCGATTACCCGCGCCTGACCTACAAGGAGGCCATCGACCTGCTCGAGAAGATCGCCGCCAGCGACCCCGAGGTGGACGCCCTTCCCTACGGCGAAGACTTCGGCGCGCCCCACGAAGCGGCGATCAGCCGCCGCTTCGACCGGCCGGTCTTCATCGAAAAGTACCCCGCGGCCATCAAGGCCTTCTACATGCAGCCCGACGACGAGGACCCGAGCCTGGTCAAGAACGACGACCTGCTCGCCCCCGAGGGTTACGGCGAGATCATCGGCGGCTCCGAGCGCATCCACGAGCCGGGGCTGCTGCTGAAGCGCATCCGCGAGCACGGGCTGCCCGAGGAGGTCTTCGACTGGTACCTGGACCTGCGCCGGTACGGCAGCGTGCCGCACGCGGGCTTCGGGCTGGGGCTCGAGCGCACCGTCGCCTGGATCGCCGGCCTGGCCCACGTGCGCGAGGCCATTCCCTTCCCGCGGATGTACACGCGGATGCGCCCATGAGATATTCATCACGAACTGGGAGCTCGTGAAACATGAAGATTACTCTGCCCTCCAACGTCGACGCCTTGCTCGTCAAGCGTCCGGAGAACGTCCGCTACCTCTCCGGCTTCACCGCACCCGAGGACGCCTGGGTCCTCTACCGTCCCGAAGCCCCGGTCCTCTTCACCGACGCCCGCTACGGCGAACAGGCGCCCGCGGAGTCGCGCGTTCCGGTGGAGATCGTGAACCCCCGGGAGGGCTACGGCTTCCTCGAGCCCCACGTCGCCGGCCTGCGCGTCGGTTACGAAGCCCGTCACCTCCCCTGCGCCGAACTGGAGCGGCTGCGCGCGGTCACCTCGGCCGAATGGGCGGCGACCGAGAACCTCGTCGAGCGGCCGCGCCGCCTCAAGACCCCCGATGAGATCGCCCGCATCCGTGCGGCCGCGGCGCTGGCCGACCGGGGCCTGGCCTGGCTGCTGCCCCGCATCCGCCCGGGCGTGCGCGAGCGCGACCTGGCCCTCGACCTCGAGTTCTGGCTGCGGCGCGAGGGCGCCGAGGGCGCGGCCTTCGACTTCATCGTCGCTTCGGGCCCCCGGGGGGCGCTGCCCCACGGCGTCGCCTCGGACCGGGCGATCGAGGCCGGCGAGCTCGTTACCCTAGACTTCGGGGCCGTCGTCGGCGGCTACCACTCCGACATGACCCGCACCGTCGCCGTAGGCGAAGTCACCGGCGAGATGCGCCGCGTCTTCGACGTGGTCCTGGAGGCGCTGGAGGCGGCGCTGGAGGCGGCCCGGCCCGGCGTGGCGGCGCGCGAGCTCGACGCCGTGGCGCGCCGCGTCATCGAGGCCGCCGGATACGGCCCCCAGTTCGTGCACTCCCTGGGGCACGGCGTGGGGTTGGAGATCCACGAGGCCCCCTTCCTGAACGCGCGTTCGGAAGAGGTGCTGGAGCCGGGAATGGTCGTCACCCTCGAGCCCGGCGTCTACCTGCCCGGCCGGGGCGGGGTGCGCATCGAGGAGCTGGCCGTCGTCACCGAAAACGGACTCGAGCTGCTCAGCCACAGCCCCCGGGGCTGGACGGAGGTCTGAGGCGTGCGGCCGGTGTTCGCGGTCCTGCTGCTCGCGGCGCTCGCCGCTTGCGCCCCGCGGGCGTCGGCGCCCGCCGCCGCGGCCGCGCCTACGACGATAGCGCGGGTGCACGTCGTCCAGCCGGGCGACACCCTTTTCGCCATCGCGCGCCGCTTCGGGATCAGCGTCGAGGCGCTGCGCGCGGCCAACGGGCTGACGGATGACCGCATCCACCCCGGTCAGGTCCTCGTCGTGCCCGGCCCCCCGCCGCCGCCCGCGGCCCCGCTGGGCTACGTCGAGGAGGGCGTGGCCTCCTGGTACGGGCCGAACTTCCACGGCCGCCGCACCGCGAGCGGCGAGGTCTTCGACATGTACGCCTACACCGCGGCGCACCGCACCCTGCCGTTCGGCAGCGTGGTGCGCGTGACCCGGCTCGATACCGGCGCCCGGGTGACCGTCCGCATCAACGACCGGGGCCCCTTCAAGAAGAACCGCATCCTCGACCTCAGCTACGCCGCCGCGCGCGAGATCGGCCTGATCCGCACGGGCACCGCGCGGGTGCGCATCGAGGTCGTCGGTTACGAGGACTGACGTGCACTACGGATTCCACAACTCCATCAGCGGCCGGCGCGGCTACGCCGCCGCCCTCGACCGCGCCGAGGAACTGGGCACGACCGCGGCCCAGCTCTTCGCCAAGAGCCCGCGCAGCTGGCGAACCCGCAGCCTGCGGCCCGGCGAAGCCGAGGCCTTCCGCGACGCGCTGGCCATCGGCCACGTGCGCCGCACCGCCATCCACGCCTCCTACCTGGTCAACCTCGGAGCCGAGGGGGAGCTCTGGGAGAAGAGCGTCTTCAGCCTCGCCGACGACCTGGAGAAGGCCGCCCTGCTGGGGGTCGACTACGTGGTCGTGCACCCCGGCTCGGGTCCTCCCGACCGGGTGCGCGAGGGGGCGCTGAAGGCGCTCGCCCTCGCGCCGGCGGGCCCTTGGCTGCTGCTCGAGAACGTGGCCGGTCGCGGCCGCAAGGTGGGGCGGCGCTTCGAGGAGCTGGCCGCCTTGATCGAGGGCACCCCCATGGGCGTGACCTTCGACACCTGCCACGCCTTCGCCGCCGGTTACCCGCTGCACGAAGACCCCGCCGGCGTGCTCGACGAACTCGACCGCACCGTCGGCCTCGAGCGCGTGCCGCTCGTCCACCTCAACGACTCGGTGGGGGCGCTCGCGAGCGGCGTGGACCACCACGCCAACCTTGGGGAGGGGCAGATCGGCGCGGCGCTCGCCGAGATCGTCCGCGACGCGCGCCTTGCGGACAAGACCTTCATCATGGAAACCCCCAAGGAGGCCGACGGCTACAACCTACAGACGTTCCGGCGCTGGGCGGGGCTCGGCTAGACGTCGAGGACGTCGTAGGCCCGCGCCGCGGGGTCGAGCACGAAGCGCAGCCGGTCGCCTTCGCGCAACTGGCCCGCCCGCGCCAGGTCCGCGGGGTGCAGGACCGCGGGTTTGGCGTAGCCGCCGATGGTGCCGCGGTCGGCGAGGAGCAGCATCGGCGCGCCCCCCGGGGGGACCTGCACCGCGCCCAGGGGCACGCCTTCGCTCGTCACCTCGCCTCCGGGAACCGCGGCCCCCTCGAGGCGCACCCCCATACGGTCGGCCGCCGCGACGCGGAAACGGCCGCGCAAGAGCGCCTCCAGGGCCTCGGGCTCCGCCTGCGGCCCCGGCCACAGCCGCAAGACGACCTCGGGCTCCGCCCGCCCGTCGCGGCGCCAGCTTAGCTCCACCCTGCGCAAACCGCTTCGCGCGGCCGCCGCCCGCAGCCGGTCTCCGGCCCGCAGTGGGCGGCCGATGCGCCCCTTGAGGTCGGGGCTGGCGCTCCCCATGAAGCGGCCCAGCACCAGGCCGCCGGGCACGGCCAGGTAACCGCGGGCGCCGCCGGAAAGGACGCGCAGGTCCAGGCGCTCGCCGCGCCGCAGGGTGCGCGCCCACGCCCGCATGCGTCCGTGGGCGTCCTGCAGCGCCAGGGCCACGGTCACGCCTTCTAGGGCCTCGAGAACCGGCCCGGCGAGGTTCAGCTCCAGCGCGGCCGCTTCGGGCGGGTTGCCGATCAGGCGATTGGCGACCCCCAGCGAGCGGGCGTCGAGGGGGCCGCTGCGCGCCAACCCGTAGCGGCCGGCGCGGAAGCGTCCGGCGTCGACGGGGAGGGTGAGCAACCCGGGCTCGAGCACCTCGAACACCGCCGCGCCCTCCCCCGCCTCGAGCAGCTCCACGGGCTGGGGCGGACCGGGCGGCGCGCCTTTCCGCGGCACGAACCGCACCCGGTCCCCAGGCTCGAGCAGGAAGGGCCGCGCGCGGTGGGGGTCGTAGACCCGGACCAGGGTGCGCCCGAGCAGGTTCCAGCCCCCGGGGCTCTCCTGGGGGTAGATGCCGGTCTGGACGCCCGCGATGCCCACGGCGTGCGCCGGCACGCGCTTGCGGGGGACGGCGCGCCTGGGCAGGCGCAAGGGTTCGGGCACCTCGGCCATGAAGGGAAAGCCCGGGGTGAAGCCGACGGCGTAGACGCGGTAGTCCACGCCGGCGTGCAGCCGGACCACCTCCTCGGGGCTCAGGCCGGTGCGCTCGGCGATCTCGGGCAGGTCGAGGTCGCCGTAAAGTACCGGGATCTCGACGCGGCGCCCCTCCGGCCCCTCCCCCGCCTCGAGGCCGCGGGCCCAGTCGCCGAGCGCCCCGGCGTCCACGCTGCGCGGGTCGTACTCGACGAAGATGCGGTCGTAGCTGGGGATCCAGTCGCGCAGCCAGGCGGGCGGATCGGCTTCGATGGCCGCCGCGGCGCGGGCCACCCGTGCGCCCACCCGGGGGTCGATGCCGCGCCCGTAGACGAGGTAGGCGCCCCAGGTCATCGGTAGCTGCGCACGTCCACCCCCGCGGCCTCGAGCGCCCGCCGCACCGCGCGCGCGATCTCGACGGCCTCGGGGTTGTCGCCGTGAACGCAGAGGGTCTCGGCCCGGACCTCCACCTCGCCGCCGTCCAGGGCCGCGACCTTTCCTTCGAGGACCATCTGCACCGCCCTTTCGGCGGCCCGCTCGGGGTCGCGGACGAGCGCCCCCTCCATGCTGCGCGGCGCCAGCCGGCCGTCCGCGAGGTAGGCCCGGTCGGGAAAGGCCTCGCGCACGTAGCGCACCCCCACCCGCCTGGCCGCCGCCTCCATGGGCGTGTTCGGAAGCAGCACCAACGGCAGTTCGGGGTCGTAGTCGCGCACCGCCCGCGCCACCGCCTCGGCGGTCGCCTCGTTGCGGAGCATCTGCAGGTAGAGCGCCCCGTGGGGTTTGACGTGGTGAAGCGGCATGCCCTCCACCTTCAGGAAGGCCGCGAGCGCCCCGATCTGATAGAGCGTGTCGGCGTAAGCCTGTTCGGGCGTCACCGCCAGGTCGCGGCGACCGAAGCCCACCAGGTCGGGAAACCCCGGGTGCGCCCCTACGGCGACCCCGTGCTTTTTGGCCAGGGCGATGCTGCGTTGCATCGTGAGCGGATCACCGGCGTGGAAGCCGGTGGCCAGGTTGACCGAGCTGAGCAGCGGAAACAGCGCCTCGTCGCTGCCCATCTTCCAGGGGCCGAACGATTCCCCGGCGTCGGCGTTCAGATCGATGCTGGGCATGGGCACCTCCTCGTACATATTGTTGCACGCCGGAAAGGGGCTCGCTGGGATTGGGCCAAAGGACCCCGTCGACGTCGAACTATAATGGACGCGGAGGTGAGCTTATGAAAAGGTATGCACTCTGGTTGACCGCGGCCCTCATGCTGAGCGGTCTTGGCCTCGCCAAGACCAAGTGGGACATGCACATCGCCTGGCCCTCCGGCAACTTCCACACCAAGGGCGTGGTGATGTTCGCCGACCTCGTTGCCAAGAAGACCGGCGGCGACCTGGAGATCGCCGTCCACCCCGGCGGCGCCCTGGGGTTCAAGGGGCAGGAAGTGCTGGGCGCGGTGCGCAGCGGCACGCTGCCCATCGCCGAGCTGCTCATGGGCAACGCCCGCGGCGACGACCCCATCTTCGGGCTCACCTCGGTGCCGCTGTTGGTGAAGAACTACGACGAGGCCTGGAAGCTGTACCAGATCGCCAAACCCTACTACGAGGAAGCCCTGGCCCGCCACAACGCTAAGCTGCTCTACGCCGTCCCCTGGCCCCCGAGCGGCATCTACACCAAGAAGATGCTAAAGAGCACGGCCGACTTCAAGGGGCTGAAGATCCGCACCTACGACGCCAACTCCGCCGAGTTCGTCACCCTGCTGGGGGGGCAGGGCATCGCCATTCCCTTCAGCGAGCTCTACACCGCGCTTTCCACCGGGCTGGTGAACGGGGTGCTGACCTCCACCCAGACCGGCGTCGACGCCAAGCTTTGGGAAGTGACCAACTACTTCCACCGCATCAACTACGCCTTCCCGCTCAACATGGTGATCGTCAACAAACAGGCGTTCGACAAGCTCCCCGCCGCCGAACAGCAGGCCATCCTCGACGCCGCCGCCGAGGTGGAGGCCTTCCAGTGGAAGGCCTCGCAGAAGGCCGACCTGGTCTCCGAGATCGCGCTCAAGAACCACGGCATGCAGATCGTCAAGGACATCACTCCCGAGCTGCAAAGCGCCATGGAGGCCGCGGCCCAGAAGATCCTGGAGAAGTGGATGGCGGAAGCGGGGCCGAAGGCGAAGGAAGTCCTCGACGCCTTCCAGGGCAAGTAAGGAGCCGCCGTGCGGTCCATCGTGCGGGCCGCAGAGGGCCTGGCCACCCTGACCGGATGGGTGGCCGGCTTTCTGCTGCTGCTCACCACCGGCCTCATCCTCTACGAGATCGCCCTGCGTCAGTTCTTCGGACGCAGCACCCTGATCGCCGAGGAGTACTCGGGGTACTTCATGGCGGGGATCGTCTACCTGGCCGCGGGGTACACGTTGCAAAAGGGGGAGCACATCCGCGTGGGCCTGCTCCGCGAACGCCTGAGCCCGGCATGGCGGCGCCGTCTGGACCTGATCGCGGGCCTGCTGGGCCTCGCCTTCGCCACCCTGCTCGTCCTCGCGCTGGGAAACCAAACCCTCGACGCCCTGCACTACGGCACCCGCAGCTTCCTTCCTTCGCGCACGCCGCTCGTCTACCCCTACGCGGGGGCGCTCGCGGGGGCGCTGGTCCTCTGGACGGGCTTCGTCGCCTTCGTGCTCAAGCGCTGGGCCGGTGAGGAGGGCTAGATGGATCCCCTCGTCGCCGTCGTCGTCCTGCTCGCGATCCTCTTCCTGCTGCTGGGGCTGAGCGTCTGGGTCTTCGTATCCCTCTTCGCGGTGGCCCTCGTCTCCATCGACCTCTTCACCTCGACCCCGCCGCTGCGTCTGCTCGGCAACATCGCCTGGAACGCCACCGACTCCTGGGCCCTGGTGGCGCTGCCGCTCTTCATCTTTATGGGCGAGCTGCTGCTGCGCACCCGCATCTCCGAACGCATGTTCGACGGCCTTGCCCCCTGGCTGGCCTGGCTTCCCGGCCGGTTGCTGCACACCAACGTGGTGGCCAGCACGATTTTCGCCGCGGTCTCGGGCTCTTCGGCGGCCACCGCCGCCACGATCGGCAAGATCAACATCCCCGAACTGCGCAAGCGCGGCTACGACGACGACCTGATCCTGGGCTCGCTCGCGGGGGCCGGAACGCTGGGCTTCTTGATCCCGCCGTCGCTCGTCATGATCATCTACGGCGTGCTCGCCGAGGTGTCGATCGGGAAGCTCTTCATCGCCGGGGTGATCCCGGGGCTTATGCTCGCCGGCGGCTTCATGCTCTACCTCGTCTACGCCGGGCTGCGCTGGCCCGAAAAGGCGCCGGGCGGAGACCGGTACACCTGGAAGGACCGCTTCTTCGGGCTCGTGAACCTCGTGCCCGTCACCCTGCTGATCCTGCTGGTGCTCGGCAGCATCTACATGGGCTTCGCGACCCCGACCGAGTCGGCGGCGATCGGGGTGCTGGGGGCGTTCCTGCTGGCCCTCGCCTACCGATCGCTCACCCTCGAGAGCTTCCGGCAGGCGGTGCTGGGCAGCGTGCGCACCACCAGCATGATCGGCCTCATCATCGCCGGCGCGTCGCTGCTCTCGACGGCGATGGGCTTCATGGGCATCCCCACCGCGCTGGCCGCCTGGATCGCCTCGCTGGGGCTTTCGAAGTACCTGCTCGTCGTGGTGATCGCGCTCTTCTACATCGTCCTCGGTTTCTTCCTCGACGGGATCAGCATGATCGTGATCACCCTGCCCATCACGCTGCCGCTCGTCACCCAGGCAGGCTTCAGCCCGCTGTGGTTCGGCATCTTCCTGGTGCTCATGGTCGAGGCCGCGCAGATCACCCCGCCGGTCGGTTTCAACCTCTTCGTCATTCAGGGGGTGGCCCGGGCTCCGATCTTGCGGGTGGCGCGCGCGGCGCTGCCTTTTTTCGCCATCCTGATGGGGCTCGCGGCGCTGATCACGGTCTGGCCCGAGGTCGTGCTCTTCCTCCCCCAGCTCATGCGCGGATAGGATGGGGCTATGAAGATCGAATCCGCCGAGGTCGTCGTCGTCGAACTGCCGCTGAACTTCCGCTTCGAGACATCGTTCGGCGTGCAAACCCACCGAACCGTTCCCCTGCTCGTGCTCCGGGGCGAGGGGCTCGAGGGCTACGCCGAGGGCGTGATGACCGCCTTCCCCGGCTACCGTGAGGAAACGCTCGCCGGCGCCCTGGATCTGGTAGAAAAGGGCCTGCTTCCCGCCGCGGTGGGCCGGGACTGGCCGAACCCCGAGGCGCTGGCCCGGGCGCTGGAGCGCTTTCGCGGCAACCCCATGGCCAAAGCGATGGTCGAGATGGCGTTCTGGGACCTGTGGGCGCGGGGCCTGGGGCTGCCGCTCAAGGACGCGCTGGGCGGCGTCCGCGACCGCGTCCCCGTGGGGGTCTCGCTGGGCATCCAGCCGGATCTGGAGGCGACGATCGACGCCGTGGCCCGGCACCTCGAAGCCGGCTACCGGCGCATCAAGTTGAAGATCAAGCCGGGCTGGGACGTCGCGGTGGTGGCCGCCGTGCGGGAACGCTTCCCCGAAGCCCACCTCACCGTCGACGCCAACTCCGCCTACCGGCTCTCCGATGCGCGCAAGCTGGCGCGGCTGGACGCCTACGACCTCGACTACATCGAGCAACCCCTCGCCTACGACGACCTGCTCGACCACGCCCAGCTCGCCCAGCGGCTGGATACCCCGATCTGCCTCGACGAGTCGATCACCTCGGCGCGCGCCGCCCGGCAGGCGCTCGAGCTCGGCGCGGCCGGGGTGATCAACGTCAAGGTGGCCCGGGTGGGCGGTCACGGCGAGGCCCGCAGGGTGCACGACCTGGCTCAGGCCTTCGGGGTGCCCGTCTGGATGGGCGGGATGCTCGAGACCGGGGTGGGCCGCGCCCACAACATCCACGCCGCGACCCTCGCCAACTTCACCCTTCCGGGGGACACGAGCTCCGCGAGCCGCTACTGGGCGCACGACGTCGTGAACGAACCCCTCGAGGCCGAGGAGGGATGGATGCCGGTCCCCAAGGGGCCGGGGCTGGGCGTCACCCTGGACCGGGCCTTCCTCGAGCGCGTGCGCGTAGGCGGCTTTGAGGTTTCTGGAGGCGCGGCGTGAGCGGCATCGCCTACTTCTGGATGGCCGTCGGCTTCCTGTTCACGATGCTGGGCGGCCTGATCTTCGTCTTTTCCCTGCAACCCGAAGGCGGGGAGCGGCGCTACGCCTACGCCAGCTGGGCGGTGGCCGTCTTCTTCTACCTGCTGGCCGCCTGGACGCTCTGGCGCGGCATCTGACGGCCTACGGGCTTAGCGGTTCGGCCCGGTAGCCGCGCTCGTCACGAACGAGCCGGCCCAGCGGGGCTCCGGGATCGTGCGGGGTGGCCAGGTAGGCCCCCTCCTCGGCCCACGCCGGGTAGTAGGCCTTGCGCACCTCCAGCGTGGTTACGGGGTAGAGGTCGTAGGCCATGATGTAGGCCAGCGGCGCGTGGGCCAGCGTGGGCATCAGGTCGGCGGTGTAGACGAGGGTGCGTCCATCGGAGCGGAGCACCACCCCCTGCTGCCCCAGGGTGTGGCCCGGCAGCGGCACGAGCGTAAGGCCGGGCAACACCTCGACCTCCCCTTCCACCTCTTCGAACAAACCGGCCTCCGCCACGGGCTCGACGTTCTCCGGGAGGTAGCTGGCGCGGTTGCGCTCGTGGACGTGGGTCGCGTCGTACAGCTCCTGTTTCTGCACCAGGTAGCGGGCATTCGTGAAGAGCGGCACGATACGGCCATCTCGTGAAACTGTGTTCAACCCGGCGTGGTCGAAGTGCAGGTGGGTGTTGATGACCAGATCGACGTCCCCCGGGGACAGCCCCAGGGCCCGCAGCTGTTCGAGCAAGCGGCCCGCGCCCTCGATGCCGTAGATCTTGCGGTGCTTCTCCCCTTGCTTGTCGTCCATCCCGGTCTCGATCAGGACCCAGCGTTCGCCCGCGCGCACGAGCATCGGCCGGATCGTCAGGGGGATGCGGTTCTGCGCGTCGGCCTCGGCGACGCGGCTCCAGAGCGGTTTGGGCACGACCCCGAACATCGCGCCCCCGTCGAGGCGGAAACGCGCGTCCTCCAGGAAGTAGACCTCGAACCCGCCGAGCTTGAAGGGCTTCATGCGCCTATTCTACGCGCGCCGCCCGCCGGATCTCGGCGAGCAGGGGCGCGGGATCCTCGCCGGAGGCCAGTTTCTTGATGAGCGCCGAACCGACGACGACGCCGTCGGCGACGCGCGCCGCCTGGCGGGCCGTCTCGGCGCCGGAGACGCCGAAGCCGATCGCGACGGGCAGCTCGGTCTGCGAACGGATGCGGCCCACCAGGGGCGCGAGGTCGGGCATCTCGCTGCGGGCGCCGGTCACCCCGGTCACGCTGACGGTGTAGACGAAGCCGGTCGTGTGCCGGACCACCTCCCGGATGCGCGCGTCGGTGGAGGTCGGGGCGAGCAGGAAGACGGTGGCGAGTCCAGCGTCGTGCGCGGCGCGCACGACCTCCGGATCCTCGTCCGGGGGCAGGTCCGGGAGGATGACCCCGTCGAGCCCGGCCTCCGCGAAGGCTGCGAAGAAGCGCGCCGGGCCCCAGGCGAAGACGGGGTTGACGTAGGTCATCAGCAAGAGCGGCTTGTCGGTACGCTGCCGCAGCGCGGCCACCAGCGCGACGACGTCGGCGGTGCGCACCCCGGCGCGCAGCGCCGCCTCGCCCGATCGCTGGATCGTCGGGCCGTCCCCCAGGGGATCCGAATACGGCAGGCCGATCTCCATCAGGTCGGCGAACTCGAGCAGTTGGGTCGCCGTGTCCAGGTAGGCTTCGGGGCTCGGGTAACCCGCGGTCAGGTAGGGGACGACGGCGGCCCGCCCTTCGTTCCGGGCGCGCCGGAAAGCGGCTTGGATCCGGCTCATCGTGACTCCTTTCCCAACAAACGCATCACTTCGGTAACGTCCTTGTCGCCCCTGCCCGAAAGGTTGATGACGAGCACCTCGTCGCGCCCCATCTGCGGCGCCAGACGGGCGGCGTAGGCCACCGCGTGGGCCGACTCGAGCGCGGGGAGGATGCCCTCGGCGCGGCTGAGCAGCTGGAAGGCCGCGAGGGCCTCCTCGTCGGTCACGGCCACGTACTCGGCCACCCCGGCGTCCGCGTAGTGGCTGTGCTCGGGGCCCACCCCCGGGTAGTCGAGGCCCGCGGAGACCGAGTGGGCCGGAAGAATCTGGCCGTCCTCGTCGTGGAGCAGATACATGTAGGACCCGTGCAGCACGCCGCGCTTACCGGCGCCGATGCTGGCCGCGTGGCGTCCGCTGGCGAGCCCCTCGCCCGCCGCCTCCACGCCGATCAAGCGCGGACGTTTTTCCGGGGGCAGGTAGGCGAAGGGCGCGAAGGCGCCGATGGCGTTCGAGCCCCCGCCCACGGCGGCGACGATGGCGTCCGGGGTGTTCCTGCCTTCGGCTTCCTGGAGCTGGCGGGCGAGCTCCAACCCGATGACGCTCTGCAGGTCGCGCACCAGCATCGGGTAGGGATGGGGCCCCACCACGGAGCCGAGGATGTAGAAGGTCGTCTCCACGTTGGTGACCCAGTCGCGGATGGCCTCGTTCGTTGCGTCCTTGAGCGTTTGGGTGCCGCTGGTCACGGTGCGCACCTCGGCCCCCAGCAGCTCCATCCGGAAGACGTTGAGCTCCTGCCGCCGGACGTCCTCCGCGCCCATGTAGATCACCGCCTCCAGGCCGAACAGCGCCGCCACCGTGGCCACGCTGACGCCGTGCTGGCCCGCGCCGGTCTCGGCGATGACGCGGCGCTTGCCCATCCGTTTGGCGATCAGGGCCTGGCCCAGGGTGTTGTTGATCTTGTGCGCCCCCGTGTGGTTAAGGTCCTCGCGCTTGAGGTAGACCCGCGCCCCGCCCCAGGTTTCGGTCAGGTTACGGGCGAAGTAGAGGGGGCTGGGGCGGCCGGCGTAGTGGCGCAGATGGTCGTCCAGCTCGGCGAGGAAGTCGGGGTCGCGGCGCAGCCGTCGGTAGGCGGCCTCCAGCTCTTCCAGGGCCGGCATAAGCGTCTCGGGGACGTAGCGGCCGCCGTAGGGGCCGAACCGTCCGCGTTCGTCCGGTAAAGGGTACTCGGGAAGGTACATGTTTGCGCTCCTCCAGTGTTCTCGGGGTTTGGGTTCGGATTGTAAGCGGGGAAAGGAATGGGACGCGGCTTCACCAGAACCGCTGGTGACGGATCTTGTAGGTACGGGGCGTACGGATCCGCATCTTGCCCCTACCTTACCGACCCGCCGGCGCGCCGGTCAAGGCGTTAGGCTAGGGGCATGGACTTCAGCGGAGCGGTGCTGGCCGGGGGCCGATCCAAGCGTTTCGGGCAGGACAAGGCGCGGTACGTGTGGCGCGGACGTCCCCTCGCGGCCTACGTACTGGAGAGCCTGCGCGAGGCCGACGAGCGGTTCATCGTCGCCGGGCGCCCTTACCCCGAGTTCGGGGTGCCCGTCTTCGGCGACGTGGTCCCGGGGGCCGATTCGCTGAGCGGGCTGCACAGCGCGCTGGTGCACGCGCGCCACGACTGGGTCGCCGTCGCCGCCTGCGACCTGCCGCAGCTGACGCCGGCCTACTGGGCCTACATGTTCGCGCGGACCCGCACGACCGAGGGGCTCGCGGTCGTCGCCGAGGGGCCGACCGGTTGGATCGAGCCTCTGGCGGCGTTCTACCGCAAGGACCTGGAGCCGGTGGCGCGGGAGCAGATCGCGCGCGGCGACCTCTTCCTTAAGCACCTCGTCGAAGCGGCCCGGGCCGCCATCGTCCCCTGGAGCGAGCTAGCCCCCCGTTTCGGCTCCGGGCTCTTTCTCAACGCGAACCGCATCGAAGACCTCGTCGGTGGCGCGGACGATCAGCCTCCCGGGTGAGGTGTTGAGCCGGTAGCCGAGCGGGCGCACGTAGGTGCAGACGGTTAGGTTGTGGCGTTCGGCGCTGTCGAGCCCGCTCCGGGTCGCGCCCGTGCGGCTGGTGAGGAGGACCGCCCCCATGGCCGCCGCCTTCTGGGCCATCTCGGCCGAGACCCGGCCGCTCACGGCGAGCGCGAAGGGCGGGGACCAACCTTCGAGCAGCATCCGGCCCGCGATCTTGTCCACGGCGTTGTGGCGGCCGATGTCTTCGGAGAGGTGCAGCAGCCGCCCATCGGTGGTGAAGAGCGCCGCGCCGTGGATGCCCCGGGTGCGCCGGTACTCCACCGCACGCTCGCGCAGCACCGCGTGCATGCGGACGGGAAGTTCGGGGTCCAGGGCGACGAAGGGCAGCTCGCGCACGTTCCGCTGCCCGTAGACGATCCCCATGCCGCAGCTGCTGGTGCGCAGGGGAACCCCCGGCCCGGCCCGGCCCGCCACCTCGAACTCGAGCACCCCCTCGGCGCGGCGGAACCAGCGCACCTGATCCAGGGTGTCGAAGGCGCCGCCCAGCCAGAGAAAGCCAAGGCCCAGCTCGACCTCTTCCCCGGGCGAGTGCGCCAGCCGCAACGCCGGACGCCCGTTGACGACCAGGGTCAGCTCGACCTCGCGGGGCGCCTCGAAGCGCGCAGGATGGAAACGTCCCTTCTCGTAGCGGTACATCACTCCTCCACCGCCCCGGCCTCGTAAAGGAACTGCATCTCCACTGCGGCCGCACGCAATCGAGGCAGGTCCAGCCGCCCCGTTTCGCGCAGGTCGACGGCCGGAAGGGTGCGCCCGCAGCTCTTGCAACGGTAGAGCCGGTAGCCCGCTTCGTAGGGGTAGTACTCCAGCTTCTTGGCTTCTTCCTCGCCGCAGTAAAGGCAGCGCACCCTGGGAACCGGCCAGCGGCTGTCGCATATCCGGCAGACGGCGTAGCGGAAGCCGTTCGCGTCCAGGTAGGCCACGTCGGCCTCGGCCCCGCAGACCGGGCAGGTGGCGTCGTCGGGCCCCTCGCTCCGGGGTTCGGCGTCTTGGGAACGGTGGTAGCGGCGGAGCGTCTGCAGCAGCGCGAACTCGAGCAAGGGATCGTCCGGACCCTCCGCTCCGGAGCCGAGGAGCGCCGCGCGCAGGGCCTCGAGCCGGGTCGCGTTCAGGTCGCGGTACCCCCGGGCCCGCTCCGCCCAGTCGGGCTGTTCGCGGGCGATCACGTCCAGCACCTCACGGAAGCGCGCGGCGAAGCCGGGGTACCCCCCGGCCGCCCCGTCGGCGGCCGGGAGGGCCTCGAGGCTGCGAAACAACGGTTCGAGATCGAAAAGGTTCACGTTCCTCCTCAGCTTAGCTCAGAAGCGCAGCACGCCCGTCTGGCCGGCGTAGACGATGAAGTAGCGCAACAGGAAGCCCCCTGCCAGCACCAGCAACGCGGCCAGCGAAGCGGCGCGGCGCTGCGCCTCCATGTACAGCGGCAGGGCGACCCCCAGCACGACGAAGCCCCAGAACGCCCAGGCGAGCTCGCCCGTCAGGGCGGCCTGCACGGCGTTCTTCGCCAGCGGGTAGGTCCAGATCAGGTGCGCGACGACGAGGACGATCTCGATCAGCGCAAAGTTGAAGGAGATCCGGTGCAGCCCCGGTTCGCGGTTGCCGAGGAGCACGAGCAAGGCCGCCCCCGTGGTGTACGCCGAGGCGAGGAAGATCCAGGGCATCAGCGGGCTGCCGCTCCAGAAGGGGCGGGCCGTGGCCATCAGCAAGACGCCGGTGTAGCCGACGACGAGCAGCACCAGAATGGCCGTCACCCAGACGAGCCACCCGGGCCATTCGCGCATGACCAGGAGCAGGAAGAGGCCCAGCCCCGAGAGCGCCAGCACCGCCGACCCCAGCCACATGACCGAGATGGGGTGGAAGCCGACGAGCAGGTGCCAGAAGCGCACCGGCTGGCCCAGGTCGACGATGAGCAGCAGCGCCCCGATCACGATCCCGATGAAGGCCAGGAAGGCCCCCGACCGCCTGGCGCGTTCGTCGCGCAGGCCCAGGGCGATCAGGAAGGCCCCGCCCCCCATGGCCGCGAGCCAGAAGTACAGGACGATGTAGATGCCCCATTCGCCGGTCATCACCGCTCACCTCCCACTTCTTCACGGCGCTCGGCTATCCAGCGCGCTCCGGCGAAGCCGAGGACCGCCGCCGCGATGCCGGCCGAGAGCCAGCCGCTGGCCACCTTGCGCTTCTCGGTCACCGGCCCGACGGGGAGCCCGTAGGCGCTGGGGTGCTTGAGCAGCACGTAGAGCACGTGGGTGCCGCCCATCTCGGCAAGGCCGTAGACGTTGGCCTGGTCGTACCCCGCGCCCTTGAGCGCGGCCAGGCGCTGTTCGGCCAGCGCCTTCATCTCGGCGTAGCGGCCGGAGTGCAGGGCGCCCGTGGGGCAGGCCTTCACGCAGGCCGGCTCGAGACCGTTGCTGACGCGGTCGTAACAGAGCGTGCACTTGTCCACCACGCCCTTTTCCTCGTCGTAGTGGATGGCGTCGTAGGGGCAGGCCTGGACGCAGTTGCGGCAGCCGATGCACCAGTCCTGGTCTACGGTCACCACGCCGCCCTCGCGGTAGCCCACGGCCCCCGTGGGGCAGGCTTCCACGCAGGCCGCGCTCGAGCAGTGCATGCAGGAGTCGCGGGTGAAGTCCCAGAAGACCTCGCCGCGATCGACGCCCTCGGTGTACTTCATGCGCAACCAGGTCATCGACGAGAGCGAGGGCGGGTTCTCGTAGCTGCCGGTGTTGACCGTCGCCTCCCCGGGCAGGTCGTTCCACTGCTTGCAAGCGACCTGGCAGGCCCGGCAACCCGTACAGTGGGAGGCGTCGAACAGAATCGCGTAATCGTTGGGTTTCGGCATCCCAGCCTCCTTCCTAGATCCGGGCGTTCAGGTCGATCTTCTTGGGCGGCTTGGCGAGCTTCTTCAGCCGCACCAGCATCGCCTTGGTCTCGGGGATGAAGCAGTTGGGGTCGTGCACGCTGGGCGTGAGGGCGTTCCCCGCCGACTCGGGGCGGGCGCCGCCGCCCATGTAGCCCCAGTGCCAGGGGATCCCCACCTGGTTCACCACGCGCGCGCCGTTCTCGTCTTCGATCTTCAACGGCTGGATGCGCGGCGTCACGATGGCCACCGCCTCGACCGACCCGCGCGCCGACTCCACCAACACCCACTCGCCGTTCTTGATGCCCAGCTCGCCGGCCAGGTCGGTCCCGATCTCGACGAAGGGGTCGGGCTGAAGCTCGAGCAGCCAGGGCACATTGCGGCTCATCATCCCGGTGTGCCAGTGCTCGGTGAGCCGGTAGGTCGTCGCGATGATCGGGTAGTCCTTCGGGTCGCCGTAGACGTCCAGGTCCTTGAAGTGCCAGACCTTGCAGACCGGGTCGTTCTGCTGGCCGAAGGGGTTGAGCACCGCCGACTCCCAGGGCTCGTAGTGCTCGGGGAAGGGGCCGTCCTTGAGGCTGAGGGCGAACAGGTGCCCCAAACCGTCGGACTTCATGATGAAAGGCAGCACCGTGCCCGGCTTCCAGCCGCCGTCGGGCACGTCGCCTTCCCACTTCTGCTTCTCGGCGTTCCAGCGGATCACCCAGCGCTTCTCGTCGCGCGGCTGTCCGGTGTCGAACCAGACCGAGGCGCGGTTGTAGCGGATGCGGCGGTTGACCGGCCAGCACCAGGCCCAGTTCGGGTAGATGCCGATGCCCGCCGGGTGGTCGGTCTTGGAGTCGCGGCGCGCCATCATGTTGCCCGCCTCGGTCCAGGAGCCCGAGTAGAGCCAGTTGCCGGCGGCGGTGGTGCCGTCGTCCTTCAGCTTGGTGAAGCTCGCCACCTGCTGACCGGTCGTCAGGTCGAAGCCGTTGATCTCCTTGGCCCAGTGCACGGCCTGCTCCTCGGACCACTCCGGCCAGGAGAGGTTGACGATCGGATCGGGGAAGGCGCCGCCCTCGGCGTAGAGCTTCTTCAGCTCCTCCACCAGCTTGGTGAAGAAGTACATCTCGTCGACCGTGCCTTCGGGCGGCTCCGCCGCCCTTTCGTACCACTGCGCCCAGAGGCCGGTGTTCGTGATCGAGCCCGTCTTCTCGACCCAGACCGGGGTGGGGATGAAGAAGACCTCGGTCTTGATGTTCTTCGGGTCCACGCCGGGCCGCTTCCAGTGGGCGGCCGTCTCGGTCTCGAAGGGGTCGAGGACGACCAGCCAGTCGAGGCTGTCGAGCGCCTTGCGGGCCATGTTGACGTTGGCCGCGCTCATCGCCGGGTTCTGGCCCACCGCGATCAGGCCCTTGAGCACGCCCGAAAGGGCCGCGTGCAGCAGGGCGTGGTGCGAGTAGTCGCTCGAGGCGTCGGGCTTGCCGCCGACGTGGGGGCCCAGCTTGGCCAAGTAGAGGTAGCTGATCTCGGGATCGATCTTGGGCCACCAGGCCTTGAGCTGGCTGACGAAGTACTTGGGCAGGTTCTCCCACCAGTTGGGGGCGTTGGGAAGGAGGCGTTTGGGCGTCTTCGCCTCCAGGTAGCTCTGCAGGGTGGGGAACTTGCGGTCGGGTACCGGCATGTACCCCGGAAGGATGTGGTAGAGCAGCGCGTGGTCGGTGGACCCCTGCACGTTCGAGTGACCGCGCAGCGCGTTCACGCCGCCGCCGGCGCGCCCGATGTTGCCGAGCAGCAGCTGCACGATGGCGTAGGCGCGGATGTGCTGGGTGCCGTAGGAGTGCTGGGTGGCCCCCATGGCGTAGGTGATCGTGCCGACCCGGTCCACCTGGCCGGTCGAGCCGAAGAGGTCGTAGATCTGCTTCAGCTTGGCCTCGGGAATGCCGGTGATCTTGCTGACCATCGACAGCGTGTAGCGGCTGTACTGCTTCTTGAGCAGCTGGAAGACGGAGTTGGGGTCGGTCATCGTGGGGTCGCGCTTGGCGTAGCCGTCTTCCCCGATCTGGTAGGTCCAGGTGCTGCGGTCGTAGACGCCCTTCTCGTTGGGGTTGTCGGGCGTGGGGTTGTAGCCGCTAAAGAGGCCGTCGAGGTCGGTCGCGGTCTTGAACTCGGGGTTCACCAGCAGCGTCGCGTTGGTGTAGTTCTTGACGTAGTACTCGTCGTAGAGCTTGTTCTCGAGGATGTGGTGGATCAATCCGCCCATGAAGGCGATGTCGGTCCCCACCCGGATCTGGGCGAAGACGTCGGCCCGCGCGGCGCTGCGGTTGAAGCGCGGGTCCACGACGATGACCTTGGCCCCGCGGTCCTTCGCCTCCATGATCCACTTGAAGGTGAGCGGGTGCTGCTCGGCGGGGTTGCCCCCCTCGATGAGGATGACGTCGGCGTTCTTGAAGTCGATGGGGTGGTTGGTCATCGCCCCGCGACCAAAGCTTTCCCCGAGTGCCGGCACCGTCGAGGAGTGGCAGATGCGGGCCTGGTGCTCGATGTAGTTGAGGCCGAGGGCGCGGGCGAACTTGATGAACATGTAGCACTCTTCGTTGCCGTTGGAGCTGCCGCCCAGGAAGGCCACGGCCTCGGTGCGGTTGACCACGTAGCCGTCGTCGTCCTGCTGGATCCAGTACTTGTCGCGGGTCTCCTTGATGCGGCGGGCGATCTGCTGGATCATCCAGTCGATGGGCTTCTCCTCCCAGGTGTCGGAGCCCGGGGCGCGGTAGAGGGTCTTGGTCATGCGGTAGGGGCTCTCGACGAAGCCGCGCGCCGCCTCCCCCTTGCTGCAGAGCTGGCCGCGGTTGATCGGGTGGTCGGGGTCGCCCTCCAGGTTGACCAGCCGCCCCTCCTGCGCCGCGGCGATCATGCCGCAGCCCGTCGCGCAGTAGGGGCAGATGACGGGATGCTCGCCAACGGGCTTGTGCAGCCGCTTCTGCCCCGACGGCTGGGCGCGGCCCCGCAGGAAGAAGACACCGCTGGCGGCACCGCCGACCTTGAAGAAATCGCGTCGGGTAAGCACGCTCTCGCCTCCTTTCGGCCGCCGTGGAGCGGAAAGACGTGGAAGCGTGTACCGGGTTGTGGCGCTCGTAGGCGGTTACCTTAGCCTACCAAACATGCCCCCCCGGGGTAGGTCTATTTGTCCTAACAAGGCTTTCAGAAAAGGGCGACGGCCGGTCTCCCGGCCGTTTTGGTGGAGCCGAGCGGATTCGAACCGCTGACCCCCTGCTTGCAAGGCAGGTGCTCTCCCTCTGAGCTACGGCCCCACGGGGCTCCGCACGCATTCTAGAGGTCGGGCTGGGCCCCGTCAAACCCGCGGCGCCGCGGGCTTCCCAATCGGCGGGTCAGCGTCTATAATCGTTGAGGCGTGTTCGCGGGCGCGGCGGCGGCAGGAGGGCGTCCGCTCCCCAAAGGCCCCGCGAACCAAGCCCAACGCCCACCTCAACGCCCTCCGGAAGAGGAGCACGATGGCCTGTAACATCAGCATCAAGGAACTGTTGGAAGCCGGGGTCCACTTCGGTCACGAGACCAAACGCTGGAACCCCAAGATGAAGCGTTTCATCTACGCGGAGCGCAACGGCATCTTCATCATCGACCTGCAGAAGACGCTCGTGCAGATGCAGGCGGCCTGCGGCTACGTGGAGGACCTGGCCGCCCGCGGCGGCGTGATCCTGTACGTGGGCACCAAGAAGCAGGCGCAGGAGATCGTGCAGATCGAGGCCGACCGCGTGGGCATGCCCTACGTCAACCAGCGCTGGCTGGGCGGGATGCTGACGAACTTCAAGACGATCAGCGCCCGGGTAAAGCGCCTGGAAGAGCTCGAGCAGCTCTTCGACTCCGAGGACATCAACGAGCGCCCCAAGAAGGAGCAGGTGCGCCTGCAGCACGAACTCGATCGCCTGCGCAAGTACCTGGGCGGTTTCCGCCGCCTCAGCCGGCTGCCTGACGCCCTCTACGTCGTCGACCCCACCAAGGAGGCCATCGCCGTGGCCGAGGCGCGCAAGCTGGGCATCCCCATCGTGGCGCTGGCCGACACCGACAGCGATCCCGACCTGATCGACCACATCATCCCCGGCAACGACGACGCCATCCGCTCGATCCAGCTCGTCACCAGCCGCCTGACCGACGTGGTCATCGAGGCCCGCGGCGGCGGCGAGGAAACCGCGGAGGCCGAGGCCGAGGCGGCCGAGGCGCCCGCGGCCAGCGAGACCGAAACCGAGGAGGCCAAGGAATGAGCCAGCTCGAACTGATCAAGAAGCTGCGCGCCGCCACCGGCGCGGGCATGATGGACGTCAAGAAGGCGCTCGAAGAAGCCGACTGGGACGCCGACAAGGCGATCCAGATCCTGCGCGAGAAGGGCGCGGTCAAGGCCGCCAAGAAGGCCGACCGCGAGGCCAGCGAGGGCATCGTCACCGACTACATCCACCACAACAAGCGCGTCGGGGTGCTGCTCGAGCTCAACTGCGAGACCGACTTCGTGGCCCGCACCGACGACTTCCAGCAGCTGGGCAAGGACATCGCCATGCACATCGCCATGGCCGCGCCCAAGTACGTGAGCGTGGACGAGGTGCCGGCCGAGGAGCTGGAAAAGGAGAAGGAGATCTACCGCCAGGCGGCGCTCAACGAGGGCAAGCCCGAGAACATCGCCGAGAAGATCGCCGAGGGGCGCATCAAGAAATACCTGCAGGAGGTCGTCCTCCTGGAGCAGCCCTTCGTCAAGGACGACAAGATCACCGTGGCCGAGCTGATCCAGCAGGCCATCGGCAAGATCGGCGAAAACATCAAGGTGCGCCGTTTCTGCCGCTTCGAGCTCGGCGCCTGAACGCCCCGAGGGCGACGCCCCCGCGAAGTTCGCGGGGGCGCTTTGCTGCCATCCGGTATGCTCGGAAATGGAGGGCACGTTGAATTACAAACGCGTACTGCTCAAGCTTTCGGGGGAGTTCCTCGCCGCCGACGACGGCCGCGGCTACTCGGCCGAGGCCACCCAGAGCCTCGCCGCCGAGATCGCCCGCGCCCACGCCACCGGCGTGGAGATGGGGATCGTCGTGGGGGCCGGCAACCTCTGGCGCGGCACCCGTCAGGGGATGGGGATGGACCGCGCCACCGCCGACTACATCGGGATGCTGGCCACGGTCATGAACGCCCTGGCCCTGCAGGACGCGCTCGAGCGCGAGGGGCTGGAGACCCGCGTGCAGACGGCCTTGACGATCACCGAGGTCGCCGAACCCTACATCCGCCGCCGGGCGCTGCGCCACCTGGAAAAGGGGCGGGTCGTCATCTTCGGCGGCGGCACCGGCAACCCCTTCTTCTCCACCGACACCGCCGCCGCCCTGCGCGGGCTCGAGATCGGCGCCGACGCGGTGCTGATGGCTAAGAACAAGGTCGACGGCGTCTACGACGACGACCCCCGCAAGAACCCGAACGCCCGCAAGTTCGACGAGCTCACCTACCTCGACCTGCTCGCCAAGGGCCTGCAGGTCATGGACGCGACCGCGGTGAGCCTCTGCATGGAGGGCAAGCTGCCCATCGTCGTCTTCGACATCTTCCAGCCGGGCGCCCTCGTCGGTATCATTCAAGGGGAACGCATCGGGACTATAATTCACGAATAGGAACCGGAGGTGGCGCATGTTCAAACCGCTGTTCAAGGAAACCCGCGAACACATGCAGAAGACGCTCGAGGTCTTCGAGTCCAACCTGGCGACGCTGCGCACCGGCCGCGCCAACCCGGCGCTACTCGAGCACATCAAGGTGGACTACTACGGCTCCATGATGCCGCTCAATCAGTTGGCCAGCATCTCGGCGCCCGACGCGCGCACGCTGGTCGTGCAGGCCTGGGACCAGAACGCGCTGCCCCTGATCGAAAAGGCCATCCGCGACTCCGACCTCGGCCTCAACCCCAACAACCAGGGCGACACCCTCTTCATCAACATCCCCGCGCTCACCGCGGAACGGCGCAAGGAGATCGTCAAGGCCGCGCACAACTACGCCGAAGAGGCGCGCGTGGCCGTGCGCAACATCCGGCGTGACGCGCTGCACCGCATCAAGAAGATGAGCGAAGAAGAGCACCTCCCGGAGGACGACGTCAAGCGCGCCGAGAAAGAGGTCCAGGAGCTCACCGACGAGTTCATCGAGAAGATCAACGCCGAGCTGGAGGCCAAGGAAAAGGAAATCCTCAGCGAATGAGCCTCCCCCGCCACGTGGCCATCATCATGGACGGCAACGGCCGCTGGGCCGAGGCCCGCGGCCTCCCCCGCTACCGCGGCCACCTGGCGGGCCACGGCGCCATCCGCGAGGCCGTGAGCGGTGCGCTCGAAGCCGGCGTCGAGTGGCTCACCCTCTTCGCCTTCTCCACGGAGAACTGGCGGCGCCCCTCGAGCGAGGTCCGGGCGCTTTTCGAACTCTTCGAGAGCGTGCTGCGCGAGGAGACGCCCGAGCTCGTGGAGCGCGGGGTGCGCATCCACATCATCGGCGACCGCCTTCACCTGCCCGACAGCCTGCGCGCGGCCATCGAAGCCGCCGAGCGGGCCTCGGCGAACGCGGACCGCCTGCACCTCGTCGGCGCCCTCAACTACGGAGGCCGCCAGGAAATCGTCCGCGCCGCCGCGCAGCTGGCCGCCCTCGGGGAGCCGATCACCGAGGCCAGCCTGCGCGCGGCCTTCTACCTGCCGGAGATGCCGGATCCGGACCTGATCATCCGCACCAGCGGCGAGATGCGCCTCTCGAACTTTTTCCTCTGGCAGAGCGCGTACAGCGAGATCTGGGTCACCGAGACGCTCTGGCCCGACTTTACGAAGGAGGAGTTTGCCCACGCCATCCGAGCCTACCAAACCCGCAGGCGACGCTTCGGCGGAGTCCCTCAAGGATAGAACCCTCTCCGGCGCGGTCGCGCTGGTGGTGCTCTTCCTCATCCTTTGGGTCGGGTTGCCGCTCATCGGCCCCGCGCTCGTCCTCGCCCTCTGGATCGGCACCGGCGAGCTCGCCCAGATGTTCGCGCGCAGGTCGGTGCGGCTGAACCTGTGGGTGCTGCGCCTCGGCGGTTTGCTGCTGCTCACGGCCTCGCTGCCGGCGCTCTACGAGCAGAACCCGGGCGTGCCCTGGCGCGAGGTCGCCCTCGGCCTCGTCCTCTTCGCGGCCTTCATCTACGAGCTCTTCGCCGGGGCCAACATTCCCCGGCTGGCGTTCAGCGTCCTGGCCCTGCTCTACCTGCCCTGGACCCTCGGCTACTTCCTGCTCCTGCGCTACTCCCCCGACGCCACCCTGGGGCTGGTCACCCTCTCGCTGCCGCTCGTCGCGACCTTCGCCACCGACGTGGGCGCCTACTTCGTAGGGCGCACGATCGGACGCACCAAGCTGGCGCCGACCGTCAGCCCCAACAAGACGGTGGAGGGTTTCGTCGGCGGTCTGGTGGCCGCCTTCCTGGCGCTGTTCACCTACACCTGGCTCATCCAGGGCGCCTTCCCCTTCGGGCGCGGCGAGCTGCTGGTCTTCGCGGTGCTGCTCAGCTTCGCCGCCCAGCTGGGCGACCTCACCGAATCGATGCTCAAGCGCTACACCGGCGTCAAGGACTCGGGCCAGTTCCTTCCCGGCCACGGGGGGCTGCTCGACCGCCTGGACAGCTTGATCTTCAGCGTCCCCCTCACGTACTATCTGCTGGTGATCTTTACATGAGCGAACCCCTGCGCGTCGTCGTTCTCGGCTCCACCGGCTCCATCGGTACCCAGACCCTGGACGTCGTGCGCTGGCGTGGCTGGAAGGTCGTCGGACTGGCCGCGGGAAGGAACCGTGCGCTGCTGGCCGAGCAGGTGCGGGCCTTCCGCCCCGAGGTCGTCTACGCCGCCGGCGGCGTGCCCGAGCTGCCGCCCGGAGTGCGCGCCGCCGCCTCGGCGGCCGAGGTCGCGGCGTGGGACGCCGACGTCGTCGTCGCCGCCATTCCCGGACTCGCCGGGCTCGAACCCGTGCGCGCCGCCGTGCGCGCCGGCCGCCGCGTGGCCCTGGCCAACAAGGAAAGCATGGTCGCGGCGGGTCCGCTGCTTCAGGAAGAGGCCCGCAAGTACGGGGCCGCCTTCGTTCCCGTCGACTCAGAGCACTCCGCGCTGTTCCAGGCCCTCGCGGGCGAGCGGCCCGAGGACGTGGCCGAACTGGTCCTCACGGCTTCGGGCGGCCCGTTCCGCGAAGGACCGGAGGACCTGAGCGGCGTCACCCCCGAGGAGGCGCTCCGCCATCCGCGCTGGTCGATGGGCCCCAAGGTCACCATCGACTCGGCCACCCTGATGAACAAGGGGCTCGAGGTGCTCGAGGCGCACGCCCTCTTCGGAACGGAGCTGGAACGCATCAAGGTCGTCGTCCACCCCCAGTCGTACGTGCACTCGCTGGTGCGCTTCGTCGACGGCCAGATCAAGGCGGTCCTGGGGCCCACCGACATGCGCCTCGCGATCCAGTACGCCCTCACCTACCCCGAACGCGCCCCCACCCCCCGGGCCGCGGAGCCGTTGCCGCCGCGGCTCGACTTCGAACCCCCGGACCTGCAGCGCTTCCCCGCCCTCGAACTGGCCTACCGCGCCGGCGCTCAGGGGGGGCTGGCCCCCACCGTGCTCAACGCCGCCAACGAGGTCGCGGTCGAGGCCTTTCTCTCGGGCCGGCTCGGCTTCACCGGCATCGCCCGGGTCGTCGAGTCCGTTCTAGGCAAAACCCCGCCCGACCCGTTAACCTGGGAGAACCTCTACGCGGCCGACGCCTGGGCGCGCGCAGAGGCGGAGGAGCAGCTTTGAACACGGCCGTCGTTCTGATCCTCATCCTTGGGGTTTCGATCTTCATCCACGAGCTGGGGCACTACCTGGCCGCCCGTCTCCAGGGTGTCCGCGTCCCGGCGTTTTCCATCGGCTTCGGCCCGCCGCTGCTGCGGATGCGCTGGGCCGGCACCGAGTGGCGGCTCTCGCTGATCCCGCTGGGCGGTTACGCCGAGATCGAGGGCATGGCCCCCGACTTCACCCCGGAGGGGAAGCCCATCCCGCCTCGTCACGGATTCGCGGGCCTGGCCCTGCCGGGCAAGGTGCTGATCCTGGTGGGCGGCGTGATCATGAACCTCCTGCTCGCCTGGTTCCTGATGGCCTGGGTGTACACCGCCCAGGGCATCCCCAAGCCCGTGGAAACCCACGCCCAGGTGATCTCGGTCGTCGAAGGCAGCCTCGCCCAGGAGATCGGGTTGCGGCCGGGCGACCTGATCGTCGCCATCGACGGTCGGCCGCTGCAGCACTACACCGACCTGAACGAGGTCAAGAGCCGCACCGGCCCCCACACCCTGACCGTCGAACGGCAAGGGAAGACAATCGAGATCCGCTTCGTCTGGGACGGCACGCGCGACAAGCTGGGGGTGCGGTACGGTCCCGAGGTGGTCTACGAGCGCCCCGGCTTCGTACGCGCCTTCGTGACCGCAGTGGACACCTCGCTGCGCTTCCTCCCGGAGATGCTGCGCAGCTTCACCCGCGGCCTCGCGGGGCTGCTCGTCGGCAGCCCCAGCAACGAGCTCGTGGGTCCGGTCGGCATCGTCAACCTCGCCGGAGAGGCCGCCAAGGCCGGCCTCATGGCCGTGGTGCAGCTCGCGGCGCTGATCAACCTTTCCCTCGCGGTCTTCAACCTGCTGCCGATCCCCGGCCTCGACGGCGGGCGGCTGCTGCTCGTCTTCCTCAACGCCGTCTCGGGCGGGCGCATCCGGCCCGAGCACGAGGCGCTGATCAACTTCATCGGCTTCGTCTTCCTGATCCTGCTCATGGTGCTCGTCACCTTCCAGGACGTGCAACGCCTCTTCGGGAGTTAGCCGTGTCCGAACCGCTGGCGACCGTGTTGATCCCCGCCTACAACGAGGAGGCGACGATCGCGCAGGTCGTCGAGGCGGTCAAGCCCGCGGGCTTCCCGGTCGTCGTGGTGGACGACGGCTCCAGCGACCGCACCGCCGAGCGGGCGGCCGCCGCGGGGGCCCGGGTGGTGCGCCTGCCGGTCAACCGCGGCAAGGGCGGCGCCTACGCCGCGGGGCTGGCCGAGGTCGTCAGCCCCTACGTCATCCTCCTGGACGCCGACCTGACGGGGCTCAAGCCCGAGCACCTGCGCGTTCTCCTCGACCCGCTGCTCGAGGGCGAGGCCGACATGACCGTGGGCGTCTTTCGCGGGGGGCGCTGGCTGAGCGACATCGGCAACCGCATCACCCCCCAGCTCTCCGGCCAGCGCGCCCTGGCGCGCGACCGCTTGCGCGAACTCCCCGGCCTCGCGCAGGCCCGTTACGACGTGGAGCTGAAGCTGACCCGCTACGCCCGCAGCCGGGGGTGGCGCGTGCGCTACGTCCCCCTCGAGGGCGTCGGGCAGAGGCTCAAGGAGGAGAAGCGCGGCCTGCTTGCCGGGCTGGCGCACCGGCTGCGGATGTACCTGCAGATCCTCCGCTACGCCCTGCGCCCTAAGGCTTGAAGTCCTGCAGGTCGATCTGCCCGCCGTCCTGGGTGGCGTAGCGCACGATGCCGATTCCCGGAACGAAGTACATGTCGACGACGTTCGCCCCCCCGCCCTCGGCGGTCATCGACGAACGGATGACGAAGGCGTTGTAGCGGCCCGCGGGCACCTCGACCCCTTCGATCCGCAGCACCTTGTTGACCACGACGAGGGTCGAGCCGCGGAAGGTCACCCGGCTGCTCCAGGCGAGCCCGACGCGCAGCGGGGCCGGCGGGTAGAGCTGGATGGCGGGGTCGTAGGCCTGCACGCCCGCGCCAAAGTCAACCCCCAGGAGCCAGACCCCGTCCTCGCCGTAGCGGAGGAAGTCGGTGTAGCGCACCGCGCCGCCGTAGCTGTGGGTGAGCACCCAGACCTCCTGGCCGGAGACCTGGCGGGTCTCGCTGAGCTCCTGGGTCTCCCCCGAGGTGTAGAGCCAGCGCATGCCGACCTTGTGCGGGTAGTAGTTGGGCGCCGCGGCGAAGGCGGAAGCGAGGGAGAGGAGCAGCCCGAGTACGGCGGCGCGCGTCATTCTTCCTCCCCGAGTTCGTGCCCGCGGCGCGTCGCGGCCTCGACCGCGCGAACGAGGGCGTGCCGCACCCGCCCCTCTTCCAGGGCCGCCACGCCGTGGATCGTGGTGCCTCCGGGGCTGGCCACCTCGTCTTTGATGACCGCGGGGTGCTTGAGGCGCATCAGCTCGCCGGTGGCCACCAGCACGTCCGCGGCGAAGGAGAGCGCCTCGCCGCGGGGGATGCCCATCTTGACCCCGCCGTCGGCGAGCGCCTCGGCGACGATGGCCAGGTAGGCGGGCGCGGAAGCGGCCATGCCGGTGAAGGCGTCGAAAAGCCTTTCGGGGAGGGTGTAGGCGTCGCCCACGGTCTTGAAAAGGCGGACCGCGAACTCCAGGTCCCCGACCTCCTGGGCCTCCTTGGGCGCGGTCAGCGCGGTGGTGCTCTTGCGGATGGTGGCGGCCAGGTTGGGCATGGCCCGCACGACGCGGCGGGTGCCGAGGCGGCGGGCCAGCACCGCAGTGGAAACCCCCGCCATGATGCTCAGGTAGCCCACCTGGGGGTGCGCGATGCGCTCGGCGATCTCGGGGAACTGCTTGGGCTGCACCGCGATCAGCACGCGTTCGGCGCTGGCCAGGTCGCCGTTCTCGAGCGGCGCGATGCCGTAGAGGGCGGCGAGTTCGCGGGTGCGCTCCGGCCCCCGGTCGATGACCCCGATCTGCTCGGGGCTGAGAAATTCGGCGGCGAGGACTCCTTCGAGGATGCTGCGGCCCATCTTGCCCAGGCCGACGAAGACCAACTTCATGCCCCCAAGTCTAGCATGCTTGACGCTCCCATCGGGGTTTGTTACGCTTGAGGTCGGCATGGAGAGGTGCCCGAGTGGCTGAAGGGGCACGCCTGGAGAGCGTGTGTACGGGCAACCGTACCGCGGGTTCGAATCCCGCCCTCTCCGCCAGACCGAGCCCGCCTAGGCGGGCTCTTCGACCGCTTTGACCATCGCCTCCGCCCAGGTTTCCAGGTAGCCGAAGAACCCCGGCCCGAAGTGCGCCAGTTCGTCGCCGCGGGTCGCGACCCAGGGCCGGCCGCGCCAGCCGCGGGCCTCCAGCTTCTGCTCCACCGCCCGCAGCTGGGCCTCGCGGTTCTGGATGCGTTTGGGTTCGAAGACGAGGAGGTCGGGGGCGCGCTCCAGCACGGCGCCGATCTCGGGCTCGAAGTAGGCCTCGGGGCGGTCGCCGAAGACGTTGACCGCCCCCAGGTGGGCCAACGCGGCGCTCATGAACGCGGCGCGGCCGATCGTGATCGGGCCACCGAGGTCGTACTCCAAGTAGACCCGCAACCCGCGCAGCCTCCCGGCCAGCGCCCCGTAGCGTGCCGCCAGGGCGCCGGCGAGCTCGGCGGCGGCCTCCGCAAGTCCGAGGAACGCGCCCAGGGTCGCCAGGTTTTCGAGGATTCCCCAGGGGCTGTTGGGCAGGGGCAGCGGCCAGACGGGGTAACCGCGTTCGTGAAGCGCCCGCGTAGTCTCCCCTTGCACCGCCGTCGTGGTGAAGACGAGGTCGGGACGAAGCTCGTGAAGCAGTTCCCAGCGTATTTTCGTATAGCTGGATACGACGGGAAGACGGGCCGCGGCGTCCGGGCGCCAGCAGAAGGCGCTCCTCCCCACCAGCCGCTCCCCGGCGCCAAGGGCGAACAACGCCTCGGTAACGTTCGGGGCCAGGCTGACGATCCGCCGAGGATCGTCGGGAAGCTCCAAGACCCCCAACGCATCATGCCGAACCTTCACGCACCACCTCCGCGTACCAGCGCCGCACCTGCGCACGCAGCGCGTCGAGGTCGCCGTCGTTGACGATCACCCAGTCGGCCCGGCGCACCTTCTCCGCCTGGGGAAGTTGCGCGGCGTCGCGGGCGCGAAACTCTTCGAGCGACAGCCCCGACCGCTCGGCCACGCGCCGCGCCCGCAGCTCGTCCGGGGCGGCGACGACGAGAACGCCGTCGGGCGCGGGGTTCCAGCCGGTTTCGAAGAGCAGCGGCAGCTCGAGCACGACCAGCGCGGGCGGGGTTTCGCGCTGCGCCAGCCGCTCGAGCCGCTGCAGGACGGCCCGCCTCACCCACGGATGGATCATGGCCTCGAGCCGCCGGCGGGCGGCCGGGTCCGCGAAGACCTTCTGCGCCAGCCTGCGGTCGTCGGGGCGCCCTTCGGCGCACGCGTCGGGGAAGGCGCGGCAGATCTCCGGAGCCAGCGCCGCGCGCGCCTCGCGGGCGAGCTCGTCGGCGTAGATCACCTCGGCCCCCAGCCGCTCGAGCTCGTGCGCGACCGTGGTCTTGCCGCTGCCGATGTTGCCGGTGAGGCCGACGACCTTCACGGGACTATACTACCCTCGTGGTCCGGGTGATCGGTCGCGTGCGCCTGCCCGAGCTGCCCTGCTGGCCCGAGGGCGGATGGCTCGTGGGTGGGGCGGTGCGCGACCTCTGGTGGGGGCTCGAGCCGCGCGACTTCGACTTCACCGCCGCGGATCCCGCGGCGGCCGCGCGGGCCTGCGCCGCCGCCAGCGGCGGCGCAGTCTTCTGCCTGGACGCCCGGCGCGGCCACTGGCGGGTGCGGGCGGGCGGGCGGAGCTACGACTTCACCCCCGCCCCGCAGCGCCTCGAGGAAGACCTGCTGCGGCGCGACTACACCGTCGACGCCCTGGCCGCGAACCGCCGCGGGGCCGTCCTGGCCCCTGCAACCGCGCGCCACGACCTGGAGCGACGGATTCTGCGAACGCCGTCGCCCGCCGTGCTGGAATCCGATCCCCTCCGCCCCCTTCGCGGGGCCCGCCTCGCGGTGACCCACGCCCTGCGCCCCGAAGCCCGTACCCTCGGCTGGATCCGGGCGCTCGCGCAGCGGCAGCGTTTCGGGCGCCGGCCCGCCTGGGAACGCACCCGCGACGAGCTGGACCGGATCCTGATGCACCCTCGGGCCGCCTGGGGCTTTCACCTGCTCTGGCGCTGGGGGCTGGCCGACGCCTACCTGCCCGAGTGGACCTCGGGCGCGGGGGTCGAGCAACGGGGCTATCACCACCTGGACGTCCTCCGCCACGAGCTGGAGGCCCTCCATCAGCTGCTCCGGCGGTTTCCCGGAGCCGGTCGCGAGCTGCGCTGGGCCGCGCTGCTCCACGACGTCGCCAAACCGCTGGTGCGCCGTTGGGATCCGGAACGCGGCTACTACCGCTTCTTCCACCACGACGAGGACGGCGCCGCCCTGGCGGCGACGCTTCTGCGGCGCCTGCGCTACGGCCGGGCGGTCGTCGCCGCGGTCCGGCGGCTCGTCGCGCGCCACATGCAGGTCCCTCCGTCCCCGCCGCGCGCCCGGCGCCGTTGGCTGTTGCGCCACCGGGACCTGCTGCCCGACCTCGTCATGCTGCAGATCGCCGACCGTGCGGCGACGCGCGGCCCGCGATCCGGCAACGTGGAGGCGCGGCTGCGGCCCCTTTACGAAGCGCTGCAGGAGGCCCGCGAGGCCGTGCGCGCGGGCGAGCCCGAACCCCTGCTCGGCGGCGAAGAGGTCATGGCCCTGCTGGGCCTCGAACCGGGCCCCGTGGTGGGCCGGGCGCTCCAGGCCCTGCGCGAAGCTCAGTGGCTGGGCACGGTGCAGCGGCGTGAAGAAGCGGTGCGTTTCGTAGAATGGTGGTATGCAACCGAAACTGCGCGAACTGGACGTTCAGGAGACTCCTGAGGGCCTCGCCCTCACCGATCCTCTGGGCCTTTCGGAACAGGTGCTGATCCTCAGCCCCGAGGCCTACTACATCGCCACCCTGTTCGACGGTACGCGCAGCCTCGAAGACGTCCAGGCGCTGCTGCTGCGCGAGCACGGATCGGTCGTGCCGCGGGAAAAGCTCGAGGAGCTGCTGGCGGCCCTGGAGAAGGCCCGTTTCCTCGAAGACCCCCGGCTGCGCGAACTCGCCGAGGAACGGTTGCGGAGCTACCTGCGGGAGCCGCGCCCCATGGCGCTGGCCGACCGCAGCTACCCCCGCGACCCGGAGGCGTTCCGCAGCTACGTCGAAACCCTGCGCGCGCTCCGCGTCGGCGAAGTCGCGGCCGCGGCCGGAGGGCTGGTGATGCCCCACCTGGAACCGGCGCGGGTCCCCGAACTCTACGGCGCGGCGGTCGAGTCCATGCGCCGCACACCGCCCCCGGCCCGGGCCGTCGTCCTGGGCGTGGCCCACCGGGGCCTCAGCGAGGTCGCGGCCGCCTGGGGCACGCCGCTGGAAACCCCGCTCGGGCCGCTGCCCGTCGACCTGGAGGCCTTGCAAGCCCTGGACGCGCTGCTGCCCTTCGAGCTCTTCAACACCCCCCTCGCCTTCCGCGAGGAGCATTCGATCGAGTTCCCGGCGGTCTTCCTTAAGGCGGCCTGGAGCGACGACGCGCCGCGGATCCTTCCCCTGATCGTCAGCGGCGATCCGGAACGCAAGGCCGAACTCGACGAGCTGGCGCAGGCGCTCGCGCTGCTCGCCGAACGCTACCCGCTCTGGCCCCTGGCCAGCGTGGACCTCTCGCACGTGGGGGCCCGCTTCGGCCATCCGCCCCTCGACCGCGAAAGGGTGACGCAGGCGCGCACCGTCGACCGGCGCTACCTCGAGCTCGTGGCCGCAGGATCGTTCGAGGCCGCCTGGGCGTCGCTGATTCCCGCCGGCAACTCCACCTACGTCGACGCCTACGCCGCGGTGCACGCGGGGCACCGGCTCTTCGCCGGCCGCGGCGTCGTTCTGGGGTACGCGCTCTCGCCCGAGGTGCCCACCCTGAGCGCGGTGGGAGCGGGGGTCGTCGCCTTTTCAGCCGACGCTTGAACCGGGTTCGACGTCCTTGTCGGGCATGAGCAGCGCCAGCTCGCCGTCCGCCCCTTCGGCGGCGAGCAGCATGCCGTGGGAAACCACGCCGCGCAGTTTGCGCGGCTTCAGGTTGGCGAGCAGGACGACCCGCCGCCCCACCAGCTCCTCGGGGCGGTAATGCCCCGCCAGGCCGCCGACGACGGTGCGCTCTTCGCCTCCGACGTCGAGGCGAAGCACGAGCAGGCGGTCGGCGTTGGGGTGCTTCTCCGCGCCCACGACCTTGGCCACCCGCAGGTCGAGCTTGGCGAAGTCGTCGTAGGCGATCGGCGGCGCCTCTTCCTTTTCGGGCGGTTGCGCGTCGCCGGTGGTGCGCCGCTGCTCGACCTTGGGAAAGAGGATCGGCGCCTCCACCGGCAGGAGGTGGCCGTCGGGCAGCCCTCCCCAACGCTCCACGTCGGCCACGCGCAACGGACCCAGGCCCAAGGCGGCGCGCAGCTCGGCCATCTTCACCGGCATCGCCGGCTCCAGCAAGACCGAGGCGACGCGCATGCCCTCCACCGCGGTGTAGAGCACGCGGTCGAGCTCCTCGGCGTCCGCGATCTTCCAGGGGGCGCGCTCGTTGATGTAGCGGTTGAGGCTCCGGACGAACTGCAGCACCTCCTCGAGCGCCTGGTTGAAGCGCAGCTCGCCGACCAGCCCGCGCACCTTGGGAACCAGGGCCTCCGCGGCCTCGACGACCTCGTGCTCCGCCGCGCCCGGCTGCTGGAAGCGCAGCCGCCCCTGACGGTATTTCAGCACCATCGTGCGCACCCGCTGCAGCAAGTTGCCGAGGTCGTTGGCGAGGTCGGCGTTGTAGCGCTCCACCAGCCCCGCTTCGCTGACCGCACCGTCGAGGCCGTAGGGGGTTTCCTTCAGAAGGTAGTACCGCACCGCGTCGGGGCCGTATTTCCTGGCCCATTCGAAGGGATCGATGACGTTGCCGAGGCTCTTGGACATCTTGCGTCCGTCCGCGAGCAGGTGCCCGCCGACGTTGAGGTGCCGGTACACCGCGACGTCGCCCGCCTTCAGCATCGTCGGCCAGAAGACCGCGTGGGTCTTGAGGATGTCCTTGCCGATCATGTGCTGGGCCGCGGGCCAGTACTTCTGGAAGCGCTCGCCGTCGGGGTAGCCGAGGGCGGAGATGTAGTTGAGCAGAGCGTCGAACCAGACGTAGGTGACGTGGTCGGGGTCCCAGGGCAGCTCGATGCCCCAGCTGACGCGGCTCTTGGGGCGCGAGATGGAGAGGTCGCCGATCGGCTCGGAGAGGATCGCGAGCACCTCGTTGCGGTAGCGCTCGGGGCGGACGAAACCGGGGTGCTTCTGGATGTGGCCGCGCAGCCAGGTGCGGTACTTCTCCATCTTGAAGAAGTAGTTGCCCTCGCGCCGCGGCTCCGGCTCCACCCCGTGGTCGGGGCACTTGCCGTCGACCAGCTCTTTTTCCGTCAGGAAGCGCTCGCAGCCCACGCAGTAGAGGCCTTCGTACTCGCCGTAGTAGATGTCCCCGCGGTCGTAGATCTCCTGCAGGTAGCGCTGCACCACCTTCTTGTGGCGCGGCTCGGTGGTCCGGATGAAGTCGTCGTAGGATATGTGAAGGACTTCCCAGGCTTTCTTGAACTCCTCGGCGACCTCGTCTACGAACTGCTGGGGCGGCTTGCCGGCGCGCTCGGCGGCCTGGGCGATCTTCTCCCCGTGCTCGTCGGTGCCGGTCAGGAAGAAGGTGTCGTAGCCGTCGAGCCGGTGCCAGCGCGCCAGGAAGTCGGCGTTGATCGTCGTGTAGGCGTGGCCGATATGCGGCCGCGCGTTGACGTAGTAGATGGGCGTGGTGACGTAGAAGGTCTTCTTCACGCGGTCCTACCCCCTCCAGGGCATCGTACCCGATGCCCTGGAGGGGCGGTAGGGGTCAGTTGCGAAACAGCACGCCCTCGTCGGAGAAGTTGCGCGAAGCCCAGTAGGTGGCCGCGGCCACGTAGATCAGGCTGCTGAGCCAGGTAACGAGCAGCGCCGCCGAGCCGATCTGGGCCTTGATGATCTGATCGATCGCCAGGTAGACGTTGAAGACCGGCAGGGCGTAGAGCCAGAGGTTCTGGCTGAGGAAGTCGGAGGCGAACATGAGGACGAGCAGCGGCACGATCAGCACCATGTAGAGCGGGCTGACGTAGGTCTGGGCCTCCTTGTAGCTGCGGGCGTACATGCCGACGGCGACGAGCAGCGCGGTGATGAAGGCGGCGTAGAGCACCGCGGTCACGAAGAGGAGCAGGGTGGCCTCGAAGGAGAGCGAAAAACTTCCGCTCATGGCCTCGAAGGTCTCGCCCTGCGCCAGGCTGCGGAAGAGCGCCCCGCCGAGCAGCAGGCCCGCGAGGCCGCTTATCGAGGTGACCACGGCGAAGACGAGGCCCGCGAACATCTTGCCCGTGGCGAGCTCCAGGTGGGCCACGGGCGCGGCGAGCAACGCCTCGAGCGTTCCCTTTTCCTTCTCCCCGGCCGTGGCGTCGATGACGACGGCCATGGCCCCCATCATGATGAACAGCATCAGGAAGTAGGGGATCATCCCCCCGAGCACGCCGGCGCCCTGCGCCTCGGGCGGCGACACGTCGCTCACCTCGACCTCGAACGGCTCCAGCACCCCGGGATCGAGGCCGACCGCGCGCAGGCGTTCCGCGACCAGCGCGTCCTTGTAGCGGTCGAGCACCCGCCGCACCTTGGCGACGACCAGCCCGGCCTTGACGGGCTTGGCCCCCTCCATGGCGTAGATGACGAAACGGCCGTCGCGCCAGACGATCGCGGCGTCCACCCGCTCGGCCTCGACGGCGGCCTTGGGGTCGTCGACCGGGATCGGCTCGAGGTTCGCCGGGGCGAAGAGCTCGAGAACCTCTGGCGGCAGGTCGCGCACCCCGACCTTCTGCACCGTGGCCTGGGTGCGGGACTCGATGTCGCTCATGAGGAAGGCCGGGCCGTACATGAACAGCGGCATGAGCAGCACCGGAAGCACGAGGACGTTGCGGATGGTTCGTTTGTCGCGCCAGGTGCTGACGATCTCCTTGAGGGCGACGTAGTACCACGCCTTCATGCCGGCACCTCCTCAGCGGCGCGAATGAAGGCGCGCTCCAACGAGTCGGTGGCGTACCTTTCCTTGGCCTCGGCTACGCTGCCGACGAAGAGCAGACGGCCCCGGTGCAGGAACCCCACGCGGTCGCAGACCTCCTCGGCCTCGGGCAGCACGTGGGTCGAGTAGACGATCGTGTGCCCCGAGGCCTTGTACTCCTGGACGAAGTCGAGGAGCGCGCGCCGGGCGAAGACGTCGAGCCCCTGGGTGGCCTCGTCGAGCAGCAGCACTGGCGGACGGTGCAGGATCGCGCGGCCGACGACGATCTTCTGAATCATCCCGCTCGACATCGCCTCGACGCGCTTGTCGAGGACGGCTCCGAGTCCGAGCATTTCGTCGAGCCATCGAATGCGGGCGTCGAGCTCCTCCGGGTCGAGCCCGTAGAAGCGTCCGAAGAAGTGAAGGATTTCCCGCCCGGTCAGCCGCTCGTACAGGCCCATTCCCCCGTTGACGATGCCCAGACTGCGGCGGACGGCCAGGGGGTCGCGGAGGACGCTGCGGCCGTTCACCCAGGCCTCCCCCGCGGAGGGCCGGATCAGGGTGGCGAGGATGCGCAGCGTCGTCGTCTTGCCGGCGCCGTTGGGGCCGAGGAGGCCGAAGGCCTCCCCCGCGCCGACCTCGAGGTCGACGCCCCTGAGCGCTTCCGTGTTGCCGTACCGTTTGGCCAGACCCTTCAGACGAACGAGCGGCTCGTTCATGCGAAGAGGTCCTCCCAATCGGGGCCGAAACCCATCACCCAGCGGCCGTCGGGCCAGACGAGGATCGGGCGGCCGAGCAGGTTGGGGTCGGCTTCGACCTCACGCAACCAGACTTCGGGTCCGGCGTCCTTCAGCTCCTTGAATCTTCGGTGGCGTTTGCGCAGGGCCCCGGCGCCCCGTTCGCGCAGGGCGGCCTCGATGACCTCCCGGGGCGGAAGCTGCTTGGTGTAGTCAATGAAGCGGTAGTCGACGCCGCGCTCGTCGAGCCAGCGCTGGGCCTTCTGGCAGGACTTGCAGGTCTTCTTGCAGTAGAAGTTGACGGTGGGCACGGGGGCCTCCTAGTGGGCGGCGATCTCTTGTTCGTAGACGGCGAAGGCGGCGTCCAGCAGGTCGCGTACGGCCTGGGGGTCGTGCTCCAGCGTCTTGGGCAGGAAGACGCCGGGAACGGGCTCCGGCGCGCCGTTGATGTGGATGGCGTAGTAGCCGTTCATCGGCTCCAGGTCCACCTCGGCGACCTCGTGGGTCTCCAGCCAGCGGCGGACCACGTCGTAGACGTCCTGGGGAACGCCCTCGGGGGCGCGTTCGCGCGTGTACTCCAGCCAGTCTCCACGTGCTGCCATGGGGCACCTCCTTTGCGAAGCTACTGGTTTAAGTTAAGTTCAGCATAGTAAACCTCGAGCGCCGCGTCCAGCATTTCCAGGAGCGCCTCCGGATCCGCCAGCGCCGCAGCGGGCACGTAGATTCCGGGTACCGGATCGGCGCTCATGTTGAGCCGCACGGCGAACAGCTCGCCCATGGGCTCGAGGGCGACCTCCCCCACCTCGTGTTCGTGGGCCCAGCCCCGCACCGCGGCCTGGAGCGGCTCGGGGAGGTCGCTGCGCGATTTCCAGGGTGTGAAGACGTGCCTCACGAGAGTTCCTCCAGTTTTCCGTCGGGTCCGGCGACGATGGCCAGATCGGCCAGTCCGACGAACAGCCCCACCTCGAAGACGCCCGGAAGGGCGAGCAGCTGCTGTTCGAGGCCCCGCGGGTCCCCCACGGGACCGAAGTGGGCGTCGACCAGCAGGTTGCCGTTGTCGCTCAAGGCCGGCTCGTGGTTGCCGTCGAGGCGCACCGTGCAGCGGGCCCCCAACGCCTCGATGAGGCTCACCGTGCGCCGCCAGCCGAAGCGGGCGATCTCGATGGGGACGGCCTTCTTCTCGCCGATGACGTGCACCCGCTTGGTGTGGTCGGCGATCACGATGAAGCGGCCGGCCGCCGCTTCGACGATCTTTTCACGCAAGAGCGCCCCACCGTGCCCCTTGACCAGGGTCAGGTCCGGCGCGATCTCGTCGGCGCCGTCGATGGCCAGGTCGACGCCGCGCTCGTCGAGCTCGACGACGGGAATCCCGACCCGGCGCATCAGCGCCTCGGTGGCGCGCGAAGTGGGCACGCCCACCACGTCCGCGAGCTCGCCCGCGGCCAGCAAGGCCCCGATCCGCTCCACCGCCCAGCGGGTGGTCGTGCCGGTGCCGAGACCCAGGCGCATGCCCGAGTGGACGTAACCCACGGCGGCCTCGGCGGCGCGTCGCTTCAGGTCCTCAAGATCCACGGCGGTCCTCCTGCAGGCGCTCGAGCTCGGCCAGCACCGCCTCGGCGTGCCCCTTCACCCGCACCTTGGGCCAGACGCGGGCGACGCGCCCCTCCGGATCGACGAGCACGGTCGAGCGGATCGTACCCTCGTACTCCTTGCCGTAGAGCTTCTTCTTGCCCCAGGCGCCGTAGGCGTGGATCACCTCGGTCTCGGGGTCGGCCAGCAGCGGAAAGCGCAGGCCCAGCTTCGCGGCGAATCGGCGGTGGCTCTCCACCGGGTCCTTGGAGACGCCCAGCACCGCCGCCCCCAGCGCCACGAAGCGGCCCTGCAAAGCATTGAAGTCGCGCGCCTCCTGGCTGCAGCCGGGGGTGTTGTCCTTGGGGTAGAAGTAGAGCACCACCCAGCGCCCGGCGTAGTCGGAAAGCCGGTGGGTCCGGCCCTCCTGGTCGGGCAGGGCGAAGTCGGGGGCTTTGGTCCCTTCGCTGATCATGAGCCCAAGCCTAGCACGGCTAACCGAGCTTGTAGCCGATCGCGCGCAGGAACCCCTTGCGGTGCTCGGTCGCCGCCTCGTCCTCCACCCCCAGCGGCGTCTGGCCGTCGAAGACGCCCAGGACCGCGCGCTGGTCGCCCTCTTCGGCCACCAGCACGGCCAGGGGGTTGGCCGTGGCCGCGTAGAGGTTCACCACCTCCGGCACGGTGCGCAGCGCGTGCATCACGTTGATCGGGAAGACGCCCTCGCCCAGCACCACGATGAAGAAGTGGCCCGCGCCCACGGCCAGGGCGTTCTTCACCGCCAGCTCCACGAGCGCGTCGTCGGTGCCGCTCTTGCGCACCAGCCGCTCCTGGCTCGCCTCGTTGAAGGCGAGGCCGAAGCGGATCCCCGGCACCGACTGCACCAGCGCCTCGTGCAGGTCCTCGACCGTCTTGATGAAGTGGGCGTGGCCCAGGATCACGTTGGCCGTCTCCGGTTTTTCGATGGGCACCTTCCTGAGTTCCATGACTTTATTGTAGGCCGGCGGGTGGTAGCATGGCGGCATGGACGTCCTGGACCGCGCGGCGCGGGGCGAACGGTTGGAGCGCGAGGAGCTCGTCGAGCTCTACCGCCGGCCGCTCGCCGAGGTGGCCGCGGTGGCCCACGCGCTCAGGCTCGAGCGCGCCCACCCCGACCACGTCACCTACCTGATCGACCGCAACATCAACTACTCCAACGTCTGCACCGTCGGCTGCGGCTACTGCGCCTTCTACCGCACCCGCCGCCAGCCCGACGCCTACACCCTCAGCTACGAGGAGGTCGGCCGGAAGGTGGCCGAGCTCGAAGCCGTGGGCGGGAAGCGCATCCTCATGCAGGGCGGGGTCAACCCCGACCTGCCGCTCGAGTGGTACGAGGGGCTGCTGCGCTACCTGAAGGAGCGGCATCCGGACGTTCGCATCGACGCCTTCAGTCCCGAGGAGATCCTGGGGCTCGAGCGGCTCACCGGGATGCCCGCGCGCGAGGTGCTGTCGCGCCTCAAGGCCGCGGGCCTCGACGGCGTCCCCGGCGCGGGGGCGGAGATCCTGGTCGACCGCATCCGCCACGCCGCCGCGCCCGCGCGCATCCCCACCGCCGACTGGGTGCGGATCGTCGAAGAGGTCCTGGCGCTGGGGATGTACTCGCTCGCCAGCATGGTCATCGGCATGGGCGAGGGGCCCGAGGAGCGGGTGGAGCACCTGCTCGTCCTGCGCGAGCTGCAGGACCGGGCGCTCGCGCAGTACGGCAACGGCTTCTCGGGCTTCGCGCTCTGGACGATGCAGCTCGAGAACACCCGCCTGGCCGGCCGGCTCCCCGGGGCCACGGCCCACGAGTACCTGCAGACCCTGGCCGTCGCCCGCATCGCCCTCGACAACATCGCCGGACATCAGGCGAGCTGGCCGACGATGGGCTTCAAGGTGGCCCAGACCGCGCTCTACTACGGGGCCAACGATTTCGGCAGCACCATGCTCGAGGAGAACGTGGTCTCCGCCGCCTCCGGCAACGTGCGCCGCTCGGCCACGGTGCGGGAGATCGTGCGCCAGATCGTCGAGGCCGGCTTCCGCCCCGCCGAGCGCAACGTCTTCTACGAGATCGTCGCTGAACCCGACGTGGACGCGCTCCTCGCCTCGCCGGTCGGCTGACCATGCCCGAACTGGAGATCTGGACCGCGTCCTGGGTGTGGCTGGACGGCGCCGTGCGCGCGGACGCCGGCCTCGTCACCGACGGCCGGCGGGTGCTCGCGACCGGCCGCCTCGACGAGCTGCGGGAGCGTTTCCCCGCGGCCCCCACGCGGGTGAAGGGGCGCTACCTGGGCCCGCCGCTCGCCAACGCGCACACCCACCTCGACCTGGGCCTCGGCCCCACCTTCACCGGCCCCTTTCCCGACTTCGTGCGCTACGTCATCGGCCGCGCCGAACGCCGCGGGCGCGAGGCCGCGGCCCGGGCCGCCGCACAGGCCCCCCAGCGGCTCGTCGGCGACATCGCCGCCCGCGAAGAGGTGGTGGACTGGTGGCTCGCAGAAGCCCCCGCCGCCGGCGTCGTCTACTGGGAGGTGCTGGGGCTGGTGCCGCCGGAGCGGGAAGCCGAGATCCTGAGGGCCACCCGCGAGCGGCTCGAGCGCTGGAAACGGCGCGAGCGCCCGGGCGGGCCGCGCGTGGGCCTTTCCCCGCACGCCCCCTACTCGCTCACCCCCGGGCTGATGCGCGGGGTGGTCGCGCTCGCGCGCGAATTCGAAGTCCCGCTGCAGATCCACGCCGCCGAAAGCCCGGGCGAGCGCGACTACTTCCTGCGCCGCGAAGGCGATCTGGCGGCGTTCTTTCGCGCGCAGGGCTGGCCGCTCGACCTGCACCCGACGGGCCTCTCCCCCATCGCCTACCTGGCCGAGCTGGGGGTGCTGGAGGCCCGGCCCACGCTGGTCCACGGCGTCCAGGTCGACGAGGCCGACGTGCGGTTGCTGGCCGAATCCGGCGCGGTCGTGGTCAGCTGCCCCCGTTCGAACCTGGGCCTCGAGGCGGGGCTGCCGCCCTTTGATCTGTACCTGCAGCACGGGGTGCCGCTGGCGCTGGGCACCGACTCCCGGGCCAGCGCCCCCTCGCTGGACGTGCGCGACGAGGTCGCGCTGCTCGAGCGCCGCGGGCAACCTCCGGAGCGCACGCTCGCCTGGGCGGCGGCCGGCGGGCGCGCCGCCCTGGGGCTGGCGCCTGCCGTGCTGCAGCCCGGGATGGAACTCGAACAAGTAGAATTTTGGTAATGGATCGGCGGCACGTCCTTACCCTCATCGCTTACAGCGCCGGTCTGGGCCTGCTGGTGGGGCTGGTCGCCGCCTCCTTCACCTGGCTCCTCTACCAGGTGCAGGAGTACGTGCTCGGGTACCTCGTGGGCTACCTGCCCCCGGGCTACTCGGGGGAAAACGGGCTGCTGCACACCTTTCGCAACCCCCACCCCTGGGTCCTGTTGCTGCTGCTCCCGCTCGTCTTCGCGGGCGCCTCGCTGCTGGGGCACAACCGCGGCCTGGCCAAGATCATCGCCGCATACCACCAGACCACCCGGGCCACGCTGCGCGAGAAGCTGCGCTACGCCCTGGGCAGTCTGGTCGAGCTGGGGGCGGGCTCGCCGATGGGCCGCGAAGGGCCCATGGCCGTCCTGGGCGATTGGATGGGCGACGCCCTGGGGCGCCGCTTCCTGCCCGCGAACCTCGCCCGCCACCTGCCCTTCGCCGGCCTCGCGGCCGGGTTCGCCGCCGCCTTCCACGCCCCCGTGGGCGGGGCGCTGCTGGCCGTCGAGATCTTCTTTCCCGGCCTCGTCCTCGCCATTGCTTCGCTGGGCCCCGCCCTGATCGGGGCCCTGGCGGGGTTTACCGTCTACGGCGCCTTCTGGGGCTACGAACCGCTGCTTTCCTTGCAACCGCTGCCGCCCCGCTGGTACCACCTCGGCTTCGCACTGCTGCTGGGCGCACTGATGGCCGCGGTGGGGACGCTGCTCGTGCACTCGGTGCGGGCGGTGCGGCGGGCCTCGGCGGGCCTGTCGTTCATGCCGCGCCACGCCCTGCTGGGGCTGATCGTGGCCGCGGTGGCGGCGTTGCTGCCGCAGACCCTGGGCGACGGCCTCGTCTGGGTGGAGCTCGGGAGCACCCCCATCCTGCCAGTGGCCTTCCTGGTGCTGCTGGCGGCGGTGCGCACCCTGCTCCTGGGTCTCGTCTACGGCCTGGGGGGGTACGGGGCGCTGATCGGCCCCGCCCTCGCGCTCGGGGGCCTCTACGCGGTGGCCCTGGCGCGGGCCTTGCCGGCCTACGCCCCCGACGCCCAGGCGGCCGCGCTGGTGGGGATGGGGGCGCTGCTCGCCGGGGTGGTGCGCACGCCCTTCGCCGCCCTCCTGCTCGTCAGCGAATTCGGCGGCTACGCGGTGCTGCCCCTGGCGCTGCCAGCCATCTTCGTGGCCTACGTGCTCACCCCGGTGCAGGTCTTCCCCGAGCAGAACCTGGCCGAGGAAACCGTGGCCGCCGCGCCCTTCGCCGGCCTGCGGGTCGGCGAGCTCACCTTCGAGATCCGCGGCCTCGTGCGCGACGGCCGGGAGCTGGCCGCCGACCCCGAACTCGTCCTCGAAGCCGACGACCGGCTGTTGCTCCCGCGCCGCGGCGGTTAGAATGGCCCACATGGTACGGGGCATTCGCGGCGCCATCACCGTCGAGCAGGACACCCCCGAGGAGATCCACGCGGCGACGCGGAAGTTGCTCGAGGCCATCCTGGAGCGCAACGGCATCCGCGACCCGGCGGAGCTCGCGGCGCTGATCTTCACCGTCACCGAGGACCTGATCTCCGCCTTCCCCGCCGAGGCGGCGCGGCAGCTGGGCATGAACCGCGTCCCGCTGCTGTCGGCGCGCGAGGTGCCCGTGCCCGGATCGCTGCCCCGGGTGATCCGGATCCTGGCGCTCTGGAACACCGACGCGCCCCCCGAGGCCATCCGCCACGTCTACCTGGGCGAGGCCCAGCGCTTGCGCCCCGACCTGGACAGTGCTTTCTGACATGCCTTCCGACCTCGCCGCCCCCCTCCTCGAAGCCGTCCGGCGCATCTTCGCGGCGGCGCCGCCCGAACCGGGCGACCTCATGGTGCTGGGCGGTTCGACGAGCGCGGTGCGGGGCGAACGCTACGGCAAGGCCGGAGACCCGTCGCTGGCCCTTGAGCTTCTGGAGGCGCTGATGCCTGAGCTGGCCCCACGGGGCGTGGTGCTGGCGGTGCAGGGCTGCGAACACGTCAACCGCAGCCTGGTTCTGCCGGCGGGCAGGGCGCAGGCGCTGGGGCTCGAGCCGGTGAACGTCGTCCCCGTTCCCAAGGCGGGCGGTTCGCTGGCCGCGGTCTACCGCAGGCTGCTGCCCGACCCCGTCGTGGTCGCCGATCTGGCCGCTTCCGCGCGCTACGGACTCGACATCGGCGGGGTCCTGATCGGCATGCACCTGCGGCCCGTGGCGGTTCCGGTGCCGCTGGGCGACCTGCGCCTCGGCCGCGCCCCGCTCAGCGGCGGCTACTCGCGTCCGCGCCTGATCGGGGGCGCGCGCGCGGTCTACGACCCCGACGAGGCCGACCGCGTCCTGGATGAGGCGCTCAGGAACGACGCAGCACCGCGGTGAAGTCGTTGTAGGCCCGCTCCAGCTCGGCGCGGGTGAAGTAGCCCATCGCCGACACCCGAAAGATGCGCCCCTTCAGGGGCCCCTGACCCCCCGCAACCCGCCAGCCGCGCTCCGCGAACGCCGCGGAAAGCGCCTCCGAGGTCCATCCTCGGGGCAGGTAGAAGGCGGCGGTGGCGGGGCTGCGCGCCTCTTCGCGGGAAGGAACCGGACGCAGGCCCAGTTCCGCGCCGCGCGCGTAGAAACGGGCGGTGGCCTCGGCCTTCACCGCCCAGTGGCGCGCCAGGTCGTCGCGGCCCTGCGGCCAGGCGGCCTCGAGGACGTCGTGAACGGCCTCGACGATCTGGATCGGGGGCGTGAACGCCGTCTGGCCCTGCCGCTGGGCGGCGAGCTCGCGGCTGAGGTCGAGGTAGTAGCCCGACGGGCGCAGCCGCTCCAACGCGCGCGGCGCGAGCCATGCGAAGGCGAGGCCGGGAGGCGACATCGCGCCCTTCTGGCTGCCGCTGACGGCCGCGTCCAGCCCCCAGGACTCGAGCTCGAGCTCGGCGACCAGGAAGGAGGTGACGGCGTCGACGACGACGAGGGCTTCGGGCGCCCGCGCGCGCACCGCCGCGGCCAGCGAACGCACCGGGTGCAGCACGCCCGTCGAGGTCTCCGAATGGGTAAGCAGGGCGCCGTCGATCCGGCCCGGGGGCAGGTCGTCGGGGCCCACGGCCGCGCCCCAGGGGTGCTCGGTGACCTGCGGTTCGAGCCCGGCGGCGCGCGCGATCTCCACCCAGCGTTCGGCGAACTTACCCGCGACCGGGACCCAGACGCGCGCGGCGGGACGGAAAAGGGCCCGCACCACCGCCTCCATGGCGGCCGTGCCGCTGCCCCCCAGGAGGACCGCCTCCCCGCGGCTCGCCAGCAGCGCCGCCAGCCGCGCCCGCAGCCCCCGGACCAGAGCGGCGGCCTCGGGGCTGCGGTGGTGCAGCTGCGGCCGCGTCAAGGCCTGCAAGGCCGCGGGGTGAAGGTTGACGGGCCCCGGGGTCAGCAGCCGAGGGCGGGTCACAGCCATGCGGCGTCCACCCGCTCCAGGAGCTCGAGGTTCCGGAGTTCTTCGAGGACCTCGTCGGGCGGCGGCTGATCGACGGCGAGCACGAAGAGGGCGCGGCCGCCGGGCTGGTCCCGCCCGAGCTGCAGCCCCGCGATGTTGACCCCGGCCTCGCCCAGCAGCGTGCCCACCCGTCCGACGACGCCCGGCTGGTCGCGGTTGATGCAGACGAGGACCGCACCGGTCGGCTCGATCTCCAGCGCGTAGTCGTCGATGCGCACCAGCCGCGGGCGGCCGGCGAGGACCGTGCCCAGGGCGCGGCGCTCCTCCTGGTCCGTCACCAGCCGCACCTCGATGGCCTGAGCGTAACCCCGGGCGTCGGGGTCGCGGCGGCTGACCAGGCGCACGCCGCGCTCTTCGAGGCGCGGCCGGGAGGAGACGTAGTTGACGGGCTCGTCGATGACCGGCTCGAGCACCCCCTTGGCCACCGCGGCGAAGACGGGCTCGGGCTCGCATTCGAACCCCCCCAGCACCGCGACCTCCAGCGTCTGCGCGCGGCCCCGGGTGATCTGCGCCAGCAGCCGGCCCAGCGCTTCGGCCAGGGGCATCCAGCCCTTGAGCGCCTGGAAGGCCTCCGGGTCGAACCCCGCGTTGATCGCGTAGGCGTAGTTCCCCGAGAGCGCTTCGTAGACGCGCTCGACGATCCCGTGGCCCACACGCGCCTGCGCCTCCTCGGTGTTGGCGCCCAGGTGGGCGGTGTGCACCACCCGCGGGTGGTGCAGCAGAGGGTGGTCGGGGTCGGGGGGCTCGACCGCGAAGACGTCGAGTCCGACCGCGAAGAGGTGCCCTTCCTCCAGCAGGTCGTGCAGCGCAGGCTCGTTGACGATGCCGCCGCGGGCGGCGTTGACGACGACCGCGCCCCGGGGCAGCAGGTACAGCTCGCGGCGGCCGATCAGGTCCCGGGTCTCCTCGTTCAGCGGCGTGTGCACGGTCAGGAACTGCACCTCGGGCAGCAGCGTCTCCAGGCGGTCCACGAGGCGCACCCCGAGGGTCTCGGCGCGTTTGCTGGAGATGTAGGGGTCGTAGGCCCAGACCTCCATGCCGAAGGCGCGGGCGAACTGGGCCACCTGCCCCCCGATGCGCCCCAACCCCACGATGCCCAGGCGCTTGTTCATCAGCTCCCGACCCAGGTGTTTGCGGTTCCAGCGCCCTTCGCGCAGCTCCCGGTCGGAGAGCGCCACCAGGCGGGCGGCGGAGAGCATGAGCCCGAAGGCCAGCTCGGCGGCGCTGCGGGTGTTGGCCTCCGGCACGTTGATCACCAGGATGCCGCGTCTGGAAGCGGCGTCCAGGTCGATGTTGTCCACGCCCACGCCCCCGCGCCCGATCACCTTGAGCCGCTCCGCCCGCTCCAGCAGCTCGCGGTCCACCTGCGTGCGGCTGCGGGTGATCAAGGCGTCGTATTCGGCGATGCCGGCCAGGATCTCCTCGCGCGGCATTCCCGGACGGTAGTCGAGCTGCAGGTCGGGGTGATCGTGGTCACCCAGGTGCATTTCGTCGGTCACGAGCACGCGCCACATGATGCATCAAAGCCTAACACCGGTGCATATTTACTTCAACCGCGCCCGCCGCACCGCCTTGTACCCGGTTCAACGTTCGCCCCCGGGCGGTCGGTATGCTGCTTTGAGAGCGCAAGCCAGAGCCTTACGGGAGGAAGACATGAACGTAGCCTTGGTCACCGACTCCACCAGCGACATCCCCCCTGAACTACGGGCGCGCATCGGCGTGCGCGTCGTGCCGCTGTACGTCCACTTTCAAGGAAAGACCTTCAAGGACTGGGAGGAGATCACCCCCGCGGACCTGTTCAAAGGGGTGGCCGCGGGCGCCGACCTGCCCACGACCAGCCAGCCCTCGCCGCAGGACTTCGAGGTGGCCTACGCCGAGGCGCTCGAGCACGCCGACCGGGTCCTCTCCATTCACATCTCCTCCAAGCTCTCGGGCACCTTCCAGTCGGCCAGCATCGCCGCGGAGAAGTACGGCGGCCGGGTGCAGGTTTTCGACTCGCAGGCCGCCTCGGCGGGCATCGGCATGATGGTGCTGCGGGCGCACGAACTGCTCAGCGAGGGTACGGAACTCGAAGAGGTCGTGCGCGAGCTGGAGCGCATCCGCGACGACCACATCGTCCGCTTCGTGGTGGCCACCCTGGACTACCTGCGCAAGAACGGCCGCATCGGCGGCGCCCAGGCCTTCCTGGGCAACCTGCTCAACATCAAGCCCATCCTCACGGTTCGGGACGGCGTCGTCGACGCCGCGGGCCGCGCCCGCGGCGAAAAACGGGCGCTGAAGGAGATGGTCAAGACGTTTCGCGAGTGGGCCCAGGGGCGGGAAAAGGTGCGCGTCTTCTACCTCTACACCGGCGCCGAGGAGGCCGTGCACGCCCTGCGCGAGGAAATCCGCTCCCTCGGCGGCGGAATCGAGGAGGTCTACACCTCCGAGATCGGCGCGGTGATCGCCTCGCACACCGGCCCCGGCATCTACGGCTACTACGCCTACAGCCTCTAGCGCCGGCGTAGAATGCCCCCATGCGGGCCTTGATCCAACGCGTTTCCGAAGCCAGGGTGACCGTAGCGGACGAGGTCGTCGGAGAAATCGCCGGCGGCCTCCTGGTCTTGTTCGCGGCCGGCCGCCGCGACACCGCCGAAGACCTCGACTACCTGGTGCGCAAGGTCGTGAACCTGCGCATCTTCCCCGACGAAGCGGGCAAGATGAACCGGAGCCTTCTCGACACCGGGGGCGAGGCGCTGGTCGTCAGCCAGTTCACCCTCTACGCCGACACCCGAAAGGGCAACCGGCCCTCCTTCACCGGTGCCGCCGACCCCGACGAAGGCCGGCGCTGGTACGAGCGCTTCGTCGAGGCCCTGCTGCGCCAGGGGGTGCACGTCGAGACCGGCGAGTTCGGCGCCCACATGCGGGTGGCCCTCGTCAACGACGGCCCGGTCACGATCTGGCTCGACAGCGAGGACCGCAAGCGCAGCCGCCGCGCCTAGCTTTACAAGCCCTGACTGCATAGGTATACTTCCACCCAGTACGCCAGCGCGTACGCTCCTCATCCCGAGCGGCCGAGGGAACTGGCCCGACGACGCCGCGGCAACCGGCGGGAACCCCGCAAGGTGCCAATGCCAGCCCCCCAGGGGAACGATGAGGAGGGAGCCGCCTCCCTCCTCCGGTGAGGAGGAAGGAGCCCCGATGCGCCTGACCGACAAACTTGGCCACGGTTTCGTGCTCACCGCCGAGGTGGACCCGCCCCGCGGCGCCGACCCCGCCCCCACCCTCAAACAGGCCCTGATCCTGCGCGGCTACGTGGACGCCGTCAACGTTTCCGACGCGCCCATGGCCAACCTGCGCATGAACAGCATCATGTTGGCCCACCTGATCCAGCACCACACGGGCGTCGAGGTGATCCCCCACCTGACGGCGCGCGACCGCAACGTCATCGCGCTGCAAGCCGACCTGCTGGGGGCCTGGGCGCTGGGGGTGAAGAACGTCCTGGTGCTGGGGGGCGACCCGCCGGAGCGCGGGGACCACCCGAGGGCCCGGCCCGTCTACGAATTCGGGGCGGTCGGCCTCGTCGAGACGATCGCGCGCCTCAACCGCGGCGAGAACCTCAGCGGCGGGAGCCTCGAAGGCGCCCCCGACCTGACCGCGGGGGTGGCCGTCAACCCGGGGGCGGCGGACCTGGCGGCGGAAGCCGAGAAGTTCTGGGCCAAGGTCGAGGCGGGGGCCCGTTTCGCTCAGTCCCAGCCGGTCTTCTGCCCCGAGACCGCCGCGGCCTTCCTCGACGCCCTGGGGGGAAAGAGCCCCGTTCCCATCCTCTGGGGGGTGCTGCCGCTGCGCTCGGTGAAGATGGCCCGCAACGTCGCCCGCTGGACGCGCGTGCCCGAGGCGCTGGTGGCCGACCTGGAGCGGGAGGGCCGGGCGGCGGGCATGCGCGCGGCGCAGGACGTGCTGCGCGCCCTCCACGCCGCGGGCATGGACGGCGCCCACCTCTACCCGCTGGGACGGGTGGAGCTGCTAAAGGAGATGCTGAAGCCCCTCGGGGCCCGGCTCGGCTGATCCCGGCAAAAAACCGCCGCGGGACCGGAGCCCCGCGGCGCTCGTTCGGCGCCGGCTAGTCGCCCGCGGCCTTCTGCTTCTTCTTGTCGAGGATGCCCGCGAGCTCCTGCAGGCGGCGCCAGTTCTTGAGGCGCTCTTCCTGGACCGCGAGCAGCACCTCGCTGGGGTTGCCGTCCTTGTCGAAGTGCTTGGCGAAGCGCTGTTCGGTGCGGGCGAAGTCGATAAAGGTGAGCGGCTTGCCCGTCTTGGGGTCGGTGTACCAGTCGTCGTAGATCGCCGGGTTCATGCGCAGGTCGAGGCGCTCGCTCAGGCGTTGGCCCTTGCGGGGGTCGTGGACAAAGACCGGGAAGGTGCGGCTGTCCACGGCCAGGCGCGCCTGACGCGCGGAGGCGTCGTCGGCCACGCCGTGCTCCGGCTGGCAGGTGGTGTAGACGATGAGCACCGAGGGCCCCTCGTACTCGTTGGCCGCGAAGACCGCCTTGTAGAAGTGGTTGAAGTGGGCCGCCGTCGTCTGCGCCACGAAGACGTCGGGGTGCATCATCAGGATCTCGGCGATCTCCTTGCGGTGCTCGGTCTTCCCCTTCAGCTTCTTGCCGAAGGCGGACATCTTGGTCTCCTGGCCCATGTAGGTGCTCGTCGAGGCCTGGCCGCCGGTGTTGGAATAGACCTGGGTGTCGAGGATGATCACGTTGATGTTCATCCCCGAGGAGAGCATGCGGCTGAGGGCCTGGAAGCCGATGTCGAACATCGCGCCGTCGCCGCCGACGACCCAGAGCTTCTTGTCCTGCCAGCCCATCTGGTCCCAGCGCATGCGGATGCCCATGGCGTCGGTGGCGGCGTTCTCGAAGAGCGAGTTGGTCCAGGGCACCAGGAAGGGGTTGTAGGGGTAGGTCGAGCTGTAGACGGTGTTGCAGCCGGTGGCCGCGACGATGCCCCACTGGTCGTCGTAGGCGAAGGCGTTGGCCGCCGCGAGCATGCGCAGCGCCGTGGCCTCGCCGCACCCCGCGCAGCTGCCCGCGCCGCCGACGTAGAGGTGGGTCTTGTCGGTCAGCATCAGGTCGATGGGGGTGCGCTCGTTGATGTACTCCATCGGGGTGTCGGGCAGGCTCTTGAAGAAGTCGAACTCCTCCTTGTAGTGGGGGACCATCTCCCCTTCCTTGCGCACCATCTCGAGGGCGTCGTCGTCGCAGACGGCCACGCACTCGGCGCAACCCTTGCACTTGGTGGGGTCGACGAAGATCGAGAAGAGGCCCGCCTCCTTGCCCTTCTTCTGCGGCAGGTCGTAGAACTTCTTGGTCTTCGCGAAGTGGGCGCGCATGCGTTCCCGGGTCTCGGGGTCCTCGATCTTGGCCAGCTCCTCTTCGACGAGGTTCTCGGGGAGCACCTTGGCCAGGATGGCGGTGTCGGGGCACTCGGTCACGCACTCCATGCAGGCGGTGCAGTTGGAGGCGATGTAGTGGGGGATGTCGGGCGCGATGTAGGAAAAGTCGCGGTAGGAGCCCGTCCCCGGAGCGATGTGGGAGCGCGCCAGCAGCTCGTCGGCGGGCATCTCGAGGTCGGCGCTCCCCTCGTTGTAGGCCTCGACGACGGCCCGGAACTCTTGGTTGAACTTGGGGATGTCCAGCGGCTCGGGCTCGGGCAGCAGCTCCAGTTCGAGCTCGAGCTCGCCCATCACGATCTTCTTGTCCTTCATGCCCCCACCTCCTCGGGCTCGGTGGCGATCACCTCGGCGGGCACCTCGATGATCTCGCGGTAGCCGCGCTGGATCGCGGTCATGTTGTCCTTGACGACCTGTTCACCCCGCTTGCCGAAGTACTTGCGGATGATCTTCTCGACCCGCTCCCAGAGCTGGTCCTCGCTGAGGCTGAGGCGCTCCACGAAGGGGGCGACCCGCAGGTAGACGCCGAGCAGCACGATCCCCTGCATGCGCATCACCAGGTCGGGGCGCGAGGAAACGTCGCGCGCGATCGAGACCGTGTCGATCGCGAAGAGGCGGTAGCCGTTCTCGCGGATCACCTTGCGCGCCCAGGCCGGCACCTGCGCCCAGACGTCGCGCGGGTCGGTCTCGGAGGACTGCAGCCAGACGACGCCGCCCTTGGCCAGCCCGGAGAAGGGATTGGTGTAGTGCAGCGCGTTGGGGTCGTTGATGGCGATCATCTCGACGTCGCGCAGCTCGCTGCGCACGCGCACGGGCTCTTCGGCGACGGTGAGGTAGTAGTTCGTCGGCAGGCCCTTCTTCTCGGAGCCGTACTTGGGGAAGGCCTGCACGTAGAGACCGAAGAGGTCGGCCGTGGTGGAGGCGATGACCTTGTTCGTCGTCACCGAGCCGAAGCCGCCCACCGAGTAGCCGCGCATGCGGAAGGTGCCCTTGGCGGTGACGTCGAAGACCCCTTTGGCCTCGAGCGCGAGCGGGTGCTTGATGTTGAGCACGAAGAAGCGCCGCGGATCCTCGGCGGCCAGGTGCTCGAAAACGGTCTTGAGGTCGACCGGGCGGATGTCGCGGCCCCCGAGGCCGGCGGCGCCCGAGTAGATCTTGGGCAGACGGTCGATCTTGGGGAAGCCGGGGTAACCGTCCCAGGCGTCGGCGAAGGCGGTCTTGATCTCGCGGGTAAGGGGGTTGGCCGCGGCGAGCGGCTCGTCCGTGCGCTCGAGCACCGCGAAGCCCTTGAGGTGCTGCAACAGCTCAACGACCCGCGCCCCCGGGAAGGGGCGGAAGGAGGTGACCTTGAGGAGGCCCACCTTCATGCCCTGCTCCCGCAAGGCGTCGACGACGGCCTGGGCGGTCATCATCATCGTGCCCATGCCGACGATGGCGTACTCGGCGTCTTCGAGGCGGTAGGGCACCACGAAGTCGTAGTGGCGGCCGGTCAGGGCCTCGAACTCACGGAAGGCGTTTTCGAGCGCGGGAAGGACCTGCACGTAGAAGGCGCGCTGGGCGATGCGCCCCTTCATGTAGGCGTCCTGGTTCTCGACCGCGCCCGTGAGCACCGGGTTGTTCGGGTCGAAGTAGTTGTGCAGCTTCTCCTTGGGGTCGCCCACGAACTGCTTCATCAGTTCAGGCTCGGGCAGGTTGAAGTTCTCGACCGTATGGGTGTTGAGAAAGCCGTCCTGGACGACCATGAAGGGGGTGTGGCTGTCTTCGGCGGCGCGGCGGGCGATCAGCGCCAGGTCGGCCACCTCCTGGGCGTTGGCGGCGAAGAGCGTGCCCCAGCCGGTGTCGGCCACCGCGTAGACGTCGTCGTGCCCCGCGTGGATGTTCAGCGCCTGGCTGGTGAGGGCGCGCGCGCCGATGTGGAAGACCGCCGGCAGGCGCTTGCCCGAGATCACGTGCAGCACCTCTTTTTGCAGCACCAGCCCCTGGGAGGCGGTGAAAGAGGTCACGCGACCGCCCGCGAGGGCGAAGCCTTCGGCCGCGGAGCCCGCGGAGTGCTCGGATTCGGGCTCGAGGAACATCAGTTCCTCGCCCCATAGGTTGGTGCGTCCGTTGGCCACCGCGACCTGGTAGCCGTACCCCATGTTGGTGGACGGCGTGATCGGATAGGTGACGGCGGCCTGGGACACGTGCGTCTCGACCCACACGGCGGCTTCGGAGCCGTCGCCGGTGGTCGGAATTCCCGGGTACTTGACGTTTTCCATGTGCCCTCCTTTCCCAGGAAAGGTTCCTGGGGGATACCTCACTTACCCTACACCCCCGGAAGATGTGGAGGCTAGGACAAGCGCCACGGTTACGCTATTTCTTGCGGCGGCCGCGGGTCTTGGAACGCGGCTTTTCCTCGCCCTCGGCCTCGCCGATCCACTCGCCGAAGTAGACCTTCTGGGCGGTGAGCCGGGGCGGGCGGTCGTTGCGCGCCTTTTCCTGGGGCGGACCCGCCAGCACCCGTGGCGCCTTTCCGCTCTTCTTGCCTTCCGCAGGGCGCGGGCTGCGGGCCTTTTTCTTCGTGGGTTTCTTCTCGCTTGTGGACATCTTCTCCTCCTCGATCGCGAGATCGATCTGCCTGAGCGCGGGGGTGGCGCGCTCGATGCGCACCTTGATGGCGTCCCCCAGGCGCCAGCGCTTACCGGTGCTGCGGCCGACGAGCTCGAGCCCTTCGGGCACGAACTCGTAGTAGTCGTCGCTCAGGTCGCTGAGCGGAAGCAGGCCCTCGACGCCGTTCTCGATGGCGACGAAGAGGCCGAAGTTGGTCACCCCGCTGACGATCCCCGAGAACGTCTTGCCGACCTGGGCCTCGGCCCACTTCACCTGGAAGTACTTGGTCAGGTCGCGCTCCGCCTTCTCGGCGGCGCGTTCCCGTTCGGAGGCGTGCTCGGCCACGCGGGGGAACCGCTCGGCCCAGGCGGCCTTCTTCTTGGGCCCGATCCGGCCCTTGCCCTTGATCAGCTCCTTGAGCACCCGGTGCACCACCAGGTCGGGGTAACGGCGGATGGGGCTGGTGAAGTGCAGGTAGTCCTCGAAGGCGAGGCCGAAGTGGCCCAGGTTCTCGTGGGCGTAGCGGGCGAGGCTCATGCTGCGCAGCACCAGCATGGAGACGGCCGGCCCCTCGGGTTTGCCGCGCGCGGCCTCGAGCACCCGCTGCATGGCGGCGGGGTCGGGATCGGCGGCGGGCAGGTGGTAGCCCATGCGGCTGAGCGCCTCGACCAGGGTCTTGTAGCGGTCGGCGACCGGATCCTCGTGCACCCGGTAAAGGGTGGGGATGCCGCGCTCGTCGAGGTGGCGGGCCACCGTGCGGTTCGCCAGCAGCATCAGCTCCTCGATCAGGCTGCGCGCCTCGCCCTCGCGGATGGGAATCAGGTGCAGGTTGCCGCCCTCGTCGAAGTCGACCTTGACCTCGCGGGTGTCGAAGTCGAGCGCCCCCGCGGCCAGGCGTTCGGCCTTGAGGTGGCGGGTCAGGCGGTAGAGCTCGCGCACGTCGTCCTCGAGGAAGCGGGCCGCCTCGGGCAGCCGCCCGCCGGAGAGCAGCTCCTCGACCTGGCCGTAGGTAAGGCGCGCTTTGGAACGAATCACTCCCTGGACGATGCGGTAGTCCCGCACCCGGCCTTTCTCGTCCAGGTCGGCCACGACGGACATCGTCAGGCGGTCCTCGCCGGGCACCAGCGAGCAGACCCCGTTCGAGATCTTCTCGGGCAGCATCGGCAGCACCCGACCGGGCAGGTAGACGCTGGTCGCACGCTCGTAGGCCTCGCGGTCGAGGGCGCTGCCCTCGCGCACGTAGTGGGCCACGTCGGCGATGTGGATGCCGACGCGCCAGCCGCCGCCTTCCAGGCGCTCGAGGTGGACGGCGTCGTCGAAGTCCTTGGCGTCGGCGCCGTCAATGGTAAAGACGGGCAACTGGCGAAAATCCTCACGCGCCCTCAGCGTCTGCGCGGGAATCTTGCGGGGGATGCGCTCGGCCTCGGCCAGGACTTCGGGCGGGAAGGTCTCCCGCAGGTCGAAGTTCTGGATGACCGCGCGGGTCTCGGTCTCAGGGGTCTCGCCCTGGCCCAGGTACTCGTGCAGCACCCCGAAGGGCTCCTTTTCGCCGGTGTCTTCGGGGTAGTGCACCCTAACGGCGATGCGGGCGCCCTCGCGCAGGTCCTCGAGCCCCTCGGGGCTGAGGAGCAGGCGCTCGGGGTAGCGTTTGTCGTCGGGGCGCAAGATGGCGTAGCCGCGCGCGAACTCGAGCGTCCCCACGAGCTTCTGCTTGGCGCGCTCGAGGATGCGGATCACCTCGCCCGAGGTCTTGCCTCCGGGGCGGGTGGGCAGGATGCGCGCCACCACCTTGTCCATCGGCCAGGCGCCGCCGAGCTTGCCCGGCGGGATGAAGAGGTCCTCGCCTTCCTCGACGAGGACGAAACCGAAGCCGCCCGTATGGATCTGGAGCTTGCCCACGACCAGGTTCATCTTCTCGGGCAGGCCGTAGGTCTTGCGCCGGGTGCGGATCAGCTTGCCCTCGGCGACCAGCTCCTCAAGGGCGTTCTTGGCCTTGTCCTTGGACAGGCCCAGGCCCCGGGCCACCTCGCGCAGGTGGAAGGGCTTCTTGGGGTTGGCTTTGATGTACTCGTAGACTTGTTCTTTGGTCATGCTTCACTAGCGGAGCGCGGCTCCGCACGTCCTCCTAGACGTTGGTTTTCAGAGCACGCCGGAGAGCATCTCCAGCGTGGCCTTGAGGCTTTGCTCCAGGGCCTCGAGGGCCTCCTGGATGTGGACTTCCTCGACGATCAGCGGCGGTTCCAGCCGCACCACCTTGGGGTTGTTGAGCCCGAAGGCGGTGAGCACGCCGCGGGCGGCCAGCTCGCTGATGGCGATCGCGCCGATGTCGGCGTCGGTGAACTCGAGGCCGACGAGCAGCCCCTTGCCCCGCACCTCGGCGATCAACTCGGGGAAACGCGCGGCCAGCTCGCGCAGGCCCTGCATCAACCGCTCGCCCATCGCGAGCGCCCGGGCGGGCAGGTCCTCCTCGAGGGTCACCTCGATGGCCGCGAGCGCCGCGGCCGCGGCGAGCGGGTTGCCGCCGAAGGTGGACGAGTGCACGAGCGGGTTCTCGAGGAAGGGTTCGAACAGCTCGGCGCGGCCGACGACGGCGCCGATCGGCATCACCCCGCCCCCCAGCGCCTTGGCGCTGGTGAGCAGGTCGGGGGCGACCCCCTCCCACTCGCTCGCCCAGAGCCTGCCGGTGCGGCCCATCCCGGTCTGCACCTCGTCGAAGATCAACAGCACCCCGCGTTCGGCGGTGATGCGGCGCAGCTCGCGCAGGTAACCCTCCGGGGGCAGGTTGATGCCGCCCTCGCCCTGGATGGGCTCGACGATCACGGCGGCGGTATCGGGGCCGATGGCCGCGGCCACGGCGTCCGCGTCGCCGAAGGGGACGACCTTTACGCCGGGGACCAGCGGCGCCACCGGCTCCTGGTACTCGGGTTTGGGGGTCAGCGAGAGCGCGCCCATCGTCTTGCCGTGGAAGCCCTTCTCGGTCGTGACGATCTCGGGCTTGCCGGTGTGCATGCGCGCCAGCTTGAACGCGGCCTCCACGGCCTCCGCGCCCGAGTTGCCGAAGAAGGTCATGGAGAGGTCGCCGGGGGTGATCTCGGCCAGCCGGGCGGCCAGCCGCGCCGTCGGTTCCGAGATCATCACCCGCACCGACATGGGCATGCGGTCGAGCTGCCGCTTCACGGCCTCCACGACCCGGGGGTGGCGGTGCCCCAGGTTGAGGGTGCCGTAAAGGCCCAGGAAGTCGAGGTAGCGCTTGCCCTGGGTGTCCCAGACGTACATGCCTTCGGCGTGGTCCTCGACCACGTCGAGGCCGGTGAAGCGCAGCAGGCCGGCGAGACCGGGGTTGACGTGTCGTTCGTAGAGTTCGAAGGCGTTCATGCAGAAAAGCTCCTTCGGTGCGGAGCGCACCTTTAGTATAGCACACTCAAGTTTCGCGTTCGGCGGCCGCCTTCAGCCGTTCGAAGAGGGCTTCGGGGAGGCGGCGGATGCGGCCCGCGGCGTCCTGCGGGACGTGCACGCTCCGGCCGGTCGCCGCCGGCTCCGCATCGCCTTCGCGAAAGACTCGGTAGACGAAGACGAGCCTGCGGCTGGCGAGCCCGGTGAGCCGGGTCTCGACCTGAACCGTATCGCCGAAGCGCAGGGCCCTGCGGTAGGCGAGCTCGAGCCCCACCACCGGGAAGAAGACGCCCGAGCGCTCCAGCTCCGCGTAGGAGACGCCCTGCGCGGCCAGCCAGTCGACCCGCCCCTGTTCGAGCCAGGGCACGTAGGCGGCGTGGTGGACCACCCCCATCTGGTCGGTCTCGGCGTAGCGAACCGGAAAACGGCTCAAGGCGGACACCCTAGAGCACCTCCCGCGGCTCGGCGAAGAAGCGCAGGCGGGGGATGCGGCGCAGCTCCATCGCGTGCGCGAGCTCCTCCTGCAGGTAGCGGTGCGCGTGGTTGAGCAGCTCGGCCGTCTCCTGGGAGCGCTCGAGCGCGCTCACCAGCACCCGCGCCTGCGAGAGGTCGGGGCTGAGGCGCACCCGCTCCACCGTCACCACGATGGGCAGTCGGGGGTCCTTCATGTCGTGGATGATCGCGCTGAGCGCCCGCGCCACGTGGAGCTCCAGGCGGCTCAGGGTCTTGTGGCTCATCGTCTCCCCCACGCGGCCCTGCCGCGTTTTTCATTCTACCGCGGCCTCGATGCGCGCTTTCAGCCAGGCCGCGGCTTCGTGCACCGCACGCTCCTCGGGGCCCTCGGCCATGATGCGCACGAGCGGCTCGGTGCCGGAGGGGCGCACGTTGATCCGCCCGCCGCCCAGCATCGCCTCCGCGCGGGCGATCCAGTCCGGAAGCTCGGGGTGCTCCATGACGCGCCGCTTGTCCTCGACGGGAACGTTGACCAGGGTCTGCGGGTACATGGGCAGCGCGTCCACCCAGGCCTCGAACGGCCGCCCGGACTCCTGGACCGCGGCGAGGGTGAGCAATGCGGTCTGGATGCCGTCGCCGGTGGGCAGGTGGTCGAGGAAGAGGACGTGCCCGCTCTGCTCGCCTCCGAGCCGTCCCCCCCGCCGCAGCAGCGCCTCGTAGACGTAGCGGTCGCCCACGGGGGTGCGCTCGAAGGCGACGCCCCGCTCCCGTAGGGCGCGCTCGAGCCCCAGGTTGCTCATGATCGTGCCCACGACCAGGGGCTCCTCGCGCACCACGGCGTTGATGAAGAGCAGGTGGTCGCCGCTCGCCACGCGGCCCTCGTGGTCGATCAACACCACCCGGTCGCCGTCGCCGTCGAAGGCGACGCCCAGGTCGAACCCGCCCTCGCGCACGATCCGCGCCAGCGTCTCGGGATGGGTCGAGCCGCAGCCCTTGTTGATGTTGCGCCCGTCAGGCGTCGTGAAGACGGCGAAGACCTCGGCGCCCAGCCGCTGGAAGACCCGCGGGGCCACCCGGTAGGTGGCGCCGTTGGCGGTGTCCATGGCCACGCGCAGGCCGTCGAGCCGGGGTCCGATGCGCGCGAGCCGGTCCATGTAGATGCGCTCGGCCTCCTGGTGGTTGCGCACCGTGGCGATGCGGGTCGTTCCCAGGTCGGCCCCCAGCAGCTCCTCGATCGCCGCCTCGGCTTCGTCGGAGAGCTTGGTCCCGCCGGGGCCGAAGAACTTGATGCCGTTGTCCTGATAGGGGTTGTGGCTCGCCGAGATGACCACGCTGGCGTCGGCCCCCAGCTCCGCGGTCAGGAAGGCCACGCCGGGGGTCGGCAGGATGCCCAGGTGCTCGACGGCCACGCCCTGGCTGAGCAGACCTGCGGCCAGCGCCGCCTCGAGCAGGTCGCCCGACTCGCGGGTGTCCTTGCCGATCAGCACCACCGGGCGCTCGGCCTGCTGGCGCAGGTAGCGGCCCGCGGCCTGACCCAGGCGCAGCACGAACTCGGGGGTCAGGGGCTCGCGCCCCGCCTCGCCGCGGATGCCGTCGGTCCCGAAGTAGCGTCGCTTCATACCGGGCCAGTATACCGCCGGGTCACTTCGCCTCGAGCCAGTCGCGACCGACGCCCACTTCGACGGCCAGGGGGACGTCCAGCCTCCAGGCCTCCTCCATCGTCGCCTTGACGACGCGGGCGGTCTCCGCGGCGCGCTCTTCGGGCGCTTCGACGACGAGCTCGTCGTGCACCTGGAGCAGCAGCGCCGCCCCCAGGGGCTCGAGCCGCGGAGCCAGCTTGACCATGGCCAGCTTGATCAGGTCGGCGGCGGTGCCCTGCACCGGCATGTTGAAGGCCACCCGCTCGGCCGCCTCGCGCACGTTGCGGGCTTTGGAAAGCAGCTCGGGCACGTGGCGGCGGCGACCGAACAGGGTCTCGACGTAGCCGCGCTCGCGGGCTTCTTCGAGGACGCGCTCCATGAAGGCGCGCACCCCCGGGTAGGAGTCGAAGTAGCGGTCGATGAAGGCCTGGGCCTCGCCGTAGTCGATGCCCAGCTCGCGGCTCAGGCGGTGGGCGCTCATCCCGTAGAGGACGCCGAAGTTGATCGTCTTGGCGGCGCGGCGGCGGAAGGGGTCCACCTCCACGTCCTCGACCCCGAACATCCAGGCGGCCGTCTGGGTGTGGATGTCGCGCCCCTCCTGGAAGATGCGGATAAGATTCTCGTCGCCCGAGAGGTGGGCGAGCACCCGCAGCTCGATCTGCGAGTAGTCGGCCACGACCAACAGGTAGCCTTCGCCGGCGACGAAGCCCTTCCGGATCCGGCGCCCGATCTCGGTACGGATGGGGATGTTCTGGAGATTGGGGTCGGAGCTGGAGAGCCGCCCGGTGGCCGTGCCGGTCTGGTGGAAGCGGGTGTGCAAACGGCCCGTTCGCGGGTGCACCAACTTGGGCAGCGGGTCGAGGTAGGTGCCCTTGAGCTTGGCAAGCTCGCGGTACTGCAGGATCTTCTCGACGATGGGGTGCGCCCCGCGCAGGGTCTCGAGGACGCTCGCCGAGGTGGAGCGTTTGCCGGTCTTGGCCGTGCGGCGGCCGGCGGCCAGGCCGAGCTCGTCGTAGAGGACGGTCTCGAGCTGGTCGCGCGAGTTGAGGTTGAAGGGGTGGCCGGCGAGGCGGTGGATCTCGGCCTCGAGGCGCTCGAGCTCGGCCGCGAGCTCCTGCGAAAGGGCCAGCAGGTAGTCGACGTCGAGCTTCACGCCGCGGCGCTCCATGGCCGCCAGCACGCCCTGCAACGGCCGCTCGACCTCGCGGTAGAGCCACCACAGCCGCTCCTCCCCCTCGAGCCGGTCGCTCATCTCCCGCCAGAGCCAACGGGCGGCGAGGGCGCGGTCACGGGCGCGGTCGGTCCAGTCGCCCACGCCGTAGCGGCGCACCGTGCTCGCGGGCTGGTTGTTGCTGGGGTCGTAGAGGTAGGCGAGCAGCAGCGGGTCGTCGCCGGGGCGGGCGCGCACCCCCTCCCGCAACGCCCAGACGGTCAGGTCCTTCGCCTGGACCGCGTCGAGCTGGGGAAAGCGCTCGAGCTCGAGAGCGCGCGCCGGCCCCTCGGCCACCCGCTCGTCCCAGGCCGCGGCCAGCTGGCCCAGCTCGGCCCACATCGGCTCGGGGCGGTCGAAGACGTAGCCCAGCCAGGCCCGTTCGGGCGGAGGCCACGCGGCTTCCTGGGCCTCTGGGGCCTGGATCAGGCCCAGCTCCCGGAGCAGGGTGCCGAACTCCAGGTCGAGCAGGAAACGGCGCAGCCCCTCGCGGTCCACCTCGTTGCGGTGGCAGCCCGTAAGGTCGACGTCGAGCGGCACGTCCGCGCGCATGCGCGATATTTCCCGAGAAAAGAACGCCGCCTCACGGCCCTCTTCCAGCTTCTTGCGGACGCCGGGCGGGGTGACCTCGTCGAGGTGCTCGTAGATGCGGTCGAGGCTGCCCCACCGGGCGAGCAGCTTGGCCGCGGTCTTGGCGCCGACGCCGCGCACGCCAGGAATGTTGTCCGAGGGATCGCCGGTAAGGGCGCGGTAGTCGACCCACTGCTCGGGGCCGACCCCGTACTTCTGGCGCAGGTAGTCGGGGGTGATGCGGCGCTCGTCGGGGGTGACGACGACGACGCGGTCCGTGAGCAGCTGGTAGGTGTCGCGGTCGCTCGTGAGGATGACGACCTCGTACCCCTCGCGCTCGGCGCGCCGGGCCAGGGTGGCCAGCACGTCGTCGGCCTCGACTCCGGGCACCTCGAGACGCACCAGCCCCAGGAGGTCGACGAGCTGCTTGATCTTCTCGACCTGGGGTTTGAAGTCCTCGGGCGGGGCGACCCGCTGGGCCTTGTAGCCGGCGAACTCCTCGTGCCGGAAACTGGGCCCCGGGGCGTCGAATACGACGATCACGCAGTCGCCGTCCTCGCGCAGCAGTTTGAGCAGCGTTCGGGCGAAGCCGTAGACCGCGTGAACGGGCTCGCCGCTGCTGGTGGAGAGCCCCGCGTCCTTGAGTGCGTAGTAGCTGCGGAAGGCCAGGTGGTGGCCGTCCACCAGGACGATGCGCTCGGGTTTGCTTTGGAAGAGGCCGGGCTGCTGCACGCCGTTCATTCTAACGGCTGCACGCGCACGCTGCCTTTGCTGGCGTCGCGCAGCGCGGTTTCCAGCTCACCGACCCGGGCGGCGTCAACCTCCACCTCCCAGACCAGGTGATCGCTCGCGTAGGCCTCCCCCAGCCGCCGGGCGCCGGCGGCGACGAGGATCGGGTAGAGCTTGGCGCTCAGGGCGTAGGGGATCGCAACCTGGAGGCGGCGCTTGGGCTGGATCTCGAGGATCCGCGCCCTCCGCAGGCACTCGGCGGCGACGCCGCCGTAGGCGCGCGCCAACCCGCCCGCCCCCAGCTTGACGCCGCCGAAGTAACGGGTCACCACCACCACGACGTGGTCGAGGCCGTGGCCCTCGATGGCCCGCAGGATGGGCTGCCCCGCGGTGCCCCCCGGTTCGCCGTCGTCGGCGAAGCGGTAGGCGGAGCCGATCTTGTAGGCCCAGCAGTTGTGGGTCGCGGCGGGGTCCTTCACCGACTCCAGGAAGAGCCGGGCCTCCTCGGGGTCGTCGGCGCGCGCGGCGGCGCAGACGAAGCGGCTCTTCTTGATCTCCTCCTCGTAGCCCGCGGGCTCCGCCAGGGTGCGCAGCGGCCGGTCCGGGTTCACTTGCGCACCCCGCCCCAGAGCGGCCGCTCGCGGACGTGCCCGCCGCGGGCGCGCTGGGTCTGCTCGAGGGTGATGAAGGCCTTGGGGTCGTGGGCCTCGACGAGCCGCAGCAGCGGGCGCACGCTGCGCCGCTGCACCACCACGTAGAGCACGGCGACCGGACCCTCGAGCCCGCGGCCCTCGACCTCGGTCACCCCGTAGCCGGCGCCCCGCAGACGGTCGACGAGCGTCCGCGCCGAGCCTCGGGTGATGATGCGCAAGGTAACGTACCCCGGGGCCAGCCAGCCCTCGACGCCCATGCCCAGCGCGGTGCCGACGGCGAAACCGAGCGCCCAGCCCAGGTACTGCACCGGCGAGGTGAGGTGGGCGAAGACCCGGGTGATCGCGACCAGCCAGATCAGCGCCTCGAAGAAGGCCAGGGCCGCGGCCACCCCCCGTTGCCCGCGCACCATGTAGAGCATGCGCACCGTCGAGAGCGGCACGTCGAGCAGCCTTAGGGCGAAGACCAGCAGCGCCGAGAGCAGCAGCTCCATCACCGTCCCTCCTCCCGCAGCGCCCGCTCCATGACGGCGACCGGGGCCGGCCGCCCGGTCCAGAGCTCGAAGGCGCGCACCCCCTGACCCAGAAGCATCGCCAGCCCGTCCTGGGTGGCCAGCCCGGCCGCCCGCGCCTCCCGCAGCAAACGGGTTTCCAACGGCCGGTAGACCAGGTCGACGACGCCCCCCGACTCGGGCAGGACGCCCGGAGGCAGCGGCGAGGCTTCCGGATCATCGAGGCCGACGGAGGTGGCGTTGACGAGCAGCGGGGTGCGGCGCACCGCCTTTTCCAGCTTCTGCGGGACTACCAACCAGCCGCCGACCTCCTCGACCAGGCCTTGGGCGCGCGCGAGGGTGCGGTTGTACACCCCCACGAGCCAGCCCCTCGTCACCAGGGCGTGGACGACGGCGCGGGCCGCCCCGCCCGCGCCCAGCACGAGCGCCTCTCCGGGGCAGAGCCCGTCGCGCTCCAGGGCCCAGTAAAAGCCGTCGGCGTCGGTGTTGTGGCCCACGAGCCGGCCTTCGCGGTTGACGATCGTGTTCACCGCACCGATCGCCGCCGCGACGGGATCGAGCTCGTCGAGAAGGGGGAGGACCCGGCGCTTGTGCGGCACGGTCACGTTCACCCCCGCGAATTCGGCGCGCACCTCGGCCAGCCGGGCGGCCAGGGCCTCCGCGGGCGTGGGCAGGAGGCGGTAACGGCCGGACAGCCCGGCGGCCGCCAGCGCGGCGTTCATCATCGCGGGGCTCCTCGAATGGTGGACGGGGTCGCCGATCAGTCCGAGCTGCACCTTTTCATTGTGTCAGGACGCGGCGAAAAATACCAACCGGTCTCGCCCGCTTCCCATGAAAGCGCGTTACAATCACGTACGTGAACGACGTCTTTCTCCGCGCCGCCAGGGGCGAGCCCACGCCCTACACCCCGGTCTGGTTCATGCGCCAGGCCGGTCGTTACCAACCGGAATACCGCAAGATCCGTGAACGTTACACCCTGCCCGAGATCGTGCGCCACCCGGAGGTCACCGCCGAGGTGACGCGGCTACCGGTGCAGCAGTTCGGGTTCGACGCGGCCATCCTCTTCGCCGACATCACCACCCCCCTCTACGGCATGGGCTTCGACCTCGACATCGTCGAGGGCAAGGGGCCCGTGATCCACAATCCCATCGACACCCCCGAGGACGTGCGCCGCATCCACCTCTTCTCGGCCGAGGCCCACACCCCCTTCGTGCTCGAGGCCATTCGCATCCTCAAGGCCGAGCTCGAGGTGCCCCTGATCGGCTTCGCCGGAGCGCCGTTCACCCTCGCGAGCTACCTGATCGAGGGGGGGCCCAGCAAGAACTTCGTCAAGGTCAAGGGCTTCATGTACGCCGAAGAGGAGGCCTGGGACCTGCTGATGCGCACGCTCACGAACGCGATGGTCGAGTACCTGAGCGCCCAGGCCCGGGCCGGAGCGGACGCACTCCAGGTCTTCGACAGCTGGGTGGGCCGCCTGACGCGGCACGACTACGAGCGCTACGTCGCCCCGCACATGCGGCGGCTCTTCGAGGCCCTGAAGCCCCTGGGCGTCCCCGTCGTTCACTTCGGCACCCAGACGATGCACCTCCTCAGCCCCATGGCCGAGGCCGGGGGGGACGTCATCGGCGTGGACACCACCACCCCGCTGGACTGGGCGCGCGACCGCTTGGGCGCCCGCCCGGTGCAGGGGAACCTCGACCCCACCCTCCTCTTCGCCCCCGAACCGGTCCTCGCCCGCGGCGTCGAAGCCGTCCTCTCGGCGAACGCCGGCCGCCCGGGGCACATCTTCAACCTGGGCCACGGCATCCTCCCGGGCACGCCGCCGGACGCGGTGCGCAGGGCGGTGGAGCTCGTCCACTCCCTGAGCGAGGTGCGCGCATGAACGTCCTGCTGATGTACTACGGAACCCCTTACGACGAGGGGGAGCTCGCCGACTACTACACCGACATCCGCCACGGCCACGCCCCTCCGCCCGCGCTGCTCGAGGAGCTGCGCGAGCGCTACCGCCTGATCGGCAAGAGCCCGCTCAACGAGATCACCTTCTCCCTCGCCCGCAAGCTCGAGGGCGAGCTGAACCGCCGCCTGCCGCGCTTTACCCGGGGGCTCGCCACCGCCCCCGAGCCGCGCGACCCCCGGGACGACGCGCGCGTCTACGTCGGGGCCAAGCACAACGCCCCCTACATCGCCGGGGCCGTACGCCAGATGGCCGAGGAAGGCGTGGACCGGGCGGTCGCGGTCGTCGCCGCCCCCCACTACTCGCTGCGCTCCATCGCCGAGTACCGCGAGCGCGTGGATCTGGCCCTGGACGAGCTGGGCGAGCCCTTCACGGTCCGCTTCGTTCAGGAGTACTACGCCCACCCGGGGTACGTGGCCGCCGTGGCCGAGCGCGTCAACCGCGCCCTGTGGCGGATCCGCGATCCGGAGCGCGCCGTCGTCTACTTCACGGCCCACTCCATCCCCCTCCGTTCCGTCGAGGCCGACGGCGGCGTCTACCCCGATCAGGTCGAGGCCACGGCGCAGGCGGTCGCGCAGCGGCTCGGGCTGCCCCGCTGGCGGGTGGCCTGGCAGTCGGCGGGCCGCACCGACGAGGACTGGCTCGGCCCCGACATCAACGACGCGCTGCGCGAGGACGCGGCCGCGGGGCTGCGGGAGGCCGTCGTGGCGGCCGTGGGGTTCCCGGCCGATCACCTCGAGGTCTTTTACGACCTCGACTTCGAGGCCCGTCAGACGGCGGCCGAGCTCGGGGTGCACCTGGTGCGCGCGGAAAGCCTTAACGACGCGGACGATTACGTCGCCGTGCTGGCCGACCTGGTCGAACGGGCCTGGTACGAGGGCGCGCCGTGAAGAAAGCGGCGGTGGTCGGCGGCGGCATGGCCGGGCTGGCGGCGGCCTACTACCTGCAACGCGCCGCGGAAGCGGCCGGCCGGCCCCTGCAGGTCGTGCTCTTCGAGTCGGACCGGCGGCTGGGGGGCAAGGTCCGTTCGGTGCAGTCCGGCCCTTACCGGCTCGAGGGCGGCCCCGACGCGGTGGTCCGCTACAAGCCCTGGTTCCTCGACCTGGTGCGCGAGCTGGGGCTCGAGGGCGAGGTGGTGGGCACCACCCCCGCCAAGCCCGCCGCCCTGATCTTCAAGGGCGGCCGCGGCTACCCGCTGCCCGAAGGCCTGAACGTCGTCATCCCCTCGCGCCTCGGCCCGCTCGTGCGCACGCCGCTGCTCTCGCCGGCGGGTAAGCTGCGCGCGGCGCTCGACCTCTTCCTGCCGCGCGGCCCCGAAGGCGACGAGCCCTTCGGCGCCTTCGTGCAACGCAGGCTCGGGCGCGAGGTCTGGGAGAACCTGGCGGCCCCGCTGACCGGAGGCATCTACGGCGGCGACCCCTACGAGCTCTCGACCCTCGCCGCCTTCCCCATGCTCAAGGAGCTTGAGGCCCGCAGCCGCTCGCTCATCCTTGGCTCCCTGCGCGCCATGCGGCGGCGCCGGGGCAGCCGCGAGGGCGGGAGCCTCTTCGCCTCCCTGCAAGGAGGGCTGGGCCGGGTCGTCGAGGCGCTGACCCGCGCCGCCGACCGGGTGGACTGGCGCTTGGGCGCCCCCGTGGAACGCCTCGAATACGGCGAGGGTCGTTGGCAGCTCTTCGGACCCTGGGGCACCGAGGGTTTCGACGCCCTCGTCCTGGCCGTCCCGGCCCGCGTGGCGGGGGAGCTGCTCGAGCCGCTGGACGCCGAGCTGGCCGCGCCGCTGCGGGAGATCCCCTACGGGGACACCGCCACGGTCACCCTGGCCTTCGACCGCGGCCGCTTCCCCGAGGTCGTGGGGCACGGGATCCTCGTCGCCGCCGGCGAAGGCACCCGGGCCCGCGGCTTTACCTGGCTCAGCCGCAAGTGGGCCGGACGGGCCCCGGACGGCAAGCTGCTCGTGCGCGCCTATTTCTCGGGAGCGGGGGCCGAGCTCGACGAGAAGGGGCTCGTCGACGCGGCCCGCAGCGACCTGGAACGCATCCTCGGCCCCATCCCCGACCACGAAGCCGTCTGGACCTACCGCTGGAAGGCCGGGATGCCCCAGTACACCGTGGGGCACCTGGACCGGGTGCGCCGCATCGAAGCGGCCCGCAGCCGCTGGCCCGGGCTCGAGCTCATCGGCGCCGCCTACCGCGGCGTCGGGCTGCCGGAAGTGGTGCGCGACGGCCGCGACGCCGCCGCCCGCACCCTCGATCACCTCGCCCGGGAACCCTGATCCGCGCCATGCCCAAGACCCTGCGCGAACTCGCCCGATGCCCCCACGCGCCCTCGCGCTGCGTGCTGGAAGACGAGGTGGCCGCCTCGGGCCGCAGCGAGGAAGAAGTGCTCGCCCCGCTGCGCGAGCGGCTTTCGGTCATGCGCGCCTCGATCACGAAGGGGCTCGCCACCAAGGCGCCGAGCGTCGCCGGGATGGTGGGCTGGAACGCCCAGACCCTCTGGGAGGCGGACGATCCCCTGCAGGCCCCCTTGCTCAAGCGCGTGCAGGCCTACGCCATGGCCGTCAATGAGGAGAACGCCCGCATGGGCCGCATCGTCGCCGCCCCCACCGCCGGCAGCGCCGGCACCCTGCCCGGGGCGCTCTTCGGCGTCGCCGACCACCTGGGGATCCCCGAGGAACGGCTCTTGATGCCCGTGGTGCTGGCCGCGGGGGTGGGCCAGATCATCAGCCGCACCATCTTCATCGCCGGGGCCAGCGGCGGCTGCCAGGCCGAGATCGGCTCGAGCGCTGCCATGGCCGCCGCCGCGGTGGTCGAGCTGCTCGAGGGCACGGCCGCCCAGGCGGTGCACGCCGCGGGGCTGGCCCTGCAAAACACCCTGGGCCTCGTCTGCGACCCGGTGGGCGGGTTCGTGGAAGTGCCCTGCGTGATGCGCAACGGCTTCTACGCGGTGCACGCGGTCAGCGCCGCCCAGCAGGCGCTGACCGGCATCGAAAGCCCCATCCCCGCCGACGAGGTCGTCCTAGCCATGGCCAGCATCGGCCGGCTGCTGCCGCCGGAGCTGAAGGAGACGGGCGAGGGCGGCCTGGCCCAGACCCCCACGGGAAAGAAACTCGCCCAGCAGGCGCTCGGCGAGTCGGACGACCCGAGCTAGCTACTCGACGTCGGGTTCGGCCAGCGCCTCGCCCAGGAGCTCGTCGCTGGCGACGCCGGCGAACCACTGCGCTTCGGTGATGCCGTCGAAGGTGACGATGAATTCGGCGTACTTCGCGCCCATGAGGCTGCCGTCGGTGCTGTAGGGGTAGTCGGCCGACATGAGGCGGTCGGCGATGCGCTCCACCGTTTCGCGGGGTCCGCGCACGCGAACCCTGAAGTGTTCGATCTCCACCTGGGGCTTGAGCACGTCCACCTCCTTCACCGCCAGCTTAGCGGGCGTGCGTCTGGCGTATGTCCCCCCGGCCGGTGGCGGCGCGGCTCAGTTTTCCGGCGCTTCGCCCTCGCCCTCCGGCGCCCGCGGGCGCAGCAGCGGGAAGAGGATGACGTCGCGGATCGAGGGCTGGTCGGCGAGGATCATCGTCAGGCGGTCGATGCCCAGCCCCATGCCGCCCGCCGGGGGCATGCCGTGCTCGAGGGCGGTGAGGAAGTCCTCGTCGACGCGGTGGGCCTCCTCGTCGCCCCCTTCGCGGCGGCGCGCCTGCTCCTCGAAGCGCTCGCGCTGGTCCAGCGGGTCGTTGAGCTCGGAATAGGCCGGCGCCAGCTCCATCCCCGCGACGAAGAGGTCCCAGCGCTCGGTCAGGCCCTCCCGCTCGCGGTGCTTCTTGGCCAGCGGGCTGATCACCGCGGGGAAGTCGAAGACGAAGGTGGGGTCGTGCAGCTCCTCCTCGACGTAGAGCTCGAAGAGCTTGTCGAGGAGCTTGTAGCTGGGCACCTCGATCAGCTCGGGGTGCTTGGCGTCGGCCCAGATGCGCAGGCGGTCGAGGTCGAGGGGGTCGAAGTCGAGCCCCGCCTTCTCGCGCAGCACCTCCACGAAGGAGAGTCGGCGGAAGGGAGGCGTGAAGTCGATCGTCCGGCCTTGGTACGCGAGGGTGTAGCCGCCCGTCAGCTCCTGCACCAGGCTCGAAAGCATGGCCTCGGTCATTTCCGCCATGTCTTGGTAGTCGGCGTAGGCCCAGTAGGCCTCGAGCATCGTGAACTCGGGGTTGTGCTGGGCGTCGATGCCCTCGTTACGGAAGACCCGGCCCAGTTCGAAGACCTTCTCGAAGCCGCCGACGAGCAGCTTCTTGAGGGGGAGTTCGAGCGAGATGCGCAGCTCGAACTCGTGGGCGAGCGCGTTGTGAAAGGTCTTGAAGGGCCGCGCCTCGGTGCCCCCGGCCGTGGGCAGGATGACCGGCGTCTCCACCTCGAGGAAGCCGCGCTCCTCGAGGAAGCGGCGGATGTGCCGGACTACCCGGGCGCGGGTGCGGAAGACGTCGCGCACCTCGGGGTTGACGATCAGGTCGAGGTAGCGCTGGCGGTAGCGCACCTCCTTGTCCTTGATGCCGTGCCACTTGTCGGGCAGCGGGCGCAGCGCCTTTACGAGGGGCTGCCACCGCTCGACGGCGACGGTGACCTCGCCGGTCTTGGTGGTGAAGACGGTGCCCTCGGCGCCGACGATGTCGCCGATGTCGAGCTTCTTGAGCAGGCGGTACTGCTCGGTGGCGTCGCGGCTCAGGTAAAGCTGGATGCGGCCGCTCTCGTCGAGCAGGTGGGCGAAGGTCACCTTCCCCATCCGCCGCAGGCTGACCAGGCGGCCGGCGACGCGGACGCGCTCCTCGGGCCAGGCCTGCTCGGGTGCGGCGCCGGCGTGGGCCTCGAGGATCTGCGCCGCGTCGTGGGTCTTCTCGTAGCGGTACGGGAAGGGTTCGAACCCGGCCTCGACCAAGGCTTCCAGATTGGCGAGGCGTTGCTTGAGCTGGTCGGGGGGCGGCCGCATCGTTAGGCACCCACGGAAAGGATGCGGTAACGCCGCTTGCCCGAGGGCGTGTCGACCCGAACCTTGTCGCCCTCCTTGCGCCCCAGCAGCGCCTTGCCCAGGGGCGACTCGTCGGAGACGCGCATGGGTTCCTCGAGCACCGTCGCCTCGGCCGGGGCCACGATCTGGAGGGTCAGGCTCTCGCCGGTCTTTTCGTCCTGAACGACGACGACCGAACCCAGGGTGACCTTGTCGCCCTCGGCGCTCTCGATGATGACCGCGCGGTGCAGGATGTCCTCGAGCGCGTCGACGCGGGCTTCGATCTGCGCCTTTTCGCGCTTGGCCTCCTCGAGCCCCGAATCTTCGTAGTCCTCGAAGCTCTCCATCTGCTCCTGAAGGATGCGGGTGGCCTCCTCCAGGCGCTTCTTCTCTTCGGCCAGTTCCAGCTGCAGTCGCTCGTAACCTGCTTTGGTCAGTTTTACCTCGCGTGCCATGCTGCCTCCTTCGGGCGCGACCGCCTGCGAACGACCCAGGGGGCCCCTGGGTCGGTCAGTGCAGTATAACGCGCGCCAGGATTTCCCTCAAATACCGGGGCTCCGCGCGCTCGGCGCAGGCCTGGGTGTCGGCGCAGAAGCTGCGGTAGAGGTAGTGCCGCCCCTCCCCCGCGGGCAGTTCCGCCCGGGCGAAGACCGCGGCGTGCCGGGCGATCTGCCGGCGGCAGGCGTCGCAGAGGACGGGCTTCCCGCTGGGGACCTTCTCGAGCACCTCGAAGCGCAGCTCCAGCGGGTGCTCCCGGATGACGATCCGCCCCTCCTCGTCGCGGTAATAGAGCACCTCCCCCGCGGGCCAGAGCTCGGGCGGCGTCCCCGGGAAGTAGCGTGCGATGATGCTGCGTTCGTCGCAGTCCTCCGCCATCGCCCCTACTATACCCACCCGGGTTTGGGCGTCGCTTCACGCTTTTCAGTAGGCCCGCCCGTAGGCTGGAACCGTGACCCGTTACGCCGTGCTGCTGCTGCTGGGCATCGCCGCGGCCTCGTACTACTTCGCGAACCTTCCGGTCAGCAGCCCGCCGCCGCGGGATCGCGGCGTCGAACTCACCGGCGTGAAGCTGCGGCTCTATCCGCGCTCGGATCCGAAGGCCGAATGGGTCTTCTACGCCGCGCGCATCGAGAACAGCCCCGCCAAGAGGACCTCGGTGGCCACCGGCCTGCGCGAGGGGGCGCGCTACGTCGACGGCGAATTGGACCTCACCCTCGACGCCCCCGAGGTCACCATCGACCGCAACGACGACCTCACCCTGCCCTACGCGGTCATCCGCATCCCCCGCGAGTGCTACGAGATCAAGCTGGGCGGCGAGGGCGAACCCCCGGTGCGCATCCGCCAGGACCGCGGCTTCTACGCCCCCACCTTCACGCTCACCGGCCCCGGGATCTCGGTGCGCGGCGAGCGGTTCCGTTCGGACTTTAAACTGGAAGAGGCATCGTGGGAAAACGGAGAGGACATCGTCGAAATGGACAACGTCAAGGAGTGTGCCCCCAATGAGTAGCTCGCGCGTGACCCGAATCCTGTGGTTCCTGCTGATCGGCGCACTGGCGCTGGCGGCCGCGAACAGCCGCATCATCAAGATCAGCTACGAGGACGGCCGCCGCAGCGGCAACCTGCGCAACGGCCCCTGGATCTACGAGAGCAACCGGCCCGACGGCATCGTGGGCACCGTCGGCGACCTGCAGATCCTGGCGAGCAAGGCGGTGCTCGAGGCCCCCGAAGGCAAGAGCATGCAGGCCGCCGAGGGCGAGCGCACCGCGACCTTCGAGGGCGGCGTCACGGTAACGCGCGGCCGCCTCACCGCCAAAGGCCCGCGGCTCGTCTACTCCGAGGCCACCGGCCTGGGGGTGCTGGCGGGGCCCGCCGAGATGCACCAGGAGCCCGCCAAGGAAGGCGAAGACCCCGTGGAGGTGCGCGCCCAGGAGATGAGCTTCGACGTTGACACCGACATCTCGACCTCGTCGGGCGGGGTGGTCCTGGCGAGCGGAAACCAGAAGGGGTGGGCCGACCGCGTCTACTACGAAGAGGAACGCGGTCTCGCCGTCTTCACCATGGACCAGGGCACGGTCAAGCTGGTGCGCGAGCGCAAGGACGGCGAGCTCGTCATCAACGCACCCGAGGTGCGCAGCCTCACGCGCAGCAAGAAGCTGATCGCCACCGGCGGGGTGAAGCTGGTCGACGGCGAGATCACCACGACCGGCGACGCCCTCTACTACGACGACGAGACCGGCGAGGCCATCGTCATCGGCAACCCCGCGCGCAGCGTCAACGCGGCCGAGGGGTTCAAGACCTCGGGCGGCACGCTGCTGCACAACGTCAACAAGCACCGGGTGCAGGTCTACCGCAAACCCTTCACCCTGCCCGCCGAGGAGTTCAAGAAGGTTGGGGAATAGAGCCGCGGCCGTCCTCGCCCTCGCGCTCGCGCTCTGGGCGGGGGCGCAGCAGCCGGACGAGGCCTGCGTCAACTGCCCCACGGTGGAGCTCGAGCGCGAGGGGAAACCCATCGTTGCGGTGAAAACCAGCCCCGACGACGTCAGCGACGTCTTCGTCATCGAGTACCTGGACGTGCAGACGGGCTTCCTCGAGGCGCTCGACCCCGACGCCCGCCGGGCGCGGGTGCAGGGCGTGGCGCTCTGGTTCGACGCGCGCACGCGCCTGGACCCGGCGCTGCAAACCGGGGACTTCGTCTGGGCCGTCTACAACCCCGACCTCGACGACGGCGGCGGTCGGGCTTACCTGCTGGAGCTGCGCCCCCACCCCGAGGCGGAGCCCGCCCATCACGCCCTGCAACGCTTCCTGATCTACGACCCCGCGCCCTACCGCACCCGGGTCCGCTTCGGCGAGGACACCGAAGCCTACGGCCACATCGCCCAGGTCGAACGCGTCAAGGGCGTGCGGGAGCGGGTCGTGCTCGGCGACGGCGAGGTCCGCTACCTCGCCGACGCCGACCGCTTCGAGGTGAACTTCTCGGACGGCGACCAGGCCGTCGAGGTGGTGCAAGGAAAGAGCCGCGCCTGGGGGCGCCGCCTCGACTACGACAACGCGACCGGGAAGGCGCGGGTGACCGGCCCCATCCGGCTCCAGCGCGCCGGGGAAAAACCGCTGAGCGGCTCGTCGCAGGCCCTCGTCTACGACCTCGACGAGGACACCCTCACCCTGCAAGGGGAGGTGGTCCTGGTGCAGGAGGAGCGCACCACCCGCGCGGACGCCGCCTACGTGGTCGAATCCGAGGGGTACGCCTACCTGTACGGCGATCCCGTGGTCAGCAAGGGCCCCGACGGCGAGGTGCGCGGCCGCGTCGTGCGCTACCGGCTCGACTCGGGCGAACTCCTCGTGCTCGAAGGCATCGAAGCCGTTTTCGACGACGCCCCCTAGGGCGCCTCCATCTCCAGCAGGCGGCGCGCCGCGGCCTCGTCGGTGATCAGCACGTTCACGTAGCGTCCCCGCAGCGCCCCGTGGATCGCCTGGGCCTTGACCGCGCCCCCGGCCACGCCGATCACCGTGTCGATGCGGCGCAGGGCGTCGTGGTCGATGCCGATGACCCGGCGGTTCAGCTCGATGTCGAGCCAGCGGCCGTCGAAGCCGTAGTGCTGCGCGCAAACGTCGCCGACCGCTCCGCTCTTGCGGATCTCCGCGGCCTCGGCCTCGGTGAGGTAGCCGGCGCGCACCAGGCTGTAATAGCCGGACCGGGTGGTGCCGATGCCCACCAGGGCGATGTCGGACCTGCGGGCCCGCTCCAGCGTCTCGCGGATGTGGCGCTCGCCCAGGAGAGCCTGGCGCGCCGCCGCGCCGTCCACGATCAGCGGCGCGTGCAGCTGGTAGCTGCGGCAACCGAGGCGTTCGGCCAGCAGCTGCGCCAGGATGGGACCGCTCGTCGGCGTGGCCTCGGCACCCGTCGCCCCGATGAGCTGGACGACCTCGACGTTCTCGTGCACGCGCGGGCGGATCGCACGGATCATCTCGTACAGCGCCCCGCCCCAGGAGATCCCGATCGTCATGCCGTCGTGGAGCAGGTCCTCGAAGTAGCGGGCCGCCAGCTCGCCCAGGCGCTTGAGGGTGCGCTCGTAGGCCTCCTCCCGGCCGGCCAGGACCCGCACGTCTTTCAGGCCGTAGCGCCGCTGCAGCTCCGCGGCCAGGTCGGGAGAGGTCTGCAAGGGGTGGTGCACGATGATCTCCACCACCCCGCGCTCTCGGGCCTCGGTGATCAGGCGCGAAACCCCCGAGCGCGAGATGCCCAGCAACGCGGCGATCTCCTGCTGCGTCTTCTGCTCCTCGTAGTAAAGCGAAGCCACGCGCGCCAGGTAGGCGAGGCGGTCTTCGCGCGGGCGGCCCCGGACGGCTCCGCGTTCGGCCTCATTCATCGACGATGCCCTCCCTCTCCCCGTGTGCACATACGTGACATTACTCTAACACACCGAAGAAGCGCCCCCACAAGCAGTCGTTCGATGGCGCGCGCCTTTTCCCGGGTTGCCTGGCCCTTGACACGCTCTCGCGGCGCGACTTAGGATGTGCACATAAGTTACAACGCGCTGTCATATGTGATTTCAGCGCAGACGCCCGGGAGGCCCCTACGCCATGGTGTTGAACGTAGACGCATCCAGACCGACCCGTCCCCTCCGGAGGAAACGGTGAGCGCGGCCCGCGCCTCCGCAGCCCCGGCCGACGCGCCGCCGCTGCTGCGCCTCCAGGGCGCCTGGAAGGTGTTTGCCGGCGTGCCCGTGCTGCGGGGAATCGACTTCGCGGTGGCCCACGGCGAGATCCACGCGCTTTTGGGTGGAAACGGCTCCGGCAAGTCCACCACGATGAAGATCATCTCGGGGGCCTACCCCCTCGACGCCGGCCGGCTCGAGCTGGAAGGACGTCCGGTGCGCCTGGACTCGCCCCGAGCCGCGCACGAACACGGCATCTACATGGTGCCGCAGGAACCCCACGTCTTCCCGCACCTCTCCGTCCTGGAAAACCTGGGAATCGGGCTGGGGCTCCCACCCGCGGAGCTCGCGGACAAGGTGGCGCCGCTGATCGAGGAGCTGGGCTTCGAGGTGAACCTGGACGAGCAGGGCGCCTTTCTGAGCATCGCCCAGCAGCAGCTGCTGGAGATTCTCCGGGGGCTCTTGCGGCGCGCGCGGCTGCTGATCTTCGACGAGCCCACCTCGGCCCTGACCTTCAGGGAGGCCGAGAGCCTGTTCCAGCGGATGCGCACCCTGGCCGGCCGCGGCATCGGCATCGTCTTCATCTCCCACCGCCTGGGCGAGGTGATGGAGGTGGCCGACCGCATCAGTGTGCTGCGCGACGGCCGCATGGTCCTCAGCGACCGGCGCGAACGCCTGACCCCCCACGACCTCATCGAGGCCATGGTGCCTCCCGGATCGGCGACGACCGGCGCCAAGCCGGCGGGGCGCGAAAAGCGAGCCCGCCGCGAGGGGGACCGCCCCCTGCTCGCGGTGCGGGGGCTGAGCAGCGAGGCCTTCGCGGACGTGAACCTGGAGGTCTATCCGGGCGAGGTCCTGGGCCTCGCTGGGCTGGTGGGGTCGGGCCGCACCGAACTGTGCGAAGCGATCGTGGGCATCGACCCGCACGCGCGCGGCGAGGTGCTCGTGCACGGCCGCCCCCTCACCCGCCGCTCGCCGGCGCTCTGCCGCGAGCAGGGCCTCGTCTATGTTCCCGAAGACCGCCACGCCCACGGCATCTTCCTCGAACTTCCCAGCGTCTACACGATGACCGCCGGCATCCTCGGCCGCCTCGGCCGGCTCTTCCTCGACACCCGCAGGGAGGCCGAGGTGGCCGACGGCTTCGTGCGCTCCCTGAACATCAAGCTGAGCAGCATGTGGCAGCCCGCGGGAACGCTCTCGGGGGGCAACCAGCAAAAGGTCGTGCTTGCAGGGGCGCTCGCGGCCGAGCCCAGGGTCGTCATCCTCGACGAACCCACGCGCGGCATCGACGCCTCCGCCCGCCAGGACGTCTACCGGCTGATCCGCTCGCTGACCGGCGCCGGGGTCGGGGTGCTGCTGATCTCCTCCGAGCTGGAGGAGGTGGTGGAGCTGAGCGACCGGGTGCTGGTGATGCACCGCGGCCGCGTCGTCGAGCACCTCGAGGGCGGGGCCCTCACCCTGGAGCGCGTCACCGCGGCCTCGTTCGGAATGGCGGAGGGGCGGCCATGAAGCATCTCGTGCGCAGCCGTGAAGCGCTGGTCACCCTGCTGCTCGTCCTCCTCGTCGTCGTCACCGGGCTGTTCAACCCCAACTTCTTCAAGGCGGCCTCGATCGTCGAGATCTTCAACGCCAGCCTCACCCTGGTGCTGATCGCCCTGGGCGAGATGTTCGTCATCCTCACCCGCGGCATCGACGTCTCGGTCGGCGCCACCGCGGGGCTGGCGGCGGTCGTGCTGGGCACGACGCTCAACCTGGGCTGGCCGGTGGGCGGCGCCGTCCTTGCGGCCGTGCTCGCCGGAACCCTGGCCGGCGCCCTCAACGCCTTCGGCGTGACCTTCCTGCGGGTGCCCCCCATCATCATGACCCTGGGCACCCTCGGCATCTATCGGGGGCTGATGCGCATCATCACCGGCGGCAGCTGGATCGAAAACCTGCCGCAGAGCATCAAGGAACCCAACCTCTGGGGCTTCCTGGGCGTCCCCTTCTTCGTCTGGATGACCCTGGCCCTGCTGGCGCTCACGGCGTTCGTCACCCTCAGGGTGCGCCTGGCCCGCTACTTCTACGCCGTGGGAGACAACGAGACGGGCGCCTACCTGCTGGGCCTTCCGGTCCGCTGGACCCAGTTCGCCGCCTACACCCTGGCGGGTACCTTCGCCGCCTTCGCCGCCGTCGTCTTCACCTCGCAGATCGGCTTCGTCTCCATGAACGCCGCCGACGGGTTCGAGCTCAAGGCCATCGCCGCCAACGTTCTGGGCGGCGTCAGCCTCACGGGCGGCGTGGGCACGCCCGTCGGGGCCGCGATCGGCGCGCTCTTCCTCACCGCGGTGCACAGCATGCTGATCTTCCTGGGCGTGCCGGGGATCTGGGACAACGCCTTCGCGGGGATCATCCTTCTCGTCGTCGTCTACGTCGACTACCGCGTTCGGAGCGCGCTCGAGCTGCAACGGCGTCAGGCCCGCATCCGCGGCGACGCAGGAGGTGGCGCATGAAGTGGACGCGCTACCTGCGCAGCTGGGAGTTCGCGCTCTTCGCGCTCCTGCTGCTCGAACTGGGCGTGCTGGGGCTGGTCAACCCCGTCTTCTTCAACCTCGAGAACCTGCTCTACTCGACCCTCGACTTCACCCACATCCTCTTCGCGGCACTGCCCCTGACCCTGGTCATCATCACCGCGGGCATCGACATCTCGGGCGTCTCGGTGATGGGGCTGGCCTCGATCACCCTGGGCCTCGTCTGGGTGGCCGGGGTGAACGTCTTCGCCGCGCTGGCGGTGGCCTTGCTGGTGGGGGTACTCGCCGGCGCCTTCAACGGCTTCTTCGTGTCCCGTACCGACGTCAACCCGCTCGTCATCACCCTCGGCACCCTTTTCATGTTCGCGGGCTTGGCCCAGGGCATGCCGGCGCTCCTCGACAAGCTGGGCTTCAAGGCCTACGGCTCGGCCGGCCTCGCCGCCTACCAGTACGAAGGCATCACCGGCCTGCCCGACGCCTTCATCGCCCTGACCGAGGGCAGCCTGGGCATCGTGCCCTACCCGTTCCTCGCCGTGCTGTTCTTCGCCTTCGTGCTTTCGCTGCTGCTCCACAAGACCCGCTTCGGCCGTTACCTCTACCTCATCGGCGTGAACCCCAAGGCCGCCACCTACAGCGGCGTCCCCATCCGCCGGGTGCTCGTCTGGGCCTACGTGCTCAGCGGATTCGGCGCGGCGCTGGCGGGGGTGATGCTGACCTCGTATTTCACCTCGGCGCGCGCCGACCTCGGGGGCGACGCCCTGCTGCCCATCATCACCGCGGTGGTGCTGGGCGGGGCCGACATCCTGGGCGGCAGCGGCACGATCCTGGGCACGCTGCTGGCGGGGATGATCCTGGGTTTCCTCCGCCAAGGGCTGCTGGCGCTGGGCGTGACCAACGACCTGATTCAGGTCGTGGTGGGCAGCCTGCTGATCCTGGCAATGGCGGCCAAGCAGCTGCTGCACGTCTACGGAGAGTACCGCCTGAAACGCAAGGCGCTTTCCTCGAGGGACGGGAGGTGATCGCCTGACCCAGCTAACGGCCCCAGGTCTTGGTTTCGCACAGGAGGTTGAACATGCGCAAGAAATTTTCGCTGGTTTTCGCGGCAGCACTGATCCTCGCTGCATTCGCAGGCACGGCTTTCGCCAAGGACGTCAAGATCGCCTTCATCCCCAAGCTCACCGGGGTGGGCTTCTTCGAGTCGGGGGGTAAGGGCGCCGTGGCGATGGGCAACATGCTCGGTATCAAGGTGAAGTACGACGGCCCCAGCACCGCGAGCGTCTCCGGCCAGATCGAATACATCAACAACTTCGTCAACCAGGGTTACGACGCCATCGCCATCTCCGCGCTCTCCCCCGACGGGCTGAACCAAGCGCTCAAGCGGGCGATGAAGAAGGGCGTCATCATCCTGACCTGGGACTCCGACGTCAACCCGCGCTACCGCACCTTCTACATCAGCCAGGGCACGGCCCAGCAGCTCGGCGAGCTGCTCGTCAAGATGGCCGCCGACCAGATGGACGACCCCAAGGGCAGCCCCAAGAAGGTGGCCTTCCACTATTCGAGCCCGACCGTGACCGATCAGAACCAGTGGGTCGTCGTCGCCAAGAAGGTGATCGCCGAGCAGTACCCCAACTGGGAGATCGTCGACACCGTCTTCAGCCACGAGGACGCGCAGAAGGCCGTGCAGGTCCCCACCGCGCTCTTCCAGGCGCACCCCGACCTGGACGCGGTGATCTGCCCCGACGCCAACGCGCTGCCCGGCACCGCCCAGGCCGCCGAGAACCTGGGCATCGCCGGCAAGGTGATCATCACCGGCTTCTCGACGCCCAACGTGATGCGCCCCTACGTCAAGCGCGGCACGGTCAAGGCCTTCGGCCTTTGGGACGTGGTCAAGCAGGGCAAGCTGGCCATCTACGTGGCCAACCTGCTCGTGCAGGGCAAGCAGCTGCACGTGGGCGACGAGTTCGACGTCCCCGACGTGGGCCACGTCAAGGTCTCGCCCAACTCGGTGCAGGGTTACGACTACCAGGGCGAGGTCAACAACGGAATCATCCTCCTGCCCGAACGCGTCGTCTTCACCATCGACAACATCGACGACTACGACTTCTAGCCCTCGTGCCCGGCCGGCTCGTGGCCGGCCGGGGTAGTCTGGAGGCGGCATGCGCCATCTTCTAGCCCTCGACGCCGGAACCGGCAGCGGGCGCGCGGTGCTCTTCGACGAGGAAGGCCGCCAGCTGGCCTCCGCCGGACGGGAGTGGACGCACCGCGAAGAACCCGGCCACCCCGGCTCGATGACCTTCGAGCGGGAACGCAACTGGGAACGGCTCGCCGACGCCGTACGCGAGGTGCTGGCGCAGGTTCCCGGGGCGAACGTGGCGGCCGTCAGCACCACGAGCATGCGTGAGGGCATCGTCCTCTACGACGAACAGGGGCGCGAACTCTGGGCCTGCGCCAACGTGGACGCGCGGGCGGTGCGGGAGGTGCGCGAACTGCGCGAGCGCGATCCCGAGCTCGAGCGCTGGGCCTACCTGCGCTCGGGGCAGACCTTCGCCCTGGGGGCGGCGCCGCGGCTGCTCTGGCTCGAGCGCCACGAGCCGGAGCTCTACGAACGGGCCGCCCGGCTCGCCATGCTCAGCGACTGGATCGCGGTGCGCCTGGGCGCGGAGATCGCCCTCGATCCCACGAACGGGGGCACCACGGGCCTCTTCGACCTCGCGACCCGCCGCTGGGACCCCGAGCTCTTCGACCGCCTCGGCATCAAACCGGCCTTCCAGGAGACGCCCGTTCGCGAAGTCGGCACCGTGATCGGGGAGGTCAGCCCCGAGGCCGCGGCCGCGACCGGCCTCGAGGTCGGGACGCCGATCGTGATGGGCGGCGGCGACGCCCAGCTGGGCACCGTCGGCCTGGGCGTGACGCGGCCCGGCGAGGGCGCGATCCTCGGGGGCTCCTTCTGGCAGCAGGAGGTCAACCTCGACGGGCCCAGGTCGGACGCGAGCGGCCGCATGCGCCTCAACTTCGCCCCCGACCCCGCCCAGTGGCAGGCCGAGGCCATCGTCTTCTTTCCCGGCATCGCGGCGCGCTGGTTCCGCGACGCCCTGGCCCCCGACCTCAAGGAGCGTGCGGCCCGCGAAGGGCGCGACGCCTACGCGCTGCTCGAGGAACTGGCGGCGACGGTGCCGCCGGGTTCACACGGCATCACCCCCATCCTCTCGGACGCGATGGACTACAGCCACTGGCGGCACGCGGCGCCCTCGTTCCTCAACTTTCCGCTCGACCCCGAGAAGGCCCACCGCGGCGCGTTCTTCCGGGCGCTTCAGGAGAACGCCGCGCTGGTCACCCGGGCCAACCTGGAGCGCATCGCGGCGCTGACCGGAGCCCCGCTCGCCTCCGCGGTCTTCGCGGGGGGCGCGGCCAAGGGACGGTTGTGGCCCCAGATCGTCGCCGACGTGCTGCAGATTCCGCTCAAGATCCCGGTGGTGAAGGAGGCCACCGCCCTCGGCGCGGCGATCGCGGCCGCCGTGGGCGTGGGGATCCACCGTAACCTGGAGGAGGGCGCGCGGGCCTGGGTGGCCTGGGAGCGCGAGGTCGAACCCGACCCGGCGCTGGCGGAGGTCTACGACGAGGCCTACCGGCGCTGGAAGGCGGCCTACCCCGCCCAGCTCGAGCTCGCCGACCGGGGCGTGACCCGATCCATGTGGCGCGCGCCCGGCGAGTAAGGAGGCAGGATCCACTTGAAGCCGTTCATCATTCACGAAGACGAGGTGGCCTACCGCTTCGACGGGGTCTCGGGGCCCAAGTACCTGCTGCGCGGCCCCCGATCCGACTTCGGCATGGTGGTCCTCATGCCCGGCGAGGACTTCCAGACCCACTACCACCGGGCGGTCGAGGAAAACTTCTTCACCCTCGAGGGCGAGGTGGAGATCTACATCAACGGGGAGCGCCACATCCTGCGACCCGGCGACCTCTGCCACGTCCCGCCGATGCACCCGCACTACCTGATCAACCGCGGGGCCACGCCCTGGAAGGCGATCTTCGTCAAGGCGCCTTACGACCCCAAGGACAAGGTCGACGTCGACTGGCTGCCCGGCCAGCCCTTTCCCGAGATCCGCTGATCCCCAAGCCGAACGCCGCCCCCGGTTCCGGGGGCGGCGGGTTCTGTACGGACGCGTTCAGATCTTGCGGGGGCGGGTCTCGCGGACGTCCAGCACCTTTTCGTCGGCGTTGCGCAGGCGGTCGACGACGGTGTCGAGCCCCTCGCCGGTGATGCGCAGGACGACGATGCGGTAGCCGTCGTGCCGGCCCGCGGTCGCCACCGAGACGATGTTGCTGGGCTTGACCGCTGCCCCGAGCCGCTCGAGCGCGCCGGGTTTGTCCTCGACGTCGAGGGTGACCCTGAGCCCCCCTTCGCGCATGCCCATCACCTCGATGAAGGCCTTGAGCACGTCCGTGATCGTGATGATCCCCACCAGCTTGCCCTCGCTGAGCACCGGCAGGCCGCCCACCTTGTACTCCTCCATCAGGAGGGCCGCCTCCTCCAGGGGCTCGTCGGCGTCCACCGTGATTACGGGCTTGGCCATGACCTCGGAGACCGTGAGCTTGGAGAGCAGGTAGTTGAGCTCCCAGACCGAGAGGGTCGTCGCCTTGGAGGGCATGGCGTCCTTGAGGTCCTTGTCCGTCACGATCCCCACCAGACGGTCGGCCTCGAGCACGGGCAGGCGCCGGTACCCCTGGTCCTTGAGCAGCTTGATGGCGTCGAGCACCGGGGTATCGGGGGTCACGGTACGGGGGTTGGGCGTCATCCAGTCGCGTACGAGCATGCGTTCCTCCTTCCCTACCATTCTATTACGTTTTACGATGCAGACGGCACTCTCACGGCCTGTTCACCGCCCCTGCGTAGACTCGTCTTGATGAAACGAACCGCCCTTGTATCCTTTGCGTTGCTCTTCGCGATGATCGGAGTGCTCGGCCTCAGCCAGAACAAGGAGATCCCCAGCCGCGTCGGCTACATCGACGCGCAGAAGGTGATCGAGGCCCACCCCAAGTACGACGAGATCAAGGCGCTGCGCACCCAGGCGGACGCCGAGCTGAAGCCCATCGCGGAGCAGCTGCGCGCCCTCGAGCCCAAGATCCGCGACGGCAGCGCCACCGCCAAGGAGCGCCAGGACTTCGACAACCTGCAGAAGGTCTACGCCGAAGCTTCCAAGAAGTGGCAGGACAAGATCAACGCCGCGCTCGCGCCGATCACCAAAGAGATCGACGCCACGATCGCCCGCGTGGCCGCCCAGAACGGCTTCGCCATGATCCTCAGCGCCAACGTCGCGGGGCAGTCGGGCCTCGTCGTCTACGCCTCCCCCGACATCGACGTTACCGATCTGGTCATCCGCGCCCTCTCGGCCCAGTAAGCCACCCCCCTCTCTCGGCCGGCCCGCCCGTCGGGCCGGCGAATTCTTGACCGGTAGAATACGAAGGTGGCGAGCAAGAAACCCAAGAAACCCCCGGCGAAGAAGCCGCGCCTGCAGCGCGGCGACCTCGAGGCCCTGGCGCTCGTGCTCCTCGCCGGTTCCTTCTTCCTCGCCGCCTCCTTCTACCCCGAGCCCCCGCTCTCCGGCGCCCTCGGTTCCGACCTGAAGCGGGCGGCGCTGCGCCACCTGGGGTACCTGACCTACCTGATCCCCCTGCCCCTGGCGGTGGCGGCGCTTGGCCTCCTCCTGGGGCGCCCCCTCAAGGGGCTGCTGCGGCACACCTTCTTCCTCTTCGCGGTCGGGGCCCTCGGTCTGCCGTTCGCGGCGGCGCTGGGTTCGGAGCTGTCGGGGGTCTGGGGCGCCCTCGCCTACCGCTGGTTGCACGCCCAGCTGGGAAACGCCGGCCTGTTGTTGCTCGCGCTCGCCGTCTGGGGGGTGATCGACCTCTGGACGGGGCGCCCCCCCTTCTCGGGCCTGGCGCGAAGCCTGCGCCGGGTGGCGCGCGCCGCGGCGCGGCTCTACGCGGCCTGGCGCGACCAGCGCGCCCGCCGCAAGGAATGGGGCCAGGTGCGGTTGCAGGCACGCGCCTTGCTGAACGAGGTGCGCACCCTGCTGGACCGCTATCCGGACCACGCGCTGCTGGGGGAGCTCAAGGCCGACCTCGAGCGCCTGGCCCGCCGCGGCACCCGCGAGGAAGCCGCCGAGGTCGCGCGCAGCCGCGAACTGCTCGCCGCCTTCATGGAACAGCGGGCGGCCGAGCTGCTGACCCGACTGCGTTCCGAGGCCCCGGACTGGATCGCCGAGGTGGAGGCGCTGGAGCGAACCCTGCGCCACCCGCTGCGCGCGAACGAGCCGCCGCTCTGGCGCGAACTCGACGAACGGCGCGCCGCCCTGCAGCTGGAGCTGGCGGCGATCAAGAAGCGCTACGCCGAGCTGGCCGCGGCCGTCGAGCAAGACCTGCGCGATCTGGAGGCCGACCCCGCAGCGCTTAGCCGCGTCGACCGACGCCGCGAGGAACGTGCCAAACGCTGGCGCGACCTGCGGGAGGCGCTCGACGAGGTGGCGGGCCGCGCCGAAGGCTGGAGCCGCTGGGTCGACTGGGCCGAGGCCAACCCGGCGGACTACCACCCGGCCGCGGCGCAGATCCTCAAAAGCGGCGGCCTCGTCGCCGCCCCGCCCCGCGTGGAGGACGAGGCGACCGAAGCCACGCCCCCGCCCGCCGCCCAACCCGCCGTCGTCGCCGCCGACCCGCCGGCGCCCCCCGGGCCGGCGCGCCCTTCGCCCAAACCCGTCGCCCCGAGCCGGGCGCCGGCGCTCCCCGCCTTCGAGCTGCTCGATCCGCCCGAACCGCGGCGTTCCGGAGGCAAGGAGCTGGAGGAGGAAGCGGCCCGGCGCGCCGAGATCATCAACGAGACCCTCTCCCACTTCAACCTCGCGGCGCGGGTGGTGGACTGGGCCCGAGGGCCCAGCGTCACCCGCTTCGAGGTCGAACCCGCGCCGGGCGAGAAGATCAGCCGCATCGCCGGCCTCGCCAACGACATCGCCCGGGCGCTCGCCGTCGGCTCGGTGCGCGTCGAGGCCCCGATCCCCGGCAAGCACGTGATCGGGCTCGAGGTCCCGAACGCCGATCGCGAGCTCGTCCGCTTCAGCGAGGCGCTGCGCCACCCCGCCTACCAGCGCAGCAAGGACCGCTTGCCGCTCATCCTGGGCAAGAGCATCGACGGCGAGATGTGGGTGCGCGACCTGGCCGTCATGCCCCATCTGCTCATCGCCGGTTCGACCGGGTCGGGCAAGTCGGTCTGCGTCAACACCCTGGTCATGAGCCTGCTCTACCGCTACCTGCCCAGCGAGCTCCGCCTCCTGATGATCGACCCCAAGATGGTCGAGCTGACGCCCTACGACGGCATCCCCCACCTGGTGCGGGGCGTCGTCACCAACCCCGCCGACGCCGCCGGGGTGCTCCTGGGCGCGGTGGCCCACATGGAGCGGCGGTACAAGATGATGAGCCAGGTGGGCGCCCGCAACCTCGAACAGTTCAACGCCAAGATGCGCGAGCTGGGCGAGCCCGAGCTGCCCCTGCTGGTCATCGTCATCGACGAGCTGGCCGACCTGATGATCACCAGCCCCAAGGAGGTGGAACAGGCCATCCTGCGCCTGGCGCAGATGGCCCGCGCCACCGGGATGCACCTGATCCTGGCCACCCAACGCCCCAGCGTGGACATCCTCACCAGCCTGATCAAGGTCAACGTCCCCGCCCGCATCGCCTTCGCCGTCTCCAGCAGCCACGACTCGCGCACCATCCTCGACAGCACCGGCGCCGAACGGCTGATCGGCCAAGGGGACATGCTCTTCCACCAGCCGGGCCTGCCCAAGCCCGTGCGCCTTCAGGGGCCCTTCCTCTCCGACCGCGAGATCCGCCGGGTCACCGAGTACCTGCGCGCGCAGGACTTCGAGGACGCCTTCGCCGAAGCCTACGGGGCCGACTTCGACGGCCCGCTGGCGCTGGGCGTGAACACCAACGCCGTGCAGGGCGAGCTGCCGCTCGACTTTTCCGACCCCTACCTGAAGCGCGCCGCCGAGATCGTCGTCGAGGAGGGGCAGGCCTCGGTCAGCCGCCTGCAGCGGCGGCTCTCGGTGGGGCACGCCCGCGCCGGCAAGTTGATGGACCTGCTCGAGGCGATGGGCATCGTCGGCCCCCACCAGGGCTCGAAGCCGCGCGAGGTCCTGATCACCGCCGACCAGATCGAAGAGTACTTCGGCTGAGCATGAACCCGCGTTAACCTGAGGCTCACCCCCGGGATCCCCGCGCCCCTTTAACCTGGGCGGCAAGGAGGGATCCATGTACACCGGACCGTTTACGCCGTACGAGGCCGCGCACCTGCTGCGCCGCGCCGCCGCCCGCGGCAAGCGCGAGGAGGCCGAAGCGCTCGCCGATGCCGGGCTCGAAGGGGCCGTGGAGCGGCTGCTGCAGCCCCCCGCTCCGGCGCCGGAACCCGCGTTCGAGCTCGACCCCAAGACGAACCGGGGCCAGGTGCACCGGGCGCTGGTGAAGCACTGGCTCCGGCACTGGCTCACCACCCCCACGCCCGCGGCGGAGCGGCTGGTGCTCTTCTGGAGCGGCCACTTCACCAGCGAGTTCCGGAAGGTCAAGCTGGGCAGCTTGGTCTGGCGCCAGAACCAGACCTTCCGCACCCTGGGGCCGGGACGCTTCCCCGAGCTGCTCGAGGCCGTGGCCCGCGACCCGGCGATGCTGGTCTACCTCGACAACGCCACCAGCCGCAAGGAACACCCCAACGAAAACTGGGGGCGGGAGCTGCTCGAGCTCTTCACCCTGGGCGAGGGGCAGTACGACGAAGCGGACGTTCAAGCGGCGGCGCGCGCCTTCACCGGCTGGTCCATCACGCCGCCCCGCAAGGCGCGCGCGGAAGGGCGCCCGATCGGCTTCGAGTTCCGCGCGCGCTGGCATGACGACGAACCCAAGACCTTTCTCGGGCAGACCGTCCGGGGCGGGGAGGAGGTGCTGCAGATCCTGGCCCGGCACCCCCGGACCTACCGCTTCCTCGCCGGAAAGTTCCTGCGCTTCTACCTCGCGCCCGACCCGCCCGCCGAGCTGGTCGAACGCGGCGCCGAGGTGCTGCAACTGGAGGGCAGCTACGGCCTGCTGCGCTGGCTCTTCACCCACGCGGCCTTCTACGCCCCCGAGGTCCGCAACGCCCTCGTCAAGTCGCCCGTCGAGTACCTGATCGGACTCCTCTACGTCGGCAAGGCGGTGCCCGAGCGCCTGCTCGCGCGGGCGCTCGTGGGCATGGGGCAGGTCCCCTTCCAGCCGCCCAACGTCGCCGGCTGGCCCCGGGGCGAGGCCTGGCTGGGGGACGCGGCGCTGCTGGTGCGGCTCAACCTGCTGCCGGCGGTGCTCGAAGAGGAGAGCGACCTTTCCGTTTTCATGGACGGCGCGGAGGACGCCTACGCCGCCGTACTGCCCCAGGGGCAGATGCTCTAGGAGGAAGCCATGAACCGCAGAGACTTCGTACAGCGCATGCTCACGACGCTCGCCGTGGGCGGGGCGGCGCCCTCGCTGCTGGCGCGCACCGCGATGGCCGCGGCCCCGGGCGAAAAGATCCTGGTCGTGGTGCAGCTTTCAGGGGGCAACGACGCCCTGAACACGCTCGTTCCCTATCGGGACGCGGGCTACCGCAAGGCCCGCCCCAACCTGGCCGTTCCCGCCAAGGAGGTGCTCGACCTGAACGGCGAGCTGGGACTGCACCCGTCCTTGCGGGGGCTGATGCCGTTCTGGGAACGGGGGCGCCTCGCGCTGATCCCCGCGGTGGGCTACCCGCAGCCCAGCCGCAGCCACTTCGTCTCCATGGCCATCTGGCACACCGCCGATCCCAGCCGCAGAAGTACGGAAGGCTGGCTGGGGCCCTGGCTCGACGAAGCCGAAGACCCCTTCTGCGCCGTCAACCTCGGCCTCTCCGCACCGCTCGCCCTGCGCGGCGAGTCCCGTCAGGGGGTGGCCGTGGGCGGCCTCGACGCCTTCCGCCTGCGCCTGCCGAAACCCGCCCTGGAGCGGTTCGAGCGGGGGCTGGCGCGCCCTGCGGAGGGTCCGCTCGAGCGCACCCGCGCCGCCATGGAGCGGCTGCTCGCCGACACCCGGCGCGTGCAGGCGCTGCGCGGCTACCGCCCGGAGGCCGCCTACCCGCGCGGCGCCTTCGGCGACGCCCTGCGCGACGTCGTGCGCATGATCGCGGGCGGGCTGGGCGCCCGGGTCTACTACGTCGCCTTGGGCGGCTTCGACACCCACGCCGACCAGCTGGGCCGTCAACCGGGCCTGCTCGAGCAGCTCGCGAGCGGCCTTGGCGCCTTCGCGCAGGACCTGAAGGCCCTGGGCCGCGAGGACGACGTGCTCGTCCTGGGGTTCAGCGAGTTCGGCCGCCGGGTGCAGGAAAACGCCTCCGGCGGCACCGACCACGGCAAGGCGGGGCTGATGTTCGCCCTGGGGCCGAACGCCGGCGGCCTCAAGGGCCCCGGCTACGACCTCGACGACCTCGACGCGGGCGACCTGCGCTACCGGGTGGACTTCCGCAGCGTCTACGCCGGCGCCGCGGCCTTCATCGGGGCGCGTCCGGAAGAGCTCTTCCCCGAACCGCAGCCCGTCCTGCGCCTCTCGGGTTAGCCGCCGCACCGGGGTAGGATGGGCGGGAGCCATGCGTTTTCGCGTACGGTACCGCCACCCCGCCCCACCCGACCGGCCCTCGCGCCTCTACCTGATGCTGCCCGCGGACCGGCCGGGTCAGCGCATCCACGACGCCCGGTTGTCCCGTCCGCCTCGGGAGCGCCGGACCAAGCCGGGGCGCGCCCTCGCCTGCTTCGAGCTGGAGCCGGCCTCGGAACTGACGCTCGATTTCGAGCTCGACGCGGTAGCGACGCCTGCGCCCCCCAGCGAGGACGCCCACCGCCCGCTGCAGGAGCTGATCGAGGAAGTCTACGCGCGTTTGCTCGAGGAAGGGTACCGGCTCGACGGCGGCGAGGACGCCGAACCGGGCGCGGCCGCGTTGACGCTGGCCTTGGGCGTCTTGCAGGCGGCGCGCGAACGCGGCTGGGGCGGAGAGGTCGTGCTCGGCCACCTGCTGCTCAGCGAACCCGCGCCCCACGCCTGGTGCCGGTTGCAAACGCCCGCAGGCGCGGTGGAATGCGACCCCTGGTTCCACCTGGTGCTGCAGGGCGTGCCCGACTACTGGTTGGCCTACGGCCTTGCGCCCCGGGCCGAGGACTACCTTTCGGGACACGAGGGGCGGCGCGTCGTCTGGGGCACCGCCCCGGTGCCCGCGAGCGCGCTTCCCTGTCTTGCGGACGCTGCGGAAGGGAGCGAAGACGGAGGCTTCTTCTATTTCTGGCCCGACGCCGTCTGGATCGGCGGGGCGGGGTTCCTTCCCCCGGCGAACCGGGAGCTGGCCGCGGTGGAGACCGGAACGGCCGCGGCCTTCAGGGGCGCGCTCGAGGCCTTTCGCGTCGCCGCCTTCGCGGGGCTTCTGCTCGTGGCCCTTGGCCTGGTGCAGCCGGGCGGCTGGACGTTGCTCGCCTACGCCAGCTACGCCGCGCTGCTCGCCCGGGTGCAGGGGCCCGCGTGGTGGCGGCTGCTGCAGCGCCCCAGCGCGCGTGAAACCGCCTTCGAGCCCCTGCTCTTTCACGCCGCTTTTCTGGCGGTGGTGGCGGGCTGGAGCACGGTGCTGCCCCAGACCCTTTTCGCGCTCACCTGGATCTACCGCCGCGCCCGCACGCTTTGGCAGGGCTACCGCGACGCCGGACGCCGCCCCGACCGGGCTTGAGGAGGCACGGGACCCGAGGCCGAAGCGCCCTTACCCCGACCACGGGAAAGGGCGGCCGCGGCCGCCCTTTCGTACGCAGCGGATGCCTTAGCCCAGCCTTTGCTTCACCAGCTCGACGATCTCGTCGATCGTGTCGGCCACGGGAATGTCCGCTTCGGCGAAGGCCTTGAGCTTGGACTCGGGGGTGCCCACGTCGCCCATGATGATGGCGCCCGCGTGCCCCATGCGCTTGCCCTTGGGGGCGCTGCGGCCGCCGATGAAGCCGACGACCGGCTTGGTCATGTGCTCCTTGACCCAGGCCGCGGCCTCCTCCTCGTCCGAACCGCCGATCTCGCCGATGACCACCACGGCCTCGGTCTCGGGGTCCTCGTTGAAGAGGGGCAGCAGGTCCTTGAAGGTGGTGCCGATGATGGGGTCGCCGCCGATGCCCACCGTGGTGGTGGTGCCCAGGCCGGCCTCGCTGAGCGCCGCGGCGGCCTCGTAGGTGAGGGTGCCCGAGCGCGAGATGAGCCCGACCCGGCCCTTCTTGAAGACGTGGCCCGGCATGATGCCCAGCTTGGACTCCTCGGCCGAGATGAGGCCCGGGCAGTTGCCGCCGATGAGGCGCACGCCCAGTTCCTTGATCTCCTTGACCGCGGCGACCATGTCGAGGGTGGGGATGCCCTCGGTGATCAGAACCACCAGGGGGACGCCCGCGTGGGCGGCCTCGAGCGCCGCGTCGGCGGCGGCCGCGGCCGGCACGAAGACGATGGAGGCGTCGATGCCGTGGTGGGCCACCGCCTCCTTGACGGTGTCGTAGACCGGCACGCCCAGGACCTCCTGGCCGCCCTTGCCGGGGGTCACGCCGGCGACGATCTTGGTGCCGTACTTCTGCATCTGTTCGGCGTGGAAACGCCCCTCGCGGCCGGTGATGCCCTGCACCAGCACGCGCGTGTCCTTGTTGATCAGGATGCTCACTTCGCGCCTCCCACCATGGTCACGATCGCCCCCGCCGCCTCGAGCGAGTTGGGGTAGAGGTAGATCGGCTTGCCTTCGAGGAGCTTCTTGGCCTCTTCCTCGGCGGTCCCGGCCACGCGCATGACCACCGGAACCTTGACGAGGCCTTCCTCCAGGGCCTGGATCACGCCCTTGGCCACCTCGTCGGCGCGGGTGATGCCCCCGAAGATGTTGATGAAGATGCCCTTCACGTCCGGGTCCTTGGCCACCAGCTTGACCGCGTTGTAGACGACCTCGGCCTTGGCGCCGCCGCCGATGTCGAGGAAGTTGGCGGGTTTGCCGCCGGCGCGGTTCACCAGGTCGAGGGTGTACATCACCAGCCCCGCACCGTTGCCGATCACGCCCACGTCGCCGTCGAGCTTGACGTAGGCGAAGCCGTAGTTGCTGGCCTCGATCTCGAGCGGGTGCTCGGCCTCGACCTCGCGCAGCTTGGCCAGGTCGGGGTGGCGGAAGAGGGCGTTGTCGTCCAGGTCGATCTTGGCGTCGGCGGCGATGATCTCGCCCTGCTCGGTGACGACCAGGGGGTTGATCTCGGCGAGCGAGGCGTCCACGCCCTTGAAGGCGTTGTAGAGCTGCACGATCACGTTCGCGAGCCGGTTGAGGTTGCCCTCGAGCCCCGCCTGCTTGACGACCTCGCGGGCCTCGAAGTGGCGCAGGCCCTTGTGCGGGTCGATGGGGTACTTGACGATGGCCTCGGGGTTGGTGCGGGCCACCTCCTCGATGTCCACGCCCCCCTCCTTGCTCACCATGAGGACGGCGCGCTGGCTCGAGCGGTCGATGATCAGGCCCGCGTAGTACTCACGAGCGATGTCCACGGCCTCGGCCACCAGGACCTTCTTCACCGTCAGGCCCTTGATGTCCATCCCCAGGATCTTTCCGGCGACCTCGCGCGCCTCCTCGGGCTGGGCTAGCTTGACGCCGCCGGCCTTGCCGCGACCGCCCACGTGGACCTGGGCCTTGATGACCACCTGCTTGCCGAAGTCCTTGGCGATGCGCTCGGCCTCTTCGGGGCCGTAGGCCACCTTGCCCGGAGGCACGGGTACGCCGTACTGGGCCAACAACTCTTTTGCTTGGAATTCGTGGAGTTTCAAAAGGCACCTCCCGTGCTGGATACCGCCGCGTGGCGGCCGCAGGTATTATAACCCGCACATTTTGCGTGGGGTCCGGGTTAAACGTCATACGGTAGACTGTTCGTGGAGGTCCCACATGGAGCGGAAACGGCTGGTGCGCAGCGAGCGCCATCGCCTGCTGGCGGGCGTCTGCGGCGGCCTGGCGGAGTACTTCGGCCTCGACGTCAACCTCGTCCGGCTCATCGCGCTCGTACTCGTCGTGGTGCAGCCCGTCTTCGCCTTGGTCTACCTGCTCCTCGTCTTCGTGCTGCCGCGGGAAGGCGAGGAGGAACGGCCCCTGGAAGCGCGCGTGAGCGAAGGCGTGCGCGAGATCGAGGAAGGCGTGCGCCGCATCACCGGGGAGAACGAGCCGTCCAAACTGCGGTTCTACGGGGGGCTGGCCCTCGTCGTCCTGGGCCTTTGGCTGCTGCTGGAAAACCTGGGGCTTTGGTGGATCGACGGGTCGCTGCTGGGGGCGTTGCTCCTGATCGCCCTCGGGGTCTACTTCCTGCTCCCCAAGGGAGGCCGGGGTTGACGCTGGGTTGGATCCTGATCGCGGTCGGGTTGGCCTGGCTGCTGGCCGATCTCGGCTACCTGCCGGGCGCCGCTCTGGAGCTCTGGCGCCTCTGGCCCCTGCTGCTCGTCGCCCTGGGCCTGGAGCTGCTCTTCGGACGCGACCCCAAGGGGCGGCGGCTGTCGGCCCTCGTGCTCTTCGGTCTGCTGCTCGCCGCGGGGTTCTGGCTCGCCTTCGGCCCGCCGCCTTCCGGCCCGTTCGTTCGCGAGTCCCTGCGGGTGCCGCTCGCTGCGGGGCTGCAGACCGCCAGCCTGCGCCTCGACACCCCCGTGGCGCGGCTCGAGCTCTCCGCCCTCCCCGCGGACGCCGAAACCCTGCTCGATGCCGAACTGGAACGCCTCCCCCGGCAACGAATCCTCCTCGAAAGGAAGCGCCGGCGCGAACGGATGGAGCTGCGCCTTCGCAGCGAAGGCCGCAACCTGCGGCTGCAGGGGCGGGCGCCGCTGTGGAAGCTGGGGCTGCATCCGGCCGTGCGCTACGACCTGGACCTGCGGCTGGGGGTGGGCCAGGGCAGGCTCGATCTGCGGGGGTTGGAGCTCGAGGGGCTGGCGATCCGCGCGGGCGTGGGCGACCTGACGGTCTTCTTCCCCGCGAAGGGGGGCTACGAGGCCCGCGTGGAAGGGGGCGTGGGGCGGTTGACCCTGCTCCTGCCCCCCGGACTCCCGGTGGAACTCGAAGTCGAAAAGGGCATCGGCGGGGTCGCGGTCAGCGGGCTGGGGGGCGGCGGGCGCCGCTGGTCCTCCGGCGGCTCCGGGCCGCCGCTGCGGCTCGCGGTCGAAGCCGGCGTGGGGCAGGTGGAGGTCCGGGTGCTGGAGGCCGCGCCTTACCCCGAGGGCGACTGACCTTCGCCGGACTCCGCCTCGGTCTGCAAACGGGCGAAGACGAGGCGGCCGACCTGGGTCTGGATCGTCTGGGTGATGACGACCTTGACCTTGCGGCCGCGGTGCTGGGCGGCGTGGTCGACGACGACCATGGTGCCGTCCTCCAGGTAGCCCACCCCCTGCCCCGGTTCGCGCCCGGGTTTGATGATCTCGAGCTCGACGCGGTCGCCGGGGCGGTACTGGGTGCGCAGCGCGATCGAAAGCGCCTGCACGCTGAGCACCTTGACGTCGTAGATGCGCGCCAGCTGAACCATGGCGGCGTCGTTGGTCACCAGGGCCATGCCGCGGGCGCGGCAGAGGTCGAGCAGCTTGTCGTCGGTCAGCTCCTGCCGGCCCACCTCGTCGTCGATGACCTCCAGCGGCACGGTGCCGCGGAGGCGCTCCAGGGTTTCCAGCCCCCGCCGCCCCTTGCCGCGGCGTACGGGGTCTTCCTGGTCTGCGAGCAGCTGCAGCTCGCGCAGAATGAAGCGCGGCACCCACAAAGGGCCTTCGAGCCAGCCCAGCTCGGCCATCTCGGCGATGCGGCCGTCGATCAGGACCGAGGAGTCGAGCGCCTTGCCGCCCAGGTCGAGCGGGGCGGAGGCGCCGCCGCGGGGACGGAAGAAGTGCATGTTGCGCACGGCCACGAAGCTGAACACCAGGACGAGGACCAGGGCGATGCCCAGGGAGTGGTACCAGGCGAAGCCGGGAACGCTCGAGAGCAGCGTGGTCAGGAGGACGGCCGCCAGCAACGCGAGGACGCTCGCCGCGGTCACCGCCAGCGGCAGCTCCGGCGGCAGGCGGCGCCAGCCCTCTTCCAGCCGGGCGAGGCCGCGCAGGATCCCGTGCTCGAGCCGCGGCGCCAGCAGCAGTCCGAGCAGCGCCCCGACGACGGTGAGGTAGATCAGGTTGATGGGGCTGGAGAGGAGGCCGCGCTCGTCGAGCCAGACCCCGAACTCGAACCCCAGGTAGGTGAAGATCGCGAGCAGGGCGACGCGCAGGGGCTTCATGCCAGGGCCTCCCGCACGGCCTGCTCGACGGTCGGGAGCGCCCCCGGACCCAGTACGCGTTCGAAGCCGGCGCGCCGCCCTTCACGCAGCCGCGCCTCCAGGAGCGTGACGGAGCGGACCTCGCCGGCCAGGCCCACCTCGCCCACGGCGGCGGTCTGGGGGTGCACCGGGCGGCCCATGACCGCAGAATACACGGCGAGGGCCACGGCCAGGTCGAGGCCCGGGTCGCTCACGCGCAGGCCGCCGGCCAGGTTGACGTAGACGTCGAGGTGGCCCAGCTTGAGGCCGAGCCGCCGTTCCAGCACCGCCAGCACCACGTCCACGCGCCGCGGGTCGAGCCCCTGGGCCACGCGCTTGGGCGCGGCGTAGGGGCTCTTGGCGGCGAGCGCCTGGACCTCGAGCGCGATCACCCGCTCGCCGTAGAGGGCGAGGCCCACGGTGGAGCCCGGCACCCCGAGCGGCCGCTCGGCCAGGAAGGCCTCGGAAGGGTTGGCCACCTCCACCAGGCCGGCGTGCTCCATCCGGAAGACGCCCACCTCGCCCACCGGCCCGAAGCGGTTCTTCGCCGAGCGCAGCACCCGAAAGACCCCGGCCGTCTCCAGGTAGAGCGTCGCGTCCACCACGTGTTCGATGACCTTGGGACCGGCGACGGTCCCCTCCTTGGTAACGTGACCGACGAGCACCAGCGTGCCGCCGGAGGCCTTGGCCCAGCGAACCAGGGCCTGGGTGGCGTTGCGCACCGCGACCAGGGAGCCGGGCACGCCCTCGGACTCGAGGGTCTGGATCGAGTCGACGACGACCAGGTCGGGAGCGTGAGCGTCCAGCCCCGCCAGCACCGCGTCCAGCCGGGTGTCGCGCATCAGCTCGAGGCGGGGGCTCACCCCCAGGCGCTCGGCGCGCAGCTTGACCTGCTGCGGCGACTCTTCACCGGCCACGTAGACGACGCGCTTGCCGCTCTTCAGCACCCGGTCGGCGACCTGCAGCAGCAGGGTGCTCTTCCCCACCCCGGGCTCGCCGCCGATCAGCAGCGCCGCGCCGGGGACGAACCCGCCGCCGAGGACGCGGTCCACCTCTTCGCTCCCGCTCGAATACCGCGGCAGCGCCTCCGCGTCGACCTCGGCGAGCGGCAGGACCCCTGCGGGCGGCGCGGCCTCGGACCCGCCCCCATCCGACCGCTCCTCGAGGAAGCTGCCCCAGGCGCCGCAGCCGGGGCAGCGCCCCAGCGACTTGGGGGCGCGGTAGCCGCACTCGACGCAGCGGTACTGGCTCTTCGGCTTGGCCATGCCCACCTCAAAGCAGACCGCCGCACCGTGCGGCGGTCTCGATCGCTTGCGGCTTCATCGGTTAGACGAGGCTGACTTCGCCGGCTTCGAAGAAGAGCTCGCCCTCGCGCAGGAGGACCCGCAGCCGCTGGCCGGGGTGTTCGAGCAGCGCGATGGAAAGCGGGTCTTCGACCTTGTCGCGGATGATGCCGCGGAGGATCCGGGCCGAACCCAGCTGGGAGGCCTGCTGCACCACCCATTCGGCGACGCTTTCGTCGAAGCGCACCTCGACCTCGCGGCTCGCGAGTTCCTCGGCGATCTCGTCGAGCATGAAGCCCGCCACCTTGACCAGGTCCTCGCGCGCGAGCGGGCCGAAGCGGATGACCTCGTCCAGTCGGTCGAGGAACTCGGGGGTGAAGAGCGCCTTGAGCGGCGACTCGCTGTCGACCTCGGTTTCGGTGAAGCCGATGGCCGGACCGACGTTGAAGCCGGTGTTCGAGGTCATGATCAGGATGACGCGGCGGAAGTCGACGGTGCGGCCGAGGCCGTCGGTGAGGCGGCCGTCGTCGAGCACCTGCAGGAAGGCGCCGTAGACGTCGGGGTGGGCCTTCTCGATCTCGTCGAGGAGGACGACGCTGAAGGGCTGGCGCCGCACCGCTTCGGTGAGGCGGCCGCCCTGCTCGTAGCCGACGTAGCCCGGAGGCGCGCCGATCAGCTTGGAGATCGAGTGCGGCTCCTGGAACTCGGACATGTCGAAGCGGATGAGCGCGCGCTCGCTGCCGAACAGCGTCTCGGCCAGCGCCTTGGCCAGCTGGGTCTTGCCGACGCCGCTGGGCCCGACGAAGAGGAAGCTCGCGGTCACCCGGGCGCGGCCGCCCAGCCCCACCCGGGCGCGCCGCAGCGCCGAGGCCAGGGCGCGCACCGCCTGGTCCTGGCCGACGACCTTCTCGCGCAGGCGCGCTTCGAGCTCGAGCAGGTTCTCCTCTTCGGACTCGTCCACGTAGACGCCGCCCCAGGAGTCCACCACCGTCTCCAGGTCCTCGCGGGTGACGACCGGGGTGTCGTCCTCGTCGGTGGCCACCGGCAGGCCGAGCGAGGCGTTCAGGCGCACGCGGCTCGCCGCCTCGTCGATCAGGTCGATGGCCTTGTCGGGGAAGTTGCGCCCCGGAAGGCCGCGCACACCGATGCGCACCGAGGCCTTGAGGATCTCGTCGGGGATGATGACGCCGTGGTGCGCTTCGTAGCGCGGACGCAGGCCCTTGAGGATCTCGAGCGTCTCCTCGGGGTTGGGCTCGAGCACGATCACCGGCTGGAAGCGGCGTTCGAGGGCCGCGTCCTTCTCGACGTAACGGTGGTACTCGCCGGTCGTGGTCGCGCCGATGAGCTGGATCTCGCCGCGCGAGAGCGGCGGCTTCATGATGTTGGCCGCGTCCAGCGTGCCCTCGGCGCCGCCGGCGCCGATGAGGGTGTGCAGCTCGTCCATGAAGGCGATGATCTTGCCGTTCTTGAGCTCTTCGATGATCTGGCGCAGGCGCTCTTCGAACTCGCCGCGGTACTTGGTGCCCGCGACCACCCCGGCCAGGTCGAGGCTGACCACGCGGGCCCCCTGCAGCACCGGGGGCACCCGGCCCTCGACGATCGCCTGGGCCAGCCCCTCGACGATCGCCGTCTTGCCCACGCCGGGATCGCCCACCAGCACGGGGTTGTTCTTGGTGCGCCGCGCCAGGATCTGGATGACGCGGTTGATCTCGTCCACCCGGCCGATGACCGGGTCGAGCTTGCCCTCGCGGGCGTCCTTGGTGAGGTCGCGCGCGTACTCGTCGAGGAAGGGCGTCTGCGCGGCCTTCTCCTGGGTGGCTTCTTCGCCGCCGGCCATGATGCGCCAGCGGATCGTGTCCACGTCCTTGGCGAAGTGGCTGAGGATGCGGTAAGCGACGCCGTCGCCCTCGCGGATGATGCCGAGGAGGATGTGTTCGGTCCCGATGGCCGGGGAACTCATGTTGCGGGCCTCGGCGCCGGCCAGCTCCATCACCCGACGCGCGCGCGGGGTGATGGCCGGGGGCTCGCCGGAGCGGCTCCCCTCGCCGCGGCCCACCAGCTCTTCCACCATGCGACGCATGGCCTCCAGGTTGGCCCCGTATTCGGCCAGGATGCGGGCCGCGGTGCCGCCCTCACGCATGAGGCCGAGCAATAGGTGTTCCGGCCCGATCATCGAGTGGCCCAGGCGGCTCCCCTCTTCGCGGGCGTAGTGGAACACCAGGCGTGCACGGTCGTCGTATCGGTTCAAGGCGAAAACTCCTTTCTACTCCATGCCTTGAAGACTTCTTGCCTACAGGCTTCCCGCGTTTCGTACGCAACGAAGGCGAAGATGAAGCCTGTCTATATGATATATTATCCGCGCGCGTTCCGCGCGGGTGAACCGCCCGTGACAACCTCTCATGAACAGGAGCCGGCGATGCTCTTTCAAGACCTGATCCTAAAACTCCACGACTACTGGGGCGGCTACGGCTGCGTGATCACGGAACCCTACGACACCGAGGTGGGCGCGGGCACCTTCTACCCCACCACCTTCCTCAAGGCGCTCGGGCCCGAGCCCTGGAAGACGGCCTACGTGGCCCCGAGCCGACGGCCGCAGGACGGCCGTTACGGGGAGAACCCCTACCGCTTCCAGTACTACTTCCAGTACCAGGTCATCCTCAAACCCTCGCCGGCCGACGTGCAGGACCTCTACCTCGACTCGCTGCGCGCCATCGGCATCCGGGTGGAGGACCACGACGTGCGCTTCGTCGAGGACAACTGGGAAAGCCCCACCCTGGGCGCCTGGGGGCTGGGCTGGGAGGTCTGGCTCGACGGGATGGAGATCACCCAGTTCACCTACTTCCAGCAGGTGGGCGGCGTCGACGTCAACCCGGTCAGCGTGGAGATCACCTACGGGCTCGAGCGCATCGCCCTCTACCTGCAGAACAAGAAGCACACCTACGACGTGGAGTACGCCCCCGGCGTGACCATCGGCGACATCCGCCGCGACTTCGAACTGGAGCACTGCGCGTACAACTTCAAGCACGTCAACGCCGAGAAGGTGCGGCGCTGGTTCGACGACTACGAGGAGGAGGCGCGCCGATTGCTGGAGCTCGAGCTCATCCACCCCGCCTACGAGTTCGTGCTCAAGGCCTCCCACGCCTTCAACCTCCTCGACGCCCGCGGGGTGCTCGGCCACGCGGAACGCCAGGCCTACGTGCAGCGGGTCCGCCGCCTGGCCGAGGCCACGGCCCGGGCCTACCTGAAGAAGCACCACCCGGAGGTGGCCAAATGAACCTCCTCTTCGAGATCGGAACCGAGGAGCTGCCCGCCGCCTACGTGCCCCGGGCGCTGGCCGACCTCGAGCGCCTCGCCGCCGAGCGCCTCTCCGCGGCGCGGCTCGACTTCGAGGCCATCGAGACCTACGCCACCCCCCGCCGACTGGCGCTGGTGGTGCGCGGCCTGCCCGAGGCGAGCGCGCGCGTGGAAGAAGCGCGCCGCGGCCCGCCCGAGAAGGCCGCCTTCAAAGACGGGAAGCCCACCCCCGCGGCCGCGGGCTTCGCCCGCAAGGCCGGCGTGGAGGTGGCCGACCTGACCGTGAAGGACGGCTACGTCTGGGCCCGGGTGGTGCACGAGGGCGAGCCCACCGCCCGCATCCTCCCCGAGCTGCTCGCGGGGCTGGTGCGCGACCTACCCGCACCCAAGAAGATGATCTGGGGCGCGGGCGACGGTCCCTTCGTGCGTCCGGTGCGCTGGCTGGTGGCCCGCCTGGACGGCGAGGTGCTGCCGGTCGAGGTCTTCAACGTCTCGGCGGGCCGGACGAGCCGCGGCCACCGCTTCCTGGGGCCGGACGTGGTCGAGGTGGACGCCGAAACCTACCGCGACGCCCTCTACGACGCCCACGTGGTCGCCGACGTCGCGCAGCGGCGCGAGCGGGTGGTGCTCGAGACCGCCACCCTGGCCCTGAGCGAAGGTTACGAGGCCGTTCTGCCCGAGGACCTGGTGGAGGAGGTCACCCACCTGGTCGAGTGGCCGGTGGCCGTCATGGGAAGTTTTTCCCAGCGCTACCTCGAGCTCCCCGACGAGGTGCTGGCGACGGTGATGATCCAGCACCAGCGGTTCTTCCCGGTGCGCGTCCCCGGCGAACGCCTCACCAACCGCTTCATTGGCGTCTCCGGACACCAACCGCCCGACCTGAGCGTGGTGCGCGCGGGGTACGAACAGGTGCTCGAAGGCCGCATCTACGACGCCTACTTCTTCTGGACCGAAGACCTGAAGACCCCGCTGACCGAACACCACAAGAAGCTCGCGGGGATCAACTTCCAGCGCGGCCTGGGCACGATGGCCGACAAGGCGGAGCGCGTGCGCCAGGCGGCAGAGAAGCTGGGCGGCCGGCTCGGGCTCGACGAGGAGGTACTGCGCGAGGCCGCCGCGCTCTACAAGGCCGACCTGCCCACCCAGATGGTCTACGAGTTCCCCGAGCTCGAAGGCGTGATGGCCCGCGCCTACGGCGAGAAGCAGGGGCTCGACCCCCGGGTCGCCCGGGCGCTCGAGGACGCGGTGCGCCCCACCGGACCCGAAGCCTCCCTGCCCGAGACGCCCGAGGGCGCATTGCTCGCCGCCCTCGACCGCGCCGATACGCTGGTGGGCTTCTTCCACCTGGGCAAGAAGCCCAGCGGCTCCGCCGACCCCTACGGCCTGCGCCGCGCCGCGGCGGGGTTGGTGCGCATCCTCGGCCGCACGGGCTGGGCGCTGCCGCTCGAAGACGTGCTGGAGGCCGCGGCCGAAGCCTACCGCGCCCGTGGGCTCGAGGTAAGCCCCGAAGCGGTGCAGGCCGCGCGCGCCTTCGCCGAGGAGCGGCTCGAGTCGCTCCTCACCGAGGCCGGCCTGCCCACGCTGGCGGTGCGCGCCGCCCAGAAGGCCCCCTCGGTCTACGGCAAGATGCTGCGGGCGCGGCTCGTCTACGAGCTGATGCAGCGGCCCGAGTTCGCCGAGTTGACCCGGCTCTACAAGCGCGCGGCCAACCTGGCCTCGCAAAGCGAAAGCACGCGCGAACCCGACCCGGAGCTCTTCGAAACCGAAGAGGAGGCCCGCCTGCTCGAGTCGCTCGCGCCCACCCGCCGGGCCGTCGGCGAGCTGCTCGAGCGGGGGGCCGAGCTGCTCCCGCCCTGGGACCCGGCCGCACCGCTCCCCAACGTCGACCTCGCCCCGCTCACGGAGCCCCTGGCCCAGATCCTGGCCCTCGCCGGCGCCCTCGACCCCTTCATGGACCACGTGCTGGTGATGGTGGACGACGCGGCGGTGCGCGAGAACCGGCTGGCGCTTCTGCGCGGCGTTCGCGACGCGCTGGGCGAGCTGGGGGCGCTCGAACTCCTCGGCGCATAAACATTCGTGCACAACTCCCAAACGAAGGCCGCATCCGCGGCCTTTTTCCTTGCGCGCCGCGCCGGGCTGTGCTAGTTTTAGTGAATCTTTTCGCGCACCTCGGGTGCGCCCTGGAGGAGTTATGCGCGTCGCCATTGTTGGAGCCACGGGAGCCGTAGGCAAAGAGCTGATCAAGGTCCTTGAAGAGCGCGACTTCCCGGTGAGCGAGCTGCGCCTCTTCGCCAGCCCGCGCTCCGCCGGAAAGACCGTCACCTTTCGCGGCGAACCCCTCACCGTCGAGGTCACCCCCGAAGGCCCCATCCCCGCCGACGTGGTCCTTGCCAGCGCCGGCGGCGGGGTTTCCAAGAAGCTGGCCCCGCTGTGGTCGAGCGCGGGGGCCGTCGTCGTCGACAACTCCTCGGCCTGGCGCTACGACCCCGAGGTGCCGCTCGTCATCCCCGAGATCAACCCCGAATCCGCCCGAGCCCACCAGGGCATCATCGCCAACCCCAACTGCACCACCGCCATCCTGGCCGTCGCCCTCTGGCCGCTCCACAAGGCTTTCGGCGCCACCCACGTGGTGGTCAGCACCTACCAGGCCACCAGCGGCGCCGGCGCCGAGGGTATGCAAGAACTGCTGGACGAAACCCGCAACCACCTCGAAGGCCGCCCCGTGGGCCACAAGGTCTTCCAACACCCCATCCCTTTCAACGTCATCCCCCACATCGACGCTTTCCAGGAAAACGGCTACACCCGCGAGGAGATGAAGGTGGTCTGGGAAACCCGCAAGATCTTCGGCGAGCCGGAGATGAAGATCAGCTGCACCGCGGTGCGCATCCCTACCCTGCGCGCCCACTCCGAGGCGGCCACCGTCCTCTTCGAACGTCCCGTCACCCCCGAGGCGGCGCGCGCGGTGCTGGAGGAGGCGCCGGGCGTGGAGGTCGTGGACGAACCCGAGCGGAACCGTTACCCCATGCCGCTTTCGGCCACAGGAAAGTGGGACGTGGAGGTGGGGCGCATCCGCAAGAATCTGGCCTTCGGCAACGCCCTCGACTTCTTCGTCTCAGGCGACCAGCTGCTCAAGGGCGCCGCGCTCAACGCCGTACAGATCGCCGAGCTCCTGCTGTGACCAAGGTTTGTCCCTCGCCCGCGGCGCTAGAATGGTAACCGAAAGGAGGGGCGTTATGGCGGTCTATAAGAAGATCGAGCTCGTAGGCACCAGCGACGAAAGCCTCGAAGCCGCGATCCGCACGGCCATCAAGAAGGCCTCGGAAACCCTGCGGCACCTCGACTGGTTCGAGGTCAAGGAGATTCGCGGCAAGATCGGCGACGGCGACGTGCAGAGCTTCCAGGTCGTCCTCCAGGTGGGCTTCAAGCTCGACTGAGCCGTGGCAACCGACTTTTTCGAAGCCGTATGGTACGTGCTCACCGACCCCGAGCGGGCCGGTGAGCACCTTACCCTGACCGCGGCCGAGGTGAAGTACGCCCTCGTCTGGACGAGCTCGAAGGCCGCCCTTGACTTTAGCCGCGAGGTTTCCGCGGCGCGGGGCATGAAGGTAGAGCCGCTGCACTCCTGGACCCTGAAGGACGCTTTCCTCACCGCCAGCGAGAAGCTGGGCGCCACCCACCTGCTCATCGACTACCGACCCGGCTCGCTCCAGGCAGCCGCCGCTCCCATCACCCTGGCCCGAGAACGCATCCAACACAAGCCACAAAACCCCAGGGCGTAAAAACGCCGACGCCATAGGAGCGACTTGAGGCGCGGGAAGGTAGGGGAGGGTTTCAAACCCTCCCCTACCGTTGATGAGCGTTTGGGTGGGGTTGTCGGACTTGGCCGTTGTCGGCCATGCTCCTGACATCACGGGCGGACCCGCGGGTCCGCCCCTACGACGCACTACGTACTGCGCACCACGAACTACGCACCACAAAGTACGCACCAAGTACCAGGTACTACGCACCGGCACCTGTAGCAAAACCTACCTCCCACACCCCACCTCCTACCTCCCAAACAAAAACCCCCGGCCGAAGCCGGGGGCAGGTGCGCCAGGGCGCGGGGGGTGAAAGCACGGATCAGGGCAGGCTCGCTTGCAGCTTGGTAAGAAGTGGTTCCTTGCGGAACGAGAACTCCTTAGAAAGGAGGTGATCCAGCCGCACCTTCCGGTACAGCTACCTTGTTACGACTTAGCCCCAGTCATGAGCCCCACCCTCGGCGCCTGCCCACTGACGGGCTCCCGGCGACTTCAGGTGGAACCCACTCCCATGGCTTGACGGGCGGTGTGTACAAGGCCCGGGAACGTATTCACCGCGGCATGGCTGATCCGCGATTACTAGCGATTCCGCCTTCATGCAGTCGAGTTGCAGACTGCAATCCGAACTGAGACCGGCTTTTTGCGATTCGCTTCCCGTCGCCGGGTCGCTGCGCTTTGGGCCGGCCATTGTAGCACGTGTGTCGCCCAGGCCGTAAGGGCCATGCTGACCAGACGTCATCCCCGCCTTCCTCCCGGTTTCCCGGGCAGTCTCGCTAGAGTGCCCGGCCGAACCGCTGGCAACTAGCGACAGGGGTTGCGCTCGTTGCGGGACTTAACCCAACATCTCACGACACGAGCTGACGACGGCCATGCAGCACCTGTGTCCGGGCTCCCCGAAGGGCACCCCCCTGTTTCCAGGGGGTTCCCGGCATGTCAAGGCCTGGTAAGGTTCTTCGCGTTGCTTCGAATTAAACCACATGCTCCACCGCTTGTGCGGGCCCCCGTCAATTCCTTTGAGTTTCAGCCTTGCGGCCGTACTCCCCAGGCGGAGTGCTTAACGCGTTAGCTACGGCGCCGAGCCAAAGCCCGACACCCAGCACTCATCGTTTAGGGCGTGGACTACCCGGGTATCTAATCCGGTTTGCTCCCCACGCTTTCGCGCCTCAGCGTCACGGGACGTCCAGGTAGCTGCCTTCGCTATCGGCGTTCCTCCCGGTATCTACGCATTTCACCGCTACTCCGGGAATTCCGCTACCCCCTCCGTCCGTCTAGCCCGCCAGTATCCGGCGCCTTTCCACGGTTGAGCCGTGGGCTTTGACACCGGACTTAACGGGCCGCCTACACGCCCTTTACGCCCAGTAAATCCGGGTAACGCTCGCACCCTCCGTGTTACCGCGGCTGCTGGCACGGAGTTGGCCGGTGCTATTAGCAGGGTACCGTCATTCCCCTTGCGGGGTTTTCGTCCCCTGTTCAGCGGTTTACACCCCGAAGGGCTTCATCCCGCAAGCGGCGTCGCTCCGTCAGACTTGCGTCCATTGCGGAAGATTCCTAACTGCTGCCTCCCGTAGGAGTGGGGCCCGTGTCTCAGTGCCCCTGTGGCCGGCCATCCTCTCAGACCGGCTACCCGTCGTCGCCTTGGTGAGCTTTTACCTCACCAACAAGCTGATGGGCCGCAGGCCCATCCGGAAGCGGCCGAAGCCCTTTAGACACGCCCCAAGGGGCGGGTCCACATCGGGGATTAGCCCGGGTTTCCCCGGGTTGTCCCCGTCTTCCGGGTAGGTCACCTACGTGTTACGCACCCGTCCGCCGCTAAGCTTACCCAGTGTCCGAAGACTCCGGGCAAGCTTCGCACGACTTGCATGTCTTAGGCACGCCGCCAGCGTTCACCCTGAGCCAGGATCAAACTCTCCATCACAGTCCTAGGCCCTGAGGCCTAACACTCGAAGAGAAGATCCGCAGAAACTCTGCGGGTTTGCGCATGGCGTCGCGGGCGTTGCGAAGGGGTGAACCCCCGCGCCCGCGCGCTTGCTTTTAGGTGTGCTGCAGGCTGAATTTACGCAGACCGCTGTGGGGTTTACCCTCGTCTGGCCTGCGTTCTTCGCCTTCCCTGATCCGTGCTTTCAAGATCCCCGCACCCGCTGGGCGCAAGACCTAGGGTACAGGCGACCCCGGGGGTTGTCAAGCGCCCTCGGGCTAGAATTGGGGCATGGCGGAACCGCAGACGATACCCGTGCTCGACAAGGGGTTCGTGCGCCTGGTGGACGCGATGGGCGACGACCGACGCATCGTCCAGGCGGCGCGCGTGAGCTACGGCGAAGGCACCAAGACCGTGCGCGAGGACGCGGCCCTGATCGACTACCTGATGCGCCATCGGCACACCAGCCCCTTCGAGATGGTGGAGTTCACCTTCCACGTCAAGGCGCCCATCTTCGTGGTGCGCCAGTGGTTTCGCCACCGCACCGCCAGCGTAAACGAGATCTCGGCGCGCTATTCGGTGCTGAAAGACGAGTTCTACGAACCCACGCCCGAAGAGTTGCGCACCCAGAGCGAGGTCAACAAGCAGGCAGGCGAGGGACGGCTGCCCGAGGCGGAGGCCGAGCGGGCCGCCGCGCTGCTGGCCGCGGCCGAGCGCGACGTCTACGCCCGCTACCAGGAACTCTTGGAGCTGGGGGTGGCCCGCGAGCAGGCCCGCAGCGTCCTGCCCGTGGGCATCTACACCGAGTTCTACTGGAAGCAGGACCTACACAACCTGCTGCACTTCCTCAGGCTGCGGCTCGACCACCACGCCCAGGCCGAGATTCGCGCCTACGCCCGCGCGGTGGCCAAGTTCGTGAAGGCGCGGGTGCCGCTGGTGTGGCGCTCGTTCGAGGAGCACGTTCTGAACGCGCGTACGCTGAGCGCGAGCGAGATCGCCGCGCTTCGCAAGCAGATCGAACCCCAGGCCTACGAGGCCGCCCTGAAGGAGGCCGGCCTTTCGAAGAGCCGGGTGCGGGAAGCGCTGGAGAAGCTGTTCGGCGAGGCCTAGCCGCCGTTCATGGGCGCGGCCGGATAGGAACCGAGCACCTTTACGAAGGCGGCGCGGCGCAGCAGGGTCACCAGGGCCTCGGCGGGCTCGGGATCTTCGACGTGGCCTTCGAAATCGAGGTAGAAGACGTAGCTCCAGGCGCGGTCTCGGCGCGGGCGCGACTCGAGCTTGGTGAGGTTCACGCGCGAACGGGCGAAGGCCTCGAGCGCCGAGAGCAGCCCCCCGGGCTTGTGGCGCACCCCGAAGACGACGCTGGTCTTGTAGGGACCCTCGGTCCGCGGCCGCTCCTCGCGGGCGATCACGAAGAAGCGGGTGTAGTTGAAGTCGAAGTCTTCGATCCCCTCGGCCAGCACCTCGAGCCCGTAGACCTCGGCCGCCCGCTTCGAGGCGATGGCCGCGAGCCCCGGCTCGGGGCGCTCGGCCAGCTGCTTGGCCGCCCCGGCGGTGTCGTAGACGGGCACGGCCTCGAGCTTGTGCCGGGCCAAGAAGCCGTCGCACTGGGAGAGCGCCTGGGGGTGACTGATCACCTTGCGCACGTCCTCGAGCCGGGTTCCCTGCGGGGCGAGCAGGTTGTGGCGCACCCGCAGGTAGACCTCCCCCACCACGTGCAGGTCGGACTCGAGCAACAGGTCGTAGGTCTGGTTGATGCTCCCGGCCACCGCGTTCTCCACCGGCACCACGCCGCAGGCGGCCGCGCCGGAGGTGACCGCCTCGAAGACCTCGTGGAAGGTGGGGTAGCCCACCGGCTCGGCGCCGCCCGCAACGGTGAGCGCCGCCTCCTCGCTGAAGGCGCCGGCGGTCCCCTGGTAGGCGACCTTCTTCGACATAGCCAACAGTATACTGGTCGCATGGTGCGTTTTCTTGAAGGGGTCGTGCTGGAGGCGACCGAGGACCGCGCGATCGTGAGCCTGCACGGGCTGGGCTTCGAGGTCTTCTGCCCCACCGGCACGCTGGGCCGGCTGCGCGTGGGCGAGACCGCGCGGCTGCACACCCGGCTGGTGGTGCGCGAGGACAGCCTGACCCTCTACGGCTTCCACGACCCGAGGCTGCTCGAGTGGTTCGACCTGCTCGTGGGCGTCTCGGGCGTGGGCCCGCGCGTGGCGCTGGGTCTGCTCAGCGCCCTGCCCGCCGACCTGCTGGGCCAGGCCGTGACCGGTGACGACCCCAAGCTGCTCACCGCCGCCCCCGGCGTGGGCAAGAAGCTGGCCGAGCGCATCGTGCTGGAGCTGAAGACCAGGCTCCCCGACCACCTGGCCGGCCTCGCCCCCAGCGCCGCGCCCATCGAGAACCCCGCCGCCGGCGAGGCCGCGGCGGCGCTGATCACGCTGGGCTTCCGCGAGACCCAGGTGCACGCGGTGGTGCAGAAGCTGGCCGCCAAGCAGCCCGAGGCCGGGGCCGAGGAGCTCATCCGTCTGGCCCTGCGCGAACTCCGGTAGGGCATAATGGCTAGGTGCGGCCTGGCCGCCCTCACCATGGAACGACGCGAGATCAACGACCCCGAAGCCTGGAACCGCATCGTCAGCGGGCTGCCCCTCACGAGCGCCCTGCAGTCGTGGGGCTGGGGCGAGGTGAAGCGCACGAGCGGCTGGAAGCCCATGCGCCTCGCCCTCTACGACGGCGGCGCGCCCGTGGCCGCGGCGCAGCTGATGGAGCGCCGCCTGGCCGGCCCGCTGCGCATGTCCTACACCCCCCGCGGCCCGGCGCTGGCCGAGGCGGGGCTGCTGCCGCGCGTGGCCGCGCAGCTGGCGCGGGCGGCGCGCGGGGCGCTCTTCCTGCAGCTCGAGCCGCCCCTGGCCCTGGAAGAACCCTACGAGGCGCCGGCCTATGCTGGCCTCGCGCCCGCGGCCACGATCCAGCCCGAGTACTCGATTCTGGTGGACCTCAGCCCCGGCGAGGAAACCGTGCTCGCGCGCATGAAGTCGAAGACGCGCTACAACATCCGCCTTGCGGCCCGCAAAGGGGTGACCGCGCGGATCGTGCGCCCCCACGACGAGGGCGCCGCGGCGGCCTTCGAGGCCTTCTGGGCGCTGTTCACCGAGACCAACCGGCGTGCGAAGCTTCTGCAGCACGCGCGCAGCTACTACGAGACGGTCTTCCGGGAGATGGAGCAGCCGGGGGGCGCGGCCTTCGTGAGCCTGGCCGAGTACCAGGGAAAGCCGCTCGCCGCCGGGCTCTTCGTGGCCTTCGCCGGCCGGGTGGACTACCTCTACGGGGGCTCGAGCCGCGAGCACAAGAACGTGATGGCCCCCTACGCCATGCACTGGGCGGCGATGCGCTGGGGCATGGAGCACGGCTACCGCGTCTACGACCTCTGGGGCGTGCCCCGGGTGCTCACCCCCGAGTCGCACGCTTACGGCATCTACCGCTTCAAGGAAGGCTTTGGCGGGAAGCGGGTGCGTTTTCCGGGCTACGTGCGGCCGCTCTCGCCCCTCTACGGCCCGGTGCAGACGGCGCTGCGCTGGCGCAAGAACTGGGTCAACTGGCGCAGCCGCGGGACCACGCGGGACGTGCTCTGAACCGGCCGCCCCATGACCGGGCCGCGGCGGCCCAACCGCGGGCGGAAGGCCGAAATGCAAGCCGAACGGTAGACTTTTAGCCCCGCTTGCGTCAGAATCGATACGGCATGCTAGATACTGCGACGGTACTCCAAGCGCTTTCGACGATCGTCGACCCCGACTTCAAGAAGGACATCGTGGAGCTCGGGTTCGTACGCGACCTCAAGATCGAAGACGGGGTGGTCAGCTTCACCATCCGGCTGACCACGCCCGCCTGCCCCATCAAGGACCAGTTCAAGCGGCAGGCCGAGGAAGCCGTCGGGGCGCTGCCGGGGGTCCGTGAGGTGCGGGTGACCATGGACGCCGCGCCGGCGATGGAGGTGAGCACGGGGCTTCCCGGCGTCGCCCACATCGTCGCGGTGATCGCCGGCAAGGGCGGCGTGGGCAAGAGCACCACCGCCGTCAACCTGGCGGTGGCGCTGATGCAGATGGGCGCCAAGGTAGGCCTCTTCGACGCCGACGCGTTCGGCCCCAACACCCCGCGGATGCTGGGCGTGCGCGGGGTTCCGCTGCGCACCCAGGGCGGCAAGATCGTGCCCATCGAGGCCCAGGGAATCAAGCTGGTCTCGATCGGCTCGGCCATCCCCGAGGACCAGCCCGTCGTCTGGCGCGGCAGCCTGCAGCACGGGTTCGTGCGCGACTTCACCCAGAAGACCGAGTGGGGCGAGCTCGACTACCTGGTGGTGGACATGCCGCCGGGCACCGGCGACATCCCGCTTTCGGTGATGCAACTGCTGCCGCTCTCGGGGGCGCTGGTCGTGGGAACGCCGCAGGAGGTGGCCCTCGAGGACGTGCGCCGCGGGGTGACGATGCTGAACAAGATGAACGTCAACCTGCTCGGCTTCGTCGAGAACATGAGCTACCTCGTCTGCCCGAACTGCGGCGAAGAGATCGACGTCTTCGGCAAGGGCGGCATGGACGCCTTCGCCGAGACCTTCGGGGCGCCGGTGCTCGCGCGCATCCCCATGGACGTGAACATCCGCAAGGGCTCCGACGCCGGCCTCCCCGCCGCCTTCCAGGAGGGCCCGGTGGCCGAGGCCTACAAGGAGCTGGCCGCCGCCGTGGTGCAGCGGGTGGCGGTGGTGGAAAAGGAGAACCCCCCCAAGGCCGCGGGCGTGCCCCAGGCGGGCCCCGGCGGGAACCAGCCCTTCCTCAACGTCCCCAAGAAGAACTGATCCACCGTTGCCGTCTGCCGGCGCCCCGACGGGGCGCCGGTTTCTCACGCGGGTTCAATAGAATGTCCCTGCATGCTGCCCCTCGCGGTCGAACCCTTCGGCGGGTACCGGGCCTGGCTGGAGACCCTGCCCGGCTACGCGGGGCAGATCGCCTTTCACCGCGTGCAGCCGGCCCGGCCGCCTGAGGTGGTGCCCTACGAGGGGGCCTTCAGACCCGTCCTCGCGCGCCTCGGACTCGCGCCTTACGCCCACCAGGCCGAGGCCTTCGCCAGGTTGGAAGCGGGCGCCAACGTCGTCATGGCCACGCCGACGGCCTCGGGCAAGAGTCTGGTCTTCCAGGCGCCCGTGCTGGCGGCGATGCAGCAGGGCGGCACCGCCCTCTTCCTCTACCCCACCAAGGCGCTGGCGCGGGACCAGCGGAGCCGGCTCGAAACCTTGGCCGACCCCTTCGACCTCGCGGACCGGGTCTTCACCTACGACGGCGACACCCCGCCCGGCCGCCGTCGTCGGGCGCGCGAGCAAGGGCTCGCCATCCTCACCAACCCCGACATGCTGCACTTCGGGATCCTGCCGCGGCACGCCGCCTGGGCGGGATTCCTCGGCCGCCTTCGCTACGTCGTGATCGACGAAGCCCACTACCACCGGGGCGTCTTCGGCAGCCACGTCGCCCTGATCCTCAGGCGGCTGCTGCGGATCGCCGAACACTACGGCGCGCACCCGCAGCTGATCGCCGCATCGGCGACGATCGCCAACCCCGCGGCCCACGCCGCCGCGTTGACCGGACGGCCGTTCGCGGCGATCACGGCGTCGGGGCGGTTCAGCGAGCTCGAGTTCGTCGTCTGGCATCCCAAGGCGCTGGACGCCGGCGGCGACCGCCGGCGCAGCGCCAACCTGGAAGCTGCGGAGCTGGCCGTCTGGGCCGCCACCCACGACCTCAAGACCCTGATCTTCACCGGCAGCCGCAAGACCGCGGAGCTGATCGGCCGTTACACTCGGGGAACCGCCGTGGAGGACAAGATCCGCAGCTACCGCGCGGGCTACACCGCCGAAGAGCGCGCGCAGCTGGAAGAGGCGTTCCGTGCGGGTGAACTCGCGGTCCTCGTCAGCACCAGCGCCCTCGAGCTGGGCATCGACATCGGCGGCCTGGACGCGGTGGTGATGGTCGGCTACCCCGGCTCGGTCAACGCCTTCTGGCAGCGCGCGGGGCGCGCGGGGCGCGGCCGCGAGCGCGCGTTGACGCTTTGGATCCCCCGCGAGGACCCGCTGGACGAGTACTTCCTGCAACGGCCCGAGCTGCTGCTCGGCAGCCCCCCGGAGTCGGCCGTGGCCGACTGGCGGAACCCCTACCTCTACCCGCCGCACCTCCACTGCGCCGCCTTCGAGCTGCCGGTGCGCGAAGTGGAGTCGCTGCACCGACCCGAGCTGCTGGAGGGCGAGGCCCTGGTCCGCCGGAACGGACGCGTCCACACCGTGTACAAGGCGCCGCACCGTAGGCTCACCTTGCGTGGCAGCGGCGTCACCTTCACGCTGCGCGACGCCGAAGGGCGAGCGTTGGGCCAGCTCGACGAACGCCAGGCCTACTGGGAGGCCCACCCGGGGGCGGTCTACCTGCACCAGGGGGAGAGCTACCTGGTGCGCAACCTCGACCCGCGCAAACGCGAGATCGTGCTCCTGCCGGGGCTCGAGGACTACTACACGCAGCCGCGCGCCCTGACCGAGATCGAGGTCTACCCCGAACACGCCCAGGAGGTGCGTCCCGGGGTCTGGGTCGGACGGGTGCGGATGCGGGAGCAGGTGACGGGCTACGTGAAGAAGCGCTACGTCACCGAGGCGGTGCTCGAGGAGGTGGAGCAGCCCATGCCCGAAGTGGCCTTCGACACCGAGGCGGTCTGGTTCCACCCCCCGGTCGAGCAGCTCGCCGTCGACCGGGTTCCGGGGGGGATCCACGCACTCGAGCACGCGATGATCGGCCTTCTGCCCCTTTTCGTGCTCGCCGAGCGCGGCGACGTGGGGGGCGTGAGCTACCCGATCTACCCGCGGCCCCTGCCCTCGGGCGAAGGCGCGGTGGTCTTCATCTACGACGGCTACCCGGGCGGGGTCGGCTACGCGCGCGCCGGGGCGGAGCAGTGGGAGCGCTGGCTGCAGGCGACGGTCGAGCTGCTCGGCGGCTGCCCCTGCGAAGACGGCTGCCCCCGCTGCGTGCTCAGCCCCAAGTGCGGCAACGGCAACCAGTTCCTCGACAAACAGGTGGCGCTCGAGCTGGCGGAACGGCTCGCGGGCCAGCGCTTCCGGCCGAAACCCTAGTCGCCCAGCGGGTGCTCGAGCACGGTCAGGCCGCGCTTCTTGGCGGCGTACATCTCGCGGTCCGCCCGCTCCAGCAGGTCCTCGGGGGTGTCGCCCTCCCGGTAGACGGCCAGCCCGAAGTTGGCGTGCACCCCATAATGGCTCAGCTCCGGGTCCCTGGCGATCACCTCCGCGGCCCGGCGCGCGGCGTGCAGCCCCTCATCACGGCCCGCGTGCGGCAGCACGATGACGAACTCGTCGCCGCCGAGGCGGTAGACCTCGTCCTCTTCGCGCAGGGCCTGCTTGAGCAGGCCGGCCACGCGCGCAAGCACGCGGTCGCCGACGAGGTGACCGTAGCGGTTGTTCACGCCGCCGAAATTGGCCATGTCCACGACCGCCAGGGAAAAGACGTGGCCGTGACGGGCCGCGAGCGAGGCCAGCCGCGCGAGCTGTTGGTCCAGCTGGCGCCGGTTGTAGACGCCGGTGAGGGGGTCGAGCGCGGCCTCGCGGGCGAGCCGCGCCTGCAGGCCGAGGCGCTCGGCGTAGGGACGGATCTCACGCATCATCGAACGCGCCAGCTGCAGGTCCCACTCGGTGAAACCGCGCGCACTCGCCAGCCAGATGAACCCCTCCCCGAAGGGCAGCAGCAGCCCCCCCTGCATCTTCTCCGGGTTCCACAGGGGCCGGAAGACCTCGGGGAGCTGGCGGAAACGCGAGAACATCAGGGGTTGTTCCAGGTGCAGGCTGACGGGGTCCAGCCGCCGCGGCAACCACTCGACACGGCCGGTGACGGCGATGCGCTCGAAGGGCGCCTCCTGGGTTTCCCGCACGAAGAAGGCCGCGCCCAGCTGGTTCCAAACCTCGGAGGTGGCCAGCAGCAGCTGGTGGAAGAACTCGCGCTCCTCGCCGGCGCGCCACTGCAGCTGCCCCAGCCGGCGCGCGAAGCGCTCGAGCCCCCGCCAGCGCAGGTGCTCGATCGCGTACCCCAGCACCTCGGCCACGGCCACCAGGTGCTCCAGGTCCTCGAGCCCGTAGTGCCAGGGCCGCATCGACTGCAACGAGAGCACGCCCTGGGTGCTGCGGCTCTCGAAGGGAACGGCGAGGAAGCTGCGCAGCTCGGGTTCGTCGCGCTCGGGCTCGGGGTCGAGGATGCGCACCGGGTACATCTGCCGGGCCATGGGGTCGGTCATGTCGCCGATCAAGAGCGGTTCACCGCTGCTGAAGACGAGGTGCGTGAGGGTCTCCTTCTCGAAAGGCACGATCGCCTCGCCGATCGTGCGCGGCCCGTGGCCGCTCTCGCCCACGCCGTAGAGGATGCGCAGCGAGGCCCCTTCGATGAAGTTGATGGCCACCGCGTTGTACGCCACGTCGCGGGAGAGGCTGCGAAAGAGGACGGGAACGAGCTCGTCGAGGCGGTTGATCTTGTGTATCTCGTCCATGAAGGCGACCAGCCCCCGCTGGCGCTCGTTCCTACGGCGCTGACGCCGCAGCGCCGCGTGCGCCGAGAGCAGGCTCTGCAGGATGCGCAGCTCCTGCAGCTGACGCGCGTCCAGACCCGGGTGCGGCCGGGTGTGCATCGTCATGACGACGGCCCCGTGGTCCTCGCCCCCGAAGCGGAGCGGCAGGACCAGCAGGCTGCGCACGAAGCCGCTGCGCGCCGGCAGCGCGTCCGGGTGCTGGGGGTAGTCGCGCACCTCCAGCGGCTCGCCGCTGTTGAAGGCGCGGCCGACGACCCCGTCCCAGGGGCGGGCGACGATCTTGAGCTCCTCGAGGGGCTCCCCTTCGCCCCCTTCGGCGAAGGTCAGCTCGGCGGTGCCCCCGTGGACGTCGAAGACGCGAACGCCCTCGTACCCGTAGTGCCGGTAGATCTCCGGCCAGATCCGGTCCAGGGCCCCGCCCGACTCGATTTGCCGCAACCACCCGTCCAAGGGTTCCAACCTCGGCGACCTCCCGGTGCCCCCAGTATACGAAGGCCGCCCCCGCGCCCTCGGGTCAACCCAACGCCTCCAGCCCGCCGCGCCACACCCGCGCCACCGGACGCCCCCGCTCCCACAGCGTCAGGGCCGCGAACGCACCCGGCTCGACGCGTCCCCACGGCGCCGCTTCCCGCGTCCAGCCCAGAACGGCGGCCGGCGTGTGCACGTAGGCCGCCAGCGCCGCGTCCAGCCCCAACCCCCGCGCCCCGGGAAGCGGCGGCCGTTGGGCCAGCCGCAAAGCGCGCGCGGCGTCGGGCTCGGCCACGGGGGCGTCGGAGCCCAGCAGCAAGCGCACCCCCGGAAGCGCGGCGAAGGCGCCCCAGCGGTAGGCCGCGCGCCTCTGGCCGCGAGAAAGCCGGTCGAGGGCGGCGCGGTCGTCTTCGGCATGCTGCGGCTGCACCGAGAGCACCAGTCCGGCGAGGCGGGGAAGGTCGTCGTCGGCGACGTGCTGCACGTGTTCGATGCGGAAACGTTCGCGCGCCGGGAGGCCGCAGGCTTCCAGGCGCCCGATCAGGTTCAGCACCTCGTGCACGGCCCGGGTGCCGATCGCGTGCCAAACCGGAACGAGCCCGCGCCGCAGCACCTCCGCGACGGCCGCGTCGGCTTCGCGGGGGTCGTCGAGCGGCATGCCGCACCCGCCTTCCGGGTAGGGCTCGAGCATCCAGGCGGTGCGGCTCGTCAGCGCGCCGTCGGCGAAGAACTTGACCCCGAAGACGTGCAGACCGCGCGGGGACCGCACGGGCTCCCAGGCGTCGGGGCTGGCGGCGGGCAGCGTCCAGGCGACCCGCAGGGGCAACGCCCCCTCCGCGTCCAACTCGCGGATCCAGCCGCCAGCCTCGGGGGGCTCGCCCATGGCGTGCACCGCAACGAAGCCGCGCCCGGCCAGGTCCCTGAGGCCCGCGAGGAGCTGGGCCTTGCCGGGCGGGGGCAGCGCCTCTGCAACGAGGCCCGCCGCACGTTCGAGCAGGTAGCCGGTGGGCTCGCCGGAGCCGTCGCGCAGGACGCGGCCGCCCTGGGGATCGGGGGTGCTGCGGTCGACGCCCGCCCGCTGCAACGCCCGCCGGTTCGCCCAGGCGGCGTGGAGGTCGCGCGAGCGCAGGAAGACGGGGTGGTCGGGGGCGGCCTCGTCGAGCCAGCGGCGGTCCGGGTAGGCGTCGAAGACGTAGCCGCCGCCAAGGATCCAGCGCCCCGGGGGGAGGGCCGCGGCCCGCTCCGCCACCCGCTCGGCCACCCGGGCGGGGTCGTCCTCACCGCGCAGGTCGAGCGCTTCCAGCGCAAGCCCCCACTGCAGCGGGTGCACGTGCGCGTCGTGCAATCCGGGCGTGATCCATTCGGCGCGAATCCGGCGGGCTCCTGGGTAGCGGGCCCGCAGATCCGCGATCGAACCCACGGCGACGACCCGCTCGCCTTCGAGCCGCACCGCGGCGGTGCGGGGGGGCGCCCCGTCGAAGGTCCAGACCTTGCCCTCGAGCAGCATGCGTCCAGCCTACCGCCTATACTGGGGGGCGTGAGGCGCTACGTCTACCAGGGGAAAATTCTTTCTTTGGCCATCGAGGACGGGCACTGGGAGATCGTCGAGCACAAGGACGCAGTCGCCCTGCTGGTCCAGGATCCGGAACGCGGCGTGCTCTTCGTGCGCCAGTACCGCCCAGCGGTGGGCCTGCGCACCCTGGAGATCCCCGCGGGCCTGATCGAGCCGGGCGAACGCCCGGAGTCGGCCGCGGCGCGCGAGCTCGCCGAGGAAGCGCAACTGGGCGGCCGGCTCGAGCGCCTCGCGGAGTTCTACGTGAGCCCGGGCTTTACCGACGAAAAGACCTACCTCTTCCGCGTCCACGACCCCCGGCCCGCCGCCGGCACGCCCGACGCCGACGAGGACCTCGAGACCGTTTGGCTCGACCCCGGCGACGTGCTCGCAGGCGTGCGCGCCGGCACGGTGCAGGTCAGCGCCGCCACGCTGATCGGGCTGCTCTACGCGACGGGGGCGGAGCGGTGATCATCGCCGCCGAGGTGGCCGACCTCCCCCCGGGCCCGAAGGTCGTGGCCGTGGGCTCTTTCGACGGGGTCCACCTGGGTCACCAAAGCCTCCTGGCCAAGGCCCGCGCCCTGGCGGCGCAGGAACGGCTGCCCCTGCTCGTCTACACCTTCGACCCCCCCACGAAGGTCTTCATGCGGGGGGTGGGGATGCTCTCCACCCTGAGCGAGAAACTCGACCTGCTGCGCGAGCAGGGGGTGGACCTCGCGCTGGCCGTGCCCTTCGACGAGGACTTCGCCGCCCGCGACAAGGCCGCCTTCCTGGACGACCTGGTGCGCCTGGAGGCCCGGCGCCTCGTCGTCGGAGAGGACTTCGCCTTCGGCCGCGGCCGCTCGGGCGGCCCCGCCGACCTGAAGACGGTGGCCCCGACGCTGACCGTGCCCCTGCTCGACCTGGGGGGTGCGCCCGTGAAGAGCACCCGGATCCGCGAACTGCTCGAGCAAGGCGACGTGGAGGCGGCGCGCCATCTGCTTGGCCGCCCGTACGGCGCCCGGGGCATCGTTCGCCAGGGCGAGCGCCTCGGCCGACGCCTGGGCTTCCCCACCGCCAACGTCGAAACCGCCCCGGGCAAGGTGCTTCCCCGCGGCGTCTTCGCCGCCCGCACCTGGGTCGCCGAGCGGGCGTACCCCGCGGTGGTCAACGTGGGCACGCGGCCCACCGTGAGGGGAAGCGGCCTGCGGCTCGAGGCCCACCTCATCGGTTTCAGCGGCGAGCTCTACGGGCACGAGCTCCGGCTGGTCTTCCTAAAGAAGCTGCGGGACGAGCGGGCCTTCGAAGACCTGGAGGCGCTGCGGTCGCAGATCGCCCGCGACCTCGAAGCCGCGCGCCGGTTCTTTCGTCTCTAACCCGCCGCGCGGCCCCCGGCTAAGCTGGGGGTATGAACACCGACCTCACCCTGGCCGACTGCCCGGGGGGCCATCGCCTGGCCGCGCTGAGCCGGGTGGCCGCCGCGATGGCCGAGACGTTCGAACCGGCCAGGGTCCTCGAGCGCAGCATCGAAGCCCTCATCGAGGCCACGGGCGCCCGCTGCGGCGAAGCCTACCAGGTGGGCCCCAACGGGCCCGCCCTGGAGGTGGTGCGCGGATGCCGCGGGGTCTGCCCGTTCAAACGGCGGCTCGAGGGGCTGGCCCGGGAGGCGGTGCGGCGGCGTGAACCGGTGCGCGAGGGCAGCCTCGTCGCCTTTCCGGTGCTGCGCGAGGGCGAGGTGCGGGGCGTCTTCGGCCTGGACCTGGGCGAAGAACGCGAGGGCGTCGACGGCTGCTTTTTGGGTGCGGTCGGCCACCTTACGGCACTGGCCCTGGACCACGCCGAGCTGGTCCGCGAATTCGAGCGCCGCGAGGCCGAGCGCGTCCGGCTGCTGCGCAAGTGGCTGGGCGCCCAGGAAGAGGAGCGTCGGCGGGTGGGGCAGGCGCTGCACGACGAGGTCGGAGGCATCCTCACCGGGGCGCTGCTGGCCCTGCGCCTGGCCAAGAACGATCCGGAGCGCCTCGAGGAGGTCCGCCGGGTGCTGGGGCAGGCGCTCGACGAGGTCCGCCGGCTTTCGCGCGAGCTGCGCCCCGCCGCCCTCGACGACCTGGGGCTGGCCCGCGCCCTGGAACGCCACCTGCGGGAGTTCGCCGGCCGCACCGGAATCCGCGTGCACGCGCGCATCGACCCGCCCAAACTCGACCGGGCGCGGCAGGTCGCGCTCTTCCGGATCGCCCAGGAGGCCCTCACCAACGTGGCCCGGCACGCCCACGCGCAGAACGTCTGGGTCACGCTGGAGCCGCGCGGGGACCGGCTCGTGCTGGAGGTGCGCGACGACGGCGCAGGCTTCGACCCGGAACGCACCTCGGGAACGCTGGGCCTCGAAGGCATGCGCGAACGCGCGGAACAGCTCGAGGGGCGGTTGCGCATCGTCAGCGCCCGCGGCGACGGCACGCGGGTGCTTGCGGAGGTCCCCCTTGCGGGTGGCGTTGATTGAGGACCACGCGGTCGTGCGCACCGGCTTGCGGCTGCTGCTGGAGGCCAGCGGCCACGAGGTGGTGGGCGACTTTTCGCGCGCGGAGGACGCGCTGGCCAGTTCGGTACGCCCCGACGTTTACGTGCTGGACCTCAACCTGCCGGGGGTCGGGGGCCTCGAAGCGCTACCCCGACTGGCGCGCCGGGCGCGGGTGCTCGTCCTCTCGATGCACGAGGAACCCGCCTACGTGAGCGAGTCCTTCAAGCGCGGGGCCCGCGGATTCCTCAGCAAGCGCGCCGCCGACGTCGCCCTTCTCGACGCCCTGTCCGCGCTCGCGCGCGGGGAGCGCTACCTGCACCCGGAGCTGGCCGCGCGGCTGGCCGACTACGTCGCCGAGCCGGGTCCGGAGGTGCTTTCCCGGCGGGAGCGCGCGGTCCTCGCAGGGCTGGCCCGGGGGCTCGAGCTCAAGGAGGTGGCCGCCGCGCTCGGGATCAGCCCCAAGACCGCCGCGACCTACAAGGCCCGCGCGCTCGCCAAGCTGGGGCTGAAGCGCTCGGAGATCGCGCGCTGGGCGCGCGAGCACGGGCTGCTGCAGGACCCCGCCCCGTAAACAAGAATTCTTAGGACATCCGTTGTAGGCTCCGTTCCGACGCGGCCGTACGCCCGGTTCCGACGCCGCCGCCGTCTCCCGAAGCCATGCTGGGGGCGAGGAGGCGGTATGGAATGGATCGGGTTGATCACCGCGGCGACGTTCCGCGCGCCGGGCAGGGCCTTGGAACGCGACCTCGCCAGCGGCAGCCTGCAGGCGGCCGTGGAAGAGCTGGCCCGCGCCCGCGGGCTGCCGCCGCCCAGGCTGCCGGAGCCGCCGCTTGCGGAACTGCAGGCGGCCTACACCCGCCTCTTCGTCGCCAACCCCGGAGGCCTGCCCGCGCCCCCCTACGCGGGCTACGCGCTCGACGGTCGGCTGATGGGCGGCGCGGAGGAAGCGCTCGAGCGCTTCTACGCGGAACACGGCCTGGTGACCCGGGAGGGCTGGGACGACCTGCCCGACCACCTCGCCGCCCTGGGCGAGGCGATCGCGCTGCTCGGGGAGACCGACCCCGAAGCGGCGCGGGCGCTGGCGCGCGGCTACCTCGAGCCCTGGCTCGAACGCTACGCCGAGGTGGTGGCCCGGGAAGACCCCACCGGCTTCTACGGCGCGATCTGCACCTTCCTGAAAAAGGCACTGGAGGCGGAACATGAAGCTCGACCGTAGGCGTTTCCTCAAACTCAGCGCGGCCAGCGTGGGCGCCGTGGCGTTCGGCGGCCGGGCCGCGGCCCTGCGCGCCCCCTGGGCGGTGCCCCGAAAGTGGTACGCCGGCGAGGTCCGCACCGTTTACTCCTACTGCGAGAACTGCTTCTGGAAGTGCGGCATCGCGGTCAAGGTGGAAGGCGGCCGGGTGCGCAAGATCGACGGCCAGAAACACAACCCCAAGTCGCGCGGCCGCCTCTGCCCGCGCGGCCAGGGGGGCGTGGCCCAGCTCTACGACCCCGACCGCCTCAAGCGGCCGCTGATCCGCGTGGAGGGCAGCGAGCGGGGCGAGGGCAAGTACCGCGAGGCCAGCTGGGAAGAAGCCCTCGACTACGTGGCCGAGCGGATGCTGAAGATCAAGGAGCAATACGGCCCCGAGGCCGTCGCCTGGTTCGGCCACGGCAGCGGCGACACCTGGTTCGTGGAGTACCTGCCCGCCGCCTGGGGCAGCCCCAACGCCGCCAAGCCGGCGGTGAGCATCTGCACCGCCCCGCGCGAGACCGCGAGCCAGTGGACCTTCGGCCGCCCCATTGGCGGCCACGAGCCGGTGGACTGGACCGAAAGCCGCTACATCGTCCTGATCGGCCACCACATCGGCGAGGACACCCACAACACCCAGCTCCAGGACTTTTCCGAAGCCCTCCGGCGCGGTGCCAAGCTGGTGGTGGTGGACCCGCGCTTCTCCACCGCCGCCTCCAAGGCCCACCGCTGGCTGCCCATCAAACCGGGCACCGACCTGGCGCTCCTGCTCGCCTGGATTCACGTCCTCATCAAGGAGAACCTCTACGACCGCGACTACGTGCAGAAGTACACCGTCGGTTTCGAGCAGCTGGCCGTCCACAGCAACAAGCACACCCCCGAGTGGGCCGAAAAGATCACCGAGATTCCGGCCGGGACGATCCGCGCCGTCGCCCGCGAGATGGCCGCGGCCGCGCCGCGGGCGGTGCTGCCGCCGGGGCGCCACACCGTCTGGTACGGCGACGACACCCAGCGGATGCGCGCGGTCTACATCCTGAACGCCCTGCTTGGCAACTACGGCGTGCCCGGGGGCTTCTACCTGGCCAAGCCGCCCTACCTGGAGCCCTACCCCCACCCGCCCTTCCCGCTCGAGCCCGCCGCCGGCGGCTGCAGCGGCTCGTCGGGAGGCGAGGAGGAGGTACCCGAAGGCTTCAAGCCGCGGGCCGACAAGGGCAAGTTCTTCGCCAAGACGACCGCCATCCAGGAGCTCATCGAGCCGATGCTCACCGGCGAACCCTACCCCATCCGCGGCCTCGTCTGCTACGGCACCAACCTCTTCCACTCCATCCCCAACGTGCCCCGCACCAAGGAGGCGTTGAAAAAGCTCGACCTCTACGTCGCCATCGACGTGCTGCCGATGGAGCACGTGATGTGGGCCGACGTGATCCTGCCCGAGTGCACCTACCTCGAGCGCTACGACGACCTGGTCGCCATCGCCCACAAGACCCCCTTCATCGAGCTGCGCCAGCCCGCGGTCGAACCCCTGTGGGACACCAAGCCGGGCTGGTGGATCGCCCGCGAGCTGGGGCTGCGGCTGGGGCTCGAGAAGTACTTCCCGTGGAAGGACATCGAGGAGTACCTGGACACCCGCCTCCAGCTCATCGGCTCGAGCCTCGAGGAGATGAAGCAGAAGGGGACGCTGATCCAGCGCGGCCGGCCCTACCTGAAAGACTGGGAGCGCCGCCGCCGCAACCCCTTCGGCACCCCCTCGGGCAAGATCGAGCTCTACTCCGAGACCTTCGCCAAGCACGGCCTCGACCCGCTCCCCGACTACACCCCGCCAATGCCGGTGCCCGAAGGCTACTACCGTCTGCTCTACGGCCGCACCCCGGTGCACAGCTTCGCCAAGACCCAGAACAACTGGGTGCTGATGGAGCTGAAGCCCGAAAACGAGGTCTGGATCAACCGTCGGGAGGGCGAGCGGCTGGGCCTCGTGCAGGGCGAGTACGTCTGGCTCGAGAACGACGTCGGCGTGCGCGAGGGGCCGGTTCGGGTGCGGCTGACCGAGCGCATCCGCCGCGACTGCGTCTACCTGGTGCACGGTTTCGGGCACAAGGCCAAGGGCCTGCGCCTGGCCTACGGCCGCGGCGCCTCGGACAACGCGCTGCAAACCCGATACGTCCTCGACCCCATCTCCGGGGGCGCGGCGCTGCGCAACAACTTCGTCAAGGTCGTGAAGGGCGCCCCCCGGCCGAAGCGGAAGCGGATCGGGCAGCTCGCCCGCGAAAGGAGGCTCTAGATGGCCCGCTACGCGATGCTCATCGACCTCGCGGCCTGCGTGGGCTGCGCCGCCTGCGCCGCCGCCTGCGTCCTCGAAAACGAGGTGCCGCCGGGGCACGGCCGGCTCTGGATCCGACAGCGCGAGCTCGGCGCCTTCCCCGACGTCACCGTGGAGTACCGCCCGGAGCAGTGCCTCCACTGCGAACGCCCGCCCTGCGTGCCCGTCTGCCCCACCGGGGCCAGCCACCAGACCGAGGACGGCCTGGTGCTGGTGCGCGCCGAGCGCTGCATCGCCTGCGCCGCCTGCATCGCCGCCTGCCCGTACGACGCCCGCTTCATGAACCCCGCGGGTTACGTGGACAAGTGCACCTTCTGCGAGCACCGACTCGCCCGGGGCGAGGACCCCGCCTGCGTGGAGACCTGCCCCACGGGCTGCCGCGTCTTCGGCGACCTGGACGACCCGGAAAGCCCGCTCCACGCCTGGCTCGCTGAAGCCGAGCGGGTGGACGTGCTCCGGCCCGAGATGGGCACCGCGCCCAAGCTGCTCTACCTGAACACGCCCTCGAAGCGCGGGCTCGCCAACCACGAAAGCGAGGTGGAGTCATGACCACGTTCTACGGCCTTCCCGGAGCCGAGGCCTTCTGGCACTGGACGACGCTGGTGCACTTCCTCCTCGTCGCCCTCGCCGGGGGCACGGCGTTCTACACCGCGGTGCTGGGGATCCGGCGTGCGGCGTCGGCGCGCGGCCTCGCCTGGCTGGCGCTGGCCTTCATCGTGCTGGACCTCTTCATGCTCTGGGCCGAGTCGCCCGCGCGCTTCCGCTTCAGCCACGTCTGGCTCTTCCTGAGCTTCGAACCCGCCTCGGCGATCTGGTGGGGCGCCTGGGGGCTGGCGACGAGCGCGCTGATGCTGTTGCTGCTCGCGCTCGGCCTGGGGCCGGCGCGCTTCTGGGCAGGCGTTCTCGCCCTGACGAGCGCCGTCGTGCTCGCCTACCCGGGCTACGCCCTGGCCGCGAATGCGGCGCGCCCCTTGTGGGACCACCTGCTCCTCGCCTTCTTCCCCGCGAGCGGGCTGCTGCTGGCGCTGGCCGTGCTCGTCTGGCTGCGGCCCGCGGAGGAGGCCGCACCCTGGTTGCAGGTCGCGGCGTTGGCTAGCCTGGCGCTCGCCGCCCTCTACCCGGTGGCCCTCGCCAGCGGCGGGGCGGACGCGCGGCTGGCCTTCGCGCTTTGGCTGCGCGGCTGGGGCTGGTTCCTGCTGGGGGGCGGCCTTCTCTTCCTGGCCGCCTTCCTGGCGCGGCGGGCCCCGGCGCTCGCGGGGGCGTGCGCGCTCGCCGGCGCCTTCGTGCTCCGCAGCTGGATCGTGGAGCAGGGGCAGCACTCGTTCTTCGTACACGGCTTCTAGGGGGAGGAACCCCCTGAGCAGAATCGCTGGAGGTGAGTCATGAAAAGAGCGGTATGGATCGGCATCATCGGCTTGATTTCGCTAGGCGTCTTCGCCCAGACCCAGGTGGTCAACACCCAGGCGGCCCAGGCGGTCATGCAGGTCATCAAGGAAGTCAGCACCCAGGGCTGGGGTTTCATCACCCCGGACAAGGCGGCCGACTTCATCGACGAGGTGAACCCCTTCATCCTCGACGTACGCACGCCCAAGGAGTGGGACGAGACCGGCGTGATCCCGGGCGCGGTCACGATTCCGCTCACCGAGCTCGACCAGCACCTGAGCGAGCTGCCCCCGCTCAACAAGCCCATCCTGGTCTACTGCAAGGCGGGCGCGCGCGGGCAGTACGCGCTCACCTACCTGAAGGTGCTGGGCTACAAGAACGTCAAGAACCTCAAGGGCGGCATCACCGCCTGGATCAACGCGGGTTTCGAGGTCGCCAAGAAGTAGCGCCCTCCGCCTTCCCTACCCTAGCCCGCCGCCTCGCGCGGCGGGCGGTTTTCGGTCCCGCCGGCCCACTCGACGGCCTCGCGTCCGCCGTCGAAGCGCAGCAGCGCGGCCAGGCGGGCGCGCGAGTAGACCCGGTGCGGACGCTCGGGAATGAAGGCGGTGACGATGTCGACCCAGCGGGGCTTGGCGTACTCGAGCACCACGTGCAGCGGCAGTTTGACGCGCCTGCCGAAGACCATGTACCCCAGCACGAGCATGCGGGCGTCCTCGGGGTAGACGGCGAGTTCGCGCCCCCAGCGCAGCGCCGTGAGCACGTCGCGCTCGAGGAAACCCTCCTGGAGCATGTGCCGGGCGACGTGGGGGCCCAGGCGGTAGCGGCCGGCCTCGATGTGCTCGAGCAAGGTGTGCAGCCTGCGAATTTTGGGCATGGCCCTCCCCCTGCCTGCAGTTTACCAGTCCCCGTCCTGGCGCGCGGCGATCACCGCGCCGTAGACCGCCTCCGCCCCGCCGGCGCGCAGCACCCGCTCCACCGCCCGGAAGGTGGCCCCGGTGGTCCAGACGTCGTCGACGAGCAGCCAGCGACGGTGCTCGAGCTCGCGTTGCAGGAAGAAGGTGCCGGCCTTCATGCGCGCGCGCTCGTCGCGTCGCCGGCGCGTCTGGCTGGGGGTGTACCTGCGCGCCACCGCGCGCACGAAAGGCAGTTCGAGCCGCTCGGCGATGCGCCGCCCCAACAACTCGGCGGGGTTGTAGCCGCGCACGAGCGCCCGCCACCAGGTGGTGGGCACCGCGGTAACGGCGTCGAGCGCCCATCCGGCCTCGCGCACCCCTTCGGCGAGGGCGTCGGCCAGCGGGGCGACCAGCCGCCGGCCGCCCTTGAACTTCAGGGCCCGCACCGCGCCGCGCCATTTGCGGTAGCCCCCCAGGTAGACGAGGTTCTGCCAGCGCCGCGCGTGCAGTTCCGAGCGGCAGCGCCGGCACAGCCCCGGGGCGTCCAGGTCGCGCCCGCAGACGGGGCAGCGGGCGCCGAGAACGGACTCGAACTCCACGTGGCCCCCTAGCCCGCGTGCGGTTCGACCCCGTTCCGCGCGCGCCCGCGGCGCTCCGTCCGCCTTTCTGGAATACCCGCGCGACCGCGCGCGGCCAGTATAGGGTTCATGCAATTAGTTTAATTGTTTGAACCGCTGCGGGCAAGCCGGGGGTCAGGCGTCCGGGTAGAGTACGGCCTTCACGCCCTCGCCGCGCTCGAGCAGCTCGAAGGCCTCGCGGTAGTCCGCCATCGCGAAGCGGTGGGTGATCAGCGGCTCGAGGTCCACCCGGCCGCTGTAGATCAGGCCGCTGCCCTGGTACCAGGTCTCGTAGAGGCGGCGGCCGGCGATGCCCACCGCGGTGATGCCGCGCATCACCAGCTCGCCCGCGAGGTCGAAGCGGATGGGGTCGGAGGGGATGCCCAGGATCCGCGCCTCGCCGCCCGGCATCAGCGCCTGCAGGCCCTGGTGGATGGCCCGCTCGCTGCCCGAGAACTCGAGCAGCACCTCCACCCCCTGGCCGCCGGTGAGCTCGCGCACGACCTCCACCGGGTCCTCCTCACGCACGTTCACCACCCGGTCGGCGCCCATGCGCCGGGCGAACTCGAGGCGGTAGGGCTGCAGGTCGGTGGCCACCACCAGCGTGGCCCCGCTGGCGCGCGCCACCGCGATGGCCATCAGCCCGATGGGCCCCGCGCCGGTGACGAGGACGGTCCTGCCCTCGACCCCCACGCCCGAATAGACGGTGTGGACGGCGTTGCCGAAGGGCTCGAGCACCGCGGCGATCTCCCAGGGCAGGTCGGGCGGATTGACCCAGGCGTTCTCGGCGGGCACGGTGGCGTACTCGGCGAAACCGCCGTCGGTGTCCACGCCGAGGATGCGGGTGTTCTGGCAGATGTGCCCCTTGCCGGTGCGGCACTGGTAGCAGGTGTGGCAGACGATGTGGCTCTCCAGGCTCACGTGGTCGCCCACCCGCGGGGTGGCGACGCCGGGGCCCACGGCCTCGACCACGCCCGCGAACTCGTGTCCGGTGATCACCGGGGGTCTGAGCCGGCCCGCGGCCCAGTGGTCCCAGCGCCAGATGTGCAGGTCGGTGCCGCAGATCGAAGCCGCGCGGATCTTGACCAGGATCTCGCCCGGTCCGGGCTCGCGCACGTCCACCTCGCGGAGCGTCAGGCCGGGCGCGGGGGTTTCCTTGACGAGGGCTTTCATCCTGGATTCAGGCTAACACGCGCGCGCCCTATAATGGGCGTGGAAAACGAGGTGATGCATGGCTGGACATAGCAAGTGGGCCCAGATCAAACGCAAGAAGGCGGCCAACGACGCCAAACGCGGCAAGCTGATCACCAAGCACATGCGCGCCATCGCCGCGGCGGCGCGCTCGGGCGGCGGCCCCGACCCCGCCGGCAACGTGCAGCTGCGCAACGCCATCGAGGCCGCCAAGCGCGACGACGTGCCCGCCGACAACATCGAGCGGCTGCTCGCCAAGCTGCGCGGCGAGGGCGAAGGGGCCACCCAGTACGAAGAGATCGTCTACGAAGGCTACGCCCCCGGCGGCGTCGCCCTGCTCGTCTTCGCGCTCACCGACAACCGCAACCGCACCGCCGGCGAGGTGCGCCACGTCTTCAGCAAGCACGGCGGCTCGCTCGGCGCCAGCGGCGCGGTGGCCTGGCAGTTCGAGCGCAAGGGGCTGATCGTGCTGCCCGATACCGGTGAGGCGGCGCAGGAGGCGGCCATCGAGGCGGGGGCTCTCGACCTCGAGGAATCCGACGGCGTTCTCGAGGTCTACACCGACCCCACCGAGGTCTACGCGGTGGCGCGCGCCCTCGAGGAGGCCGGCTTCAAGCCCGACGCGGTCGAGATCACCATGATCCCGCAGAACACCACGGCGCTGCCCGAGGAAGAGGCGCAGAAGGTGCTGCGCATGATCGAAGCCCTGGAAGATCTGGACGACGTGCAGAACGTCTACTCGAACCTGGACCTGGAAGGCGTCGTGGCCTGAGCCGTGGTCGTCCTGGGCATCGATCCCGGAATCAGCAACCTGGGCCTGGGCGTCGTCGAGGGCGACGGCGCCCGGGCCCGCTTCCTGCACGCCGAGCTCGTGCGCACCCGGCACGGCGACCCGGCGGCGGCGCGGGTGGGCGCAATCTACGAGGCGGTCGCCGGCGCCATCGCGGAACACCGGCCCGAGGCGGTCGCGGTGGAGGCCCAGTTCTTCTACCGCCAGAACGAGCTCGCCTACAAGGTGGGCTGGGCGATGGGCGCGGTCTTCCTGGCCGCGGGGCAGGCGGGGCTCGAGGTCTTCCAGTACGGGCCCATGGAGGTGAAGCGCGCCCTGGTGGGCACCGGCCGCGCCGACAAACGCCAGGTCGCCTTCATGGTGCGGGCGCTGCTCGGCCTCAAGCAGACGCCTTCGAGCAGCCACGCCGCCGACGCCCTGGCCGTGGCCCTCACCCACCTGGCCCACCTGCGCACCGGGACGACGCCCCGGGTTTGAGCCCCCTCGCCTGGGGGTGTTCGCCGCCCCCGAGGCGGTCTATGCTGGAGCAAATGCCACCTCACGGAGGACCCTCATGAAGCGACTTCTTTGGACGGGCGCGCTGCTTGCGCTGCTGGGGCTGGCGTCCGCGCAGGACGTGCGCAGCCTGGGCATGGGCGGATTGACGCTCCCCGGGCCCGCGGCCGCCGACCTGAACCCCGCCTACGCCGCGTACCCGAACGACCGGTTCGGGGCCGGCGGCGGCTTCACCCTGCCCCTGGGGCTCGTCAACCTGGCGCTGCGGCCGAGCGTCAGCCCGCTCTACTACTTCACCGACCGGACCGTCTTCAAGGACAACTTCGACCTGCTCGCCTTCTACGACCAGGCGACCCACCTCGGCGAGTTCGTGCTCAACCCCCCCGCGAGCCCGACCGAGATCGTCTTTCACGTGAGCGCGGACGGCGTCCAGATCACCGACGGCGCGGGCAACCCCTTCGACCTCGAACGCTACGCCGCCTCCTCGAGGCCTCCGCAGGGTGCGCTGCCGGCGCCGCTCTTTCAGTTCAACGTCCCCAGCGGCGTGCCCGGACTGCGGCTGGCGGCCGGCGCCTTCCTCGACGCCGGAGGATTCGGCCTGAAACCCGACGACCAGCTCCTCGCGGACCTGGCCGCGGGGGCCTTGCAGCCGGACACCACCTACCGCCTCAGCGCCCGCGGCGCCGTCAAGGGCGGCGTGACCGCCACCGTGGGCTACGCCGCCGCGCTGCCGCAGATCCCCGGTTTCGAGGGCCGCCTCTACCTGGGGACGCAGGTGCAAGGGTTCTACGGCCTCCTCTACGCCGACGCCACGGTGACGGCCGAGACGACGACCGACGCCTCCGGGGCCCCCGGACCCGTGGGGTACTCGACGGACACCTTCTACCTCTACCCCGGCAACGGCCAGGGCTTTGGCGTCCAGGTCGACCTCGGTGTCGCCCTCGACTACGCCGAGGGCACCTACGGCCTGGGGGTGCGGAACCTCGTCGGCTACCGGAGCTGGAACGGACACCGCCGGATCACCGACACCGCCGGGAACGTGACTTCCGACACCCCGGAAACCCGGACGTTCACCGGCTTCCAGCCCGACGTCTACGCCAACGCCGCCTACCTGCAGCCGCTCGAGGGAGCGGGCGAGGTGTTGCTGGGCGCCGACCTGGGCTACGCCGGCGGGCAGGTGCGCGGCCACCTCGGCGCCGAATACCGCCTGGGCATCGTGCGCCTCCGCGGCGGCGTCGGCTACGAAGACGGCCTCAAGCTGGGGCTGGGGGCGGGCTTCGCCTTCGGTCCCGTTCGCACCGATCTGGCCCTCACCCGCCACGCGGCCCCGTTCACCGGGCAGACGGTCTTCGGCCTCGCCGCCAGCCTGGGGCTGTCGTTCTAGGAGGTTGTGATGAAACGCCTGTTCCTCTTGTCGCTGCTGCTGCTGCTCACCCTCGCCGCCTGCAGCGCCCGAACCCTGCTCGTCGCGGACGTGGACGTCCTCTCGTTCGTCGACGCGGCCGACCTCGAAGGCGACCTGACCGTTCCGGGCAGCGTACAGGTCTTCGTCCCCGACGCCGACGGCGACCCCCTCACGCCCGATGGGGGACAGCTGGTGGACCAGCTGCCGGTGCTGGACGCGCTGGCGGGCTTCGCGGTCCGGGTGACCGTGGAGGTGGAGAACACCGGCGGCGGAACGCTCCAGGTCGCCGCCGAGTTCCGGCTCGCGCCCGCATCCGACAGCGCCGACATCTACGACGGCGTCCAGGACCTGAAGCTGGCCGAAGCCGGGTTTCAGCTCGACCCGGGTGCGCGCCGCACGATCACCCTGGAAGCCGAACTCGTGCAGGGCGACGCCGGCATGGAGTTGATCACCCAGGAAGGCTTCCGCGTGGGCATGAAGATCGCGGCGACCGGCGCAAGCAGCGTTCACTACCGGATCACCGGATTCGACCTGCAGCTCAAGCAGCGCCCCTTCGACCTGATTCCGAGCGGCTGAGCGTGTTCCCGGCCCTTGCACCGCACCCCCGGGGGGCTTAGACTTCCAGTGCGGAGGGGGCTGAGAGTTGGAGCAGCGGAAACTCTTTAAAGGCAAACGCACGCGCACCCCGGGTGGCGAAACCATCGTCCGTCTTTCCGGGGTGCGCAAACGTTTCGACCGCCACACCACCGCGCTTGACGGAGTGGACCTCGAGGTCCGCGCCGGCGAGTTCTTCAGCCTCCTAGGCCCTTCGGGCTGCGGCAAGACGACGCTGCTGCGCATCCTCGCGGGGTTCGAGGAACCCGACGAGGGCCGGGTCGAGATCGCGGGAAGCGGCATGCAGGGCGTTCCCCCGTACCGCCGGCCCGTCAATCTGGTCTTCCAGAACTACGCCCTCTTCCCGCACATGAACGTCTTCGACAACATCGCCTTCGGCTTGCGCATGAAGCGGCTCGCGGGCGAAGAAATTCGCGCGCGGGTGGGCTGGGCGCTGGAACTGGTCGACATCGCCGAGCTCGAGCGCCGCCGCCCCCACGAACTCTCCGGGGGCCAGAAGCAGCGGGTCGCGCTCGCGCGTGCCCTGGTCAACGAACCCGAGGTGCTGCTCCTCGACGAACCCCTGGGCGCGCTCGACTACAAGCTGCGCAAGCAGCTGCAGGTCGAGCTGATGAACCTGCAGGAGGAGCTGGGGCTCACCTTCATCTACGTCACCCACGACCAGGAAGAGGCCCTGGTGATGTCGGACCGCATCGCGGTGATGCGCGCCGGCCGCATCGAACAGCTGGGCCTGCCGGAGGCCCTGTACGAGCGCCCCGCCAGCCGTTTCGTCGCCCAGTTCCTGGGGACCTCCAACCTCATCCCCGCCCGGGCCGTGGGCGAGCGGCAGGTGGAGACCCCGTTGGGACCCCTGCGGGTGGCCGAAGCGCTGGAGACGGGGCGGCGGTACACCCTTTCGATCCGGCCGGAGAAGGTGCGGCTCAGCCGCCGCATCCAGCCCGGGCCCAACCGCATCGAAGCGCGCGTCGACGACATCATCTACACCGGCGCCGAGAACCAGTACCTCCTCGACGCCGGCGGCTTCGAGCTGGTCGCCTACACCCTCAACTCGGACATCCAGGAGCCCGGCTACGAAGAGTTCGACTACGACGAGCGCATCGCCGTCCATCTGCCCGAGGAGAACCTGGTCGTCATCCATGAATAAGCGCACCCGCTGGACGCGTCTCCTGCCCACCCTGGGGCCGGGCACGGCCTGGTTGCTCGTCTTCACCCTCGTACCGACGCTGCTGATCTTCTACACCTCGTTCCTGCAGCGCGATCCCCACGGCTGGCTCAGCGGCCCGCTGACCCTCGAGAACTACCGCCGCTTCTTCGGCATCGGGCCGGACGGCCTCGACCCGCTCTACCTCAACATCCTGGGACGCAGCCTGCTGCTCGGCTTCGTCACCACCTTGGCGACGGTGCTGATCGGCTACCCCTTCGCCTTCTTCATCGCCGGCAGCCCCCGGAAGAACCTGCTGCTGCTGCTCGTGGTGCTGCCCTTCTGGACCAACTTCCTCATCCGCGTCTACGCCTGGATCGTGATCTTTCAGCGCAAGGGGGTGCTCAACGCCCTGCTCGGGCAGTTCGGCCTGGACCCGGTGCTGCTCTATCCAAGCTGGACCGCCGTCTACGTGGGCACGATCTACACCTACCTGCCCTTCCTGATCCTGCCGCTCTACGCCTCGGTGGAGAAGATCGACTGGACCTTGCTGGAGGCGGCCCACGACCTGGGGGCCGGCAAGCTCCGGGGGTTCTGGCACGCCGTCTTCCCGCAGACGCTGCCCGGCCTGATCGCGGGCATCCTGCTCGTATTCATCCCCGCGGTCGGCACCTTCGTCATCTCGGATCTGCTCGGCGCGGGCAAGGCGATCCTGGTGGGCAACGTGATCCAGCAACAGTTCGGCGCCTCGCGCGACTGGGCCTTCGGTTCGGCCGCGGCCTTCGTGCTCATGGCCGTGGTGCTGACCGGACTCTGGCTCTACGCCCGCTGGGCGGGGGAGCGCGGCATGGAGGAGCTGGTATGACGACCCGCCGCTGGCTGACGCTGCACGGCGTCCTGGTGCTGCTCTTCCTCTACCTGCCGATCGCCGTCATCGTCGTGCTCTCGTTCAACGAGAGCAAGTACGGCGTCGCCTGGCACGGCTTCACGCTGAAGTGGTACCGGCAGCTGCTCGAGCACACCCGCATCCACCCCTACGTCTGGAACAGCCTGATCGTCGCCACGGTCTCGACCTTCCTCTCTACGGTGCTGGGCACCCTGCTGGCGCTGGGGCTCGCCCGCTACCGCTTCCCCTGGCGGGGCGGGCTGCTCTTCCTGCTCTACATCCCCGTCGTCATCCCCGACGTGGTGATGGGCGTCTCGCTGCTCCTCTTCTTCGCCTGGGTGCAGCGCGCCTTCGACGCGCTGCACCTGGGCCTCACGACCGTCATCCTCGGCCACGTCAGCTTCCAGATCGCCTACGTGACGCTCGTCGTCAAGAGCCGGCTCGCGGGCCTCGACCCCAGCCTGGACGAGGCCGCGGCCGACCTGGGCGCGGCCGGGTGGACGCGCTTCTGGAAGGTGACCTTCCCGCTGATCGCTCCGGGCATCGCGGCCGCGGCGCTGCTGGCCTTCACCCTCAGCCTCGACGACTTCGTGATCACCTTCTTCACCGCGGGTCCCGGGGCGACGACGCTGCCGATCTACATCTTCTCCAGCGTCAAGCGCGGGGTCACGCCGGAAATCCACGCGCTCTCGACGCTCATGATCTTGGTCACCACGCTGGCCCTCATCGCGGTCCAGCGGGTACAGGCAAGGAGGTGAGGATGAAAAGGCTCATCGCAGGACTGGGAACGTTGCTGTTGCTCGTGGGTATGGCCAAGGGGGAGCTGAGGATCTTCAACTGGTCCGACTACATCCCCGAAGAGGTGCTGGTCGAGTTCGAACGGCGCTACGACGTGCGCATCATTTACGACACCTTCGAAGCACCCGAGGCCATGATGGCCAAGCTGCAGGCCGGTGGGGCCCGCGAGTACGACCTCGTCGTCCCCCCCGACTACTACGTGGCCGAGATGGCGCGCGCGGGGTTGATCCAGCCGCTCGACCACGACCGCATCCCCAACCTGAAGAACCTGTATCCCGAGTTCCAGAACCCCGACTACGATCCGGGCAACCGCTACTCGGTCCCCTACCAGTGGGGCACGACGGGCATCGCCTACCGCGCCAGCGAGGTCAAGCAGCCCGTCGACTCCTGGGGGGTCTTCTTCGACCCCGCGCAGTACCAGGGCCCCTTCCTGCTGCTCGACGAGATGCGCGAGACCATCGGGGCGGCGCTCAAGTACCTGGGCTACTCGCTCAACGATACCGACCCCGCCCACCTGGAGGAGGCCAAGCAGCTGCTCATCGACGCCAAACGGCGCGGTCTGGGCTTCGCCGGCAGCGTGGAGGGCCGCAGCCGGCTGCTGGCCGGGGACGCCGTCGTGGTGCACAACTACTCGGGCGACATCTTCCAGATCCAGGAAGAGGACGACGACATCGTCTACGTCATCCCCAAGGAGGGGGGCACCATCTGGATGGACGCCGTGGCCATGCCCGCCGGCGCGCCCCACCCGGACCTCGCCTACGCCTTCTTGAACTTCATCCTGGAGCCGGAGATCGCCGCGGCCATCTCGAACTACAACTACTACGCCTCTCCGGTGCAGGCGGCGGAACCCTACCTCGACCCCGAGCTGCTGAACGACCCCGCCGTCTACCCGCCGCCCGAGGTGCGCGCCAAGCTCGAGTTCATCCGCGACGCCGGGGCTGCGCTGCCCCTCTTCGACCGGATCTGGACCGAGGTGAAGGCCCGCTAGCTGCGGCCCGTCCCCGCACAGCGGGCTGATATAATCCGCCTGGAGGTGTACACGATGCGAAAACTCGTGACCTTGCTGATCGCGTTGCTGGCGCTCGCTCCGCTGGCGCTGGCGGACGGCGCCGCCGACTACGGCAAGTTCTGCGCCAGCTGCCACGGCGCCACCGGACAGGGCACCCCGGGGGTCTTCCCGCCCCTGGCCGACTGGGCCGGCCACTTCGCCCAAAACGACGAGGGCCGCGCCTACCTGGTTCACGTGATCGTCTTCGGGCTCCAGGGGCAGATCAGCGCCCAGGGCAAGACCTACAACGGCTTCATGCCCCCCTTCGCCCAGCTTTCCAACGATCAGGTCGCGGGAATCCTGAACTACCTGCTGACCGAGTGGAACAAGGACCTGCTCCCCAAGGACTTCCGACCCCTGACCGCGGACGAGGTGGCCAAGCTGCGCGCCAAGGCCCTCACCCCCGCCGACGTTTTTAAGGCCCGCCAGGCCTTGGTGGAATCGCTCGGGATCAAGTAACGACGCCCCATCCCGCCGCCCCGGGCTCCTGGGGCGGCTTTTCTTTTGTAGGATGGGCGTGATGCGACGCCTCCTGGTCGTCTTCCTGCTCCTGGGTCTGGCCCAGGCGCAGCCCCTGAGGATCGCGGCGGCGGCCAACCTGAGTCCGGTGCTGCCCGAGCTGGTGGCCGCCTACGAAGCCGCACACCCCGGCGTCCAGGTGGGGGTCTCCTACGGCGCTTCGGGCCAGCTCGTCGAGCAGATCCGCCGGGGGGCACCCTTCCAGGTCTTCCTTTCGGCCAGCCCCGACTACGTGCGGCACCTCGCAGAAGGCGGGGTGCGCGTCTACGCCGAGGCGCCGTTCGCCCGCAGCCCCCTCGTCCTCTACGTTCCCTCGCGCCTGGGCATCGAACCCACGGGCTTCGACGTTCTCGCGGATCCGCGCGTACGCCGCGTCGTCGTCGCCAACCCCGCCTACGCCCCCTTCGGCAAGGCGGCGCTGGCCGCTCTCCGGCGGGCGGGCTGGTACGCGCGCGTCGAGGCCAAGCTGATCTTCGCCGCCAACGTCTCGCAGGCCGCGCAGATGACGGTGCAGGGGGCCGACGCCGGCTTCCTCGCCCTCTCCTCGGCGCTCCACCCCACCCTGCGACAGCGGGGCGCCTACTGGCGGGTGCCCGACGACCTCTACCCGCCGCTGCTCCAGGTCGCCGCGCAGCTCGATCCCGGCCCCGAGGCGCAGAGCTTCGTCGCCTTCCTGAGCGGCGACGAAGCGCGCGCCATCCTGGCGCGCCACGGGTACGCGACGCCATGACCGAAGCCTTCCTGCTCTCGTTCAAGCTGGCGGCCCTCACCTCACTCACCCTGCTGGTGCTGGGCGTGCCGCTGGCCTACGCGTTGGTCTTCAAGCGCGTGCCCGCCCGCGCCCTCGTCGAGGCCGTCTTCCTGATGCCGCTGACCCTGCCGCCCACCGTGCTGGGGTACTACCTGCTGATCCTGCTCGCACCCGAGGGGTTCCTCGGCCGCCTCGGCCTCGACTGGGCCTTCCGCTTCGAGGGCATCTGGCTGGCCTCGGTGATCTTCAGCCTGCCGTTCGCCCTCACCGCCTACCGGGAAGCTTTCCAGGCCGTCGAGCCCGAGGTGCTGGAGGTCTCGCGCACCCTCGGTCTGGGCACCTTCCGACGCTGGCGCCGGGTCATCCTTCCTTGGATCTGGCCGGGGTTGCTCTCCGGGACGCTGCTCGCCTTCGCGCACACCCTGGGCGAGTTCGGGGTCGTGCTCATGGTCGGCGGCAACCTGCCGGGCGAGACGCGCGTGGCCAGCATCTACATCTTCGACCTCGTCCAGGCCCTCGAGTTCGAGCAGGCCGCACGGGCCGCGCTCGTCTTCGTCGCCCTCTCCTTCGTCATGGTGCTGGCCGTGCGCACACTGGAGGTCCGGTGGAGATCGATTACCGGCTCGAGCGTCCGCTGAACCTGCACGCCCGCCTGCGCGTCGAGGGCCTGACGGCGCTCCTGGGCGAGTCGGGGTCCGGAAAGACGAGCCTCCTGCGGGCCCTGGCCGGCCTGATCCGGGCCCGCGGCCGGCCCTTCGGAGGGTTGCGCCCCGAACACCGGCGCGTCGGCTACCTGCCGCAGGGGTACGCGCTGGTGCCCCACATGACCGCGCTGGAAAACGTGGCCTTGCCGCTGCGGGGGCCGGAGGCCGGCCGCACCGCGCGGCGCTGGCTCGAGCGCGTGGAGCTCGCGCACCTGGCGGACCGCCGCCCGCACGAGCTCTCCGGCGGAGAGCGCCAGCGCGTCGCCCTCGCCCGGGCGCTGGCGCTGGAGCCGCGGCTGCTGCTGTTGGACGAACCGACGAGCGCGCTGGACGCCGCCACCCGCGAGACGACGATCGACCTGATCGACCGGATCGTGGCCGAGGTGGGGCTGCCCACCCTGCTCGTCACCCACGACCGCTACGTCGCCGCCCGCAGCCGCTCCCTGGCGGTGCTGGAGCACGGGGCCGTGCGCCAGCAAGGGCCGCCCGACGAGGTCTTCGCCCGCCCCGCGACCCTGGGGATCGCCCGCCTCGTGGGCTTCGCCAACGTCTTCTCCGGAAAGGTGGCCGGACACGAAGCGGAAGGCGTCTGGATCGAAACGGAGGGGCTGCGCGTCTTCGCCCCCACCGACGCGCCGCCGCCGCCGGGGCGGACGGTGCACTGGGGGATCCGCCCCGAAGAGGTGATGATCGTGCGCCCCGACCGGCCGCTCAGCTCACCGCTGGCCCGCAACCGGCTCGCGGTGGTCGTCCGCCGTCTGGTGAAGAAGGGCCTCGCCTACGCGGTCCGTGTCGAGGGCGCGCTGGTCCTCGAGGTGCTCCTCCCCCGCCACGTACAAGACCGCCTCCGCTTGCGCGAAGGCGATCGCATCGAGGTGGCCCTCAAGCCCACCTACGTTCACTTGTTCTCTTCGGAAGGCTTCTCTTCCTGATCCTCCTTGAGCCCCTTCTTGAACTCGCTGGCCGAGCGGCCCAGGCCGCGGGCCAGTTCGGGGAGTTTTCGCGCACCGAAGAGCAGCACGATGATCAAGAGGATCAAAATGATTTCTACCGGTCCCAGGTTCATCTCTCCTCCTTTAGCGGCGGCGCAGGTAACGCAACCCCGTCCACAGCAGCACGGCCGCGAAGATCCACCTCAGTATACCTTCGGGGATGCCCAGGGCCACCTGCCCTCCCGAGAAGGCCCCCACCACGATGCCAAGCAGCAATCCGGGGGCGATCTTGCGGTCGATGTGCCCCATGCGCCCGTGGGTGTAGGCGCCGATCAGCGAGGGCAGGATCATGGCCATGAGCGCCGTCCCCTGCGCCAGCTGCTGCGGCTCTCCGGCCCCCAGGACCAGCGCGGGCACCATCACCGTCCCCCCGCCGATGCCGAGAAGCCCGGAAAGGAAACCCGCGAGCCCGCCGGCGCCGAGCAACACGACCCAGCTCAGCGCGCCGGCGCCGCCGGCCGCGACGTGCGGAAGCTGCTTCTTGAACGGCAGCAGGAAGGCGGTCAGGATCAGGAAGCTGCCGAAGATGCGGCGCAGGCTGCGGGCGTCGAGCTTCTGGGTGTAGCGCGCGCCCAACCGGGCCGTCATCATCGCGGTGACGGTGAGCAGGGCGGCGGCGACGTAGTCGACGCTGCCCCCCAGGGCGTAGCTGACGCCGCCGACGAGGGCGGTGCCCGCGACCGCCATGAGGCTGGTGCCGTGGGCGCGGTGCTGGTCGAGCCGGGCCCAGCTTACGAGCAGGGGGACCATGATCACCCCTCCGCCCAGCCCCACGAGCGCTCCGAAGCCGCCCGCCAGGAAGCCGATCAGAAAACCAATCACGCCCCCTACTCTACCGCCACCCGGGGCGCGGGCCCAAATCTAGGCGGGCTCGTAGCGGTCGCGGTAGACGAGCTGGGCGAGGCCGAGCGCCAGGTAGGTGGTGAGCAGGCTGGTTCCGCCGTAGCTCATCAGGGGGAGGGTGATGCCCGTCACCGGCGCGACGCCCAACGTGACGCCGACGTTCACGAGGAGCTGGAAGGCCAGCAGGCTCATCACCCCCGCGAGCACGAGGCGGTCGCCGTCGTGGAGCACCTCCACGGCCATCACCCCCAGGCGGTAGAGCAGGGCCGCGTAGCCGAGCAGCACCGCGAGCGCGCCCACGAGCCCCATCTCCTCGGCCAGGACCGAGAAGATGAAGTCGGTGTGGCGCTCGGGAACGAAGCCCAGCTGCGCCTGGGTGCCCTGCCCGTACCCCTTGCCGGCGACGCCGCCGGAACCGATGGCGATCATCGACTGGATCACCTGGAAGCCGGCCCCCAGGGGGTCGCTCGAGGGGTTCAGCAACACCAGGATCCGTTCCTGCTGGTGCGGCTTGAGGTTGGGCCAGACGACCGTCGGCACCAGCACCGCCGCCAGCAGGACGGCGACGGCGAGGTGCCGCCAGGGCAGGCCGCGAACGAAGAAGATGCCGAAGACGATGGCCGAGAGCACGAGCGCGCCGCCCAGGTCGGGCTCCACCAGGGTGAGGGCGACCGGGGGCAGGGCCAGCGCGAGGGGGAGCAGGTAGTCGCGCCAGCGCTCGAGCCCGCGGCCGTGGAGGAAGCGGGCGAGGGCCAGGATCAGCGCCAGCTTGGCGAGCTCCGAGGGCTGGAGCCGGAACGGGCCCAGCACGAACCAGGAGCGCGCCCCGTTCACCTCGCGACCGAAGAAGAGCACGGCGACGAGGAGCAGCAGGCTCAGGCCGTAGGCGACGTAGGCCCAGCGGTAGACCGTCGCCTTGCGGAAGAGCTGCAACAGCGCCGCGGCCACGAAGGCCACCCCCGTGAAGAGCAGCTGCAGCTTCCACAGCCGCGGGTTGGGGGCGGCGCTCGCGAGCACGAAGAGGCCGGCGACGTTGAGGCCCAGCGTCAGCAGGGCCAGGGGCCAGTCGTAAAGGGTGAGGTCGAGCCTGCGGATCATGAACGAACCGGGATGTCGGCGATCAGGACCATGCGCTCACCGCGCTGTTCGAATTCGATCTCCATCTCGCGGTCCTCGGTGGGGAAGTACTTCTGCAAGACCTTGAGCAGGTCCCGCTTCAGGGCCTCGACCTGTCCGGGGGGCAGCTTGGCGCGGTCGTAGGCGAGCACCAGCTGCAACCGCTCCTTGGCCTTCTGCTTGCTCTTCTTGCGGCGCCACCAGAACATCACCGGCCTCCAAAGATGCGGCGGACCGTCTGCCACAGCCCCGACGCCTCGTCGAGGCTGGGAAAGGGCACCTCCTCGCCGCGGATGCGGCGGGCGATGTTGCGGAACTCCTCGCCGGCCGCCGACCGTTCCTTGCGCAGCGCCACCGGCTCGCCGATGTTGGTGGAGACGAGGATGCCCTCGTCCTCAGGCACGATGCCGATCAGGCCGAGGCCCAGGATCTCGACGATGTCGTCGACCGAGAGCATGTCCCCGCGCTTGACCATCTTGGGGCGGATGCGGTTGACGATCAGCCGGTTCTCGGCCACCTCGCCGGCCTCGAGCAACCCCACAATGCGGTCGGCGTCGCGCACCGAACTGACCTCGGGGTTGACCACGACGAGCGCCCCCTCCGCCGGCGCCGCCGCGGTCTGGAAACCCCGCTCGATGCCCGCCGGGGAGTCGATGAGCACCCGGTCGAAACCCTCGTCCTCGATCAGGTGCTTCACCACCGCGCGAAAGATCTTTGGGTCCAGGGCCTCCTTGTCGCGCGTCTGCGAGGCCGGGAGCAGGTAGAGGTTCTCCACCCGTTTGTCGCGGATCAGCGCCTGGCGCATCTTGCAGCGGCCCTCGAGCACGTCGATCAGGTCGAAGACGACGCGCCCCTCCAGCCCCATCACCACGTCCAGGTTGCGCAACCCGACGTCGACGTCGATCACGGCCACCTTCTCGCCCTCGCGCGCCAGCGCCGCGCCCACGTTGGCCGTGGTGGTGGTCTTGCCGACGCCTCCCTTCCCCGATGTCACGACGATCGCTTTAGCTTGCAACGCGCCCTCCTCCTTCATTCCATCCAAGTATAGCCGTCCGTTTTGAGGAGGTAAGGAGAATTCCGGGGATACGTCCCGGTTGCGGGCGCTAGACTGGAGGCATGAAAACCCTTCAACGTCCCGAGGTGCACACCCCGCTGCCCGGCCCCAAGGCCAAGGAGATCCTCGCCCGCGACGAACGCGTGCTCTCGACCTCGTACGTCCGGCCCTACCCCTTCGTGCCCGAGGCCGGCGAGGGCGTCTGGATACGCGACGTGGACGGCAACGTCTTCCTCGACCTGATGGCCGGCATCGCGGTGAACACCACCGGCTACGCCCACCCCCGGGTGGTCGAGGCGGTGCGCGCGCAGGCGGCGCGCTTCAGCCACGTCTGCTTCTCCGACTTCTCGTCGGAGCCCCAGGTAAGCCTGGCCGAACGGCTCGACCGGCTCGCGGGCGGCGGCTACCGGGTCTACTTCGGCAACTCCGGCACCGAGGGCGTGGAGGCCGCGGTCAAGGTGGCGCGCTACCACACCCGCCGCCCTTACATCCTCGCCTTCACCGGCGCCTTCCACGGGCGCACCCTGGGCTCGCTCGCCCTCACCTCCTCGAACAGCAAGTACCGCAAGGGCTTCGCGCCGCTCCTTCCGGGCGTGGTGCACGTGCCCTACCCCCACCCCTACCGCCCGCCCTTCGGCGCCAAACCCGAGGACGCCGGACGGGTCGTCCTCGACTACATCGAGCACCTCTTCAAGACCAAGCTGCCCCCCGACGAGGTGGGCGCGGTCTTCTTCGAACCCATCCAGGGCGAGGGGGGCTACATCGTGCCGCCCGAGGGCTTCCTGCCGGCGTTGCAGGAGCTGGCGCAGAAGCACGGCATCCTGCTGGTGGCCGACGAGGTCCAGACCGGCAGCGGCCGCACCGGCCGTTTCCTCGCCTCGGCGTACGAGGGGATCGATCCCGACGTCGTCATCCTGGCCAAGGGCCTGGCCTCGGGCTACCCCATCTCGGCGGTGCTCTTCAAGGAGGAGCTCTCGAGCTGGCCGCCGGGAGCGCACGGCTCCACCTTCGGCGGCAACCCCGTCGCCGCCGCGGCGGCGACCGCCACCCTCGACCTGCTGGAGGAGGGCCTGATGCAGAACGCCTTCGAGGTCGGCGAATACCTGCGCGCGGAGCTGCGCCAGCTGCAGGCGGACTTCCCGCGGCTGGGCGACGTGCGCGGCCGCGGCCTGATGATCGGGCTCGACTTCGTGAAGGACCCCGAGACCCGCGAGGAGGACCCCGAGCTGCGCGACCGGGTGGCCGAGGCCGCCTTCGCCAAGGGCCTGCTCACCCTGCCGGCGGGCCCCTCCACGCTGCGGCTCTCGCCCCCGCTGGTCCTGACCCGCGCGGAGGCGGCGCTGGCCGTGGAGCTGCTGGGCGAGGTGCTGCGCGAACTGGGCTAGGCGCCCCCTGCCGAAACGAAGGCCCGCGGACGTCCGCGGGCCTTTTTCGCACCGGTGGGTTCAGTTGGCGGGGGCGTCGGGGACCGCGCGGAAACCCGGGGGGATGGTGAGCCGACGCAGGTTCAGCTTCCACCGACCCCGCTCGTCGCGGGTCAGCGGCGGCCACCAGACCGCGCTGGCGCGGCCGGCGATGTTTGGGTCGGGGATGGGGCCGAAGACGCGCGAGTCTTCGGAACCCCCCAGGGTGCGGTTGTCCCCCATCACGAAGTAGTACCCGGGAGCCAGACGCAGCGTGCCCACGTACTCGACGGGGCGGGCCGTGCTGGCCAGCCTGACCTCCTCGGGCACCGGCTCGAGCATCGCCAGGGCGTCCTCCAGGTAGGGCGGCAGGTTGGAGACGCGGTAGCCCTGGAAGCCCACGACCTTGCCGTCGATCACCAGCACGCGGGGAAAGCTGTCGGGGTAGGGCTGGATCTTGTCCGTGATGAACGACTCGTCCACGTAGACCCCGTTGACGACGAGGCGGCCCTCCTCCACCCGCACCGTGTCGCCCGGACGCGCCACCAGCCGCTTGATGAAGTAGGGGCGGTACTGAAAACCGAGGATCGGGAACGCGGCCACCGAGTTGGGCGCGCCCGGCGGCGGCTTGACGATCACGATCTCGCCGCGGTGCCAGGCCCGCAGGCCGAAGCGCTCGAGCCACATCTCGTACTTGGGCACGAGTACCCGCTCCCCGTGCTGCAGGGTGGGCACCATGCTGCGGCCGTAGACCTGAACCGTGGTGAAGAAGAAGGTGGTGATGACGAAGGCCACCAGCAGGGCCTCCCCCACCTGGCGGAACCACTCGTGCCAAAGGTAACGCAGGAATTCACGAACGTTCATGGATCACCTCGTCGAGAACACGCTTCGCCGCTTCGTACCCCCGCGGCCAAATCTCCTCCAGCTTACCGAAATGCTCGAGCCCGATGCCCCGCAAATCGGGCCGCACGTAGGCGTCGGGCGGGTTCATGGCCAGCCGCGCCTGGGTGAGCCGGGCCTGCATCAGGTCCACCGCGCGCCGTCCGAGCTCGAGCAGGCCGGTGGGCGGATCCTGCTCGTGGTCGGGGTCGTAGGTCACGTCGACCGCCAGGATCCACTCCGAGCCCAGAAAACGCGCGGCGTCGACCGGCAGGTTGTCAAGGACGCCGCCGTCTATCAGCTGCAGACCGTCGCGCTCGACGACCGAGAAGAGGCCGGGGTAGGCGGCGGAGGCGAGGACCGCGCTGGGCAGGTCGCCGCGGTGCAGGTAGACGCTGCGGCCCCGGACCGCGTCGGTGGCCACGGCGGCGAAGGGGCGCTCGAGCCCCTCGAAGTTGCGCGGCAGGTAGCGGCCGAGGAAGTCGCGCAGCTTGCCCGCGGAGAGCAGCCCGCCGCTGGGGCGGAAGTTGATGAGGCGCAGCCAGCTGGTCTTGCGGGCCAGATCCAGGATCTCGTCGGCGGGCATCCCGCTCGCCCAGAGGCTGCCGATGATCGCGCCCATGCTGGTGCCGGCCACCGCGCTCACCGGCAGGCCCGACTCCTCGACCGCCTTGAGCGCGCCGATGTGGGCGAAGCCGCGGGCGGCGCCCCCCGCCAGGGCGATCCCGCGTTTCAACGTCCGGCCTTCTTGGAATTCGGGGCGGTTCGCAGCTTGCACGAACCCACTCTACCGCCGCCGGCGTGAACCGGGTGAGGCCCTTACGGGCACGTTATAGTTGGGTTGTGGGTATCCCTGGACGGGTGCTGTTGGGCGAGTACCGGGTCGTCCGCCCCATCGCGCGCGGCGCGTTGGCGACGGTCTACCTGGCGTTCGACCGGGAGGGCCGCCCTTTCGCCGTCAAAGTCTTTCCCGAGGGGTACGAAGCGCGCGCCGACCGCGAATGGCAGGTGGGGCGCGCCCTCGAGCACCCCAACGTCAACCCGGTGCTGCAGCGGCTCGACATCGACGCCCACCCCGCGGTCCTCCTCGCCTACGCGCCCGGCCGCCGGCTCTCGGAAGAGCCCCCGGCGCCGGGGGAGTTCCTGACCGTCTTTCGGCAGCTGCTCGCGGCGCTCGGGCACATGCACGAGCGGGGCTACGTCCACCGCGACGTCAAGCCCGAGAACGTCATCGTCGACGCCCGGGGGCACGCCCGGCTGATCGACTTCGACCTCTCCGGACCCAAGCGCGAGGCCACCCAGCGGCTGCGCCTGGGCACGATCGCTTACATCGCCCCCGAGCAGGTCCGCGGCGAGAACGTGACCCCGGCGACCGACGTCTACGCCGCCGGGGTGATCCTCTACTGGGGGCTGACCGGGGAGCTGCCCTACGTGGGCACCCCTCAGGTCGTGATGGAAAGCCACCTCCACGCCCCCCTTCCCGCGGCCGCCGGGCTCGAGCCCGACACCCAGCTGGGCGCGGTCCTGGGTCGGATGGTCGCCAAGGACCCGCAGGCGCGCTTCCGCGACGCCCGGGCGGTGCTGCAGGCGCTGGACGCGATCCGCTGAGCGCAAGAAAGAGCGCCGCCGGCCCGGGCCGGCGGCGCTTGCAGGCGACGGATCAGCGCTGATCGATGGGCACGTACTTGCGGTCGAGCTCGCCCACGAACTTGGCCTTGGGGCGGAGCAGGCGGTTGTCCATGCGCGCGTATTCGAGGATGTGGGCGGTCCAGCCCGAGATCCGCGCCACCGCGAAGACGGGGGTGAAGAACTCGGTGGGGATGCCCAGGTCGGAGTAGACAACGCCCGAGTAGAAGTCGACGTTGGGGTAGATGCCGCGCGGGTTGAGCACCTTGCCCGCCTCTTCCTCGACGATGGTGAGGATCTCGTACTCGGTGGACTTGCCGTGGGCCTTGGCCACGATCTCGGCGTACTTCTTGAGGATGACGGCGCGCGGGTCGAGCGCCTTGTAGACGCGGTGGCCCATGCCCATGATGCGCTCCTTGTTGGCCAGCTTGCCCTGGACCCAGCCGCGGGCGGCCTCGGGCTTGCCGATCTCCTGCACCATCTTCATGACCTGCTCGTTGGCGCCGCCGTGGCGCGGGCCCTTGAGGGCGCCCACCGCCGCCACGATCGAGGAGTAGATGTCCGAGGCGGTCGAGTGCACGGCCAGGGCGGTGAAGGTGGAGGCGTTCATGCCGTGCTCGGCGTGCAGGATCAGCGCCACGTCGAGCAGCTTTTCCTGCTCGGGGCTGGGGCGCTTGCCGTTGAGCATGTAGTAGAAGTTCGCCGCGTGCGAGAGCTCGGGGTCGGGCTCGATGGGCATGTGCCCCTCACGCAGGCGCTTGATCGCCGCGGTGACGGTGGCGAACTTGGAGATCAGGCTGACGCTCTTCTCGTAGAGGCTCTCGAAGGAGGTGTCCTCCTCGGTGGGGTCGAAGAGGCCGAGTTCGCTGATGGCGGTGCGCAGCGAGGCCATGGGGTGGGCCGTGCGCGGGTAGTCGGCGAACGAGGCCACCTTCTCGACCGCGATGCTGCGGTTCTTGACCAGTTTCTCCTTGAAGACCGCCAGCTCGTCGGCCGTGGGTAGTCGCTTGTGCAGCAGCAGGTAGGAGACCTCCTCGAAGCTGCTGTGCTCCGCGAGCTCCTGGATGGGGTAGCCCAGGTAGTAGAGCCTGCCGTTCTGGCCGTCGATGAACGAGAGCTCGGTCTCGGTGAAGACGACGCCTTCCAATCCCCGTGCGATTTCAGCCTCTGCCATATCGAACTCCTTTCCGAGCCCGGCGTGCAGACTTTGCGCCGGCTGTTCATCCACAAGTCTAGCATCGGGGACGCGGCCCCGCGGGGTAGCAACGTCCCCATCCGCGGCCTTAGGGCAAGCTACCGAGGAACGCCGCAGAACGCTTCGTAGTCGATCAGGCCCTTCTGCGTGGGGTGGTCGCCGCAGACCGGGCAGTTCGGATCGCGCTCCACCTTGAGCTCGCGGAACTCGACCTCGAGCCCGTCGTAGAGGAGCAGCCGGCCCGAAAGCGGGCGGCCGATCCCCAGCAGCAGCTTGAGCACCTCGGTGGCCATCAGGCTGCCGATCACCCCGGGCAGCACCCCGAAGACGCCCGCCTGGGCGCAGCTGGGCACGCTGCCCGGCTTGGGCGGTTTGGGGAAGAGGCAGCGGTAACAGGGGCCGCCCTGGTGGTGGAAGACCGAGACCTGGCCCTCGAAACGGTGGATCGCCCCGTAGACCAGGGGTTTGTCCGCGAACACGGCCGCGTCGCTCGCCAGGTAGCGCGTGGGGAAGTTGTCGCTGGCGTCGACGACGAGGTCGTAGTCGGCGAAGAGGGCCAGGGCGTTCTCCGAGGTGAGGCGCTGGGCGTGGACCTCCACGGTGACGTGGGGGTTGAGGTCGGCGAGCCGTGCGGCGGCGACCTCGGCCTTGGGCCGCCCCACGTCGGGGGTGGCGTAGAGGACCTGCCGCTGCAGGTTGCTGAGGTCGACGACGTCGTCCTCGACGATGCCGATGCGCCCCACGCCCGCCGCCGCGAGGTACATGAGCAGGGGCGAGCCCAACCCCCCGGCGCCCACCACGAGCACCGAGGCGGCCTTCAGGCGCGCCTGCCCCTCGGGCCCCACCTCCGGCAGGATCATGTGCCGGGCGTAGCGATCGAGTTCTTCACGGCTCCACACGAATCTCCACCTCTTCTCCCTCGGGCAGGAGGTAGGCGCGGGCGCGCCCCTCCGGCAGCCCCAGGATAACGTAGGGCACGCGCCAGGTGGCCTCCGCACGGTCGCGCTCGCTGGGGCGCGGCGGTCCGGCGGGGTGGCTGTGGTAGAGGGCGCAGACCTCGAGCCCCTCGGCGTCGGCGCGCCGCAGCGCCGCGAGCAGTTCGCCCGGCTCCGCGAGGTAATGCACGAGCGGGTGGGGGCTCGCGTTGGCGAGGGGCCAGGCCGCCTGGGCGCACCCCCGCCGCCCCACGAGCAGGCCGACGGCCTCCTCCGGCGCGCGCGCGCGGGCGTCGTCCCACATCGCCCGCCAGGCCCCCTTCCGCACGCACAGCCGCATGCCCCCAGCCTACCAGCGGGGACGTTTGGCCGAAGAAAACCCCGCTCGCACGCGTCGTATACTTGGTGCACGTAGGGAGGCAACGAAAGGAGGACGAACGTGATCCGTACCATCGCCTTCGCCGGACACTCCGGCAGCGGAAAGACGACCCTGGGCGAGGCGCTCCTCTACCTCACCGGGGCCAAGGAGCGGAGGGGGAGCGTGTCCGAGGGCACCACGACCTCGGACTACACCCCAGAGGAAAAGGCCCACGGCATCAGCGTACGTACGGCGGTGCTGCCCCTGGACTGGAAGGGGCACAAGTTTTTCGTGCTCGACACCCCCGGCTACCTCGACTTCATCGCCAGCATCCGCGGGGCGTTGACCGCGGCCGACGCCGCGGTGGTCACCGTGAGCGCCCCCGACGGCGTACAGATCGGAACCGAGCGCGCCTGGACGGTGGCCGAGCGGCTGGAACTGCCGCGCATGGTCGTGGTGACCAAGCTCGACAAGGGGGGCGACTTCTTCCAGCTGCTCGAAGACCTGCGCTCGACGCTGGGCAGCATCGTCCCGGTCCACCTGCCCTGGACGGAGGGGTCGAACTGGGTCGGCCTGCTCGACGTCCTGCGCAACAAGGCGCTGCGGTACGACGGCGAGAAGTACCAGGAAGTCGAGGTTCCGGCCGAGCTGGCCGAGCAGGTGGGGACGTACCGCGAACAGGCGATCGAAGCCATCGTGGAGACCGACGAAAACCTGCTCGAGCAGTACCTGGAGGAGGGCGAGGAACCCGCCCCCGAACAGGTGGCCAAGGCCTTCCACGAGGCCGTGCGCCAGGGGCTCGTCTACCCGGTCGCCATCGCCTCGGGCGAGACGCTGATCGGCGTGGAGCCGCTGCTCGACATCTTCCTGCAGGCCCTCCCCTCCCCCACCGAGCGCTGGGGCGAAGGGCCGCCGCTGGGCAAGGTCTTCAAGGTCCAGGTCGAACCCTTCGTGGGCAAGGTCGCTTACATCCGCCTCTACCGCGGTGAGCTGAAGCCCGGCGACGTGCTGCAGTCGGAAAAGGGGCCGGTCAAGTTCAACAAGCTCTACGTCCCCCGGGGCAACGAGCTGCTCGAGGTGGACCGGGCCGAGGCCGGCTACATCCTGGCGCTGCCCAAGGCCGACAACCTGCACCGCACCATGGCGCTGTGGGCCGAGGAACCCGAAGAGGTGCCGATGACCAAGCTGCCCGAGCCCACCACTTTCATGGCCATCGTGCCCAAGGGCAAGGGCGACGAGGCCAAACTGGGCGAGGCGGTGAACAAGCTCCTCGAGGAGGACCCCAGCCTGCGGCTCGAGCGCAACGAGGAGACCGGGGAGATGCTGCTTTGGGGCATGGGCGACATGCACCTCGAGGTGGCCAAGGAGCGGCTGCACGACTACGGAGTGGACGTCGAACTGAAGCTGCCCAAGATCCCCTACCGCGAGACGATCCGGCGCAAGGCCGAGGGCCAGGGCAAGCACAAGAAGCAGACCGGCGGTCACGGTCAGTACGGCGACGTCTGGCTGCGGCTCGAGCCCGCCGAGGACTACGAGTTCGTCTGGGAGATCACCGGCGGCGTCATCCCCACCAAGTACAAGGAGGCCGTGGAAAAGGGCATCAAGGAGGCCGCCAAGAAGGGCGTTCTCGCCGGCTTCCCGGTGATCGGCTTCCGCGCCGCGGTCTACGACGGCTCCCACCACTCGGTGGACTCCTCCGACCTCTCCTTCCAGATCGCCGCCTCGCTGGCCTTCAAGAAAGTGGCCGAGGCCGCAGGACCCACCCTGCTCGAGCCCATCTACAAGCTCAAGATCATCGTTCCTCAGGACAAGATGGGCGACATCCTCTCCGACCTCCAGGGCCGCCGCGGCCGGGTGCTGGGCTCCGACATGGACGGCGCCCTCGCGGTCATCCACGCCGAAGCGCCTTTGGGCGAGATCCTGGAGTACAGCCGGGTGCTGCGCAGCCTCACCGCCGGCCAGGGGGCCTACAACCTCGAGTTCAGTCACTACGCCGAGGTGCCGCCGCAGCTGGCGCAGAAGATCGTCGAGGAAGCGAAGAGCGAGTGACCCCACACAACCAAGACCCCCGCGCCGCGGCGCGGGGGTCGTTCCAGGCCGGCGGGGCCTAGGCCTTCTTTTTCTTGAGGTTCTTCTTGTACGAGTCCCCGAAGCGGCGCTGGAAGCGCTCGACACGGCCTTCGGTGTCCACGAAGCGCTGCTTGCCGGTGAAGAAGGGGTGGCAGGCGGAGCAGACTTCCACGTGGATCTCCGGCTTGGTCGAGTAGGTTTCGATGACGTTGCCGCAGCCGCAGATGATCTTGGCGGGGACCAGCTTCAGGTGAATGCCTTCCTTCATGGAGTCCTCCTTAGAGGGCGCACGGGCTTGGTCGTGCGGCCAACCAACGCCCCCCACTGTACCAACCGGGCGGGAAGCGCGCAAGCCCGCGGCCGCCGGAGGGAACGACTTGATATTGAACCACTCATGTTTTATAATGCTCGCGGAAGGAGGTGAGCTTACATGAAACGCTGGCAGGACTGGGTCAACCTGGTGCTGGGTCTCTGGCTGGTCGTTTCGCCGTGGATTCTCGCCTTCTCGCAGAACGCCGCCGCGCTCTGGAACGCGCTGATCGTGGGCGCGATCTTCGTCGTGCTCTCGCTGCTCGCCCTCTCCGACGCCAAGCCCTGGGAGGAGTGGTCCGAGCTCGTCGTCGCGCTCTGGCTCCTCGTCTCGCCCTGGGTGCTCGGCTACAGCGCCCTGAGCGCCGCGATGTGGAACGCCGTCATCGTCGCCATCGTCGTGGGCGTCCTGGCCTACACGGCCGCCAGCCAGCAACCCACCCAGGCCGCCTGAAGCCGAGGCACGCTCCGCTTGACCCCGCCCCCTCGGGCGGGGTAAATTGCCTTGACCTTTAAGCCCGTCCCGTGAGGCGGGGAAGGAGGACAAGGTGAACGAACAGCGGAACAATCCGGTAGCGGCGCGCCCCATGCGGGCGGTTTTTTTTAGGGGGGCGTGATGCGCTTCAAGGCCAAAGTGCTCGAGCCCGCCGAGATCGAGCGGGCGCTCCGGCGCATCGCCCACGAGATCATCGAGAAGAACAAGGGCGCGGGCGATCTGGCGCTGGTGGGCATCCACACCCGCGGCATCCCCCTGGCCGAGCGCCTGGCGGCGCTGATCGAGCGCTTCGAGGGCGTGCGTCCGCCGGTGGGCGTGCTCGACATCACCCTCTACCGCGACGACCTCAGCGAGATCGGGGTGCAACCTCGTGTGCGCGAGACCCGCATCCCCTGGGACGTGACCGGCCGCCCGGTGGTGCTGGTGGACGACGTGCTCTTCACCGGCCGCACCGCCCGGGCGGCGCTGGACGCGCTGGTGGACCTGGGTCGGCCGAAACGCGTCTACTTCGCGGTGCTGGTGGACCGCGGTCACCGCGAGCTGCCCATCCGCGCCGACTTCGTGGGCAAGAACCTGCCCACCTCGAAAAGCGAGGTCGTCAAGGTCAAGCTGCGCGAGACCGACGGCGAAGAGGGGGTGGAGCTGTGGGAGCGCTGACCCACCTGCTCGACTTCGCCGGCTGGGACCGCGCCCAGGTGGAGAGCCTGCTCGAGACCGCGCGGATGATGGAAGAGGTGCTCGAGCGCCCCATGAAGAAGGTTCCGGCGCTCAAGGGCTTCACCGTGGCCACCGTCTTCTTCGAGCCCTCGACCCGCACCAAGATCAGCTTCGAGCTGGCCGCGCGCAGGATGTCGGCCGACGTGGTGGGCTTTTCCGGCGCGGGCTCGAGCCTGGCCAAGGGCGAGTCGTTCAAGGACACCCTGCTCACCCTCCAGGCCATGGCCCTCGACGCCTACGTGATCCGCGCCCCGGTGGCGGGGATGGCCCACCAGGCGGCGCGCTGGCTGAGGGGCGCGGTCGTCAACGCCGGCGACGGCCGGCGCGCCCACCCCACCCAGGCGCTCCTCGACGCCTACACCCTGCTGGAGGACCTGGACTCCCTCGAGGGCAAGAAGATCGCCATCGTCGGCGACGTCGCCCACTCGCGGGTGGCCCGCTCGAACGCCGAGCTGCTGCCGCTTCTGGGGGCCGAGGTCTGGGCCGCGGGCCCCGCGGGGCTGCTGCCCGAGCGGCTTCCGGGCGCGCGGCTCTCGACCGACCTGGACGAGGCGCTCGCGGACGCCGACGCGGTGATGGTGCTGCGGCTGCAACGCGAACGCATGGACGAGGGGGCGCTCCCCTCGCTGCGCGAGTACGTGGCCGAATACCAGGTCACCGAGGCGCGGCTGGCCCGCGCCAAGCCGCACGCCCCGCTGTTGCACCCGGGGCCGATGAACCGCGACGTGGAGCTCGAAGGCACCCTGGCCGACGGGCCCCGAAGCCGCGTCGAGCGGCAGGTGCGCGCCGGTGAGGCGGTGCGCATGGCCGTGCTCTACCACCTGCTCGTGGGGAGGGCGGCATGAGGCTGCTCATCAAGAACGCCCGCCTCGTCGACGGCTCGGGGGAGCTCGGCACCGCCGACGTGCTCATCGAGGAAGGCCGCATCGCCTCGCTCGCGGGCGGCGACGCCGAGCGGGTGCTCGACGCCGGCGGCCGCTGGCTCGCCCCGGCGCTCACCGACCCCCACGTCCACCTGCGCACCCCCGGCCAGGAGACCAAGGAGGAGCTGGCCACCGGCCTGGCCGCCGCCGCCCGCGGCGGCTACGGCACGGTCGTGGCCATGCCCAACACCGAGCCGGTGATCCAGGAGCCCGAGCAGGTGCGGGCGCTTTCGGACGAGGCCCGCACCCTGCCCGGAGCGCGCCTTTTGGTGGCCGCGGCGCTGACCGAGAACCAGGAGGGTAGGAAGCTCACCCCCGCGGCGCTCTTGGCCCGGGCGGGGGCGGCGCTGCTCACCGACGACGGCCGCACCAACGAAGACGCGGGCGTGCTCGCCCGCGGCCTGGTCTACGCCGCCGCCGCGGGCCTCGCGGTCGCCGTCCACGCCGAGGACGCCGGGCTGCGCGGCGGCGGGGTGATGAACGACGGCCCCCTGGCCGCCGAACTGGGCCTCGCCGGCAACCCGCCCGAGGCCGAGGCCGCCCGCATCGCCCGCGACCTCGAGGTGCTGCGCTACGCCGCACGCAAGGCGGCCGCGCTGGGTCACGCGCCCCGGCTCTATCTGCAGCACGTCTCCACCGCCCGCGGCGCGGCGCTCGTCGCGGCGGCGCGGGCCGAGGGGCTGCCGGTGATGGGCGAGGTCACCCCCCACCACCTGACGCTGACCGAGGAGGCCTGGCGCGGCTTCGACGCCCGCTTCAAGGTGGCCCCGCCGCTGCGCACCGAAGGCGACGTCGAGGCGCTGATCGGAGCGCTGGAGCGGGGTGGGCTGTCGGCGGTCGGCACCGACCACGCCCCCCACACCGCCGCCGAGAAGGAGCGCGACCTGGAAAACGCCCCCTTCGGCATGCCCAGTCTTGAGGTGGCCTTTCCCCTGCTCTACACCGAGCTGGTGGAGCGGCGCGGGCTGCCGCTGGCACTGCTGATCGAGCGCATGACCACGGGCCCGCGCGCGGCGCTGGGCCTCGCGCCCGCGCGCCTGGCGGAGGGCGCGCCGGCCGACCTGATGCTCTTCGACCCCGCCGAGAAGCGCACGGTGGACCCCGCGCGCTTCGTCTCCAAAGCCCGCTACAGCCCCTGGGCGGGGCGCGAGCTCGTCGGCTGGCCGTTGCTCACCCTGGTGGCGGGAAGGGAGGTCTGGCGTGACGCCGGCCTCGCCTGAGCTCGCCCCCCGGCGGCCGCGCTGGGACGACCACGCGGTCACGATCGTCGCCAGCGAATCGCTGGGGCCCCACCAAAGGCTGGTGCTCGCGATGCCGACGCTCGAGGCGCGGTTCGGGCCGGGGCAGTTCTTGAACCTGAGCGTGCCGGGCCACGTGCTGCGCCGGCCGCTGGCGCCGTCCCGCCACGAGGGGGGGGAGGTCGAGCTGATCGTCACCCCCTTCGGCCCCGGGACCCGCGACCTGGTGGCGCTCCCGGTGGGGACGCGCCTCCAAGCGCTCGCGCCGCTCGGGAATTCCTTCCCGATTCCCGCGGACGAGGCCGCGCTGGTCGGCGCCGGGGCCGGGGCCGCGCCGCTGGCCTTCCTGGCCGAGACCCTGCTGCGCGCCGGTAGGCGCGTCCACGTCTTCCACGGCGCGGTCTCGAACGAGGACCGGCCGCTCGTCCAGGCGGTCTACGAACGGCTGGGGCTCGAGGTGCGCTACTTCAGCGAGGACGGCTCGCTGGGGCGGCGGGGCTACCCCACCGAGGGCCTGGCGGAGCTGCTCGCCGGCGGCGCCGAGGCGACCGTCTACAGCGTGGGGCCCTTCGCGCTGATGCGGGCGGCGGCGCGGCTGGCGATCGAACACGGCCGGCCGGGGTACGTGAGCCTCGACGTCCACATGGCCTGCGGCGTGGGCGCCTGCCTCTCCTGCGCGGTGCAGACGACCGCGGGACAGAAGCACGCCTGCGTGGACGGGCCCGTCTTCGAGGTGCGGGAGGTGGTCTGGTGAACCGGCTCGAGGTCGACTTCCTGGGCGTGCGCTTCCCGAATCCGGTGGTCACCGCGAGCGGCACCTTCAACTTCGGCCGCGAGTACGCCCACCTCTACCCGCTCAGCCGGCTGGGCGCGGTCACCACCAAGGGCGTCTCGCCGCGGCCGATCGCCGGCGCGCCCACCCCCCGCATCACCGAGACCCCGATGGGCATGCTTAACGCCATCGGGCTCGAGAACAAGGGCGTGGACGCCTACGTCGCGGACGAGCTGCCGTGGCTGAAGGCCCAGGGGGCGCGCGTCATCGTGAACGTCTTCGGCGACGAGGCCGCCGACTTCGCCCACGTCGCCCGCAAGGTAAGCCCCTACGCCGACCTGATCGAGGTCAACCTCTCCTGCCCCAACGTCCACGGCGGCCGGCTCCCCTTCGCCCACGACCCCGAGGCCGCTGCCGAGGTGGTCCGACGCGTCAAGGACGCCACCGACCGTCCGGTGCTCGCCAAGCTGAGTCCTAACGGCCCGCTGCTGCCGGTGGCCGAGGTGCTGGAAGCGGCGGGGGTGGACGGCTTCAGCCTGATCAACACCCTGCTGGGCATGCGCATGGACCTGGAGCGCAGGCGTCCGGTGCTGGGCAACCGCCAGGGCGGCCTCAGCGGCCCCGCCGTCAAGCCCGTGGCCGTGCGGCTGGTCTACGAGCTCTACCGACACACCGACCGGCCCATCCTGGGCATGGGCGGCATCGCCAGCGCCGAGGACGCGCTCGAGTTCGCCCTGGCGGGAGCGCGGCTTGTGGCCGTGGGGACGGCCACCTTCGCCGACCCCTACGCGCCGCTCAAGATCGCCCGTGGGCTCGAGGCCTTCTTCCAAGGCCGCGGCGAGCGCTGGCGCGACTGGGTGGGCGCCGCCCATACCCCCGACTGAGGGTGGTCGTCGATACCCCTGGGGCGTATGATGGGGCCATGAAGACCCTCCTGCGCACCTCCGCACTGCTGCTGGCGCTCGCCGCGGCCCTCGCCGCCTGCTCCAAGGCCCCGCTCACCGTCCCCCTGGAGGACTTCAGCATCTCCGTGGACGCGGTGGGCAACACCGCGGGGCAGGTCGTCTACCCCAAGAACGCGGCGCAGTTCGACCGGCCCGTGGTCGACGTCAAGACGATCCGCCTCAGCGGCCAGGTCACCGTGAGCTACACCGCGGTCCAGGCGCCGCTGGTGATGACCTTCTACGCCCGCACCGCCGATCCCGGAGCGGCCGGCTGCACCGATGCGGGCCTCGCCTGGATCTGCGACGCTGCCGGGGAGACCCCCATCAGCGGCGAGTACTCCTTCGCCAACGGCGAAACGCAGCAGGTGACGCTGGGCGACCCCAACCCCGAGGTGCTCGCCGACGGCATCAACCAGGGTCGGATCTGGATCGGCGCCGAGGTCACCTCGGGCGCGGCCACGGGGGTCACCTTCGACTTCACCCAGATGGTCGCCGAAGTGACCGTCTTCTAGCTCCGCGAGTCCAGAGAAACGCCCCCGCCGCGAGACCGGCGGGGGCGCGTGCACGGGGAACCCGGTTCAGTTGCCGGCGAGCGCCTCGTCGAGGATCTTCTTCCACTCGTCGTACGGGCGGAAGCCCTCAATGAACTTGCCGTTGACGAAGAAGGAGGGGGTGCCGCCGAGGCCGAGCTTGCGGGTGAGCTCCTGGTCGGCGAGCACCAGCGGGCGCTTCTCGTGGCTGCTCAGGCAGGCGTCGAAGCGCGCGGTGTCCAGGCCCAGCTGCCGGGCGTAATCGGAGAAGAACGAGGGCAGCTCGCTGGTGGGCACGCGGCCCCACTGCCCGGTGGCGCGGAAGAGGAGCTGGTGGTAGTCGTAGTAGCGGCCCTGATCGGCGGCGCAGGCGGCCGCTTCGCCGGCGAGGATGACGTTGTCCTGACCCGCGAAGGGGAAGTCGCGGAAGATGTAGCGCACCTTGCCGGTGTCCACGTAGTCCGCGAAGATGCGGGGCAGGCTCTTCTCGGAGTGGTCCTTGCAGTGGGGGCAGAGGTAGTTCGAAAACTCCACGACGGTGACCGGGGCGTCGGGGCTGCCGTAGACGAAGTGGGCTCCGGCGGCGGGGTCCGCTTCGGCAGTCGCCTGTTTCGGCGCGCTGCTCAGGTACCATAGGCCGCCCCCAAGCAGTATGGCGATGCCCAGGACCATAAGAAAGATGGCTCGTTGCATGTGAGCAGTATACGCATCCCAGATGAAAAAGGACGCAAAGCCGCGGCCCCGCCCGCCCCGGGTGGATTAGGGTGAGGGCATGAACGTCCTGGTACTCAACGCCGGATCGTCGAGCCTCAAGTTCTCGCTGACGGACACCCGCGCGCACCGCCACCGTCTGCGGGGCCTGGTCGAGCGCATCGGGCTCCCGCAGGCGCAGCTGACCGTCGAAGGCCGGACCGAGGCCGTCGCCGCTGCCGACCACGCCGAGGCCCTGGACGCGGTGCTGCGCCGCCTCGACCTCGACCTGGTCGAAGCCGTCGGTCACCGGGTGGTGCACGGGGGCGACTTCACCGCCTCGAGCCGCATCACCGACGAGGTGCTCGAGCGCCTCGAGGCCTTCGTCCCGCTGGCGCCCCTGCACAACCCCGCGAACCTGGCGGGCATCCGCGCCGCCTTGGCCGCGCTGCCGCAGCTCCCCCAGGTGGCCGTCTTCGACACCGCCTTCCACCAGAGCCTTCCCGAGCGGGCCTGGCGCTACGCGCTCCCGCGCCGGCTGGCCGACGAGCGGCGCTACCGCCGCTACGGTTTTCACGGCACCTCGCACCGCTACGTCTCCGGCAAGCTCGCCCAGGCCCTGGGGCGACCCCTCGAGGAACTGCGCGTCGTCGTCCTGCACCTGGGCAACGGCGCCTCGGCCACCGCGGTCCGTTTCGGGCGCAGCGTCGATACCAGCATGGGCTTCACCCCGATGGAGGGGCTGGTCATGGGCAGCCGCAGCGGCGACCTCGACCCCGGCTTGGTGCTCGAGCTCGTGCGCCGCCACGGGGTCGAGGCCACGGACCGCCTGCTCAACAAGGAGAGCGGGATGCTGGGGCTGGCCGGGCACTCCGACCTGCGCGACGTCCACCGCAGGATCGCCGAAGGGGACGCGCACGCGGCCCTGGCGCTGGAAGTCTACTGCTACCGGATCAAGAAGTACCTGGGGGCCTACGCCGCCGCGATGGGCGGCCTCGACGCGGTGGCCTTCACCGCGGGCGTGGGCGAGAACGACCCGGTGGTGCGGGCGCAGGCGCTCGAGGGGCTCGAGTTCCTGGGCATCGAACTGGACCGCGAAGCCAACGCCCGCGGCGGCCCCCGCATCACCCGCGAAGGCAGCCGGGTCTCGGTCTGGGTGATCCCCACCGACGAGGAGCTCGCGATCGCGCTCGACACCGAGCGCGTGCTCGCAGGTCAGCCGCCCAGCAGCACCTGAAAGGCGACCATGGCGATGCTCGCCAGTACGATGGCGCTGGCCACTGCGCCGGCGTCGGCGTCCTCGAGGGCGTCGGGGATCAACTCGGAAAACGCCATCCAGATCATCGCGCCGGCGGCGAAGCCGAGGCCCGCCGGCAGGACCGGTTTGAACCACTCCACGAAGAGGAAAGCGGGAACGGCCATGATCGGCTGGGGCAGCGAGGAAAAGACGCTCCACAGCGCCGCCTTCCACCAGGGCACCCCGCGCGGCACGAGCACCAGGCTGATGGCCAGGCCCTCGGGAATGTTGTGCACGGCGATCGCGATCGTCACGAAGAGGCCGAAGGCGATCCCGCCCCCGAAGGAGACGCCGACGCCCACCCCCTCGGCGAAGGAGTGAAGGGTCATGACCCCGACGATCAGGAGCGCCTTGCGGGCGTCCAGGCCGTTGAGGTTGCCGATGCCGACGTCTTCGTAACGCTCCAGGAACCGGTGGCTCCAAACGATGAAGACGAGGCCCACCACCGCGCCGATCAACGTGCGCGTCAGGCTGTAGCCGACGCCCTCGTAGATCAGCCCGAAGCTGGCCGCGAGCATCAGGCCCGCGGCGATCGCGTTGCCGATGCCGAGCCACGCCCGCGGAAAACTACGTGCGAAGGCGAAGGGCAGCGCCCCCAACCCGGTAGCGATCGCGGTGATGAGGGCGTAATTGAAGACGGCGAAGGCCTGGCTCTCCATAGGGAGGTATCTTACTGCAAGTAGTTACTACTTGCAACCTACGGAGGCTAGCCGATCTTCTTCGCCAGTTTGTACAGGGTGTCGAGCAGCTCCTTGCCCAGCGGGGTGAGGGTGTACTCGACGCGCGGGGGCACCTCCGGGTACGCCTTGCGCTCAATCAGGCCAAGTTCGGCCAGTTCCTTGAGGCGCTCGGAAAGGGTGCGGGGGCTCACTTTGGTGGCGCGCTCCAAATTGGTGAAGCGAGTGGGGCCCTGCGAAACCGCGTTGATGATGTCCCACCCCGCCTCGTGCGCGATCGCCTTCAGCACTAGTTTGAATTTTCTATAGTCTTCCATACTTCCTGCAGTTTAGCACATTCGTGTCCGTATTAAAACCCTGTAAAAGTACAATACCACTATGGACCCCAAAGAAATCAAGCCCGACTGGAAAGATTTCTTAGCACTGGTAATCGCAACGTACCAGCTCGTACTCGTTCCCGTGTTGATCATCGTCGGCCTGGCGGCGCTCGCGATCTGGGGCCTGGGGCTTTTGCTGCGGTAAGCTGAACGCAAATGGCCGAGAACGACCACGCAACCGAAGGCCTCTACGAGCGGCTGCCCGACGATTACCGCGAACGGCTGGGGCGGCCCGGGGCCTACCCCTTCACGCGCGGGGTCTACCCGCGGATGTACCTGGACCGGCTCTGGACGATGCGCCAGTACGCCGGTTTCGGGTCGGCCGAGGAGACGAACGCCCGCTTCCGCTACCTGCTCGAGCGCGGCCAGACCGGCCTTTCGGTCGCCTTCGACCTGCCCACCCAGCTGGGGCTCGACCCCGACCACCCGCTGGCGCTGGGCGAGGTGGGCCGGGTCGGCGTCTCGATCGCCACGATCGACGACATGCGCCGGCTCTTTGCGGGCATCCCCCTGGACCGGGTCACCACCAGCATGACGATCAACGCCCCGGCGATGATGCTGCTCGCGCTCTACCTGCTCGTCGCCGAGGAGCAGGGGGTGAGCTGGGACCGGGTCGGGGGCACGATCCAGAACGACATCCTCAAGGAGTACATCGCCCGGGGAACCTACATCTACCCGCCCCAGCCCTCGATGCGGCTGGTCACCGACGTCTTCGAGTTCGCGAGCCGCGAGGTGCCGCGCTGGAACACGATCTCGATCTCGGGCTACCACATCCGCGAGGCGGGTTCGACGGCGGCGCAGGAGATCGCCTTCACCCTGGCTAACGGCAAGGCCTACGTGCGCGCGGCGCTGGAGCGCGGGCTCGAACTCGACCGCTTCGCCCCCCGGCTCAGCTTCTTCTTTGCGGCCCACAACGACGTCTTCGAGGAAGCGGCCAAGTTCCGGGCGGCGCGCCGCCTCTGGGCCCGGATCATGAAGGAAGAGTTCGGCGCCCGGAACCCCAAGTCGTGGATGCTGCGCTTCCACACCCAGACGGGCGGCTCGACGCTGACCGCGCAGCAGCCCCTGAACAACGTGGTGCGCGTCGCCTACCAGGCGCTCGCGGCGGTCCTGGGCGGCACCCAGAGCCTGCACACCAACGCCTACGACGAGGCCCTGGGGCTCCCGACCGAAGAGAGCGCCCTGCTCGCCCTGCGCACCCAGCAGATCCTCGCCTACGAGTCGGGGGTGACCCGGGCCATCGACCCGGCGGGGGGCTCGTTCTACCTCGAGTACCTGACCGACCGCCTCGAAGAGGAAGCCCGGCGCCTGATCGATCAGGTCGAGGAGCTGGGCGGCAGCGTGCGCGCCGTCGAGGCCGGCTTCATCCAGCGCGAAATCGAGGAATCGGCCTGGCGCTACCAGAGCGAGATCGAGAACGAAGAGCGCATCGTGGTGGGCCTCAACCGCTTCACCCTCGAGGAAGAGCCGCCGGTGCCGGTGATGAAGATCGACCCCGAGACCGACCGCCGGCGCGCCGCCGAGGTGCGCGCCTTCCGCGAGCGGCGCGACGCCGCGGCGGTGGAGCAGGCCCTGGAGGCGCTCGAGCGGGCCGCCCGCGGCCAGGAGAACCTCTTCCCCTTCGTCCTCGAGGCCTTCCGTCGGCGAGCCACGCTGGGCGAGGTCGCGGGGGCGCTGCGCGCGGTCTGGGGCGAGTACCAGCCCGCGGGCTAGGCTAGCGCCGCCGAGCCAGCGTGCGCCCCAGCACCGCCAACAAGGCCAGGGCGATAAACCCCCACTTCACCGGGGTGGCCACGAGGGCCACCCCGGCCAGCGCCGCGGGCTCGGCCGGGTAGGCGTAGAGCAGCAGCGCGTGCGCCAGGTTCTCCACGTAGTCGGCGGCCGCCGCCCAGATGGGCAGCGGCCAGAGCCGGCCCCCGGGATCGAGCCGCCACAGCCACGCCCCCAGGAAGAGCGCGTAGACCACGGGGTAAAAAGTATCGGCGACGAGGAAGAGGCCGTAGAGCCGCCGCACTTCGGCCCCGCCCGCGCGCAGCCAAGCGAAGAAGTCGGCCGGCGTCTGCAGCAGCACCACGTCCGGCGGCGGCGCCCCCGAGGCCAGCTCGATCGCCGGCACCAGGACCGCCGTGAAGACCGCCAGGAAAACGACCGTGACGGCGCCGAGCACGAAGAAGACGCCCGGCCGCGCCGCCGCCTGGACCCAGGGCAAGAAGACCCGCATGCCTTAGCTTACAAACTAGAATGGGGACGGAGGACCTCATGGAAAACGCAGCCGACGCGGTATGGAAGACCCTGCACCGCCACCTGGCGGCGATCTACGCGGGCGACTGGGCGGCCTACCTGGAAACGACCGCCGAGGACGTCGCCGTCTACGAGTGGTTCGTCACCCCGCACCGCATCGATGGGCTCAGTTTTCACGAGTTCATGATGGAGCACGACTGGATGGGCGTCGGCGCCGACTGGCGCTACGACCTGCTCGACCCGCGGCTGCAGCTCTACGGCACCACCGCGGTGGTGAGCTACACCCTGTTGCTGTCGATCCATCGGGAGGGCGGGATCGAGCACAAGACGATCAACGAATCGCGCGTCCTCATCGAGTTTCCCGAAGGTTGGAAGGTCGTGCACGTCCACAAGAGCCCGGCCGGCTGAGCGCGGCGCGGAGGAAGGCGAACCAAAATTAATACTCATTTACTTGATGGCATGTTCATATATGTGTCATGAGTTACTTTTCATGAGTCATTTGGCCCCTGGCCGACGCCTTTCGAGCTGTCTAAATTGGTCAGTGAAAGGAGACGCCGATGAAAAAGCGTTTGTACGTTTTGGCTCTCGCACTGGCCGGTCTCATCCTCGTCGTTTTCGCCGCCGAAAAGACCATGGACATCTACAACGGATCGCTGGAAGATCGGGTCAACGCCCTCGCCAAGATCCAACCGGGGCTGGGCACGGTCATGATCGAGTACGGCGACCGCTTCGCCAACACCTACTACGCCGCCAAGGGCGGCAACTGGGGTCTGGCGCAGTACCAGCTCAAGGAAGCCATCGAGATCCAGGAGGTCGGCGAGATCACCCGGCCGAAGAACGCGCCGCTGCTGGCCTCGTTCGAGCACGCCTACCTGGATCCGCTCGAGAAGGACATCCGCAGCAAGGACTGGGCCGCCTTCGAAAAGGACTACGCGGCCGCCGTGGAAGGCTGCAACGGCTGCCACAAGGCCACCGGGCACGCCTACGTGGAGTACCGCCTGCCCGAACGGCCCGTCGAGGCCTACATCAACTTCAACCTTAAGACCGATCCAGTGGGCGACGTCGAAGCCGGCGAGGAGCACGAGAACAAGTAGCCTCCCCGCGCGCCCGTGTCCGAGACCGGCGGTGGTTTCCACCGCCGGTCTTCGCCTGCAGGCTCAGCGGCCCAGACCGCGGGCGATCGCGGCCACGGCGATCCGGGCGTGCTCGCGTCCGTTCTCGATGAAAACGCTGCGGGCGTCCTCGCCGTACCCCGCGCTTCCGAGGGCGTAGAGGCCGGGCACGCTCGTCTCAAAGGTCTCCGAGAGCCGCGGCCGGCCGCCCTCGTAACGGACCCCCGCGGTGCGCAGCAGCGCGTCGTCGGCGCGGTAACCGATGAGGACGATCGCCCGGTCGGCCTCGAGCGCCTCCTCGCCCCCGGGCCCCGCCACCACGACCCGGCCGGGCTCGAACCGCCGCACCCGGGTGGCGAAACGGGCCGCGATCGCGCCCTCGCGCACCCGGTTCTCGAAGTCGGGCCGCAACCAGTACTTCACGCCCGGGCGCAGCGCCTCGCCGCGGTGCACCAGCGTAACCCGCGCCCCCGCACGCCAGAGGTCGAGCGCGGCCTCCACCGCGCTGTTCGAGCCCCCGACCACCACGACCCGCTCCCCCCAGTGCTCGAGCGCGTCCCGGTAGCCGTAGCGGACCATCGGCTCCTCCTCCCCGGGTACGCCCAGCCGCCGGGGGTTGAAGAAGTAGCCCGTGGCCACGACCACCGTGCGCCCCCAGACCTCGCCCGGACCGCGGGGCCCCTCGAACCGGACGCGGAAGGCGTCCCGCGCCCCCTCGACGGCGGTCACGCGGGTGCGGTGGACCAGGGGCGCGCGCAGCCGCTCGGCGAGGCGCCGGTAGTAGACCAGCGCCTCCTCGCGCGTGGGCTTGGCCCCGAGGACGGCCATGGGGTGACCGCCGATCTCGATCTTGCGCGCCTCGGAAAAGAAGGGCATGCGGGCGGGAAACCCCTCGATGCTCGCGGCCGGCCGGCGCGCCTCGAAGACGACGCCGCTCAGCCCGAACCGCTCCGCCTCGAGCGCGGCGGCCAGCCCCACCGGCCCCGCGCCGACGATCACCACGTCCACGAACGACATGCCCGCATCCTAGCGCCTAGGACGCCTGTCCAACAAACGGGTCGTAGAATCTGGACTGGAGGTCGACGATGGAATACAGGATCGAGAAGGATTCGATGGGCGAGCTGAAGGTTCCCGCCGACGCCTACTACGGCGCCCAGACGGCCCGCGCGGTGGAGAACTTCCCCATCTCCGGATTGCGCTTCCCCCGCACCTTCATCCAGGCCATGGGGGCGATCAAGCACGCCGCGGCTTCGGTGAACCTAGAGCTGGGGCTGCTCGACGAGGAACGCGCCCGCGCCATCCTCCAGGCCGCGGAGGAGGTGATCGAGGGCAAGCTCGACGACCAGTTCGTGGTCGACGTCTTCCAGACCGGCTCGGGCACCTCGACCAACATGAACACCAACGAGGTGATCGCGGGGCGCGCCAACGAGATCCTGACGGGCCGGCGCGGCGGCAAGGAACCGGTGCACCCCAACGACCACGTCAACTACGGCCAGTCGTCCAACGACACCATCCCCACGGCGATCCACGTCTCCCTCGCCGTCGAGGTGAACGAAAAGCTGCTGCCGGCGCTCAGGCACCTGCACCGGGCGTTGCTCGACAAAGCGAAGGCCTGGGACGACGTGGTCAAGATCGGGCGCACCCACCTGATGGACGCCACCCCCATCCGCATGGGCCAGGAGGCCAGCGGCTGGGCCCGTCAGGTCGAGCTTGCCATCGAGCGCATCGAGAGCACCCTGCCGCGCGTCTACGAGCTGGCTCAGGGCGGCACCGCGGTGGGCACCGGGATCAACACCCACCCCGAGTTCGGGCGCCGCGTGGCCGAAAAGCTGGCCGCCCGTTTCGGGATGCCCTTCCGCGAGGCGACGAACCACTTCGAGGCCCAGCACTCCAAGGACGCCGCGGTGGAACTCGCCGGGCAGCTGGCCACGGTGGCGACCGGCCTGATCAAGGTGGCCAACGACATCCGCTGGCTCTCCAGCGGCCCCCGCTGCGGCATCGCCGAGATCAAGCTGCCGGCGGTGCAGCCGGGCTCCTCGATCATGCCGGGGAAGGTCAACCCGGTGATGGCGGAGGCGCTGATGATGGTCTGCACCCAGGTCATCGGCAACGCCACCACCGTGCAGGTCGCCAACACCCACGGCAACCTCGACCTCAACGTGATGATGCCGGTGATCGCGCGCAACCTGCTCGAGTCGATCACCTTCCTGGCGAACGCGGTGCGCGTCTTCACCGACAAGGCCGTCGTGGGCATGGAGGCCGACCGCGAGAAGGCCGCGAGCTACGTGGAGTGGAGCCTGGCCATGGTGACCAGCCTGGCGCCGGTGATCGGTTACGACCGCGCCGCCCAGATCGCCAAGAAGGCCGTGGCCGAGGGCAAGACCGTGCGCGAGGTCTGCCTCGAGGAGCAGGTCCTCCCGGAGGACGAGCTGAACGCCATCCTCGACCCCTGGAAGATGACCGAGCCGGGCATCCCCGGACGCTAGGGGTTCCTCCGGTACGCCCGGGACGGCGCGCCGTCCCGGGCGTTTGACAATTCCGAGTAAAACGGTGCAGTATGCTAAGGATGCGCCCCCCGCGGGCGGGAAAGAAGGAGGTTGGAATGCCTTACCCGTTTGAACTGCCCGATCTTGGTTACGCCTACGACGCCCTGGAGCCGCACATCGACGCGCGCACGATGGAGATCCACCACACCAAGCACCACGGCGGCTACGTGAACAACCTGAACAAGGCCCTGGAAGGCCACGCCTTCCTGCACGGGGCGGGCCTGGAGGAGCTGCTCACCCACCTTTCCGCGCTGCCCGCCGAGATCCAGACCGCGGTGCGCAACAACGGCGGCGGCCACCTCAACCACAGCCTCTTCTGGGAGGTCATCGCCCCCGGAGGCGCCCACGCCCCCAGCGGCGAGCTGGCCTGGGCGATCGAAGACGCCTTCGGCTCCTTCGACGCCTTCAAGGACGTCTTCGCGAAGGCCGCGGCCACCCGCTTCGGCTCGGGGTGGGCCTGGCTGGCGCTCGACCCCTGGGGCCGGCTGCACGTCCTCTCGACCCCCAACCAGGACAACCCGGTGATGCAGGGCCTCACCCCCATCCTCGGCCTCGACGTCTGGGAGCACGCCTACTACCTCAAGTACCAGAACCGCCGCCCCGACTACATCGCGGCCTTCTGGAACGTGGTGAACTTCGACGTGGTGGGCGAGAAGTTCGCCGCCGCCCGCCGCTAGCCCGCCGGCAGGGTCCCGGGGCCCCCGCGGGGGCCCCGTTGCTTTGACCGCCCGCGCGGTTCCGCGCGCCTGGACGCGCCTTCTCGTCTTGACGCCTTCGGCGTTTCGGGCTAGAGTGGTGCTTGGCCTTGGGCCGTTAGCTCAATTGGTAGAGCCACCGACTCTTAATCGGTTGGTTGTAGGTTCGAGTCCTACACGGCCCACCAGCCACCGCCCCGCGAAGGGGCGGTTCTTTCTTGGCGCTAGAATGGGGCCATGACGCCCGAGCCGCCGCGGCTGATCCCGCTGCCCGAAGGGTTGCTGGGGCCCGACCCGGTCCGCGCCCTGCTCGCCGAGCCCCTGCCCCACGGCGACCCCTGGGGCTGGCTGCTCGCACGGGCGCTCTTCGGGGCCGAGGCGCTGGCGCGGCGGTTTTTGGACGGCACCCCCGCAGGACTGCTGCGCCTCGTCGACGAGGACCTGGAACGCCTGCGCGCCCTGCGCTCCTGGCTGCAGGCGAGCCACGCGCTTTCGGACCTGGGCTGCCGGGAAGCGCTGGCCGCCGAGTGGGCGGCGCTCGAGGTGCTCGACCAAGGCGGCGCGGAGAACCTGGTGGAACTCTTTCGCACCCACGGCCACGCGCCGTTCGCGCTCTACAGCGCCTTCGTATGGACCGGGGCGCTCGAGCCCGTTCCCCACCCGGACCCTGCCGACGAGGGGGTGCTCGTCGGTTACGAGCCCCAGCTCGCGCGCCTGCGCGCCAACGTCGAACGCTTCCTGAGCGGCAAGCCCGCGCTCCCGGTGCTCCTCTACGGCGCGCGCGGCACCGGCAAGTCCACCGCGGTCAAGGCGCTGCGCACCCGCTACGCCGAGCGGGGGCTGCGGCTGGTGGAGGTGCTGCCCGAAGGGCTGGAGCGCCTGCCCTCTCTGCTCGAGCGGGTGCGCGGCCTGCCCCAGCGCTTCGTGCTCTACATCGACGACCTGGCCTACGACGCCGCCGACCCCGGCTGGCGCAAGCTGAAGCTGCTCCTCGACGGCGCGGTCTGGGCCGCCCCGGACAACGTCCTCTTCGTCGCCACCTCGAACCGCAAGAACCTGATCCGCGAACGCTGGAGCGACCGGCCCGACCCCGACGCCGAGCCCGCCGCCTGGGACGGGGTCCAGGAAAAGCTGGCCCTCGCCGACCGTTTCGGCTTGCAGCTCACCTTTCCCCCCTTCGACCAGAAGCTCTACCTGCGGGCGGTGGCCCGGCACCTGGGGCGCGAGGAACTGGACGAGGCCACCCGCGCGGAGGCGCTGCGCTTCGCCATGGAAGGCCGCGGGTTCTCGGGGCGCACGGCGCGGCAGTTCGCCGACCTGACCGCCTGAGCCTTCAGGCCTCGCGGGCGTCCGCCGCCTCGCCGGCGGCCAGCACCCGGTGCGCCCGCTTGTGGTCCAAAGCGGCGGCGACGAAGGCGGCGAAGGGCGGGCTGGGGCGCATGGGGCGGCTCTTGAACTCGGGGTGCGACTGCAGGGCCAGGAAGAAGGGGTGGCCTTCCAGCTCGATGGCCTCGACCAGGCCGGTGCCGCGCCCCTGCATCCCCGGGGTCACGCCGCTGACCACCAGCCCCGCCTGGGTGAGCAGCTCGACGTAGGCGGGGTTGACCTCGTAGCGGTGGCGGTGGCGTTCGTGCACGGTGCGCGCCCCGCCGTAGACGCGCTCGAGCAGCGTACCGGGGCGGATCTGCATCGGCCAGTCGCCCAGGCGCATCGTCCCGCCCATGCCCTCGACCTCGAGCTGCTCGGGCATCAGGTCGATGACCGGATGGGGGGTGTAGGGATCGAACTCGGTGGAGTTGGCCGCCTCGAGGCCGGCGACGTGGCGGGCGAACTCGATGGTCGCGACCTGCAGCCCCAGGCAGATCCCCAGGTAGGGGATCTTCTGCTCGCGCGCGTACTGGACCGCACGGATCTTGCCCTCGATGCCGCGGATGCCGAAGCCACCGGGCACCAGGATGGCGTCCACCCCCTGGAAGGCCTCGCTCAGGTCGCCCTCGATCAGGCCCTCGGCGTCGATCCACTTGACCTCGACGCGCACGCGGTTCTTGATGCCCCCGTGCTTGAGCGCCTCGAGCAGCGACAGGTAGGCGTCGGGCATCTTCACGTACTTGCCCGCCACCCCCACGGTGACGACGTCCTCGGGTTCGCGCAGCACCCGCACGGCGTCGGTCCAGATGCCCAGGTTCGGGAAGACGGGCTCGAGGCCCAGCTTCTTCTCCACCAACTTGCCCAGCCCCTGCTCCTCCAGCACCAGGGGCACCTCGTAGATGTCCTTCACGTCGTAGCTGGAAAACACCGCCTCGGGCCGCACGTTGGTGAAGAGGGCGACCTTGCGGCGCACCTCCTCGGGCGGCTCCTTCTCGGAGCGCAGCACGATGGCGTCGGGCTGGATCCCCACCCCCCGCAGCGTGGCCACCGAGTGCTGGGTGGGCTTGGTCTTGAACTCCTCCGAGGTGCGCAGGTAGGGCACCAGGGTGAGGTGGATGTAGAGGGTGTTCTCGGCCGGCTCGTCGAACTGGAACTGGCGGATCGCCTCGAGGAAGGGCAGGCTCTCGATGTCGCCCACGGTGCCGCCGATCTCGACGATGGCGATCTCCGCCTCCTGCTCGGCGGCCACCTCGCGGATGCGGCGCTTGATCTCGTCGGTGACGTGGGGGATGACCTGGACCGTCTGGGACAGGTACTCGCCCTTGCGCTCGCGCTCGATCACGGCCTTGTAGACCTGACCGGTGGTGATGTTGTTCTTGCGGGAAAGGTCGAGGTCTAAAAAGCGCTCGTAGTGGCCGATGTCCAGGTCGGTCTCGGCCCCGTCGGCGGTCACGAAGACCTCGCCGTGCTCGTACGGACGCATCGTGCCCGCGTCGAGGTTGATGTAGGGGTCGACCTTGATCGCGGTCACGCGGTAGCCGCGCCCCCGAAGGATGGCCCCCAGCGACGAGGTCACGATGCCTTTGCCCAAGGAACTCACGACCCCGCCGGTTACGAAAATGTACTTCATCTTCACACCCTCCGGGATTTCAGCCTACCACAGGCCGGGGGCTGTACCCGTTCGGCTGGTAGCGTTTCCATACGCTCCGCGGCGTGCTACAATCTTCCCCAGCAGGAGGGCCCATGAACGTTCTTGGACGCATCACCGAACTTCCCGAGCTGCCCGAGCCGCTGGCCCCCCTCAAGGAGATGGCCTACAACGTCTGGCTCTGGTGGAGCTGGACCCCGGCGGCTCAGGAGCTCTACCGGCGGATCAACCCGGTGCTCTGGGAGGCCTGCCGCCACAACCCCGTCAAGCTCCTGCTCGAGGCCCGGCCCGAACGCCTCGCCGACCTGGCCGCCGACCCGGAGTACACCGCCAGCGTCGAGGCGGTCTACCAGAGCTTCAAGGCCCACCTGGCCTCGCGGCCGAAGCCCACCACCGGGACGGTCGCCTACTTCTCGGCCGAGTTCGGCTTCCACGAGTCGCTGCCCATCTACGCCGGCGGCCTCGGCATCCTCGCCGGCGACCACGTCAAGGCCGCCTCCAACCTCGGGGTCAACCTGGTGGGGGTGGGCCTCTTCTACCACCGCGGCTACTTCCACCAGCACCTCTCCCCCGAGGGCGTGCAGACCGAGTACCACGAGACCCTCCACCCCGAGGAGCTGCCGCTGCTGCCGGTGCGCGACGCCGAAGGGGAACCCGTCAAGGTGGCCGTCGAGATCGAGGGGCGGAAGGTCTGGATCACCGCCTACCAGGTGCAGGTGGCCACGGTCCCCGTCTACCTGATGAGCACCGACCTGCCCGAGAACGACCCCGCCGACCGCGAGATCACGGCGGAGCTCTACAACGCCGAGCCGGGGATGCGTCTGCGCCAGGAGATCGTCCTCGGCGTCGGAGGGGTGCGCCTGCTCCGCGCCCTCGGCGTCGAGCCCGAGGTCTGGCACATGAACGAGGGGCACTCCGCCTTCATCGGACTCGAGCGCATCCGCGAGCTCGTCGCCCAGGGCCTCGACTTCGACACCGCCCTCGAGTCCGTGGCCGCGAGCGCCCTCTTCACCACCCACACGCCGGTACCGGCGGGGCACGACGTCTTCGGCTTCGAACAGGTCGCCCACTACCTTCAGGGCTGGTGGGAACGCCTGGGCATCCCCCGCGAACGCTTCCTGAACCTCGCCCGCGAGGAGCGCGAGGACGGCGCGGTCTACTCCATGTCGGTCCTCGCCCTGCGCACCAGCCGCTTCGCGGGCGGCGTCTCCCGGCTGCACGGCGAGGTCTCGCGCAAGATGTTCCACGACCTCTGGCCGGGGCTGGAGCCCGAAGAGGTGCCCATCGGCCACGTGACCAACGGGGTGCACACCTGGACCTGGCTGGCCCCGGTGCTGCGCGACCTCTACGAGCGCTACTTCCCCGAGGGTTGGATGCACGCCCTCAGCCGGCCCGAGCACTGGGCGACCGACGCCCTCCCGGCGGGCGAGCTCTGGGCGGCGCGGCGGGCGCTGCGGGAGCAGCTGATCCGCGACGTGCGCGAGCGCCTCGGCGAACAGCGGCTGCGCGCCGGCGAACCGCCGGCGCGGCTGCGGGCGGCCGAGCGCGCCCTCGACCCCGGCACCCTCACCGTCGTCTTCGCGCGCCGTTTCGCCACCTACAAACGCGCCGACCTGCTCTTCCACGACCCCGAACGCCTGAAGGCGATCGTAAACGGCCCCTACCCCATCCAGATCGTCTTCGCGGGCAAGGCGCATCCGCGTGACGAGCCCGGCAAGGCGATGATCCAGAAGATCGTACGCCTGGTGCGGGAGCTCGAGCTGGAAGACCGGATCCTGGTGCTCGAGGACTACGACATCGCCCTCGCCCGCACCCTCGTCTTCGGCGCCGACCTCTGGCTCAACACCCCGCGCCGGCCGATGGAGGCCTCGGGCACCTCGGGGATGAAGTCGGCGCTCAACGGCGGGGTGAACTTCAGCGTCCTCGACGGCTGGTGGGCCGAGGCCTACGACGGTCAGAACGGCTGGGCCATCGGCACCGAACGCGCCTACGACTCGCTGGCGGCGCAGGACGCCGCCGACGCGGCCAGCCTCTACGACACCCTGGAGCACGAGATCCTGCCGCTCTTCTACGCGCGCGACGCCGAAGGCATCCCCACCGGCTGGCTGGGCCGGGTGCGCCGCAGCATCCGCACCGCCGGCGCCGCGTTCTCCGCCGAGCGGATGGTCAACGAGTACCTGAACACCTACTACAAGCCCGCCGAGGCCCACGGCCGGGTCCTCAGCGCCGACGGGCACGCGCGGGCGCGCGAGCTCGCCGCCTGGAAGAAACGCATGGCCGAGCGCTGGCGCCAGGTCCGCCTCGAGGCGCGCGCGCCCGGCGACCTGCGCCTCAACGGCAAGCCGCTCGAGGTGTCCGCGAGCGTGGACCCTGCCGGGGTCGACCCGCGCCACCTGCGGCTCGAGCTGCTGCTGCGCCGCGGCGCGACCGGTCCGCTGCAGCGCGTGGCCTTCCCCGAACCCGAGACGCACGACGGCCGGCTCCACTACCGCATCCGCTACCGCCCCGACCTTCCGGGCAGCTACGTCTACGGCGTGCGCCTCTCGGCCCAGCACCCCGACTTCGCCCAGCCCTTCGAGGTGGCCTTCGTCCGCTGGGCCTGAGCCCGTGCTAACCTGAAGCCGGCAAGGGACCCGGGATCCCCCCGGCCCTCCCTGGAGGAACCGTGAACGATCTTCGCGTCAAACTCATCACCTACGGCTGCCAGATGAACGAGTACGACACCCATCTGGTGGCCAGCGAGCTGGCCTCGATCGGCGCCGCTTTCGTCGACACCGTCGAGGAGGCCAACTTCGTCCTGGTCAACACCTGCGCGGTGCGCGGCAAGCCGGTGGAGAAGGTGAAGAGCCTGCTCGGGCAGCTGCGCAAGGAAAAGGAGCGGCGCAAGGAGCCCTTTCTCATCGGAATGATGGGCTGCCTGGCCAGCCTCGAGGAGGGGCAGGCGATCGCACGCAAGTTCGGCGTCGACGTGCTCCTGGGCGCGGGCGCCATCCACAAGATCGCCGAGGCGCTGGCCCAGACGGGGGCCTTCTGGGACGTGGGCTTCTACCGCGAAATCGACGAGGTCGTCCCGCCCCCGCCCCGGGGGACGCTCAGCGCCTTCGTGACGCTGATCCGCGGCTGCGACCACCGCTGCACCTACTGCGTGGTCCCGCGCACCCGCGGCCCTGAGGTGAGCCGGCACCCCGACCTGATCCTGCGCGAGGTCGAACAGCTGCTGGAGGCGGGCATCGTCGAGGTCACGCTGCTCGGGCAGAACGTCAACTCGTACGGCAAGGACGACCCCGCCTACCCCGACTTCGCCGACCTGATCCGGCGGGTGGCGGCGCTGGGGGTGCGGCGGCTGCGCTTCGTGACCAGCCACCCCATGAACTTCTCCGACCGCATCGTCGAGGCCATCGCCGAAACCCCGGCGGTGGGCCAGTACGTGCACCTTCCGGTGCAAGCGGGCTCGGACCGGGTGCTCCGGCGGATGGCGCGCGAATACCGGCGCGATTACTACCTGGAGCGGGTGGCGCGGCTGCGCGAGGCGCTGCCCGATCTGGTGCTCTCCACCGACATCATCGTCGGCTTCCCGGGCGAGACCGAGGAGGACTTCCAGCAGACGCTCGACCTTTACGACGAGGTCGGTTTCGACGCCGCCTACATGTTCATCTATTCGGCGCGCCCCGGCACGCCCAGCTACGAGCGTTTCGAGGACCTGCCGCGCGAGGTCAAGGTGGAGCGGCTGCAGCGGCTGATCGAGAAGCAGAAGGAGTGGAGCCTGCGGCGCAACCAGGCCTGGGTGGGGCGCGAGGTCGAGGTGCTGGTGCGCGGCCCGGCCAAGGAGGCCCACTGGGTCGAGGGCCACGACCAGAGCAACCACCCCGTGCTGCTCCCCGCCTCGGAGGCGCCGGTCGCTGGGCTCTACCGGGCGACGGTCGAACAGGCCACGCCGCACCTGCTCTTCGGAAAGGTAGCGGAGCGCCTGCTCGCCGCGCCCGAACCGCTGGAGGCGGCCTCATGAGCCCGCTGCTGCTGTGGCTGCTGGTCGCGTCGGGGCTGCCGGTCAGCTACGCCCTGAGCGCGCCGCGCCGCCTCCTCGACCCCATCCAGATCGTCCTCGTCGTCACCGCCTACGTCTTCGGCCTTTCGGTGGCCTGGTTCGCTTCGGGCTCCGGCGCGGTCGCGTGGGCCGCCGGGGTGCTGCTGGGGGCGCTCGTCGGCCGCTGGAACCGGCGGCTGGTGATCGGCGGCATCGGGCTGGCGGCCGCGGAGCAGCTGGCCCTCAAACTCGCCTGGCGTCACGGGGGCGCGGTCGAGCCCGCGGACCTGATCGCCGCCGGCGTGGACCCCGACACCGCCCGCGCCACCCTCGAGAACCTGGCCGCCCGCGGGCTTTGCCAGCGGGACGGCGAACGCTACCGCTTCGAACGGTAGGCGGCCCGTGGAAGCCCTGGTCGTCGGTGCCGGCATCGTGGGGCTGAACGTCGCCCTGGCGCTGCGGGAAGTCGGCTGGGGCGTAACCCTCGTCGACCCCGGGAACCGCCGCGGCCTCGCCGTGGCCATGGTGAACCCGGTACGCGGACGCCGCGGCAGCGTCGTCCCCGAAGCCGGGGCCGCCCTGCCCCTCGCCGCCGCGGTCTACGGCCGCTTCCTGCCGCTGCACCGGGGGGTGTGGCGGCCGGTGGAACCCGAATTGGAACCCAAGTGGCGGCGGAAGCTCGAAGGGAGCGCCGTCGCCCACGTCTGGCGCGAGGGCGGGGTCTGGTTGCCGGAGGCCTTCTGGGTCGAGGCGCGCGCGCTCAGGTCGCGCATGGCCGCGGGACTGCCCCGGATCCGCGGCCGCGCCGTGGCCTGGGGGCCGTCGTGGGTCCGGCTCGCCGGCGGACGCGTCCTGCGCGCGGACCGGGTCGTCTGGGCGGCGGGCGCCGAGGGGGCGGCGCTGGCGGGCGCGGGTGGCCGCTTCAGCGCCGGCAGCCAGCTGCTCGTAGCCGAACGCTTTCCGGTGGCCCGCGCCCGCGGCGTCTACGCCGCCGGCCCCGCGATCGGCGGTTCCTACCTGCCGCACACCGGGCGCTACGCCCCCCACGTGACGCGGCACGGCGAAGTCGCCTGGATGCTCGCGCGGGCGCGCGAGCTGCTCGGCTTCACCCCCAGGCCCACCGGGGTCTGGGCGGGGGTGCGCTGGCGAACGGACGGGACGTACCTCTTCGAGCGAAACGGGGGCTGGGCGATCGGCGGCTTCGGTTCCACCGCCTACCTACTCGCGCCGCTCTACGCCCGGCGGCTGGCCGACCGTCTGGGCGGCTAGAGCACCTGGGCCTGGCCGTCGGCGCGCGGCTCGCTGGCGGCCCACCAGACGCCGCCCTCGCGCAACAGGATCTGCCCTTTGCCGAACGGGCCCCCCTCGGCGAAGACGCGCACCGCGTGGCCCCGGTCGGCCAACCCCTGGGCCACGTGCTGGGGGACGGCTTGCTCGAGCCAGACCTCGCCCCCATCGGCCACCTGCCAGCGCGGCGCGTCGAGGGCGCTCTGGGGGTTCAGGTCGAAGAGGGCCAGGTTGAGGGCCAGCTGCAGGTGCCCCTGGGGCTGCATGAACCCGCCCATCAGCCCGAAGGGCCCCCAGGGCCGGCCTTCCTTGGCGAAGAAGCCCGGGATGATCGTGTGGTAGGGGCGCTTGCCCGGGGCGACGCGGTTCGGGTGGTCGGGGTCGGTTGCGAACCCCGCCCCGCGGTTCTGCAGGGCCGCGCCGGTTCCGGGCACGGCCACGGCCGCGCCGAAGCCCATGTAGTTCGACTGGATGAAGCTGACCGACTGCCCCCCGGCCGCCGCCGCCAGGTAAACCGTGCCCCCTCGGGGAAGCCCGCTCGGCGGCGGCGCCATGGCCTCGCGCCCCACGAGGCGCGCGCGCTCGCGCGCGTAGGCCTCGTCGAGCAGGGCCAGGGCCGGCAGGCGCATCCGGGCCGGGTCGGTCACGTGGGCGCGCACGTCGGCGAAGGCCAGCTTCATGGCCTCGATCTGCAGGTGGTAGGCCTCCACCGACTCGCGGGGGTGCCCCTCGAGGGGCAGGTGGCGCAGAATCTCGAGGGCGAGCAGCGCGGCCACCCCCTGACCGTTGGGGGGCAGCTCGAGGACTTCGAGTTCGCCCCAGCGGGCCCGGAGCGGCGCCACCCACTCGGGCGCATAGCTCGCCAGGTCCTCCGTGCGCAGGTAACCCCCGGTCGCGCGGGCGAAGCGCTCGAGCGCCGCTGCGAAGCCGCCCCTGTAGAACCAGCCGGGGCCCTCCTCGGCGATGCGGCGCAGGCTCGCGGCCAGGTCGGGATTGCGCCAGACCTCGCCGGGTTCGGGGGCGCGGCCTCCTGCAAAGAAGGTCTCGAGGAAGTAGGCGTGGACCTCGCCCTCGAGGTCGCGGTAGGCGCGGGCGGCGCGCCGCCAGGCGCGGGCCGTCTCCGGCGAGACCGGGAATCCTTCCTCGGCGTAGCGGATCGCAGGAGCCAGCACCTGGTCCCAAGGCAGCCGGCCCCAGCGCTCGTGCAGGGCCGCCCAGGCCGCCACCGCGCCGGGCACGGTTACGGACGGCCACCCCCAGCGCGGCATCGCCGCATCCCCCAGCCAACGCTCCGCCGGCAGCGCCCGGGGGCTGGGGCCGGAGGCGTTCAACCCGAAGACCTCGCCCCCATCGGCGACGATCGCGAAGGCGTCCGAGCCCAGGCCGTTGGAGGTGGGCTCGACCACCACGAGCGCCGCGGCCATGGCCACGGCGGCGTCGACCGCGCCGCCGCCGCGATCGAGCATCCGCAGCCCTGCCGAGGCGGCAAGCGGCTGGCTGGTGGCCACCGCGCCGCGGGCGCCGAAGAGCACGTGCTTTCGGGAGGGGTAGGGGTAGCGGGTCGGATCCATGACCCCATCCTAAAGCGAAGGGCCGCCGCCCGCGGGCGGCGGCCCCGTGGTTCCCCGTTCAGGGCGCGATCTGCGCCAGCGAGGCCTCGAGGATGCGGGGGCTGATCTCACCCACGTGCTTGGCGACGAGCCGGCCCCCTGCGTCGAAGAAGTAGGTGGTCGGCAGGCCGGTGGTGGCGAGCTCGCGCTGGAGGACGTTCTGGGGATCGAGGAGGACCCACTCCATGACCAAACCGGAGTCGTCCAGGAACGAGCGCACCAGCGGGGCCGAGCGGCCCTGGTCCTGGCTGGCGAAGACGAAGGCGACGTCCGAGCGCTCCGCGGCGGTGCGGGCCAGAAGGGGCATCTCCCGGCGGCAGGGCGGGCACCAGGTCGCCCAGAGGTTGAGCACCAGGGGGCGGCCGACGAACTGCCGGAGCTGCACCTCGCGCCCGCCCAGGCTGCTGAGGCGGACGTCGGGAACGTCGACCCCGGCCGGGCTCCTCCCGGGGCGGCTCGGAGCGAGCAGGTACCAGCCGAGCAGCGCGGCGGCGAGGACCACGGCGATCAGGGCGGTGAGGTTGACCTTCTTCATCGCCCCTCCTTAGCGAACGACCGGGTAGTTGCGCTGGATCCAGGCGAGGATGCCGCCCTGTTCGTTGTAAATGTTGCGGAACCCCTTCTTCTTGAGGAACTCCGCGGCCTGCTGGCTGCGGTTGCCGCTGCGGCAGTAGAGGTACACCGGCTTGTCCTTGGGAAGTTCCTTGTACCAGCTCTCGATGGTCTGCAGCGGCCGGTTGACCGCTCCGGCGATGTGCCCCTCGGCGTACTCGGCGGGGGTGCGGACGTCGACGATGAGCACGTCGGGCCGCCCCAGCTGGGCGTAGAGGTCGTCGGCGGTGACGTTCGTGTACGAGCCTTTGGGGGCGCAGGCCGCCAGAACGAGCAGCAGGATGCCCCACAACACGGTCCACTTGCGCATACCACGTCCTCCTAACCGAAGCGGAGGGGGCCGGGCCCCCTCCGCGAATCTGCTACGCCGTCGCCGCGACGGCCTTCTTGACGGCTTCCAGGAAGGCGGAGACCGGCTGGGCGCCCAGCACCCGCTGCACCCCGCCGTTGATGATGGCGTCGGGCACGCCGCTGATGTTGTACTTCTGCGAGAGCCCGGGGAACTCCTGGGCCTCGACCATCTCGCCCATGATCTTGGGCGAGGCGTAGGCGAAGCGGTGGGCGGTGCGCACCGCCTGCGGGCAGTAGGGGCAGGTGGGGGTGACGAAGACCTGCATGGTGACCTCCGAGGGGAGGTCGTTCAGCTCCTTGACCACGTCCTCGGGCAGGCCGTGGCCGTCGCGGCCGATCATCTCGATGTCCTCGAGCAGGCTGGCGAACTCGTAGCCGGCGGGGATGCCGCGGTAACGCACGTTGACGGCGTCCGACCCCTGCTCGCGCAGGATGATGGTGGGGGCGTCCTCGACCCGCATCTCCTCGGCCTTGGCCTTGCCCTCCGGGGTCGAGAGGTCGTGGACCACCAGGTGCACCTTGTCCGAAAGCGGTGCGATCTCCTCGAGTAACTGTTGCGTCTCCTTGCAGTACATGCAGGGCTCCTTGCCCGGCGCGACGATCGTGGAGGTGTCGGTGAAAAGGACCAGTTCCACGTCGCGGGTCAGGTTGCCCAGGCGGTCGCGGACGATCTGCTGTTCTTGTTCTCCCAGTAACGGCATGCTTCCTCCTCGGTCTGTGTCAGGGATATACCCCGGTAGGGGTATCAACACACGTATCAGAGTTTAGCATAAAAAGACGGGTTTTGTGTGGCCTGGGCTACCCCATACCCGATCGGCGCAGGCGGGCGGGGGTGGGGTACCCTGGGGTATGGACGTCCACTTGGTCGCGGTGCAGGCGCGCGTCGAGCCCGAGGCCTACCGCAGCGCCGCGGCGTTTCGCGAGCGCACCCTCGAACTCGCCCACCGCGCGGTGGCGGGGCTGCCGCCCCGCGAACCCCGGGTCGTGGCCTTCCCCGAAGCCTACGCCCTGCCGCTCGTCTTCTGGCTCGACACCCCCGACGCGGTCGCCGCGGCGCCCACGGCCCTCGCCGCCGGCCTGCGCCTGCTGGGCAGGGGTCTGCTCGACGACCCGCGGGCGCTGCTGCGCCGCCCCGCGCCCGACCTGCTCTACCACGAACGCATGCCGGCGGTCTGGCCCGTCTACCGTGAGGCCTTCCGCGAAGCCGCGCGGGCGACGGAGAGTTACCTCGTCGCCGGCTCCCTGTTCGGACCGCTGGTGGACCACGAGCCCGCCCGGGGCCTCCTCCGCCAGGGGCCGGCCTCGTACAACTGGCTGGCGCTCTTCTCCCCCGAGGGCAGCGTCCTCGCGCGGATTCCCAAACTCCGGCTCACCCCCGACGAACGCAAGGCCTTCCTGAGTCGCGGGGAGTTCGGCCCCCACGTCGTCCACACCCGCCTGGGCCGGCTGGGGGTGCTCGTCTGCCTCGACGCCTTTCACGAGGCGCTGGTCGAGCGCGTGGACGCCGCAGGCGCCTGGCTGCTGGTGCAGCCCTCGGCGAACGCCGCGGCCTGGAACGGCCCCTGGACCGCCGACCCCGGCCGGATCGAGGGCGAGGTCTGGCTGCAGGAGGGGCTCGCGAAACAGCTGCGCGGGCGCGAGAACCTACGCTACGGCCTCAACCCGATGCTTAACGGCGAGTTCTACGACCTGCGCTTCGAAGGGCGCAGCAGCGTCGCCGCCGCCGGCCGCCACCTGGCGCTGGCCGACGCGCCCACCGGCGACGCGGCGGTCCGCGCCACGGTGGAACGGCCCGTGCCGGAGGGGTAACCTGTGAGGGGTATGCGAACGAGCGAAAACGAACGCCTTTTCCACGCCGCGCGCGCGCTGCTACCGGGCGGGGTCTCCAGCCCGGTGCGCGCCTTCGGCTCGGTGGGCGGCACCCCGCGCTTCCTGGTCAAGGGCCGGGGCAGCCGGGTCTGGGACGCCGACGGCAACGAGTACGTGGACTACGTGGGCAGCTGGGGGCCGCTGATCCTGGGCCACGCCCACCCCGAGGTGGTGCGGGCCGTCCAGGAGACGGCCGCGCAGGGGTTGAGCTTCGGGGCGCCCCACCCGCTCGAGGTCGCCCTGGCCGAAGCGGTGCGGCGGGTCTACCCGGTGCTCGAGCGGCTGCGTTTCGTCAACTCGGGCACCGAGGCGACGATGAGCGCGCTGCGGGTGGCCCGCGGGTTCACCGGGCGCGACCACGTGCTCAAGTTCCGGGGCAACTACCACGGCCACGCCGACGGCCTGCTCGTCGAGGCCGGTTCGGGCGCGCTCACCTTCGGACGGCCCTCGAGCGCGGGGGTGCCGGAGGCCTACGCCGGGCTCACCCTGGTGGGGAGCTACAACGACCCCGAGGCGCTGGAAGCGGTCTTCGCCCACCACGGCGAGAACATCGCCGCCGTCATCTTCGAGCCGGTCGTGGGCAACGCCGGCGTCATCCCCCCGAAGCCGGAATTCCTCGCCGCGCTCAGGCGGCTGACCCGCGAGTACGGGGCCCTGCTCATCGCCGACGAGGTGATGACCGGTTTCCGGCTCGCCCCGGGCGGGGCCACCGAGCGCTACGGCCTCGAACCCGACTTGGTCACCCTGGGCAAGATCCTGGGCGGAGGGCTGCCAGCCGCCGCCTACGGCGGGCGCGCCGAGGTGATGGCCCAGGTGGCCCCCGAGGGACCGGTCTACCAGGCGGGCACCCTGTCCGGGAACCCGCTGGCCATGGCCGCGGGCCTGGCCACCTTGCAGGCGCTGGAGCGCGAGCCCGGGATCTACGACCGCCTCGAGGCCTACGGAGCGCGGCTGCAGGCGGGGCTCGCCGAGGTCCTGACCGCGGCCGGGGTGCCCCACACGATCAACCGGGTGGGCTCGATGCTCACCGTCTTCTTCACCGAGGGGCCGGTCGGCGGCTTCGAAGCGGCCTCGAAAACCGACACCGCGGCGTTCCGCCGCTTCTTCCACGCCCTGCTCGAAGGCGGGGTCTACTGGCCGCCCTCGGCCTACGAGGCCGCCTTCGTTTCGGCGGCCCACGGCGACGAAGACCTGGAACGCACACTCGCCGCCGCCCGCCGCGCCTTCGCCTAGCGCATGCTCCCCAGCCTGCACGACACCATCGCCGCCGTGGCCACCCCGCCGGGTCCCGGCGGGGTGGGGGTGCTGCGGGTGAGCGGGCCGCAGGCGCTCGAGGTGGCCGCCCGCGTCTGGCGGGGGCGCGACCCCCGCACCAGCCCCGGGGGGCGCTTCTGGCACGGCTGGATCGTCGATCCGGCGACCGGGGAGCCGGTGGACGAGGCCGTCCTGCTCGTCTTCCGCAGCCCGCGGTCGTACACCGGAGAGGACGTCGTCGAGCTGCAGACCCACGGCTCGCCCGCCGTCCTGGGGCGCGTGCTGCGCCTGCTGCTCGAGGCGGGCGTGCGGCCCGCCGGCCCCGGCGAGTTCACCCTGCGCGCCTACCTGAACGGCCGGATGGACCTGGCGCAGGCGGAAAGCGTGCTCGCTTTGGTAGAGGCCGAGAGCGAAACCGCGCGCCGCCAGGCGCTGCGCGGGCTCACCCGCAAGCTCTCGCAGAAGATCGACGCCCTCGCGGACCGTTTGCTGGACCTGCTGGCCCACATCCAGGCCCTCCTCGACTACCCCGAGGAAGGGGTCGAGCCGCACGCCGCGGAGCGGGTGATCGCCTCGGTGCTCGAAGAGGTCGAGGCGCTCCTCGCCACCGCCGACGCCGGCCGCCGGGTGCGCGAGGGGGCCCGCCTGGCCCTCGTGGGCGCGCCGAACGCCGGAAAGTCGAGCCTGCTCAACGCGTTGCTGGGTTTCGAGCGGGCGCTGGTGCACGACCGGCCCGGCACCACCCGCGACTACCTGGAGGCGGCGCTCGAGATCGAGGGGGTGCCCCTCGTCGCCGTGGACACCGCCGGCCTGCGCCGGACCGACGACCCGGTCGAAGCGGCGGGCGTCGAACGGGCGCTGGCGGTGGCGCGCGAGGCGGACCTCATCCTCTACCTGGTCGACCGCTCGCGGCCGCGGCCCGACCCGCCCAGCCTGCCGTGGGCGCGCACGATCCGGCTGGCCACCAAGGCCGACCTGCCGGCCGCCTGGCGCGACCCCGACTTCCTCGAGGTCTCCGCCCACAGCGGTCAGGGCCTGGACGCGCTGCGCGCCCGGATCCGCGCCCGGCTGCTGGGAGGGGCGTCAGAGAGCGAGGTCTGGATCACCTCGGAACGCCACCGCGAGGCGCTCGCCGAGGCGCGGGCCCATCTGCTCGAGGCCCGCGGCGCCCCCGAGGACCTGATGGGCATGTCGCTCGAGGCGGCGGCCCGCGCCCTGGGCCGCATCACCGGTCGTGAGGCGACCGAGGAGACCGTCGCCCGCATCTTTCAGAACTTCTGCGTGGGCAAGTAACGCTCAGAACCGCCACTCGACGCCGAGCCGCAGCTCGCCGGTGCGGAGCTTGAGGATCAGGTCGAGGTCCGGGCGGATCGCGTAGAGCATGGAGAAGCGCACCTGGGGCTCGAGCAGATCGCCGCCGAGCTCGCTCTCCACCCGCAACCGCAGCCCGTCGATGCGGTATTCGGCGCCGAGCACCTGGCGTCCGCCCAGGTCGAGGCTGTAGCTGACGAAGAGGTCGGGGCTCAGGTACTTGCCGACCGTGAACTGGGTGGTGCTGACGTCGCCTCCGGCGAAGACGTCGGTTTGCACGGTGAAGACGTCCAGGCCCAGGGCCTTCGCCAGCTCGTACTCGAGCTGGGAGATGAGCAGGTTCTGGATCGCCAGCGAGGCCACGCCCTCGGCCACGGTCGACTCCCCGCCCAGCGCCAGCAGGCCGAGCAGCTCCTCCTGGGTGTAGGGCAGCAGCCGGCCTCCGGCCTCGGCCCAGAGCCGGGGCTCGAGCACCAGCCGGGCCCGGCCGTCGTCGCGGACGAAGTGCCCCTCGCTCTCGAGGTAGAGGTCGATCTCGCGGTCGGCGCTGCGCAGCCGGGTGTGCGCCCGCAGGTAGATGTCGGGGTAGAGGCCGGCCACGGGGCTGAAGCGCGCCCACGCCTGGTCGACCGTGAAACGGTGGCGCCCCAGCAGGAACTCCCCGCGCAGGCCCACCACCTCGCCGCTCAGGTAGGGATCGGCGAGTTCGCCGCCGAGGAAGACCTCGCCCTCGGCCTCGCCCTGGGCCAGGGGCTCCTGGATGAGGAGGCCGCCCTTGCTGAAAAAGCGCACCCGGTCGAAGCGCAACGGGTAACGGTAGCGCCTCTCCTTGAAGGCGACCTCGCGCTTGCCCTCGGGGCGCGAGAGGACGGCCCGCACCACCTCGGTTTCGCCGCTGAGGGTGAACCCGCCGTCGGCGTAGGTGAGCAGGAGGTCGGGGCGTACGGTCCCCGACTGCAGGTAGTACTCGGGGTAGGCCACGGGGAGCTCGCCGGTCAACCGCAGCACCAAGGGCCGCAACCGCCCTTCGAGCCGCGCGCTCGGGGTGCGCAGGTCCAACTCGGTCCCGGGCAGCTTCAGGGTGCCGCGCACCCCCTCGACCATGCCGATCAGTGGAAGCTCGGCCGAGCCGTCGATCTGCAGCGTCAGCGCGTCGGCCCTCCCCTGCCCCGAGACGGTCCAGCGGGCGCCGTAGGGGCGCGTCAACGAGCCCGCCCCCCCGACGCGCAACCGCTCGCCCTCGCGCTCGACGCGCAGCCAGTCGAAGCGGCCGTCGACCGCGGCGACGCCGAAGTCGAAGCCCTCGGCCTCCAGCCAGGCCGACGGTCCCAGAGCGCGCAGCTTGAGGCTGCCGGCCGCGCGGGGGCGGTAGGGCCGCCACTGAGGAACCACGCCGAGGATCGGAGTGAGCACCGTGTCCTTGATCTCGACGGTCAGGTCCGCGTCGTCGGGGCCCCAGTAGCCCCGGCCGCGGATGCTCCCGTCTCCGCTCAGGTCGAGGGCGTCGACGTAGAGGGTGCGGCGCTCGTAGCGCACTGCCGCCTCTCCGCGCAGACGCTTGCCCTCGCCCGCGAAGTCCAGCCGCTCGCCCACGAGCACGCCGTAGCCCGACCAGGGGTCGTCCAGCGGGACGCTGGCCTTGACCGCCCCCGTCCAGTAGGCGGTGCCCGGCGGGGGGCCCGCCCAGGCGCCGGTGAGGAAGTGCAGCGGTAGCCGGACGAGCTCGCCGTGGAGGTCCAGCCGTCCCTCCGCCAGCCGGGTCTCGATCCGGCTCTGCCCCAGGGTCAGCTCGAGCGTCTTGAGCCGGTCGCTCCAGTAGAGCGCCGCCTCCATGGGGTAGGTTTCCCCGGCCACGGTGAGGCCCTCGCTCACCAGGCGGCCGGCCCAGAGCCTGCGCGTGTAGCCGAGCGTCGCGTCCACCCGTCCCGAAGCGTAGGGCAGCCGGTTCAGCACCTTGGGCAGGCGTTCGATGCGCATGCCCTGGATCACGAAGGCGGCGCTCTCCACCTTGGGCAGCCAGCGCTCGGCGTCGGCCCGCAGGTTGAAGGACATCCGCCCCGCGTCGCCCGCCAGCTCGCCCACCAGGGCCGCCCCGCCCGCGGCCCCGGTCCAGTCGAGGTCGAGCCCGGCGTCCAGCGGGGGCACCGGCCACTGCCTCAGCCGCAGCTTCCCCCGCCAGCCGTCGCGGTAGCGGACCTCGCCGCCTCCCCAGGGGGTGTCCAGCTCCAACTTCGCACGGCGAAGGTCGCCCGCGGCGTCCAGGCGGGCCTCGCCGCCGCGGTACCGCGCCGTCCAGGCCCCGTCGAGCCCTACGCGCGCCTCCAGGCGCCCCCGGCTCCACGGCAGCCAGTCGCTGGGCGGATGCAACCAGCTGAGTTCGAGGGCGCGGGTGCGGCCGCGAACGATCACCTCGCCCGGAAGCGCTTGGTTCAGGATCAGGGTGCCCGAGAACCCGGCGTCGCCGGGTGCGTAACCCAGCCAGCCCTCGCCGATCCCCTCCGGACGCAGGCGGGCGCGCCCGTCCGCGAGGTTCACCTCGGCCGTGAGTGCGCCGCCGCCGAGGGGGTAGCGCAGCCCCACCCGCTCGCCCTCGCCCCTCAGCGTCCAGCCGTCCAGGTGCGCCGCGCCCGAGGCCGTGCGCCGGGCCAGGTCCAGCTCGAGCCCGCCCAGCCGCAGTTCGGGGTAGGCGATCCGCACCGCCTCCCCCCGCCACGCCCCTTCGAGTCGGGGCCAGGCGCCCTCTCCGCCGGCGGTCAGCTCGCCGTCCGGAACGCGCAGCCGGCCGGCCCAGCGTCCGTCCGTGCGCGCGACCCGCCCCTGGGCCCACCCCTCCACGTCGAGCCGCGCCGCGGCGCCCAGCCGGCCGCTAAGACGCAGCCCCAGGGCGCGCAAGTCCAGCTCGGGCTCGCGCCAACCGCCGCGAACCCGCCCGCTCCAGCTCACGCCGCCCAGGCGGAAGCCCTCCAGGTCGATTTCGGGTCCCGAGGCCCTCAAAAGGGCGCGCAGGCCGTCCGCTCGCAACGCCAGTCCGGCCGCGCGCCCCTCGAGTTCGAAGGTGTGCCCGAGCACCCGCCACTGCCCCAGCGCCCAGGCGTCGCCGGGCCAGCGCCCCGCCGCGTCCAGGGCGCCCAGGCCATCGGGAAGGGGCCCGGAGTAGGCCCACGCCAGCGACCAGGGGCGCAGCGAGAGCCGGCCGGCGAGCGGCTCCAGCGGCCCCGTCCCCTGCAGGCGGAACCGCGAACCCTCGCCGATCGCCAGTACGCCCCCCCAGCGCGCGCTCTCGAGCCGCAGCCGCCCCACCCAGCCCTCGCCCACCTGCAGCAGGTCGGCCGACAGCGCCGCGCCGCCGCCCTCGAGCCGCCCTTCGAGGCGGCCGGGGTTCCAGCCGAGCTCGAGCGTGCCCGCGTACGCCCCGTAACCCTGAAGCTGCACGCCGGCGTCCGCGGCGTCGAGCCGGCCGCGAACGCCCCCCTCCGCGAGCGCGAGGTCCAGGTCGAACCCCCCGGTCCAGCGCCCCTCGCGGTAGCGCACCTCGCCGACGACGCGCGGCCGCGGCAGGTCGAGGGCGACGACCGCCCCCTCGCGCCCCCAGCCGGCGTCGAGCCGGCCTTCGAGCAACCGGCCTTCCAGCCGCGCCTCCCCCGTGCCGGGCGTCCACGACCCGTTCAGGTCGAGCCACGGCCCCACGAGCCGCAAGGGGAGCACCAGCGACCCCGGCGGGCCCGAAGCCGCGGCGTAGGCGCGCACCGGAAGGCCCAGGAAGGGGTCGAGGTCCAGGCCGTCGACGGCCACGCGCGCCCGGTCGGGCGCGAGATCGACGCTCAGGCCGGGCCCGCGCGCCGTGAAGGCCCAGCCGCCGTCGTAGTCGAACCGGGAGACGATGCGCGCCTCCCCCTCGCCCGAAACCGCCAGCTCGGCCCGCAGCCGGGGCGCGAGGACCGCGCCTCCGGCTGCGGCGGACAGCGCCCAAGACGCCCGCCCCAGGCGCCCCGAGCCCTGGGCGCTCAGGTCGAGCCGGCCGTCGGCGGCGACCGTGCCAGAGGCGCGGACGCCGAAGCCCGCGCCGTCGAGGCGGAGCCGGTCGCCCTCCCCGGTCGCGCTCAGGTAGGCCCCGGGGTAGGTCCAGTCGGCCGCGCCCGAAAAGGCGCCGTCCCGGTAGCGCAGGCGCGCGTGCAGCCGGCCGGCGCTGCGGCGCAGGTCGCCCAGCCCGGCCGCGCCCTCCAACCGCCACGACGCCAGGCGCGCCCCCGAACCGGCCAGCTCGAGCTGCAGCGGGGCCGCCCAGAAGACGCGCCAGTCCAGCCCGTCGCCCTCGGCCGAGAGCGGCCCCGCCTGGGGTACGCCGCGGTAGACCACGGCGTACCCCGAACCGCGCCACTTCGCGCCCTGGCCGCTGAACGCCAGCAGGGCGTCGGCCGTCGCGGTCGCGTACCGCAGGCGGCCACGGTAACGCCCCTCCCGGGTGTCGAGCCGCAGCGCGCCGCCCACCGGTCCCTCGAGCTGCAGCTGGGCGACGCCGGCGTTCCAGTCCCCTTCGAGGGCCCAGCGACCGTCACGGGCGCGCAGGTGCACCCCCGCGGCGTCGGCGGTTACGCCGACGCGCACGCCGCCGGCGGCGTAGTCGAGGGCGCCCGCCGCCGCGGGCCGCAGCTCCAGCCGGCCCTGCACCGCGCCCAGCCCCGTCAAGGCGGCGTCGGGCCCCGTGGTCAGGCGCAGGCCGGCGCTGCGCACCGGATCGTAGACCGCGAAGGCCCAGTTCGCGCCCTCGGGCCGCAGCAGCAGCGCCAGCCGAAAGCCGGCCGCCTCGAGCGTCCCCGCCAAGCTCCCGCCGCGCCCCTCCAGGTCCAGGGTCCCGGCCAGCCGCCCTGCCAGGTCCAGGCCCAGGGCCCGTCCCAGCGGCGCCAGGTCCCAGCCGTCCACCCGGAGGCGTCCGCGCTCGAGCCGGGCCGCGCCCCCCGGGGCGCGCACCTGAGCGCTCCAGCCGCCGTCGCGCCGCAACGCCGCCTGGATCCGGTACCCCTGAACGCCCAGATCGAAGCTCCCTTCGAACCGGGCCCCCTCGCCCTGGAAGCGGCCCTCCAACCGGAGGGGACGGCCCGCGATCTGCTCGCGCCAGTCCACCGACCCGCGGTAGCGCAGCCCTTCGCCCTGCAGCCGGATGGGGCCGCCCAAACTCCAGACACGCCGCGGCAGGGAGGCGCTGAACGTCCAGGCCTGCTCGCGCAGCCCCGGCCAGCGCCACACCCCCTCCCCCACGGCTTCCAAGGCGGTCCAGGGCCCCTCGACCACCAGCTCTCCGGCCAGGTAGCGGGCGTCGAGCACCGTGCGCGCGAAGAGTTTGGAGGCGTTCAAGTAGCCCGAGCTCCGGTACCCCGGTCCCGCGCCCTCGAGCTGCAGGGTGCCGAAACCGTGCGCCCGCCAGCGCCCCGAGGGCCCCTCGAAGGTCAGGTCGCCCGACCAGCCCCGGTCGTAGGCCAGGCGGCCGTTCCAAACCCCCGGGAGCCCCAACGCGTCGCTGGCGAAGCCCCGGGCCTCGAGCCTTCCCGCGGGCCCCGCCCCCTCGAACCGGAGCCGGCCCTGCTGCAGGGCGCCCTCCCAACGCAGCGCGCGCCCCCGCCGCCGCAGCCCCACGAACCCGTCCAGCTGCGGAAGCCCGGCCCGGACGTCGTAGGTCAGCGCCGGCAGGTCGGCCCGCCCGCCGAGCTCCACAGGCCCCAGCCGCGGGAGTTCCAGCCTGCCCGCGAGCGCGAGCGCCGACCAGGGGCCGCGGGCGGTCGCCTGCCCCCAAGGGGTCGCGAGGGTCAGCGAACCCGAGCGCAGGTCGCCGGTCGCGTACAGGTTCCCTTCGTAACCGTAGCCCGTCCAGGGGAGCGCAAGGGAGAAGGGCAGCGCCCCCTGCAGCTCGACGCGGCCGGCGCCGACGCGCAGCCGCCGGCCGCGCAGCTCGACGGGCAGCGCCGCGAAGCGAACGTCGCCGATCGAAGGCGGGTGCAGGACGCCGTCGATCCGGGGTTCTGGCCAGAGCGGACCCTCGGCCTGCAGGTAGCCGCGCCAGACCGAATCGAGAACGCCTCCGCGCCCCACGAGCCGCACCTCCTCCCAGGGGGAAACGACGCGGGCTTCCCCGCTCCAGCGCCCGTCTTCCAGGGCCAGGGCGCCCTCGTAGCGCAGGCCTTCCCCCAGCCGCACCCGGCCGTCGATCCGGTAGACGCCCGGCGCGATCCGGAAGCGGGCCTCGTCCAGGGTGCCGCGCACGCCGGCCGCGTCGGCCACGCCGGCGAGCGGCACCTCACCAAGCGGGGTGTCGGCGACGCCGTCGAAGCGCAGCGTCTCTCCTGCGAGCTCCGAGGTCAGGGAGAGGTAGCGGCCCTTCAGCGTGGCGTTGCCGCGCCACGCCGCCTCTGGGGTCCAGACCACCGCACCGCTCAGCTTCAAGCCGCCCAGCACCCCGACGGGCAGGTCGGCGAGCTTCGCCTGGAAGCGGCCGTCGGCCCAGAGCCCCGCGCCGTAGCCGTCGGCACGCAGGCGCCAGCGCGCCCCCTCCTGCACCACCTCGAGCGGCAGGTTCAGGTAGGGCGAACGGTAGGCGAGCTCGGCGCGGAAGCCGCCGCGCCAACGCCCGCTTCCCCCAAGGCTGCCGACGACCATGGGGATCGGATCCAGCTTCAGGCTCAGGTCGTCCCAGCGCCCCGCCAGGGCGAGCGGACCCAGCCGGCCCGACACCTCCATGCCCGCGCCCTGCAGCCCGCCCGAGAGGTCGAGGGGGGCCTCGGCCAGCGGCAGCCGCACCCCCGGGCTCTCGGCCTGCACCTGCCAGCGGGTGCCCTCGCCGGAAAACACCACCTGCGCCGCGCCGTCGAGCGGCACCGGCCAGACGAGCCGGCCCTGGCCCCGGTAGCGCACCCCCTCCCCGCTCAACTCGATGCGGCTGCCCTTGTCGTCGGTGACCTCGGCGACGTAGCCGCCGTCCTGCCAGTCGAAGACGCTGCGCCAACCGCGCTCGAGGAAACGGCCGGTGGTCTCGGCGTGCAAGGTGAAGCCGTCCGCGTAGGCGAAGCGGCCGTCGTAGCCGATGCGGCGGGCGAACAGTCGCCCCTCGCCCTGGAAACGGCCCTCCAGGTGAAGTTTTTCCCACCCGCTTCCCTCGATGACGAGGGGGCCCTCTCCGGTTGCGGGAAGGCCGACCTTCCAAAGCGCCAGGAGGGCCTCGAGTCGGGGGCGGCCCTCGGCCTTGAACCGGTAACTGCGGCCCGGCACGTCCACGACGCCGGTTGCGCTGACGGGGCCGTCCAGGCTCCGGCCCTGCAGCTCGGAGGTGATCACGTGGTCCCGGTAGCGAAGCCGCCCGTCCACCTCGCGCACCGGGAATCCGGCGAGCGTCACCCCGGCGTCCCGGACGGCGGCCTCCCCTATCCAGTGCCCCTCCCGGTAGCCGAACCGGCCCTCGATCCGGCCGTACTGCCCGCCCCGCCACCAGAAGCGGCTCAGCGCCAGGTCGCCGGCGAAGGTGGTGGACCAGTCGTCGGCCGAACGAAGCTCGAGCTCGCCCGCGAGCGCGCCCTCGTCGGTCTCCACCCGCCAGGCGAACCTGGGCAGCGAACCCGAAAGCTCGGCCCGGTAGGGCGGAAGCGCGAAGCGCGGCCAGGCCGCGCTCTCGAGCCGCACGTCTTCGAGGACGAGGCGACCGAGCACGGGTTGCAGGCCGCCCGCGCCCGCCGCGCCCCCGAGCGCGGGAAGCGCCCCCGGGTCCAGCCGCACGGTCCCGCCCCTCAGCTCGACCGCGAGCGGGAGCTTGCCGCTCAGGGCCGCGAAGAGGTTGTAGCCGAGGCGCAACTCGCCCACGCGCGCTTCCAGACCCGGGGCGTCGATCCGCACGTCTTCGAAGCGCAGCCCGGTGAGCGCGTAGCCGCTGACCCGGGCCCATTCCACCTGAAAGGGCTGGTCCCGAAGCGCCTGCTCGAGCCCCCATTGGATCAGAGGCGGAAAACCCGGCAGCGCCGCGAGCACCGCCAGGAGTAAAAAGAGCCAGCGCTTCCTGAACCGCACGTTCCTATCGTATCCGGCGGCGGCTGGGATAGATGAAGGTTTTCACGTAATCTAGGGCCATGAAGCGCCGCATCGTCGCCCTCGTTTCCGGCCGGGTGCAGGGCGTGGGCTATCGCGCCTTCGCCCGCAAGCACGCCATGGAGCTGGGCCTGGCCGGCTACGCCGAGAACCTGCCCGACGGCCGGGTGGAAGTGGTGGCCGAAGGACCCGAAGACGCGCTGGAACACTTCCTGCACTTCCTCCGCCAGGGCCCGCGCCTGTCCAAGGTTGAGGAAGTCGAGGTCCAGTGGAGCGACCCGGTGGGGCTGGAGGGGTTTCACGTTTACTAATAGTCGGTAGTTCGTGGTGCGCGGTACGCAGTAGGGGCGGACCTGCGTGTCCGACCTGATTGGTGTGCAGTTTGTAATACGTAGCAAGATCATGGTTTATGGCCTGTAACCCCTGGCCTGTAGTTGGCCGTCAACGGCAACGAAACGTCGGCTTTCTGTCCGGCATGGACCCCGGATCTCGTTCGTTAATAGCTCGCTCGCCCGGGGACGCAGGAAAGGCAGGATGTAGGGGGTGGGATCTGGGAGGTGGAGCTCATTTTCAGAAGAACACGAACGGGCTTGGGCGCGACGCATCAGAACACGAAGTTGGGTTTTCCTACCACTTATCCCCTACACCCCACATCCCGGCGAAGCCGGCTATATGGCCCGCGCCGCACCCGAACCCCACGGTTTAGTCGCCGCAAATACCGCTCCCTCCCCCGGGGGAGGGCTGGGGTGGGGGTTGTTGGCGATCCAAGGCCCAAACGCCACGTTTGGAATTAGCGGTCTGCCCAGCAAATGAGGACCCATATACCCTCGTCCGGCTAAACAACCCCCCTCTGACGGCTACGCCGCCATCTCCCCCAAGGGGGAGGTTCTAGAGTTGGTCATCAAACAAACCGTAGCGTTCATCATGCTTTAGGCTCTGGATCCCCCGCTTTCGCGGGGGCAGGTCCAGCTCGCGCAGGCCTACGGCCTGCTTGACTGGAATGACGAAAGACTTGTCAGGTTGATAAATGTTCGTCACCCCAGCAAAAGCTGGGGTCCAGACCGAGCCACCGAGCCGCGATTGAGGCTGAACCAACATCCCGACGAATAGACGACGGTCGATTAACAGCGACCGAATCTCGGCTTCACGACCAGCATGGACCCTGAATCAAGTTCAGGGCAGGCTCCTGAATCAAGTTCAGGGCAGGCTTCCGGATCTCGGCGGCTGCGCCGCCCCGTCCGGGGAGGCGTCGAAAACCCGCCCCTTGCGGGGCGGGCGGGCACATGGAAACGCCGTGCGGATGGCGCGCGGCTACTTGATGGGGTAGCCCTCGGCCTCGAGCACCGCGCCGGCGATCTGGCGCTCGAGCGCCACCTGGTTCACCGGCTCGTGCTTGCTGAGGCGGCGGGCGGCGGCCATGAGCACGCGCAGGTCGTCGCCTTCCTCCAGGTAGGGCAGCACCGCCTGGGCCAGCTGGGCCGCCTTGTCCTGGGCGCGGGCCAGGTAGTAGCGGGTCATGGCGGCCTCGAGCTCGCCCCCGCGCTTCTGCGTGCGCAAGAGCGCGCTCTCGGCGGTGAAGGCGTCGATGAGGATGTCGGCCGTCGCCATGAGCACTTCCTGCTCCTTGACGATCTTCTCGCCGAACTTCTGGCTGGCGATGCCGGCGATCATCAATGCCAGCTTCTTCAGCCCGGCCACGTAGGCCCACTCGCGGTCCCACTCGTTCTCGTACTCCTCGCCGAACGAGGGCTCGAGCAGCTCCTCCTGCAGCTTCATCGCCGCCTCGACCAGCGGCAGCTCACCCTTGAGGGCGCGGCGCAGCAGCATGCCGGGAATGAGCAGGCGGTTGATCTCGTTGGTGCCCTCGAAGATGCGGTTGATGCGGCTGTCGCGGTAGGCCCGTTCGACCATGTACTCCTCAATGTAGCCGTAGCCGCCGTGGATCTGCACGCCCTCGTCCACCGCGTAGTCGAGCACCTCACTGCCCAGCACCTTGATGATCGAGGCCTCGATGGCGTACTCCTCGATGGCGTCGACGATCTGGTCCTTGCCGCGGGCCTCGATCTCGTCGTCGATCAGGCCCACGGTGCGGTAGGTGGCCGACTCGGCGGCGTAGATGAGCGCCGCCATGCGCGCCAGCTTCTGCTTGATGGCGCCGAACTTGGCGATGGGCAGGTTGAACTGCTGGCGCTGAAGGGCGTACTTGGCCGACTCCTTCAGCACCTCCTTGGCCGCGCCCACCGCGGCCGCGCCCAGCTTGTAGCGGCCGATGTTGAGCACGTTGAAGGCGATCTTGTGGCCCTTGCCGATCTCGCCCAGCACGTTCTCCACCGGCACCTTGACGTCCTCGAGGATCACCTGGCGGGTGCTCGAGGAGCGGATGCCCATCTTGTGCTCCTCGGGGCCCAGGCTGAGGCCGGGGGTACCCTTTTCCACGATGAAGCCGGTGAACTTCTCGCCGTCGATCTTGGCGAAGACGATGAAGACGTCGGCGAAGCCGGCGTTGGTGATGAACTGCTTGGTGCCGTTCAAGACGTAGTGCTTGCCGTCTTCGCTCAGGGTCGCGGTGGTCTTGGCCGCCAACGCGTCGGAGCCCGAGCCGGGCTCGGTGAGGCAGTAGGCGCTGATCCACTCGCCCGAGGCCAGCTTGGGCAGGTACTTGGCCTTCTGCTCGGGCGTGCCGAAGTAGACGATCGGCAGGGTGCCGATGCCGGTGTGGGCGCTGAAGGTCACCGAGAAGCCACCGGTGACGGCGATGTTCTCGGCCACCACGCTTGTGACCACCTTGGGCAGGTCGAGCCCGCCGTACTCCTCGGGCACGTCGGGGCCCAAGAGGCCCTGCTCGCCGGCCCTCTGCATGAGCCGCACCGAGTGCTCGTACATCTTCTCCTTGTCGTGCTCCATTTCGTCGAGCACCGGCAGCACTTCGCGCTCGGCGAAGGTGCGGGTGGTCTCGGCGATCATGCGCACGGTCTCGTCGAAGTCCTCGGGGGTGAGCGCCTGCTCGGGCTTCTCGAGCAACCAGCCGCCGCCCTTCTTCCACAGGGGTTTGTCCGCCATCGTTACGACCTCCTCGTTAAGCTCCGTACACCTCAAAAAGTCCGGCCGCGCCCATGCCGCCGCCGATGCACATCGTCACCAAACCCTTACCGCCGCCGCGCCGGCGCAGCTCGTGGATCAGCTGGGTGGTCAGCTTGGCGCCGGTCGCCCCCAGCGGGTGGCCCAGGGCGATCGCGCCGCCGTTGACGTTGACCTTTTCCTCGGGCATCCCCAGCTCGCGGATCACGGCCAGCACCTGGGCGGCGAAGGCCTCGTTGAACTCGATCAGGTCGAGGTCGTCCATCGTCCAGCCCGCCTTCTCGAGCGCCTTGGGAACGGCCTTGGCCGGCCCCACGCCCATCACGTCGGGCTCGACGCCGGCGACCTGGAAGGTCACGAACCTGGCCAGGATGGGCAGGCCCAGCGCCTCGGCCACGGAGCGTTCCATCACCAGCACGCCGGCGGCGCCGTCGGAGTAGGGGCTGGCGTTGCCGGCGGTCACGGTGCCGCCCTCCTTGAAGGCCGGTCGCAGCTTCGCCAGCGCCTCCAGGCTGGTGTCGGGGCGGATGAGCTCTTCGTAGTCGAAGACCGCCTCCTCGACCTTCTTCTTGCGCCCCTGCCAGCTCACCTTCCGCACCGGTACGGGAATGGTCTCGTCCTTGAAGCGGCCCTCGGACTGGGCGGCGTGGGCCCGCTGGTGGCTGCGCAGCGCCCACTTGTCCTGGTCCTCGCGGCTGACGTTCCAGCGCTCGGCCACGCGTTCGGCGGTGAAGCCCATGCCGATGTAGCTCGAGTAGCTCTCGGGGCTCCAGGTGTCCGGGGTCAGGCTCTCCTCGAGCCGGTAGTGGAAACCCGACATCGGCACCTGGCTCATCATCTCGACGCCACCGGCCAGCACCACGTCGTTGATGCCGCTCAGGATGGCCTGGGCGGCCAGGGCCACGGTCTGCAGGCCGCTCGAGCAGAAGCGGTTGATCGTCGCCCCCGGAACGTCCACCGGGAAGCCGGCCTTCAGGAGGGCCAGCCGGGCGATGTTCAGCCCCTGCGAGGCCTCGGGCATGGCGCAGCCCCAGAGCACGTCGTCGAGCTTGGCGGGGTCGAGGCCGGCGCGGCCCACGGTCTCCTTCATCACCAGGGCGCTCAGCTCCACCGGGTGGACGCTGGCGAGCGCCCCGTTCTTCTTTCCCTTCGCCACCGGCGTGCGGGCGGCGCTTACGATTACGGCTTCGCGCATCGTCGTCTCCTCCTTTAGTTGCGCAGCGTCTTGCCCGTCTTGAGGGTGTGGGCGATCCGCTCCTGGGTCTTTCGGGTGCCGAGCAGTTTGAGGAAGGCCTCACGCTCGAGGTCGAGGATGTCCCACTCGCTTACCTCGCGGCGCGGGCCGTCACCCCCCGAAAGCACGTAGGCGAGCTCGCTGGCGATCCTCACCTCGTGGTCGGTGATCTGGCCCGCCTCGCGGAAGCTCCAGACCGCGTACTTGAGGTTGCCCAGCGCCTCCTTGCCGAGCGCGGTGATCTTGCCGCGCACCGGGCTGACGTAGTCGGGCGCCAGGTCGAGCACCCGCTGCTTGGCGTCGGCGATGAGGCGGTCCTTGTTCATCGAGATGCGGTCGCCCTTCTGCAGGTAGCCGATCTCGAAGGCCTCGAGCGCGCTCGTCGAGGTCTTGGCCATGGCGATGACCTCGAAGGCCCGCTTGACCGCGGCAAAGGGGTCGGCCTCCGCCCCCATGGCGCCCGTGTACGGGGCCAGGTCCTCGGTGAAGCGGAAGAGCAGCTCCTTGGTGCCGCCGCCCGCGGGGATGAGGCCCACGCCCACCTCGACCAGGCCGATGTAGCTCTCGGCCGCCGCCTGCACCCGGTCGGCGTGCAGCGTCATCTCCGCACCGCCGCCCAGGGTGAGGCCGAAGGGCGCCACGACCACCGGGAAGGGCGCCTCGCGCAGCCGCATCGTGCTCTTCTGGAAGAGTTTGACCGCCATCTCCAGCTCGTCCCACTCGCCCTCCTGGGCCAGCATCAGGATGAGCGCCAGGTTGGCCCCGGCGGAGAAGGCGCGCTCGTCCTCGCGGCCGATTACCAAGCCGGCGAGGTCGTTTTGCTCGATGTACTTCATGCCGTAGTCGAGCATCTTGAAGATGCCCTCGCCCAGCGCGCCCATCTTGGTGCGGAACTCAAGCAGCAGCACGCCGTCGCCGAGGTCGTAGAGGCCGGCGTCCTTGGACTCCTTGACCACCTTGCCGGCGTCCTTCAGGGTCTGGATCTCGATGACGCCGGGTAGCTCCGGCACCGGCACGTAACCGCCCTCGAGCGCCAGCATCTGGCGGCTCGCGCCCTCCTTCTTGTAGAACGAACCCTCGGCCTTGGCCAGCAGCTCGGGCTTTTCCAGCCCGGCGGCCTCGATCAGCTCGGCGGTCTTGTCGAGTCCCACCGCGTCCATCTGCTCGAAGGGGCCCATCCGCCAGCCGAAGCCCCACTTGAGGGCGCGGTCCACGCTCACGACGTCGTAGGCGATCTCCGGCGTCTTGGCCAGGGTGTACTGGCTGCTGACGGCGAAGAGGTCGCGCAGGAAGGCGCCGTACTTGCCGGGCAGGTCGAGCACGGCGGCGATCCGCTTGGGCAGGGAAAGCTGCTTGGCCTCGTCCACGCCGGGGATCTTCGGCTTCTGGCGCGGCCGGTACTCGAGCGTCTTCCAGTCGAGGGTGTAGATCTCCTTGCCCTCTTTCTTGTAGAAGCCGCACTTGGTCTTGTCGCCCAGGCAGCCGCCCTCGATGACCTTCAGCACCCAATCGGGCAGCGAGAAGTCCTCGCCGGTGGTGTGGGCCAGCTCCTCGGCCACCATCTTGAGCACGTCCAGGCCGGTCAGGTCGGCGGTGCGGAAGACGGCGCTCTTGGGTCGGCCGATCAGCGGACCGGTGAGCGCGTCCACCTCGTCGATGGTGAGGTCGTGCTTCTCCATCAGCGCCACGGCCCGGAGCATGCCGTAGACGCCCAGGCGGTTGGCGATGAAGCCGGGCACGTCCTTGGCGCGCACCAGCCCCTTGCCGAGGATGCGGTCGCCAAAGTTCTCGATGGCCTCGAGCACCGCCGGGTCGGTGTGGGGGGTGGGGATGATCTCCAGCAGGTGCAGGTAGCGCGGCGGGTTGAAGAAGTGGGTGCCCAAAAACCGCTTCTTGAAGCGGTCGCTGCGCCCCTCGAGCAGCGCCTTCATGGGGATGCCCGAGGTGTTCGAGCTCACGATCGCGTGCTCGGGGAGGACCTCTTCGAGGCGCGCGTAGAGCTCCTGCTTGGGCTCGAGCTTCTCGATGATGGCCTCGATGACCCAGTCAACGTCCCCAAGCAGCTCCAGGTCGTCGCGTGTGTTGCCGATCGTGATCAGCGCGGCGCGGTCCTTCCGCATGAAGGCCGCGGGCCTCGCCTTCTTCGCCCGCTCGAGCCCTCGCTTGACGAACTCGAGCGGGTCGTCCTTGCCGGGTATGTCCAAGAGCACCACCGGCACGCCGGCCGAGGCCAGCAGGGCGGCGATGCCGCTGCCCATGGTCCCTGCGCCGACTACGCCAACTTTCTTGATTCGCATAGCCTCCTCCTTATACCGAGTATAAACTTATACCGACACCACACCCCTTGTCCAGTGCCGCCGCCACGTTTCGCGTCGGGACCATTCTACCCGCTGGGGGTCCCGCCCGCGGGCCGGGTCTTACGCCCTGGCCGCCGCCGCGCCAAACCCGTTATATTGACCTCGATGCAATCTTGTACCGGGTCCACCGGCACACCGCGGAGGCGCGCATGAACGAACCCTTTTGGCGAGAGCACTACGACGACGGCGTTTCCTTCCAGCTCCCCCCGCTCGAACCGTTGCCGACCACGCTCCGGCGCGTCGCCGAACGCCAGCCCCGCAGCACCGCGATCGTGTTCCTGGGCTCGCGGATCAGCTACCGGCGGCTGTGGAACGAGGCCCGGCGCTTTGCGGGCGCGCTCGCGGCCTCCGGCGTCGAGCCCGGCGACCGCGTGGCCCTGATGCTGCCCAACAGCCCTCAGTTCGTCGTCGCCTTCTACGGCGCCCTGCTGGCCGGCGCGACGGTCGTGAACGTCAACCCCATGTACACCGCGCGCGAGCTGGCCCACCAGCTCGGCGACTCCGGGGCTCGAGCGCTCGTGCTGCTCGATCTGCTCTGGCCCCGCTTCGAGGAGATCCAGGACGAGTTCGCCCTCAAGGCCGTGGTGCGAACCGGCATCCAGGACTACCTGCCGTTTCCCAAGAACCGGCTCTTTCCGCTCAAGGCCCGGCGGGAAGGAACCTGGCCCGAACGCTTGGGCGGCACCCCCTGGAAGGCCTTCCTGCGCAACGGCCGCGAAAGCGCGCCGCCGCCTCGGGAACCGCGACTCGACGACCTGGCCCTGCTGCAGTACACCGGGGGCACGACCGGAACGCCCAAGGGCGCGATGCTCACCCACCGCAACCTGGCCAGCAATGCCCACCAGGTCAAGGCCTGGATCCCCGATTTTCGCGAGGGCGGCGAGGTGATCCTCGGGGTCATCCCCTTCTTCCACGTCTACGGCATGACCGTGGCCATGAACCTCGCCGTCGTGGGCGGCGCCCGGCTGGTGCTGCTGCCGCGCTGGGACACCAAGCTGACGCTCGAGACCATCCAGCGCGAACGCCCCACCCTCTTCCCCGGCGTGCCCACGATGTACGTGGCCATCAACACCTCGCCGCTCACGCCGCGTTACCGGCTCGGCTCGATCCGGGCGTGCATCTCCGGCTCCGCCCCGCTCCCGGTCGAGGTGGCCCAGACCTTCGAGAAGATCACCGGCGCCAAACTCGTCGAGGGCTACGGCCTCACCGAGTCCTCGCCCGTCACCCACGCCAACCCGATCTACGGCCGCAGGAAGAAGGGGGCCATCGGCCTGCCGCTGCCCGGAGTCGAGGCGCGGATCGTCGATCCCGACGGCCAACCCCTGCCCCCGGGCGAGGTGGGCGAGCTGGTGGTCAAGGGGCCCAACGTGATGAAGGGGTACTGGAACCGGCCCGAGGAGACGGCGCAGACGCTGAAGGACGGCTGGCTGTTCACGGGCGACGTGGCGCGGATGGACGAGGAGGGGTACTTCTACATCGTCGACCGCAAGAAGGACATGATCATCGCCGGCGGGTACAACATCTACCCGCGCGAGGTGGAAGAGGTGCTGTACCAGCACCCGGCGGTCAAGGAGGCCGCGGTGGTGGGGGTGCCCGACGCCTACCGGGGCGAGACCGTGAAGGCCTTCGTGGTGCTCAAGGAAGGGTACGAGGGCCAGGTGAGCGAGGAAGAGTTGAAGCAGTTCGCCAAGGAACGCCTGGCCGCCTACAAGGTGCCCAAGCTTTGGGAGTTCCGCGACGACCTGCCGAAGACGGCGGTGGGGAAGATCTTGAGGAGGATGCTGAAGTAACCAGGGGCGCGATCGACCTTTGCGCGCCCGGCCGGTATACTGAAGGCTAAGAAAACTGGAGGCGCAACATGGAACGACCCTGGTACGCCCATTACGACGAAGGGGTGCCGCGCGAAGTGGACTACCCCGAGGTTCCCCTCTACGAGCTGATGCGCAGGACCGCGGAGGCGAACCCCGAAAAACAAGCCCTCGACTTCCTGGGCCGACGAATGAGTTACGGCCAGCTATGGGAGGAGACGCGCCGCTTCGCGCGGGCCCTCCAGGACCTCGGGGTCAAGCCGGGCGACCGCGTGGCCATCATGCTGCCCAACACCCCGCAGTTCATCATCGCTTTCTACGGCGCGTTGCTGGCCGGCGCCGTGGCCGTGAACACCAACCCGCTCTACACCCCGCGCGAGCTCTCGCACCAGCTGCGCGACTCGGGCGCGGAAACGCTGGTGATCCTCGACCTGCTCTGGCCCCGCTACGCGGAGGTGGCCGGCGAGGTTCCGGTGAAGCGCGTGGTGACCACGGGCCTCCAGGACTACCTGCCCTTCCCCAAGAACTGGCTTTTCCCGATCAAGGCCAAGAAAGAAGGCCGCTGGGTGAACCTGCCGCGCGACCCCAAGCGCCACGACTGGAAACGGCTGCTCCAGGCCCCGCCCAGCCCCGAGGCGCACCCGATCGAGACCGACGACCTGGCGCTCCTCCAGTACACCGGCGGCACCACCGGGGTTTCCAAGGGCGCGATGCTCACCCACCGCAACCTGATCAGCAACGTCTTTCAGGTCGATGCCTGGGAACCCGGACAGGTCTGGAAGAACGGCGTCATGCTCAGCGTGATCCCCTTCTTCCACGTCTACGGCATGACGGTGAGCATGAACTACTCGGTGATGCGGGGCATGAAGATGGTCCTCCTGCCGCGCTTCGAGATCGCCGAGGTGGTGGCGGCGATCGAGAAACACCGGGTGACCCACTTTCCCGGCGTGCCCACGATGTACGTGGCCTTCAACACCTTCCCGGGCATCGAGAAGCGCAACATCCGCACCATCAAGGTCTGCCTCTCGGGCGCCGCGCCGCTGCCCGTCGAGGTGGCCACCAAGTTCGAGGAACTGACCGGCGCCAAGCTGGTGGAAGGCTACGGCCTCACCGAGGCCGCGCCGGTGACCCACTGCAACCCGCTCTACGGCGAACGCAAGGTGGGCTCGATCGGCCTGCCCTTCCCCTCGGTGGACGCCTACTGCGCAGACCCCGACGGCCACCCCCTGCCCCCGGGCGAGGTGGGCGAGCTGGTGGTCAAGGGGCCCAACGTGATGAAGGGGTACTGGAACCGGCCCGAGGAGACGGCGCAGACGCTGAAGGACGGCTGGCTGTTCACGGGCGACGTGGCGCGGATGGACGAGGAGGGGTACTTCTACATCGTCGACCGCAAGAAGGACATGATCATCGCCGGCGGGTACAACATCTACCCGCGCGAGGTGGAAGAGGTGCTGTACCAGCACCCGGCGGTCAAGGAGGCCGCGGTGGTGGGGGTGCCCGACGCCTACCGGGGCGAGACCGTGAAGGCCTTCGTGGTGCTCAAGGAAGGGTACGAGGGCCAGGTGAGCGAGGAAGAGTTGAAGCAGTTCGCCAAGGAACGCCTGGCCGCCTACAAGGTGCCCAAGCTTTGGGAGTTCCGCGACGACCTGCCGAAGACGGCGGTGGGGAAGATTCTCAGGCGGATGCTGCGCAAGGAAGAGGAAGAAAAGCAGCGTCCCGAAGGGTAGCGCCCCGGTCGCCCCACCGCATCCCCCACGTCTGCGGACGTGGGGGCGTTCCTTGGTCCGCGCGTGCCCCGGCCGGGCGGAAACGTTGTGGTAGCATGCTGGCATGAAAACAATCAAGTTACTTATCCTTCTATGGGCTGGGCTCGTATTTTCCTTGGCCCTCGCCAACGACCCTTGGGGCCTCGAAGTGCTCGAGCAGAGCGCCCGCCAGGGAATCGAGCCGCGCACCCCTGAAGACGCCCTGGCCCTGGCGCTGGACGTCGACGTCGAGGACCTGGCGGCGTTGTACGCGGAGCTGCCGCAGTCCTACCTGCGCCGTTTCGAGAACCTCGGCCCGGTCCGGGAGGGCGAGCCGCGCTTCAGGCCGGGCGAGCCGCTCTACGTGGACGCACCCCTCCGCAGGGACACGCCTCCGCCGCCCGACGCCCGCATCCGCCGCCTGCTCGCCGACAAGGCCAAGCGTTTTCTGGCGCGCAACGGGATCGAAGCGGGGCAAGAGGGCTTCGACCGCTGGCTCGAGTTGGCCAAGACCTGGTACTGGAGGGACGTGCTCACCCGAGCGGGCCCGCGTTACGTGGTGCCGCTCTTCAACGCCCGCGGGGAGTGCGTGGGCACGGTCGTCGTGCCCGCCTGGAAGCATCCGGGCAGCCTCGTCCGAACCGTGACCAGCTGCCAGCGCAACTATCCGTACCTTGGCGAGGCCGACGCCCGCAAACGGCTGGCCGAGGAAGGCCTCGAACCCGTTCGCGGCCTTGTGGCCGCCTTCCTGCCCGGTCCGGCCAATCTCCGGCCCCTGGGCGCCTGCGACGCGGCCAACACCTTCGGTGACGGACGCCTGGGCGTCTGGACCGACGGGGTGCACGCCGTCGGAGTGGCCAGCGGCAACGTCTACCGGCTCACCCAACCGTTCGATGATCTGAAGCGGCTCGCCGGAAGGCTGCGCTACGCCGTGCAGTACGTGCAGGTACCCGACGAAGACCCCCGGCAGATCACGCCGGTCTACCCGGGTTTCTTCAAGCTCGTAGGCTGCGGCGACCCCCAGCGCGACGACTACGAGGGGACCCGGCCGCAAGGCCGGCTACCCGCCTCGGTGATGTCCGCCCGAAAACGCAGCGCCCTCCTGGAGCGGCAACTGGCACAGGGCGGTCCGGACCGTCCGACGCCCGAAGCGGCGCGCCGTCGATTCGAGGACGGCTTTCTTTTTCGCAGTGACGTGGGCATGCTGCGCTCGATCTTCGGCGAGCGCCTGCCGCCCTGGGCGCTCGAGGCGCTGGCGGCCCTTCCCGAGGAAACGCCGGTAATGGACGTCCTGCAGCTGCGCGAGCCCTACTTCGTGCGTTCGCTGGTGCGCCTGCCCGAGAACCCGCCGAACGATCCGCTCGTTGACCTGGCCCTCGACGCCGTCGCCCGGGACCGGATGCGCGTCCCTCTGGGCACCCCCGCCCTTACGCTCGAAGAGGCCCGACAGCGAGTCTGGACGTTCACCCGGGGCCTCTTCGTCTCGCGGTACTACACCGAGCTGGTCGACGAAAAGGGGCGCTGCGTCCTCATGGCGAGCGTTCCCGTACAGGACGAGGCGGGCGGCTTCGGAGAAATGCTGGCGGCCTGCCGCACCCCCGACCCCGTGCGCAGCGCCGGCGCGGCCGCTACCCGCTTCCGTGAGGCCGGGGTCGAACCCCGGGGTCCGCTCGAAGCCGTGCTGCTCTTCCATCGCCCCGATCCCCGCACCCTCGACTGCCCAGGCGACGAAGAGGCCCTGCTCGTTCCTTACTGGAGCGACGGTCGCTACGCCCTGAACGGGCAGAGCGGCAACCTCTACCGCATCCTGCCCGAGGGCCTCAACTACCTGACCCAGGCGCCCGAACCGTACGCGTGGATCGAGCGGTCGGACGGGGACGGGGGCGGCCTGGAGTTCTTGGTCTTCTACCTGCCCGTACGGCTCGAGCCCGTCCACTGCGCTTCGGAGAGGGTGCGGTGATGCGGCTCCGCACCGCCCTGCTGGGCGCCGTGCTCGGAGCGCTGCTCGCCCCGGCCTCCGCCTTCGGGCCGCCACCGGCGCGCCTGGACGACCTCGCCCGCATCAACGCCGCCGGCCTGCGCCCGGTTTCCGAGGCCTACGTGCTGGGTGAGGCGCAATTCTTCTTGGAAACGACGAGCGTAAGCGAGTTCGTCCGGCTCTACGAAGACGGCCCGGAGCCGGCGGGCGACCGCTTCGCCGGACTCGAGGGCTCGAGCCCGGCCGGCGAAGCCTTTCGTGTCGCCAAACCGCTCCGCGTCGACGCGCCCTTCGGCCCCGACACCCCCATGCCCGCAGACGGTCCGCTGGCCGGCGCCCTCGAGCGCCTGGCGGAGCGCAAACTGCGCGAATGGAAGATCGAGGCGAGCGACCCCGAGCGCGGCCGCTGGCTCGAGCAGATCAAACGGTGGTACTGGCAGGACGCTCTGCGGCAGGCCGGCCCGTGGTTCCTGGTTCCCTTCGTGAACCAAGCCGGCGCGTGCGTGGCCCTGTTCGAATACCCGGCGTGGTGGCACGAGGGCGGGACGAGCTTTTCCCTGACCGCCTGCCCCGAACGGGGCTACCTGACGCGGGCCGCCGCGCAGCGGCTGCTGGAACGCTTCGGTCTAGGCCCCGCGGGCCCGCTGCGGCCGCTGCGCGGCCTGGGCATACCCCGCGGGGGCGTGATGCCGCGCACGTGCTACGAACGCGCGTTTGCCCTCGACCCCGACAAGGGCGTTTGGACCGACGGGCGGTACGCGGTGGACCTGCGCTACGGAACGGCCTACCGCGTCCGGCCCCGCTTCGACCCGGAGCCCGCGGCCGAGCCGCCGGTGGCGGCCCCGCACTACCGCAGTGGAGACGATCCGCTCCGGATCGTCGCGCCCTACGCGCTCGAGCCGCTACTCTGCACCGACGCGGTTCCGGACGCCCCCCTCGAGCCCGTCGCCGCACCCGGCGAGCCGCCGCCGCTCGAAGGCGCCGTCGCCTGGCTGCCGCGCCAAGCAGAAAAGCTGGAAGCCATCACCGAGGAGGACCTCCTGCCCTGGCTGCGCCAGCTGTGGGGTTCGTCGCTCACGATCCAGAACCTGCGCGACGTCGTCCAGGGTGCCGAGAACCGTGCCCGGCTCGACCGCTACGACCCCGAAACGCCCGCGCTCGACGCGCTCGAAGTGTACCCGCTGCTGCGCGTGGGCTCACTGGTGCGCCTGCCCGAACGTCCGCCCGAAAGGGGCCTCGACCGGCTGCTCTCGGACCAGGCCGCCACGAGCCTCCAGCGGCTCTTTGCCCGCTACGGGGTGGAGCTTTCGCATGATCAGGCGCGTGCGCAGGTGTGGACCGCACTGCGCATCCAGACCGGCCCGGAGTTCTACGTTCCGCTGCGCGATCCCGAGAGCGGGCGTTGCCTGGCCCTGCTCGCCGTTCCGGCGCTGCGCGAATCCGAAAGCGTGGGCGGGGGATACGCCCTGATGGAATGCCCCTCGCCGGCCGGACCGCTCGACGAGGAAGAAGCGCGCGCCCGCCTGAGCGAACTGGGAGCCTCCCCGGCCCACCGCCTGGAACTCGTGCGCCTGCCCACCCGTCAGGACGGCCGCTACCGCAGCTGCGACGCGCTCCTCTTCGACGGGCCCTTCTGGAGCGACGGGCGCTGGGCGGTCCACGCCTTCAGCGGCCACGTCTACCGCATCCTGCCGCGGGGCAAGGATTGGCTGCGCGACCCGCCGCCGCCCTACCTGCAGGCGGCCGACGTGGTCATGGACGGCGAGGTGGAAACCTACCTGGGAGCCCTTCTCCCGCTCAGGCTCGAGCCCGAGAACTGCCCCCCGCCAGCGCCGCCTGGGCCGCAGCCAGGCGTGCGGTGAGCACCCGGAAGGGCGAGGCCGAGACGTAGTCGAGCCCCAGCCGCTGGGCCAGGTGCACCGACTGCGCCTCGCCGCCGTGTTCGCCGCAGAGGCCCAGCTTGAGGTTCGGGTTGGCGGCGCGCCCCTCGCGCACCGCGATCTCGAGGAGCCGGCCCACCGCCGCGGCGTCGAGGCGCTCGGTGGGGTCGTGGGCGAAGGTGCGGGCGTCGAGGTAGCGGGGCAGGAAGTGGCCGGCGTCGTCGCGGCTGATGCCGAAGGTGAGCTGGGTCAGGTCGTTGGTGCCGAAGCTGAAGAAGTCGACGAGCGGCGCGATCGCCCCCGCCACCAGCGCCGCGCGCGGGGTCTCGACCATCGTGCCCACGGGCAGCACCAGATCGAACTCGGCGAAGACCTCGCGCACCACCGCGAGCGCCTGCTCCACCTCCTCGGGGGTGGAGACCAGCGGGATCATCAGCTCGGGGCGCGGATCCCTCCCCTGCTCCATGAGCGCGCGGGTGGCGCTGAGGAGCGCGGCCGTCTGCATGCGCAGGATCTCCGGCCGCACCAGCAGGAGCCGCACCCCGCGGAAGCCGAGCATGGGGTTCACCTCGTGCAGCTGGCGCACCTGGGCCAGCACCTTGGCCTCGCCGGGGGCGAGCGCCCCCGCGGCCTCCTTGCGCTCGAGCTCCACCAGCGGCGGCAGGAACTCGTGCAGCGGCGGGTCGAGCAGGCGCACGGTCACCGGCAGGCCGTCCATGGCCTCCAAAAGCCCCATGAAGTCGGCCCGCTGGAAGGCGAAGAGCCGGTCGAGGGCCTCGCGTTCTTCCTTCTCGGTCTCGGCGAGGATCAGCGCCCGCACCCAGGGAATGCGCTCGGGGTCAAAGAACATGTGCTCGGTGCGCACCAACCCGATGCCCTCGGCCCCAAGCTCGCGGGCGCGCCGGGCGTCCGCCGGGGTGTCGGCGTTGGCGCGCACGCCCAGCTCGCGGTGGGGTTCGGCCCACTCGAGCAGCCGCTGCAGGTAGGCGCCGCTGCCCCCTTCGCTTAGGGCGACCTCGCCGGCGAAGACCTTGCCGGTGGTGCCGTCCAGGCTGATCACGTCGCCTTCCTTGAAGCTGCGGTCGCCGAGGCGGAAGCTGCGCTCCTCGAGGTTGAGCGAGAGCGCGGCCACCCCCACCACCGCGGGCACGCCCATGCCCCGGGCCACCACCGCGGCGTGGCTGGTCATGCCGCCGCGGGCGGTGAGGATGCCGCGGGCGATGTACATGCCCGAGATGTCCTCGGGAGTGGTCTCGGGGCGCACCAGGATGACGGGCAGCCCCCGCCCCGCCCAGCTCTCGGCGGTCTCGGCGTCGAGGACGGCGTGGCCCACCGCCGCCCCCGGCGAGGCGGGCAGCCCTTCGGCCACCGGCTCGGGGGCGCGGTCGGGGTCGATCCGCGCCCGCAGCAGGCTGGGGAGGGTGTTGGCGTCGACGCGCGAGAGGGCCTCCTCGCGGGAAATCGCCCCTTCCTCGGCCATCTCCACGGCGATCCGCACCGCGGCCTCGGGGGTGCGCTTGCCGGTGCGTGTCTGCAGCAGGTAGAGGCGGCCGCGCTCGACGGTGAACTCGAAGTCCTGCATGTCGCGGAAGTGGGTCTCGAGCCTTGCGGCCACGTCGGCGATCTCTTCGTAAAGCCCGGGGTCGCTTTCGCGCAGGCGCTCGAGCGGCTGGGGGGTGCGCACGCCCGCGACCACGTCCTCGCCCTGGGCGTTCTTCAGGTACTCGCCGTAGAGGCCGCGCTCACCGGTGGCGGGGTTGCGCGAAAAGCCCACGCCCGTGCCCGAGTCGTCGCCCAGGTTGCCGAAGACCATCGCCTGGACGTTGACCGCCGTCCCCAGGTCGTCGGGGATCTCGTAGAGCCGGCGGTAGGTGCGCGCCCGCGGGTTGTTCCAGCTTTCGAAGACCGCGCGCACCGCGCCCTCGAGCTGCCGCCAGGGATCGTCGGGGAAGGCCTGACCCTGGGCCTCGATATGTTCCTGGTACGCCGCCACCAGCCGCTCGAGGTCGGCCGCGGAGAGGTCCACGTCGCGCTCGGCCCCGGCCAGCACCTTGGCGCGGTCGAGGAGGCGCTCGAAGCCCTCGGCCGCGAGCCCCAGCACCACCTCGCCGTACATCTGCACCAGCCGGCGGTAGCTGTCCCAGGCGAAACGCGGGTTGCCCGACGCCTCGGCCAGCGCCGCCACGCCCGCGCGGGTGAGGCCCAGGTTGAGGATCGTGTCCATCATCCCCGGCATGCTCACCGGCGCGCCCGAGCGCACCGACACCAGCAGCGGCAGGCCGCCGGCGCCCCCGAAGCGCTTCCCGGTCGCCGCCTCCAGCCGCGCGACCTGCTGGCGCACCCCTTCCCACAACCCCTCGGGAAACGCGCCGTGCTCCAGATAGGCGCGGCAGGCCTCGGTGGTCAGCGTGAACCCCGGCGGCACCGGAAAGCCCAGCCGCGTCATCTCGGCCAGCGCGAAGCCCTTGCCGCCCAACAGCTCCTTGCCCAAACCCTCGGTTTCGGTGAACGCGTAGACCCAGCCCATCGTCCCCTCCCGTACCAATGCTCGCCCCTGCCGTCCCTCACGCGCGCGGGCGTGGTTTCATCTTACCCGCAACGAAGCCGCCGCCCCGGTGCGGGGCGGCGGGAAAACGGCCGGAAACGGAGCTACGAGGCCGCGGCGTGCATCTTGCGCTTGGCTTCGATCAGGCGCCGTTCGTCGATGAGGTGCTGCAGGTTGGTGCTGCCCAGCACCTCGCGGATGGCCAGGTCCACGCGCCGCCAGAGCAGCTCGGTGGAGCACTGCCCCTCGTGTTCGCAGCTGCCCGGGTCTTCGATGCAGCCCACGGGCGAGAGCGAACCCTCCATCGTCTCGACGACCTCGAGCGCGTTGATCTCTTCAGGGGGCCGCGCCAGCCGGTAGCCGCCGCGCGCCCCGCGGACGCTGCGGATGAAACCGGCACGCCGCAGCGCCGCCGCGATCTGCTCGAGGTAGTGCTGGCTGATCCCCTGCGCCTCGGCCACCTCCTTGAGCGGCACCGGATCGGGGCCGCGCAGGCCGATCTCCACCAGCGCGCGCAGCCCGTACTGCGCCTTCGTCGATACCCACATACGTACAGTTTAATGTCTTGTATTCCTACTGTAAATAGCGGGTTTACGAGGCCCTGCGAAACACCAGCGCCGCGGCGGTGAAGACGAAGGCCTGCAGCAGCACCACCGTGGCGCCGCTGGGCAGGTCGTAGCCGTACGAGATCAGGAGGCCGGCGAAGACGCTGAAGGTGCCCACGAGGACCGCCCCCACGACCATCCCCAGGAAGGTGCGCGCCCACTGCCGCGCCGCCGCCGCGGGGATGACCAGGAAGGCCGCGACGAGCAGGAGCCCCACGAGCTTCATGGCCACGACCACGACGAGCGCGACCAGGAAGGCGAGCAGGTAGTCGTCGAGGGCGACGGGCACCCGGTCGGCCGCGGCCAGCTCGCGGTCGAAGGTGGCGTAGGCCCAGCGCCCCCACAGCGGCAGGGTCAGGGCGGTGAGGGCGAGCAGCGCCAGGCTGGCCCAGAGGTCGGCCGGGGCGACCGCCAGGATGGAGCCGAAGAGGTAGGTGAAGGCCTCGGCGGTGTACTCGCGCTTCAGGGAAAGGAAGACGATGCCCAGCGCCATGGAGAAGGCGAAGAAGATGCCCACGGCGGTGTCGCCGCGGATGTGGGTGCGCTCGCGCACCCAGGTGATGCCGAGGGCCACCGCCGCGGTGAAGGGCACGGCCACCCAGAGGGGCTCGAGCCCCAGCAGCAACCCCAGCGCCACGCCGCCGAAGGCCGCGTGGGCCAGGCCCGAACCGAGGAAGCTGAGGCCCCGCTGCACCACGAAGGGCCCGTAGTATCCGGCGAGCAGGGCCATGACCAGGCCCGCGAGCAGCGCCCGCTGCATGAAGGGCAGGCTCCACACCTCAAGCACGGCGTTCTCCTTCCAGCGCCATCGAGAACCCGTGCGCGTGCCCCACGTGCCCGAAGGCCTCGCGCAGGCAGCGCTCCGAAAGGGCGCGCTCGGGCGGTCCGAAGCCGATGAGCCGGCGGTTGAGCACGATCACGTGGGTCGCGTGGTGGTAGGCCGCCTCCCAGTCGTGGGTGATCATCAGCAGGGTGGCGCCCGTCTCCCGCTGGTAGTCCTCGAGCAGCCGGTACATGTCGGCCTCGCCCAGCACGTCGATGCCGGTCGCGGGTTCGTCGAGCATCACCAGCTGGGGACGGCGCACGAAGGCCCGGGCCAGGTAGACCCGCTGCAGCTCTCCCCCGCTGAAACGGCTCACGGGGCGGCCGATCAGCTGCCCCGCGCCCACCCGCTCCAGCGCGGCGCGCACCTGCGCGCGTTCCGCGGGCGTGAGCCGGCCCGGCCAGGCGCGCCGCAGGCCGCTGGCCACCAGCTCCTCCGCGAGCGCCGGAAAAGTGCGGTCCAGGGTCTTGAACTGCGGCACGTAACCGATGCGCCGCGGATCGACCCCGTCGGTGGGGCGGCCCAGGACCCGGACCCGGCCGCCGCTCGGGGGAACGAGCCCGAGGAACACCTTGAGCAAGGTGGACTTGCCCGCGCCGTTGGGACCGACGATGGCCACGAAGGCCCCCGCGGGAACCGTCAGGGTGACGTCCTCCAGGGCGAGGTGGTCGCCGAAACGCACCGTCAGGTGCTCGACTTCCACGGCCGGTGGGCCTTTCTGGGGGGTAGCGTTCATGGCGACTCCTGACATTCGGGGCAGAGCCCGTAGACGATCAACGTGTGGCCGCGGACGCGGAAACGGCTGCGCCGGGCCAGCTCGGCTTCGTAGGCGCGCAGCCCGCACTCCTGGAGCGGTTCGACGTGGCCGCAGCGCTCGCAAACGAGCAGGTGCGCATGGTCCAGCACCGCGGCGAAGCGGACCTCCTCGTGCGGGGCGGCGAAGCGGACGATCAGGCCCGCCTCCTCGAGCGCGCGCACCGCCCGGTAGACGGTCGCCTGCCCGATCCCGGCCCGCTGCAGCCGCGCCGCGGCCTCGCGGATCGTGCTGCCGGGGTGGTCGGCGAAATCGCTCCACACCGCAACGCGCTGGGGCGTGCGCCGCAGGCCGCGCTCACGAAACCGCCGCTCGAGACCGGGCACCTCCATACCTGGTAAATCTTATCACTTCACGGCGCGCGCGTAAAGGCTACGGCTCACCCTGCGACGCTGCGGACCGCGGCTACTTCCCCTTCTTGAGCTGCTCGACCACGCTGCGGTCCTCGAGCGTGGAGATGTCGCCCGAGATCTCCTCCTGCCCCGCGGCGATCTGGCGCAGCAGCCGGCGCATGATCTTGCCCGAGCGCGTCTTGGGCAGGGCCGCGGCGAAGCGGATCTCCGCCGGACGGGCGATGGCGCCGATCACCTTGACCACGTGCGCCTTCAGCTCCTCGGCCAGCGCCTCGCTGGGCTCGACGTCGCCCACCGGCGTCACGAAGGCCACGATCGCCTCGCCCTTGATGGGGTCGGGCCGGGCCACCACCGCCGCCTCGGCCACCGCCGGGTGGCTCACCAGGGCGCTTTCAACCTCCATTGTGCCCAGGCGGTGGCCGCTGATGTTGATCACATCGTCCACCCGGCCCAGGATCAGGTAGTAGCCCTCGGCGTCGCGGCGCGCGCCGTCGCCGGTGAAGTACTTGCCCGGGTACTGGCTCCAGTACTGGTTCACGAAGCGCTCCGGATCGCCCCAGACGGTGCGCAGCATGCTGGGCCAGGGCTTGGTGATCACCAGGTAGCCGCCCTGGTCGGGCTCGCGGATGGGGTTCCCCTCGCCGTCCACGATCTCGGGGGCGATGCCGAAGAAGGGCTTGCCGGCAAAGCCGGGTTTCATCCGGTGGGCGCCGGGCAGCGTGGTGATCATGATGCCGCCGGTCTCGGTCTGCCACCAGGTGTCCACGATGGGGCAGCGCTCCTTGCCGATCACCCGGTAGTACCACAGCCAGGCCTCGGGGTTGATGGGCTCGCCCACCGTGCCCAGCAGCCTGAGCGAGTCGAGGCGGTGCTTCATCGGCCACTGCTCGCCCCATCGCATGAAGGCGCGGATGGCCGTGGGCGCGGTGTAGAGGACGGTCACCCCGTGCTTGTCGACGATCTCCCAGAAGCGGTCGGGTTCGGGGTGGTTGGGCGCGCCCTCGTACATCACCACCGTGGCCCCGTTGAGCAGGGGGCCGTAGACGATGTAGGAGTGGCCGGTGATCCAGCCCACGTCGGCGGTGCACCAGTAGGTGTCGTCGTCCTTCAGGTCGAAGACGGTGCGGGCGGTGTGGAAGGTGTAGGTCATGTAGCCGCCGGTGGTGTGGAGCACCCCCTTGGGCTTGCCGGTGGAACCGGAGGTGTAGAGGATGAAGAGCGGGTCCTCGCTGTCCATCGGCTCGGGCGGGGCTTCGCCTTCCACACCCTCGACCAGCTCGTGGTACCAGTGGTCGCGGCCCGGCTCCATGGGCACCTCCTGGCCGGTGCGCCGCACCACGACCACGTGCTTGACGATCCCGGTTTCGCGCACCGCCTCGTCGGCAGCCTCCTTGAGGGGCACGACCTGCCCCCGCCGCCAGCCGCCGTCGGCGGTGATGAGCACCTCGCTGCCGGCGTCCTTGATGCGCTCGGCCAGGGCGCTGGCCGAAAAGCCGCCGAAGACGACCGAGTGCACCGCCCCGATGCGGGCGCAGGCCAGCATGGCGACGGCCGCCTCCGGGATCATCGGCATGTAGAGGGTGACGCGGTCGCCCTTCTTCACCCCCAGACGCCGGAGCACGTTCGCGAAACGGCTCACCTCCCGGTGCAGCTCGTGGTAGGTGAGCGTGCGGGTGTCGCCCGGCTCGCCCTCCCAGACGATCGCGGCCTTGTTGCGCCGCCAAGTCGCCAGGTGCCGGTCGAGGGCGTTGTAGCTCACGTTGGTCTTGCCGCCGGTGAACCACTTGGCGTGGGGCGGGTTCCACTCGAGCACCTTCTGCCAGGGCTCGAACCACTCGAGCTCGCCGGCGATCTCGCCCCAGTAGCCTTCGGGGTCCTCGATCGAGCGCCGGTACTCGGCCTCGTATTCTTCTTCGCTCTTCACCCGGGCCCTCAGGCGAAACGCCTCGGGCGGTTCGAAGCTGCGCGTCTCCTTGAGTACGGCTTCAATGCGATCCTTGTCCACCGCTGGCCCCCTTCCCTAACTTGGGTTTTGAGCCAGCATACGGCCGGCCGCAGACCCGCGTCAAGGACGGCCGAAGCGGCGCTCGAACCAGAAGGCCGCCCCGCGGCGCGCCGCCGCACCGGCGCGGGGGAGGTAGGCGACGTCGCCCGGTTCACGCCGCAGCCAGGTGTACTGGCGCTTGATCAGCCGCCAGACCGCGCGCCGGTCGGCCTCGAGCGCTTCCTCGTAACTCCATTCGCCCCGCAGGTGGCGCACGACCTCCTTGTAGCCGATGGACTGGAGCGCCGTGGGCATCCGCGGGTAGCGCTCGAGCAGGGCCCGCACCTCGTCGATCAGGCCGTGCTCGAACTGCCAGCGCGCCCGCTCCCAGACTTTCTCTTTCAGCGCCGCCCGCTCGGGCCAGAGCACCAGCTTGGCGCAGCGCACCCGGGGCGCGCGCGGCGGGAAGTCGGCCGGCGGCCGTCCCGAGCGCCGGAGCACCTCCAGCGCCCGCACCAGCCGGCGCGGGTTGCCGGCCACCCGCGCCGCGTCGGCCGGGCTCGCGGCCGCCAGCTCGGCCAGCAGCGCCTCCGATCCCCGGCGCTCCAGCTCGGCCCAAATCGCCCGCTGGACCGCCTCGTCGGGCGGCGGGGTGGTGGGCAGCCCCTCGCACAGCCCGCGCAGGTAGTAGACCGTCCCCCCCACCACCAGCGGAATCCGCCCGCGGGCGCGCACCTCGGCGATCGCGCGCTCGGCCGCCTCCACCCAGCGCACCACGTCGTAAGCCTCGTCGGGCCGCGCGACGTCCACCAGGTGGTGGGGCACCCGGGCCCGCTCGGCGGCGGACGGCTTGTCGGTGCCCACGTCCAGCCCCCGGTAGACCATGGTGGCGTCCGCGCTCACGACCTCGAGCGGCCAGCGCTCCGCCAGCCACAGCGCCAGCGACGACTTCCCGCTCGCGCTGGGTCCCGTCAGCACGGGTACGGCGCGGTTCACGCCCCCATCCTAACGGCGCTAGACTGGGGGAAGGAGGCGGCCATGGAACTGGAACGAAGCGACCGCTGGGCGGCCATCGAAAAGCTGATCGAACTCAAGCGGCGTATCGAGGCGCTGGAGTCGCGCTTCGGGGCGGACGCCCTCGCCGACTGGGCTCCGCCCGTCGACGTTCTCGACGAGGGCGAGGCCTACCGAATCCTGGTGGACGTGCCCGGGGTCAAGCCCGAGGACCTCGAGCTGCAGGAAGAGGGGCGCACGATCACGATCGCCGGCGTGCGTCACGAACCCGAGGCGCGCTACGTCACCCGCACCCGCCCGCACGGTTACTTCCGCCGGGCCTTTACGCTGCCCGAGCCGATCGTCGAGGGCGCGGCCGAGGCCAGCCTGAAGCAGGGGGTGCTCGAGATCCGCATCCCCAAGGCGCAGGGGCGCGCGGTGCCCATCGAACCCAGCTAGTCGCGCAGTACGTGGCAGCCGCGGCAGCGCGGCTCGTAGGCCTCCTTGGCCCCGACGAGGATGACCGGGTCCTCGTAACGGGCGGGCTCCCCATCGATCAGGCGCTGCGTGCGCGTCGCCGAGCGGCCGCAACGCACGCAGACGGCGCTCAACTTCTCCACGAACTCGGCCCGAGCCAGAAGCTGGGGCATGGGCCCGAAGGGCTCGCCGCGGAAGTCGAGGTCGAGGCCGGCCACGATCACGCGGATGCCGCGGTCGGCCAGCCGCTCGAGCACTTCCGGCAGCGCGGCGTCGAAGAACTGCGCCTCGTCCACGGCCACGACCTGCAACGGCCCGTTCGCCTCCACCTGCGCCAGCAGTTCGGCGGCGCTGGCCACCGGCTCCGCCTCGACGCGCTGCCCGTCGTGGCTCACCACGTCGCGCTTGTGGTAGCGGTCGTCGAGCCGCGGCTTGAAGACGCGCACCTTCTGCCCGGCGATCATCACCCGCTTGACGCGGCGGATGAGCTCCTCCGACTTTCCCGAAAACATCGGCCCCGCGATCACTTCGATCCAACCGGTTTGATAGGGCAAGAACGGCACGGCCACCTCCGAAATCCGCCCTCCAGCTTACCCCAGCCTCATCCGGGCTTCGGGTATAACGGGGCATGGCGATCCAGAAGGTGCGCGAGGCCCTGACGAACGTCCTCTTCGGCCAGGAGGGCGTGGTGGACGCGCTGCTCGCCGCCGCGGCCAGCGGCGGCCACGTGCTCCTCGAAGGGCTTCCGGGTCTCGGCAAGACGCTGCTTGCCCGCGGCTTCGCCGCCGCCAGCGGCCTCAGCTACCGGCGCATCCAGTTCACCCCCGACCTGCTGCCCGCCGACGTGACCGGCACCGAGGTCTGGCAAGACGGGCGCTTCGAGTTCCGCCCCGGCCCCCTCTTCGCCCAGGTGGTGCTGGCCGACGAGATCAACCGCGCCACCCCCAAGACGCAGTCGGCCCTGCTCGAGGCCATGGAGGAAGGCGCGGTCACCGCCTATGGGGTGCGCCACGAGCTGCCCCGACCCTTCCTGGTGCTGGCCACCCAGAACCCCATCGAACTCGAGGGCACCTACCCCCTGCCCGAGGCCCAGGTGGACCGCTTCATGGCCAAGATCGAGATCACCGCGCCGAAGCGCGCCGTCTGGATGCGCATCCTCAACGAGACGCCGCGCGAACCCGAAGCCGTGGCCGAGCCCGAGGACTTCCTGGAACTGCGCCGCCGCGCGGACGCCGTGCGGGTCGCCTCGACGGGGATGGAGGCCGTCGTCAACCTGGCCCAGCTCGCCTCCGAGGAACCGCGCTTGCGCTTCGGCGTCAGCCCCCGCGGGGCCAAGGCCTGGCTCGCCCTCGCACGCGGCTTCGCGGTGCTCTCCGGCCGCGCCCACGTCGAGTGGGACGACCTGCGCGCCGCCGCCCGGCCGGCGCTCGTCCACCGCCTCTTCCTCACCGAGGAGGCGCGCTTCGAAGGGATCCGTGAGGCCCAGGTCCTCGAAGACCTGCTCGCCAAGGCCCTGCCCAAGTAGCCGTGTTCCGCTACCGCATCCGCACGAGCCTGCGCCGGCCGCTCCCGGGAGGGCGCAAGAGCCGCCGTGCCGGCGAGAGCCTCGACTTCATGGAGCTGCGCGGCTACACCCCGGGCGACGACCCGCGCTTCGTCGACTGGAAGGCCTACGCCCGCACCGGGCGGCTCTACACCCGGGTCTGGGAAGGCGAGGAGCGGGCCCGCTTCACCCTCTGGCTCGACGGCTCGCCCAGCATGGACCTCCACGGCAAGCGCGCCTACGCCCGCGAGGTGGCGCGGGTGCTGCTCGCCGCGGCGCTGCCCGACGAAACCTTCGCGCTCGACGAATCCGGGCCGCGCCGGCTGCGCGAACCCGCCGAACACGCCCGGCTGGCGCCCGATCCCCGTGGGCCGATGGCGGCGCTCGGCGAGCTGAGGCGCGCCCGCGGCCAGCTCGTCCTCGTCACCGACGCCCTCGACGAGGGCGACTGGGCCGGCTTCCTGCGCCAGCTGGCCCCCCGCCGGCCGATCCTTGTCCAGGTGCTCGCCCCCGAGGAGCTGGAACCCCCGCCCCACGAGGCCGAGTGGCGCGACGTCGAAACCGGAACGCGGGTTCGGGTGGACCGCGCCGCGCTCGCGGCCTGGCGGGTAGCGCTGGCCGCGCACCTCCGCGCCCTGCACCGAATGGCCGCGGAGCAGGGCGGCTATGCCCACCTGCGCGTGGGCGAAGCGATCGTGCCCGCGCTCAGGCGGCAGGGGGTGCTGGAGTGGCGCTAGCCGATTCGGGCGAACCCCAGACCACGTCGTAGACGCTGCGCAGCGCCGCGGCCACGATGGGAAGCCCGATCACCGTCGTCAGGAAGCCGCGCAGCGCCTCGGCGAAGAGGAAGCCGTAGAACTGCGGCTCGATCGCCCGGTCCAGATCGAGCTGCAACCCCACCCTGCCGAGCCACGAGGAAGCCAGCAACCACAGCGCGAGCACCGCGAACGCCGCCCAGTAGCCGGGGCGGATCAGGAGGCGGCCGTAGCCGGACGCCGACAGGGCCTCGCCCAGGCGGCCCAGCGCGTTCCGGAACCCGCGGGCGTGAACGGCGGCGTACACCATGGCCGGCAGCAGCAACGCCAGCGCGACCAGGCCGGCGACCTGGTAAGCCAGGTAGACGCCGACCGCGCTCGGGAAAGGCGCGAGCCAGAGCAAGAGCCCCAGCGCCAGCTGGACCGCCAGCAGCGGCAGGCCGGCCCCGAGCGCCGCGCCGACCGCGGCCGGGAACCCCGGTTTGCGGCCGGAGAGCGCCCGCTGCAGCCAGCCCACCACCAGGTAGGCCATCACCGCGACCGCAAACCACCCGACGAAGGTAGCCGTCCAGTTGAGCGGCGACGCCAGGGGCGCCAGCCCGCTCACGTCGGCGGACGAGGTCGAGGCGAGCCAGGACCAGATCATCGGCGTTCGGAGCGCGCGCGAGGCCGCGACAAGGAACCCCGCCAGCGCCAGACCGAAGGCCGCGTACCTCGCGAACGCGAGGGCATACCCCACCGTCCGTTCGAGAACTGCGCCTGCTTGTTTCATGTCCATAGTATACAACAGGAAGGGGTCCAATTTATGAGACACTCCGGTCCCGTTCCAGCGGGTCCTTCCCGGCCGTTCCGGGTCCAGGGAGCGCCGAGATCGAGGCGCTAACCCCGACGGCGCGCGTCCGGGGCGCCTGTGGCCCAGAACCTGCGGTAGACGAACACGAGAACGGCGACGGTCAAAGCCACGCGCAACGGCTCGACCAGGCTTCCAACCAAGACCGGCCCCACCCCGAGCGCCGGAGGAGGGTCGCCCCCCGGGGCCGCGGCAAGGGCCCCGGCCAGTTCCTCGAAGGCCGGGAGCAGCAACGCGGCCGACCAGAAGGGCACGGTCGCCCACGCGTCCATTCTTCTCCCCGCGAACAACCGCCCCCAGAACAGGGCCACGCCCTCACGAAACCCGCGCGCCTCCGCCCGCGCCGGCGCCTCGTAGAGCGCGGCCGCGCTCACGAACAGCACGCCGAGCCAGCGAACGGCCGTTCCGGACAGCCAAAACGCGAGCACGGCGGACAGCGCAGCCCAGACGAGAAAGACGAGGTTCGCCCCGAGGGCCACCCCCAGGTCGGGCCACCACCGGGGCCGGCTCCCGCGAAAGGCCGCCGCGTCGAGGCGCCCTGCGTTCGCGCCGGTGCGTACCCAGAAGACCGTAAGCGCTGCGGTGACCAGGGCGAAGGCCAGCAGGAGCGCCATCAGGATCAGGAAGCGGGCGTCGACGCGGCCGGCCGGCAGCACCCCGAGCTGGAAGTAGACGGAAAGCGCCCCCAACCCGGCCAGCGCTGCCATCCACCCCGGCTGGGAAGCGACGAGCTGCACCGCCAGCGCGAAGACTTCGCGCCACGTCCGGAAAGCGAGGTTCATGTAGTCATTTTAAGCAAAGAATCCGCGGGGGCGCCCCGGCACCACGGAAGTGCGCCCCGGACCCGATCCGGGGCCATGCTGACAGGAAGCCGAAATTACGTTGCCGGTGACGCGCCCACCGCCCAAGCCACGAACCACCCACCACAAGCCGCTTATCTGTATCCCCGAACCTGATCCAGGGTCCAGGCTGCACACAAGCCGGGGTCAAGTTACCTTCGGCGAGCTTACCGCAGGCCACTAGCTACCGGCCACTAGCTACCGGCCACAAGCTGCTCAGCTACCACGCACTAGGTACCACAAACCGCGTATCACGAACGGGGCACCGCACTAAGCCCACTGGTTCTTGTACATCTCCACCACTTCCTTCGTGGTGGTCGCCTCCTCGGGACTCTTGTCGTCGCGGTAACGGACGAAGCGGGGGAACCGCAGGGCCAGGCCGCGGCCTTCCTGGACCGCACCGAAGGCGCAGGTGTGGTTGGGGCTGAGCGTGATCTCCTGGGCCTCGACCTCGATGACCTGGACGGGCTCGAACCAGACGTCGGGCTCGAGCAGCGACCAGACGCGCGGGTGCCGCTCCCCGCGGCGGTAGGGGTCGAGCCGCCGGGGCAGCACCTCGTTCAGGTCCTCGTCGCTGAACCCCGAACCCACCTTGGTGAGGGTCTCGAAGCGGTCTTCATCGGGGTTGTAGGCCGCGGCCAGCAGCGAGCCGTAGGTGCCGGCGCGCCGCCCCCGCCCCAACCAGGCGCCGACGATGACCAGGTCGAGGGTGTCGGAGAGCTTGCCGGCGATGCCGCGCTTGTACTTGACCCACTTGAAGCCGCGCTTGCCGGCTTCGTAGTCGCCGTCGGGCTTCTTGCAGACCAGCCCCTCGCAACCGGCCTCGATGGAGGCGTCGAAGAACTGGACCAGCTCCTCGGTCGTCTCGACGAAGCGCTTGGTGGAAAGCTCGAGCCGCTCGTGGGGGCGGAACCAGCGCTCGAGCCGCTCGCGCCGTTCGCTGTAGGGGCGCTCGATCAAGACCTCGCCGTCCGCGTAGAGCAGCTCGAAGACGAAGCCCTTGATGGGGTACTTCTCCAGAAGCTCGGGCGTCAGGTGCTTAACCTTGCGGTTGAGCACGTTCTGGAATGGGCGCATCTCGCCGGTCACCGGGTCGGTGACCACCGCCTCGGCCTCGAGGATGAAGGGTCCGTGCTGCACCTCGCGCAGCGCCTCCAGCAGGTCGGGGTACTGGTGGGTAATGTTCTCGAGCCGGCGCGAGTAGACCCAGAAGCGCTCGCCGTCGAAGTGCACCTGCACCCGCTCGCCGTCGTACTTGTGCTCGGCGAAGTGGGGGCCCAGCTTCTCCATGATCTGCTCGGGGCCCGGCAGCCGTTCGGCCAGCATCATCCGCACCGGCTTGCCCACCTCGAGCTTCACCTGCCGCAATGCCTCTTCACCCTCCAGGGCCAGCCGCGCCACGTAGGCCAGGTCGGAGGTCAGGTTGTAGGCCCGCTCCAAGAGCGGCTTCTTGGCGCGGTCGCCCAGGAAGGCCAGCGCCAGGGCCTCCAGCACCGTGGCGTCGCCCACCCCCAGGCGCAGCCGCCCGGTCACGGTGCGCAGGATCACCGCCGCCTCCTCGGGGCTGGCCTCGGCGACGAGGCGCGACAGGCGCTCGCGCTTGCGCGCCTGGGAACCGGGACCGGCGTCCTCGGCGATGGCGCGCAGCTCGCCGTAGACGTGCCGCAAGGACAAACCTCCGGCCCTGCGGGGCAGCACCTCGAGCGCATAGGCGCCGATGTCGCCCTTCTCCTTGACGGCCTGGACGGTCTCCGCTTCGTCCCGCCCCAGCGCCAGCGCCAACGCCTTGGCCGCCTCCTTCTCAGCCACGCCGAACTCGAGCCCCTCGAATTCGGGGGCCACCCGACCTTGAAGGAGCAGCACCGCAAGCGGCACCTCCTCGGGCGGAAGCTCGCGGAAGGCTTCGGCCAGCATCTTCACCATGGCGATCCGCGAGCTCGCCCGTTCCACCTCGAGCAGCGTCGCGACGAACCGCTGGAAGGTCATCTTGCGCCTCCTTACCCTCAGTCTAGCGCGGGGGTACTAAACTGAAGTCCTGTGAACGTCCTGGCCATCGACACCGCCACCCCTTACCTGGTCCTCGGCACCCTCGACGCCGAACGCACGCTGCGGCGCGGCCGCCGCCACGCCGAGACGCTGATCGCCGACCTGGAGGCGTTCCTCTCCGGGATCGGGCTCGAGCCGGCGCGGCTCGACCTGATCGTGGTCGGCGAGGGGCCGGGTTCCTACACCGGCATCCGCGTCGCCGTCGCGACGGCGATGGGCCTGGCGCGCGGTCTGGACGTGCCGGTCGTGGGCGCGTCCTCCCTCGCCGCCGCCGCGGCGCGCGCGCGCGGCCGGGTGCGAGCGGCCTTCGAAGCCCGCAACCGCCAGGTTTACACCGCCGCGTACCGCGTCGAGGACCTTCCCGCGGAGCAGGAACCGCCGGCCAGGCTCGCGGCCGGGGCACTGCCCCGAGGCGACGCCTGCCTGCTCTGGAACGCGCCGCCCTCGGGGCGCGCGCTCGCCCGGCTGGGGCTCGCCCGCTGGAACCGCGGGGACGCGCGCCTCGTGCCCGTCTACCTTTGAGACGAAAACTATGCTGCGGTACGTTTTCTAATCCAGGGAGCTGGTAACCTAGGGCCATGCTGTATAAGAAACCCTACCTTTTCCTATTGGCGCTCGTCTTCGCCCTGCTGCCCGCGACCGCGCAGAGCCTGCCGGCGCTCACGCCCCCCGGCGCGACGGCCGGCTTCTATACCCGCAACCTCGCCATCAAGAAGGCGTTCTTCATCGACTTTCAAACCGAGTGGAACCGCCTCGGCTTCTTCGATTCGATCAAGGACCTGGCCGCCCAGGACGGCGAGGTGAACGCCGACGACCTGCAGCTCCTCAGCGAGATCCTCAACGTCGACCTGGTGGGTCGCGAGGGCCTCCTCGTCGTCTACCCCAGCGGCGACTTCTTCGCCCTGGCGCGCCCCTCGGCCAACCGGGTGGACACCCTGATCGCGCTGCTCAACAAGTCGATGGAAAACCCCGAAACCCGAAACGGCTGGAAGCTGGACCGCACCGAAGAAGGCGGCACCGCGGTCTATGCGGGCCACAACGGCGAGCTGATCCTGATCGGCTCCGAAGGCGCGGTGGAGCGCTTCCTGGCCGGTGAGCGCGGCCTGAAGCTCCCGGTGGAGGGCGACCTCGCCTTCTGGGTCGACGCCGAACCGCTCTGGCCCTTGCTCGAAACCCCGGATCTGGGTCTGCCGCCGCAGGTGATCCGCACCCTCAAGACCTTCGGCGGCTTCTCCTGGTCCCTGGAGATCCAGGACGGCGGGGTCTTCACGCGCTCGCGGCTTCCCCTCAACCCCGACCAGGACGCGGAACTGGCCCGCATTCTGATGCCCGCCGACCCGGCCTGGGCGCTCGACGAGCTGCCGCGCGGGGTCGGGGCCAGCAGCTTCGTGCTCGACCTGGCGGCGCTGGGCGACTACCTCACCGGCTACGCTCAGCAGTTCGGTCAGGACCTTCAGCTCGACTTCTCCGCCTTCGGCAACCACCTCGCCATGGTCGACGCCGGAAGCACCGATCCTCAGGAAATGCTGCAGAACCCGATGGGGAACCTGCTGATCGTCCTCGAAACCAGGGACACCCTCACCGCCGAGGTGACGCTCCTGAGCTGGATTCAGATGCTCGCGGGCTTCTCGACGCCCGAGGGCACCGGCGGCTTCACGGTCGAGGCCCTGGAGATCGCGGGGATGCCGGCCAAGAAGATCGGCGTGGGCATGTTGGGAACGCTCTACCTGGTCACCGGCGAGGACCGCCTCTACCTGGCCACCTCCGAACGCGCCGCGCGCCTGCTCGAAAGCCCGGATCGGATCGCCGACGACGCCGCTTACCGCCAGCTCGCCGAAACCTACCTGCCCGACGACTTCCACGGCGTGAGCTACACCAACAACCGCCGGTCGCTCGAGCAGATGGCGCAGATGCTGCCGATGATGATGATGCAGACGATCGACGACCCCGAAGCTCAGGCGCTGGTCTTCGAGCTCACGGACAAGTACGCGCAGTTCCTCAACTTCCTGGCGGAGCGGATCGGCTCGAGCATCAGCTACCAGCAGGTGCAGGACAACGACCTGGTCGGGTTCGGCTTCACGGAGGTGGCTTGGTAGGCTTCGGCCACCCCTACCTGCTGATCCTCCTGCCCCTGGTCCTGGGCTGGATCTACTGGACCTACGCCCGCCGCCGGCCCTTCGTGGTTCCGGCGGCGGGGGTCTGGCTGCTGCAGCGCGCATCGGCGCAGGGGCGGGCGCGGCGCCGGCTGGACCTGCGGCTCGTGTTGCTGCTCCTGGCGGGAGCGGCGATGCTGCTCGCCCTGGCCGCGCCGACGTGGCGTACGGGAAAACCGGAACGGCTCGTCGTCGTCCTCGACGCCAGCGCTTCGATGACCGCCACCGGTGTGGACGAGCGTACGCGTTTCGACCGCGCCCGCCAGCGCGCCGCCGTCTGGCTCGAGGGCGCATCCAAGGCGGTGCTGGTGCGCGCCGGACGGCAGCCGCAAGGCTTCGGTCCCGCCCGCGGGGACGGGCTGCTGGCTGCGCTGGAGACGCTGCGCGCGGGCGACGCCGGGGCCGACCTGGGGCGGGCGGTGGCGCTGGGGCGCGGCCTGCTGCCGGGCGCCGCGGTGCTGGTGATCGGCGACACGCCGCCCCCCGCGGAGCTGCGCGCCGCCTTCCTGGACGTGGCCGCAAACGAGCCCAACGCGGGCCTGACCGCGCTGGGGGCGCGCTTCGCCGCGGTCTACAACGCCGGACCCGGCACCTGGAACGGCCGCCTCAGCAGCTCCGGGCGCAGCTGGGAGCTGCACCTGCCGCCGGGGCGGTTCGCGGCCCTCGACCTCGAGACCACGGAGCCGCGACGAAGCGCCGTGCTGCGCCCCGACGACGCGATGGGGCTGGACCAGAAGGCCTACCTGCTCGAGCGCCCTCCCCGGGTCCGCCTGCAGGTCGATGCGCCCAGCGTGGCGCGCGCACTGGCCGCCCTGGGCGCACGGCGGGCCGGCGTCGCCGACGCCGAGGCCGAGGTGCGGCCGGGGCCGCCCCCGGAAAACCCCGCGCAACGGCCCACCCTCTACCTGGCCTCCGCCGATGCGGCCGCGCCCGACGTCGTCTACGACGTCGACCCCACGCACCCCTTCACGCGCGGGGTCGAGCTGGTGGGCTACCACCTGCCCGCACCCCCGCCGCCTCCGGGCGGCGGCTGGCGCATCCTGGCCACGCGCTCCGACGGGCTGGGGGTGGTCTACGCCCGCGGCGGCGAGCTCTACCTTCCGCGCCCCGAGGCGTTGCGCGACCTGCCCGCCTTCGTCGTGCTGCTGTACAACTGGCTCGAGCCCGTCGGCGCCTCCTACCGACCCCTGGGGTGGAACGGCGTCCTGGAACCGGGGATCCGGGACGGTTTCGCCGTCAACCTCCTCGACTACGCGGAGACCCGGCTGCCGCGTCCCTCGGGGGACCGGCTGGCCCCGGTCGACCGGCGGCGCCCCGTCGCCGCCTGGCTGGCGCTGCTGGCGGCGCTGCTGCTGGTTCTGCAGGCACCGCGGCGAAGGCCAGAGGCGGTAGGCTAGGGGCATGCACTTCCGCTTCCTCGAAGAACCCGACTTCGCCGAGCTGCAGGCGCTGGAGCGCCGCATCTTCCCGGGCCGCCCCGAGGCCTTCTACCGAACCGCCCCTGCGGCGCTGCGCTACTACGCGCGCAGCGGGCACAGCTTCGCGGCCGTCGATGGGGAACGCCTCCTGGGCTTCGTGCTCGCCCAGGCGGTCTGGCAGGGCGACCGCGCCACCGTGCTGGTCACCCGCATCGCCGCCGAAAGCGCCGAGGTCTACGCCGGCCTCCTGCGGGCGCTGATCAAGTCGGCCTACGACGCGAACGCCTACGAGGTGGCCCTCCTGGCCGAGCCCGGCGACCGCCCCGAGCTCGACCGCGCGCTCGCGGACGCGCAGCTCGCCGACAGCGGCCGCCGCCTGCATACCCGGGTGCTGGGCGGCCGCGGAGCCCGGGGGGAGACCGGGGGCGTCCTGGAGTAGGCTTCGCGTAGAATGAACCTATGATGAACCGGATCATGCTGGGCATTCAAGGGGTGCAGAGCGACGACCAGATGGAGAAGGTGGTGGCCGCGCTTGCGCGCCAGAAGGGCGTGCTCAAGACCGAGGTGCAGCAGCTGGGCCAGGTCACGGTCGAGTACGACCCCCACCGCCTCACCGTCATGGACCTGATCCGCGCCGTGCGCGAAGAGGGCTTCCTGGCCGGCATGCTATAGTAAGGGTTGCTGAGCGGGGCGCACCCGGTTCGGTACAACACCACCCCACAAACGAACCACCCGAAGACCGCGTGTTGCACGCGGGAAAGGAGCGCACATGGCGTACAAGGACCTGTTCGGAACGAAAAAGACTCTGGACACCGCAGCGGGCAAGGTGCAGTACTTCGACTTCACCGAGCTGGAGAAGCAGGGGCTCGGAGCGATCAGCAAGCTGCCCTTCTCGATCAAGATCCTGCTCGAAAGCGTACTGCGCAACGCCGGAACCTACGGCGTAAGCGAGGAGGACGTGAAGAACCTGGCGGCCTGGAAACCCGAGCCGGGCGAGATCACCGTGCCGCTGAAGCTGGCGCGGGTCGTGTTGCAAGACTTCACCGGCGTGCCCGCGGTGGTCGACCTGGCCGCGATGCGCAGCGCCATGGAGCGCTTCGGCAAGGATCCAGCCAAGATCAACCCCCAGGTTCGCTCCGACCTGATCATCGACCACTCGGTGCAGATCGATTTCTTCGGCACCTCCTACGCGCTCGCGGCCAACGTGGACAAGGAGTACGAGCGCAACACCGAACGCTACACCCTGCTCAAGTGGGGGCAGACCTCGCTCGACGGCTTCCACGTGGTGCCGCCGGGGCAGGGCATCATCCACCAGGTCAACCTCGAGTACCTGGGGCAGGTGGTCATGCGCCAGCAGGCGGGCGGCGAAACCTACGCCTTCCCCGACAGCCTGGTGGGCACCGACAGCCACACGGTGATGATCAACGGCCTCGGCATCCTCGGCTGGGGCGTCGGCGGCATCGAGGCCGAGGCGGTGATGCTGGGCCAGCCCTACTACATGCTCGCCCCCAAGGTGGTCGGCTTCAAGCTGACCGGTGAGCTGCCCGAGGGCGCCACGGCCACCGACCTGGTCCTCACGATCACCGAAAAGCTGCGCAAGCACGGCGTGGTGGGCAAGTTCGTCGAGTTCTACGGTCCCGGCGTGGGCAAGCTCAGCCTCGCCGACCGCGCCACCATCGCCAACATGGCGCCCGAATACGGCGCCACCATGGGCTTCTTCCCGGTGGACGAGGAGACCCTGACCTACCTGCGCCTCACCGGCCGCCCCGCGGACCTGGTGGACCTGGTGGAACGCTACACCCGCGCCGTGGGCCTCTTCCGCGAGGACGGGGTCGAACCCGAGTTCTCCGAGTACGTGGAACTCGACATGAGCACCGTCGAGCCCAGCCTCGCCGGCCCCAAGCGGCCCCAGGACCGCATTCCCCTGGGGCGGATGAAGACGCAGTTCGCCGAGGACCTGACCAAACCCGCTACCGAGCGCGGTTTCGGCCTCGAAGCGGACGAGCTCGACCGCAAGGTGGAGGTGAAGCGCGAGGACGAGGAGTTCGAGGTGGGGCACGGCTCGGTCGTCATCGCCTCGATCACTAGCTGCACCAACACCTCCAACCCCTCGGTGCTCATCGGCGCCGGCCTGCTCGCCAAGAAGGCCGTCGAGGCGGGGCTTTCCGTCGAGCCTTGGGTCAAGACCAGCCTGGCCCCGGGCAGCCGCGTGGTAACCGACTACCTCGAGGCTTCGGGGCTGATGCCCTTCCTGGAAGCGCTGCGCTTCCACGTGGTGGGCTACGGCTGCACCACCTGCATCGGCAACTCGGGCCCGTTGCCGCCCGACATCGCCGAGGCCATCGAGAAGGGCGACCTGGTGGCGGCGAGCGTCCTCTCGGGCAACCGCAACTTCGAGGGCCGGGTCAACCCCCACGTCAAGGCCAACTACCTGGCGAGCCCCATGCTGGTCGTCGCCTTCGCGCTCGCGGGCCGGGTCGACATCGACCTGAACAACGAACCCCTGGGCCACGACCCCAACGGCCGGCCCGTCTTCCTGCGCGACATCTGGCCCAGCCAGGAGGAGATCCAAAAGACCATTCGCGAGACCCTGGACCCCGAGATGTTCACCCGCGAGTACGCCGGCGTCTTCGAGGGCGACGAGCGCTGGCAGGCCCTGCCCGCGCCGGTCGGGAAGATCTACGCCTGGGATCCCGACTCCACCTACATCCAGGAGCCGCCCTTCTTCCAGGACATGCCGCTCGAGCCCGAGCCGCCGCGCGACATCAAGGGCGCCCGGGTGCTGCTCAAGCTGGGCGACAGCGTGACCACCGACCACATCTCCCCCGCCGGCGCCATCCCCGTGGACTCGCCCGCAGGCCGCTATCTGATCGAGCACGGCGTCGAGCCCAAGGACTTCAACTCCTACGGCTCCCGCCGCGGCAACCACGAGGTGATGATGCGCGGCACCTTCGCCAACATCCGCATCAAGAACCTGATGCTCGACGGCGTCGAGGGCGGCTACACCGTCAAGCTGCCCGAAGGCGAGCGGATGTTCGTCTTCGACGCGGCGATGAAGTACAAGGAAGAGGGCACCCCCCTGATCGTCCTCGGGGGCAAGGAGTACGGCACCGGCTCCAGCCGCGACTGGGCGGCCAAGGGCCCGGCGCTCCTGGGCGTGAAGGCCGTCATCGCCGAGAGCTTCGAGCGCATCCACCGCTCCAACCTGGTGGGGATGGGCGTGCTGCCGCTCGAGTTCACGGACGGCCAGAACGCGGACCGCCTGGGCCTGACCGGCTACGAGACCTACGACATCCTCGGCCTCGAGGAAGGGCTCGAACCCCACAAGATCCTGACCGTGCGCGCCACCCGCGAGGACGGCTCCACCGTCGAGTTCCAGGCCAAGGCCCGCCTGGACAGCGAGGTGGACGTGGACTACTACACCAACGGCGGCATCCTGCAGACGGTGCTGCGCAAGCTGGTGGCCGAGGGCTGACCCGCCCCCGGCCCGCCCGGCGGCCCTCGGGCCGCCGGCTTTCTTTTGTAAGCTGGGGAACGTGATCCTGCGCGCGTCCATGCTGCACGCGGTCGGCGAGGGGCCGCTCGCGGCCCGGCTCGAGGCCCTCGACGACGGCGGCCTCTACCTGGAAGGCGGCCGCATCGCCGACGCGGGCCCCTTCGCGGAGGTGCGCGCGCGCCACCCCGAGGCCCCCGTGCGGCGGCTCGAAGGGGGGCTGCTGCTGCCCGGCTTCGTGGACGCCCACGTCCACTACCCCCAGACCGGCGTCATCGGGGCGCTGGGGCTCGACCTACTCGACTGGCTCGAGCGGGTGACCCTGCCCGCCGAGGCGCGTTTCGCCGACGTCGCCCACGCCCGCCGCGAGGCGCGGACCTTCCTGCAGGCGCTCGTGCGCAGCGGCACCACCCGCGCCCTCGTCTTCGGCAGCCACTTCGCCCCGGCACAGGCCGCGCTCTTCGAGGAAGCGGCGGCGCTGGGCTTTCCGCTCACCAGCGGCCTCGCCACCGGCGACCGCAACCTGCGCGCCGAGCTGCACACCACTCCCGAGCGCGCCTACGAGGAAAACCGGGCGCTCATCGAACGCTTCCATGGAAAGAACGGCCTGCGTTACGCGGTGACGCCCCGCTTCGCCCTCGCCGCCGGCGAGGCGCTGTTGGAGGTGAGCGGGGCGCTGCTGCGGGAGCGGCCCGACCTGCACTTCCAGACCCACCTGAACGAGAACCCCCGCGAGATCGCGGCGGTGGCCCGGCTCTTCCCCGCGGCGCGCGACTACCTTGACGTCTACGACCGCTTCGGGCTGGTGGGGCCGCGGGCGGTCTTCGCCCACGACGTGCACCCGAACCCGCGCGAGCTCGAGCGCCTGGCCGCGGCCGCCGCTTGGGTGGCCCACTGCCCCAGCTCCAACGCCTTCCTGGGCTCGGGCCTCTTCCCCATGCGCGCCCACCTGGAGGCCGGCGTGCGCTTCGCCCTGGGCAGCGACGTGGGAGCCGGGACGCGCTTTTCGCTCCTCGGCGAGGCCATGGACGCCTACAAGACCCAGCGGCTGCGCGAGGACGGCGTGCACCTGCCGGCGGCGGCGCTCCTGTGGCTGGCCACCCGTGCGGGCGTGGCGGCGCTGGGGCAGGCGGACGAGGCCGGCGGCCTGGAAGCGGGCATGAGCGCCGACCTGGTCTGGTTGCGGCCGCCGCCGGGCTCGACGTTCGAAGCGGTGCTGGCCCACGCCGAGAGCGCCGAGCACGCCCTGGGCGCGGCCTTTGCCCTCGCCCGCGAGGACGCCGTGGCCGCGGTCTGGATCCGCGGGCGGCTCGTCTTCGCGCGCGGTATGCTGCAGGCGAAATGAAGACCTACGTCGGCGTCTTCACGGCGCGGCTCGAGACCCCCTGGGTCACGAGCCTGAAGGAGAAGCGCGCGGTCATCCGGCCGGTGATGGAGCGCATCAAGGCGCGCTTCCCGGTCTCGGCGGCGCGCGTCGCCGGTCTGGACGAACACGGCTGGGAACAGGTGGGCTTCAGCGTCGTCGGCGGGGACGCGGAGTGGGTGGACGGGGTGCTCGACGCCGTCGAGCGCTTCCTCTACGCCGCCGGCGAGTACCGCGTGGTCGTGCTCGCGCGCGAGGTCTTGGTGTTCGACGGCACCATGACCCCCGGCGCCGAACGGTAAGCTTGAAGGCATGGCGAATCTGGATCCCGAACTGCGCAAACGGGTGCTCCGCAAGGTTCTCAACGGCGTCTTCGTGATGACGACGCGCCAGGACGAGCGCTACAGCGCCGCGCTGGTGACCTTCGTGACCCAGGTCTCGATCGAACCCCCGCTCTACGCGGTGGGGGTGCGCAAGGACTCGGGGCTGTACGAGATCCTGCAGCTAAGCGGCCGCGCCGTCCTGCATCCGCTGGCGAAGAGCCAGCAGGACCTGGCTCCGGCGTTCTTCAAGGCCACCCGGGTGGAGGACGGTCGGCTCAACGGCCTGCCCTTCCGGATCGAGGACGGCCTGCCGGTGCTGGAGCCGCTGCCCTGGTACTTCGTCCTCGAGACCGAGGGCTGGCACCCCGGCGGCGACCACGCGGTCTGGATCGCCCGGGTCACGGGCGTGGGCGCGAACGACGTACCCGAGGCCGAAGAAGAGCCGCTGTGCATGCGCGACACCCCCTGGAGCTACGGCGGCTGAACGGCGGCGCGGGCCCCGATCGGGGCCCGCGCTTTGCTTGGCGAAAACCCAACCCCTAGACCAGCTCGACGGCCACCGCGGTGGCCCCGCCGGTGCCGTGGCAGAGGGCGGCGAGGCCGCGCCGACCGCCCTTGGCCTTCAGCGCGGTGATCAAGGTGCCGACGATGCGCGCGCCGCTCGCGCCGATGGGGTGGCCCAGGGCGATGGCGCCCCCCAACACGTTCATTTTCTCGTAGGGAAGGCCGAGCATGCGGTGGAAGAGGACGCTGTTGACCGCGAAGGCCTCGTTGTTCTCGATCAGGTCGAAGTCGTCCAGGCTCATGCCCAGCTTGTCCAGCAGCTTCTTCACCGCCGGGACCGGCGCTTCGGGGAAGCGCCAGGTGGGGCCGGCCGCCCAGCTACCGCCGAGGATGCGGGCTACGGGTTTCAGCCCGTGCTTTTCGACCGCGTCGGCGCTGGCGACGAGCAGGGCCGCCGCGCCGTCGGAGATCTGGCTGGAGTTGCCGGCGGTGAGGACGCCGTCCTTGGCGAAGGCAGGGCGCAGGGCCGCGAGCGAGTCGAGGGTCGTCTCCGGGCGAATGCCCTCGTCGGCCTCGAGGGTGAGCGTGCCCTTTCGGGTCTTGAGCTCGAAGGGGGCGATCTCCTGCTTGAAGACGCCCGCCTCGGTGGCCTCGGCCGCGCGCTTGTGCGACTGGTAGGCCACCTCGTCGAGCTCGCCGCGGGTGATCCCGTGCTCGGCGATGAGGCGCTCGGTCTCCTCGCCCATGGCCTCGCCGGTCACCGGATCGGTGAGCCCGTCGTAGAGGAGCAGGTCCTTGACCTCCTCGGGGTGGCCGAGCAGGAACTTGTACCCCCAGCGGGCCCGCGCCGAAAGCGCGAAGGCCGCCTGCGACATCGACTCCATCCCGCCGGCGAGGACCAGGTCGGCCTCGCCCGCGCGGATCGCCATGGCCGCGTTCATCACCGCCATCATGCCGCTCGAGCAGACCATGTCCACCGCGTAACCGTCGACCTGCTCGGGAATGCCCGCGGCCAGGGCCGCCTGACGCGGCAGCAACTGGCCGTGTCCGGCACGCAGGACGTTGCCGAAGACGTAGAGGTCGAGGTCGGCCCCCGAAACCCCGGCGCGTTCGAGCGCCGCTTTCATGGCGTGGGCCCCCAGCTGCGTGGGGGGCGTGTCCTTGAACGCGCCGCCGAAGCGGCCGATCGGGGTCCGCGCCCAGGATGCGATGTACACGTCTTGACTCATGTGCACCTCCGAACCCCATCCTAAACCCGCCCACCCTCCCCTACGCACCCCTGTGGTAGCCTGTGGCCTAGGTCATGGAGCTTCCCCCTGATTTGCAACCGTTCCATTCCATGGTGGCCGCGCTGCATGATGCGGAGGAGGCTTTCGTCGTCCTCAAGATGCACGACGACGACTTCGAGCTCGTTCACGCGAACCGGGCCTTCGTCCAGCGCACCGGCTTCGAGCCCCGCTTCGACCGGCCGCTGCCGGGCGGACGGGTCTACGCCGACCCGGACCACCGCAGCGCCATCGTGGCGCGCCTGCGCTCGGGGAAACGCTGCCAGCTGCGGCTGCCCCTGACCCTGGAGGGGCGGCCGCGCACGGTCCACAGCGTCTTCTTTCCCCTGAAACCGCCCTACTACGCGGGCCTGTTGCGGGAGCTGGCCCCGGAGCAGCAGATGGTGCAGGTCTTCCGCTCGCTCGAGCGGGTCAAGGAGGCGCTGGACCGCACGCCCGCCGAGTTCTACGCCGCGGTGCTGACATCGGCGCTCGAGTCCGTCCCCGGCGCCGACGCCGGCAGCCTCTGGATCCTCCAGGGCGACCGCTTCGTTTGCACCGCCCAGGTGGGGCACACCCCGGAGCTGATCGACTTCTCCGTATCTTTCGAAACCGAGCTGCGCTGGTACGGTCAGGGCGAGGCCGCGATGCGCCAGGGCACGCCCCGGATCATTACCCGACGCACGATCGAGGCGATCAACAGCGAGACGGAGATCGCCTTGCTGAACAGCGAAAGGCCCCTGCAGGCCAACCTGCTCATCCCCATCGTGCGCGGGGGCGAGGTCTACGGCACCTTCAACCTCGACAGCGTCCGCAGCGAAAACGCTTTCACCATCGAGTCGATCGAGGCGGGCCGGCTCTTCGCCGAGGAAATCCTGGGCTTCCTGGAGACCGAACGCCGCGAACAACGGCTGCGCGGACGGCTGGCCCTGCTCGAGCGCATCGTCGAGATCAACCGCATCGCTCGCCGCGCCCGCAGCCAGGGCCAGCTCTACCTGGAGACCCTCACCGCGCTGCGGCGCTACATCGGCTCCAGCCACGTCACCGTCTTTCTGCTCGAAGAAGACGGCCAGGTGCTGCGCGTCGTCGCCTCCACCACGCCCGACCTGACCGCCGGCATGCGCATCCCCCGCGACCGCGGGGCGAGCTGGATCGCGGTCGAGGAGCGGCGCGCGGTGCACATCCCCGACATCTACAAGGACCCGCGCGTCTTCCACTTCGGCGAGCGCCGCCAGGGCCCGGTGGCCCTGCTCGCCGCGCCCCTGATCGACGGCTCGGGCGAGGTGGTGGGGGTGATCAGCGCCAACAGCCGTCCCCACCAGGGGTTCGGGGAGGGCGAGCTCGCCTTCTTCGAGGCCTCCGCCGAGGCCATCGGCATGGCGACGGAGCGGCTCAAGGCCCTGGGCGAGGCCACCCGCCGCGCCGAGGCCTACCGCAAGTTGATCGTGCTCTCCACCGAGATCGAGGTCCTCGAGAACCCCGCCGAGATCGCCGAGCGCGCCCTGCGCACCATCCTCGAGCTCACCCCCTTCGAGGCCGGGGTCTTCTACACCCTCAGGGACGGCGAGCGGCTCGAGCCCGACGTGCTGGTCGGCGACTACCCCTCCCGCTTCCCGCGCATCTACGAGGACCACGCCGTCCGCCTGGGCGAAGGGCTGGTGGGCAGCGCGATCGCCGGCCGCAAGGGCGGCGCCGTCCACGACTACCGCGACTACCCCGGCGCGCTCGAGCCCTTCGTCGAGATCGGCACCCGCAGCATCCTCGTCGAGCCCCTCTGGGTCAAGGGCGTGCCCTACGGCGGGCTCGCGGTCCTCACCTTCGGCCACCCCGCCGCGCCGCCCCCCGAAGCGCGCTACCTGGTGCAGTTGACCGCCCGGCGCATCGAACGCGCCTTCGAGCGCATCGGCCACCTGACCACGCTCAAGGAGGCGCGCGAGGCCATGTTTCGCGCCTTCGGCGTGGCGCTGGAGCGGCGCGACTACGAAACCCGGGGCCACACCGAGCGGGTGGCGCAGCTCTCGACCCGGCTGGCCCGGGCGTTGGGGCTTCGGGGCGGCGAGCTCGAGGCCGTCCGCTGGGGCGCCTACCTCCACGACATCGGCAAGCTGGCCATCCCCGACCGCATCCTGCTCAAGGAAGGGCCCCTAAGCGAGGACGAGTGGGCGCTGATGCGCGAGCACACCGAGATCGGGTTCCAGATGCTCGAGCCGATCCCCTTCCTCCCCGATTCCACACGCAACATCGTCCGCTACCACCACGAGCGCTGGGACGGCAGCGGCTACCCCCGGGGCCTCTCAGGCACCGAGATTCCCCTGGAGGCGCGCCTCTTCGCCGTGGTCGACGTCTTCGACGCGCTCGCCAACGACCGTCCTTACAAGAAGCGCTGGAGCCCCCGCGAGGTCGCGCGCGAGCTGCGCGAGCTTTCGGGCCGCCACCTGGATCCGGTCATCGTCGACCGTTTCCTACAGTTGCACCGTCCGCTCCGCCGCGGCTGACCCCTTGGCCTGGCCCCCGGGCGCGGATATAATTAAATTGACAAGAGACGACGCAGGATTGTTAAAGGGGGGATGAAAATGTCGGCCACGGCACGGAAGTTCACCCGCAAGGTCCTGGCGCTGGCCCGCCTCGAAGGCCAGCACGACTACCTCGAGCGCACGGTCAAACTGATCCCCGACCTGGACGTGGACGCCCTCGTCCTCGTGGGCGATCTCGCCGGCCCCGGGGCGAAGGCGGACGACTACCGCAAAGCCTTCAAGATCCTGGGGCAGGCCCCGGTGCCCAGCTTCTACGTACCCGGGCCGCGCGACGCCCCCGTGGAGGAGTACCTGCGCGAGGCCTACAACATCGAGATCGTCTTCCCCTACCTGCACGGAGTCCACGGCAGCTTTGCCTTCGCCCCGGGCCACGTGGTGATCGCGGGCATGGGCGGCGAGATCGTGGACCGCGACCAGGGGCGCGAGGAGGTGACCCGGCTCGCCTACCCCGCCTGGGAGGTCGAGTACCGCCTCAAGGTGCTGCGCGAGCTCAAGGACTACCAGAAGGTCTTCCTCTTTGCGCGCATGCCTGCCCACAAGGGGCTCCACGAAGCCGGCAGCGAAGAGCTGGCCGAGCTCGTCAAGACGCACAACCCGCGGCTGGTCGTCGCCTACGACCCCGGCTTCACGGGCAGCGTGCTCAAGCACGAATGGCTGGGCAAGAGCCTGGTCGTCGCCCCCGGGTCGCTGGCCGAGGGCGATTTCACCGTCGTCGACCTGCACGAGGCCAAGATCGAGACGGGCAACGTCCGCTAGGCCGAGCGCTCCTCGCGTTCGGGTTCGAGTTCGATCCAGAGGTCGGCGTAGGGCCGCTTCTGGACGAGGCGCACCCGGCCGCGCCGCACCGCCTCCAAGAGCGCGGCGAAGGTCACGGTGCGCTCGCTCCAGGCCTCGAGCCCGAGGTGCGAGAACCAGGCGCGCCCCGCCTTGGCCAGCCGCCGCTGCAGCCAGGCCCAGGCCTCGGCGACCCCGAACCGTTCGACCGCGGGCAGCAACGCCGCCGGACGCACGAAACGGCGGGCGTAGCGGTAGAGCGAGGCCACGGCGATGGGCGCGACGCGCCGGTCGCGCGGCAGCGGGGCCGCGGGAACGGGCCAGACGTAGCTGCGCGCCTGCGCCCGCTCCATCAGGAACCGCACGGCCTCGTCCAGCTCCACGAGGAGGCCGACGAGCGCCTCCCCGTCGCTTTCCGCCTCCTCGTCATCCGCCTCCGCCTCCACCCGCAGCAGGGCGCGCAGCTTTCGCTCCAGCAGCTCCGCCAGGAGCGGAAGCAGCGCGCCGCGCTCTTGCAGCTCCAACGCCGCCACCTGGGCGAGGGCCTGCTCGATCAGGTCGAGCAGCGGCAGGGCGCGCGGCGCCACCCGTCCCGACCGCAACGCCCGTTGCAGCTCCTCCGGCGTGCCGGCGAAGCCCTCGAAGCTCAGGTGGATGGCCATAGCTAGTAGGGTTTGTAGAGCCCGATCTTGACGCGCACCTCGTGCATCGTCTCCTGGGCGATGGCGCGCGCCCGCCGCGCGCCGTCCTCGAGCGCCGCCTCCACCACCTCGGGGTTCTGGCGCAGCTCGGCGGCCCGCTCCTGGATGGGGCCAAGCACCTCCATCATGCGGTCGAAGAGCAGCTTCTTGCAGTCCACGCAGCCGATGCCCGCGGTGCGGCAACCCTCGGCCACGGCCTCTTGCACCTCGGGCGGCGAGAAGTAGGTGTGGTACTTGAAGATCAGGCAGCGGCTCGGGTCGCCCGGGTCGTTGCGGCGCACCCGCGCCGGGTCGGTGGGGGCGGCGCGCAGCTTCTCCCAGATCGACTTGGGCTCTTCCAGCAGCTCGATGGTGTTCCCCACCGACTTGCTCATCTTCGCCGCGCCGTCGATGCCCGGCACCCGCGGCGCCTTGGGGTTGAGCAGCGCCTTCGGCTCGGGGAAGGTGTCGCCGAAGGCGTGGTTGAAGCGGCGGGCGATCTCGCGGGTGAGCTCGAGGTGCTGCAGCTGGTCCTCGCCCACGGGCACGGTGTCGGCCTTGTAGATCAGGATGTCCGCCGCCTGCAGCACCGGGTACATGAGCAGGCCCGCGGGCACCGACTTGAGCTTGGCCGACTTGTCCTTGTACTGGGTCATGCGCGTCAGGTCGCCCACCGGGGTCTGGGTGGTGAAGATCCACGAGAGTTCGGTGTGCTCGGGTACGTGCGACTGCACGAAGAGGGTGATCTTCTCGGGGTCGAGGCCCGCGGCCATGTTGGCCAGCGCCGCTTCGAAGGTGCGCTGCGGCAGCCGCTCGGGGTCGTAGGCGTCGGGGTTGGTGAGGGCGTGGTAGTCGACGATGCAGAAGAGGGCGTCCTTGCCCAGCCGCTCGCCGATCTCGACCCACTGCTTGATCGCGCCCAGGTAGTTGCCGATGTGGATGGCGCCGGTAGGTTGAATGCCCGAGAGCACGCGCTTCATGGCCCGCATTCTAACCCGCCCGCCGCGCGCCGCCCAACGAAACCGGCCCCGCCGGAGCGGGGCCCTTCTGGTGCCGGGAGGGGGACTTGAACCCCCACGCCCTCGCGGGCACATGACCCTGAATCATGCGCGTCTACCAATTCCGCCATCCCGGCGCACGCGCAAGAATCATGGTATCCGCCTCCCTCCGGACTGTCAAGGGAAACGGCGCGCCCGCCGCCGCAAACCGCAGCAAGCACCGCAAGCCCCCAATGCCGGTGCCGGGCGTGGGGTGCGTAGCAAGCAATCCAGGACGCTGGCGTTTAACACTGGAAGCAGCAAATCCAGAAGCTACCGACAGGCTTTCTCAAACCCCCGCCTTTCGCTCTTCCCGTATCCCCGGACGATCGCGGCGCACGGCCCGGGAGAATCCGGGTCCACGCCGAGGAAAGGCCGAGATTCGGCGGCCGCTCACGAAGCAACGAGGCGACAGAGGACGGGCGCCGGAGCCGCAAACCCAACCGCGGTGCAACGGCGCGGCATGGGCCCTGAATCAAGCTCAGGGCGGGCCCTTGCGAAAGCTGGGGTCCATGCCGAACGCAACGTCGAGATTTCATTGTGGTTGACCGCCCTACCACGGGCCTCGGGCCGCGGGCTGCAAGCCTTTTCCACGCGCCAAGAACCTTGCACTAATCGGTTCATCCGCGATCCCCCTTCTAGCCTTCGAGCAGCTGCCGCTCTTCCCGCCGGACCCTTCGTTGTGATATGCTGTTTCGGCCCCTGATGGGGGATCGGTCGTGAAACGAGAAGAGGAGGGCACCCATGAAGCGCACCTGGCAACCCAACCGTCGCAAACGCGCCAAGACCCACGGGTTCCGCGCCCGCATGGCCACGCCGGGCGGCCGCAAGGTCCTGGCTCGGCGCCGCCGCAAAGGCCGCAAACGGCTCACCGTATAACTTCGCTCAAGACCGATGCGGCCTTTCGCCGTCTGCGCAAGGGCCGCACGGGAAGGGCGCGCACGCTGAGCGTGCGCTGGCTGCCTACCCGGAGGGGAGAAGTCCGGGTGGGCATCGTCGTTTCCAAGAAGGTCGGCAACGCCGTGGTGCGCAACCGGGTGCGGCGGCGCCTGCGCGAGATCCTCAGGCGCATGCACCTGCCCTCGGCCGACCTGATGGTCGTCGCCCGCCCCGAAGCGGCCGAGGCCGACTTCCACGAGCTGGCGCGGGACCTGATGCGCGCCCTCGACAAGAGCGGACTGCTCCGCCACCGCCCCGCGAAGGGACGCGCGGCGGGGCGTAGCATGTAGAATCAAGCGTGATGTCACGGCTCCTCATCGGTCTCATTCGTATTTACCAACGCTGGATCTCCCCGTTCAAGCCCAGAACCTGCCGCTTCTACCCCACCTGCTCGCACTACGCCGCCGAAGCGCTCGAGACGCACGGCGTCCTCTACGGCAGCTACCTGGCCACCCGGAGGATCCTGCGCTGTCACCCGCTGCACCCCGGGGGGTACGACCCGGTGCCGCCCAAGAAACCCCGCCTGCGCCTGGACGTCGAGCTGTCCGCGCCCGCAACGGAGGAATCATGAAACGCCTGCTCCTGCTCTTCGTCGTCCTGCTTTCCCCCGCTTTCGCCCTGACCGCCGAGTGGCAGTCGCTCGACACGAACGGCGACGGCAAGCCCGAGCACCTCGCGATCACCAACCTCGCCGACATCGCCTTCAACGACCAGGGCCAGATCGTCGGCTGGTACGTCAAGCAGATCAAGGGCCAGAACTTCAAGGGCAACTACGCCAAGGCCCCGAACCTGGTCAAGCAGGGCCTGCCGCTCCCGGGCACCCTCGTCGGTTACGCCGCCACGGAGGGCGCGGCCGCCGGCTCCGGCTTCAACGGCGACAACGCCCGCTTCTTCGAGGACGCCGGCGAGCTGGTGGCCGAGTTCCGGGCGCCGGGCGCGGTGATGCGTTACCGGATCAACCCCCGCCTCTACTCCCTGAAGCTCGAGGTGGAGCTGGACCGGCCCACGACGCTGATCTGGACGGGGATCAACCGCACCGACAACCCCATCACCAAGCTGCTGCTCGCGGGCAGCGACCAGCCGGTGCCTTCGGGCTCGGGAACCGCGCTCTACGCCGCGGTGCAGACCAAGGCGAACAAGGGCTACGCCTTCGTGCTGCGCGGCAAGGACCCGCTGGAGACGCAGCTGGAGGTGGGCGGGGGCGGCGCGACGGTCCAGGTCGCCCTGCCCGCGGGCACCACCGAGCTGAGCGTCTACGGCGGCCTCAACGAGCTCGTGCGCCTCTACGTCGAGGGGTTCTACGAGCTGCCCGGCCTCTTCAAACCCAACATCTGGGGGCAGCTCTCGCTGGGCCTCCTCTACGTAATGGAGCTGGCCTACAAGTACACCACCAACTGGGGGCTGGCCATCCTGCTGCTCACCGTCTTCGTGCGCCTGCTGCTCTGGCCGTTGATGCACCAGCAGTTCAAGTCCATGGCGGAGATGAACAAGATCAAGCCGCTGATGGACGAGATCAACAAGAAGTACAAGGACGACCCCGAGAAGAAGAACGAGGCGCTGATGAACCTCTACCGGGAACACAAGATCAACCCGGCCGCGGGCTGCCTGCCCATGTTCATCCAGATGCCGATTCTCTTCATGATGTGGCGCGTCATCGCCAACTACGAGTTCGACCAGGGCTTCCTCTGGATTCCGGACCTCTCGCTGCCCGACCCCTTCTACGTCCTCCCGGCCCTCTACGTCCTGGTCATGCTCGCCCAGACGATGCTGATGTCGCACGGCAACAAGGACGCGATGCGCCAGGGCATCATGATGAACCTGATCTTCATCTTCCTGGTGCTCAAGTTCCCCGCCGGGGTGACCCTGTACTGGGTCTTCTCCACCCTGATCGGGCTCGTGCAACAATGGATGATCAACAAGCAGCTGGGGATCGCGACGGCTGCCAGGAGCTGAGCCATGGAAGAGAAAAAGAATCTGGACGACCTGCTCGACGGGCTGGGCATCCACGAGGAAGAAGCCCCGCCCGCGCCGGTGCTCGAGGAAAAGGGCGCCGAAGAGACGGCGAGCGCCCCCCAGAGCCCCAGCGAGGTGGTGGAGCACTTTCTGGTGGGCCTCCTCCTCTACCTCGACCCGAGCTACTCCCTCGACCTGCGGCAGGAGGGGGAGCGCATCCACGTGGAGATCCTCGGGGGCGACGGCGGCCGCATCATCGGCCGCGAAGGGCGCACCCTCAAGGCCCTGGAGACGATCACCAACGCGGTGGTCGCGAAGCACTTCGGCTCCAGCTATCGGGTCAACCTGGACGCCGCCGGGTACCGCAAGCGCCAGGAGGACCGGGCGCGCAAGCGCGCCCTCGAGGCCGCCGACGTGGTGGCCGCGACCGGGGAGCCGCTCGAGCTTCCGCCCATGCGCCCGGCCGAGCGCCGCATCATCCACATGACCCTCAAGGACCACCCCCACGTCACCACCCACTCGGTGGGGCAGGGGGAGGAACGCCACGTCGTCGTGCTGCCCCGCACCGACGAGGTGACGGGCGAGGAGCCGGCCGCGGACGAGGGGGAGGCCCCGACCGAAGCATGACCCGGGCCCAGGCCCTGCGTTACGCCCGCGCCCGCCTCGAGGAGGCGGGTTTTCCCTCGCGGCAGGCCGAGGCCGAGGCGCGGCAGCTGCTCGAGCACGCGACCGGGGCGCAGGGGGCGCGCTTCTGGCGGGAAGCCCGGGCCGCGCTCGAGCCCGCACAGGAGCGGCTACTGGAGGAAGCGCTGGCTCGGCGGGCGGCGGGGGAACCGCTGCAGCTGATCCTGGGCACGGCCGTCTTCTGCGGCCTCGAGCTGGAGGTGCGGCCCGGGGTGCTGGTGCCGCGGCCCGAGACCGAACGCCTGGTCGAGCTGGCGCTCGAGCGGCTGCCCGAAAGCGGCCCGGCCCGGGTGCTCGACGTGGGCACCGGCGGCGGCGCGATCGCCCTGGCCCTCAAGCAGGCGCGCCCGGAACTCGACGTCTACGCCAGCGAGGTGAGCGAAGCCGCCCTCGAACTCGCACGCGCCAACGCCCGACGGCTGGGGCTGGCGGTGACCTTCCTGCATGCCCCGCTGACCGCGGGGCTTTGGGACCTGGACCTGATCGTGAGCAACCCCCCCTACCTGCCCGAGGCCTACCGCGAAGCGGCGCCCCCCGAGCTGGCCTGGGAGGCGGAAACCGCGCTCTACGCCGGCGCCGACGGCCTGGCGGTGGCCCGTCCGCTGCTGGCGGAAGCCGCGGGGGCGCTCGCCGCGGGGGGCTGGCTGCTGCTCGAGCTGGACCCGACGAACGTGCACGTGCTCGCCCGCGAGGCGGAACGGGCGGGCTACGGCGAGGTGGCCGTGCTGCCCGACCTCGCCGGAAGGGCGCGTTTCCTGCGCGCGCGGCGTTAAGGTAGGCGTATGGACGACCTGCTCGCTAGCGCCATCGCCGCCGCCCGCCTGGCCCGCGGCATCCACCTCTACTACCAGGAAAAGGGGTTCGCCGTGGACACCAAGACCGGCCCCACCGACCTGGTCACCCAGGCCGACCGCGAGGCCGAGGCGGCCGTCAAGGCCTTCCTCCTCGAGCGCTACCCCGACCACGCCTTCCTGGGCGAGGAGGGGGGACAGGACCACGAAGCCGCGTACCGCTGGATCGTAGACCCGCTCGACGGCACGGTCAACTTCGCCCACCGCTTCCCCTTCTTCGCCGTCTCCATCGGGCTGGAGGTGCGGGGACGGCTCGAGCTGGGGGTGGTGCTCGACAGCACCCGCGACGAACTCTTCTGGGCGGTGCGCGGCCGGGGGGCTTACCTCAACGGCCGCCCCCTGCGCGTCAGCGCCACCGACCGGCTGATCGGCAGCCTGCTCGCCACCGGCTTTCCCTACGACGTGAGCAAGGACCGTGAGAACCTGGTCTACTTCGAACGGGCGCTCGAGCACGGCCTCACCGTGCGCCGACCGGGCGCGGCGGCGCTCGACCTCTGCTACGTGGCCGCGGGCCGGCTCGACGGCTTCTGGGAGGTCAAGCTCAAGCCCTGGGACGTGGCCGCGGCGGTGGTCATCGTCGAGGAGGCCGGCGGCCGCGTCACCGGGCTCGCCGGCGAACCCTACGCGCTCGGCAACCGCTACATCGTCGCCAGCAACGGCCGCATCCACGCGGAGATGATCGAAGCGTTGTTCACGGAAGCGTCAGGGTAGGGGCTCGATCTCGCGCAGCATCTGGTTGAGCACCCGCGCCAGGATCAGGTGGCCGCGCTTGCCCAGGTGGTAGGCCTGGTCCCCGATGAGGAGGACCGGGGGGTTCCAGGTGATCGGCCCCGGGGCCCAGGGTTCGTTGCGCGCCAGCGCCTGGATGAGCCGCTCGACGCCCGCGGTCTTGAGGACCACCCCCTCGGAACCGCCCAGGCGGTAACGCCGCGGCTCCCAGCGCCACTCGACGAAGAGGATCCCGGCACGGGTTTCCAGCGGCGCGTACAGGCGCCAGATCTGGAGCTCCTCGTCGTTGTGGGGACGTTCCAGGTTCAAGCCTTCCTCCTAAACGAAGTATAACCGGCTTTAGGGAAGCACCTTGCCCGGGTTGAAGCGCCCCCCGGGGTCGAAGGCGCGTTTGATGCGGTGCAGCGCCGCGAGGGTCGCCCCGTCCAAGGCCTCGGCGAGGAAGGCGCGTTTGGTCAGGCCGATGCCGTGCTCGCCGGAGAGCACCCCGCCGTGCTCGAGCGCCACCCGCGCGATCGCGTGGGCGAGTTCGTGCACCCGCTCCTCCGGGGTCGTCTTCGGGTCGAAGAGGATGTTGGGGTGGAGGTTGCCGTCGCCGATGTGTCCGAACTGCGCCAGCGGCAGCCCGTAGGCCTTCCCCAGCTCCTGGATGCGCCGCACCACCGCGGGCAGGCGGCTGCGCGGCACGACGATGTCCTCGTTCATGCGGTGGGGGTGGATCCGCCCCAGCGCCGGGCTGACCGCCCGCCGCGCCTGCCACAGCCGTTCGGCCTCGACGGCATCCGCGGCGCGGTGCACCGCGCCGCCGGCTTCGCGGCAGGCTGCGGCCACCCGCTCCAGCTCCTCCTCGACCACCTCGAGGTCGTCGCCGTCGGTGTCGACGAGCAACAGCGCCGCGGCCTCGGTGGGCAGGCCCAGGTGGAAGGCGTCCTCCACCGCACGGATGCAGGCCGCGTCCATGAACTCGAGCTTCGCGGCCACCACGCCGTCGGCGATGGCCCGGCTGACCGCCTCGGCCGCCGCGCCCACCTCGGGGAAGTGGGCCATCAGGGTGCGGGTGTGGCGCGGTCGGGGCTCGAGGCGCAGCCAGGCGCGGGTGATCAGCGCCAGGGTGCCTTCGGAGCCCACGAGCAGCCCCGCGGCGTCGTAGGCCTCGCGCCAAGAGCGGTGCACCGCCCCCTCGGCGTCCACCCACTCGAGCCCGGCCACGTAGTCCCCGGTCACCCCCTTCTTGAAGCACTGGGGCCCGCCGGCGTTCTCGGCCAGGTTGCCCCCGATCGTGCTCTGCTTGTAGCTCGCGGGATCGGGCGGGTAGTAGAGGCCGTGGGGCCGGGCCGCCTCGCTGATCTCGTGGGTGACGACGCCCGGCTCGACCTCGGCGAGGCGGCGGGCGGCCTCGATGCGCAGCCGCCGCATCCGCGTGAACGCCACCACCACCCCGGGCTCCGTGGGCACCGCGCCTCCGGAAAGGCCGCTCGCGGCCCCGCGGGGGAAGAGCGGCACCCCCTCTTCGTTCGACCAGCGCACCACCCGCGCCACGTCCTCCGCCGTCTGCGGCAGGACCACCGCGAGCGGCACCGCCCCCTCGGCGATGGCGTCGTAACGGTAGAGCACCCGGTCGGGCCGATCGAGCAGGACCTTGTCGGGCCCCAGGTCGGAGACGAGTCGCCCAAGCTGCGGCATACCGCCAGTCTACCGCGCCCGGTATACTCGGGCCATGCGCTACTGGCTGATGAAATCCGAGCCCGAGGCCTATTCGATCGACGACCTCGAGCGAGACGGGCGCGAGATCTGGGACGGCGTGCGCAACTACCAGGCGCGCAACTACCTGCGCGAGATGAAAGAGGGCGACCTGGCCTTCTTCTACCACTCCAACGCCAAGCCCCCGGGCGTGGTGGGGCTGATGCGCATCGTGAAGAGCGGCGTGGTCGACCCCACCCAGTTCGACCCCGAAAGCTGCTACTACGACCCGAAGAGCACCCCGGAAAACCCGCGCTGGCAGACGGTGGAGGTCGAATTCGTGGAGAAGTTCCCGCGCATGGTGCCGCTCGCCGAGCTGCGCGAGCGCTTCACCGCCGAGGAGCTGCCGCTCCTCAAACGCGGCTTCCGCCTCAGCGTGATGCCGGTGGACGCGGCGGTGGCGGAGAATCTGCTCGAGCTCGCGAAAAACCGGACGTGAAGCCATCCCTTCGGTTTGTTATAATGAATAGGTGAGCGAAGGCCTGATTCCGAGCGGCTGCGCCACGGGGTGCAGCCCTCTTCTTGAAACCCACCCGTAAGGAGGAGCATGTCGCAGGTACTGCCCGTAGAAATCACCGAAGAGGTCAAGCAGAGCTTCATCAACTACGCCATGTCGGTCATCGTGAACCGGGCGCTGCCCGACGTTCGCGACGGCCTCAAACCCGTGCAGCGGCGCATCCTCTACGCCATGTACCAAGAGGGGCTGCTGCCCGGACGCAAGCACTCCAAGAGCGCCGGGGTCGTGGGCGAGGTCATCAAGAAGTACCACCCCCACGGCGACCAGGCGGTCTACGACGCCATGGTGCGCCTGGCCCAGGAGTGGAACCTGCGCTACCCGCTCATCGACGGCCAGGGCAACTTCGGCTCCATCGACGGCGACCCCGCGGCCGCCTACCGCTACACCGAGGCGCGGCTCTCCCCGATCGCGCTCGAGCTTTTGCGCGACATCGACAAGGACACCGTCGACTTCGTCGAGAACTTCGACGGCACCGCCGAGGAGCCCACCGTCCTGCCCGCGGGCTTCCCCAACCTGCTCGCCAACGGCTCGACGGGCATCGCCGTGGGGATGGCCACGAGCATCCCGCCCCACAACCTGGGGGAACTGATAAACGCCCTGGCGGCGATGATCGACGACCCCGAGATCACCCTCGACGGGGTGATGCAGCACCTGCCCGGCCCCGACTTCCCCACCGGCGGCCGCCTCAACCGCGTCGGCCTCAAGCGGGCCTACGAGACCGGCAAGGGGTCGCTGCGACTGCGCGCGCGGGTGCGCACCGAGGAGCGCGGCGGGCGCAAGATGCTCGTCGTCACCGAGATCCCCTATCAGGTCAACAAGGCCAGCCTGATCAGCCAGATCGCCAGCCTGGTGCGGGCCAAGAAGCTGGAGGACATCTCGGGCCTGCGCGACGAGTCGGACCGCCAGGGCATGCGCATCGTCATCGAGCTCAAGCGCGGGGCCAACCCCGACGTGGTGCTCAACCAGCTCTTCAAGCAGACGAACCTGCAGACCAGCTTCACGATCAACATGCTCGCGATCGTGAACGGAGAGCCGCGGGTGCTGCCGCTGCTCGCCATGATGCGCGCCTACCTCGACCACCGGCGCGAGGTCGTGGTGCGCCGCACCCGTTTCGACCTCAAGAAGGCCGAGGACCGCGCCCACGTGCTCGAAGGGCTGCTCATCGCCCTCGACCACCTCGACGAGGTCATCGCCCTGATCCGCGCCTCGCGCGACGGCGCCGAGGCCAAGGCGGGGCTGATGCAGCGCTTCGCGCTCAGCGAGGTGCAGGCCCAGGCCATCCTCGACATGCGGCTGCAGCGCCTCACCGGGCTCGAGCGCGAGAAGCTGCAGGCCGAGTACCGCGAGCTGCAGGAGACGATCGCCTACCTGCGGGCCATCCTGGCCGACGAAACGCGGCTGTGGGGCGTGGTCAAGGACGAGCTGCTCGCGATCCGGGAGAAGTTCGCCGACGAGCGCCGCACCCTGATCACCGAGTTCGCCGAGGGCTTCAACCCCGAGGACCTGATCGAGGACGAGCCGATGGTCATCACCATGACGGCCGCCGGCTTCCTCAAACGCACCCCGCTCGAAGACTACCGCGCCCAGGGCCGCGGCGGCATGGGGGCCAAGGCCGGCCGCACCAAGGACGAGGACGAGGCCACCCGCGTCTTCGTCGCCCAGATGCACGACGACCTGCTCTTCTTCACCAACCGCGGCCGCGTCTACCGCGAAAAGGTCTTCGAGCTGCCGGAGGCCCAGCGCACCGCCCGCGGCACCCACGTGAAGAGCTTCCTGCCGCTGGAGGAGGGCGAGGAGATCAAGGCGTTGCTCTCCCTGCGCAGCCTCACCGACCCCGGCTACTTCGTCTTCGCCACCCGCAAGGGCGTGGTCAAGAAGACGGCGATCCGCGACTACCAGAACCTCAACGCCAGCGGCCTCATCGCCATCAACCTGGTCGAGGGCGACGATCTGGTGGACGTCCGCATCGCCGGCAGCGGCGCCCAGGTGGTGATGGCCACCCGTGGCGGCAAGGCCATCCGCTTCCCCCTCGACGAGGTGCGCGCCACCGGCCGCGCCAGCCAGGGGGTGCGCGGCATCCGCCTCAAGGAGGGCGACGAGGTGGTCTCGCTGATCGTCGTCCCCAAGGACTGGGAGGGCGACCTCTTGGCCATCAGCAGCCACGGTTACGGCAAGCGCACGCCGCTCGAGGAGTACCCGCTTCAGGGCCGCGGCGGCCAGGGCGTGATCACCTTCAAGCTCAACGAGAAGGTGGGCCACCTCACCGCCCTGCTGGCCGTGGACGGCGACGAGGACCTGCTCGTGCTCTCGCGCGGCGGCCTGGCCATCCGCACCCGGGTGCGCACGATCTCGCAGTACTCGCGCCCCACGAGCGGCGTCAAGGTGATGAACCTGGCCGCCGGCGACGAGATCGCCTCGGCCTTCGTCATCAAACCGCACGACTGACCCCGGTCCGCCTCCCCGCGCGCCCGCCCGTCCGGCGGGCGCGTTAGACTGCAGGCATGGTGCGTCTGGTCCTGATCACGGTGCCCGACGAGGCCACGGCGCGAAAGCTCGCGCGCAGCCTGGTCGAAGAGCGTCTGGCCGCCTGCGTGAACGTCGTCGGTGGCCTGACCTCGATCTACCGCTGGGAAGGCGAGGTCCACGAGGACGCGGAGCTGCTGCTCCTGGTCAAGACGACCGCCGCCGCGCTGCCCGAGCTGGAAGCGCGGGTGCGGGCGCTGCACCCCTACAGCGTGCCAGAGCTGCTCGCCTTCGCGGTAGAAAGTGGCCTGGATCGCTATTTGTCCTGGGTGAAAGAAAACGTTAAATAAATTAATATCTTTATTTACTTAGTCGTGCGCACGTGCTACCCTGAAGGGGGAGGGAAATGTGACGCAAGGCAGCATCATCGATACGCTGGCGTTCCGCGCCGGGGAGATCATCCTCTATCCCGGCAGCCCCGGCCCGCGGGACCGCATCTACCGCGTCGAGTCCGGCCTGGTCCGCATCCAGAGCGTCGACGACGACGGCAACGCCCTGACCCTGCGCTTCGTGCGTCCCGGCGAGTACTTCGGCGAGGAGGCGCTCTCGGGCGGCGAGCGGCGCTACCACGCGGAAGCGGCGGCGGACACCCGCATTGCCCAGATCCACCCCGAGCGCATGGATCCGCAGGAGACGCTCAACCTCGCGGTCCGGCTCGCCCTCGCCCTGGGGCAGACCTACGACGCCATCCAGCGGCTGGTTTCCCAGCGCCTCAAGAACCGGATCGCGGCGGCGCTGCTCGAGTTCATGGACACGCCGCTGGCCGTCCACGACACCAAGGGCCGCGTGATGATCCACGTTACCCACGACGAGATCGCCTCGGCCGTGGGTTCGGTGCGCGAGACCGTCACCAAGGTGGTCGGCGAGCTGGCCCGCGACGGCCTCATCAAGTCCGGCTACGGCCGGGTGATGCTGCTCGACATCGAGGCCCTCGGCGAGCTTGCGCGCCAGAACGGCTGAGCGGGGGGCCCGGTGCCCAAGACCGACGTCATCATCATCGGAGCGGGGCCGAGCGGTCTGTTCGCGGCCTTCTACGTGGGAATGCGCGACCTCACCGCCCGCATCATCGATCCGATGGCCGAGGTCGGCGGGCAGCTCTCGGCGCTCTACCCGGACAAGTTCATCTACGACATCGCCGGCTTCCCCAAGATCCGCGCCAAGGAGCTGGTGCGCAACCTGGTCGAACAGGTGAAGCCCTTCGACCCCATCTACACCCTGGAGGAGCGCGCCGAGCGGCTCGAGCCGCTGGACGAGGACGGGTTCGCGGTGACCACCTCGAGCGGGCGCACCTACCTGAGCCGCGCGGTGATCATCACCGCCGGGGTGGGGGCGTTCGAACCGCGGCGCATCGAGGCCGAAGGGGTGGCGCGGCTCGAGCACAAGGGGCTGGAGTACGCCGTGCGCGACGCCCGCGCTTACGCGGGCCAGCGCCTGCTCATCATCGGCGGAGGCGACTCCGCCGTGGATTGGGCGTTGACGCTGAAGGACCTGGCGGACCAGGTCACGCTGATCCACCGGCGCGAGACCTTCCGCGCCCACGGCGCCACGGTCAACCGCTTGATCGCCGCCGCCGAGGCGGGCGAGCTTACGATCCTGACCCCCTACGAACTCCAGGCGGTGCTGGGCGAGGAACGGGTGCGCGAGGCGGTCATCGTCGACAAGAAGACCGGCAGGGTACGCAATCTCGACGTGGACGCGGTCCTCGTCCTCACAGGCTACGTCTCCAAGCTGGGCCCGATCGCGCACTGGGGCCTCGAGCTCGAGAAGAACCGCATCAAGGTCGACACCCGCATGGAGACGAACATCCCCGGGGTCTTCGCCGCCGGGGACATCACCACCTACCCGGGCAAGATCCGGCTGATCGCCGTGGGCTTCGGGGAGGCGGCCACCGCCGCCAACCACGCCGCGGCCTTCGCCCACCCGCGCCTGCGCGTCGATCCCGGGCACTCCTCCGACCACCCGCCCGAAGGCCGGCCTTCGGTGGCGCGCTCGAGCCTCGACGACTGAACCGCCGGTCTGGCGTGCCGCGGGCGGTTTGAGGATAGAATCAACGGTGGAGGTGATGCTATGAAGCTGTTGCGCAAAGGAATACTGTTGCTCGCGGCGCTGGCCATGGGTCTGGCTTTCGCCGCGAAACCCGATTTCACGCTCTTCCACTCGAACGACGTCTACGAGATCCAGCCCGTCAAACGGGGCAAGCTAGGCGGAGCCGCCCGGGTGGCCACCCTGATCAAGCAGCTCGACGACGGCAGCCTGATCGTCACGTTCGGGGGCGACGCCTTCAGCCCCTCGATCATGTCGAGCCTGCTCAAGGGCAAGCAGATGGTCGACGTCTTCAACAAGCTGGGCTTCGACTTCGCCGTCTACGGCAACCACGAGTTCGACTTCGGGCCCGCGGTCGCCGAGCAACGCGTGAAGGAGTCCAACTTCCCCTGGCTCAGCTCGAACCTGCTCGACAAGCGCACGGGTGAGCCGCTGGCCGGAGGGGTGCGCTTCGCCATCACCGAGGTGAACGGCGTCAAGGTCGGCTTCATCGGCCTGATCGACGACTGGCTCGAGCTCACCAGCCCCGGCGACAACGCGCAGTACCTCGACTTCGTCACCGTCGGGCGCGACCTCGCCCGCAAGCTGAAGGCCGAAGGCGCCGACGTCGTCGTCGCCCTCACCCACATGGACATGGTCCACGACGAAGAGCTGGCGGCCAAGGTGCCCGAGATCGACCTCATCCTCGGCGGCCACGACCACGGCGGCATGTTCAAGGTCGTGAACGGCACCCTGATCTTCAAGGCCAAGTCCGACTGGCGCGACGTCGGTTACCTCAAGGTCTACAACATCCCCGGCCTCAAGCCCGTCGTCTTCCTCGAGGTCATTCCGGTGACCAACAAGATCCCCGAGGATCCGGCGATGGCCAAGGTCGTGGACGGGTACGTGAAGATCCTCGACGAGAAGCTCAACGTCACCATCGGGGAAACCAAGGTGCCGCTCGACGCCCGGCGCAAGACCGTGCGCACCATGGAGTCGAACATCGGCAACCTGATCGCCGACGCCATGCGCGACTTCGCCCAGGCCGACGTGGCCATCGCCAACGGCGGCGGCATCCGCACCGACAGCATCTACGGCCCCGGTCCGCTGACCCGCAAGGACATCCTCGCCATCCTGCCTTTCGGCAACGTGGTGATCAGCGTCAAGGTCAGCGGCGCCGACCTCAAGGCGGCGCTCGAGAACGGCGTGAGCCAGGTCGAGCGCGTCAAGGGCCGCTTCCCGCAGGTTTCCGGCATCACCTTCACCTACGACCCCGCCGCCGAACCCGGCCAGCGGGTCAAGGAAGTCTACGTGAACGGCCAGCCGCTCGACCCCAACAAGACCTACGTGGTCGCCATCAACGACTACATGGGCCGCGGCGGCGACGGTTACAGCATGTTCAAGGACGCGCCCCGCGTCATCGACGAGCGCTCCGGCCTGCTGCTCGCCAACGTCGTCATGAACTACATCGAGGCGCACTCGCCCGTCGCCCCCAAGGTGGAAGGCCGCATCAAGACGGTCAAGTAACCCCGGCGGCACACCCCGCGAGGGCGGCCGGGTGGCCGCCCTCGTTTTCATGCGGTAGAAGATTTATTTTTATTCATTCTTCATGCAATTTCCTTCTTGCGGGCTGTACCGTATTTTCCTGCCAGCACGCCGGGTTTATTCGTACATCGAGCACCGTCCGGTGATGTTTCGATGCAATATACCCTGCATTGCCGCCATGTTGTAAGGTTCCCGCCCCTTCCCCATTCGCGCCACTTGTGTTTATAATGTTGCCGTATGGGACGGACGAAGAAGGATATCCTCCAAGCGATGGCCGAACACGACGTTCGGTTCCTCCGGCTCCAGTTCACCGACATCCTGGGCAAGAACAAGAACGTCGAGGTGCCGGCGTCGCAGTTTGAAAAGGCCCTGGACGGCGAGATGATGTTCGACGGTTCCTCGATCGAGGGGTTCACCCGCATCGAGGAGTCGGACATGCTCCTCAAGCCCGACTACGACACCTTCGTCATCTTTCCCGACGAGATCGAGGACGCCAGCCGCGGCCGCGTCGCCCGCTTGATCTGCGACGTCACCTACCCCGACGGTACCCCGTTCGAGGGCGACCCCCGCGGCGTCCTCAAGCGCCAGATCGAGCGGCTCCAGAAGCTGGGCTTCGACAGCATGTCGGCCGGCCCCGAGCCCGAGTTCTTCCTCTTCCTGCGCGACGAGGAAGGGCTGCCCACGATCGAGACCCACGACCAGGCGGGCTACTTCGACCTCGCCCCCATCGACAAGGGCGAAGAGGCCCGGCGCGACATGGTCAACGTCCTGGTGGAGATGGGCTTCGAAATCGAGGCCGCGCACCACGAGGTCGCCCCGGGCCAGCACGAGATCGACTTCAAGTACGCCGACGCGCTCAAGACCGCCGACAACATCGCCACCTTCAAGTTCGTGGTCAAGCGGGTGGCGCTCCTGCACGGACTGCACGCCACCTTCATGCCCAAGCCGATCGCCGGCATCAACGGCTCGGGGATGCACACCCACCTCTCGATCTTCAAGAACGGCGAGAACGCCTTCTACGACCCCGAGGCCGAGTACCAGCTCTCGCGCACCGCGCTCAACTTCATCGCCGGCCTGCTGGCGCACGCCCCGGGGATGGTGGCCATCACCAACCCGCTGGTCAACTCCTACAAACGCCTCACGCCCGGTTACGAGGCGCCCACCAACATCGCCTGGTCGGCCTCCAACCGCAGCGCCATGATCCGCATCCCCGCGCGCCGCGGCGTGGGCACGCGGGCCGAGCTGCGCATGCCCGACCCCAGCACCAACCCCTACCTAGCGCTCGCCGTGATGCTCGCGGCCGGCCTCGACGGCATCGAGAAGGACCTGCTGCCCCCGCCCTCGATCCAGCGCAACATCTTCTCGATGACCGTGCGCGAACGCCGCCGTCACAAGATCAAGGAGCTCCCCGGGACCCTGCGCGAAGCCATCGTGGCCCTGGAAAAGGACGAGGTGATCAAGGAAGCGCTCGGCGATCACATCTACCACCACTTCGTCCAGGCCAAGCGGCTGGAGTGGGAGGACTACCGCATCACCGTCCACGACTGGGAGCTGGACCACTACCTGAGCGAGTACTGAACCGCAGATCCGCCCTTGCAAATCCCCCACAGGGTTAACCCCGTGGGGGATTTCCCGTTAACGCACCCCGCGTGCACGTTTTTCGCTACGCAACGCCACGTTTGCTTGAACATTCAGTGGGTTCGCCGCCCCGTTGCCCGTTAAAACTTTCCCGGCCGCTGCGTCCGCTCGCGGTTTTTTCTGCACGCGGCAAGTTGACACCCGCGCGCAATTTGCATATAAAATACGGGTGCGAGTATAAAACACCAACGCTCGCGCAAGACGATTGGACACGCAGGAAAGGGAGGACGTATATGAGGAAAAGCCTTTTAGTAGCCGCGTTACTGCTTATCGCCGGCAGCCTCGGCCTGGCCCAGGTCAAGATCGGGATCAACCTCGAGCTCTCGGGCCGCTTCGCCGCCATCGGCAACCAGACCCTGAACGGGATCAAGGTGGCCAACCTGCAGACCCCCGAGGTGCTCGGGCAGAAGGTCGAACTGGTCATCTGCGACAACGAGACCACCCGCGAGGGCTCGATCGCCTGTGCGCAGCGCTTCGTCAACGAAGGCGTGATCGGCGTCCTGGGCGCGATCTCCAGCTCGATGTCGATCCCCGCCGCGGAGGTTCTGCAGGACGCGGGCATCATCATGATCTCCACCTCCTCCACCAACCCGCAGACCACGCAGATCGGTGACTTCATCTTCCGCATGGCCTACACCGACGACTTCCAGGGCAAGCTCGCCGCCGCCTACGTGGTCAAGGACCTGGGCGCCAAGAAGGTCGCGGTCTTCCGCCAGATCGACGACGACTACTCCTACGGCCTGGCCGGCTTCTTCGACGAAACCGCCAAGAAGCTGGGCGCGAAGACCCTGATCCAGGACTTCGTGGCCAACACCGTCGACTTCACCGCCCAGCTCAACAACATCCGCAGCTTCAAGCCCGACGCCATCTACTACTCGGGCTTCTGCGCCGAGGGCGCGCCCTTCATGAAGCAGCTCCGTGAGCAGGGCTTCACGCAGCAGGTCATCGGCGCCGACGCCTCCGACGACCCGCAGTGCCCCGAGGGCGCCGGCGCGGCGTTCGACGGCTACATCTTCACCGGCTTCGCCACCCCCAACCTGATCGCCGACCCCGCCGCCAAGAAGCGCGCCGAGGCCTTCAAGCAGAAGTACTTCGAGGTCATCAAGAACGCCAAGCCCGGTGACTTCAACGGCTTCGTGCTCGCCGGTGCGGACAGCTACAACGTCCTCGTCGCCGCCATCAAGGCCGCCGGCACCACCGACGTCAAGGCCGTGCGCGACGCCCTCGCCAACATGGAGCACTACCCCGGCGTCTCCGGCGACATCACCTACAAGGGCACCGACGGCACCCCGAAGGACCGCACCATCGGCTTCTACAAGTACGAGGTGAAGAGCGCCAGCGACTGGAAGAAGATCGAGCTCTTCGGTAAGTCGACCGCCGAAGTGCAGTAGTCGCTCGTCGCATTCCGGACCTGGGGCGGGCCTACGCGGCTCGCCCCAGTTAACGCCGGAACTTCGGAGGAACCCTGTGACCGCATCCAAACTCGCCTCGCGTTCAACGTTGTTCACCCTGCTCGCAGGCCTGCTGCTCGTCGTCCTGATCGGATGGCGCATCGCCATGCTGGGCGATTACACCTTCGCGCGCATCGTGCAGGACTTCCTCAACGCGCTCACGCTGGGAAGCCTGTACGCGCTCATCGCCCTGGGCTACACCATGGTCTACGGCATCATCCGCCTGATCAACTTTGCCCACGGCGAGATCTTCATGCTGGGGTCGTACTTCGCCTTCTACGCCATGACCCTGACCCCCATGCACTGGGGCCTGGCCCTGCTCATCACCGTCCTGCTTGGCGGCACCGTTTTGCTCGTCTTGCGCAGCCTTTTTAATCTCGAAGAACCAAAACGAACGGCGGCCCTGGCGCTGCTGATCTTTGCCGGAACCTTCTTCTTGCTGGCCTTCAGGAACATGGGCTGGATCGAGGCGCTGCTGCTCAGCATGCTCGCCACCGGCGTGGCCGGGGTGCTGCTCGAGGCCGTGGCCTACCGCCCGCTGCGCGGCGCCCCCCGCGAGAGCATGCTGATCACCGCCATCGCGGCCAGCTTCTTCCTGCAGAACATGGGCCAGCTGCTCTTCGGCCCGCGCGTGCAGGGGTTCAACGCCGAAACGATCCTCAACCGTCCGCTCAACTTCACCATCGGCGAGGAAACCGTCTACTACACGGGCATCCTCATCGTCGTCCCCACCGTCACCGCGGTGCTGCTCTTCGTGTTGAACCTCTTCGTTTCCCGCACGAAGCTGGGCAAGGCGATGCGAGCGACCGCCCAGGACGCCGAGGTGGCCCAGATGATGGGGGTCAACGTCAACCAGGTCATCGCCCTGACCTTCTTCATCGGCTCGATCCTGGCGGCCGCTGCGGGCGTCATGTACGCCATCCGCTTCGGGCAGATCCACCCGCTCATGGGCCTGATCCCGGGCATCAAGGCGTTCACCGCCGCGGTCATCGGCGGCATCGGGAGCCTGCCCGGCGCCGTGCTCGGCGGTCTCTTGCTCGGCTTTATCGAAATCTATGTGGTGAGCCTGTTCCCCACGCTGTCGGCCTATAAGGACGTCTTCGCCTTCGTGCTCCTCATCCTGATCCTCCTCTTCCGCCCCTCCGGGCTGGTCGGGGAAGACCTCACGGAGAAGGTATGATGCGCAACACTCTGCTCACCCTTGCGACCGTCGGGCTGGCGATCCTGGGCCTGTACCTGCTGACCCAGGCCGAGGGCAGCAGCGGCCTCCTCTCCGCCCTCACCCTCATCTTCATCTGGGGCATCGCCGCCGTCAGCCTCAACCTGATCAACGGTCAGCTCGGCATCCTCTCCCTCGGTCACCACGGCTTCATGCTCATCGGGGGGTACGTCACCGCGCTGCTGATGCTCCCCGAGAAGGAGCGCGCGCCGTTCCGCACCCGCCTGCTCTCCGACTGGGCCCGCAACCACCTGGACCTCGACAAGTGGCTGCGCGGCGCCGGCCTCGACTTCATCGCCAACTCGATCGACCTCAAGTTCGTCGTCGCCCTCTTCCTCGCGGGGCTGGCCGCGGCGGTGGTGGGCGTGATCGTGGGCGCGCCCTCGCTCCGGCTCAAGGGCGACTACCTGGCCATCGTCACCTTCGGCTTCGGCGAGATCATCCGCCTGCTCCCCAACGCCCCCGAGGTCGCCGCCCTGACCAACGGCCCCCTGGGCATCAAGGGCATCCCCGGCGACGCCGGCACGGTCTGGTGGACCTTCTTCGCCTTCCTCTTCGTGCTCTGGTTCCTCTCGCGGCTCAAGTTCTCCTCGTACGGGCGCGCCTTCGAGGGCATCCGCGAGGACGAGATCGCCGCCGAGGCCATGGGCGTGAACCTGGCCTACCACAAGGTGCTGGCCTTCACCATCAGCGCCTTCTTCGCGGGGGTGGCCGGCGGCCTCTACGCCAGCTACCTGCAGTCCGTGGACACCCAGACCTTCAACTTCTTCGTGACCTTCTTCCTGCTCGTGGCCATCAGCCTGGGCGGGCTCGGCTCGATCACCGGCGCGGTGCTGGGGACCGCCATCGTGGTGCTCGTGCGCATCTACGGCGGTTTCCTGGAGCAGCCCTACCCCGCCTACGTCGGCTACCTGGGCGGCGCGGTGGTGATGCTCAGCGCCTTCGCCTTCTCGGCGTACATCCGCAAGGCGCGCCGCCTGCGGCCGGTCGTCGAGACCAAGCACCTGATCTTCGGCGCCCTGGGGGTGGCCCTGTTGTTCGTCACCGTGCTCTTCCGCAACGAACCCTGGATGACGCAGACCGTGCAGTTCTTCGGGTTGCGCAAGATCCTGCTCGCGGTCATCCTGATCCTGATCATGATCTACCGCCGCGAGGGCATCATGGGCCGCGCCGAGTTCTCCTGGAAGCTCATCTTCGGCCCGCGCGAAGACATCCCCACGGAAGAGCAACGCAAGCAGGACGCCTGGCTCTCCAACCCCGACCTGAACCCCGACGCCGCCAAGAAGGAGGACGACGATGCCTCTGCTTGAGCTGCGCAACCTCTACAAGGCCTTCGGCGGCCTCCAGGCCATCAGCAACGTCAGCCTCACCGTCAACGAGGGCGAGATCGTCAGCATCATCGGGCCCAACGGCGCGGGCAAGTCCACCCTCTTCAACCTGATCACCGGGGTGTACCAACCCGACCGCGGCGACATCATCTTCGAAGGGGAGCGGATCAACGGGCTGACCCCGGACAAGGTGACGCGCAAGGGCATCGCCCGCACCTTCCAGAACCTGCGGCTGTTCACCCACCTGACCGTGCTGGAAAACGTATTGATTCCGCAGCACCACCGCCTCAAGTCGGGCTGGCTGGCGGCCGTCCTGCGCACCCCCGCCTACCTCAAGGAAGAAGAAGAGATGCGCAAGGTGGCGCTCGAGAAGCTCTCGTTCTTCGGGCCCCGCCTGATGAGCTTCCGCTTGCACCAGCCCGTTTACGTCCTCTCCTACGCCAACCGCCGCCGCACCGAGATGGCGCGCGCCATGGCGACGGGCGCGAAGCTGCTCCTCCTCGACGAGCCCAGCGCCGGGATGAACCCCAAGGAGACCAAGGAGATCACCCAGATCATCCGCCGTTTTCGCGACGAGGGGGGCTACACCATCGTGCTCGTGGAACACAAGATGAACCTCGTGGGCGAGATCTCCGACCGGGTCGTGGTGCTCGACTACGGCGAAAAGATCGCGGAAGGCGACTACAAGGACGTGGTGAACGATCCCAAGGTGATCGAGGCCTACCTGGGCCGGAGGGAGGAGTGATGCCGGAACCTCTTCTCGAACTCAAGAACGTCAGCGCCTACTACGGCCCCATCCGCGCCTTGAACCAGGTCAACATGGTCCTTTACCCCGGGGAGATGGTCTGCCTGCTCGGTGGCAACGCCTCGGGCAAGAGCACGACCCTCAAGACCATCCTCGGCTTGGTGCAGGTGGGCGAGGGCGAGGTCTACTTCCGCGGCGAGCGCATCGACCCCAAGCCCACCTCGTACCGCATCGAGAAGGGGATGGCCGTGGTGCCCGAGAACCGCCGCGTCTTCCCCAAGATGACGGTGCGCGAAAACCTGGAGATGGGGGCGTACCTGCGCAACGACGCCAAGGGAATCAAGGAAGATCTGGACTACGTCTTCTCGCTCTTCCCGCGGCTGGAGGAACGCCTCGGCCAGATGGCGGGCACGATGTCGGGCGGCGAACAGCAGATGCTCGCCATGGGGCGGGCGCTGATGAGCCGTCCGAAACTCATCCTCATGGACGAACCGTCGATGGGCCTCGCCCCCAAGCTGGTGGAGACGATCTTCAAGATCATCAAGACCGTCAACGAACGCGGCATCACCGTCTTCGTCGTCGAACAGAACGCCAACATCGCGCTTTCGATCGCCGACCGCGGCTACGTGCTGCAGACCGGCGAGGTGGTCTTGGAGGGCCCGGCGCAGGAACTCCTGCACAACGAGGCCATGCGCCGCGCCTACCTGGGCGAGGTCTGACCCGGCCGCGCCCCGCGACCGCCGCCCCTCGGGGCGGCGGTCCTTTATGCGACGGGCCGCCGCCGGAGCCCCTTGCGCGCTTTATCCAGGTGAGAAAGTTGAGTATACTTGCACTGTAGCGAATTTACAGCCGCGCACGCCGCGGACGAAAGGAGCAGCATATGAAGCGATGGATCATAGGACTCTTGGCCCTTAGCCTTGCGTTCGGTGTGGCTTCGGCGCAGACCCTCATTTACGGGCAGAGCGACCTGCCCAAGACCCTGGATTCTTCCGACGCGCAGGACGGGAACTCGCTCCGGGTGGCCTACCAGATCACCGAGACGCTGGTGGCCTTCAAACCGGGCACGGTCGACCCGATCCCCGGTCTGGCGCTTTCCTGGGAAGCCAGCAACAACGCCAAGGAGTGGACCTTCAAGCTGCGCCAGGGCGTCAAGTTCCACGACGGCACCCCCTTCAACGCGGAGGCCGTGAAGTTCAACATCGACCGCTGGAACGACCCGAACAACAAGTACCGCGGGAACAAGCAGTTCGTCCCCTTCACCTGGGTCTTCGGCGGCTTCAAGGGCGACGGCTCGATCATCGACCGCGTGGAGGTCGTCGACGAGTACACCGTCAAGTTCTACCTCACCGACTCGGTGGGCTTCTTCCCCAACATGCTCGGGGCCAGCTACTTCGGCATCGACTCGCCCAAGGCCGTGATGGCCAACCCCGAGAAGTACGGCACCCCCGAGGTGGGCGCGGTGGGGACCGGCCCCTTCAAGTTCGACAAGTGGGTGATCGGTGACAAGGTCGTGCTGAAGCGCAACGACGCCTACTGGGGTGAAAAGGCCAAGGTGGACACCCTCGTCTTCCGCGGCATCCCCGAGCCGGCCTCGCGCCTCGCCGAGCTGAAGGCGGGCGCCATCCACATCGCCAACAACCTCTCGCCCGAGGACAAGGTCACCATCGACGCCGATCCCAACCTCGAGGCCGTGGTCCAGAAGGGCCTGAACATCGGCTACCTGGCCTTCCACCAGAAGAACAAGCCGCTCGACGATATCCGCGTGCGCAAGGCCATCGCCGCTGCGGTGGACTGGGACGCGATCGTCGACGCCTTCTACGCCGGTTTGGGCGAGCGGGCGACCGAGTTCGTGCCGCCGGCCATGTGGGGCCGCGACGGCAACATCCCCGCCTACACCTACAACCCCGACCTGGCCAAGAAGCTGCTGGCCGAGGCGGGCTACCCGAACGGCTTCGAGACCGAGATCTGGTACATGCCGGTGAGCCGCCCCTACTTCCCCGCCCCGCAGCCGATCGCCGAGACGATCGCCACCTACCTGGCGGACGTGGGCATCAAGGCCACCCTCAAGACCGAGGACTGGGGCACCTACCTGTCGGACTACGACCAGGGCAAGTTCCCCATGTACATGCTGGGCTGGAGCCCCGACTACCCCGACCCCGACAACTACCTCTTCACCTTCTTCGGCCCCACCTCGATCAAGACCAACCTCGGTTGTGAAAGCGCCGCCTGCGAAGAGATCGGACAGATGCTCGTCGAAGCGCGCACCGCTCCCGACATGGCGACCCGCAAGGAGCTCTACGCCAAGGTGCAGCGGATGGTGCACGAGCTGACGCTCTCGATCCCCGTGGCCCACAACAACCCGCTGCACGCGGTGCGCAAGGGCGTGTCGGGCTGGGTGCCGAGCCCCCTGGGCAGCTCCGAGAACCTCAACCTGGTCACCGTCAAGTAACGCAACCTCACCGGGGCGCGGCCGCGGCCGCGCCCCCTTCCCTTTGGAGGCTCCGTGACCGCCTACGCCATCCGCCGTTTTTTGAGCCTTATCCCCGTTCTCTTCGGCGTCAGCCTGCTCGTCTTCACCTTCATCCACATGATCCCCGGCGATCCCGCGGTCGTCATGCTGGGCGAACGTGCGACGCCCGAATCGCTCGAAAAACTCAGAAAACAACTCAACCTCGACAAACCCCTCTTTTTCAACTTCGATGCGGCCGTGGAAAAGAAATCCCCCGCCGCACTTTTTGAAAGCCAGTACTTTACCTTCGTCACGCGCATCCTGCACGGCGACCTGGGCCAGTCGATCTTCACCAAGGTGGACGTGGCCACCGAGCTGCGGGCCCGCTTCCCCGCGACGTTCGAGCTTTCGGTGGGCGCGATGCTGATCGCGCTGATGCTGGCGATCCCGGCCGGCATCATGGCCGCGGTGCGCAAGAACAGCTGGCTCGACTTGAGCGTGATGACCGCGGCGCTGGTGGGCATCTCGATGCCGATCTTCTGGCTCGGCCTGCTGCTCATCTACCTCTTCGCCGTGAACCTGCACTGGCTGCCGCCCTCCGGGCGGCTCGACGTGGGCGTGCAACTCACCCCGGTCACTGGTTTTTACGTAATCGACGGGCTGATCACCGGAAACTTCGCGGCCACCCGCAACGCACTGCGCCACCTGATCCTGCCGGCGCTGGCGCTCGGCAGCATCCCCACCGCGGTCATCGCCCGGATGATGCGCGGGGCGATGCTCGAGGTGCTCAGCCAGGACTACATCCGCACCGCCCGTTCCAAGGGGCTCTCGGAACGCGTCGTCATCTGGAAGCACGCCCTGCGCAACGCCATGCTCCCGGTCATCACGGTGATCGGGCTGATGTTCGGGACGCTGCTCACCGGTGCGATCCTGACCGAGACGATCTTCAACTGGCCCGGCATCGGCAAGTGGCTCTACGACGGCATCGGCGCGCGCGACTACCCGATCGTGCAGGGCGGCACGCTCTTCATCGCCACCGTCTACGTCATCATCAACGCCCTCGTGGACCTTTCCTACGGGTTCTTCGACCCGCGGATCCAGTACCAATAGGAGACGCCATGGCAACCTCCGAAGCCTACATGCGCACGCCGACCCAGCAGGCCTGGCGACGCTTCATGCGCTCGAGCTCCGGCAAGGCCGGCCTCTTGATCGTGGGGTTCTTCGTCCTGCTCGCCCTGCTCGCCCCCCTGATCATGCCCTACGACGCGACCAAGGACCGCAACCTGCGCGAACGCCTCAAGCCTCCCTCCGCGGAGCACATCATGGGCACCGACGAGCTGGGGCGCGACATCTTCACCCGCGTCGTCCACGGTTCCCGCATCTCGCTCCGGGTGGGGGTCTTCGCCGTGGGCATCGCCGTCGTCGCCGGCACCTTCCTGGGGCTGCTCGCCGGCTACTTTGGCGGCCGCACCGACATGCTCATCAGCTGGCTCGTCGACATCATGCTCTCCTTCCCGTCGATCCTGCTCGCAATCGCCATCGTGGCCGTCATCGGTCCGGGAATATCCAACGCGATGATCGCGGTGGGGATCGTCCAGATTCCCATCTACGCCCGTCTTACCCGCAGCGTGGTGCTCTCGCTCAAGGAGCAGGACTTCGTCGCCGCCGCGGAAGGGCTCGGGGCGGGGCGGGCGCGCATCATCTTCCGCCACATCCTCCCCAACGGGCTCTCACCGCTGATCGTTCAGGCCACCCTCTCGATCGCGACGGCGATCCTGGATGCGGCGGGCCTGGGCTTCCTGGGGCTGGGCGCGCAGCCGCCGCAGCCCGAATGGGGTTTGATGATCTCCAAGGGTTTCCTCTACTTCACCCGGGCCCCCTGGATCAGCCTCTTCCCCGGCGTGGCCATCATGATCGCGGTGCTGGGGTTCAACCTCCTGGGCGACGGCCTGCGCGACGCCCTCGACCCGCGGACCTCACGTTAAGGCCGCGTTCATGCGACCTAATGCGGAAATAAGAAAGGTACTTTAGACTGTGCGTATGAAGCTCTGGAAACTGTCGCTGGGACTGCTCGCCCTGGGGCTGAGCGCCTGCGTGCCCGTACTGGTGGAAACCGGCCCGCGCTACAGCGTGACCGAGATCGAGTGGCTCACCCCCGAGGCCTCGGAACGCTGGACCTACTTCTTCGGCGATCCGCAGACGGTCTACCTCGACGGGCGACCGCTCGTTCTCGAGCCCGCCCCCGCCCGCGAGCACATCTGGTCGGTTCCCGGAGCCCTGTGGGTGGACGGCCAACCCAACCTGCGCGAGGTCCTCCCACCGCTGCGCCTTCCTGCGCAGACCGTCGAGGCCCTGCCCGGGTTCGACTACGTCGTCGAGACACGGGTGGACCTGGAGGGGGTCTGGCTCTACGACGGCACCTGGTTCCGCCTCGCCGGGAAGTTGAAGGCCGGCAGCCGCATCCGCAGCGACGGCGTCCCCGCCTACCCCGTGCTGCAGGGCTTGGAACGCGCAGAAACCAAGGTGGTCCTCAACGAGGCCCTGGCCCGCTCGGGCAACCGTCCGCTCGTCGTCTACCAGCTCAGCGACGCCGTTTACCCCGACTACCGCTTCGACCCCAAGCCCCGGACCTACCGCAAGGTCAGCCTCGCCGTGCAGTACGGCGTTCCAAAGGAGTTCGTCTTGGGTCCCGTCACCCCGCCGGCGCCCGCCTGGGAGGTCCTGGACAAGGGCCCCTTCAGCGCCTACGCGGACACCCAACCCTACGCGGTCCTGGCCGTCACCGAGAAAACCTTCCTGCAAAAGGTCTGGCCGTTGGCCGCGGGCCGCCGGGTTCCCCAACCGGCGCCCCCCGCGATCGACTTCCGGCGCGACAGCGTGGTCGCCTTCTTCTGGGGCACCAAACCGACCGGCGGCTACGCCCTCAAGGTGCTCCGCGTCCTCTTGAAGGACGACGTGCTCGTCGTGCAGCTGCAGCTGATCCAGCCCAAGCCGGGCAGCCTGGTCACCCAGGCGATCACGAGCCCCTACCTGCTCTTGCGCGTTCAGGGGAAACCGACCAAGGTGCGGTTCCTCGACGAAAAGGGGAACCTACTCAAGGAAGCCCGAGCCGAGTAGCCGACCGACCAGGTAGAGCGAGCCCGTGACCACCACGGGCTCGTCTTCGCGCGCCGACTCCGCAGCGAGCGCCAGGGCCGCGAGGGGGTCGGGTTCGTAGGCATACCCCCCCTGCGATCCGGGCAGGGGCCAGGTGAGCACGGTGCCGCCGGCGCGCGCCGCCAGGAGCTCGAGCATCGGGCCGACGCGCTTGTGCGGGTGGGCGCCGAAGACGAGGCGGTAGCGCCGGGGCAGCTCGGCGGCCAGCGCCCGGGCGGCGGGCGGGTTGTGGGCGCCGTCGAGCAGGACGGGCCGGCCGCGGAAGCGGCGCCGGTCGAGGCGGCCGGGCAGGCGGGCGTTTGCGAGGGCCGCCCGCACCACCGCCTCGCCGAAGCCCAGGAGCCGCAGCGCCGCCCCCGCCAGCGCCGCGTTCTCCCGCTGGAAGGCCCCCGCGAGCGCCGGCGGCGCCGGAAGCGCGAAGAGCGGGTCCTCGGGGTCGTAGACGTGGAGGGGCGCGCTCCGCGCACGGGCGACCTCGCGCAGGACGTCGAGCGCCCGGCCGCGGGCCGCGCTCACCACGGGCGTTCCCGGCCGCACCGCCTCCGCCTTGTCCCGCGCCAGCGCCTCGAGCGAACCGAAGCTTGCCAGGTGGTCCTCGCCCACGTTGGTGAGCACGGTCAGGGCCACCTGCTCGCGGACGAAGGACGTGGCGTCGCTCGCACCCCCCACCCCGGCCTCGAGCGCCGCCCAGGCCACTCTCTCGACCGCGAAGCGCTCGAGGGCGAAGGCGAGCATCCACTCGAAGAAGGCCGGGGGGTCGTCCAGGTCGAGCGCGCGGGCGCGCGCCGCGAATTCGATGAGCGCCTCGCGGCTTGCGGGTGCGCCATCCACCCGTACGCGCTCGCGCGGATCGACGAGGTGGGGGCTGGTGAACGCCCCGGCGCGCACCCCGGCGGCGAGGAAACCCTGCTCCAGGTAGGCGGCCACGCTGCCCTTGCCGTTCGTCCCCACGACGTGCACGAAGCGGGTCCGCGGCAGCGCGCCGCCCAGGCGCGCCCAGGCGGCGCGCAATCGGCGGGCGCCGCGCTCGCGGCCGGCGCGCCGCTGCGCCTCGAGCCAGCGAACCGCCTCGGCGTACACCGCCTACCCCAGCACCAGCGGCAGGGCCGCGCCCTCGGGCTCGGGCAGGGTGAGCGGGTCGCGCCAGCCCACCTCGGCGAGGGCGCGCTTCCAGCCGGCGAAGGACTCGCCCTCTTCCAGTCGCAGCGCCGCCAGCCCCACCTCGGGCCCGCCGCGGGCGATCACCGCCTCGATCCAGGCCCACTTGGCGCTGGTGGAGCGCACCTCGACGCGCGGCCGCAGCTTGCGCAGCTCCTTCTGGATGCGCTTGAGCCGGGCTTCGATCGTCTTGATCCCGGCGAAGCGGTCCCCCCAGTGGGGGGTGTGGCGCTTGGGCACGAAGGGCGAGATGCCCAGCGCCACCGGGGTGATCTCGGCGACCCGGCGGGTGAACGCGATCATCTCGCTAATGTCGTCGTCGGTCTCGGTAGGCAGGCCGATCATCTGGTAGAGCTTGTATCCCTTGAAGCCCAGGTCGCGGGCGATCTCGGCGGCCCTGAGCAGGTGGTCCTCGGTGATCTGCTTCTTGAGGAGGTCGCGCAGACGCTGGCTGGGGCCGTCGGAGGCGATGGTGAAGGTGCGCAGGCCGCCTTCCTTGAGGATGGCGGCGAGTTCGGCGTCCACCCGGTCGGCGCGGATGCTCGAGACCGAAAGCTTGACGCCGCGCTCGAGCAGCGCCCGCCCCACGCGCTTGATGTGGGGGTAGTCGGAGAGCGCCGCGCCCACCAGCCCCACCTTGGCCACGCCCTCGGGCACGACCTCGAGCACCCGCTCGGCGGGGACGTTGCGCGTGGGGCCGTACATCGTCCGCGCCAGGCAGAAGGTGCAGGGCCGCGGACAGCCGCGCTCGGCCTCGACCAGGAAGACGCCGGGAAACTCGGACTCCTCGGCGACGATCTGGGAATAGACGGGCAGCTCGTCGAGGGGCGCGGTGGCCCAGTGGGGTTCGCGGGCGTCGCGGTCCGGGAGGAAGACCCCCGGCATCCCCTCGATCAGGTCCAGGAACTCGGCCTTGCTCGCCGCCTGGCGGTAGGCCTCGGCCAGAAGGGGGACGGTCTGTTCGCCGTCGCCGATCAGGATCGCGTCGGCGAAGGGGGCGAGCGGCCAGGGGTTGGAGCTGGTGAGGGGACCCCCGACGAGGACGACGGGGTCGCGGGCGTCGCGTTCCTCGCGCAGCGGCTCGAGCCCCGCCGCCCGCAGCAGGCGCACGACGTTGACCAGGTCGAGCTCGAAGGCCACGGAGATGCCGAAGACGTGGGCGTCGCCGGCGTAGCGGCCCGACTCGTAGGTGACGAGCCGCCCCGGCGGGGCGAGCTCGGCGTCCTCCAGGAAGGCGCGCTCGGCGGCGAAGTCGGGCTCGGCGTTGAAGAGGCGGTAGACGGTCTGGAAGCCCAGCGAGGCCATGGCCACCGCGTAGGTGTTGGGGTAGGCCACGGTGACGCGGAAGGGGGCGTCCTTGAAGATCGTCCCCCGTTCGCCGGCGAGCCGGTGCTGGATGCGTTTGCGCAGTGCGTCGTTCATAGAAAAAGCCCGCCGCGCAGGCGCGGCCGCTGGGGCGGGAGCGTCGGGGCGTCGGTCACGCAGCGGTTTGGGGTTTGGAGAGGGCCCGCAGGATCAGGTAGAGCACCCCTGCGATGAGCAGCGCGGGGATCAGGAACTTCAGCAAGGCGACGATCAGCGCGGCGACGGCCAGGAACAGCTTGCCCAAGAAGACCATGACCCAGCCCGCGAGCCAGAGCGCCACCAGGACGCCCACGACGATCAGCAGCCCGATCACGATCCACTCGAGCAGGTCCTCCAGGGTGTAGCGGTCCAAGGCGTTCATCCACGTTTAGTCTAGCACACTCAGGGGCACGGCTATTCGAGCGGCCCCACCTCGGCCTCGACGACGCGCAGCAGCTCGCCGCTCCGGATCAGCTCGCGCAGCCGCGAAAGCTCCGGCTTCAGGTAGCGGTCGCGGTCCAGATGGGGCACCTCGGCCCGGATGCGCGCGTAGGCGGCGCGCACCCCCCGGCCGGGCTCGAGCGGGCGGTGGAAGTCGAGCGCCTGCGCCGCCGAGGCCAGCTCGATGGCCAGCACCCAGAGCGCGTTCTCGTAGATCTGCCGCGCCTGCCGGGCGGCCGTCGTGCCCATGGAGACGTGGTCCTCCTGATTGGCGCTGGTGGGGATCGAGTCCACCGAGGCCGGGTGGGCCAGCACCTTGTTCTCGCTCACCAGGCTGGCGGCGGTGTACTGGCTGATCATCAACCCCGAGTGGAGGCCGCCACGTTCGGCCAGGAACGCCGGCAGCCCCGAGAGCGCGGGGTTGAGCATCTGCTCCACCCGCCGCTCGGCGATGTTGGCGAGCTCCGCCAGGGCCACGGCGACCGCGTCGGCCGGCAGCGCCAGCGGCTGGCCGTGGAAGTTGCCGGCGCTGATCACCTCGCCGGTCTCGGGGACGACGAGCGGGTTGTCGGTCACGCTCGCCACCTCCACCTCGAGCGCCCGCTCCAGGTAAGCCAGCGCGTCGCGGCTGGCCCCGTGCACCTGGGGCACCGCCCGCAGCGAGTAGGCGTCCTGCACCTTGTCGCAGTCGGCGTGCGAGGCGGCGATCTCGGAGCCCGCGAGCAGCCGCCGCAGGTTCGCGGCCACGGCCTCGGCGCCCGGGTGGGGCCGGAGCCGGGTGACCCAGACGCCATAGGGACGGTGGCTGGCCTTCAGCGCCTCGACGCTCATCGCCGCGGCCACGTCGGCGGTGCGCGCCAGGATCCGGGCATCGTGCGAGAGCAGCACCAGCACCGCGCTCATCGCCTGGGTGCCGTTGACGAGCGCCAGGCCTTCCTTGGCCTCGAGGACGAGCGGCTCGAGCCCGAGCCGGGCCAGCGCCTCGGCCCCGGAAAGCACCTCGCCCGCGAGCTCGACCTCGCCCTCGCCGATCAGCGGCAGCGCCATGTGCGCCAGCGGCGCCAGGTCGCCCGAGGCGCCCACCGACCCCTGCGAGGGCACGACCGGGTGGGCCCCCGCGGCCAGCAGCGCGAGCAGACGCTCGACCACGAGCGGGCGCACCCCCGAGTAGCCGCGGGCCAGCGAGGCGGCGCGCAGCAGCATCATCGCCCGCACCACCTCGGTCGCAAAGGGCGGCCCCACCCCGATCGCGTGCGAGAGCAGCAGGTTGCGCTGCAGCTCGCGCACCGCATCGGGCTCGATGCGCACCCGCGCGAACTTGCCGAAGCCGGTCGTCACCCCGTAGACGACCGCCCCCGAGGCCAGCGCCCGCTCCACCACCTCGCGGCCCTGCTGCATGCGCGCGCGGGCGGCTTCGGAGAGGGTCCAGGCAAGGTCCCCGCGCGCCGTGGTCACGACCTGATCGAGGGTGGGCGCGGCGTCCAGTTCGGGCACGCCTTAACCTAACATGGAGGGGTGGAGCGCTACCGCACCCACGAGGGCGTCATCGTCGGCCGCCGACCGCTGCCCGGCGGCGACGTGCTGCTGCGCTTCGTCGGCCCCGAAGGGGCGCTCGACGCGGTGGCGCGCAAGGCCCAGCGCCCCGGCGGCCGCAGCGGCCGCCTGATGCTCTTCCACCACGTGCGCTTCCAGGCCTACCACAAACCCGACCGCGACCTGGCCACCCTCACCCAGGCCGAGCTGGTGGGGCGGCTCGAGCGCCTGAGCGAACCCGGCCGCTACGCCGCGGCCGCCTACCTGGGCGAGCTCGCCTACCGGCTCGCCGCCCCCGAGGTGGCCCCGGCCCTCTGGCCCGTCTTCACCAGCGGCCTCCGGGGCGTCGCCCGCCACGGCGAACCCGCGCTGCCGCTCGTCTGGGCCGGCTGGCGCATGCTCGCCGCAGGCGGCCTGGAACCCGGGCTCGAAAGCCGCTGCGGCCACCCGCCCGCCCGGCTGGAGCTCGAGGGCGCGCTCGCCTGTTCCGCCTGCGCCCGAAGCCCGGCGCTGCCGCTGGGCGCGGGCGGCGCGGAGGTCCTCGCCGTGCTGCTGCGCCGCCCCGGACGCGAGGCCATGACCCGGCTGGAAACCGCGGCCTGGCGGCCGTTGCTCGCTGCGCTGCTGGGCTACGTCGCTTACCAGCTCGAGCCCCTGCGCTCCGAAGCCGCGGTGCGCCAGGCCTTCCTGAACGGCGCCTAGGGCCAGATGCGGCCCCGGAACCCCAGCCCCCAACGCCCGCCGCGCAGGCCGTAGGCGAGGTCGAGGCCCCCCTGCACGGGCAGGAAACCGAAGAGCTGGGCCTCCACGCCGGCGCCGACGCCCAGCCCCACGGCCGCGCCCGCGAAGCGCGCGGGCGCGGCCCCCGCGTCCACGAAGCCCCAGAAGCTGGGCTTGACCAGCGCCGTCTCGAGCACCGGCGAACCGTGCGGCGGCGTCCAGGCCAGTTCCAGGTTGAGCACCCCCACCGCCGGCGCGGTCCAGGCGTCGGAGGGGTAGCCGCGCAGCAGGCTGCGCGACCCCAGGCTGAACAGGGCGTCCCGAGGCGCGCCCGCCCCCGCCATGGCGGCGTAGGCGCGTCCGCGCAACTCCCAGCCCCTCCCCAGCGGCCAGCGGGCGCGGGCGTCGAGGTCGACGGCGTCGAAGGACGGCGCCCACCCCCTGGTGTACCCGCCCGAAAGCGCGTAGGCGCCGCGGCGGCGCCACGCCGCCTCCAGCCGCACCCGGCCGCGGATCGGATCCAGGCGCAGGCCGATCTCGGTCTCCGGCAGGCCGTCGTAGCGCAGCGAAGGCTCCACCGACCAGCGCCCCCCGACGTCGCGCGCGAGCGCGATCCCGAGCAGCCAGTCGGGGCGCGGGTTCCAGGCGGCCGAAACCCCCGCCGCGCCCCCGGCCCCCTCCAGGTTGGTGGCGTACCAGGCCTCGACGTGGCCGCGCCCCAGCGGCCCCCCGCTGGCGCGCGCGCCCAGCTTGAAGAGGCTGAGCGCCGGGGTGGCGTCGGGGTGGCGCCCGCTGAGGTACGAGGACGGCGCGAGCCCCACGACCGGCAGCAAGCTGAAGCGGGGCGGCATGCGTTCCACCGCGACGCGGGCCCGCTCGAGCCGCTCCCGCCAGCCGCGGTTGATGGCGCGGTCCGCGTTGGGGTCGCCCGGCGGGCGGAGGGGGATGCCGTGCGCCTCGAGGACGCGGTAGATCTCGGGCAGGCGGGCCCGCGTCGCCGCGTAGCCCTTACCGATGAAGGCGCGCGCCTTGTCGAAGGACATGTACGACTCGAGCGCCAGCCCCGGGTCCACGATGGCGTCGGCCTGCTTCAGGTCCGCTTCGCTGTTGCGGCGGATGATGTCGATGACCAGCTGGGTGACGTTGTCGATCAGGCTCTCGGGCCGGAAGGGAACCTCGCGGGTGACGTTGACGACCAGAACCACCTCGGCGCCCAGCGCCCGCGCCATGCGCACGGGCACCGGCGCCTTGTAGGCGCCGTCGTAGTACCACTCGCCGTCCAACTCCACCGGCTCCATGAGCACCGGCATGGCCATCGAGGCGTGCACCGCGCGCGCCAGCGAACCCGAGGTGAAGAGGTGGGCTTCGCCGGTCCGCAGGTTGGAGGCCACCAGGTAGTAGGGCACGGGCGTCGAACCCACCTGCGCCCCTTCCGTGAGCACGTCCAGCGCCGTTTCCAGGGGCGAGGCGTCGAGGAGCCCCCCGCCTAAGGGGAAGTGAAAGCGCACGACCATGCCGGGGTCGATGCGCACGGCCAGCTCCTCGAGCACCTCGGTCGAGTAACCGGCGGCGTACATGGCGCCGATCACCGAGCCCATCGAGGTGCCCACGATCAGGTCGACGGGCACGCCGGCCTCGTTCAGGGCCCGCAGCACCCCGATGTGGGCCATGCCGCGCGCCGCGCCCCCGCCCAGGATGAGGGCCACTTTGGGCTGGGCCAGCGCGGCCGAGCCGAGCCCAAAGGCGATCACGATTCCAAGCCACAGCGTCCGCATTTCCACGATGCTAACACCCGGGCCTCGGGTCTCACGGTTTTTCGCCGGTCACACGGTGAACCGTTATAATACGGCCCAAGGAGGCCCCGATGCGCCCAAAGCACGCATGGATGCGCGAAACCTACCAAAAGAGCACGGAACGCGTGCCCGAGCGCCCGGTCGCGCACCGCACGCTCTCGAACATCGCCCCCGACCCCATCTACACCCCCGAAGACGTTCAGGGTTTCGACTACGACGAAAAGCTCGGCTACCCCGGCGAGTACCCCTACACCCGCGGCGTCTACGGCTCGATGTACCGTTCCAAGCTGTGGACGATGCGCATGTTCGCCGGCTTCGGCACCGCCGAGCAGACCAACGAGCGCTTCAAGAAGCTCCTTGCCGCCGGTCAGATGGGCCTCTCCACGGCCTTCGACCTGCCCACGCTGATGGGCTACGACTCCGATCACCCGCTCTCGGCGGGCGAGGTGGGCAAGTGCGGCGTGGCCGTGAGCAGCCTCGCCGACATGGAGATCCTCTTCGACGGCATCAACCTCGAAGAGGTCACCACCTCGATGACGATCAACTCACCCGCCAACGCCATCTGGGCGATGTACCTGGCGCTCGCCAAGAAGAAGGGCTACGACTGGAAGAAGCTCGGCGGCACGATCCAGAACGACATCCTCAAGGAGTTCATTGCCCAGAAGGAGTTCATCTTCCCGCCCGAGCCCAGCGTCAAGCTGGTGATCGACACCTTCGAGTGGGGGCCCGAGAACGTACCCCGCTGGAACTTCATCTCGGTCTCGGGCTATCACATCCGGGAGGCCGGGGCGACCGCGGTCCAGGAGCTGGCCTTCACCCTGGCCGACGGCTTCGAGTACGTGGAAAAGGCGCTCGAGCGCGGCCTGGACGTCGACGCCTTCGCCCCCCGCATCAGCTTCTTCTTCGACGTCCACAACGACTTCTTCGAGGAGATCGCCAAGTTCCGCGCCGCCCGTCGCATCTGGGCCACCCAGATGCGCGAGCGCTACGGCGCAAAGGACCCGCGCAGCTGGATGCTGCGCACCCACGCCCAGACCGCCGGGGTCAGCCTCACCGCCCAGCAGCCGCTCAACAACCTCACCCGCGTGGCCATCCAGGCGCTGGCGGCGGTCCTTGGCGGCACCAACAGCCTCCACACCGACGCCTACGACGAGGCCCTGGCCCTGCCCACCGAAGAGGCGGCCACGCTGGCGCTGCGGCAGCAGCAGATCATCGCCTACGAGTCGGGGGTGACCCACACCATCGACCCGCTCGCCGGCAGCTACTACGTGGAGTGGCTGACCGACAAGATCGAGGCCGAGGCCATGCGCTACATCGAGGAGATCCGGCGCTTGGGCGGGGTGGTCCGCGGCATCGAGCAGGGCTACTTCCTGCGCGAGATCGGCGACGCCTCCTACCGCTTCCAGCAGGAGGTCGAGTCGGGCGAGCGCATCATCGTGGGGGTCAACGCCTTCCAGGACGAGAAGGAGATCGAGGTGCCGATCCAGGAGATCGACCCCGAGATCGAACGCATCCAGGCCGAGCGGCTGGCTCGGGTGCGCCGCGAACGCGACCCCGAACGCGTTGAACAGGCGCTCGAGGGGTTGCGCCAGGCCGCCGCAGGTGGCCGGAACACCATGCCCCACTTCGTCGAGGCCGCCCTCGCCTACGCCACCCTGGGCGAGATGATGGACGTGCTGCGCGAGGTCTACGGGGTCTACGAGGAGCCGGTGATGGTCTAGTCGGTACGTGGTACGTGGTGCGTAGTACGTAGTACGTGGTACGTGGTAGCGGGGCTGGCCTGTGGACTGCAGTCAGAAAGCAGGATGTAGGAAGTGGGGTGTGGGAAGTAGGTTGTGTTTTTGAAAGCGCGCGAACGGGTTTGAGTACGGCACATAAGACATGGAGCTTGCTTTCCCTGCTTCCTGCTCCCTACACCCCACATCCCGGCGCAGCTCTAAGCTGCGCCGCAAATAATGCAAAAGCCGGCGGCCGGCTGCAGGCAGCCGGCCGCTTCCACAAGCCACTTGCCACGAGCTACTAGCCGATCTTGTTCCCCTTCTCGTCGTACTTGTAGAACCCCTGCCCGCTCTTGCGGCCCAGCAGACCCGCCTGGACCATCTTCTTGAGCAGCGGCGAGGGGCGGTACTTGCTGTCGCCAAAGCCCTCGTGCAGCACCTCCATGATGGCCAGCACGGTGTCGAGGCCGATGAAGTCGGCGAGCGTCAGCGGGCCCATGGGGTGGTTCATGCCCAGCTTCATCACGGTGTCGATGGCCTCGGGGGTGGCCACGCCCTCCATGACCGCTTGGATGGCCTCGTTGAGCATGGGGATGAGCACGCGGTTGGAGACGAAGCCGGGGTAGTCGTTGACCTCGACCGGCACCTTGCCCATCTTCTCGGCCGTCGCCATGACCACCCGGGTGACCTCGTCCGAGGTCTTGTAGCCGCGGATGACCTCGACGAGCTTCATCAGCGGCACCGGGTTCATGAAGTGCATGCCGATGAAACGCTCGGGGCGGGAGGTGTAGCTGGCCAGCTTGGTGATGGGAATCGAGGAGGTGTTGGAAGCGAAGACGGCCTCAGGCTTCACCACCTTGTCGAGCGTCTGGAAGAGCTTACCCTTGACCGACTCGTTCTCCACGATGGCCTCGACGACCAGGTCGCAGTCCGCGAAGTCGGCGGGGTTGAGCGTCGTCTTGATGCGGGCCAGGGCCTTTTCGGCCTCCTCCTGGGTGATCTTCTCCTTGCGCAGGAAGCGGTCGAGCGACCTTCGGATGGCCTCGAGCCCCTTCTTGAGGCTCAGCTCCTCGACGTCCATTAGCACGACCTCGTAACCCGACTGGGCCGCCACCTGGGCGATGCCCGACCCCATCTGCCCTGCGCCGATCACGCCGATCTTCCGAATCTCCATGGCTTTCCTCCTACTTGAACAAGGGCGGTTCGATGCCCTCGGCTTCCGCCTTGGTGTAGAGGCCGTACTCGATGCCGTCGAAGAGCGCCTGCCAGGTCGCCTGGATCAGGTCGCGGCTGATGCCGATCGTGCTCCAGGTGCGCGCGCCGTCGCTGAAGGTGACCGTGACCCGCGCCCGCAGCTCCTGCTTGCCGCGCGGGTAGAAGGTGCGCACCCGCACGGCGGCGAGCTTGATGCCGCAGACGTAGTCCTCGAGGGGGCCCAGCTCACTGCGCACCTCGCGCAACGCCCCCAGCAGCACTTCGAAGAGCGTGGTCACCGGGCCGGTGCCCTCGGCGGCCACGTACTCGTCGTGCGAGCCCAGCTGGATGCGCAGGCTGGCCTCGACGACCGGTTGGTGCTTGCCCCGGATCACCTCGAAGAGGCGCAGGCGCTCCACCGTCATCGCGGGGTGGAAACGCCCGGTCAGCTTGCCCAGCACCAGCTCGAGGCTGGCCTCGGCATCCTCGTAGGTGTAGCCGGCCTCCTCGAGCCGCAAGAGCTCCTCGCGGATACGCTGGTTGGCGGCCGAGTCGCCCGTCAGGTCCACCCCCAGGCGCTGCGCCAGCGACTCGAGGTAGCTGGCCCGGGCGATGCCGGGCAGCAGCAGCCGGCGCTCGTTGCCCACCGCCTCGGGCGGGATCGGCTCGTAGGTCTCGGGGTCGCTGAGCACGGCGGCGATGTGCGAGTGGGTGCGGTGGGCGAAGACCTTGTACCCCACGAAGGGGTGGTAGTCGAGGTCGCCCACCCCGATCTTGTTGACGATCGCCCGGGTGACCGGCGTCAGGTTCCGAAGCGCTTCGTCGGAGACGACGTCGATCCCCATCTTGAGCTTGAGGATGGGAATCAGCGTGGAAAGGTCGGTCATGCCGGTGCGCGCCCCGTAGCCGCCGATCGTGCCCTGCACGTGCTCGGCGCCCGCCTCCACCGCGGCGATGGCGTTGGCGACGGCGAGGCCCATGTCGTTGTGTCCGTGGAACCCCACCACCACGTCGGGGTGGGCCTCCTTGACCGAGCGGATCCCCTTGGCGACCTCGTGCATCAGCGAAGCCCCTACGGAATCGCCCAGCACCAGGATGTCGGCGCCGCCCTTCACGGCCGCCGCGGCCACCTCGAGCGAGTAGCCGCGGTCGTGCCGGCAGCCGTCGTAGAAGTGCTCGGCCGTGAAGATGACCTCTTTGCCCAGCTCCTTCAGGTAGGCGACGGTCTCGCGCACCATCGCCAGGTTCTCCTCCAGCGTGGTGCGCAGTACCTTCTCCACGTGCAGGCTCCAGGCCTTGCCGTAGATGTGCACGGTGTCGGTCTCGGCCTTGAGCAGCGCCCGCAGGTTCGGGTCACGGTCGGGGTCGGTCTCGGGGCGGCGCGTGGATCCGAAGGCCACGAGCCGGCCCTTCAGGTCCAGTTCGCGGGCGCGCTCGAAGACCTCCAGGTCTTCGGGCCACTGGTAGGGCCAGCCGGCCTCCAGGTAGGGGATCTCGAGCCGATCGAGGAGCTGCAGGATCTCGATCTTGTCCTCAGGGGTGAAGCTCACCCCTTCGGAGAGGGCTCCGTCGCGGAGCAGCGTGTCCAGAATCGTGACCCGTCCCATGCCCTCAGCTTATACCGCGCGAAGCGGGCGCACGTCCTGCGTACTGCGTCACCAGCACCCCCACGATGGCCACCGCACCGCCGACCACGGCCAGCAGGCTGGGCCATTCGCCCAGCCAGACCCAGGCGATGACGATGGCCAGCGCAGGCGAGAGGTAGAGGAAGCTGGTCACCCGCGAAGCCGGCGCGCGGCTGAGGGCGAAGGTCCAGGCGACGTAGGCCAGCGCCCCGGGGCCCACCCCCAGGTAGACGACGCTCCAGGTCGCCGCAGGGGGCGCCGCGGCCAGCTCGGCGGGCAGGCCGGGCAGCAGCGGCAGCATCCAGAGCGTACCCGCCCAGAGGGTGTAGGCGGTCACCTCGAGCGGCGTGTAGCGCCCGTGCAGGGGCTTCTGGAAGACGAAGTAGAGGCTCGTGGAGAAAGCGGCGAGGACGATCCAGAACGCGCCCGGACTGAAGCGCAGTCCGCCCCCCTCCCCCAAGGCGATCAGGGCCACGCCGGCGAAGCCCAGCCCGATGCCCGCCCATCCCAGGGGCGTGAGCCGCTCGCCGAGGAAGAAGACGGCGAGCAGGGCGGTGAAGATCGGGCCCGAGGCGATGAGCAGGCTCGCCGCGCCTGCGCTGACGGTGAGCTCGCCGTAGTTGAGGGCGACGTGGTAGACGGTGATCCCCAGGAAGCCCAGCAGGGCAATGCGGCCCAGGTCAGCGCGCCGGGGCGGCCGGACGCGCGCCAGCGCCGCGTAGACGACCAGGGTGGACGAGGCGACCAGGAAACGGAGCAGCGCCAGGTGCGCGGGACCGTACCCTTCCAGCCCCGCGCGGATGCCCGCGAAGGCCGAGGCCCACAGCACCAGGGTGAACGCAAGGGCGGAGAGGGTGGTGAGGTCCATCTCCGCCCAGTTTAGGCCTCCGCGACGGGACGCGCTAGAAGCGGTAGGAGAGGCTGACCGAGAAGGGGCTGAAGACCGAGAAGTCGCTGCGGTCGGTCACGACCGGCGCCACCAGGAAGACGCTGCCCTCGAACCCCAGGGTCAGGCGGTCGCTGAACACCGTAAGCGGTACGTTAATGCCCAGGGTGCCCCCGGGAAGGACTCCGTAGCGGTTGCAGACGAAGGGGTTGCCGTTCCTCTTGGTGCAAGCGTAGTAGAGCCGCCCGCGCGGTCCCATGTAGGCCGAACCGAACTCGGTGGGAACGGCGAAGTAGTAGGCGCCGTCAAAGGCCGCGCCCATCGTGCTCGTGGTCACCTCCACGTCGGTGTCGGGGATGCCGTCGTTGTTCGTGTCCACGTAGTCCCAGGTGGTGTAGCTGTTGTAGGCCATGTCCAGCGAGGCCCCGAACGAACCCTGCGACCAGGAGAGCCGGCCCGCGGCGCCGGTGTAGCCGCCGTAGAGAACGCCGCGCCAGGGGCCCTGCGCCACCTCGAGCCCCAGCCCTACGGGCCCGGCGCTGATGTAGAAACCGTCCTCGTCGAAGTGGCCGGCGCGCGTGGAGGGCGGGTAGGGCCCCGTGGCCATGCCGCCGCTGTCGTAGATCGGCGCAGGGGTAATGGCTCCGGGGGCGCAGCCGAAGAACAGGAAGACCAGCGAAAACCCCAGGGCGGGAAACCAACGGTGTAGCTTCACGGTCGAGCTCCTTTCTGCAGCGGTTCCGCGGTGCTTCCCAGAAGCGGAATCCTATGGGTATATTCTATCTTATCTTTTTGGGGCGTTCCCACCCATACGACCCGCCAGCTCAAGGGCACCTCGACCACCGCGTCGCCCTGCACGCGGCGGAAGAGCCGTGGCTCAGGACCGTAGGCCAGCCAGTGCTCGCCCGGCGGCAGCCCCAGCTGCAGCTTGACGCTCGCGACGGTCCGCTCCGTGTAGCGGGCGCTCCACTCGATGCGGGGGTGGCGGCACCCGGTCGCGGGAAGGGTGAACGCGCAGGCCAGCAGGTAGCGTCCGCCGTTCCAGAGGCCGAGGCTGACCTCGCTCTGCGGATCCACGTCCAGCTCCCCGCTCCAGCGGGGCGGTTGCAACGCCGTCACGAACGCGCCGTCCACGAACACCCCCACGGTCGCCCGGGCGCTTCCGCGGTAGCTGAGCCGCCCCTCGCGTTTTTGCGAGGGGGTCTGCCAGACCCAGACGCGGAAAGGGCGGGCGACGAAGTTCTGCACCACGGCGATGCGGTCGCCCTTCTGAACCAGGGCCAGCCCCAGGTGGGTGAACTCGGGTTTGAGCAGGTTCTTGCGGTGCGGCGGGCTGCGGAGCCAGTCGTCCACGACCACGCCTGCGGCGTACTCCGGGGTGTAGCCCTCGTAGTAGGCCAGGTTCTCCCCGACGGTGACCTCGAGCACCCCCGCGGCCCACATGCGCTCGGCGGGGCCCAGGCCGTCGGGGTTGACGTGGTCGAAGAAGCCGCGCTCGAGCATGTCGAGCGCGTGCGCGCGGGCCGCGCGGTAGGCGGCGTCGTCCCAGGCGAGCGCGCCGAGGCCGTGCGCCTTGCGGGCCTCGTTGGTGAGCCGGAAGGCTTCGAGCTCGAGCGGTGTCTGCGCCAGCGCCGCTCCCAACAGCACCAGCAGCGCCAGCCACCTAGCCATGGTCTGCGGGCACCAGCCAGTACTCGAGGGCGCGGCTGAAGGGGCGGGCCTCCAGGAGCTCGTTAAGGTGGTAGGGCTCCAGGTGCATCACCCAGCGCCGTACCGTGTCCAGCGCCTCGTACCGCCCGGTGTAGCTGTACCCGAGCCCGAGGTAGAAGAGCCGGCTGAGCGAGGTCTCGCCGGCGAAGACGAGCGAGGTGGCCGTCTTGAGCTTGGCGCGCTCCAGCTCCTCGCCGTCGACCCCGCCCTTCTCGAGGCGCACGAGCTCCTCGCGGATCCGCTCCGAGACCTCCTCCTCGTGGGCGGGGTCCCCCTGCGCGTAGACGAGGTAGACCCCGAGCTCCTCGAACTCGTGGTGGTAGGCCATCGCCGTCTCGGCCAGCCCCGGGTCGACGAGGCGCCAGAAGAGCCGGCCGTTGTCGGGATCGCCCAGGACGTCGGCCAGCACCCGCGCCGCATAGCGCTCTTCGGCGGCGGCCGCGTGCCCCGGCGCCATAAAGGCGGCGTAGGCCTGGCTGGCCTTGTCGTAAGGCGTGCGCAGGCGGCGCGGCTCGGGGGCGAAGCCCGGGTGGTTGCGCGGTGCGGGCCCCTGGGTCCAGCCGCGGGTCATCCGCTCGGCGAGCGCCAGCATCTCGTCCCAGTCCAGGTTGCCCGCGAAGGCGAGCGTCATGTTGTTCGGCACGTAGCGGCGCGCGTGGTAGGCCGCCATCTGCGCCCGGGTCATCGCCTCGATGCTCTCGGTCGTACCCAGCACCGGCTTGGCCAGCGGGTGGCGCCCGAAGTAGGCCTCCTGGGCGCGTTCGTAGAGCACGAAGTGCGGGCGGTCGCGGTAGAGGGCGATCTCCTCGAGGATCACCTTACGCTCGGTCTCGAACTCTTCCTCGCGCAGCGCCGGGCGCATCAGGTCGCTGAGAAGGTCGAGCAACCGGGGCGCGAACTCGGGCAGCACCGCTCCGTAGAAGACGGTGAGCTCTTCGTTGGTGAAGGCGTTGTACTTGGCGCCCATCTCGTCGAACTCGCGGTTGACGTCCCAAGCGCTGCGGCGCTCGGTGCCCTTGAAGACCATGTGCTCGAGAAAGTGGCTCACGCCCTCTTCGCCCGCCAGCTCGTCGCGGCTCCCGGTGCGCACGAAGTAGCCGAGGGCCGTGCTCTTGGCCTCGGGGTTGATCTCGGCGATCACGCGCAGGCCGTTGGGCAGCGTGGCTTCCCGGAACGTCAACAGGCTCATGCCCCCACCTCCACGGTGCCCAGGCTGCCGATCCAGGGGTCGCGGTAGGGCCGCCCTGCGAGGAAGGCGTTGAGGCGCTCGAGGGTGACGTCCATCACCTCGGCCTCCACCTCTTCCAGGCTGCGCGCCCGGTCGAGGATGAAGAGGTCGCGCGCCAGCGCGCCGGCGCGGGCCCGGCTCGACTCGCCCGAGAGCACCAGGTCGGCGCGCACGCCCACCTTGGCGCGGTCCAGCTCCTCCCGGGTCACCCCCTCGGCCAGCCGCTCGATCTCCTCCTCCATGACCTCCAGCGTGGCCTGCGCCCGCTCCGGCATGGTTCCGGCGTAGGCGGTCAGGTAGCCGAAGCCCTTGACCGAACCGGGGCTGGCGCTCACCGCGTAGACGAGGCCGCGCTTTTCGCGCACCTCGGTGAAGAGGCGGCTGCTCATGCCGCCCGAGAGCACGGCGACGGCAAGGCGCGAGGCGTAGAAGTCGTAGTGCCCCGGGGGCACGTCCTTGTAGAAGAGGCCGATCTGCACCTGCTCGGTCTCCTGGTCGATGTGGAAACGGTGCGGCACGGTTAGGCGGACGGCCGGAGGGGCCGGGGCGTCGCCGCTCCAGGCACCGAGGTGCTTCTCGGCGATCCGCAGGACCTCGTCGGGGTCGACCCCGCCCGAGACCGCGAGGACGGAGCCTCCGGCACCGTAACGGCGGCGGTACTCCTCGCGCAGCGCGTCCGGGGTCATCCGCTCGAGCGTCTCCCGCTCGCCCTCGACGGGCTGCCCGTGGGGGCTGGCGAAGGCTTCGCGCCTGAGCCGGCCCAGCAACTTGCGCGGGGGCTGGTCCTCCAGGGCGGCCAGCTCCTGCAACGCCAGGGCGCGCACCGACTCGAAGGCGTCGTCCGGCAGGTGCGGGCGCATCAACAGGTCGGCGTAGAGCTCGAGGGCAGCCGAAAAGCCCTCGGGCAGCAACGAGGCGGAGAAGGTGGTGTACTCCACCCCCGCCCCCGACTGCCGCCGCACGCCCAGCGCGTCGAGCGCGTCGGCGAAGGCGCGGGCCCCTCGGGGCCCGGCCCCCTTCCAGAGCCAGGTCTCCAGCATGCTGGCCGCGCCCAGCCGCTCCTCGGGGTCGCTCGTCGCCCCTACGGGCACCAAGATCGTAAAACTGAGTCCCGGGTTCCAGGGCTGCGGTTCCACCGCCACCCGGAGCCCGTTGTCCAGGGTATGCACAACAGGGGCCGCCACCCGAAGATTATACTTTCCGGTTTTGCCTGATCGGGTTCAGGAACCGACGTTTCCGTGCGGCGGGTAGAATGGCCGCGTGACGCGGCGGGAACTCATCCAGCGGCTGGCGCGGCCGCTCGAGCGCGAGCTGGCCACCGGCTGCCGGGACCGGGTCGTGGCCGGGGGACTGGAAAAGCTCGTCCACAACCTGGCGCGGCCCTTTCCCGAGGTGATCGAGTTGCTCGAGGGTTACGCCGCGCTCGAGCCTGACGCGCGCTGTGCCCGCCTGCGCGAAGCGCTCGCCCGGCTGGGCGTCGCGGCCGCCCCCGCCCGGGCCCCTGCGAAAACCCAAGCCCCCGTGGAGGAGCCGCCGGCGACGGAGCTGGACGCCCCGGTCGACGCAATCCCCCTAGGCCCCGGCGGCCCGCAGAAGATGCGCTCGCTGGGCGTGCGCACCCTGCGCGACCTGCTCTTCTACTATCCCCGCCGCCACGAGGACCGCCGCACCCTCCCCGGCTTCGCCGCCCTGGCCCCGGGCGCCAAGGCCACGGTGGTGGCCACCGTGCTCTCCAAGAGCCAGGTCAAGACGCCGCGCAAGAAGATGCTCATCACCCAGGCGCGCCTCGCCGACGACCGCGGCCACAAGCTCACCGCCGTCTGGTTCAACCAGCCCTGGGTAATGGGGCAGCTGCGCGAAGGCGAGAAGATCGTGGTCACCGGCCGCTACACCGTCCGCGGCCGGGTGCGCAACCTGGCGGTGGAGTACTTCGAGGCCGAGGGCGGCGAGCAGCTCTCCACCGGCCGCATCGTGCCCGTCTACAGCCTGGGCGAGCGGATGAGCCAGGCCTGGCTGCGCCGTAGCGTTTGGCGGGCGCTGGAGGCCATCAAAGAGGTCCCCGATCCCCTGCCGGAAGAACTGCGACAAGAGCTGGGCCTGGCCGACCTCGACTTCGCCCTGCGCCAGATTCACTTTCCCGAAAGCGAGCAGCACCTGGCCCGGGCGCTCGAGCGGCTGAAGTTCGACGAGTTCCTCTTCCTCGAGCTTCGGGTCCTGCTCACCTCGGGCGCCTCGGCGCTGGTGGGCCAGATCTTCGAGGTGCGCGAGGAGGACCTGTGCACCTTCCTCGATGCCCTCCCCTTCGAACCCACCGCCGCCCAGCGGCGGGTGCTGGACGAGATCCTGGCGGACATGCGAAGCGAGCGCCAGATGGCGCGGCTCTTGCAGGGCGACGTGGGATCGGGCAAGACCGCGGTGGCCGCCGCCGCCCTCTACGTCGCCGCCAGGAACCAAAAGCAGGGGGCGCTCATGGCCCCCACCGAGATCCTGGCCAAGCAGCACTTCGCCAACCTGACCCGCTACCTCTGGCCGCTGGGGGTGCGGGTGGAGCTGCTGACCGGCAGCATGAAGGCCGGCGAGAAGAAGCGGGTCTACGCGCGCATCGAATCCGGCGAGGTGGACGTGGTGGTGGGCACCCACGCCCTGATCCAGAAAGAGGTCCGGTTCCGCGAGCTGGGCCTGGCGGTGATCGACGAGGAGCACCGCTTCGGCGTCATGCAGCGCCGCGCCCTGCTGCAGGGCCGGCCCGACGTGCTGGTGATGACGGCCACCCCCATCCCCCGCTCGCTGGCGCTCACCCTCTACGGCGACCTGGAGGTAAGCGTAATCGACGAGATGCCGCCCGGCCGCAAGCCGGTGAAGACGCGGCTCCTCACCCAGAGGAGCCGCAAGGACGCCTACGCCTTCGCCCGCAAACTGATTGGCGAGGGGCACCAGGTCTTCGTCGTCGCCCCGCTGATCGAAGAGTCCGACGCCGAGGTGATGGCCGAGGTGCGCGCGGCCACCGAGCTGGCCGGCGAGGTGGCGGCGATGCTGCCCGAGGCACGGGTGGAGGTGCTGCACGGCCGCATGAAGGCCGAGGAGAAGGACGCGCTGATGGAGCGCTTCCGAAACCGCGACTTCGACGTGCTGGTGAGCACCACCGTCATCGAGGTGGGGGTGGACATCCCCGGGGCCAACCTGATGATCATCGAAAACGCCGAGCGCTTCGGCCTGGCCCAGCTGCACCAGCTGCGCGGCCGCGTGGGCCGCGGCGGCGAGCAGGCCTACTGCATCCTGATCGCCGGCGACACCAGCCGCAAGACGATGCAGCGCCTGCGGGTGATCGAAAAATCGACCGACGGCTTCTACGTCGCCGAGCAGGACCTGAAGCTGCGCGGGCCCGGAGAGCTCCGCGGCACTCGCCAGTCGGGCCTGCCCGACCTGCAGCTGGGCGACCTGACCAGCGACGTGGAGATCATCGAAAGCGCCCGCAGCACGGCCAAGCGCATCCTCGAGGCCGACCCCTACCTGACCGAGCCCGAACACCAGGCCCTCAAACGCGAGCTCCAGCTCCGCGGCGAGGCGGTGGGGCTAAGGGAGATTATCTAGTGCTCGCGTAGGGAGTGGGGTGTAGGAAGCGGGGAGTGGGGCCCTTGCGAGTGGAAAAGTGAACTCTAGGCTTCATCAGCGCCAACAACCCCCCATCCTCCCGAGAGGGAGGGAAAGCCTTCCACCGGCCACCGAAAACAGATGAAGGAACCTTTATTGGTTTCGGATTGAAAAGCAAAGCCAGCGGCGAGACGCCGAGAGTCGGCGCAAGCCTCCCCCTTGGGGGAGATGGCTGCGAAGCAGCCAGAGGGGGGTTGTTTGCTGGGATATCGGATGCGGGGTGTAGGGCCTGGGATGTGGGTTGGTCATGCATCGGCGACCAACTTTTGGGCTTCTACAACGCCAACAACCCCCACCCCGACCCTCCCCGAGGGGGAGGGTGTCTTATTTCGTCGCAACCCAACTGAGGGTTTTAACTGCCGCGAAGGGTCCCGATAAAACACTACATGCTACGAGCCACTAGCTAGGGGCATCGGCCACCACAAACCACGCACAACGAACTACGTACCCCTACAATGGAACCGTGCTCCGGATCCGCCCCGCCACCCCCGACGACGCCGCGGTCCTGGCGCGGTTCCGGGTGCAACTCTTCCGCGAGATGGGACGGCTCGAGGGGGACGAGGCCGAGTTCGCCCACGCCTCGGAAAACTACTTCGCCTGGGCGCTCTCCACCGAGCGTGAGGTCGCCTGGATCGCCGAGGACATGGGCGAGGCGGTGGCGGTGCTGGCGATGACCCTCGAGCCCATGCCGCCCAAACCCGGCCGCCCCCGGCTCGTCGAGGCCTTCATGCACAACGTCTACGTCCTGCCCGACCGCCGCATGCGCGGGCTGGCGGGCCGCCTGACCCGCACGGCCCTGGACTACGCGAAGGCCGAGGGCATCCGGAGGGTGCGGCTCTTCACCTCCGACGACGCCCGCTGGATGTACGAGCGGTTGGGCTTTCGCCCCCACGGCCGCTACCTGGAGTTCAAACCCTGACCGTGCTGAAGCGCCTGCCCCACCCCCACGTGCCCGCCGAGTACTCGCCCGGCAGCCGCCGGCGTGCGGCGGAGCTGCAGCGTTTCCTGGCGCGGCTCCACGACGCGCTCGAGCCGATACGCCCGGTGCCGCCGGTCACCCTCTACGTGCTCGACGAACACGACTGGCGGCGTTTCACCCGCCTCCCCTACGGTTACCCCTTCCAGCGCAGCAAGCCGGGCGAGAACAGCGGCGTCTTCGCACCGCTGCGCTACCCCGACCGGCTGCTCGAGCGCCTGACCCACGTCTTCGCCGAGGCCGCCCGCCGTGGCGGACGGCTGCCCGGGCCGCTGGCGGTCTTTCTGGACCTGATGATCGCCCACGAGTACGCCCACGCGGTGGCGGTGGCCTGGGGGCTGAGGGCGCGGGTGCGCTGGGTGGACGAGTTCTTGGCCAACTACCTCTACATGCTCGCCCTCTACCGCAGCGACCGCGACCTCTACGCCCAGGCGCGCGCCTGGGCCGAGCTGGCGCGCCGGCTCGAGCCCCAGCGCCGCAGCCTCGGGGGCTTCGAGCGCTACCCGCGCCGCCCCCTGGGCGAGCAGCTTTGGTTCCAGGGCGTCTTCACGCTCGAGGCCGCGCGCATGATCGAGGAGAGCGGGGACCGCTTCGTGCGGCGCCTGCTCGAGGCCGCCCCCCTCGCCCGCCGCGACCTGCACCGCAAGCTGCTCGCGGCCGAACCCGGCCTGCGGGCCTTCTTCCGCACCTTCGGCGAGAAGGTAACCTGAGGGCATGGAGCGCGTCTTCGTCACCCGCAGCCTTCCCGGAACCGCACTCGACGAACTGCGCCAGGCCGGCTACCAGGTGGACGTCTGGCCCGAGTTCCTGGCTCCGCCGCGCGCGGTCCTGCTCGAGCGCGTGCGCGGCGCCGCCGGACTGATCACGATGCTCGAGGACCGCGTGGACGCCGAGCTGATGGACGCCGCCGGCCCGGGCCTGAAGGTGATCGCCCAGTACGCCGTGGGCCTCGACAACGTCGACCTGGAAGCCGCCAGAGAGCGCGGCATCGTGGTCACCCACACCCCCGGCGTACTCACCGACGCCACCGCCGACCTGGCCTTCGCGCTGCTCGCGGCCGCCGCCCGCCGGGTCGTCGAGGGGCACGACTACGTCCGCCGGGGCGAGTGGAAGACCTGGCACCCCGAGCTGCTGCTGGGCCCCGAGCTGCACGGCGCGACCGTGGGCGTGGTCGGCTTCGGCCGCATCGGCCAGGCCTTCGCCCGCCGCGCCCGCGGCTTCGAGATGAAGGTGCTCTACACCAGCCGCCGCCCCAAGCCCGAGGCCGAGGCCGCGCTGGCCGCCGAGCGCGTGGAGCTGGACGAGCTGCTGGCACGCGCCGACTTCGTCAGCCTGCACACCCCGCTCACCCCCGAGACGCACCGGTTGATGAACGCCGAGCGGCTGGCGCGGATGAAGGAGGGCGCGGTGCTCGTCAACACCGCCCGCGGCAAGGTGGTGGACACCGAGGCGCTCCTGGACGCGCTCGAGCGCGGGCCCCTCTTCGCCGCCGGGCTCGACGTGACCGACCCCGAGCCGCTGCCGGCGGACCACCCGCTCCTCGGCCACCCCCGGGTGGTGGTCACCCCCCACATCGGCTCGGCCGGGCTGCGCACGCGGAGGCGCATGGCCGAGATGGTGGCCCACGACCTCCGGGCCGTGCTCGAAGGCCGCACCCCCAAGCACGCCGCCGTGCTCCCCTGAGCCGCTTCGCACTCGCTGGAACCGCTTAGGGTAAGATGTCTCCAGGTGTAGGTTTGAAAACCGGTACGCACCTGGGGACGGGAGCGCGGCATGGTCGTTTGGTACGCCCTTATTGGATTTCTCATCGGATGGGTGGTCGAGTGGCTGATCGACGTGGCCTACTGGCGGCCGCGCCTGCGGTCGGCGCGGGCCGAGCTGGAAACCTGCCGGCAGCAGCTGGATGACGAACGGGAGCGCGCCAAACTGCTCCAGGCCAAGATCGAAGCCCTGGAGGAGGAGGCCAAGGGGCTGCGCGCGCGGCTGCAACGGCTCGAGGGCGAACGCGACCGCTACCGTAACGAGCGCGACGCCGCGTTGGCGGAGCTGCGTTCGTTCGCCACCGAGGCCGACCGGCCCGGGGAGGCCGTCTCGCCCGGCGACGACCTGAAGCGGATCGAGGGCATCGGCCCCAAGATCGAGCGCCTGCTCCAGCGCGCCGGGGTGCGCACCTTCGAGGAGCTGGCGGCGACGCCGGTCGCACGCCTGAAGGAGCTGCTCGCGGCGGGAGGACGCCGTTTCCGCCTGGCGGACCCCGGGACCTGGCCGCAGCAGGCGCGGCTGGCTGCCGAGGGGCGCTGGGACGAACTCGCGGCCTACCAGAAGATGCTCAAAGGCGGGCGGGGGCGCTGACGCCGTGCCGGGCCCGAAAGGTCGTCCCGCCGGCCTCGACGCCTTCAAGGCCCTGGTGGTGCTGGCGTGGATCGCCCTGTTGATCGGGAGCCGCCCCCAGCCGCCGGGGCCCACCGTGGACGCCGCGGTGGACCCGAGCGGAATCGTCACCCTAAGCGGCACGGCCCCGCCGGGGCGGCCGGTCCTCGTTACGGTCACGGCCGCCGGGGGTGCGGTCCTGGAGCGCGAGGCCCGCGCCGACGACGCGGGGCGCTGGCTGGCCGCGCTCCCGCTCGCCCCCGGCCCCTACGCAGTGCGCGCGGCCATCGGCCCGAAGGCGTCCGTGCCGCTGCATTTCGTCGTGCCCGAACCGGCGCGGCTTGCGCCGCTGGTAATCGACTCCCCGCCTTCGCCCGCCGCGGGTTCCCTTACCCTCAGCGGCCGCGCCGAACCGGGCCGCGGGCTGCGGGTCTTCCTCGACGGACGGCCCCTCGACCTGCGGCCGCCCTTGGTCAGCGGGGACGACGGACGCTGGAGCCTGCGGCTCGAAGTCGGCGCGGGCGGGCACACGGTCCAGGTGGCCTACGCGGATGCGCCCCAGCGGATCAGCGACCCGTTGCTGCTGGAGGTCCGTGGGGCCGCGACCGCCACGCCCTTCCGGCCCGCGGCGCCCCGAGGGCGCGCCTACGTGGTGCAGGAGGGCGACTGGCTCAGCAAACTGGCCGAGACCTTTTTGGGCGACCCGGGGCGCTACCCGGAGATCCGCGCCGCCACCAACGCCAAGGCGGCGGTGGACGACGCCTTCACCCCCATCGCGGACGAGGGGCGGATCCGCCCCGGGGACCGGATCTGGATCCCCGCGCCCTGAACGTCAGCCTTCCGCGTCGCCGTCCGGCTCGATGCGGTAACGGCAGCAGGTGTCGCCCGCGGTCATGGAGCACTCACGCACCAGCGAAACCCCGAGCAGTTCGCTGAAGAAGTCCATCTCCACCTGGCAGAGCGCCTGGTAGTCCTTGGCCAGCGCCAGCTTGGGGCAGCGGCGCTGCTCGAGCACCAGGCCCGACGCCTCCCTGCGGCTCTCGGCCTGATAGCCGCGCTCGGTCAACCACTCCGCCAGGCGTCGGGCGCGCTCCTCGAGCGACAGGCCCTGGAAGCCCTGGCGCCAGGTTTCCAGCTCCTTCTTGTAGCGGGCGCGCAGCACCCGAACGCCCGCCCCCGGACCGTAGAGCTCCTCGATCTGCTCGAGCATCTCGCGGCACATCCGGGCGTAGGCGGTGGGTTCGTCGATCGCCTCGAACAACCGCAGCGGCCGGCCCCGCCCCTGTACGGGCCGGGTGCTCACCCGCACCAATCCGTCGCGCTTGAGGTCTTCAAGGTGGCGGTAGATCGCCACCTTGGACAAGCCCAGTTCGCCGGCCAGCTCGGCGGCGGAGGCCTTGCGTAGTCGTAGATGTTCGAGGATGCGCTGCTTCGTGGAACCGAGCCTCACGTACCCTACCTCCCCTTGCAGCATCGCACGCCCGCGCTCAGCGACGGTAGGTGCCCATCCATTCCGCCTCCGCCAGCACGGCGCCCTCCATCGCGCGGGCCACCTCCGCGGCCGTGGCGCCCGGCGGCAGATCGAGCGACGGGCGGTCCAGCGCGTAGAGCCGGAAGAAGTACCGGTGCGCCGGACCCGGCGGCGGGCACGGCCCTCCGTACCCAAGGGCGCCGTAGTCGTTGGTCCCCTCGGTCAGCTCGGGACTGCCGCTCGCCCCTTCGGGAAGGGCGTCGAGCGCGGCCGGCAGGTCGTAGACCAGCCAGTGGACGAAGGTGCCCGAAGGGGCGTCGGGGTCCGACATCACCAACGCGAAGCTCGCGGTGCCCGCCGGAGCGCCGGACCAGGACAGGGGCGGGCTGAGGTTCTGCGCCCCTTCGCCGCAGTAGGCGAAGCGGGCCGGCAGGGGTTCGCCGTATCCGAACGCAGGGCTGACCAGTTTCATGGTGGCCTCCTTCCCGAACCAAAGGGATACCGCAGCCGCAACCAAGACGGCGCCAAGGAGCAACGCGAACCCAAAGACGCGTCGTTTGAACACCTTGCACCCATTGTAACCCCGACAGGACATTCTTCCTAGTGATTCCTTGAGAAAATGTGGTAAGCGATCCGTTGCTGGAACCAACTTGGTGCAGGCTCCGCGCGATGACGTCGTCCACGGCTACGAGTTGTGAAAGGAGGAAGTATGCCACGCTGGAGGATGCTAGGGGTATGGATGGGGCTGTTGCTGGGCCTTGGCGGCCTGGCCATGGCCAAACAGTCGGACTCGGCCTGCGTGCAGTGCCATACGGACGTGACGCCGGGGGTGGTGCACCAGTTCCACGAGGGCCGCATGGGCACGAACGCCTACCTGCCGCTGGACTGCAGCACCTGCCACGGCAGCGCCCACACCACCGCCGAGGACTTCGCCAAGGCCACCTTCCCCACGCCCGACACCTGCATGGGCTGCCACGCCGACAAGGTGGAGCAGTTCAGGGCCGGCAAGCACGAGCTGGCGTGGTACGCCATGAAGACCCAGAGCGCCCTGCACGCACAGCCCAGCGCCATCGTGGGCGAGGGGTACCGCGGGTGTTCCGGCTGCCACAAGATCGGGCGCAAGGGCTACATCGGGGCCGAGGCCGGCAACACCGGGCCGCTGAAGTGGGACGGCGGTGAGGAGGCCTCGCAATACCGCTACGGCAACGCCCAGTGCGACGCCTGCCACACCCGCCACAGCTTCAAGAAGACCGAGGCCCAGGACCCGCGGGCGTGCTCGAACTGCCACATGGGCTTCGACCATCCCCAGTGGGAGATGTACATGTCGTCGAAGCACGGCATCACCTGGGACATCGACGGCAACCGCGGCTGGGACCAGGGCGGTCGGGCGCCCACCTGCCAGACCTGCCACATGCCGGGCGGCAACCACAACGTGGAAACGGCCTGGGGGTTCCTGGCGCTGCGGCTCCCCACCAAGGAGAACGTGGAAAAGCTGGCCGCGAGCGTGGACGACGCCGGCCTAAAGGCCAACCTGCAGAAGCTCGCCAAGCTGCTGCCCAGCGGCCACTACATCGACCTCGACGACGACGTGCAGTGGACGCTCGACCGGGCGCTGATCCTCCAGGTCAACGAGATCCTGGACCAGAACTTCCAGCCCACCGAACGCTTCTTCGAGATCGTGGCCCAGGCGCGCGCCGCCCGCGGTCCCGAGGAGTTCAACCGCCTGCGCCTGCAGATGAAGGCCACCTGCCAGCAGTGCCACAGCAAGGAGTACGTGGACGACTTCTTCCTCAACGCCGACAAGATCGTCAAACTCGCCGACCATGAGTTCGCCAAGGCCATCCAGGCCGTGCAGGGGCTCTACCGCGACGGCATCCTCAAGAAGCCGGAAGGCTGGAAGTGGGCCCCCTCGGTGGCGCAGTACTACGAGAACCTGACGCCCATCGAGCTGGACCTCTACCTGATCTACATGGAGTACCGCCAGCGCACCTTCCAGGGGGCCTTCCACATCAGCAACGACTACATGCACTGGTACGGCTGGGCGCCGCTCAAGGAGCACGTCAACCGCATCCTGGCCGAAGCCGAGCGCATGCGCGCCGAGCAGAAGAAGTAACCGCCGCAGGTCCGGGCCCCCCGCGTCCGCGGGGGGCCTTTGTTTACAATGCAGCCAGGAGGGAGAAGATGGCGGTAATGGAATCGCAGATGGTCCCGCTGGGAAGCCCGGCGCCCGGGTTCGACCTGCCCGACGTGGTGAGCGGGCGGAACGTAAGCCTGCACGACTTCACGGGCCGGCCGCTCCTGGTCGCCTTCATGAGCAACCACTGCCCCTACGCCCGCCATATCGAGGCCAAGCTGGCCGAGGTGGCGAACGCCTACGCCGGGCGCGGGGTGGCCACGGTCTGGATCTCGAGCAACGACGTGGAGAACTACCCCGCCGACGCCCCCGAGAAGCTGGCCGAGCAGGCGCGGCGCGTGGGCGCGCGCTTCCCCTACCTCTACGACGCCAGCCAGGAGGTGGCGAAGGCCTACAAGGCCGTGTGCACCCCCGACCTGTTCCTCTACGACGCCGAACACAAGCTCTTCTACCGCGGCCGGTTCGACGCCACCCGACCCGACAAGGGCACGCCCAGCGGCGAGGACCTGATCCGGGCCCTCGACGCGCTGCTGGCCGGTCAGGACCCGCCCGAGCCCCAGCACCCCAGCATGGGCTGCAACATCAAGTGGAAGCCGGGAAACGAACCCGACTACTTCGGCTAGGCGCCCCCATCAGCCCAGCGGCAGCGTGCGCCGCTGCCGCTGGGCTTCCCTGTCCACGAGTTCGTTCTCGCGGTGACCGGCGTGGCCGCGGGTCCAGTGCCAGTGGACCTCGTGGCGCGCCGTCTCCTCGAGCAGCGCCAGCCAGAGGTCCTTGTTCTTCACCGGCTGCCTGCTCGCCGTCTTCCAGCCGTTCTTCTGCCACTTCTCGAGCCAGCCGTCGGTGAAGGCCTTCTTGAGGTACTGCGAGTCGGTGTAGAGGTGCACCTCGCAGGGCTTCTTGAGCGCCCTGAGCGCCATCACCGCGGCGGTCAGCTCCATGCGGTTGTTGGTGGTGTTCGGCTCCGCGCCGCTGATGAGTTTTTCGTGCTTGTTGTACCTGAGCAGCGCCGCCCAACCGCCGCGCCGCTTGTCGTCGGCGGAGCCGTCGGTGAAGACTTCGACGGTGCAGGCCATCACTCCCACTCGATCGTCCCCGGGGGCTTGCTGGTGAGGTCGTAGACGACGCGGCCGATCTCGGGGATCCGCTGCGGAATCTTGCGCGCCACCTCGTCGAGGAAGTCGTGGGGCAGCCGCGCCCAGTCGGCGGTCATGCCGTCGACGCTGGTCACCGCCCGCAGCGCCAGGACGTAGCCGTAGCGGCGCTCGTCCCCGGTCACGCCGACGCTGCGCACGGGGGTGAGCACCGCGAGCGCCTGCCACACCTCGTCGTAGAGGCCGTGGTCCTTGAGGGCGCTGATGAAGAGGTCGTCGGCGCGGCGCAGGATGTCGAGCTTTTCTTCGTCGACCGGCCCCAGGATGCGGATGGCCAGGCCCGGCCCCGGGAAGGGGTGGCGCAGGCGGACGGTGTCGGGCAGGCCCAGCAAGAGTCCCAGCTCGCGCACCTCGTCCTTGAAGAGGTAGCGGAAGGGCTCGAGCAGCTCGAAACCCAGCTCGGCGGGCAGGCCGCCGACGTTGTGGTGGCTCTTGATGTTGGCCGCCCCGGTGCCCCCGGCGCTCTCGATGACGTCGGGGTAGAGGGTGCCCTGGGCCAGGAAGCGGAAGGGCCCGAGCCGCGCCGCCTGTTCCTTGAAGACCTCGACGAACTCGCGGCCGATGATCTTGCGCTTGGCCTCGGGGTCGCCGACCCCTTCGAGGGCCGCGAGGAAGCGTTCGCGCGCGTCCACCGTGACCAGGTTCACGCCGGCGGACGCCAGCGCCCGCTCCACCTCTTCGCGCTCGCCCAGGCGCAACAGGCCGTGGTCCACGAAGACGGCGGTGTGGTCCACCCCGGCGCGGGCCAGCAGCAGGGCCAGGGTGCTCGAGTCCACCCCGCCGCTGACCGCGAGCAGCACCCGCTCGCCGCCGGCCCGGCCGCGCACCTCTTCCAGCGCGGCGTCGAGGGCGTGGTCGGGCGTCCAGTCCCGCCGCACCCCGGCGACGCGCAGGAAGTTCTCGAGGATCGTCATCCCCTTGGGGGTGTGGGCCACCTCCGGGTGGAACTGCACGCCGAAGAAGCGGCCCGCGTCGTCCTGGATCGCCGCGACCGGGTTCTCCTCGGTGGCGGCGACCGCGCGCCAGCCCGGAGGCAGCTCGGTAACGGCGTCGGCGTGGCTCATCCAGACCTGCACCTCGCCCGAGAGCCCCTCGAAGAGCGGGCCCTCGAAGCGGGTCAGCCAGGCCTTGCCGTACTCGGCGCGGCCGCCGCGCTCGACCCGGCCGCCGAAGCGCTGCGCCAGGTACTGCATGCCATAGCAGATGCCCAGCACCGGCACGCCCAGCCCGAAGACGCCCTCGTCGGGCCGCATCGCCGCGGGGTCGAAGACCGAGCTGGGCCCGCCCGAGAGGACGACCGCCTCGGGCGCGTGCGCCCGCACCCGCTCGAGCGGCGCGGGGCCGGGCAGCACCACCGAATAGGCGTGCAGCTCGCGGATGCGGCGCGCGATCAGGTGGGTGTACTGGGAACCGAAGTCGAGGATGACGACGCTCATGGCCCCAGTCTACCCAGCTCAGGGACCCAGGCGGACCGTCACGGTGCGGGCGCTGGGCGGGACGTTCAGCAACTTTTCCTGCGGCAGGTAGCCTTCGGCGCGGATCTGGATGCGGTAGACCCCGGGCGCGTCGAAGTAGACCTTGCCCGGGATGATCGCCAGCACCCGGCCGCGGACCAGCTGCGAGGCCTCGGGCGCGTCGAGCAGCACCAGTTCGGCCCGGCCGTCGGGCGGCTCGACGCGAAACTCGACCGCGTAGCCTTCGGCCGCGCCCGTGGCCGGTGCGCGGCCCTTCCACCGGACGACCGCCACCGCCAGCAGCACGACGAGAACGAGCACGCCGGCACGCAAGAGCCAGCGCCGGTCGCCCGCGGTCGGCGCGCCCCGCGGCTCGATGACCTCGAACGCGGGCTCGCTGACCTCGTCGATGCGCACGACCCGGCTGGGGTCCGTGGGCCGGGGCTCCACGTGGCCCGCCGCTTCCCGCTCCTCGTCCGCGGCGCCGGCTGCGGTTGACGGCGGGGCGCGGTCGGGCTCGGGCGGGAAGAGCGGCGCCTCCTGAGGGGCGGGCTCCGGCGCGGGGGGCTCGGGCGGCGGGGTCGGCGCCGGGGGTTCGGGCGGTTCGGCCTCCTCCGCGGGCGCGGGCGGCGCCTCGGGACGGCCGAGGACGCGCACGGTGCCCGTCTCCGGAGGTTCGAGCGGGGCCTCGGGCTCCTCGTCGGCGTCTTCGGCAAGGGCCTCGAGCTCGGACAGCGAGCGCGGGTCGGCCAGGTACTCGGCGGCCTCGCGCAGGTCCACGGCCCCCTCGGCCAGCTGCTCCATGACGCGGTGGAAGGGCCAGCCCGGCCAGGTGTCGCCCGCCGCCTCGCGCAGCGCCTCGACCAGGGCCGTCTCGTCGGCGGCGCGCACCGGCACCGGCAGGCCCACGCCCTCGATCCAGACCTCGTCGCCCTTGACCCAGAGCCGTTCGGTGTCGAGGCGGCCGTGCTCGAGCCCCAGGGCCTTCATCTCCAGCAGCGCCCCGAGGAGGCGCCGGGTCCAGGCGGTGAGTTCGTGGGGGCTGACCTCGCCGCGCAGCTGCGTCAGCGGCACCGCGCCGAACGGCAGCTCGGCGATCCAGGCGTCGTCCTCGCGCCCCTGCCAGTTGAGGGTGCCCTGGATGCGAAAGCTCGGGGCCGCCCCTTCGAGCGGCCGGTAGACGAGCACCGGGGTGCCCGTCACGGTGTCCTGCCCCTCCCAAATTTCAATCGCGCCTTCGCGGGCGCGGATGCGGTTCAGCAAATACGGACCAATGTGGTTCACGTTTCGATTATACGGAGGGGGCGGTTAGGAACCTGTAAAGGTTTATTACATTTCGTTGACACTGCATTTTTCCACAGCCTATAATCGAGTAGATGAAACAGGCTTCGCCCCAAGACCTCCTCCGCCCGATCCCGATGGGCGGATTTTTGGTATGCGAAAGGAGCCGGGATGCAGTATAAGGTCACGCTATCCACCGAGGAAATCGTCCGTGGATTGAAGCACTACCGCCGCATCGCCAAGCAGGACGTACTGCGCGCCCCCGAGACCCCGAACCCCGAAGTCTTCCGCACGCATGCCGAAGCCCGCCGCGAGGTGTACACCCAGCTGGCCGAACTGGCCGAGAGCAAGGGCCCGGACGCGGTGGTCGAGTACGCGCTCGAGCTCTACCAGTCCTTGCCCTTCGTCACCGGCACCGCCGAGGACGCCTACCCCGAGATCAAGGGCAAGGAAAACGCCCTCGAGAACTTCTTCCTGATGATCGGCCTCGACCCCAAGGTTCGCCGCGAGGCCCGCAAGCAGCGCCGGCCGATGGAGTAGCGCCCGCGATGAGCCTGGAAGAGCTTGCCGCTCAGGCCGCCCACTGCACCGCCTGCCGGCTGCACGAAGGGCGCACCCACGTGGTCTTCGGCGAGGGCGACCCCGACGCCAAGCTGATGATCGTGGGCGAGGGGCCGGGGGCCGACGAGGACGCCCAGGGCCGCCCCTTCGTGGGCCGCGCCGGCCAGCTGCTCGACCGCATCCTCGAGGCCGCGGGCATCCCCCGCTCGAGCGTCTACATCACCAACATCGTCAAGTGCCGCCCTCCGGGCAACCGCAACCCCCTGCCCGACGAGGCCAAGATCTGCAGCTCGCTGTGGCTGCTCAAGCAGATCGAGCTGATCCGGCCGCAGATCATCGTGCCGCTCGGATCGGTGGCCACCCAGTTCTTCCTGGGCGAGAAGCTTCCCATCACCAAGGTGCGCGGGCAGTGGTTCGAGTGGAACGGCATCCAGGTCTTCCCGATGTTCCACCCCGCCTACCTGCTGCGCAACCCCTCGCGCGCCCCGGGCAGCCCCAAGGCGCTGACCTGGAAGGACATCCAGACGGTCAAGCAGACGCTCGACCGGCTCGGCCCCAAACCCGAACGCGAGATCAAGGCCTCCGCCCAGGACCCCCTCTTCTGAGATGAGCGCGCCGGCACGTCTGGGCCTGCTCGTGGTCGCCAACGCGCTGGTGGCCTGGGCCCTCTACGACAACTGGATCAGCCGCGCCTACCACTGGCTGCCCAACACCCTCGCGGCCCTGGCCGTGGCCGCGGTGGCCGTCGTCTATTGGGGCCGCCGCCGTTAGTGGCGGAAGACCCGCAGCCCGGTGAAGACCATGGCCATGCCGGCCGCGTCCGCCGCGGCGATCGAGTCGGCGTCGCGCTTCGAGCCCCCCGGCTGGATGACCGCGCGCACGCCGTAGTCGGCGGCGAGGCGGACCACGTCGTCAAAGGGGAAGAAGGCGTCGGAGGCCATCACCGCGCCGCGGGCGGCCTCGCCAGCCTGCTCGAGCGCGTGCCGCGCAGCGTCGATGCGGCTGGTCTGCCCCATGCCCAGTCCCACCGTCGCTCCGTCCCGCGCCAGCGCGATGGCGTTGGAGCGCAGCGCCCGCACCACCTTCCAGGCGAAGCGCAGGTCGGCCCATTCGGCCTCGCTGGGGGCGCTCCGGGTGACCACGCGCAGCTCCGCCTCCTCCAGCGGCGCCACGTCGGCGTCCTGGACCAGCAGGCCGCCGCGCAACCGCCTTAGGTCCAGGTAGCCGCCCCGCGCCGGCTCGGGCACCCGCAGGAGCCGCAGGTTCTTCTTGCGTGCGAGCCGCTCCAGGGCCTCGGGGGCAAACTCCGGCGCCAGCACCACCTCGAGGAAGATCGGCGCCAGCTTCTCGGCGGTGGCCGCGTCCACGGGGCGGTTGAGGGCGACGATGCCCCCGAAGATGCTCACCGGATCGGCGTCGTGGGCCTTCTGGAAGGCCTCGGCGAGCGTGGGCGCCACGGCCGCGCCGCAGGGGTTCTGGTGCTTCACGGCCACCGCCGCCGGCTCCTCGAAGGCGCTCACCAGGTTCCAGGCGGCCTCGGCGTCGCCGTAGTTGTTGAAGCTCATCGCCTTGCCCGAAAGCTGCTCGGCTTCCAGCAGCGGCCCGGTCTCGCCCCGCACCCGGTAGAGCGCCGCGGCCTGGTGGGGGTTCTCGCCGTATCGCAGGTCCCCGGCCTTGTCGAGGACGAGCAGCCTGCGTTCGGGGAAGGGTCCTTCCAGCCGATCCGAGAACCAGGCGGCGATCGCGGCGTCGTAGGCGGCGGTGTGGGCGAAGGCGCGCGCGGCCAGGCGCTCGCGCAGTCGCGCGGCGGCCTCGGCGTCGTCTGCGGCAAGCGCCGCGAGCACCGCGGGGTAGTCCTCGGGCCGCGCCACGACCCAGACCCGGGGGTGGTTCTTGGCCGCGGCGCGCAGCAGCGTGGGGCCGCCGATGTCGATCTGCTCGAGCGCCTCCGCCGCCCCCGCCCCCGCGGCCACGGTGCGCTCGAAGGGGTAGAGGTTGACGGCGACCAGGTCGAAGGGCGCGACGCCGAGCTCCCGGAGCTCGTCGAGCTGGTCGGCGCGCGCCAGCACCCCGGCGTGCACGTGGGGGTGCAAGGTCTTCACCCGCCCGGCCAGCACCTCGGGGAAACCGGTGACCCGCTCGACCGGCGTGACCGTGAGCCCGGCGTCCATGAGCGCGCGGGCCGTCCCTCCGGTGGAGACCAGCTCGAAGCCCAGCTCCGCGAGCCCCCGCGCGAACTCCAGCAAACCCGTCTTGTCCGATACCGAAAGCAAGGCGCGCATGGGGGCATTCTACCGCCGGCCGGCGCTTTGCATACCTATTCAGAAAGGACCGCGGCGCGGCGCTCGCCCGAGGAGGAGCAGCCCCAGGGCGAGCAGGAAGACCGGGGCCTCGCCCAGGCGCACGTAAGGGGTGCGCCCGTCCAGCAGGGCGTAGGCGCCCGCGAGCACGCCCGGCCGGCCGCGCTCGAGCCTGGCGGTCACGCGGCCGTAGGGGTCCACCACCGCGGTGATGCCGTCGTTGCCCGCGCGCAGGAGCCAGCGGCCCGTCTCCACCGCCCGCAAACGGCCCATGGCGAAGTGCTGCGCCGCGCCGAAGCTGGGGCCGAACCAGGCGTCGTTGCTGACGTTCACCAAAACCCGCGCCCCCTCGCGCACCAGCCTGCGGGCGATTCCGGGAAAGACCGACTCGTAGCAGACGTAGGCGCCGTAGGGCCCCAGGGGCTCGATGCGGGTGCCCGCGACGGTGTCCGCGAGCGGCCCCAGGCCGAAGGCGTCGAAGAAGTAGCCGTAGACCCAGCCCAGAACCGGCCGCCAGGGAAAGAACTCGCCGAAGGGCACCAGGCGGTGCTTGTCGTAGACCGCGCGCACCCCACCGTCCTGCCACCAGACGACCCGGTTGCGGTAGCCCCCCTCGTAGGCGGCGACGCCCGCGACGAGCGCGCGCGGACCCAGCCCGGCCTCGAGCCCGTCCGGCAGCTGCGGCACCGCGGTCTCGGGCCAGACCACCACCCTCGCCTCCGGGTTCGCCGCCAGGCCCGCTCGGGTCAGCTCCAGGTAGCGCCGTCCGGCGTCCAGCCCCTGCACCTTGGCCAGCGGGTCGATCGCACCCTGCACGAGCAGGGCCCGTTCCCCGCCCGCCGCCTGCGGCAGCGGCCACAACCACAACAGCGCCCAGGGCAGAAGCACCAGGTAACGCCCCCGCGCCAACGCGTAGGCCGTAAGCAAGACGACCAGGGTCAGCAGATGCACGCCCCCCAGCGCCGCCAGCATGCGCCCGGGGGCCTCGGTGAGGGCGTAGCCGAGGTCGCCCCAGGGGAAGGCCAGCACCCCCAGGTTGGCGCGCAGGTAGTCGAGGAGCAGCCAGCCCCCCACCAGCGCGAGGCCGCGCCCGCCCAGGAGGTAGACGAGCAGGGCCCAGAAACCCGCCTCGGCCGCGATCATGGGTACGAAGGGCAGGGCCCCGAGCCCGCCGAACATCGCGGTGAAGCTCTGGGGCAGCCAGATCAGGTGCACCCCCCAGAACCCAAGGCCCGCCAGAAAGGCCGCGCGCGTCCGGCGCGGCCCGGTCCAGATCCGCAGCAGCAGGGCGAGCGGCAGCGGCGCGAGCCAGCCCCAGGTGAACGGGGGCAGCGAGAGCGCCAGCGCCGCGCCCAGGAGAAAGGCCGCCATGGACCCAAGCTACCGCCCCTGGGTGAGAATTGCCCGACGCCGGGGTCCGCATCCCGTAAACTAGAGCCATGCGCCTCGGCCTGTTTTCGGACGTCCACGCCAACTTCCCGGCCCTGGAGGCCACGTTGGGGGCGCTGGACGACGAAGGCGTGGACTTCCTCCTCTGCCTCGGCGACGTGGTGGGCTACGGGCCGCACCCGCGCGAGGTGGTCCAGCTCCTGCGCCGGCGCAACATCGTCTGCACGCTCGGCTCCTCCGACGCCAACCTGGCCTTCCCCTTCGCCAAGACCGAGCGCGAGGGGGTGGCCGACGAGATCCTCAACTGGACCCGCGAACAACTAACCGACGAGGAGCTGCACTGGCTGCGCTACCTGCCCGTCACCTACCGCCTCCACACCCCTTTCGGCCGGCTGCGCGGTTTTCACGGCCTTCCCTACCAGCCGGAAAAGCGCTTTCCGCTCTCCAAGCCCACGGCCGAGCTGCTCCCCGTCTTCGAACGGCTGGCGAGCCGCATCGTCGTCACCGGCGGCAGCCACGTGCCCTTCCACCGGCAGGTGGGCGACTACTGGCTGATCGATCCCGGCTCGGTGGGCATGACGCTGGGCGGCGAGCCGGGGGCCGACGCCATGATCCTCACGATCGCGGAGGACGCCGTCGAGGTGGAAACGCTCAAGATCGACTACGACATCGGCCAGACCGTCTTCGACGTGCAGGCCTGGGGGCTTCCGGACGTGGTGGCCCAGGCGATCCGCAACGGCGGCCTAGCCGAAGAGCTCTAGCGCGCGGGCCACGTAGCTGCGCGCGGCCTCGCCCAACGAGCCGAGCGCGCGGGCGGCTTGGTCGGCCCTGCCGGTGCGCGCGGCGGCGGCGGCCGCAGTGGCCCGGACCCGCTCGCTGGGGTCATCCAGCGCCGCGGGCAGGAGGCCCGCGAGCGCCTCCGGGTCGCGGTTGGCGAGGACGATCAGGGCGTTGCGCGCCAGCGACGCCCGGCCGCTGCGAACGAAGGCGCTGCCGGCGTAGCGCCGCGCGAACGCCCGGCTGGAAAGCGAAAAGAAGGCGTTCAGGTCGGGCCAGGCCAGCTCCGGATCGGGAAGGGGATCCGCGGCGCGCGGCCTGCGGTTCCAGGGGCAGACCGTCTGGCAGTCGTCGCAGCCGAAGAGCCAGTCGCCGATGCCGGCCCAGCGTTCCAGGGGAACGAGGCCGCGGTGCTCGATCGTCCAGTAGCTGACGCAGCGGCGGGCGTCCACGACCCCGTCGGCGACGATCGCCCCGGTGGGGCAGCCCGCCACGCAGGCGGCGCAGCGGCCGCAGCGGTTCGGGTGCGGCTGTGCGGGCTCCACCGGCCAGGAGGTGAGGAGCACCGCCAGATGCTGGTAGCTGCCGCCGCTCTGGGTGAGCCACAGGCCGTTGCGCCCGATCCAGCCGCCGCCCGAGGCCGCGGCGTAGGCGCGCTCGAGCACCGGCCCGTAATCCACGTAGCCGCGGCACTGCCCTCCCAGGCGGGCGCAAAGGTCCTCGAGCGCGCACAGGTGGGGCTCGATCCGCAGGTGGTAGTCGCGCACCCAGGCGTAACGCGCCACCCGCCCCAGCCGCAGTCCGCCCGCCGGCCGGGGCGGCTCGGGGTAGGCGTAGGAAAGGCCGAGCACCAGCGCGCCGCGGAACCAGGGGAAGCGGCGCGCGGGATCGATGCGCGCGTGGGGGTCGCGCGCCAGGTAGTCCATGCCGGCGTGCCTTCCCGCCTCGAGCCAGTCCAGGTAGGCGCGGCCCCAGGCCTCGGGCAGGCGCGCCGGAGCGGGGTGCACGTCGAACCCACGCCGACGGGCGGCGTGGGCGAGTTCCTCGAGCGGGTTCATGGGGTCACTGCACGCGGTCGGGGTAGACCTCCGCGTCGGCGTGCGCCACCAGGTTCTTGACGAAGCGCTCGATGGCCAGGCCTTCGATCTTGGCGCGGATCTGCCCCCGCACCTCCTCGTAGGGGAGCACCCGCGCAGGCCGGCGGTCGTTCATGCGAATCACGTGCCAGCCGAACTGGGTCTGGACCGGTTCGGAGACCTGACCGGGCTGCAGCGCGAGGGCGGCCCGCTCAAACTCGGGCACGAAGCGGCCCAGGGCGACGCAGCCCAGGTCGCCTCCGCGCGGGGCGGAGCCCGGGTCCTGGGACACTTCCCGAGCCAACTCGGCGAAGTCGGCGCCGCCCTTGAGCCGGGCGATCACGTCCTCGGCCTCCTCACGGCTGGGCACCAGGATGTGCGCGGTGCAGATCTGCTCGGGCTCGGCGTAGGCCTCCCGGTCGAGCAGGTAGAGCATGCGGGTGGCGGCCTCCGAGATCCGCAGGCGCTGGCGGATCCAGCCGATCATGGCCTTGTAGGCCATGGCGTCGTAGGTCATGCGCCGGTAGGTGGCCACGTCGGGGATGCCGTACTGCTTGAGCGCGGCGAGGAAGGCGGCCTCGCCGGAAAGGCGCTGCTTGGCCTGCTCGACGCGGCGGTCGATCGTGGCCTCGTCGGGTGCGAGACCCAGCCGTTCGGCCGCCTGGACGACGACGGCGTCCTGCACCATGCGCTGGAGGTACTGCTTCTTGAGCGGCGCCAGCTGGGCCCGGGCCTCGTCGCTGAGCGCCGCGCCGCCGGTGCTCTGGCGCAGGAAGAGGTCGAACTGCAGGTCCAAGTCGGCCTGGGTGATGACGTGGTCGCCCACGCGGGCCACCACGGTCTCGGCGGCCGCCAGCGCCGGCGCGGCGAGCAGGGCGAGAATCAGCAGGATCGGAAAGGATCGTTTGTGCATGCGCCCATGCTACCCCATCGGGCGCACGTCGTACTGCGCCCAGGGCTGGGCGGGCAGGCCCGAGCCGATCAGGACCCGCACGATCCGGCTGGCTAGATCCTCGAGGCCCCGGCCCTCGAGGGCCGAGACCGCGACCCCGTCGAGCTGCTCCTCCAGCCGCATGCGGTCGAAGGGGTCGGCGCGGTCGATCTTGTTGACGACGACGAGCCGCGGCGCCTCGAGCCCCATCTCCACGAGCCGATCCTCGACCACGCGGTGGTGTTCGAGGGCGCCGTCCGCGGTCGCGTCCACCACGTGGAGCACCAAGTCGGCCTCGAAGAGCTCCTCGAGGGTGGCGCGGAAGGCCGTCACCAGCGCCGGGGGCATGTCGCGGATGAAGCCCACGGTGTCGGTGAAGAGGACCTCGCCGTAGCCGGGCAGGTAGCCGCGGCGGGTGAGCGGCCGCAGCGTGGCGAAGAGCTTGTTCTCGCCCGCGTCGCCCTTGCGGGTCAGGGCCCGGAGCAGCGTCGTCTTGCCGGCGTTGGTGTAACCGACGATGGCCACGACGGGCACGCGGTTGCGCTTGCGCGACTTGCGCGCCTCGCGGCGCTGCTTGGCGATGCGCTCGATCTCGCGGGTCAGGCGGTGGATGCGCTCGCCGATGCGCCGGCGGTCGACCTCGAGCTTGGTCTCGCCCGGCCCCCGGGTGCCGATGCCGCCGCCCAGGCGGCTGAGCTGCTTGCCCTTACCGACAAGCCGCGGCAGCAGGTAGCGCAGCTGGGCCAGCTCCACCTGGGCCTCGGCCTGGGGGGTGCGGGCGTGCCGCGCGAAGATGTCGAGGATCAGCTGGGTGCGGTCGAGCACCTTGAGCTGGGTCGCTTGCTCGATCGCCCCCGCCTGGGCCGGCGTGAGGTCGACGCCGAAGATCAGGGTGCCCGCGTTCTCGTGGTAGGCCACGCTGGTGAGTTCGTCGAGCTTGCCGCGGCCCACCGCGTAGCGCGGGTCCAGGGTGGGGCGGTAGACCAGCTCCCGGTGCACCACCACGCCCCCCGCGGTGCGCGCCAGCTCGGCCAGCTCGTCGAGGCGCAGTTCGGCCTCGGGGCCCTGCCCCTCGTCGATGCCAACGAGGATGACGCGCTCGCCCGAGCCGTCCTCGAGCTCGCGCAGGTCGGCCCGACGCGCCAGCTCCTCTTCGAGCGCGGCCAGCGCCGCGCCGTAGTCCCACTGCAGGTAGGCGTCCCAGGGGCGCGCGGGGTAGATGCGCCAGTCTTCCTCTTCGGCCTCGGGGGGCACCAGGTGGGCCAGGTGGGCCCGGGTGGGCCGCCCCTCCTCGACGTCGAGGGCGACGATCGAATCGTAGCGGTGCAGGAAGAGGGTGGAGAGGTCGGGGGCGCTCAGGCCGCCGCCGCCCAGGTGGGTGTGCACGATGCGGTAACCCGAGAGCCGCGACTCCAGGTAGGCGTGCTCGGGCACGGGCAGCGCCGCGGCGTCGCCGACGGCGACCGCGCGCATCTGACCGTTGCGGGCGAGCAGCAGGCTGACCGGTCGCCCCACCTCGGCGGAGAGCTGGGCCAGGGTGCGCGCCAGCTCCGCGGTGTAGAGCCGGTTCGCGGGAACCCGCCGGCGGTACAGGTTCCCGAGCTTCTTTTTCAGGGAAGGTTTGAGTCCTTGGACGTTTCCGTAGAGTTTGTTCATGTACGTTTCGCTGCGTCTTTTGCGCAGTTACATTCTACCACGAACTGGACATTCTCCGGCCGCGTGGGTAACGTGGGGCCGTGCGGGGATGGCGCGTGGGGCTCGCCGGGCTGGCGCTCTTGGGGGCGCTGGTGGCGGCCCGCGTGCCCGAGGCCGCGGCCGAACCCCGGCAAGCACTGGTGCTGGGCGCGGCCCAGTACGACGGCGTCCCCTCGCCCGTCTTCCGCGCCCGCCTGGACGCGGCGCTGGAACTCTACCGAAGCGGCCGGGCGGCGCGCATCGTGGTGAGCGGCGGCCGCGCCCCCGGCGACCGCTTCAGCGAGGGGGCGTCGGGCTGCCGCTACCTGGAGGCGCGCGGGGTGCCCGCCGCGGCGCTCGCCTGCGAGACCGAGAGCCACAGCACCTGGGAGAACCTGGTGCGGGCCCGGCCGCTGCTCGAGCCCGGCCCCGTCTGGATCGTCACCGACGAGCCCCACCTGCCGCGCGCGCTGCTGCTGGCGCGCCGGCTCGGCCTCGAGGCGCGCGGCTGGCCGGTGCAGGGGCACTTCTCCACGACCTACCGGTTGCGCGAGCGGCTGCTCTACGCGCTCGCGCGGCTGGGGTTCACCCACTGAGGCTTCAGTCGCCGCCGTTTTCGAGGGATTTGAGGTAGCCCTCGAGCAGGGCCCGGAACTGCTCCTTGAAGAGGTCGCGCTCGCGGCGCAGCACGTCCAGGTCGCGCTGGACCCGTTTCACGTGCTCCACCGCCTCGCGCAGGGTCTGCTCCTTGAGGCTCTGGGCCTCCTTGACGATCAGCTCGGCCTCCCGCTGCGCCTGCTGCTTGACGTCGCGGGCGATGCGCTCGGCGGCCACCACGGCACGCTTGAGCTCCTCCTCGTTCTGGCGGTGTTGCTGGAGGCTCTCCTCCAGCTCGGCCACCTGCTGCTCGAGGCGCTGCTTTTCCTCGACCAGCTCGGCGACGAAGTCGGCCAGCTGCGCCAGGTAGGCGCGCACTTCCTCGACCGCGTAACCGCGCAGGCCGCGCTTGAACTCCTGGTATCGGATGTCGAGCGAGTTGAACTCCATCGCTGACCAGTCTACCCTTCGAAGAGCGCCCGGCCCACCCGCACCAGGGTGGCCCCTTCCTCGACGGCCACCTCAAAGTCGCCGGACATCCCCATCGACAGCTCGGGCAGGCCCAGGTGGCGCGCCATCCGGGCCAGCTCGCGGAAGACCCAGCGCACCTCCTCGGGGTCTTCGGCGAGGGGGGCCATCGTCATCAGCCCCCGCAGCTCCAGGGGTTCCAGCTGGCGCACCGCCTGCACCGCCGCGTCCACCTCGTCCGGATCGAAGCCGTGCTTCTGCGGCTCCCGGGCCACGTTCACCTCGAGCAGGATCCGCGGCCGGTAGCCCTCGCGCTTCGCGCGCGCGGCCAGCGCCTCGGCGAGCCGCAGCGAGTCCACGGAGTGCACCAGCCGGAAGGGGCGCAGGTAGCGCACCTTGTTGCGCTGCAGGGGCCCGATGAAGTGCCACTCGCGCTCGGGCCAGGCGGCGATCTTGGCGCGCGCCTCCTGGATGCGGTTCTCGCCCAGGGGAAAGTCGCCGTAGCGCAGCACCTTGCGTTCGATTTCGGCCAGATCGCGGCCCTTGGTCACGGCCACCAGGCGCACGCTCGCCGGGTCACGCCCGGCGCGCCGGGCCGCGGCCTCGATGCGGGCGAGGACCTCGGGCAGCGGCATGGTTCAGGGCAGCTCGGCGACGATGCCGGTCACGAGCTTGCGGAAGACCGGGCTGCGCTCCTCGGCCACCCGGATCACCTCTTGCTCGTCGGCGTGGTGGGTGCTGTCGGCCAGCGCCATGTCGGTGATCGTCGAGAGCCCCAGCACCCGCGCCCCCAGGTGGCGCAGGGCGATCACCTCGGGCACCGTGGACATCCCGATGGCGTCGGCGTACATCCCGTAGCGGTAGACCCTCAGCTCACTGCGGCTGGCGTAGCTGGGGCCGCTGATGGCCAGGTAGACGCCCTCGCGCAGGCGCACGTCCTGGGCCCGGGCCACCCGCCGCGCCACCTCCAGGTACTCGGGGTCGTAGGCGTCGAAGGTCACGGGGAACCGGGGGCCGAGCCGGGGGTCGTTGGGGCCGCGCAGCGGGTTCTCCCCCATGGCGTTGATGAAGTCCAGGTGGAGCATGAAGTCGCCCGCCTGGAAGTTCGGGTTGAGCCCCCCGGCGGCCGAGGTGACGACGAAGCGCTCGGCGCCCAGGAAGTAGCCGACCCGCACCGGAAAGACCACCTGCTCCATGGGGTAGCCCTCGTAGAAGTGCACCCGGCCCTTGTAGGCCACCACGGGCCGCCCCGCGAGCCGGCCCAGGATCAGCTTGCCCTCGTGGCCCGGCGCGGTCGATACCGGGAAGCCCGGAACCTCGCCGTAGGGGATCTCGGCCACGGTGTCGATCTCGTCCGCGAGCGGGCCCAGGCCCGACCCCAGAACGAGGCCCAGTTCCGGTGAAAAATCGGTGCGCGCGCGCACCGCCTCCACCGCGTTCATGATCGCCTCGTAGCTCACGATATTACGTTACCACACGGGTCTCACGCCCACTTCACCCGTGGCGGTAGCATCAGGGTATGCGACGTTACCTGGTCCTCGTCCTCCTGCTCACCGGCTTCGCCCTGGCCGCCCCCCTCGCCGAGATCCGCATAGAGGGGGCGGACCCGGTGCTCACCGCGCTGGCGCGCGTGGCCCTGCCCGTGGAACCCGGGCAGGACACGGCCTCGATCGACCTCGAGGCCGTGCGCGCCGCACTCATGGAGAGCGGCTACTTCCGTAAGGTTGAGGTCGCCCTCGAGGGCGACGTGCTGCGCGTCCGGCTCGAGCCCAACCCCCCGATCGCAGGGGTGGAGGTGAAGGCCGAGGCCTTCGCCCCCGAGGAACTCGCGCAGCTCCTCGGGGACGAGCTCGCGCTCGGTCCCGGCGCCACCTACAACCCGGTGCGGGCGCGCGAGGGGGCGGACCGGCTGGCCTCGTTCTACCGCGAGCGCGGCTTCCCCTTCGTGCCCGAGGTGACGCTCGAGACCCGCGAGGGCGAGGGCGGCGTGCAGCTGGTCTATACGGTCAAGGAGACGCCGCCGGTCAAGAAGCTGGCGCTCGAAGGGGCGACCGTCTTCCCCGAGTCCGAGCTGCGCGCGGCCTTCAAGCCGCTGCTCGACCACGGAAGCTTCGCCTGGGACCTGTACCGCGCGGCCGTGGACCAGGTGAACCGCACTTACTTCGACGCCGGCTACCGCTTCTCGGGCGTCGACACCCGGCGTTCGCGGCTGGAGGACGGAGTGCTCACCGTCTTCGTGCGCGAGCTCAAGGTCGTGGAGGTGGACGCCTCGGCGCTGGGCGGGGTCCAGCCCCAGGTGCCGCTCGGCCAGGTGCTCAACTACGACCGGCTGCTCGACGAGATCGCCCGGCTGTCGCGGCAGCTCGAGCGAGAGGTCCGGCTGCAGCTCGAGCCCGTCGGCAGCGACGGGGTGCGCGTCGTCCTCACCCCGGGGGCGGTCCGCTACGGCAAGATCCGCGAGGTCCGCATCGAGGGCGCGACCGCGCTGGACCCGGAAACCCTGAAGTCGCTGCTGCGGCTGGAGCCGGGCGACCTCTTCTCGCCCGAGCTGGCCCAGGAGGACTTCCTGAGGATCCAGAAGGCCTACCGGGAGGCGGGGTACGAGATCCGCCCCCAACCCGATTTCGCCTTCAAGGACGGCGTCTACGTGCAGAAGGTACACGAGCTGCGCATCGAAGGCTACCGCCTCGAGTGGCAGGGGGCGCACAACACCCAGGACTTCGTCATCCTCCGCGAACTCCCCCGCCCCGGCGAGCTCTTCTCGGTTCCCGCGATCCGCAAGGGGATCAGCAACCTGCTGCGCTCGGGGCTGCTCGCCGAACCCCCTGCGGTCTCGACCGCCCCCGGAACGGCGCCCGACCGCGTGGTGCTGGTGCTCGGCCTCAAGGAGGCCAAGTCCACCGTCCTGGCGCCCGCAGTGGCCTGGTCCAGCATCGAAGGCTGGAGCGGCCAGGCCACGCTCGAGAGCAAGAACCTTTGGGGCCGCGCCCACCAGGCCAGCCTTAACCTGACCTTCGGCGAGAACGACGCGGGCGACAACCTGACCCTGCGCGCCAGCTACAACATCCCCTGGCTCTGGCTCGACGCGCTCGACTTCCAGCAGGTGCCCACCAGCCTCAGCCTCAGCATCTACACCTACCCCCAGGGCAACCTGCCGCTCGAGGACGCGAACGGGAACGACACCGGCTGGGAGTACACCGAGCGCCGCAGCGGCGGCAAGTTCTCCATCGGCCGCCCCTGGTCGGGCGAGCTCGAGAACCTGAAGGTCTTCGCCAACCTGGACGCGGAGTGGGTCTACCCCAAGCTGGAGGTCTACGACCCCAACAAACCCAGCACCCCCGACGAGGCCACCGCCCGCAGCCTGCTCCCCATCCCCTACCAGAGCTACTCGATCGGGGCCTCGGCCACCTACAGCACGGTCGAAAACCCCCAGTTCCCCAGCCAGGGCTTTACCCTCACCGGATCGCTCGCCTACGGCCTCAACCTGCCCTACGGCGGCGCGCTCAGCCAGTTCGTGCCGGGCTGGGTCAACTTCAAGACCTACACGATCGTCGAGGGCGACCCGCGCCAGGTCTTCGCCCTGCGGGCCTCGGCGGGCGCGGTCCTGGGGGATCCGCCGGCGAGCCGCGTCTTCTTCCTCGGTGGCAACCAGACCGAGATCGCCACCCTGCGCGGCTACAACCCCATGGAGCTCTCCGGCCGCTACCTGCTGGGCAGCTCGCTCGAGTACCGCTATGACTTCAACCTGCAGACCGCGATCAGCCAGACCGTGATCGGCATCCTCTTCGTGGACGTCGGCTCGGTCTGGAACCCCGGCGAGGCGCTCGACCTCAAGACCGGTTTCGGGGCCGGGGTGCAGCTGAACCTGGGTTACGGCTCGGTGCTGCTGCCGGCGCTGCGCTTCGACTACGGCTTCAGCGCCGCCCACCCCAGCGGGGTCTTCCACTTCCGCATCGGCCCCGTCTTCTAGCCTCCCCGCGGCGTACCCCCTTGACTGGGGGTACGCTTTTCGGGCAGGACCAATTTAAACTGTTCTCATGGCCTACGAAGAAGGGCCCGAAGCCTTCGCGGAACGGTTTGCGGAGTACGCGGTCGCGGTGGAGCTCTTGCCCCAGCCCTTCGGCTACCCGCTGCTGGAGGCGGTAACCCCCGTGGGCGTGCTCTACCCCTTCGACCGCGGGGCGCCGCCGTCGCCGAGCGGGCCCGTCGAGCTCGTGCTCCACGCCGTGGTGGCCTCGTTCCGCTACCGCAAGCAGCCCCCGGGCGTCCAGGCCCTCGCGGGCGGCCGCCACCGCCTTTGCGGACGCGTCCAGCGCGAGATCGCACCGGGCTTTTACCTGCTCGACTGCGGCCTGCCGCTGGTGCTGGCCTCGGACGAGCCCCTGGAGACGGGGATGGAGATCGAGGTCACCGCCGAACCGCCCCTGATGGCCTTCCGCAGCGAAGGGGGGCGCGTCTAGGTGCGCTGCTCCCGCTGCGGCGCGCGCAACCCCGAGGGCTTCCGTTTCTGCGGGCACTGCGGCCACCCGCTCAGCCCGGCCCCGCTGCCCCAGCGGCGCTGGGCGACGGCCCTGTTCTTCGACCTCACCAACTTCAGCCGCTACACCAGCGCCCACGACCTCGAGGAAACCCACCGCACCGTCCACCGCCTGCTCGAGCGCGCCCGCGACTGCGTGACCGCGCAGGGGGGCTACGTCGACAAGTTCTTCGGCGACGGCATGCTCGCGGTCTTCGGGCTGCAGAAGAGCCGGGAAAACGAACCCATGCGGGCGCTGCAGGCCGCCGCCTGCATGGTGGAGGCCACCCAGGAGGGCTCGCCGGAGCTGCTGCGCGGCCGCGTGGGGCTGGCCACCGGGCTGGTGCTGCTCGGCCCCCTGGGCAGCGAGCAGGGGCAGCACCAAACCGTGATCGGCAACCCCGTCAACCTGGCCCAGCGCCTGGCGGCGTCGGCCCCCGGCGGCGTCGTCTGGCTCGACCAGGTCACCGCGCAGCTGGTCCCCGAGGCCAACCTCGAACGCCTGAAACCGCGCCTCTTCAAGGGTTTCCGCGAACCGCAACCGGTCTGGGTCTTCCACGGTTGGGGTGCGCGCAACCACCCCCTTTTCGGCCGCGAGCGCGAGCTGGAGCAGGTAACCGCCTGGATCCTGGAAGCCGAGCAGGGCGGCGGCCGGGTCGCGGTCATCTCGGGGCCGATCGGCGCCGGGAAGACCTTTCTCGTCGAAGAGGCCCTGCGCCGCAGGTCGGGCCGGCTGCGCACCCTCCACGTGCCCGACCTCGAGCTGGGGGTCCCCCTGCGCGAGACCCTGCAACAGGTGCTCACGCGCGGGCTGGGGCTGCCCCCCGAGGCGATCCTGGAGCGCCTCCCCCTCGCGGACCTCGACCGGCGGGTCCTCGCCTACGCGCTGGGCCTGGAGCCGGAGCGGCCCGCACCGCCGGAAGACCTGGAAAGCACCCTGGTCCGCAGCTTCCGCCGCATCCTGCAGCACCTCGCCGACGAACGCCCGACCGTCGTGGTGGTGCGCAGCGGGCCGCGCGACCACGTGCTGCTCGAGCGCATGCTCCAGGGGCTGCGCCGCGAGCCGCTGCGCGGCTTGACCGTGCTGGTGCTGCGGCGCTCGCCGGCCTCCGGCGCGGATCTGGTGCTCGGGCCCCTCAAACCCAAGGACGCCGACGCCTACCTGCGCCACCTCAACCCCGAACTCTCGCCCGAAGAGCGCGCGGCGATCTACCGCGAAAGCGGCGGCCTGCCCCTGGCGCTGCGTTTCCTGGCGCTTTCGGGCGACCCCGGCACCTCGGTGATGGCGGCCTACCAGTCGCGCCTGGACACGCTGCAGCCGCTCCACCGCAAGGTCCTGCTCTACGCCGCGCTGGGCCAACCGGGAAGCTGGACGGGCCTGATCCAAGAGCTCCTCGGGGAGGACGCGCGCGACGCCGTGGACGATCTGGTGGCCGACGGGTACCTTCTGGCGGAGCCGGCGGCGCGCGATGACGAGACGATCCTGCGGGTGGCGGATCCGCTCCTGCAGCGCGCGGCCCGCCTCTTCCTCTCGCGCGAGGAACGCCGGCGTCTGCACGAAGCGTACTGGCGCTGGCTCGAACAGCGGCCCGGAGGCCGGCTGGCCGCGCTCGCGGCCGAGCACGCCCTGCTCGCAGGACGGGAACGCGAAGCCGCCCGCGCCTACCTGCGGGCCGGGGACGCGCAGAAGCGCGAGGGCATCTTCCGCGGGGCCGAGCAGCACTACCTGACGGCGCTGCCGCTCTTGCCCGAAGCGGAGCGGTCCGAGGCGCGGCTGCGCCTGGCGGCGCTGCACCTCGAAGGCGGCTCGCCGGAAACGGCCTTGCGCTGGCTCGAGCCGGAAACCTCGGAGGAGGCCGTGCGCCTGACGGGCCTCGCCCAGGCGCGCCTGGGCAGGGTGCGGGAGGCCCGCGTCAACCTGAGCCGCTACCTCAAACTTCGCCGCGGCGACCCGGAGGTGACGCTGGCGCTGCTGGCGCTGGAGCCGGCCGCGGAACGACTGCAGCGGCTGCGCGCCATGAGCATCGACGGCACCGTAGAGCAGCAGGCCGCCTACGAGCGCCTGCTCGCCGAAACGCTGGCGCAGCTGGGCCGGTTGGAGGAGGCCGCCGCGGCGATGCGCACGGCTTACCGCCTCTACCTGCAAAGCCACAACGAAAGCCGTGCGGCGGAGGCCGCCCTCGCGATCAGCGGCTTCGAGTGGATGGCGGAGCGGCTCAACGTCGCCGCGGAATGGGCGGACCGCGCGGTCGAACACGCGCGCAAGGCGCACCCCGGGCTGGCCACCACCGCCTGGAGCGTGCGTGCGGGCCTGTGGCTCGACCAGGGCCGCGCCGGGGCCGCGCGGGCGGCGCTCGATCAGGCGGAGCAGCACCTGGACCACGCCCGCACCCCCGACGAACGCGCCCGCATTCACGCCATCCGCATGCGCTTCCTCATCGAGACCGGCCGCCTGGCCGAGGCCGTCGCCCTGGGTGAGGAGGTCTACCGCTCCGAACCCCATCCCTGGCTGGCCGCCAACCTGGCGCTGGCCTACGCCCTGCGCGGAGGGCGGCGCGGCGAACGGCGCTTCCGCGAGCTGCAACGACGCCACGCCGCCGCGGCCACGCCGCCGGGCCGGCTCCTCTTCGCGCTTTCCGAGGCGCTGCGCACCTGGCGGAACGGCGGCGACCCGGTGCCGATCCTCAAGGCCGCGCGCAAGGAGGCCCGCGCCAGCGGGCCCTACCTGCACTACCTGACCCTGATCCTCTGGGGCCTCTACCTGATGCAGCGCCACCCTCAGAAGGCGCTGGCGCTCGCCCGCCACCTGCAACGGCGCGCCAGCGCCGGAGGCTTCGTCGTCGTCGGGGAGACCGCGCGGTTGCTGCGTGCGGAGGTGGCGCTGGCGCAGGGCGAGCCCATCGAACACCTGTTGCGCTTCGAGGCCTCGCTGGCGGCGCAGGAGACCTGGCGCCGCTCCCTCCTGCTGCAGCTGGAATCGCCCGCCCCCGGACCCGCCCGCGGGCTGGGCGGCTACGGTATCCTGGGGGCGTGGGCCCGCCTGCGTTGGCGCGAGGCCCGAACCCACGGAACCCATGGATCCTCGCGAAGAAATCCGTAGCCGCCTCGACTTCAAGGCCGTCGTCGAGCGCTACGTGCCCTTGAAGCCCGCGGGCAAGGGCCGATGGAAGGGGCTCTGTCCGTTCCACAACGAGAAGACGCCCTCGTTCTACGTCGACGAACAGAAGGGGATGTTCTACTGCTTCGGCTGCAAGGCCGGCGGCGACGCCTTCAAGTTCGTGCAGATGATCGAGGGCGTGGACTTCCGCGAAGCCCTGGAGAAGCTCGCACAGGAGACGGGGGTGGAGCTGCCCGAGCGCGGGCCGGCGCACCGGCCCAGCAAGGACCTGATCGAGGTCAACCGGCTGGCGCTCAGCTACTTCCGCAACCACCTCGAAGGCGCGGCCCTGGCGTACCTGCAGCGGCGCGGCCTCGAAGAGGCGACGATCGAGCGCTACGCCCTGGGTTTCGCCCCGAAACGGTGGGACGGGCTGGTGAACTTCCTGAAGCGGCACGACGTCCCTCTCAAGCTCGGGCTGGAGGCGGGCGTGCTCGCCGAAAAGGACGGACGCGTCTACGACCGCCTGCGCGCGCGGGTGGTCTTCCCCATCCGCGACCCCATGGGCCGCGTCGTCGCCTTCACCGGGCGGGCGCTCTCGGACGAGGATGCGCCCAAGTACCTGAACACTCCAGAAAGCGACGTTTTCAAGAAGAACCGCCTGCTCTACGGCTACCCGGAGGCGCGCAAGAGCATCCGCGATCGCAAGCGCGCGATCGTGGTCGAGGGCCTCTTCGACGTCCTCGCGCTGGCCCAGATGGGCTGGACCGAGACCGTGGCGGTGCTGGGCTCCGCGCTCTCGCCCGAGCAGGCGAAGCTTCTGGAACGCGCCGAGGCCGAACGCCTCTACCTGGCCTTCGACGCCGACGAGGCCGGGCGGCGGGCGACCCTCGCGGGGCTCGACGTCGGGGTGGCCCGCCGCTTCCTCACCTTCGCGGTGCTGCTGCCCGAAGGCCGCGATCCGGGCGATCTGCTCACCGACCCGGGGGGCAAGGCGGCCTTCGCACGGGCGCTCGACGACGCCCTGCCGGAGGTCGAATTCCGTTTCGCCGCGGCCGCCGAGGGCGCGGACCTGAACACGGCCGAGGGCAAGCGCCGGGTGCTCGAGCAGCTGCTGCCGCGCCTGACCGACGCCGAACCCTTCGACCCGGTGGCCGAGGCCCTTAAGGCGGTGATCGTGGACCGCCTGGGGCTCGATCCGCGGGCGCTCGAGGACCTCGTCCATAGCCAGCGCCGGCGCAAGCGCCCGGTCGTGGAGCGCGCCCAGGTGGCGGCGGCGACTCAGGACTCCGGCGACCGCCTGCTCCTCCTCGAGCTGGACGTGATCGCCCAGCTGCTTGCGGTCGAGCCGAACCAGCTCGCGGACTGGGTGCGCTACGTGGAAGACCACACCTGGCCTCCGGACGACGCGTTCCTGGCCGAGTTCATCCGCGTGGCCGAAGAAGAAGGGTACAAGCCCCGGCGCATCCTCGACCGCTTCGCGGGCCGCGGGGAGGGGGGACGGCTCTTCGAGCGGCTGATGCTCTCGGGCAGCGAACACCCCGCCGAGCACAAGGAACACCTCGACAAGAGCCTCGCCCGGCTGCGGGAGGGCTACCTGCGGCGCAAGCGCGCGCGGCTCACGGCGGCGTTGAAGGAAGACCCCGAACGCGCCCTCGAGATCCTCAAGGAGATCCAGGAGCTCGACCACGCCATCGAGGCCGAGCGCCGCCTCTACCGGGCGAACAACGGCGGCTGAGCCCGGCACGCCTCTTTCGAACGGCCCTGGTCCCTGCTTTTTCTTGTTAAAAACCAACCCGGGTTTTCGAGGTCTGAACCCCACGCGCCCCGCCAGAACCGGCGGCACCATTGGCGTCTTTGCCGCGGCCGCGAGCCATCCGCTCCGGTTCGTTCATGGCACCAAGTTGCGGCGGCCAGGTCGTGGCGCATCGGCGCGGCAGGGGCCCGATTGGTCGGCTTCGCCGGGGTGTGGGGTGAATCAGGATGTGGGATGTCGGGTGTGGGATGTGGGAAGATCTCCTTTTGTTATTAATATGCCGTTTACAGCCTCGTCAACGGGCTTTTCGAGAAGGCCCGTCTCCTACACCCCACCTCCTGCTTCCTGATTTTCTCGTATCCCCGGACGAGGCAACCGAAGGTTGCCGAGATCCGGGAGCCTGCCAGGAACTCGATTCAGGGCCTGCCCTGAACTTGATTCAGGGTCCATGCTGGGCAGTAAGTCAAGATTCAGTTGCCGTAGACGGACCAACCACAAGCTACGAACCGCGAGCCACGGGCCACGCCACACAGTCCCGCTACCACGTACTACGTACCACGTACTACGAACTACGCACCCCCTTCACACGATCACCATCGCGTCGCCCAGACTGAAGAAGCGGTAGTCGCGCGCGAGCGCCTCGCGGTAGGCGGCCATCGTGACCTCGTAGCCCGCGAAGGCGGCCACCAGCATCAGCAGGGTGCTGCGCGGCAGGTGGAAGTTCGTCACCAGCCCGCCGACCACCTGGAAGCGGTAGGGCGGGCGAATGAAGAGCCGCGTCTCCCCCGCCCCGGGGCGCACCCCTTCGCCGGGTGCGAAGGCCGCCTCGAGCGTGCGCACCACCGTGGTGCCCACCGCGACGACCCGCCGCCCCTCGGCGAGCGCGCGGTTCACCCGCGCCGCAGCCTCCGCGGGCACCTCGTAGCGCTCCGCGTGCATGCGGTGCTCCTCGATCGCCCCTTTCACCGGCTGGAAGGTGCCCGGCCCCACGTGCAGCACCACCCGCGCCTGCTCCACCCCCATGGCCGCAAGCTCCTCCAACAGCCGCGGGGTGAAGTGGAGTCCGGCCGTGGGCGCGGCCACCGACCCTTCGCGGCGCGCGTAGACCGTCTGGTAGCGCTCGGGGTCCACCGGGCGGTGGATGTAAGGCGGCAGGGGCGTCCGGCCCAGGCGTTCCAGAAGTGGGCGCACCGGCCCGGAGAAGACCAGGAGGCGCAGCCCCTCGTCGTCCACCGCCGCCACCTCGGCCGCAAGCTCTCCGAAACGCACCCGCGCCCCCGGCCGCAGCCGGCGTCCGGGGCGGACCATCGCCCACCAGCGCTCGGGCGCCTCCTCCCGCACGAGCAGCGCCTCGACGCGCGCGCCCCCCTCCTTGACGCCGAAGATCCGCGCCGGAATCACCTTGGTTTCGTTGAAAACGAGCAGGTCACCGGCGCGCAAAAAGCGCGGCAGCTCGAAGAAGCGGGCGTGCGCGCGCACGCCGCGGCCGCGCTCGACCACCATCAGGCGGCTGTGGTCGCGCGGCGAGGCCCCCTCCTGGGCGATGCGTTCTTCGGGCAGGGGGTAGTCGTAGTCCTCGATCCGCCGTCCGGGTTCGCTCACTTGGTGCCGGGGTAATTCTTCTCGCGCTGGGGCATGAAGGGCTCGTCGATCTCGGGCAGGTGGGTGAACTGGTCCACCGCGTCGATGAGCTTTTGCGCCGTCGTCTCCTTGAAGGCGATCACCTCGACGCGGATGCCCTTCTCCATGAGCACCTCGAGGATGTCCACGAAATCGCCGTCGCCCGAGCCCAGCACCACTACGTCGAGCGCGTCCATGAGCCGCACCATGTCGGCGGCGATGCCCATGTCCCAGTTGCCCTCGTAGATGGGCTTGCCCTCGTCGGTGGTGTGGTGCACGCTCAGGTTCATGCGCCGCACCCGGTAGCCCATGGTGGAGAGCTTGTAGATGAAGGGCCAGGCCGAGGTGTCGTTCTCGCGCTCGACCACGTAGGCGGTGGCGCGCACCAGCTGCCGGCCCTGCACCGCACGCTTGAGCAGGCTCTCGAAGTTGACGGTGCGCTCGTAGTAGTCGCGCGCGGAGTGGTAGAGGTTCTGCGTGTCCACGAACAAGCCCACGCGCTGCATGGCGTTCCAGCCCATCGGGTGCTTCATGCCGGCGTCCTCCGTTTCAGGGGGTGGTGCAGGGTGTCCTCGCTGCCGTCGTAGTACTTGTGGCGCACCGTGATGGCCTCGTCCGTCAGGTCGATGATGGCGAAGCTGGGCCGGCCCTTGCCGCGCAGGCGGTTGGTGGTGGCCGTTCCGGCGTTGACGATCAGCATCTCCTCGAAGCGCCAGACCCAGGGCACGTGCTTGTGGCCGTTGAGCACGAGTTCGACCCCGTGGTCGACGAGGACCTTGAGCAGGTCGCCGGCGTCCTGCAGGATGTTGCGCTCGCGGCCGGCGCCCGGCACCGGAAGCAGGTGGTGGTGGGTGACGAAGACCTTCAGGTCGCCCTCCGCCGCCGAATCCAGCGCCTCGTGCAGCCAGGGGTAGATGCTGCGGCCGATCCGGCCCTCGTCGAGGTCGGGCTCGCTCGAGTCGGCGGCCACGATGTGCACGCCCGGCAGGCGCACGACGCGGTAGCGCGAGCCGTAGAGCTCCTCGAAGTGCACGTAGCCGACGTTGCGCGAATCGTGGTTCCCCGGCGTGACCAGCATGGGAACCTCGAAGCGCCCGGTCCAGCGCGCGGCCTCTTCGTACTCGTACGCCAGGCCGCGATCCGTGAGGTCTCCGGAGATCACCAGCAGGTCGGGGCGCTCGCGGTTGACTTCGTCCACGAGCTGCTCCATCAACTGCGGCTGGAAGTACTTGGAGGCCACGTGGATGTCGGAGATGTGGTAGAGGCGCGTCATGGCTACGGGACCATTCTACCCGGCCGCCCTAGCCGGTATTGCGCATCCCCGCGGCGATGCCCAGGATGGTCGACAGCAACGCCCGCGTCGTCGATTCGCGGTCGGGGCTCTCGGGCGGCAGCCGGCGGTAGCGGTAGAGCAGCTCGATCTGCAGGTGGTTGATCGGGTCGAGGTAGGGGTTGCGCAGCTCCAGGCTGCGGGCGAGTCCCGGGGCGTCCGCGAGCAGGGGCCGGCCGCGGGCCTTCTCCAGAGTGGAAAGGGCGGCCTCGTGGGCCCGCTCGATCGCGGAGAAGAAGCGTCCGGCCAGCTCGGGATCGACCAGGCGGAGGTAGCCGCGGGTCACCTCGAGGTCGGTCTTCGCCAACGAGAGCTCCGCGCCCTCGAGCACGCTTCGAAAGAAGGGCCATCCGTCGTGCATCTCGCCGAGGAGGGCCGGGTCGATGGCCGACAGCCCCTCGCCCAGGCCGTACCACCCCGGAAGGTTGGCGCGCACCTGGGTCCAGGCCATGACCCAGGGAATGGCCCGCAGGTCGCGGATTTCCTGAATGCGGCCGTGGCGGTAGACCGGGCGCGAGGCGATCTTGAGCGCGGCGATCTCGCGGATGGGGGTGAGCTGCTCGAAAAAGGCGAGAAAACCCTCCGACCCCAGGAGTTCGCGGTAGACCTGCGCCGAGCGGGCGGCGGCGGCCTCGATGGCCGCGACCCAGGCCGGCTCTGGCGCAAAGGCGGCCTCGGGGCCGTACCCGGCGTCGCGCGCCGCGGCCAGCCAGAGGTGCGCGATCGTCTCTTCCAGGCTGCGCAACGCCAGGTCGGGGTGGGCGTACTTGTCGGCCAGGGCCTCCCCCTGCTCGGTGATGCGGATCTCGCGCCCCACCGTGCCCACCGGCAGCGCCGCGATGGCGCGCCCCGCGGGACCGCCGCCGCGCGCCGTGGAGGTGCCGCGACCGTGAAAGAAGCGGACGCTGACGCCGGCGGCCCGGGCGGCCTCGGCGATGCGCTGCTGGGCGGTGTAAAGGGCCCAGTTGGCCGCGAGGTAACCCGCGTCCTTGTTGGAGTCGGAGTAACCGATCATGACCTCGAGCGCCCCCCGCGCCTCGACCTGGCGGCGGAAGACCGGGTTGGCGAGCAAGCGCTCGACGGTGCGGCCCGCGGCGTCGAGGTCGGCCAGGGTCTCGAAGAGCGGCACCACGTCGAAGGGCGCGCCGCGGTCGGGGCGGTAACGGCCGGCTTCGCGCGCCAGCAGCAACACCTCGAGCAGGTCGGCGGGACTCTTGGTCATGCTCACCACGTAGGCCCCGCGGCCGTCCCAGACCTCGAGCGCGCCCAGCGCCCGCCGCAGGGCCTTCCCCCGAGGGCGGTAGCCCACGGGGGCGAGGGGGCGTGCCGATGCGAGCTCGCCGGTGAGCCAGGCCTCGCGGCGGTCGTCGGACCACTCGGGGTAGTCGTCCGCGAGCCCCGCGGCCGCGACCAGCTCGGCGACGGCCTCGCGGTGCTCGCTCGCCTCCTCGCGCAGGTCCAGGTCCGCGAAGCTGAGCCCGAAGGTGCGCGCCGCCTCTTCGAGGGGCCGCACGCCGCGCGCGGCGAAGGCCGAGAACCCCATCGCCTCGAGCGTCCGCCGCAGCCGCTCGAGGTCGCCGGCGAGCTCGCCGGCGTCGCCGTAGGCGCCGGGCCCCGAACCCAGGGTGTGCTCGAGCCGGTAGTAGACGCCCATGAGGTAGCGCCGGAGCGGCTCGCCCTCGAAGCGGGGCGCGCGCTCGATCAGCGCCAGCGCCCGCTCCGCCGCTTCGCGCAGCTCGCGCGGGACCGGCAGCCGGCGCTCGGAGACCGAAAGGTCGCGGACCAGCTCGTCGAGCTCGCGGCAGAAGTGCTCCACGTAGAGGCGGCGGGCGTGGTCCTGCGCCCAGGCCGTGACCTCGGGGGTGACGGCCGGGTTGCCGTCGCGGTCGCCGCCGATCCAGCTGCGGGTGCGCACCGGACTCTCCGCCTCGAAGCGCTTCCCGAAGGCCTGCTCGAGCGCGGCCTCGATCCGCTCCACCAGGCGCGCTTGCGCCGACCAGAGGCTTTCGGGTAGGTAGTAGAGCGCCCCCTTGACCTCGTCCTCCACGGTGGGCTGGGTGCGGCGCAGCTCCTCGGTGGCCCACAGCAGCTTGACCCGCTCGCGCACCGCCGCCCGGTCGCCGCGCGCGAGCGCGTCGCGCAGGCGCTCGAGGTGGTGGCGCACGGTGCGCCGGCGCGCTTCGGTGGGGTGCGCGGTAAAGGTCAGCCACAGCCGCATCGAGCGCGCCAGGCGCGCGGCCTCCTCCGGCGGAACGCCCCAGGAGGCCAGGGTACGGGCCGCGCGCGCAAACTCGCCTTTGGCGTCGGCGGCCGTGTGCACCCGGTGGTAGGACTCGGCCAGGTTGGCCAGGTAGAAGAAGCTCGTGAACGCCCGCGTCAGCCCTTCGGCGCGGTGGAGGTCGAGGCTGGCGACGAGGCGCACCAGCGCCGCGCGCTCGGCGTCGTCGGGCCGCTGCCGCAGCCGCTTGGTGCGCGCGCGCACCTCCTCGACCAGTTCGTAGAGGCGTTCGCCGCTGACCTCGCGGATCGCCTCCCCCAGCGCCCGGCCCAGCCGGTCCACGTCGCGCCGGAGCGCCTCGGGCAGCGTCACGGCTCCTCCCAGCGGTAGGGGCTGATCGCCTGCACCCGGGGCCCGTCGAAGACGAGCTCGGTGGCCACGAAGAGCGCCGGCCCTTCGGCGCTGCGGAAGGGCTGCGGCCGCGCGGTGAGGAAGCGGTCGAGGAAGGTCTTCACCTCGCCGCCGATGATCGAGCGGTAGGTTCCGGTCATGCCCACGTCGGCCTGGAAGGCCGTACCCCCGGGCAGGAAGCCGGCGTCGAGGGTGGGGACGTGGGTGTGGGTGCCCAGCACCGCGGCCACCCGGCCGTCGAGGTAGAAGCCGAGGGCGTACTTCTCGCTCGTCGCCTCGGCGTGGATCTCCACGATCGCGGCGTCGTGCTCCACCTCCTCGAGGAGGCGATCGACGGTGCGGAAGGGGTCGTCGAGGGCGTCCATGAAGACGCGGCCCATCACCTGGATCACGAGCAGGCGGAACCCGCCGCGTTCGAGCACCCACCAACCCCGCCCGGGCGTTCCCGGCGGGTAGTTGGCCGCGCGCACGATCGGCTCGCGCTCGATCAGGTCGTAGACGTCCTTCTTGTCCCAGGCGTGGTTGCCCAGGGTGATCAGGTCGGCCCCCGCCTCGCGCAGGATGCGGTAGCTCTTCTTGTCCAGCCCCTTGCCGCCGGCGGCGTTCTCGCCGTTGACGATGACCCAGTCGTAGCGGTCGCGCACGTCGGGCAGGTGCATGGCCACGGCCCGGAGCCCGGGCCGCGCCACCACGTCGCCGACGAAGAGTACCCGCATGCGCCGCCTAGACCGCCGCTTCCAGACCGGCCATCAGCAGGCCGATCTGTTCTTCGGTCACCTCGTCCGGGCGCACCTCCCCCACGATCCGCCCCTCGTACATCACCAGGATGCGGTCGGAGAGGCTCATGACCTCGTTGAGGTCGGCCGACACGAGGAGCACCGCCATGCCCTGATCGCGGGCCTCGATGATGTTCTGGTGGATGAACTCGATGGCGCCGATGTCGACGCCGCGGGTCGGCTGCGCGGCCACCAGCAGCTTGGGGTTGCGCGCCAGTTCGCGCCCGACGATGATCTTCTGCGCGTTGCCGCCCGAGTAGCGCCGGCCGATCAGGTGGATGCTGCGCGGCCGCACGTCGAAGCGCTCGACGACCTCTTCGGCGTAGGCGTTGATCACCCCGTCGTTGAAGAAACCCAGGAAGCCCGCGTAGGGTTCGCGGTAGTGGTCGCCGAGGATGATGTTGTAACGGGTGGGGAATTCGAGGATCAAGCCGCGGTCGTTGCGCTCCTCGGGGATGTGGCTCACGCCCCACTCGCGCACCTTGCGGGCGCTGGGGTGCACCGCCTCGCCGTTGTACCGCAGCGTGCCCTTGAAGGGCCGCAGGCCGGTGATCACCTCGACGAGCTCCGTCTGGCCGTTGCCCTCGACGCCGGCGATCCCCACGACCTCGCCGGCGTGCACCCGGAAGGAAACCCCGTCCAGGCGCGGGCGGTGGCCGGCCCCCTCGACCCGCAGGTCTTCGGCCTCGAGCACCACCTCGCCGGGCTCGGCGGGCTTCTTCTGCACGGTCAGGATCACCTCGCGCCCCACCATCATGCGCGCCAGCTCGGCCACGCTGGTCTCGGGGGTGTTCACCGTGCCCACCACCTTGCCGTCGCGGATGACCGTCACCCGGTCGGAAACCTCCATCACCTCGTCGAGCTTGTGGGTGATGAGGATGATGGCGTGGCCCTTCTCGGCGAACTCGCGCAGGAACTTGAACAGCTCCTCCACCTCCTGGGGGGTCAGCACCGCGGTGGGCTCGTCGAGGATGAGGATCTTGGCGTTGCGGTAGAGGGTCTTGAGGATCTCGACGCGCTGCTGCGCGCCTACCGGCAGGTCTTCGATGATCGCGTCGGGGTCGAGGTCGAAGCCCAGCTCCTCGATGAGCTCGACCACGCGCTTGCGGGCAGCGGCGTAGTCGATGGCGGGACCGGTTTTGGGTTCCATGCCCAGAATCACGTTGTCGAGCACGGAGAGCGTGTCCACGAGCATGAAGTGCTGGTGCACCATGCCGATCCCCAGGGCGATGGCGTCCGACGGGGTGTGGACCTCGACGCGCCGCCCGTCGACGAAGATCTCGCCCTCGTCGGGTCGGACCAGCCCGTAGACGATCTTCATCAGCGTGGACTTGCCCGCGCCGTTCTCGCCCACGAGCGCCAGCACCTCGCCCCACTTGACCCCGAGGCTGATGTGGTCGTTGGCGAGCACCAGCGGGTAGCGCTTGGTGATGTTTTTCAGCTCCAACGCGAATTCGCTCACGCACGCAGTATACCAACCGAAGGGGCCGCCCCCGAGGGAGCGGCCCGCGTGGTTTCGCTAAGACTTTAGCGCGAGGAAGGAACCTTGATCTCGCCGCTGAGGATCTTGCGCTTGATGATCTCGAGACGGGTCACGACCGCCTGCGGGATCAGGGCCTTGTTGTACTCGTCGAGGGCGTAGCCCACGCCGTTGTTCTCAAGCCCGAACTCGTGGATGCCGCCGCTGAAGGTGCCGTCCACGACGCTCTTGATGGTGTCGTAGGTGGCCACGTCCACGCGCTTCATCATCGAGGTGAGCACGAAGTTGAGGGTGGCGGGGTTGTTGTCGGTGTCGCCCAGGTAGTTCTGGTTGGCGTCGACGCCGATCAGGAAGATCGGACGCTGGTCCTTACCGCAGGGGTTGCCGGGCACGTTGCGGAAGGGGTCGCGGATGAACTTCTTGCCGCTGATGCACTGGGTCTGCTTGATGTAGTCGAGCACGCCCAGGCCCGAGCCGCCGGCCGCCGCGTAGATGATGTCGGCGCCCTGCGAAACCTGCGCCTGCGCGATCTCCTTCGCCTTGGCCGGGTCGTTCCAGGCGGTGGGGGTGTTGCCCACGTAGTTGATGATGACGTTGCAGTCGATGCCGTCCTCGGCGCAGGCGTACTCCACGCCGGCCTTGTAGCCCTGCTCGAACTTGTGGATCAGCGGGATGTCCATGCCACCCACGAAGCCGACGGTGCCGGTCTGGGTGAGCTTACCGGCGATGTAGCCGACCAGGAACGAACCCTCGTGCTCACGGAAGACCAGGCTGGCCACGTTGGGAAGGTCGACCACCGAGTCGATGATCGCGAAGTTGATGTCGGGGAACTCCTTGGCCACCGCCTCGATCGCGCCCTGGTTGGCGAAACCGACGGCGATGATCAGGTCGAAGTCCTCCTCTGCGAAGTTGCGGATGCCCTGGATCACCTGGCTGGGATCGGAGGGCTCGAAGTCGAACAGCTCGATGCCCAGGTCCTTGGCGGCCTTCTGCGCGCCTTCCCAGGCCGACTGGTTGAAGCTGCGGTCGTTCTTACCGCCCGCGTCGAACGCGATACCCACACGAACCTGCGCCATCGCCAGGCCCATGAAGGCCGCCAATACCATGCCCAACACTGCCCATCGTTTCATACTCGACCTCCTTCAAGGTTTGCGTTCCTATGGCTCATCGCCAGCGCCATTATATGCCAGGGATGCGTGAAGGTCATGTAGGCGGCCGGAGGGGCGGCCTCATCCGGGTCCGAAGCGGCTTCCTATACTGGAAACCGTGACGAGGGAAGAAGCCGCGCGGCGGGTGGCCGAGCTGACCTGGGCCATCCGGCGTCACAACCACCTCTACTACGTGCTCGACCGGCCCGAGATCTCCGACGCCGAGTACGACGCGCTGGTGCGGGAGCTGGCCGAGCTGGAGGCCGCCTTTCCCGAGCTGCGCTCGCCCGCCTCGCCCACGAACCAGGTGGGGGCGGGGGTGCTGGGCGCCAGCTTCGAGCCGGTCACGCACCCGACCCCGCTCTATTCGCTGGACAACGCCTTCGGCCCCGACGAGATCGCCGCCTTCGAGGAGCGCGTCGCCCGGGCGCTGGGAACCGAGCCGCCGCTGGAGTACGCGCTCGAATACAAGATCGACGGCCTCTCGATCAACCTGCTCTACGAAGGCGGCCGCCTCGTCTGGGGCGCCACCCGCGGCAACGGCCGGGTAGGCGAGGAGGTGACCCAGAACCTGCTGACCGTCCGGGACGTCCCCTCGCGGCTCGAGGGCGCCCCCCCGCGACTGGAGGTGCGCGGCGAGGTCTACATGCCGCGGGAGGTCTTCCTGGAGCTCAACCGCGCGCGCGAGGAGGCCGGGGAGCTGCCCTTCAAGAACCCCCGCAACGCCGCCGCCGGCGCGGTGCGGCAGAAGGACCCGCGCATCGCCGCCGAGCGCCGGCTCGCGGCCTACTTCTACGGCGTGGGCGAGGGGGCGGCGGAACTGAGGGCGCGCACGCAGCTCGAGCTGCTCGACCGCCTGGAGGCCCTGGGCCTGCCGGTAGAGCCCCACCGAAGGAGCGCCGTGGGCGCGGCCGGGGTCGAGGAGGCCTACCGGCAGATGCTCGCCCGCCGCGACGCGCTGCCCTTCGAAGCCGACGGGGCGACCGTCAAGGTGAACGACCTGGAGGCGCAGCGCCGCCTGGGTCACACGGCCAAGTCGCCGCGCTGGGCCGTCGCCTACAAGTTCCCGGCCGAGGAAAAGGAAACCCGTATCGAAGAGGTCGTCTTCCAGGTGGGCCGCACCGGCCGCATCACCCCGGTGGCCCACCTGACGCCGGTCCAGCTCGACGGCACCACCGTCAGCCGCGTCACCCTGCACAACAAGGCCTTCATCGAGGAGCTGGACGCCCGCGTGGGCGACGCCGTGCGCCTGCACAAGTCGGGCGGCATCATCCCCGAGATCTTGCGGGTAATCAAGGAAAAGCGAACTGGCAAGGAAGAGCCGATCGTCTTCCCCTATCATTGTCCCGAATGCGGTGCCAATCTAGTGGAAGACGGCAAGATCCACCGCTGCCCCAACCCCCTCTGCCCCGCCAAGGCCTTCCAGCAGCTGCGCCACTGGGCGAGCCGCCGGGCGATGGACGTTCAGGGCCTGGGCGAAAAGCTGATCGAGCAGCTGCTGGAAAAGGGGCTGGTGAAGGACGCCGCCGACCTCTACCGGCTCGGTAAGGAAGACCTGGCCGGCCTGGAGCGGATGGGCGAGAAGAGCGCGGAGAACCTGCTCGTGCAGCTCGAGGAGAGCAAGGGCCGGGGGCTGGAACGCGCCCTCTACGGCCTCGGCATCCCCCAGGTGGGCGAGGCGCTGGCGCGCACCCTTGCCCGGCGCTTCGGGACGATCGAGAAGCTGATGGAGGCCGGCGAGGAGGAGCTGGAGGCCGTGCCCGACGTCGGCCCGGTGACCGCCGCCGAGATCCGCCGGGCGCTCGCCGACGAGCGCATGCGCAGCCTGATCCGGCGGCTAAAGGAAGCCGGGGTCAGCTTCGAAGCCAAACAGGCCCAGCCCGCCGAGCAGCCGCTCGCCGGGCTGACGATCGTCCTCACCGGCGAGCTCAGCCGTCCGCGGAGCGAAGTGAAAGAGGAACTCGAGGCCCTGGGGGCCAAGGTGGCCGGCTCGGTGAGCCGCAAGACCAGCTACGTCGTCGCCGGCCCCGGCGCCGGCAGCAAGCTGAAAAAGGCCCGGGAGTTGGGGGTGCCGGTGCTCGACGAGGCGGGCCTCGCCGCCCTGCTCGCCGAACGGGGCGCGGCCGGGTAGACTGGGGCGCGATGCAGCGGAACCTGATCCTCGCCCTTCTGCTCCTCGCCGCGGTGGGCGCCGCCTGGGCGCTCTGGCCGCGCACGCGTCCGCTCGAGCTCTCGGGGACCGTCCTGAAGAACCCCCGCCCCGCCCCCGAGTTCCGGCTCGAAAGCGCCTCGGGCCCGGTCAGCCTCGCCGACTTCCGCGGCAAGGTCGTCCTCGTCTTCTTCGGCTACGCCCACTGCCCCGACGTCTGCCCCCTGACGCTCAACCACCTGGCCCACATCTACCGCGAGCTGGGTGAACCCGAGCAGCTCCAGGTGCTGGCCATCAGCATCGACCCGGAACGCGACACCCCCGAGGCGATGGACCGCTACGCCAAGATGTTCCACCCCAGCTTCGTCGGCCTCTCGGGGCCGCCCAAGGCGATCGCCAAGGTCGCGGCGGGGTTCTTCGTCTACGTCCGCAGCGACGCCTCCGGCTACATCGACCACACCTCGACGGTGACGCTGATCGACCCCGAGGGCCGCATCCGCGTCCTCTACGGTCAGCAGCTCGTCGAGGACGAGACCGCGATGCTGCGCGACCTGCGCGCCATCCTGGAGCGGAAGGGCCGGTTCTAGTGCGACGGACGGGGCTCGTGCTGCTGGCGTGGCTGGCCGCCGTGGCCGCGGCCCACGCCGGCGACTTCATGGTGGAGAAGCTGCGCATCGTACGGACGCCGGAGGGCGTCTTCCTGGAGGGTCGGATCGTCTACCCCGCCTGGGACGACCCGCTCGAGCTCGAGGTCGTGGCCACCGACCGCGGCGAGGGGGTGCTCGAGGTGCACGAGGGCGACGCCTGGCGGACCGTCCGCGCCGTACCCATCCCCTTCGGGGTCACCAACTTCGGCGCCGCCACCCCGATGCGCATCCGCCTGACCGGCGGCCCCTACCGCCCCGGGGAGCAGGTGCCCGTCACCTTCCTCTTCCCCGCCGGGGCGCTGATGACCGCGCGTGCGGTCGTCGAGGGGCGGCCGAACCACGCCCCCTGGTTCTCGGCCCTGGCGCTGGGGCTGGCGCTCATCGCCTACCTGCGCGTCAAAACCCGAAGGCGCGCAAGATCCGGCTGACCTGGTCGCTTTCGATCAGGAAGCCGTCGTGTCCGTGCGCGCTCGTGATCTCGGCGTATTCGGAGCGCGCCGCGGCGGCCGTGCGCCGCACCTCGGCGGCGGGGTAGAGCAGGTCGCTGTCGATGCCCACGAAGATCGCCGGAGCGCTGAGGCGGGCGAGGGCCGCCTCCAGCCCGCCGCGGCCCCGCCCCACGTCGTGGGCGTCCATCGCCCGCGTGAGCAGCGCATAGCTGGCGGCCGAGAACCGTCGGGTGAACTTCGCGCCCTGATGGTCGAGGTAGCGCTCGGCCTGAACCGGGTCGTCCGCCCAGCGCTGCTCGAAGCCGGCGGGGTGACGGTAGCTGAGCATCGACAGCGCCCGACCCAGCGCCAGGTCGCCGCGGCGCGCCGCGGTGCGCTGCAGGTGCTGCCAGGCGCGCGCCCAGGGGCCCTGCCGCGCGGGCGCGGCGAAGACGGCCAGCGCCTGGGTGCGCTCCGGGAAGGTGAGCGCAAACTCAAGCGCCAGCATGCCGCCCATGCTGCCCCCGACCACGCGCGCCGCCGGCACGCCCAGGTGGTCGAGCAGGGCGGCCTGGGCCCGCACCATGTCGCGCAGCGAAAGCTGGGGGAAGCCGGGGTCTTCGTGCGGCCCGCTCGAGCCGTAGCAGCTCCCGGGCACGTTCATGCTCACCACGAAGTAGCGGCCGGTGTCGAGCGCCCGCCCCGGCCCCACCACCTCGTTCCACCAGCCCCGCGCCCCGAAGGCGCGCTCGTAGGGCGAGAGGGCCGCCAGGGTCTCGGCCGCATAGACGCCGGCGGCGTGGGCCGAACCGGTGAGCGCGTGGAAGACGACGACCGCGTTGTCGCGGGCGGGGCTGAGGGCGCCGTAGGTTTCGTAGCGAAGCTGCAGCGCGGGCAACGAAGCGCCGCCCTCCAATGTGAACCGTCCCAGACGCGCCCGCCGCGGCCGCGGGCGCAGATCCCCCGCGGCCGGTTCCGGAAGCAGCGCCCGCACCTCGTGCTCCCCGATCTCCTCGTAGACGAGCGTCGCCACCCTACCCCTCCAGCGCCGCCGCCAGGTCGGCCTTGAGGTCGTCCGGGTCCTCGAGGCCGACGCTGAGGCGCAGCATCTCCGGCGCCACCCCGGCGGCCTCCAGCGCTTCGGGCGCGAGCTGGGCGTGGGTGGTGGAGGCGGGGTGGATGATCAGGGTGCGGGTGTCCCCCACGTTGGCCAGGTGGCTGACGAGCTCGAGGCGGCCGAGCAGGCGCACCGCCGCGTCGTAGCCGCCGCGGAGGCCAAAGGTGAGCACCGCCCCCGGACGGCCGCCGAAGTAGCGCTGGGCCCGCGCGTAGCTGGGGTGGTCCTCGAGCCCCGGGTAGTTGACCCAGTCCACCTCGGGCCGCGCCCGCAGCCAGTGCGCCAGCTCGAGGGTGTTCTGCACGTGCCGCTCGGCCCGGAGGGCCAGGGTCTCGACGCCGAGCAGGAGCAGGAAGGCGTCGTGGGGGCTGAGCGCCGGCCCCACGTCGCGCAACCCGCCCACCCGGGCCGCGGTGGCCAGCACCGCCGGCTGGAACGCCTCGGTGGGCACCAGGCCGTGGTAGCTGGACTGGGGGGTGTCGAGGAGCGGATAGCGGCCGTTCGCCCAGTCGAAGCGGCCGCCGTCGACCAGCGCGCCGGCGATCGCCGCCCCGTGGCCGCCGATCCACTTGGTGACCGAGTGCAGCACCGCCGCCGCTCCGTGCTCGAGCGGCCGGAAGAGGTAGCCGCCCATCCCGAAGGTGTTGTCCACGAAGACGGCCACCCCCGCTTCCTCGGCGGCCTCGGCGATGGCGTCGAAGTCGGGGACGTGGAGGGCCGGGTTGGCGAGGCTCTCCAGGTACCAGACCCGGGTCCTCCCGTCGGTGAGTGCCAGGAACTCCTCGGGGCGCGCCTCGGGGCTGGTGAAACGGGTCTCGATGCCCAGGCGGGCGAGGGTGACCTTGAACTGGTTGACCGTGCCCCCGTAGAGGCCGGGCAGGCTCACCAGGTTGTCGCCCGCCTGCAGCACCGCGGTGAGCGCCAGGAACTGGGCGGCGTGGCCCGAGGCCACGGCCAGCCCCGCCGCGCCCCCTTCGAGGGCGGCGAGCCGTTCCTCCAGCACCGCCACCGTGGGGTTGCCGATGCGGGTGTAGATGGGCCCCGCCTCCTCGAGCGCGAACAGCCGGGCGGCGTGTTCGGCGCTTTCGAAGACGAAGCTGGTGGACTGGGCCACCGGAACCTGCCGGGGGCCTCCGGGCTCGGGGTCGTAGCCTGCGTGCAGCGCTAGGGTTGCGTACCGGTACTCGGGCATACCTGCTCCTTTCCGGGGAAAGAAAACTCCCCTTTCCGTTCGCTCTCTCGAAGACATCAGGAAAGGGGTTGCCCTTTCCCTTATCTTTCCCGCTCGCGCGGGCCGGAATTGGCACCAAGGCGTGGGTTTCCCCACCGGTTGCCGCGGTTTCACAGGGCCGGTCCCTCCACCGCTCTGGATAAGAGAACGCACCGGATTTTGGCCGCGCTCGGCGCGGTTAGGGCGAAGTCTAGCGGCTGCGGCCGCCGCTGTCAAGCACGTCCGGCGCGGCCCCATCCGGCTCACGCCGGCGGCTGGTATAAAGGGGAACGGCATGGAACGATTCGTCATCGGCATCGCGGGCGGCACCGGCAGCGGCAAGACGACGGTCACCCGCCGGGTGATCGAGGTGGTGGGCAAGGACCGGGTGGCCCTGCTGCAAATGGACAACTACTACAAGAACCAGGACCACCTGACCTTCGAAGAACGCACCCGGATCAACTACGACCACCCCGACGCCTTCGACATGCCCCTGTTGATCGACCACCTGAGCCGGCTGGTGCGCGGCGAGCCGGTCGAGAGCCCGCTCTATTCCTTCGTCGAGCACACCCGCGCGCGCGAGACCAAGCCCGTGGGCCCGGCGCCGGTCGTGGTGCTCGAGGGCATCCTCGCCCTCTACGACGCCGAGCTGCGCCGCCGCATGCACCTCAAGGTCTTCGTCGACGCCGACCCCGACGTGCGCTTCATCCGCCGCCTGCGCCGCGACGTGGACGAGCGCGGACGCAGCCCCGAGTCGGTGATCGAGCAGTACCTGAACTTCGTCCGCCCCATGCACATCGCCTTCGTGGAACCCAGCAAGCGCTTCGCGGACGTGATCATCCCCCACGGCGGGCACAACGAACCGGCGCTCGAGATGCTGACGAGCCGGATCCACCGCATCCTGGGGGCCGCGTGAAGAAGTTCCTGCACCTGCTGATGGCGCTCGCGTTGCTGCCCTCGCTGGCGGCGCTCCACGCCCGCTGGCAGGTGGAGCGCCCCGGCCCGGTGGTGCTCACCCTCGACGGCCAGGCGGTGCGCGAGGAGGCGCGGCTGCGCGGCCTCGACCTGGACGACCTGCTCGACCGCTACCGCGACCTTGGGGTGCGCGGCCTGGGCGTCTACGAGCTGCGCACCCAGGACTGGGTCGAGCGCGGCAAGGCGATCTACGCCGACGGCAACCTGCTGCGGCTCATCCACCCGGGCGGCGGCTTCGAGCCCGGTTGGTTCTACCTCTCGCCGCGGGATCCGGAGGAGCTCGAGCGGATCGCAAAGGCCTGGACGCTGCCCCAGCACCGCGTCGCCTGGCTCGACCGGGTCTGGATCGGCTTCCCCAAGGACGTGCTCACGATGCCCTTGGGGCCGGACCGCGGCTTCATCCTCGAGCGTTACCGCAAGGGCAACTACATCGTCTACCGCCCCTACAACGACCGCCTGCGCAGCTGGCCGCCGCCGCTGCCCGAACCGGTCCAGGCCGTCGTCTTCGCCGGCGAGGAGGTGCTCGGCTACCCCGACCGCCTGGACGCGACGGCGCGGCTGATCACCGTTCCGGTGGGCTTCGTCGAGGGCGCGCAGCAAAAAGGGCTGCTGCGGATCGCGCTGGACCACCCGACGCTGCGCGTCTTCAGCCTGCAGGCCGAGTGGCAGCTCAAGCTCAGCCCTGAGGCCGCCGCCGAAAAGTACCTGCTGGCGGCGCGCGAACGCGGGCACCAGATCCTCTACTTCCGCCCCTGGCCCGACCCCGAGAAGACCGAGCGCTTCATCCGCCGCGTCGAGCAGGGGCTGAAGGCGAGCGGGATCGCGCTGGGCGAACCCGCGCCGCGCACCCTGGAACCCCCGGCCTACGCCCGGTTCGCCTGGGTGGGCGTCCTCGCGGGGCTGGGCCTCTTGGCCCTCGCCTTCCCGCAGCCCCTCGGGGCGCTGCTGGCGCTGGGCCTGCTGCTGGGCGGCTTCGCCTACGCCGGCGGAGCGGCGGGACCGCTGCTCGCGGCCCTCGTCTTCGCCCCGCTGGGCTTCGTGCAGTACCGCCGGGGGCTTGCGGCCTGGCTCGCGGCGCTGGGCTACGCCCTCGTCGGGGCGGCCTTCCTGGCGGCGCTGGGCTCGAACACCCAGACGATCACCGGCCTGGTGCCCTTCAAGGGGGTGCTGCTCACGCTGGTGGTGCCGCCGCTGCTGGTGGCGCTGGCGGGGCTGCCCAAGGACCGCGACCTGCGCGGGCTGATCGCCACGGCCTGGGAACACCGGGTGCGGCTCGGCGAGGTGGCCCTGGCGCTGGTGGCGCTGGTGGCGCTCGCGGTGGTGCTGCTGCGGCGCGGCAACACCGAGTGGGTGCCGGGGCTCGAGCTGCAGCTGCGGGCGCTGCTGCAGGACTGGATGGTGCGCCCCCGCTTCAAGGAGATCTTCGGCCACGCCGTCGCCGTGCTGGCGCTGACCCAGCCCTGGCCCCGCTGGGTGCACGCGGGCCTGCTCGCCTTCGCGGCGCTGGCCGAGGCCTCGATCCTCAACACCTTCAGCCACTACCACTCGCCGCTCTTCGTTTCGCTGGCGCGGACGGTGAACGGGGCGGTGGTGGGGCTGGTCCTCGGGCTCGCGCTGGCCGCGGGCGTCTGGGCGGTGCGCCGATGGTGGTCGCGCTAAGCGGCTACTACGGCTTCGCCAACGCCGGCGACGAGGCGATCCTGCTGGCGCTGGTGCGCGAGGCGCGCCGGCGGGGCGTGGAGCCCGTGGTGCTCTCGGCCGACCCCCAGGCCACCGCGGAACTGCACGGGGTGGAGGCCGTGCCCCGGACGAAGCCCGCGGCGCTCGCCGCCCTCGCCCGCGCCGAGGGGCTGCTCTCGGGCGGGGGCGGGCTGCTTCAGAACAGGACCTCGAACCGCAGCCTCGCCTACTACCTGGGCCTCGTCTACCTGGCCCAGGCCCTGAACAAGCCCACCTGGATCTTCGGCCAGTCGCTGGGGCCGCTCAGCCCCTGGGGCCGCCGCTTCACCGCACCGGCGCTGCGGCGCAGCCGCGCGGTCGTGGTGCGCGACCGCGCCTCGCTGGAGCTAGCCCGCAGTTTGGGCGCACCGCCCGACCGCCTGCGCCTCGGCGCCGACGCGGCGCTCTTGCTCGAGCCGCCGCGCGTGAGCCGCGAGGAGGGGCTGGTCGTCGTCGTCCCCCGCGCCCGGGTGCCGCACGAGGCCAACCTGCGCCTGCGCGAAGTGGCCGAGCGGCTCGCGGCGCTGGGCTACGAGGTGCTGGTGCTGGGCTTCCAGCCGGGTTTCGACGAGCCGGCGCTCGAACTCTTCGACGGCTTCACCCGCGAGCTCAGCGGCGACCCGCGGCGGGTGCTCTACTGGATCGCCCAGGCGGGCTACGTCCTCTCGCTCCGGCTCCACGGCCTCATCCTCGCCGCGGCCGCCGGCACCCCCTACGCCGGCGGCAGCTACGACCCCAAGGTGAAGGCCTTCTGCGAGGAGAGCGGCGCCCCCTACTGGGAGCTGCCCGGCGACCCGGAGGCGATGGTGCGGGTGGCGCTGCACCGCACCGGACCCGACAAGAGCGCCCTGCGCGACCTGCGGGTGCGCGCGGCCGAGGGGTTCAACCACGTCTGGGGGCGGCCGGAACCCGGAACGACGTAAGGGAGGGTGCGCACCCTCCCTTACGGGGTTTTTCGGAGCGTCAGTCGCCGGCGATGCGGGCCCGCAGCGAGAGCGCGTACTCGGCCAGGTGGGCCAGGTTGTCGGCCACCGGCTCGCGCAGCAGGTACTCGCCCGCGCCGCTCTTTTCCAGCAGCAGGAAGGGCGGGCCGGCCAGCGCCTCGAGGACGTTCCAGACCGTCTCGCGGTCCCAGCTGCCCTCGCCCAGGTTGGCGAGCACGTCCTCGGGGAAGAAGACCTGCTGCCGGGTGTACTCGGCGAGCGCCAGCAGCACCGCCGAGAAGGCGGCGCGCTCGCCTACCCAGCGCCGCACCTCGTCGGCCAGGCGGGTGACCGCGTCTGCGTCCACGCGCCCCTCGCGCAGGAGCCGCTCGAGCTCGACCGGCCCCACCGGGAAGAGCTTCTTGAGGGCCACCAGCTGCGAAAGCGCCTCGGGCGAGACGAGCGCCAGGCGCACGCCCCCCAGCTCTTCGGCCGCGGCGGCGAGGCGCGCTTCGGGCACCACCAGGCCGGCGAAGTCGGCGCGGCCGGTGCGCCGGAGCGCCAACAGGTCGGCGGGTTCGCTCTCGCCGAAGCGGCCCAGCGCCAAAGTGTACTCGCGGCGGCCCAGGTAGGCGCGGAAGAGGTCGTGCCCATCGGCCGGCACGTGCTTGAGCTCCAGCGCCTCCAGCGCCTGCACGAACGCGGGCTTGGCGGCCCGCTTCTTCTCGCCCACGTGCGGGGTGACGCGCACCCGTTTGGGCGGCTCCGGGACCGGGTCCGGGCTCTTCGGGGTGCGGGCCTCGACGGGAACGGCGACCTTCTTCTCCGCGGGCGGCCCCGCCTCGACGGGCCGCGCCGCCGGCCGCGGGCGCACCTTGCGCGCCGCGGCGGCCTCCAGGGCCAGCACCTCGCCGTCCAGGGTGAGCCAGATCACGTCGTTCACCTGCAGGCGGCGCTTTTCGAAGTAGGGCTCGAGGCCGTCGAGCACCCCGCGCACCCAGTCCACGGTGCAGTCGAGCCGTTCGCCGTCCTCGTCCTGGCAGGTCACCCGCTCGCGCCCCGAGAGCATCTGGCGCAGCGAAAGCGTGAGGCGGATCGTCCCCGATTGAATGCACGTACTGGTCACCACGTACCTGGCCCGCATCTATACCTCCAGCACCCGCCGCGGCTCGCCGGCGGTGAGGATGTAGTACATCTCCCGCGCCACCGTCCAGGTCGCCTCGACGTCCCCGAGCGCGCGGTGCCGCGCCCCGGTTTCAATGGAAACTTCAAACGCCCTGATCAAATGGTCCAACCCTCTTCGCCTCATTCGCGGCAGTGCGCGCCTGGCCCACTGCACGGTATCGATGACTTCGTTATGTATCTTAACACCCAGGCGGCAGGCGCGCGGGCGCAAAAAGCCCAGGTCGAAGGGGGCGTTCTGGATGACGAGGACCGCGCCCTCCAGGTACGGAAGCGCCTCCTCAAGCGCCGTGTAGACGTCGGGCGCGTCGGCCACGTCGGCGCTGGAGATCCCCGTGAGCCGGGTAATGAACGGCGGAATCGGCGACCCGGGGTTGACCAGACGGGCGAACCGTTCGACGCGGCCGGGCTCGACGCGCATCAGGGCGATCTCGATGATCTCGTTCTCGCTCGGGGAGAGCCCCGTCGTCTCCAGGTCGAGCACCACCAGCGCCTCGCCCTCCTGGGGGAAACCGTAGCGCCACTCCCAGAGCCCCAGGGCGTCTTCCTCCCGAAAGAAACGGCCGTCGAGGACCGGCTCGATGACGCGTTCCAGCTGGGCCGGGGCCGTCGAAGGCATGGCCAGGGCGCGGTAGGCGAGCTCGCGCGCGGGCCGGGGTTCGCCGGCTTCGCGCAGCGCGCGCGCCACCCGGGCGGCCATGCGGTACTCGACGGGCACCATGATCAGTCGAGCGGCGCCGTCTGCCGGTAGGCGCCGTCGGTCGCCCGCTCGAAGAGCGCCGCGAGGTCGAAGAGGCGGTCCTCGGCGAGCGCGGGGGCGATGAGCTGCACCCCCAGCGGCAACCCTTCCTCGAAACCCGCGGGGAGGGAGAGCGCGGGCAGCCCCGCGAGGTTGACCGCGACGGTGTCCACGTCGGAGAGGTACATTTCCAGCGGGTCGTCCAGCTTGGCCCCAAGCCGGAACGCCGGGGTCGGGGTCGTGGGGGTGACGAGCAGGTCCACCTCGTGGAAGGCCTGCGCGAACTCGGCGGCAATGCGGCGGCGCGCCTTGAGGGCGCGGCCGTAGTAGGCGTCGTAGTAACCCGAGGAGAGCGCGAAGGTGCCCATCAGGATGCGGCGCTTGACCTCGGCCCCGAACCCGCGTTCCCGCGTCCGGCGCATCAGCGCCCGCACGTCCCCGGCTTCGGCGCGGGCGCCGTAGTGGACTCCGTCGTAACGGGCCAGGTTGCTGCTCGCCTCGGCGGTGGCCACCAGGTAGTAGGCGGCGAGGGCGTGGCGCAGGCTGGGCAGGCCGACCTCCACGAAGCGCACCCCCTCGGCCTCGAGCACCGCCCGGAAGCGCTCGAGCGCGTCCAGCACCCCGGGGCTGTTCCCCTCCTGCAGGGTTTCGCGGACGACGCCGAGGGTGTAGCCGCGGCCGCGTTCGGGATCGGGCTCGAGGCGCGGCGGCGCCGCCGTCAGGCTGGTGGCGTCGCGGGGGTCGTGGCCCATGAGCACCCGGCTGATCCGCGCGAGGTCGGCCACGCTGCGGGCGAAGGTGCCGACCTGGTCGAGGCTGGAGGCGAAGGCGACGAGGCCGTAACGCGAGATGCGTCCGTAGGTGGGCTTGAAGCCCAGGGTTCCGGTGAAGGCCGCGGGCTGGCGCACCGAGCCCCCGGTGTCGGAGCCGACGGCCACGGGCACGTAACCGGCGGCGACGGCCGCGGCCGAACCCCCCGACGACCCTCCGGGAACGCGCTCGAGGTCCCAGGGGTTGCGGGTGGGGCCGAAATGCGAGTGTTCGGTGGACGAGCCCATGGCGAACTCGTCGAGGTTGGTCTTGCCCACGAGGACCGCGCCGGCGGCGCGCAGGCGCTCCACCGCCGCCGCGTCGTAGGGCGGCACGAAACCTTCGAGGACGCCGGAGGCGCAGGTCGTCTCCAGGCCGCGGGTCGTCAGGTTGTCCTTCACCGCCACGGGCACGCCCGCGAGCGGAAGGTCCTCACCGGCGGCGACGCGGCGCCGCACCGCCTCGGCCTCGGCCTCGGCCTCGGGGTTGAGGGTCAGGAAGGCGTGCACCTGGGCGTCGAAGCGCTCGATGCGCGCGAGCGTCTCGTTCAGGACGTCCCCGGGGTCGAGCTCCCCGGTGCGGACGCGGCGGGCGATCGTTACGGCGTCCATACCGCGCCCATCTTAACCCACGCAACGGCGAACGGCGCGCCGTGCGCGCCGTTCGCGGTCCCGCCGGATCGGGGGCTACCCCGCCGAAAGGGTGTTGATGATCTGGAAGAGCGGGAGGAACATGCCGGCCACGATCGTCCCCACGATGGCGCCCAGGAAGATGATCATGATCGGCTCGATCGCGGCGGTCAGGCTGGCCACGGCCTCGTCGACCTCGCGTTCGTAGAAGTCGGCGATCTTCTGCAGCATGGTGTCGAGGGCGCCCGTCTCCTCACCGATGGCGATCATCGAAGCCACCATCGGCGGGAAGACCTGCGGGTAACGCAGCAGCGTCGAGTGGATGGGCTCGCCCACCTGGATCGCCTCCTTGGTCTCCTCGAGGATGTCTTCGATGATGGCGTTGCCGGCGGTGCCGCGGGTGATGTCCATGGCCTCGATCACGTTGACGCCGCTCGAGACGAGCAGGCCGAAGGTGCGGCTGAAGCGCGCCAGCGCGCTCTTCTTGTTGAGGTTGCCGAAGACGGGCATGCGCAGCTTGATGCGGTCGACGACGCGCCGCCCGCGCTCGGTGCGGTAGTAGGCGCGGTAGGCGAAGCCCACGATCACCGCGACCACGATCAGGTAGAGCGTTCCGTTGCGGAGGATGTCGGAGACGGTGATGAGGAAACGGGTGAGCAGCGGCAGCTCCGAACCCAGGTCGGTGAGGATCTGGGCGAACTGAGGGACGATGCCGGTGAGCAGGAAGTAGGTGACGAGAAGCGCGAAGACGAGGACGATCACCGGGTAGGTCATCGCCGACTTGATCTTGCCGCGCAGCTCGAGGTCCTTTTCCAGGAAGGTGGCCAGGCGGTCGAGGACGCCGTCCAGGGTGCCCGAGGTCTCCCCCGCGCGCACCAGGTTGACGTAGAGGCGGCTGAAGACCTTGTGCTTCGTCAGCGCGTCGCTGAAGCTCGAGCCCCCTTCCACGTCGGTGCGGATCTCCTTGAGAAGCTTCTGGAAGGCCTTGTTCTCGGTCTGCCGCTCGAGGATGGCGATCGCCTGCACGATCGGCAGACCCGCCGAGAGCATGGTGGCCAGCTGGCGGCTGAAGATGGCCACGTCCTTGAGCCCCGGACCGCGCTCGAGGCCGGGGATCTTGATCTCGGCCTGGAGGCCCTTGCCGGGCTCCTTCAGCTCCGAGATGAAGTAGCCCTTCTCGCGCAGGATCTTGGCCGCGGTGCGGATGTCGTCGGCTTCGATCGTCGCGGCGATGGAGCGCCCTTGGCGGTCCTTGGCACGGTAGTGATACAGAGGCATCTTAACCGATAGTATACCTTAGGAAACGACGATGCCGTCCGAGTTTGACCTCAGCCTCCACACCCTTCGCCGCGGCGGCCTGCTCGCCTGGCCGACCGACACCACCTGGGGCCTGCTGGCCCGGGCCGACCGCCCCGAGGCGCTGGCCCGCATCTACCGGGTCAAGGGGCGCGACCCCGCGAAGCCGCTGCAGCTGCTGGTCGCGGACCTGGCCGCGGCGCGCCGGCTGCTGGACCCCGGCTGGGACGCGGCGCCGTTCGAACGCCTCGCCCGGGCGTTCTGGCCCGGGGCGCTCACCCTGGTCGTTCCCGCGGGGCCCGAGGCCCCCGAAGCCTGCGTGCACGAGGGCAAGGTCGGCCTGCGCCTGCCCGCCGACCCCGAGCTGCGGCGGCTGCTCGCGCGGGCAGGGGGTTACGCCGCCGCCACCAGCCTCAACCCCAGCGGCCGCCCGCCGGTCCTGCGCTACCGGGACGCCCTGCGGTACGCTGACTGGGTGGACCGGATTCACCCCGGCGAGGCGGGGGGCACCGAAGCGTCAACCGTGGTCGACCTGACCGTACCGCGCATCCTGCGCGAGGGAGCGGTGCCGGCGGCGGACGTGCGCCGGCTGCTGGAGGGGGCATGAACGCGGCGCTGGCGGAACTGCTGGCCGTCTTCTTCGCCGCCGGCAGGCCGCTTTCGAACCGCGAGCTGGCCCGTGGGCTGGAGCGCGGCGAAGAGGAAATCCGCCGCCTCGTCGGCGAGCTGGGCCGCCTTCTCGAAGACGGCGGCTACGGGGTGGCGCTCGAAGAGGTGGCGGGGGGCTGGCGGCTCATCGTCCACCCCCGCTTCGTCGACCGGGTGCAGCGGGTCCTGCGCCCGCGCGCTCCGCGGCTGAGCCCGGCGGCGCTCGAGGTGCTGGCCATCGTGGCCTACCACCAGCCGATCACCCGCCCCGAGATCGAGGCGATGCGGGGGAAGAGTTCGGACGGGGTGCTCGAGGGGCTGCTCGAGCGCGGCCTCGTCGAGGCCGTGGGCGAAAAACCCGTGGTGGGCCGCCCGCGGCTCTACGCCACCACCCAACGCTTCCTCGAGCTCTTCGGCCTCGCCAGCCTCGACGACCTGCCCCCGCTCGAAGAAGGGCCGGCGCTGCTGCTCCGCGACTGAGGCCCTCGGTTACAATCGCTAACGACATGCGCCTGCGCGTCGACCTGACCCCCAACCCCCCCTACGGCGACGAACCGATCGTGGTCGTGGACGTCCTGCGCGCCACCACCTCGATCGGCCTCCTGCTCGAGCGAGGCGCCCGCGAGGTCTGGGTGACCCGCCACGCCCGCGCGGTGCGCGAGGTCGCGCAACCGGACGACCTGCTCCTGGGCGAGAAGGAGGGGCTGCCGCCCGAGGGGTTCCACCACGGCACCTCGCCCGCCGCCCTCGCGCGGCTGGACGTCGCGGGGCGGCGGGTCTACTACACCAGCGACCACCTGCCGGCCGCTCTGGAGCGCATCGACCGCGGCGAGGGGGTCTGGCTGGGTTCGCTGCGCAACGCCCCGGCGCTCGTGGAGCGGCTGCGCACCCTCGACGCGGAACAGATCACCTTCGTCTGCGCCGGTTTCCGCGGCGCCGAAGCGCTCGACGACGCGCTGGCGGCGGGCCTGATGGTGCGGGCGCTCTCCGCCGGCCGGGAGACCTGCGAACTCGGCGACGCGGCGCGGCTGAGCGCCGCCCTGCTGGGCGCCGCCCCCGACCCGCTCGAGGCGCTGGTCGGCTCGGCCTCGGGCCGTTTCCTGCAAGGGATGGGGTTCGCCGATGACCTCGTCGTCGCCAGCTGGGTGGGGGCCGACCGCAGCCTGCCGGTGCTCCGGGGCACCGCGCGGGGCCGTTTCGGCCGCCTCTACCGCTTCGTTCCGGAACGATGAACGCCACCCGCGTCGAACTGCTCGGCCTGCCCCTGGACCCGGTCACGATGCCCCAGGCCGCGGCCTGGGTGCGCGCGCACCTCGAAGGCTCCCGGCCGGTGCAGGTGGTGACCCTCAACCCCGAGATCGTCGTCCGCAGCCGCCGCGACCCCGAACTGCGGCGGGCGCTGCGCGAGGCGGAGCTCGTGACCCCGGACGGCGTGGGCGTCCTCTGGGCCGCGCGGCGCCTGCTGGGGCTGCGCCTCGCCGAACGGGTGACCGGCATCGACCTCACGCTGCGGCTCTTCGAGGAGCTGGGCCCGCAGCTCAACGTCTTCCTGCTCGGCGGCCGTCCGGGGGTGGCCGAACGCGCCGCGGCCGCCGCGGAGGCGCACGGGGTCCGCGTCGCGGGGACGCACCACGGCTACTTCGATCGCGCGGATCCGGTGATTGAGGCGGTGGCGCGCAGCGGCGCCAACCTGCTGCTCGCGGGGATGGGCGAGCGCCAGGAGACCTTTCTGTGGCGCCACAAGCCGCGGCTCGGGGTTCCGGTGATGATCGGCGTGGGCGGCACCCTCGACGTGCTCGCCGGCGAGGCCCGCCGCACCCCGGTCTGGTCGCGCCGGCTCGGGATCGAGTGGCTGCTGCGCGTCGGGCTCGACCCCAAGCGCTGGCCGCGGGCGCTGCGCCTGCTGCGTTTCGTGATCGAGGTCGAGCGGGCGCGACGTTTGCCCCCTGCGAAAAGGTAAGAGGCTCCCTAAAATGAAAGTGACGTGGCTCACGGATGCCGGATCCTGCTGCTCGGCCCGCCCGAGCTGTGGTGCGGTGGGGCGCGGGTCCACCTGCCCACGGCGCGGGCAACGGCCCTGATCGCCTTCCTGGCGCTCCAGGAAGAGGCCGTGCCCCGCGGCCGCCTGGCGGCGCTGCTCTGGGACGCCCCCGAGGCCACGGCCCGGCACCGGCTGCGCCAGGAGCTCTACCGGCTCCAACGCGGCCCGCTGGGTTCCTTTCTGCAAAGCGACCGCAAAGCCGTGCGGCTGAAGGGGGTCGAGAGCGACGCGGCCCGCTTCCGCGCCGCGCTCGAGCGCGGCGCCTGGCCCGAGGCGCTGCGCCTTTGGCGGGGCCCCTTCATGGACGGCTTCGCGTTGAGCGGCGCCGAGGCCTTCGAGGACTGGCTGGCGCTCGAGCGCGAGGCCTGGACGGACCGCTACGTCCTGGCCTTATCGCGGAGGGCGCTCGAGCTGGAGGCGGAGGGGCGGCTCGAACCGGCGGCGCAGCTGTGGCGGACCGTCGTCGAGGCGGACGCCTTTCACGAAGAGGCCCACCGCCGCCTGCTCTGGCTGCTGGCGCGCTCGGGCCGCTGGCCCGAGGCGGACCGCCTCTACCGCCAGTACCGCGAGCGGCTCGAACGCGAGCTGGGGCTCGAGCCCGACCCCGAAACCGAACGGCTCTACCGCGAACTCGCCGAGCGCAAGACCCCCGCGCGCCCGGCCGCGGCTCCGGTGCCCGAGACCCTGGCCGATCCGCCGCTGGTGGGGCGCGAAGCGCTGTTGCGGGAGCTCCAGCGGCTGCACCCGCAGCCGGTCCTGCTGCTCGGCGAGGCGGGCAGCGGCAAGACGCGCCTCGCCGGCGAGCACCTCGCGCGCCTGGGCGGGCGGCTGATCATCGAACACCCCGCCTCCAGCCGCGCCCTTCCCTTCGCGGGCGTGGCCCGGGCGCTCGACCGCGCCCTGGAGCTGCAGGGCCTTCCCGAACTCGACCCCGTCTGGCTGCGCGAGGCCGGCCGCCTCCTGCCCCACCGCCTCCCCGCCCCCGGCCGACCGCTGCAGGGCGCCGCCGACCGCACCCGCTTCCTCGAGGGCCTGAGCCGGGTGCTCCTGGCTCTGGCCGGTCCGGTGCTCGTCTGGGACGACCTGCAGTGGACCGACCCCGCAGCCGTGGAGCTGCTCGCCTACCTGCTGCCGGCCGCTTCCCGTGCGGGCGTGCAGGCGGTGCTGACCGTGCGCCGCCCCATCCCCCCGGGCCCGGTTGCCGACTGGCTGGAACCCCTGGAGGACGACCTGGCGCGGCTGGAGGTGCCCCCGCTCGACGAGGCCGCGGTACACGAACTGATCCAGCGGCTCGCCCATCAGCGCTACGGCGCCCGCCTCTTCGCCCGCAGGCTGCACTCCGCCACCGGCGGCAACCCCTTCTTCGTCCTCGAGACGCTGCGCCACCTCTTCGCCCGCGGAGAGCTGCGGCTGCGCGGGGAGGGCTGGTCCACTCCTTACGACCGCACGACCGAGGACTACCGCGAACTGCCCATCCCCCGCAGCATCCGCGAAACCCTCTGGGCCCGGCTCCACGCCCTCGACGGTCCCCTGAAGCGGACGCTCGAGCTGGTCTGCGTCGCGCGCAGCCCCGTCGCCCCCGAAACCCTGGCGCAGGTGCTGGGGGTGCCCGAGCTGGAAGCGGCGCGGCACCTCGAAGAATTGCGCGAGCGCCAGCTCACCGTGGACCGTGCGCACGGCTACGCCCCCGCCCACGAGCACCTGCGCGCCCTCGTCCTGGAGACGCTGAACCCCTCGCTGGCCCGCACCTACCACCGCGCCTGGGCCCGCACGCTCGAGGCCCAAGGGCGCCACGCCCAGGCCGCGGAGCACTGGCAGGAGGCAGGCCTCGCGGAGCGCGCGGCCCAGGGCTTCATCGCCGCGGCGCGGCGCGCGCCCCACGACCCGCTTTCGGCCCGCGCCTACTACCTGCGGGCGCTGCACCTCGCCGAAGCCCTCGACCCCCGGCTGCGGCAGGAGCTCGAGCTCGACCTGCTGGAGCTGGACCTGCGGCTCGGCCGGCTGGACGAGGCGGGCCGCGAGCGGCTCGAGCAGCTCGCGGAAACCGTGGGCGCCCGCAGCCGCCTCCTGATCGCCGAGGCCCTGCTGCAGCGCGGCGACTACCCCCGGGCCCTGGCCTCCGCGCGCGCGGGGCTGGCGCGGGCGCTGCGCGAGGGCGACCGCGCCTGCCAGGCGCGCGCGCACTTCCTGCTCGCCTGGATCTACTACCGTCACGGCGACCCGGGAGCCCAGCTGGCGGAGCTGGAGCAGGCGCTCGACGCCTACCTGCAGATCGGGGATCACCAGGGCGCCGCGCGCACGCTGCGCAACCTGGCCGCCCTCTACTTCCGGTTGGGGGAGAAGGAAACCGGCGACGCCCTCCAGGCCCGCGCCCTCGAAGAGGCCCAGGCGGTGGGCGACGGCGTGCTCACCCTGCGCATCCGCGCCGACCGCGCCACCGGCCGCTGGCTGCGGGGCGAGTTCCCCTGGGTCCTGCGCGAAGCGCGGGCGCTGCGGCGGGCGGCGCGCCGGCTGGGCGACTACGGGGGCGAGCTCGACGCCCTCGAGCTCGAGGGCCTGGCGGCGCTGAAGCTCGGCGACCACGCCGGCGCCTACCGCGCCTTCGACGCCGCGGTCAGGCGCGCCGACGAACTGCACCTGGAAAAGGACGCCGCCCTCGCCCGTTCCGAGCGGGCCTGGGCCTCCATCGAGCTGGGATCCTTCGCCGAGGCGGAGTCCGATCTGCGGACGGCCCTCGCGGTGCAGCGCCGCATCGGCGACCAGGCCAAGCTGGGGCACACCTACCACACCTGGGGCTACCTGCACCTGCGCCGCGGCGACCACGAGGAGGCGCTGCGCTGGTTCAGGCGGGCCGCCCGGCACTGGCGCGCCCGCGGCGAACGCGGTCACCTGGCTCGCAGCCTCGCCTACGCGGCGCTGGCGGCCGCGGCGTCGGGGCGGACGCGGCTGGCGCAGCGGCTCAGCGGGGAGGCGCTGCGGGCCAGCCACGACTGGCCGGTCGGGGTGCCCGACCGGCCCCTGATCTGGGCCGTCTACGCGCGCTTTCACGCCCGCGGCGCGCCCTGGTCGCGGAAGGCCTGCGACGAGCTGCGCCGCCTGCGCGCCGGGCTCCGTCCGGCCGCGCGCCGGCGGCTGGCCGCCACCTTCGTCTACCGCACGGTCTGCGACGGGGCGGACTTGTGACGGGCTTGTGACGCAGGCCTCCTAGGCTGGGGCCATGAAGCGTCCGGACCCTCGTTCCCAAGAATGGCGGTTCGAGATCGAAGTCCACAAGGCCCCCGAGGCGCCGATCCGCATCCGCCTGCGCGAAGACGACCGCGGGGAACTGCAGTTCGACTCGTGGGAGGCCCTCTACCGCTACCTGTCCGAGCGCTTTCCCGAGTGGTTGGGGTACCTACGCTAGCCCCGCCCGCACGAGCGCGTAGGCGTAGCCGTCGCCCAGCGCCTTGAGCGAGGCCTCGATCACGTTGGCGCTGGCGCCGACCGTGCTCCAGCGCCCCTCGGAGCCCTTCATCTCGACGAGGACGCGGACCACGCTGGCCGTGCCGGCCTCCTGCCCCTCCAGCACCCGCACCTTGTAGTCGGCCAGCCCCACCGCCTCCAGCTCGGGGAAGAAGTTGAGCAGCGCCTTGCGCAGGGCGTTGTCGAGGGCGCCCACGGGGCCCTGACCCGTCGCCGCGGTGTGGACCGAACGGTCCGCAACGGTAAGCTGCACGGTGGCCTCCGCCTGCCAGCGGCCGTGGGCGTCCCCGCCCGTCCAACTGCGGAAGGCGTCGACGCGGAAGGGCTCGGGGGCGCCGCGCAGCCGGCGCGCCAGCAGGAAGAACGAGGCGTCCGCGCCCTCGAAGGCGTAGCCGTCGCGCTCGAGCGCCTTGACCTCCTCGAGCAGCGGCCCCGCCTCCTCCTTGGCGAGCTCGAGGCCCGCCTCGGCCAGCTTGGCCAGCAGGTTCGAACGCCCCGAGAGGTCGGAGACCAAGAAGCGCCGCCGGTTGCCCACCCGCTCGGGTTCGACGTGTTCGTAGGTGCGCGGGTTCTTGAGCACCGCCGAAACGTGCACGCCGCCCTTGTGCGCGAAGGCGGCGTCGCCCACGTAGGGGGCGCGGCGGTTCGGGGTCTGGTTGGCGCGCTCGTCCACGAAGTGGGCCAGCTCGCGCAGGCCCTCCAGCCGGTCCGCCGCCTTAAGCTCGGCCCCGTACTTGAGCACCAGGGTGGGGATCAGGCTCGTCAGGTTGGCGTTGCCGGCGCGCTCGCCGTAGCCGCCCACGGTGCCTTGCAGGTGCCGCGCGCCGGCGCGCAGCGCCGCCAGGCTGTTGGCCACGGCCAGTTCGGCGTCGTTGTGGGTGTGCACCCCCACGGTGCGCCCGGGAAAACGCCGCACCACCTCCGCCGCCGCCGCGAACACCTCTTCGGGCAGCCGCCCGCCGTTGGTGTCGGCGAGGACCAGCGTGTCCGCGCCCCCCTCGGCGGCCGCCTCCAGCGTGGCCAGGGCGTAGGCGGGGTCCTCGGCGTAGCCGTCGAAAAAGTGCTCGGCGTCGTAGACCACCCGCCGCCCCGCCGCCCGCAGAAAGGCGACCGATTCGCGAATCATCGCCAGGTTGGCCTCGAGGCTCACCCCCAAAGCCTCGCGCGCGTGCAGCGTCCACGACTTCCCGAAGAGCGTCACCACCGGCGTCTCGGCTTCCAGCAGAGCGGCCAGGGAGGGGTCGTCCTCGGGGGCGAGGTCGCGGCGGCGGGTGGCGCCGAAGGCGGTCAGCCGGGCGCCGCCGGGCAGCGTCCGCCCTTTCATCGCCTCGAAGAAGTCGGCGTCGCGCGGATTCGACCCCGGCCAACCGCCCTCGATCAGGTCGACGCCGAAAGCGGCCAGGGCCTCGGCCACGGCGATCTTGTCGCGCACCGAGAGGGTCACGCCCTCGGCCTGGGTGCCGTCGCGCAGGGTGGTGTCGAGAAGCTCGATCCGCGCCCCCGCCAGCGGTTTCGCCTCATTCACAGCCGCTGCGCCCCTCCTTTTGCAGCAGGAGCTCCTGCACCAGCATCAGCGCCGCCGCGCGCGAAAGCGCCGCGTCGCGGGGGTCGTCGAGGTCGCGGGCGAAGCAGCGGAGGACCCGGTGGTAGGCGGCGAAGATGCGCTGGGCGTCGGGCTCGACGGTGGCCCCCAGGCGCGCCTCGGTCTTGAGCACCCAGTCCTCGATCTCGCTCAAACGTGGCGGCATGGCGGTCCTACGGCGCCTCGATCGCTTCGCGCGCGCCCACGCCCGAGACCAGCTTGTTGAGCGCGTCCAGGTAGGCCCGCGCCGACGACTCGACGATGTCGGGGGCGATCCCGCGGCCGGTCACGACGACCGAACCCTGGCGCAGCCGCACCATCACCTCGCCCAGCGCTTCGGTGCCCCCGGTGGTGGCCTCGATGCGGTAGCGCTCGAGCGTCGGGGAAAGCCCCACCGCACGGCTGATCGCCTTGTAGACCGCGTCCACCGGACCGTCGCCGGTGGCCGCCTCGGTCACCTCGTCGTCCGGGGTCTTGACCTTGACCGTGGCCACCGGGGTGAGCGCCAGCCCCGAGTGCACCTGCAGGTCGAGCAGCTTGAACATCTCGGGTGCGCGGGTGCGCTCGTCCTCGACCAGGGCGATCAGGTCTTCGGTGGTGACCTGCTTCTTGCGGTCGGCGATCTCCTTGAAGCGCGCGAACAGCGGCTTCAGCTCCTCGTCGCCGATCTCGTACCCCAGCTCCGCGAGCGCCTTCTTGAAGGCGTGGCGGCCCGAGTGCTTGCCCAGCACCATCACCGCCGCCTCGCGCCCGACGATTTCGGCGTTCATGATCTCGTAGGTCTCGCGCGCCTTGAGGACGCCGTCCTGGTGGATGCCCGACTCGTGCGCGAAGGCGTTGCGCCCCACGATCGCCTTGTTGGGCGGCACCACCATGCCGGTCAGGCGGCTCACCAGCTGGCTGGTGCGGTAGAGCTCGCGGGTGTTCACGCCGGTCTCGGCCTCGAAGAAGTCGCGCCGGGTGTAGAGCGCCATCACCACCTCTTCCAGGCTGGCGTTGCCGGCGCGCTCGCCGATGCCGTTGATGGTGCACTCCACCTGGGTGGCCCCGGCGCGCACCGCCGCCAGGCTGTTGACCACGGCCATGCCCAGGTCGTCGTGGGTGTGGACCGACCAGTCCACCCCGTCGGCCCCCGGGGTGTTCTCGATGATGTAGCCCACCAGCTCGGCGAACTTCCAGGGCACCTGGTAGCCCACGGTGTCCGGGATGTTGATCGTCGTCGCCCCCGCGGCGATCGCCTCGCCGAAGATGCGCACCAAGAAGTCGGGGTCGCTGCGGCCGGCGTCCTCGGCCGAGAACTCCACGTCGTCCACGAAACCGCGTGCGAACTTCACCGCCCAGACGGCCTTCTCCACCACCTCGTCGGGCGTCATGCGCAGCTTCTTCTCCATGTGCACCGGGCTGGTGGCGATGAAGGTGTGGATCCGCCGCCTGGCCGCGGGCTCGATCGCCTCGGCGGCGCGTTCGATGTCGGCCTTGGCCGTGCGCGCCAGCGCCGCGATGGTGGGACCTTCCACCTCCTCGGCGATGCGGCGCACCGCCGCGAAGTCGCCGGGGCTGGCGATCGGGAAGCCGGCCTCGATCACGTCCACGCCCAGACGCGCGAGCTGCTTGGCGATGGCCACCTTCTCGTCGGGGCTCAGGGCCACCCCCGGCGACTGCTCGCCGTCGCGCAGCGTGGTGTCGAAGATCTTAATCCGTCGCATCGCCTACGTCCTCCTCGCTTACGTGGGCCTTGAGGAAGGGCATCATCGCCCGCAGCTTGGGGCCCACCTGTTCGATGGGGTGCTGGGCCCACTTGTGGCGTTTGGCCTCGAGCACCGCCTGGCCGGCCTGGTTCTCCAGCACCCATTCGCGCGCGAACTCGCCCTCCTGGATCTGGCGCAGCACCTCCTTCATGCGCTCCTTGACCTCGGGGCCGATGACGACCGGCCCGCGGGTGTAGTCGCCGTATTCGGCGGTGTTCGAGATCGAGTAGCGCATCCCCGCAAGCCCCGACTCGTACATCAGGTCGACGATCAGCTTGAGCTCGTGGAGCACCTCGAAGTAGGCGATCTCGGGCTTGTACCCCGCTTCGATCAGGGTCTCGAAGCCGTAGGCCACCAGCTGGCTGGCGCCGCCGCAAAGCACCGCCTGCTCGCCGAAGAGGTCGGTCTCGGTCTCCTCGGCGAAGGTGGTGGGGATCACCCCGGCCCGCGTCGCCCCGATGCCCTTGGCGTAGGCCAGCGCCGTGGGCAGCGCCGAACCCGAGGCGTCCTGGTGCACCGCCACGAGCGCCGGCACCCCGCGTCCCGCCTGGTACTCGCTGCGCACCAGGTGCCCGGGGCCCTTGGGGGCCACCATCCAGACGTCCAGGTCGGCCCGCGGCCGGATCTGGCCGAAGTGCACGTTGAAACCGTGCGCGAAGACGAGCGCCGCCCCCTCCTTGAGGTTGGGCTCGACGGCCTCGCGGTAGACCCGGGCCTGCACCTCGTCGGGCAGCAGGATCATGACCACGTCCGCCTGGGCCACGGCCTCGGCTACGGGGGCCACGGCGAGCCCCGCCGCCTCCGCCTGCTTCCAGCGCCGCGAACCCGGACGCAGACCGACGACGACCGGCACCCCCGACTCGTGCAGGTTGAGCGCATGGGCGTGGCCCTGGGACCCGTACCCCAGAACGGCCACCTTCTTGTCGCGAATGAAACCTAGGTCTGCGTCGTGGTCGTAGTAAACGTTCATACCGCCTCCTTTTTCAATCTGGGCTTCAGTATAGCTTCGCCCCTGCTCATGGCGATCGCGCCGGTGCGCATCACCTCGAGCACGCCGTAGGGTTCCAGCCCGGCGATGAACCCCTCGATCTTGCCGGGGTCGCCGGTCACCTCGTAGATCGAGCTCGAGCGCCCCACGTCCACCGGACGGGCGCGGAAGGCCTCGACGATCTCCTTGATCTGCAGCCGCTCCTCCACGCCTTCGGTGCGCACCTTGACCAGCGCCATCTCGCGCTCGACGTGGGGTTCGGTATGGTCGGTCACCTTGATGACCTCGACCAGCTTGTTCAGCTGCTTCTCCACCTGTTCGATCGTGCGGTCGTCCCCGAGCACCACGATCGAGATGCGGGAAAGCCCGGGCAGGTGGGTCTTCCCCACCGCCAGCGACTCGATGTTGAAGCCGCGCCGGGCGAAGAGCGAGGTGATGCGGGTGAGCACCCGCGGATGGTCCTCGACGAGCACGCTCACGATGTGCCTCACGACTGCACCTCCCGGGGGTTTTCGATGATCATGTCCTCGGCGCTTCCGCCCGCGGGGATCATCGGGAAGACGCCTTCCTCGTGGAAGACGCGGAACTCGGCCAGCACCGGTCCGTCGTGGGCCAGCGTCGCCTCCACCGCTTCCTTCAGGTCCTCGCGGCGCTCGACCGTGAAGCCCTTGACGCCGAAGGCCTCGGCCAGTTTGGCGAAGTCGGGGTTCGAGTCCTCGAGGTGCACCTCGGCGTAGCGCCTGTCGTTGAACAGGTCCTGCCACTGGCGCACCATGCCCAGGTATCCGTTGTTGAGCAGCACGGTCTTGACGGGCAGCCGGTACTTGACGAGGGTGGCCAGCTCCTGCAGCGTCATCTGGAAGGAGCCGTCGCCGTCGAAGTTGAGCACCGTGGCCCCGGGGTGGGCCACCTGCACCCCCACGGCCGCGGGCAGGCCGAACCCCATGGTGCCCAGTCCGCCGGAGGTGACGAAGCTGCGCGGACGCTGCGGCCGCCAGAACTGCGCGGCGAACATCTGGTGCTGCCCCACCCCCGTGGTCACGTAGGCGTCGCCGCCGGTGGCCTCCCAGAAGGCGCGGATGACCTCCTGCGAGGAAAGCCGTTCGCGGCGCGGCATGGGCAGCGGGTGCTTGCGCTGCCATTCGCGGATCCGCTCCCACCAGGGCTCGAGCGCCAGCGCCTCCGCGGCCTGGGCCAGCTTCTCCGCCACCCAGCGGGCGTCGCCCACGATGGGGACGTGCGTCTCCACCACCTTCCCGATCTCCGCCGGATCGATGTCCACGTGGATCAAGGTCTTGACGTTGGGAGCGAACTTGGCGATGTTGCCGGTGATGCGGTCGTCGAAGCGCAGGCCGATCGCCAGGATCAGATCGGCGTGCTGGATCGCGCGGTTGGCGGCCACGGTGCCATGCATGCCCGGCATGCCCAGCACCTGTGGATGGTCGCCGGGCAGCACGCCCAGCCCCTTGAGCGTGGTGATCACCGGGATCCCCGACTTCTCGGCGAACCGCCGCAGCGCCTCGGCCGCATTGTGCCCGCCGCCGCCGACCATCATGACCGGACGCTCGGCGTCGCGAAGCGCGGACAACGCCTTCTCCAGCTGGCGGGGGTGCCCCTTGGTCGTGGGCCGGTAGCCCGCGAGCCGCGGCTGCACGTCGAAACTGCCGGTGAACTCTTCGAGCTGAACGTCCTTGGGCACGTCGATCAGCACCGGGCCCGGCCGGCCCGTGGAAGCGATGAGGAAGGCTTCCTTGACGATGCGGGGGATCTCGTTCACGTCCTGCACCAGGTAGTTGTGCTTGGTGATGGGCATGGTCACGCCGGTCACGTCGGCCTCCTGGAAGGCGTCGGTGCCCACGGCCGCCCGGGCCACCTGGCCGGTGATGGCCACGATAGGCACCGAGTCCATGAGGGCGTCGGCCAGCCCGGTGACCAGGTTGAGCGCGCCCGGACCGCTGGTCGCGAAAACGACGCCGGTCCGCCCCGAGCTGCTCGCATAGCCTTCGGCCGCATGGATCGAACCTTGCTCGTGGCGACCCAGGACGTGCTTGAACTCGGGGCGGTCGTACATGGCGTCGTAGATGGGCATGTTCGCCCCGCCCGGCACCCCGAAGATCACCTCCACGCCTTCCCGCGCCAGGGCTTCGAGTATCGCTTCCGCTCCGTTCATTCCTCTTCCCCCTCCTGCCAAACGAACACCCCGCCATGAGCGGCGGGGTGCGGTTTGCTAAAAACGAACAGACGCTACGTCAGCAAGCCACCCCCGCCCCGACCTAGTACTAGGCCGAGCGCGGGGCGGAGAATAATGCTCGCAAACGCATGCATCTTGCCGCGATTGTATGCCCGGCCGCGCGGGCTGTCAAGCGGAGTCGGCGCAGTCGGCTGAATGTGGCGGAAGCGGACCGTGCACTACCGGGAGGCGTTTGGTGCATAGTGCGCGGTGCGTTGTTCGCGGTAGCGGGACTGCGCACCCTGTGGCGTTTAGCTTGTGGCTCGTGGTGGGCCAGTCAGCGGCAGCGAAACCTCGGCTGTTCGTACGGCATGGACCCCGGATCAAGTCCGGGGCAGGCCCTGAATCGAGTTCAGGGCGGGCTCCCGGATCTCCCCCCGGCTATCCGCCTCGGTCGTCCGGGGAACGGGAAAACGGGAGGTAGGAGGTGGGGTGTGGGATGTAGGTTTTTATTCGAAGAAGTTTGCCGACGAGGTCGTGGGGCAGTATGCCGGATACGAAGCTTGATTTTCCTACCTCCCACCCCCTACAACCCACTTCCCGGCGAAGCCGACTATCGGGCCCCATGCCGCGCCCAAACTACGCGGTTCGGTCACTGCGAAATAATGCTCCCTCCCCTGGGGGAGGGTTGGGGTGGGGGTTGTTGGCGCCAACGAAGCCATCGCCCATCATTCGAATCGTGGCCAACCCACATCCCACCCCCGACCCCCTGCATCCTCAAAAAACAACCCCCCTCCGGCCTGCGGCCACCTCCCCCAAGGGGGAGGTTTTCAAGAGTCGTCATCAGACAAAAACGAAGCGCTCACCGTGCTTTCCGCTCTGGATTCCAGCTCGCGCAGGCCAAGGGCCTGCTTGGCTGGAATGACGAATTACTCGCTGCGAAAAACCTCCCTCCCCTGGGGGAGGGCCGGGGTGGGGGTTGTTGGCTCAACGCACGCCAAGCGTCGATCGCCGATGCATAACCGGCCCACCTCCCACCCCCGACAACCCACACCCCGACTCGGCCCTGTTGACGCCGCCCGGGGCCGAACGTATACTCATGCGCAAGATGACGTACGCGCGCGCCCTAACGCTAATTCCGCCTCCACGGGGGTAGGTTGGCGTTTGGACTGCGCTCACCGCCCCCGCCGGGCGGTTTTTCGTTGTCGGAACGAGGAGGACACGTGGCCGGGAAAACGCTCTACGAAAAGGTCTGGGAAGCCCACGAGGTGCGCCGGCTCGCAAGCGGGCAGAGCCAGCTCTTCATCGACCTGCACCTCATCCACGAGGTCACCAGCCCGCAGGCCTTCGGAATGCTGCGGGAACTGGGGCTCGGGGTAGCCATGCCGCACCGCACCTTTGCGACGGTGGACCACATCGTCCCCACCGACGCCCGCAGCGAGCCCTTCGCCGATCCGCTGGCCCAGGCGATGATCGAGGAGTTGCGCAAGAATACCCGCGAGCACGGCATCGAACTCTTCGACGTGGGCAGCGGCAGGCAGGGCATCGTCCACGTGGTGGGACCGGAGCAGGGCCTGACCCAGCCGGGGTTCACCATCGTCTGCGGCGACAGCCACACCTCCACCCACGGCGCCTTTGGGGCCATCGCCTTCGGCATCGGCACCACCCAGGTGCGCGACGTGCTGGCCACCCAAACGGTGGCCATGCCCCGGCTCAAGGTGCGGCGCATCAACGTCAACGGCCGGCTGCGGCCCGGCGTGGGCGCGAAGGACGTGATCCTGCACGTCATCCGCACCCTGGGCGTGGGGGGCGGCCAGGGCTACGCCTACGAGTACGGCGGTGCGGTGATCGACGGGATGACCATGGAAGAACGCATGACCGTCTGCAACATGTCCATCGAGGGCGGGGCCCGCATCGGCTACGTCAACCCCGACGAGACCACCTTCGCCTTCCTGAAAGGCCGCCCCTACGCGCCCGCGGAAGACGAGTGGGAGGCGGCCGTGGCCCACTGGCGCGGCCTGGCCTCCGACCCCGACGCCGAGTACGACGACGTGGTGGAAATCGACGGCTCGCGGATCGCCCCCTACGTCACCTGGGGCATCAACCCCGGGCAGGCGATCACCGTGGAGGAACGGGTGCCGGATCCGGAAGGTGTCCCGGACGAGGAGGCGGCGCTGGTGCGCGAGGCGCTGGAATACATGAAGCTCGAGCCCGGCCGGCCCATCAAGGGGCAGAAGATCGACGTCGCCTTCGTGGGCAGCTGCACCAACGGCCGCCTGAGCGACCTGCGCGAGGCCGCGCGGGTGGTGCGCGCCGCGGGCGGCCGGGTGCCCGCGGGCGTGCGGGCCATCGTCGTGCCCGGCAGCGAGCAGGTGGCCCGCCAGGCCGAGGCCGAGGGGCTCGACCAAATCTTCCGCGACGCCGGCTTCGAGTGGCGCTACGCCGGCTGCAGCATGTGCCTGGCGATGAACCCCGACAAGCTGGTGGGCGACGAGATCTCGATCAGCAGCTCGAACCGCAACTTCAAGGGGCGGCAGGGCTCGCCCCAGGGTCGCACCCTGCTGGCCAGCCCGGCGATGGTCGCCGCAGCGGCCCTGACCGGCGAGGTCGTGGACGTGCGCGAGGTCTTGGGGGTGAAGGCCTGATGGAAGCCATCAAACAAGTACGCGGGCGCGCCGTGGTGATCCCCGGCGACGAGATCGACACCGACCGCATCGTCCCCGCGCGTTTCCTCAAGGCCGTCACCTTCGACGGGCTGGGCGAGGCGCTCTTCTACGACGAGCGCTACGACGAGGCCGGCAACCCCAAGGACCACCCCCTCAACCGCCCCGAGCGCCGGGGGGCGCGCGTCTTGGTGGTGGGGGCCGGCTTCGGCTCCGGCTCCAGCCGCGAGCACGCCCCCCAGGCCATCAAGCGGGCCGGCTTCCAAGCGATCATCGGCGAGAGCTTCGCCGAGATCTTCTTCGGCAACGCCACCCAGATCGGCCTGGTCTGCGTGACCCTCGACCCCGAAGACCTGGGGGTGCTGGCCGAGTGGGTGGAGGCCCATCCCGAGGGCGAGGTGGAGGTGGACCTGGAGGCGCGCGAGGTGCGCTTCGGCGGGCGGGTGGCGCCGCTGGCCATCCGCGAGGCGGCCCGCGAGGCCCTCGTCAGCGGGCGCTGGGACCCGCTGGCCGAGCTGCTGGAGGCGATGGACGAGATCAAGAAGCTTGACGCCGCTCGGCCGGGGCCGGGCAAACGCGGCGGTTACCGCGGCCGGGCCTGAGGCACGGAGAAAGGAAACGTCATGCACAAGATTGCGGTTCTCCCCGGCGACGGCATCGGCCCCGAGGTGACCGGGGCGGCGGTGCGGGTGCTCGAAAAGGTCGCCGACGTCTTCGGCCTGGAGCTGGGCTTCGACTACTTCGACTTCGGCGGCGCGGCCATCGACGCCGCCGGCGAACCCTACCCCGAGGCCACCCGGCGCGGCGTGGCCGCGGCCGACGCGGTGCTCCTGGGCGCGATCGGCGGGCCCAGGTGGGACGGCGTTCCCCGCGAGATCCGCCCCGAGACCGGCCTGCTGGCGCTGCGCAAAGACCAGGGGCTTTTCGCCAACCTGCGCCCGGCACGGGTGCTCGAGGGCCTCGAAGACCTCTCGCCGCTGAAGCCCGAGATCGCCCGCGGGGTGGACGTGCTGATCGTGCGCGAGCTCACGGGCGGCCTCTACTTCGGCGACCCGCGGGGCATGAGCGAGGCCGAGGCCTGGAACACCATGCGGTACTCGAAGCCCGAAGTGGAGCGGGTGGCGCGGGTGGCCTTCGAGGCCGCCGCCAAGCGCCGGAAGAAGCTCACCAGCGTGGAGAAGGCCAACGTGCTCGAGGTGGGCGAGTTCTGGCGCCGCACCGTGGAAGAGGTGGCGGAGGGCTGGCCCGAGGTGGCGCTCGAGCACCAGTACGTGGACGCCATGGCCATGCACCTGGTCACCCACCCCTCCGACTACGACGTGATCGTGACCGGCAACATCTTCGGCGACATCCTCTCGGACCTGGCCTCGGTGCTCCCCGGCTCGTTGGGGCTGCTCCCGTCGGCCTCGCTGGGCGAGGGCACGCCGCTCTTCGAGCCGGTGCACGGATCGGCCCCCGACATCGCCGGCCGCGGCGTGGCCAACCCCACCGCGGCCATCCTTTCGGCGGGAATGCTGGCCACCTACGCGCTGGGGCGGCCCGAGGCGGGCCGGGCGATCGAGCGGGCGGTGGCCGCGGCGCTGGCTCGCGCCCGCACCCCTGACCTGGGCGGGGACGCCTCCACCGCCGCATTCACCGAAGCGGTGCTCGCGAACCTGAGCGGGTAAACTGGAGTATGCCGAGCCTGAGAGGAAGAACCCTGATCCTGACCGGAGCCTCGCGCGGCATCGGCCGGGCCCTGGCGCTGGGGCTGGCCGAGCGCGGGGCCCACCTGGTGCTCACCGCCCGCGGCGAGGAGGCCCTGGCGGAAGTGGCGCGGGAAGTCGAAGCGAAGGGGGTGCAGGTGCGCCACCACGCGGGCGACGTGGCCGCCGCCGAAACCGCCCGCCGGCTGGTGGAGCTGGCGCGCGAGCTGGGCCGCTTCTACGGCTTCGTGCACAACGCCGGGGTGCTGCACGCGGGACCGCTCCTGTGGGAGCTTCCCGAGCGCCACTGGAACGAGGTGCTGGGGGCGAGCCTCACCGGCGCCTACCAGCTCACCCGATTCGCCCTGCCCGACCTGATCGCCGCTGGCGACGGCGTGGCCGTCTACGTCGGCTCGGGCGCGGCCGAGTACAACCTGCCCGGCATCGGCGCCTACGCCATCGCCAAAGCGGCCGAGGAGCACCTGGCGCGTCAGGTCGCAGCCGAAGCCCCGATGGTGGCCAGCTTCGCCTACCGCCCCGGGGTGGTGGACACCGGCATGCAGGAACAGGCCCGCAGCGCCACCGGCGGCGCGGCCGAGCAGCTGCACGAAATCTTTGGCGGTTACAAGGAAAAGGGGGTGCTGATCAGCCCCGAGCAGGCGGCGAACTACCTGGTTCGCGTCCTCGAGGCCGACCCCCACCGCTACACGGGAACGGTCTATGACTGGCGAAAAGAATAAGCGTCTTCGCAGCGACGTCATCAAGAAGGGGCTCGAACGCGCGCCCCACCGCTCGCTTTTGCGCGCCACCGGCGTGATCGAGCGCGAGTCCGACTTCGACAAACCCTTCATCGCGGTGGTCAACAGCTACGTGGACATCGTCCCGGGGCACGCCCACCTGCAGGAGTTCGTGCGCAGCATCAAACGCTACGTCCGCGAGGCCGGCGGGGTGCCCTTCGAGTTCAACACCATCGGCGTGGACGACGGCATCGCCATGGGCCACGAGGGCATGAAGTGGAGCCTGCCCAGCCGCGAGCTGATCGCCGACAGCGTGGAGACGATGCTGCGGGCCCACGCCTTCGACGGGGCGATCTTCATCCCCAACTGCGACAAGATCGTGCCCGGCATGCTGATGGCCGCGGTGCGGGTCAACCTGCCCAGCGTCTTCGTCTCGGGCGGACCGATGAAGGCGGGCTACCTCGACGGCGAGGCGCTGGACCTGATCAGCGTCTTCGAGGGCGTGGGGGCGGTCAAGGAGGGTACGATGAGCCCCGAGCGGCTCGAGCAGATCGAACAGCTCGCCTGCCCCAGCTGCGGGAGCTGCTCGGGCATGTTCACCGCCAACTCGATGAACTGCCTGCTCGAGGCCCTGGGCCTGGCCGTGCCCGGCAACGGCTCGATCCTGGCCACCGACCCGCGGCGCGAGGAGCTGAAGAAGACCGCGGTGAACTGGCTGATGCGCATGGTGGAGGAGGACGTGAAGCCGCTCGACTTCGTGAACGAGCAGAGCTTCGAAAACGCCTTCCGCCTCGACGTGGCCATGGGCGGCTCCACCAACACCGTGCTCCACACCCTGGCCGTGGCCGAGGAGGCGGGCATCCCCTTCGCGCTCGAAAAGCTCGACGCCATCGGCCGCACCACGCCCACGCTGTGCAAGATCGCGCCTTCGAGCGCCTACCACATGGAAGACCTCGACCGCGCCGGCGGCGTCTTCGCCATCCTGGGCGAGCTCGCCCGCGGCGGTTATCTGAACCTGGAGGCGCGCACCGCCAGCGGCCGCACCCTGGGCGAGCAGCTCGCGGAGGGCTACGAGATCCGCGACGAGCGCGTGATCCGCCGGCTGGAAAACCCCTACGACGCCCAGGGGGGGCTGCGGATCCTCTTCGGCAGCCTCGCCCCCGAAGGGGCGGTGGTCAAGACCGCGGGGGTGGTGCCCGAGATGATGCGCCACGAGGGCCCGGCCCGCGTCTTCGACAGCGAAGAGGAGGCCCAAGCGGCCATCGACGCCGGCCGGATCCGGCCGGGCGACGTGGTGGTGGTGCGCTACGAGGGCCCCAAGGGCGGCCCCGGCATGCGCGAGATGCTGGCCCCCACCAGCGCCATCGTCGGCCGCGGCCTGGGCGAGAGCGTGGCCCTGGTCACCGACGGCCGCTTCTCGGGGGGCACCCGGGGCGCCGCGGTGGGCCACGTCAGCCCCGAGGCCGCCGAGGGCGGGCCGATCGGCCTGGTTCAGGAAGGCGACGTCATCGCCCTGGACCTGATCGAAGGGCGGATCGAGCTGCGGGTGGACGAGGCCGAGCTCGCGCGCCGGCGCGCCCGCTTCAAACCCAAGGTCAAACCGGTGAACGGCTCCTGGCTCAAGCGCTACCGGGCGCTCGTCACCAACGCCGCCCACGGCGCGGTGCTGCGCGAACCCGAGTAGCCGCCGCCGTGCGCCGAACCGCAGGGTTGCGTCCCTGCGGTTCATATTTTTTATCCCCTATTGCTGGAAAATTGGTGCGTTGGAGGTGAACGATGCGGAGACTCGCAGGCTTCCTGTTGGCGTTGGCCGTAACGTTCGCACAAGGGCAGACCACCTACAAAGGACTCGTGCTCTCCACCCCCTACCCCGCGCTCACCGTCAAGGCGGGCGAGGTGGTCAACCTTCCCCTGACGCTGAGGAACTACGGCCTCCCACCCCAGCTCACGCGCTTGCGCGTCGAGGGCGCGCCCGCGGGCTGGACGGTCGCCTTCCTGGGCAGCGGAAGGGTGGTCGAGGCCGCTTTCCTGGCGCCCGACGCTACGCAGAACCTCACCCTCCGCGTCGAGGTGCCCAAGGAGGTCGGGGAAGGCCGCTACACGATGACCGTTCTCGCCGAGGGGGCGAGCGCCCGGGCCCGCCTCCCCCTCACCCTCACCGTAGGCAAGGTGCTGCCGCCTTCGCTGCGGCTCGAGGTGGAACTACCCGTGCTCAAGGGCACCCCCAAGACCACCTTCCGCTACCGGGCCACCCTCAAGAACGAATCGGATCAAGACCTTCTCGTCGGCCTCGAGGCCGACGCCCCCCAGGGCTTCGAAGTCGTGTTCAAGCCGCAGTTCTCGGGGCAGGAAGTGACCACACTGCCCATCAAGGCGGGCGAGACCAAGAACGTCGACATCGAGGTGAGCCCGCCCCCGCGGGTGCAGGCGGGCGAATACAAGATCGAGGTGGCCGCGAGGAGCGGAGCCGCCAGGGCGGGCCTGGAGCTGACCGCCGTGATCACCGGACGGCCCGAGCTGAGCCTCACCACCCCCGACGGGCGCCTTTCGGGCCGCGCCTACGCCGGGCGCACGTCGCCCCTGAAGATCGTCGTCAAGAACCGGGGCAGCGCCGAGGCCAAACAGGTGGAGTTCTCCTCGTACGAACCCTCCGGCTGGGAGCTAAGCTTCGAACCCAAACGCATCGACGCGATACCCGCCGGGGAACAGGCCGAGGTCACGGTCAAGATCAAGCCCTCGTCCAAGGCCATCGCCGGCGATTACATGGTCACCCTCACCGCACGCCCGAAGAACGGCACGCCCGAAAACGCCGACTTCCGCATCACGGTGCTGACCTCGACGGTCTGGGGCGTCGTGGGCGTCGGCCTGATCGCGGTGGCCCTGGGGGTCCTGGCGCTGGCGGTGGCGCGCTTCGGAAGGCGATGATGACGGCCATCGAAACCCAAGGCCTCAGCAAACGCTACGGCGACCTGGTCGCCGTCGACGGGCTCGACCTGCACGTCGAACAGGGGGAGGTCTTCGGTCTGCTGGGCCCCAACGGGTCCGGGAAGACGACGACGATCCTGATGCTCCTGGGCCTCACCGAGCCGACCTCGGGCCGCGTGCGGGTGCTGGGGCACGACCCCGTGCGCGAACCGCTCTCGGTCAAGCGGCGGGTCGGCTACCTGCCCGACACCGTGGGCTTCTACGACGACCTCTCGGGCCGGGAGAACCTGCGGTACACCGCGGCGCTCAACGGGATGCGCGGTCCCGGCGTCGACGCGCGCATCGACGAGGCGCTCGACTCGATGGGCCTGACCGACGCCGCCGACCGTCCGGTGCGCACCTACTCCCGGGGGATGAAGCAGCGGCTCGGCCTGGCCGACGTGCTGCTCAAGGAGCCGCAGCTGGTGATCCTCGACGAACCCACCCTGGGCCTCGACCCCCAGGCCGCGCACGAGTTCCTCGGCTTGATCCGTGCGCTGGGGGACCGGGGGCTGACGGTGCTGCTCTCCTCGCACCTGCTCCATCAGGTGCAGACGGTCACCGACCGTGTCGGCCTCTTCCGCAAGGGCCGCATGGCGCTCGTCGGCAGCGTTCCGGAGCTGGCCCGGCAGGTGCTGGGCGGCGCTTACCGGATTCATCTGGAAGCCGAGGGCGAGGACCTCGAGGCCGCCCTCGGCGGCCTGTCCGGCGTGCTGCGGGTGCGGCGCGACGGCGCCCGCTACCTGCTGGAGGCCGAGCGCGACCTGCGCGACGACGCCGCCCGCGCCGTGGTGCGGCGGGGAGGCCGGCTGCTGCGGCTGGATCTGGAAGAGCCCGATCTCGACGAGGTCTACCGCGCCTACTTCGAGGAGGTGTCCCATGGCGACGCGGCGTGAGGGTTCGGCGTTCGCCGGTCTGGGCCCGGTGTTTCTGAAGGAGTTCGCGGACCAGCTTTCGGGGGCCCGCATGCGGCTGCTCGAGCTCCTGATCGTGTTGACCGCGGCGGGGACGATCTACGCCGCCATCCAGACGATCAAGTCCACCGTCGGCGAGGACGTCTTCCTCTTCCTCCGGCTCTTTACCACGGCCAAGGACCCGCTTCCCTCGTTCGTCGCCTTCGCCGGTTTCCTGGTGCCGCTCCTGGCCATCGCGTTGGGTTTCGACGCGGTCAACGGCGAACACCAGCGGCGCACCCTGGGGCGGGTGCTCGCCCAGCCGATCTACCGCGACGCCCTCCTCTTCGGCAAGTACCTGGCGGGGCTCGCGACGCTGGGCCTGGTGCTGCTGGCGACCTGGCTGCTGATCACGGGGCTGGGCGTGCTGCTGACCGGCCTCGCCCCCTCGGGCGAGGAGGTGGCGCGCAGCCTCCTCTACCTGGCGGCGACCCTGGCCTACGGCGGCGTCTGGCTCGCGGTGGCCCTCTTCTTCTCGACGGTGTTCAAAAGCCCCACCACCAGCGCGCTGGCCGCGATCGGCCTCTGGCTCTTCCTCACCGTCTTCTGGGGGATGATCGCGGGGCTGCTCGCGCCGGCGCTGAGCCCCGTACGCTACGGCTTCCAAGAGGAGCTCTACCGGCAGGCGCAGACGGAGCTGATGCTCGCCCGGGTCGCCCCCAACACGCTCTACGCCGAGGCCACCCTGGCGTTGCTGCGGCCCGAGGTGCGCTCGCTCGGCCCCGTGCTTCCGGCGCAGCTCGAGGGCATGGTCCTCGGCACGCCGCTGCCGCTGGGCCAGTCGCTGCTGCTCGTCTGGCCGCAATTCGCCGGCCTCGTTGCGGCGAGCGTCCTCTTCTTCACCCTCGCCTACGTGTTCTTCCAGCGGGCCGAGATCCGGGCCTAGGGGGCCGCGTGCCCCCTAGGCCAACCACTCGGTCTCGTATTCCTTGGTCTTGGGGATCACGCAGATAAACTCGACGGCCTCATCGCCGCGGTTTTCGTACCAGTGGGCCACCCCCGCAGGGATGAAGACGGCGTCGCCGGGGCCGACCTCGCGCTCCTCGCCGTCCAGGCCGATCGTCATCCTGCCTTTCAGCACGAACTGCTCGTGCTCGATCGTCGGGTGACGGTGGGCGGGGATGCGGCCGCCGGGCTCGAGCGTGAAGCGCCGCAGGATGAAATTGGGCGCGCCGTCCTCGGGACCGATCAGTACCTGCAGAAAGGCCCCCTTCCCTTTGGCCACCGGTTTCTTTGGCGCCCCATCGGCGGGGCGCACCAACGCCTGGATCTCCATGGCGTTATTCTATCGCCCAGGCGGAGAGCAGCCGCACCACGTCCTCGTCGCTCACCTGGGGGAAGCGTCGGTAGTAGGCGCCCACGGCGACGAAGTCGGGCGGGGTGCTGAGCGCCACCACCTCGGCCCGGCGGCGCAGGCGTTCCACCGCCTCCGGCGGACCCACGGGCACGGCCACCACCACCCGCGCGGGCGCCTCGGCCAGCACCGCGGTGAGGGCGGCCTCCATGGTGCTGCCGGTGGCGATGCCGTCGTCGGTGAGGACCACGTCGCGGCCCGCGAGGGGCTCCTTGGGGCGCACGGCCCGGTAACGCCGCCGGCGCTCGCGGATCACCTGCATCTGCCGCCCGATCTCGGCCTTGAGGTAGCCCTCGTCGGCGATGCTCGAGGCGTAGGGCTGCAGGAAGACCTGGCCGTCCTCGCCCACGGCCCCAAGCGCGTACTCGGGGTTGCCGGGCGCGCCGATCTTGCGGGCCAGGACCACGTCCATCGTGCCCCCCAGCTCCCGCGCCAGCACGTCGGCCAGCACCACCCCGCCGCGGGGAATGCCCAGCACCACGGGCTTCCGTAGGTTCAGCGGGCGGAGCGCCTCGGCCAGCAACCCCGCGGCTTCCGTCCGGTCTTCGAAAAACAATACCGACATGGCTCACGTTTATTGTACTCCCAACGCTTAGGCTGAAGGCACGAAGGAGGCCGTATGTCGTGGTTCATCCCCCGGGCCGGGTTCCTCGAGCGGCTCAGCGAAGAGGAAAAGATGCGGCTGGGCCAGATCTGCCCGCCCCGCAGCTACCGCAAGGACGAGGCCGTCTTCATGAGCGGCGACGCCTGCGACGAACTGACCGTCGTCCTCGACGGTATGCTCAAGATCGTTCGCCAGGGCCCCTCGGGCAAGGAGCGCATCCTCCACCTCGCGGGGCCGGGCGACATCCTGGGCGCGGAGTTCCTGGAAGACGGCGCCGTCTACAAGGCCGACGCGGTCTGCACTTCGGACGGGGTGGTCACCTGCCCCATCAACCGCGAACAGTTCGTCCAGGTGGCGCGCGAGCTGCCGCGGGTGACCCTCAGCCTCGCGGGCAGCCTGGCGGCGCACCTTTCGCACCTGGAAGACCAGATCGAATCGGCGACCGCGCCGGTGATCGTGCGCCTGGGCCGGGTGCTCACCTGGACCGCGCGCCGTTTCGGAAAGCAGGAACCCGAGGGTTGGGTGCGCATCGAGAGCGAGCTGCGCCAGGAAGACCTCGCCGCCATGTCGGGGAGCACCCGGGTGACGATCACCCACACCCTGGGGCAGCTGCGCGACCTGGGCCTGGTGGAGGGGACCCGCGGACGGTACCGCGTCCGGCTCGAGCCCCTGGAACGCATGATCGAGGACCTGCTCTGGGAGAGCTAAGGGACGGTGCGCCGGGCCTGCCAGCGGTTGAGCCCGCGCAGGGCCGCCATCGTCGCCAGCCCCAGGGCGAACCAGGCCCAGAGCGGCCAGGCCAGCCAGGCGTGCACCCGCGGGTCGTGGGAGATGAGCTGCGCCCCGGCCCAGACGATGACGAGCGAACCCAGGAGGCTCAGCCAGGGCCAGCGGTTGAGCAGTTGCGCGATCGCGGCGGAGCCCAGCATCAGGATGGGAATCGAGAGCATCAGGCCGAAGACCAAGAGCCCCAGGTGCCCCCCCGCCGCCCCCGCCACGGCCAGCACGTTGTCGAGGCTCAGGGTGAAATCGGCGACGATGATCAGCGTCACCGCCTGCCAAAACGAGGCGGCGCTCCCCACCCGGGCCTCTTCTTCCTCGCCGCCCAGCAGCTTGGCGGCGATCCAAAACAACGCCACGCCGCCCAGGGCGCGCAGGAAGGGCACGGAAAGCAGCAACGCCGCCAGGATGGTAAAGGTGACGCGCAGGCCGATGGCGCCGAGCGTGCCCATCAGGATGGCCCGGCGCCGCAGGCGGCCGGGAAGGTCGCGCACGGCCATGCCGATCACCACCGCGTTGTCGCCCGAAAGCACGAGATCGATCAGGACGATGCTGAACAGGCCCAGGAGGGTGGCTTCGGCGGTCATTCCTCGAGCACGAAACGGTCTTCGCGGTCGTGCAGGCGAACCCGTTGGATGATGCGGTGGTCGTGGTCGTTGTTGGTGTCGGAGGTGGCCACCACGGTGACGTAGTCGCGGATGGGGCTGCGGAGCACCTTCTTCGTCAGGGTCTCCTCCACCTGGAAGATGCCGGCGGCGTTGTTCATGCGCACCCGGATCTCGATGGGAATGGCGTCGCCGCGCATGATGATCACCTCGTCCACCGCCAGCGCCGAGATCGAGTGGATGTCGATCGAGCCCAGGCTGAAGGCCTTGCGGCCGCGCCCCTTGGTGATGTCGGTGCCGTCGGCCACCGCGGTCACGCCCGCCTCGATGGTCAGCGGCTCGGGGTGCAGGTCGTGGCTGTAGATGGAGTGCAGCATCAGCGCCCGCAGCTCGATGCGCTGCTCGGGCTTGGGGTAGAGCTCGCCCAGGATGCGGTTCAGGATCGGCAGCGCCAGGGTGACGCCGAAGGCCTCGTGGTGCTCCCGGTGCACCTGGTTGCCGATGTCGTGCAGCATCGTGGAGAGGATGACGACGACGAAGGCGTCCTCGAGGTCCCCGACCCCCGACTCGACGGTGTCGGGGCGCACCCCGGCGTCGACGAGCAGCTGCAGGATGGCCACCGAGGCGGCCCCGGTGAGCAGCGCGTGCACGCGGCCGTGGTCGTTGTACCCCAGCTTGTGCATGGTGATGTAGTTGGCCATGTCCCAGTGGCCGCGCGCCTCCGGGTCCTTGGAAAGCATCTCGTAGGCGGCCAGAGCCTTGGGGTAGGGCTCGAGCCCCTTGCGGATCGACTGGTCCGCCTCGACGTAGAGCCGCGACTTGGGGCTCGCGATGTGGATGATGCGTTCCCTCTGGTCAGACAATGGCGACCTCCATGGGGACCGGCCCCAGAAAGCTCATTCTACCGCTTTTCCCGGCGGACGCGGACTACTCGCCCTTGAACTCGGGCGCCCGTTTTTCCAGGAAGGCCGCGGTGCCCTCGCGCATGTCGTGGGTGGTCACGGTCATGCCGAAGAGGTCGGCCTCGATCTCGAGCGCCTCGGGGAGGGGCACGTCGGCCCCGCGCGCCACCGCTTCCTTGGCCAGCGCCAGCGCCACCGGGCTGTTCTTCATGATCTGCTGCGCCAGCTCGCGGGCCGCGGCCGCCGCGTCGTCGGCCACGCGGTTGACCAGGCCGAGCGCGAGCGCCTCCTCCGCGGGGACGTGGCGACCGGTGAGGATGAGGTCGAAGGCGCGGCCCACGCCCACGAGCCGCGGCAGCCGCTGGGTGCCGCCGAATCCGGGGATGAGGCCCAGGCCCACTTCGGGCAGGCCCAGTTTGGCCTTCTTCGCGGCCACGCGCAGGTCGCAGGCCAGCGCCAGCTCGAGCCCACCGCCGAGCGCGTAGCCGTTGATCGCAGCGATCGTAGGCACCGGCAGCGCGGCGATGTGGTTCATGACCTCCTGACCCGCCAGGGCGAACTCGCGGCCGATAAAGACGTCCTTGAGGGCGTTGATCTCGCTGATGTCGGCCCCCGCCACGAAGGCCTTGCCCTCGCCGGTGAAGACGGCCACCTTGACCTCGGGGTCCTCGGCGATGACCTCGGTCACTTCGGCGATCTCGCGCAGCACGTCCGCCGCCAGGGCGTTGAGCGCTTTGGGTCGGGTGAAGGTCACCCAGGCGATCCCCTCCGCGACCTCGTAGCGCAGGAACTCGAACTCGGGCACTTCCAGCGCGAACGCGGGTACCTCTTCGTGCGAATGGTCGTGTTCGTGAGCCATGCCTACACCTCTCCTTCCAGAAGGACGAGCCCCTCCAGGGCGGTTTCGATCATGCGGTGCACGCCCCGCCGCAGCAGGCTCTCCTCGACGAACTCGGTGTCGCCGATCTGGTTCGAGACCGTCAGCAGCGCCCCGGCGTGGACGCCGCGCATCTTGGCGACGAGGAAGAGGGCCGCGGCCTCCATCTCGAAGGCCATGACGCCGTAGCGGTGCCAGGCGCGCGCGTTCTCGGGGTTGGTGGCGTAGAAGGCGTCCTCGGTGGCGACGAGCCCCACGTGGTAGGGCTCGCCCGAGGCGGCCGCCGCCCGCTCCAGCGCCTTCAAAACCGGCCAGCTGGGGATCGGCGCGTAGGGACGGTTCTCCAGGTACTGGCGGGTGGTGCCGTCGAGCGGCACCGCCCCCTGGACGACGAGCAGGTCGGCCGCCGACAATGCGGGGTCCACCGCGCCGCTGGTGCCGACCCGCACGAGGACGCGGGCGCCCAGCTGCACGAGCTCCTCGGCCACGATCGAAGCCGAGGGGCAGCCCATGCCGGTGGTCTGCACGCTGACCGGCAGCCCCTTGTAGGTGCCGGTGAAGCCGAGCAGCGATCGGTAGGTGTTGTAGGTGGTGACGTCTTCCAGGAAGGTCTCGGCGATGTACTCGGCCCGGCCGGGATCTCCGGGCAGGAGGACGAAGGGGGCGACCTCGCCGGTCTTGGCGCGAACGTGCAGTGGGCTCATACGCCCTTAGGATACACGGGCCGGAAACGCAGCGCCGCGCCCTCGCGGGCGGCGAGCTCGGGCACCAGCGCGAGCGCGTCGATGCGGGCGCAGGCCTCCACATCGGCGGCGAGGCCGACCGCCGCCAGCGCCTCGGCGGCGGCGCTGGCGGCCAGCAAGGGGCGCGGCTCGGGGTGGGCCAGGAAGAGGGCCTGCGCCAGCCTGGCCCCGTCGTCGAGCCGGACCCCGGGCTCGAGGACGCGGAAGCCCGCCACCAGCGCCCCCAGGACGTAGGCGTCGTCAAGCGCCGCCCGCCCCTCACGCCCCGCCGCCACCAGGACCAGGTCGCCTTCCCGGGCGGCGGCCCAGCGCACCGCCGCCCCGGCGTTGACCAGGGCCGCGAGCCCCACCCGCTGTGCGGCTCCGGCCGCGCGCAGCGCCGCCCGGGTGCCGTTCGTCGTCGTCATCACCACCGCACGGCCGCGCACCCGCTCGGGGTCGGCCTCGCGCGGGCTGTTGCCAAGGTCGAAGCCTTCGGGGGGCAGGCCGCCGCGTTCGCCGGCGAGGAGCGCGCCGCGCCGGCGGGCCTCGGCCCGGGCCTGCGCGACCTCCGCGGTAAGCACGAGTTCGCGCGCCCCCGCGGCCAGCAGGAAGGCCGCGGTCGTGGTCGCCCGGATCACGTCCACCACCAGCGCCGTCGCCACCGGCGGCAGCGCCTCGGCCGGCGAGAGGACGGCGCTAAGCCTGCGCGGCATCGCGGAGCGCGCTCAGGTTTTCGGCGACCGTGCCGTCGCCGCCGAAGACGGCCGAACCCGCGACCAGCACGTCGGCCCCCCGCCGCACCAACTCGGCGGCGTTGCCGGGGCCGACCCCGCCGTCCACCTCGATGCGCGCTTCGGGGTTGACGCGGTCGCGCAGCGCGGCCAGCCGCTCGAGCCGCTCGAGGCTGCGGGGGATGAACCTCTGCCCCCCGAAGCCGGGGTTGACGCTCATCAGAAGCGCCAGGTCGAGCTCGCCCAGCACGTCCTCGAACCAGTCGAGGGGCGTGGCGGGGTTCACGGCCAGCCCCGCCCGGGCGCCCGCGGAACGAATCAGCTGCAGCGTCCGGTGGACGTGCGCCGTCGCCTCGACGTGGACGGTCACCACGTCGGCGCCGGCGGCGACGAAGCGCTCGACGTAGCGCTCGGGCTCCACGATCATCAGGTGGACGTCCAGGGGCAGGCGGGTGACCGGGCGCAACGCTTCGACGACGACGAAGCCCATTGTGATGTTGGGCACGAAGCGCCCGTCCATCACGTCGACGTGGATCCAGTCGGCGCCGGCCGCCTCGGCCGCGCGAACCTGGTCGGCCAGACGGGCGAAGTCGGCGGATAGGATGGAAGGTGCGATAAGGGGCATTTCCTACAAATCGTACAGCACGTTCTCGAGGCCTGCCGGATCCCGCACCTCGATCAGGCGCGACTCGAAGGCGACGAGGCCGAGCTCCTGAAACTGCCCGAGGACGCGGGTGGCCGTCTCGCGGCTGGTGCCCGCCAGGTCGGCGAGCTCGCGGTGGGTGAGCGGCATGCTGCGCCCGCGCGGGGTCTCCTCGCCGTAGCGGTGGCGGTAGAGCTTGAGCAGGGCGTAAGCCACCTTGCCTCGCGCCTCTTCGAAGGTGAGCACCTCGACCTCGTGGTTCATCTCGCGCAGGCGGCGGGCGATGATGCGCGCCAGGTTGTGGGCCACCTGCGGGAAGCGCCGCACCAGCCCCCAGTACTCCTCCAGGTAGAGGGCGTGGATGACCGTGTCCTCGACGGCCGTGGCCGTGGCCGAACGGGGCTCGTCGTCCACCAGGCTCATCTCGCCGAAGATCTCGCCGGGGTTCAGGTAGGCGAGCACCTTCTCGCGGCCGTCCAGGTTGCGGTGCGAGATCTTAACCTTGCCGGAGCGGATCAGGTAGAGCGCGTGCCCGGGGTCCCCGGCCTCGAAGACGGTCTGCCGGGGGCGCAGCGCGATCGTGCGGAAGGCCTGCTCGGCGATCTCGTAGCCTTCGGGAGGAACGCCCTCGAACAACGGGGAGCGGCTGATGATGTCGGACACGTCGAGCTTCATTACCCCATAATCTATACGAAACCGGCCCTCCGGGCCTACCCCGGTTTGTGGGTAGGATGGTGGACGTGTGGGCGCTCAAAGCCGAGGGGCTGACCTTTCGCTACGCCGAGCTCGAGCTTTTCGAGGGCCTCGACCTGGAACTGGAGCCGGGCGCGGTGCGGGCGGTTCTGGGGCCCAGCGGCTCCGGCAAGACGACGCTGGTGCACCTGCTCGCGGGCATCCTGCCCCTGCCGTCGGGGCGGTTGTGGTGGGGCGAGGTCGAGGTCAGCCGGCGCAGCGAGGAGGAGCTGGCACGGCTGCGGCGGGACCGGGTGGGCCTGGTCTTCCAGCACCACTACCTGCTGGACGAGCTCACCGCCCTGGAGAACGTGCTGGTGCCCGGCATGATCGCCGGCCGGCCCGACCCCGAACGGGCGCGGCGCCTGATCGAACGGGTCGGCCTGGCGGGGCACGCCCACCAGCGGCCCGACACCCTCTCGGGCGGTGAGCGGCAACGGGTGGCCGTGGCCCGGGCCCTCTACCCACGGCCGCGGGTCGTCCTCGCCGACGAACCCACCGGCGCCCTCGACCGCGCCAACGCCCGCAAGGTCAAGGACCTGTTGCTCGAGCTGGCCGAAGAAAACGGGGCCGCCGTGCTGCTGGCGACCCACGACGAGGCCCTGGTGGAGGGGCTGCCGGCCTGGCGCCTCGAAGACGGGCGCCTGGTGGATGGCTAGAGCAGGGGCAGTTCGCCGGCCGTGAGGATGCCCTCGGCCCCGTTGCCCTGGTGGAAGCCGGCCATGCGCGCGGCCACCTTGCCCCCGGCCCGGTGCACCACGCGCTCGAGCGCGCGCATCGTCCCACCCGAAGCCACGACGTCCATGACCAGGACGATGTTCTTGTTGAGGATGTGCTCGGTGTAGCGGCGGTCGAGCCAAAGGACCTCGCCGGCCCCCAGGGTGAGCGACTCGACCTCCTGGATGATGGGGTCGACCATGTAGGGGCGGCGGCGCTTGCGCACCACGATGTAGTTCAGATCGCGCGCCGCGGCCAGTTCGTGCGCCAGCGGAATCGAGGAGGTTTCGACGGTCACGATCAGGTCGGCGTCGCCGGGCATCTTGGGCTCGAGCTCCCCCATCACCGCACGGACGAACTCGATGTCACCCAGGAAGTCGACGAGCGGGATGCGCACGCCCGGGAAGGGTTCGTGCAGGGGGACGTGCCGGGTCACGCCGCCGATCTGGATGGGGTAGGTGTCCATGGTCACCATGCTCCTCAGGCCTCCTCGGGGCTGAACAGAGGCAGATGGCCTAAGGCGATCACGTCGTCGCGGGGGGTGCCCTCGGTGAAGACGGCCATCACCGCGGCCACCTCGCCGCCGACGCTCTCGATCAGCTCGCGCAACCCCTTGAGGGTGCTGCCGGTCGAGACCACGTCGTCCACGATGGCCACCTTCTTGCCCTTGATCTTGGCGATGTCCGCGCCGTCGAGCACCAGCAGCTGCGGCTTGCCGGTGGTGATCGAGAGCACCTCGCGGGTGACCGGCTGGATCATGTAGGGTTTGGCGGTCTTGCGCGCGACGATGTACGGCAGACCCGTTCGGCGGGAAAGCGCGTGGGCCAGGGGGACCGCTTTGACCTCGGGGGTGACGAGCACCTCGACCTGTTCCGGCAGCCGTTTCGCCATCTCTTCGGCCACCGCTTCGGTCAGTTCGGTGTCCCCGAGCAGGTTGAGCAGGGCGACCGCCACGCCGTCGCCCACCTGCACCACGGGCAGTTCGCGCTTCACCCCGCCGATCTCGATGGGATAGCTCTTCATGGCTTTAGTGTACACCCCGAGCGCTATAATAAGGCCATGGTTAAGGCAAAACTAGAAAACCTGGGGGTCGAAGCCCAGAGCGGAAACGTGGTCGCTCTGCTGCGCGCCGAGACGGGCGAACTGCTGCCGATTTGGATCGGCCCGCTCGAGGCCCAGAACATCGCGGTCGCCCTGGCCGGCGAAAAGCCCCCCAGACCGCTGACGCCGGACCTGCTGCTCTCGGTGCTCGAGATGCTCGGCGGCAAACTCGAGCGCGTCGAGATCACCGAGCTGAAGGACGGCACCTACTTCGCCCGGCTGGTCATCGACCACCGCGGCATCGAATACGAGATCGACGCCCGCCCCTCCGACGCCATGGCGCTGGCCGTGCGCACCGGCGCCGAGATCCTCGTGGACGAGAAGGTGCTGGCGGAGGGGAAGATCGACGAGGCCAACTTCGAGCCCCACGGCCCCACGCCCGAAGCCTGACCCGCCCTCAAACCGCGTTGCTCATCACGTGCACGTGCACGTGGAAGATCTCCTGTCCGCCGCGCTCGCCCACGTGGGCCTGGATCTTGTAGTGCTCGAGCCCCAGGGCCCGGGTGGCCACGCGGTTGACGGTGCGGAAGAGCGCGCCCAGCTTGCGCTCGCCCTCCTCGCTGTCGGGGTAGTCGGAGAGCTTGGGCACGTGCTCGCGCGGCACCACCAGCACGTGCACCCTGGCCTTGGGCCGGATGTCGCGGAAGGCCACGAAGTGTTCGTCTTGGTAGACGATGTCGGCCGGCAGTTCCCCCGCGATGATGCGGCAGAAGACGCAGTCGCTCATGCCCTCGAGTCTACCGGTTCGGCCCGGCGCGCGGCCAGCGTGTAGCCCTCCACCCGCTCGATCACGGCCTGGACCTCCTCGCCCGCAGCGAGCCCTTCGCCACGGAGCTCGACCTCGTAGTAATCGGGGGTGTGACCGTAGGCCACACCCGAACGCACCCGCTCCACCAACACGGCGGTGCGGCGGCCCAGGAGCGGGCGCATGCGCGCCTCGGCCAGCTCCCCGGCCAGGGCGATGAGCTCGTGGGTGCGGCGCTTGCGCTCGGCGTGGGGCACCTGGGGCAGGCGCGCGGCGCGGGTGCCCGGCCGCGGAGTGTAGGTGAAGACGTGCACCCGGCTGGGGTGGACCTCGCGCAGGAAGGCCAGCGTGGCGCGGTGCTCGTCCTCGGTCTCGGTGGGCAGGCCGGCGATCACGTCGGTGGTGAGGGCGAAGCCGGGGATGCGCGCGCGGGCGGCGGCGACCAGCTCACGGTAGTAGGCGGTGTCGTAGCGCCGGCCCATGAGCGCGAGCAGCCGGTCGGCGCCCGTCTGCAGGCTCAGGTGCAGGTGGGGGCGGACGAAGGGGGCGTACCGGCCGATCACCTCGAGCAGCTCCGGACCGGTGTCCTCGGGCTCGATCGAGCTGAGCCTGAGGGGCACGCCGACGGCCGCGAGCTCCTCCAGCAGCCCCGCCACCCCGCGCGGGTGCCCGGCGTACGAGCCCAGCCGCACCCCGGTGAGCACCAGCTCGCGGTAACCCGCCGCCGCCAGGGCCTCGGCCTCCTCCAGCACGCTGCGCCAGTCGCGGTGGCGCTCGCGGCCGCGGGTGCGGGGGATGATGCAGTAGGCGCAGCCGGCGTTGCAGCCGTCCTGGATCTTGACGAAGGCCCGCACCCGGTCCGAGTAGAGCCCCCGCTCGCCCGCGCCCCAGAACTCGTTGGGCGGGGCGGTGACGGGGTCGGCGGGCAGGCCGAAGTGCTCGAGGATGACGCGAGGCAGCTCGGCCTTGCTGCGGTTGGGCACCACCGCGTCGGCCCCCAGCTCGGCGATCTGCTCGGGGGCGAGCTCGGCGTAGCAGCCGGTCACGACCACGAAGGCGTCCGGGTTGGCGCGGCGGGCGCGGCGGATCTCCTTGCGGGCGGTGGACTCGGCGGTCGTGGTCACGCTGCAGGTGTTGATCACCACGAGGTCGGCGCCCTCTTCGAGCGCGACCACCTCGGGCTCGAGCGCCGCCAGCATCCCCACCAGCGCATCCGACTCCACCTGGTTGACCTTGCACCCCAAAGTGCGCACCGCGATCCGCATCCGTACCATTCTGGCCGCCGCCCGGACCTCCGTCAAGGCGCGGGGTTGCATAGGGGGACGGTTGCCTGCATACCCAGGGATTAAGCTGGAGTCATGACCGACCTCGAAATCGCCCAGAAGGCGACTTTGCGTCCGATCCGCGAGATCGCCGGCGCCATCGGCATTCCCGAGGACAAGCTCTTCCACTACGGCCCCTACATGGCCAAGGTCGAAGGCGAGCCGCCCCCCAAGCGAGGGCGGCTCATCCTCGTCACCGCCCTCACGCCCACGCCCGCGGGCGAGGGCAAGACCACCGTCTCCATCGGCCTTACCCAGGGCCTCGGCAAACTTGGCAAAAGGGCCGCGGTGGCCCTGCGCGAACCCAGCCTGGGTCCGGTCTTCGGCGTCAAGGGCGGGGCCACCGGCGGCGGCTACAGCCAGGTGCTCCCCATGGAGGAGATTAACCTCCACTTCACCGGCGACTTCCACGCCGTCACCAGCGCGGTCAACCTGCTGGCGGCGATGGTCGACAACCACATCCACCAGGGCAACGCCCTGGGGATCGAGCCGCGCCGCGTCGAGTACAAGCGCGTCCTCGACATGAACGACCGCGCCCTGCGCCACGTGGTCACCGGGCTGGGCGGGCCCATAAACGGGGTGCCCGCCGAGTCGGGCTTCGAGATCACCGTGGCCTCCGAGGTAATGGCCGTCATGGCCCTGGCCCGCACCGTGCCCGAGCTCAAGGAGCGCCTGGGCCGGATCCGCATCGGCTACACCTTCGACCGCAAGCCCGTCTACGCCTACCAGCTGAAGGCCAACGGCGCCATGACCGCGCTGCTGGTCCAGGCGCTCAAGCCCAACCTGGTGCAGACGCTCGAGGGCCAGCCCGCCTTCGTGCACATGGGCCCCTTCGCCAACATCGCCCACGGCACCAACTCGGTGCGCGCCACCGAGATGGCGCTTGGCTACGCCGACTACGTGGTCACCGAGGCCGGATTCGGCTCCGACCTAGGCGCCGAGAAGTTCTTCAACGTGGTCAGCCGCGCCGCCGGCTTCGCGCCCGAGGCGGTGGTCCTCGTCGCCACCGTTCGCGCGCTGCGCTACCACGGCGGCGCCGACGACTACAACGTCCCCAACCCCGAGGCCGTCAAGCAGGGCCTCGCCAACCTGGCCCAGCACGCGGGCAACATCCGCCAGCATGGCTTCGACCCCGTGATCGCGCTCAACCACTTCGCGAGCGACACCGAAGAAGAAATCGAGCTGGTGCGCGCCTTCGCCCGCGAATACCGCCTGCGCTTCGCCGTGGCCGAGGTCTGGGCCAAGGGCGGCGAGGGCGGCCGGGCGCTGGCCGAGGAGGTGCTGGCGGCGCTCGAGACGCCGGGCCAGCTGCAGCCGCTCTACGACCCGAACGAAGAGCTCAAGGAGAAGATCCGCCGCATCGCCACCGAGGTCTACGGCGCCGCGGGCGTGACCTACACCAAGAAGGCCCGCAACGCGCTGCGCCGCATCGAGCGGGACGGCTGCGACCGGCTGCCCGTGGTCATGGCCAAGACGCCCGCCAGCCTCTCGGACGACCCCAAGCTGCGCGGCCGCCCCGGCGACTTCACCGTGACCGTGACCGATCTCAAGGCCCGCTGCGGAGCGGGGTTCGTGGTGGTCTACATGGGCGACGTGATGACGATGCCGGGCCTGCCCAAGGTGCCCGCGGCCGAGCGGGTGGACGTGACCGAGGACGGCCGGATCGTCGGGCTGTTCTGACGAAGGTGCCTTCCGGGCGCGGGGCCGGGCCCCGCGCCCTGGCTAGCCGGCGCCCAGCTTCACCACGAGGGCGCGCAGCACCGCCTCGCCGGTGTTCTCGAGCGCGTGCGGCACGCCGGCGGCGCAAGGGACCAGCAGATCGGGGCGGACCCGGGCCGACGCTTCGCCGACGTGCACCACGCCCTCGCCCTCCAACACGTAGATGAAGATGTCCACCGGCGCGGTGTGCCTCCGCAGCGTCTCCCCCGGCTTCAGCACCACCATGAGCGCCTGACCCTGCGGGTGGTCGTACACCTTGCGCGCCGGCGCGCCTGTGGCTTCGCTCGCATCGATGATTTCCATGGAGCCCTCCCCCACCAGTATCCCTTACCCGTAGCACGGCCACCAATGCGGGGATAGGAGGTGGGGGGCATGACGGGTACCAAGATTCCGTTGCCGTTGACTGCCCCACCACAAACCACAAGCCACGGGCTACAGGCCATAAACCATGCTGTTACTACGTACTACGTACTCTGCACCACGAACTGATCGGGCGGGCACACGGAGCCGCCCCTGCGGCGTACTGCGTACCGCCTACCGCTCACCGGCCGCCCGCCCCTTAGACCCCAAACGAATCCGTCCGCTGCTTCTCCACCGGCATCCCCACTTCGCCGTGGAAGGCGTCCACCTCGTCGAGGAAGCGTTTGAAGAGGTAGCGCGAGTCGTGGGGGCCGGGGCTGGCCTCGGGGTGGTACTGCACCGAGAAGACGGGGTAGCGCTCGTGGGCCATGCCCTCGAGCGTGCCGTCGTTGAGGTTGACGTGGGTGGGCTTGAACTCCCGCAGGCTGTCCAGGTCCACGGCGTACCCGTGGTTCTGGCTGGTGATTTCGATGCTGCCGTCGAGCAGGTTCTTGACCGGGTGGTTGGCTCCGCGGTGGCCGAACTTCATCTTGAAGGTCCTCCCGCCGGCGGCCAGGGCCAGGAGCTGATGCCCCAGGCAGATCCCGAAGGTGGGCAACAGGCCCATCAGTTTCCACAAGGATTCGTGCGCGTAGGTGGGCATCTCCGGGTCCCCCGGGCCGTTGGAAACGAGCAGACCGTGGGGCTGCAGGGCCATGATCTGGGCCGGCGAGCTCTTCCCCGGAACCACGATCACCTCGGCCCCGTGCGCCGCCAGTTGCTCGACGATGGCGTGCTTGATGCCGAAGTCCATGACCACGATGCGTTTGCCGCTCTTGAGCGTCGGGTAGGCGTAGGGGATGGGCGTGGTCACCTCGGGGGTCATGTCGCGGCCGTCGATGTCGATCCAGGCCCCCGCCTCGAAGGCCAGCCGCTCGATCTCCTCGGGCGTGAAGCGGTGATCGGGACCCGAGAACTGGCTGCCGTGGGCGATGACGCCCTTGATCACCCCGCCCTCGCGGATCTTGCGCACCAGCGCCCGGGTGTCGACGCCGTGAATCCCCACCACGCCGTAGTCCTTCATGAACTCGTCGAGGGTCTGGTGGGCCCGGTGGTTGGAAGCGATGCGGCTGAACTCGCGCGCCACGAAACCGCGCACCCAGGGCCGGTTCGATTGCATGTCGTACACATTGACCCCGTAGTTGCCGATCTGGGGGTAGGTCATGACCACGATCTGGCCGTGGTAGCTGGGATCGGTGAGGATCTCCTGGTAGCCCGTCATCGAGGTGTTGAAAACCACCTCGCCGGGCATCTTGCCGGTGTGGCCGAAGGCGTACCCCTCGTAGAAGGTGCCGTCTTCGAGAACCAGGATGGCGCGTTCGTGCATTGGCTACACGCTACCTTTTCCGTTCACTCCGGACAAGTGCTTGATCAGGGGGATTTCGTGGCAGTTGTCCTGGAAGGGGCAGTCGGCGCATTCGACCCAGACCTTGGGGGGCAGGTCCTCGCGGGGGATGTCCTGGTAGCCGAGCTTGCGAAAGAACCCGTCCTGCAAGGTAAAGGTAAAGACCTTGGGCACGTGCAGGTCGCGCGCCTCGCGCTCGCTGGCGAGCACCAGCCAGCGCCCCAGCCCCTGACCCTGGCGGGCGGGGTGCACCGCCAGGCTTCGGATCTCGGCCAGGTCGGCCCAGAGCACGTGCAGGGCCACGGTGCCGACGATGTGGCCCTCGACGTCCTCGACCACGTAGAAGTCGCGGATGTTCTCGTAGAGCTGGCTGCGGCTGCGCACCAGCATGAACCCCTGTTCGGCCCAGTACTTGATGAGTTCGAAGATCTGGTCCACGTCGCTGAGCCGCGCCTTACGCAGGTTGGTTTCGAGCGTCGGGTCCACCTCGGGCAACTCGGCGGACTTGAGCTCCAGCTTCATCATGACCCGTCCTCCTCCAACTCCTTCTTGGCTTCGGCGATCCGCGCCCGCACCTGCTCGGGCGCGGTGCCGCCGTAGACGTTTCGGCTGCTCACCGACCCCTCGACCGAGAGCAACGCCAGCGCGTCCTCGTCGAACAGTTCGCTGAAGGAACGCAGCTCGTCGAGGTCAAGGTCGTCGAGGTCGCGGCCCTCTTCCTGCAGCTTGCGGACGATCCGACCCACCACCGCGTGCGCCCGGCGGAAGGGCAGGCCCTTCCGGCTCAGGTAGTCGGCCAGGTCGGTGGCCAGGGCGAAGCCGCCCGTCGCCGCCCGCTTCGTAACCTCCGGGTGCCACGTGAGCCCCGGAAGCAGCGCCGCCATAAGCTTGAGGGACGATGTATAAGTATCCACCGCATCGAAGACCGGCTCCTTGTCCTCCTGCAGATCTTTGTTGTAGGCCAGCGGCAGGCCCTTGACCACCGTAAGCAGCGTCACCAGGTCGCCGATCGCCCGCCCCGCCTTGGCGCGGATCAGCTCGGGGATGTCGGGGTTCTTCTTTTGCGGCATGATCGAGCTGCCGGTAGCGAAAGCGTCGGGCAGGGTGACGAAGCCGAACTCGAAGCTCGAGTAGAGCACCAGCTCCTCGGCCAGGCGCGAGAGCGTCAGCTGGCCGATGGCAATCGCGGAAAGCGCCTCCAGTACGAAGTCGCGGCTGGCGACGGCGTCCAGGCTGTTGCGCATCGGCTCCAGGAAGCCCAGTTGCTCGGCGGTGTAGTGGCGGTCGATGGGGAAGCTCGTCCCCGCCAGCGCCGCCGCCCCCAGGGGCGATTCGTCCATGCGGAAGAGGGCGTCGAGCACCCGGGTGGTGTCGCGCGAAAGCATCTCGTAGTAGGCCATGAACCAGTGCGAGAGCAGCACCGGCTGCGCCCGCTGCAGGTGGGTGTAACCGGGCAGGACGACGGGCGGCTCCAGGTGGCGCTCCGCCTCGGCCACCAGCACCCGCGCCAGCTCCTGCTGCGCCTCCACGATCCCCGCCAGCGACCGCCTGAGCCAGAGCCGCAGGTCGGTGGCCACCTGGTCGTTGCGGCTGCGGGCGGTGTGCAGCTTGCCGCCGACCTCGCCCACCAGCTCAGTTAGCCGCGCCTCGACGTTCATGTGCACGTCTTCGTACTCGTCGCGCCAGGGGAAGGCGCCGGCCTCGATTTCTTTTTCGATCCGGTCGAGGCCCGCTAGAATCGCCCGGGCCTCCTCCTCGGTCAGGATGCCCTGCCTGGCCAGCATGCGGGCGTGGGCGCGGCTGCCGTCCAGATCCTCGCGCCAGAGCCGCCGGTCGAAGTCGAGCGAGTTGTTGAACGCCTCGGCCAGCTTGTCGGTCTCGCCGGCGAAGCGACCGCCCCAGAGCTTTTTCGAACCCTCCCCCGCCATCGCTAGCCTTTCTGCGCCCGCGCCCGGGCTTTGAGCCGCAGGGCGTTGAGTTTGATGAAGCCCTCGGCGTCGTGCTGGTCGTAGCCGCCTTCTTCGTCGAAGCTGACCAGCTTCTGGTCGTAGAGGCTGACCGGCGACTTGCGGCCGGCGACGGTCACGCCGCCCTTGTAGAGCTTGAGGCGGGCGGTTCCGGTGACCGACCGGGCCACCTCGTCGAAGAGGGCCTGGAGCGCCTCGCGCTCGGGCGAGAACCAGAAGCCGTTGTAGACGATCTCGGCGTACTTCGGCGAAAGCTGGTCGCACAGGTGCAGCGCCTCGCGGTCGAGCGTCAGGCTCTCCACCGCCCGGCGGCCGTGGTAGAGCAGGGTGCCGCCCGGGGTCTCGTAGACGCCGCGCGATTTCATGCCCACGAAGCGGTTCTCCACCAGGTCCACCCGGCCCACGCCGTGGCGGCCGGCGATCTCGTTGAGCCGGGTCAGCAGCGCCGCCGGCGAGAGCCGCTCGCCGTTCACCGCCACCGCGTCGCCGTTCTCGAACTCGATCTCGACGTATTCGGGCTCGTCGGGCGCCTCCTCCGGGTTCCGGGTGAAGAGGAACATGTCAGCCGGCGGCTCGGCCCAGGGGTCTTCGAGGATGCCGCCCTCGTAGGAAACGTGCAGCATGTTGGCGTCCATCGAGTAGGGCTTGGCGTGGGTCTGGACCACGGGGATGCCGTGCTTCTCGGCGAAGTCGATCATCTCGGTGCGGCCGGTGAACGCCCACTCGCGCCAGGGGGCGATGACCTTGATGTCGGGCTTGAGGGCGTAGGCGGACACCTCGAAGCGCACCTGGTCGTTGCCCTTCCCGGTGGCGCCGTGGCTGATGGCCTCGGCCCCCTCCTGTTCGGCGATCTGCACCAGGTACTTGGCGATCAGGGGTCGGGCGATCGAGGTGCCGAGCAGGTAGTAGCCCTCGTAGAGCGGGGCGGCGCGGAACATGGGAAATACGAAGTCACGCACGAACTCCTCGCGCAGGTCGAGGGCGATGGCCTTGCTCGCACCGGTGGCCAGGGCCTTTTCGCGGGCTTCCTCCACCTCGTCGCCCTGGCCGATGTCGGCCGTGAAAGCGATGACCTCGGCCCCGTATTCCTCGATGAGCCACTTCAGGATGATGCTGGTGTCCAAACCGCCGGAGTAGGCCAAAACAACTTTCATTCACGTCACCTCGATTCACGCCGCGCCCGCAGAAGAAAGGTGGGGCCAAGCCCCACCCAAAGGCGCTTGTCCCCGTTTACACTAGTGCAGTCGTCGAGCGCGGCGCTTCATCTCGTGCATAAGTATACGTGGGGGCCGGCAGCGCGTCAACCGCCGGCTCAGGAAGCCGCTTCCGGGGGCTCAGTCAGTAAAGCGCTGGTAGAGCAGGTTGATCATCGTCGCGGCCTTGAGGTCGCGCTCCGTGACCCCTCCGACGTCGTGGGTGGTGTAGGCCACCCCTACCTTTTTCCAGAGCACGCAGACCGCGTCGGGGTGGTGGTTCTGCTTCTCGGAAAGCAGGAAGATGCGGGTGGCGAAGGCCACCCCGTCGGCGTAGGTGGCGAACTCGAAGACGCGCTCGATCCGCCCGTCGTCGTACCGCCACCCTTCCAACCCCTCGAGGGCGTGGCGAATCTGTTCTTCCGACCAGCGCTTCTCCATGAGCACCATTGTACGCCCCCCGCGCCTGTGCTATACTGCTCGCTGGCATCCTGCAAGGGGGCCCCGCCCCGATCCCCCCTGTGCAGCGAATTCCGCAAGAGCCAATCTGGAGGAGAGGCGTGCACAAGACGTACGTACCCAAAGAAATCGAACCCAAGTGGGTTCTGGTCGATGCCCAGGGGAAAACGCTGGGGCGACTGGCCAGCGAGATCGCCAAGATTCTGCGCGGCAAGCACCGGCCGGAGTACACGCCCAACATGCTCAGCGGCGACTTCGTGGTCGTGATCAACGCCGAGAAGGTGCACCTCACCGGCAACAAGCTGCAGCAGAAGACCTACACCCGCTACTCGGGCTACCCCAGCGGCCTCAAGCGCATCCCGGTGGCGGAGATGCTGAAACGCCACCCCGAACGCGTGCTTCAGCACGCCGTCAAGGGCATGCTGCCCAAGGGCCCGCTGGGCCGCCGCATGCTCAAGAGGCTCAAGATCTACGCCGGCGCGCAGCATCCCCACGCGGCGCAGAAGCCCGAGCCCATCGAGTTGGAGGTTAAGTAATGGCGATCGAACAGTTCTACGGCACCGGTCGTCGCAAGACCGCCGTGGCCCGCGTCTTCCTGCGCCCGGGCAAGGGGCAGATCACCGTCAACGGCCAGCCCTTCGAGGACTACTTCAGCGGGCTGATCAAGGCCGCTTCCGCCCTCGACCCGCTGCGCCACGTGAACAAGGAGGGGCAGTTCGACCTGCTCATCACCGTCAAGGGCAGCGGCAAGTCGGCCCAGGTCGACGCCATCAAGATGGGCATCGCCCGCGCCCTCGTACAGTACGACGACGAGCTGCGCGTAAGCCTCAAGAAGGCCGGCTTCCTCACCCGCGACGCCCGCGAGGTCGAGCGGAAGAAGTACGGCAAGCACAAGGCCCGCAAGGCCCCGCAGTACTCCAAGCGCTAGACCGCTTACGCACACGAAAGGCCGCCCCACCGGGCGGCCTTCGCTTGTGGGCCAGGGCGCCGGGACCTGCGCTCCTGATAGACTGCGTGGGTATGGATCTTTTTCGCGCCATCGTCCTGGGCGTCGTGCAGGGGCTCACGGAGTTTCTTCCGGTCTCGAGCTCCGGCCATCTGGTGCTCGCGGACTACTACCTCTTCGGCGGCCAGGCCCTGCCCCTGTGGGTGGACATCGCCTCGAACACCGGCACCTTCCTGGCGGCGCTCCTGCTGATGCGCCGTGAGATCGCCCAAGCGCTCACCGGCTTTTTCGCGGGGCTGGTGCGGCGGGAAGCCCGGCGGCGCGAGGGGTGGAAGCTGGCGCTGCTCATTCTAGTGGCCAGCCTGCCGGCGCTGATCGTGGGCCTGGCACTCAAGGGCGTCTTCGAAAGCATCAACAACCCCGTCTTCGTCAGCTTCGGGCTCTTCCTGACCGGGTGGATCCTCTGGACGACGCCCCGCGGCGGAGCGAAGGACGTCGTGGGGCGCGTGACCTACAAGGACGCCTTTCTGGGCGGGCTGGCCCAGAGCCTGGCCATCCTGCCCGGCGTCTCCCGCAGCGGCAGCACGATCGCGGCCTTCCTGCACCTGGGCCTCTCGCCGGTCCTGGCCGCCAAGCTGAGCTTCTTGATGTACAGCGTGGCGAGCTTTGGGGTGATGCTGCTGGGCCTGAAGGACGGGCTGCCCGACGGCGTGCACGCGGGACCGGTACTGGCGATGATCGCCGCGGCCTTCGTAAGCGGCTACCTGGCCATGCTCTGGCTCTTCGGCATCCTGCGGCGCGGACAGTTCCGCTGGTTCGCGCCCTACGTCTGGGTGCTGGCCGCCTGGACGCTATTTACCCTGCGCTAGCCGAACGAGCCGCGTCCGTTCGCTTAAGGCGCGCGGCTAGCCGCGCGCCTTAAGCTTCTGTTCCATCTCGACGACGCGCTGCATCGTGCGCAGGACGGCGTCGGGGTTGAGGCTGATGCTGTCGATCCCCTTCTCCACCAGGAAAGCGGCGAACTCGGGGTAGTCGCTGGGCGCCTGGCCGCAGATGCCCACCTTGCGGCGCGGGGCGTGGGCGTGAGCCCGCTCGATCAGGTGGGCGACCGAGCGCTTGACTGCCTCGTTTCGCTCGTCGAAGAGGGCGGCGATGCGGTCGGAGTCGCGGTCCACCCCGAGGGTGAGCTGGGTCAGGTCGTTGGAGCCGATCGAGAAGCCGTCGAAGACGTCGGCATAGGTGTCGGCGAGCCAGATGTTCGAGGGGATCTCGGCCATCACGTAGACCTCGAGCCCGCCCTTGCCCGGCTCGAGCCCGCCTTCCTTCATCACCTCGAGCACCTGCCGGCCCTCCTCGGGGGTGCGGCAGAAGGGCACCATCACCTTGAGGTTCTCGAGGCCCATCACCTCCCGCACCCGCTTGACCGCCGCCAGCTCGAGGAGGAATCCCTCCTTGTAGTCGGGGTGGTAGTAGCGGCTTGCGCCGCGCCAGCCGAGCATCGGGTTTTCCTCGCGGGGCTCGAAGAGCTCGCCGCCGAGGAGGTGCGCGTACTCGTTGGTCTTGAAGTCGGAGAAGCGCAGGATCACCTCACGCGGGTAGAAGGCCGCGGCGATGACGGCGATCCCCTGGGCCAGCTTGTCGATGAAGTACTCCTCCTTGCTTGGGTAACCCCGCGTCAGCTCGTCCACCTGCCGCTTGACGCGGATGGGGAGCTGGTCGTAACGGGTCAGCGCCAGCGGGTGCACCCGGATCCAGGAAGCGAAGATGAACTCCATGCGCGCGAGCCCCACTCCGTCCACCGGATACTGGGCCAGCTTGAAGGCCAGCTCGGGGTTGCCAACGTTGAGCAGGATCCGCGTCCGCTCGGGCTTGGGCAGGGTCTCGGGGTCGACCTCGTGCACCTCGAAGGCGAGCCGGCCCTCGTAGACCCGGCCGTCCTCGCCCTCGGCGCAGGAGACGGTGACCTCCTGCCCGGTCCTGAGGATCCGGGTGGCGTTCTCGGAGCCGACGACCGCGGGAATCCCCAGCTCCCGGGCGACGATGGCGGCGTGCGAGGTGCGGCCGCCGCGGTCGGTGACGATCGCCGCGGCCTCCTTCATGATGGGTTCCCAGTCGGGGTCGGTGATCGTGGTGACCAGCACCTCGCCCGGCTGGAACTCGTCCATCTTGTTGGGGTCGGTGATGACGCGCACCTTGCCGCTGGCGATCTTCTCGCCCACGGCCAGACCGCGGACGAGCACCTTGCCCTTTTCCTTCAGCTCGTAGACGGTGAACTTGAGGCCCTTGCGCTGGCTGTGCACCGTCTCCGGCCGCGCCTGCACGATGAAGAGCTCACCGGAGAGGCCGTCCTTGGCCCATTCGATGTCCATCGGCGTGGGCGCCCCGTGGACCTTGGAGTAATGGTCCTCGATGGCCACGGCCCAGCGGGCGAGCTGCAGCACCTCGTCCGGCTCGAGCGAGAAGCGCTCCCGTTCGTCCCTGGGCGTTGGCTGGTTGCTGAGGCGCTGCTTCTGCTCGTCGTAGACGAGCTTGAACTCCTTGCCCCCCAGCTTCTTCCAAACGAGCGCGTCGAAGCCCTTGCGCAGCGTCGGCTTGTGGACGTAGAACTCGTCGGGGACCACGCGCCCCTGGACGATGTTCTCGCCCAGGCCCCAGATCGAGGTGACCAATACGACGTCGCGGAAGCCGGTCTCGGTGTCGAGGGTGAAGATCACGCCGCTCGAGGCCAGGTCGGAGCGCACCATCTTCTGCACCCCCACCGAGAGGGCCACCTTGAAGTGGTCGAAGCCCATGTCCTCGCGGTAGCTGATGGCGCGGGCGGTGAAAAGGCTGGCGAAGGCGCGGCGCACCGAGAGCAGCAGCTCGGCCTCACCGTGCACCATCAGGTAGGTGTCCTGCTGGCCGGCGAAGCTGGCCGTGGGCAGGTCCTCGGCGGTCGCGCTCGAGCGCACCGCGACGTCCACCTCGTCCGTGCCGTATTTGCGCGAGAGCTCCGCGTAGGCCTCGGCGATCTCCTGGCGCAGGTCTTCGGGACACTCGGCGCGCACGATCATGTTGCGAATGCGCCGGGCGCGCCGGATCAGGTCGGCGGGGTCGGAGCGGTCCCACCCGTCGAGCAGCGCCCGAATCTTGTCCTCGAGCCCGGCTTCGCGCAGGTAGTACCGGTACGCCTCCGCGGTGATGGCGAACCCGTCGGGGACGCGGACCCCCACCTCCCCCAGGGTGCGCAGCATCTCACCCAGCGAGGCGTTCTTGCCCCCAACGAGGGGCACGTCGTGGATGCCCACTTCGGAGAACCACTTGACCCATTTCATCTCGACCTCCACCCTAATTTTAGTAGGGCGCAAGCAAGAATAATGTCCTAAGCCGACTAAAGATCGGCGGGCGCGACCGGGGCGTGCCGCTCCGCGGAACGGTAGGCCGCCAGGACCACCCGCAGGGCCTCGTAACCGTCGCGCCAGGTCACCGGAGGCCGCGTTCCGTTGCGGACGCTGCTCACGAAGGCCTCGAGCATGCCCTGGTTGGGGTCGGGGTGGTAGCCCAGCCATTCGTAGGCCCGCTCCTGACCCCGGCGCCAGACGTGCAGGTGGCCCGCGAAGGCGTCGAGCACGACCGTGCCCTTCTCACCGACGATCTCCATCTTGAGGTGGCCCCAACGCGGGTAACTCGCCGGGCGGCTCCAGCTTGCGTCGATGCTCGCCGGCACGCCGTTTTCCAGCTTGAGCAACAGCAGCCCGGCGGTGTCCACGTCCACCTCGGGGTCGAAGGGGTTGGAGACCTCGGCCACCACCTCGGCCACCTCGACGCCGAAGATCCAGCGGTAGAGGTCGGCCAGGTGGACGGTGTGGTCGATCGTCGCCCCGCCCCCGGCCAGCGCCTTCTCGGCGAACCAGGCGCGGTGACGCTTGGGGTTTTCGCTATGGTTGACGCCCACGACGGCCAGGATCCGGCCGAGCGCCCCCTCCCCCACCATCGCCCGCGCGGCCTGGACGGCCGGCGAGAAGCGCATGGGGAAAGCGGTCATGAAGGTCACCCCGGCCGCCTCCACCGCCGCCTTCATCGCCAAGGCGTCTTCGGTGCGGGTGGCGATGGGCTTCTCGCAGAGCACGTGCGCCCCCGACCGGACCGCGAGCTCTACGAGCTCGCGGTGGCGCGCGTTCTCCGAGGTCACGATCACCGCGTCGGGGTGCTCGGCGAGCAGGTCCTCGTGGGTCCAGAACCAGCGCAGACCGTAGGCCTGGCTGAAGCGGCGGCCGCGCTCGGGGTCGGTATCGGAGAAACCGATCACCTCCACCCCCGAGATGCGCCGCAGGTTTTGCACGTACCCCTCGGCGTGCAGGTGCGCAAAACTCAGGATACCGATCCGCATCAGGCCACCTCCACCACGCGCCCGCTGTCCGCGCTCGCGCGCACCGCGAGCGCCAGCTCGAGCGCCGCCAGCGCGTCCTCCGGAGTCACGTCGAAGGGTTTGCCGCGCCCGAGGGCTTCGAGCGCGTGCCGCAGCTCGAGTTCGTAGGGATCCTCCTCGAGTCCCGCCATCGGCAGCCCCACCTCAGGCGCCGGCTCGTCCGCGGGGAACAGGGTGCCGAGCGGCGGCGACTGGTCCGAACTCCACTCCACCAGGCCGCGATCCCCCGCCAGGTCGAGGGCGGTGCGGAAGTACCCCGCGGGGTAGGCCCAGCCCCCCTCCACGATGGCCATGCGGCCGTCCGCGTAGCCCAGCACGGCCTGGACGTGCTCGAGGACCTCCCCCTCCACAGGCGGACTGCGGCGGGCGAAGACGCGCACCGGGTCACCGAGCAGCCAGCGAACGTAGTCGAGGTCGTGAATCATCAGGTCCACCGGCATGCCCCCCGATTTTTCGGGATCCCGGTACCAGCCGGGCCCCGGCGGAAAGAGCACCCGCTTCAGCCGCACCACCCCGACGCGGCCCAGCTGGCCGCTCTTCGCCAGCTCTGCGGCGCGGCGGTACTGCGGAAAGAAGCGCACCACCATGGCGACGAAGAGCCGACGGCCGCTCTTGCGCGCCGCCTCCAGGATCCGCCTCCCCGACGCCGCGTCGAGCGCCAGCGGTTTTTCCAGGATCACGTCCTTGCCCGCCTCCAGCGCCCGTACGGTCAGCTCCTCGTGCGCGAACGTCGGCGCGGTCACGTCCACCAGGTCCACGCGCAGGAGGAGCTCATCGTAACTTCGAAACGGGTCCACGGTGAACCGGGACACGAATTCGGCCAACTTCTCGGGGTTCGGGTCGTACGCGCCCACCAGCTCCGCGCCGATGCGCCGGTAGGCGTCCGCGTGCACCCGCCCCATGGTTCCCACGCCCACGATGCCAATCTTCACCGCTGCACCTCCTTACTTCACGGCACCCGCGGTCAGCCCGCGGATGAGCTGCTTGGAAAAGAGCATGTACAGGAGCACCGCCGGGATCATGGCCAGGCTGAGCGCCGCCAGCACCGCCTGCCAGTCGTTGAGGAACTGACCCAGGAAGACCTGCGCCCCCAGCACGATCGTCTTGGTCTCTTCCGACGGCGCCAGGATGAGCGGGAACCACAGGTCGTTCCAGACCGGGATCATGCTGATCGCCGCCACCGTGCCCAGCGCCGGCCGCACCAGCGGCAGCACCAGCGTGAAGATGCGGTACTCGCTGGCCCCGTCGATGCGGGCGGCGTCCTTGAAGTCGGGCGGCAGCTGCGCGAAGAAGCGGCTGAGGATGAAGACCGAGAGCGGCAGCCCCATCGCGGTATAGACGAAGATCAGCGCCGCCAGGGTGTTGACCAGGTTCCAGTCGGCCATGAGCCGCAAGATGCCCACCGTACCCAGCCGGATCGGCACCATGATGCCCAGCGCCAGGTAGATGGCCATGAAGGTGTTGAGCTTGAAGGTGTACTCGGCCAGGGCCCAACCCGCCATCGCGCCCAGGAAGACGATGAGCAGCAGCGAGATCACGGTGACGATCAGGCTGTTGAGGAAGTAGTGCTGGAAGTTGGCGATCTCGAACAGGGTCTTGTAGCCGTCCACCGAGAAGGTCGCGGGGGTGGGGGGCTTGAGCGGCTCGCCGAAGATGGCCATCTGGTCCTTGAACGAGTTCATGAAGACGAGCAGGATCGGGAAGAGCACGAGCGCGCTGTAGGCGAGCAGGGTGGCGTGGATGCCGCCCACCTTGAAGAAGCGGAGCCAGCGGTAGCGGGTGCCGGTCATCAGAACTGCACCTCCTCCATGCGCCGCTGCCAGCCGTAGAGGTAGAGGAGCACGCCGGCCAGGATGATGAGCAGCATCATCCCCGCGACCGTCGCCCCCATGTTGGGGTCGCCCGGGCGCAACTGGAAGCCGAAGAAGGTTCGGAAGAAGAAGGTGCCCATGATGTCGGTGGAGAAGTCGGGGCCCGCGAGCGCCCCCTGGGTGGCGTAGATCAGGTCGAAGGCGTTGAAGTTGCCGATGAAGGTGAGGATGGCGACGATGCCCACCGTGGGCACGATCAGGGGGAACTGGATGCGCCAGAAGATGCGCCAGCTGCCGGCGCCGTCCACCTGGGCGGCCTCGATGAGCTCGTGGGGGATGCGGATGAGCGCGGCCAGGAAGAGCATCATGGGAATGCCGATGTTCTGCCAGACCGAGATGAGCGAGAGCGTGATCAGCGCCGAGGACTCGTTGCCCAGGAGGGCGATGGCGACTTCGTTGTCCCCGAGGCCCAGCCGGTCGAGCAGCGGAAACCAGATGCCCCAGGTGGGGCTGAGGATCAGCTTCCAGGCAAAGCCGATCAGCACCACCGAGAGGATGGTGGGGGTGAAGATGATGGTGCGGTAGATCCAGGCCCCGCGGATGTTCGCGGCCAGCAGCACGGCCAGGAAGAGGCCGATCGGGTTTTGCAGCAGCATGTGGATGACGAAGAAGACGACGTTGTTCCAAAACGCGTTCCAAAAGGGTTCGTTCCAAATGGGGTCGGTGAGCAGGCGCACGTAGTTGCCCAGGCCCACGAAGACCTGCCGACCCCCTTCTGCGGTTTGGTAGAGCGAAAACTTCAGCGACGCCAGCATGGGGTAGATCATGAAGACGGTGTAGACGACGACCGCCGGGGCGAGAAAGACGGTGATGTGCCAGGGAAACGGTTTTCGCCTCATGCTCGGGGCTCCGAACCTTCGAAAAGGCGCGGGGAGGCCGAAGCCTCCCCGCCGCGTGGGTCTACTTGCAGTTCAGCTCGCTGGCGAAGTGCTTGTGCGGCCCGTACCAGGAGGCCAGGCGGCACTCCATCCACACCGCCGCTTCCTCCGGCTGCATCTTGCCGTTCAGGATGTTGACCGAGGCGGTCCAGAGGTCGGTCTCGGCGTCGGGCTTCTGGTCCGAGAGCTTGTAGTAGGTCATGCGGAAGGTGCCCTCGCTGGTCTGACGCCAGGAGAGGAACTCGTTGGCGACGGGGTCGCTGATCGTGATGTCGTAGTTGTGGAGCGGGAAGAAGCCGGGCAGGGCGTTGCCGTAGAGCTCGGCGAACTCGCGGGTGGTCAGCCACGAGAGGAACTTCCTGGCCGCCTCCGGGTTCTTGCTCGCGGGGTTGAGCCCCAGGGCGATGTCCTGGTGGTCGCTGATGTAGCTCTTGGTCGCGCCCGCGGGCGGCGGGGCCTTGAAGGCGCCCATGTTGAGCTTGGGGTTCATCTGGCGGAAGACGCCGATGTCCCAAGAACCCGCGGGGTAGATGAAGCCGCGGCCCTGGGTGAAGAGTTGCTGGGCGTCGGAGTAGCTAACGGCCTTGTAGCCGCGCGGCAGGTAGGGCGCCCACTGGGCCAGCGCCTTGTAAGCCTCGAGGAAGCCGTCGGTGTGAAAGCCTTCCTTGCCCTCCAGGAAGGCGCGGCGGCCGGCCTCGCCCCCGTAGTAGTTGGGCGCGATGTTGTGCCAGCCCATGGTGGCGGCCTCCCACTGGTCCTTGGTGCCCATCACCAGCGGCGCCAGCGCCGGGGCCTTCTTCTTCATCCGGGCCAGCAGGTCCATGAACTCTTCGTAGGTCTTAGGCGGCTGGAAGCCGTACTTGTCGAAGAGGTCCTTGTTGTAGAGGAAGCCGTGGATCACCGAGGCCATGGGCACGCAGTAGGTGGTCTTGCCGTCGTCGGTGGTCCAGGCCACCTTGGCGAAGTCGGTAAAGTTCTCCATGCCCGGCAGGTCGTTCAGCGGCGCCAGGTGGCCCTTGTTGAAGAGCTCGAGCGACTTGCCGAAGGGCCGGCAGGTGATCAGGTCGCCCGCGGTGCCCGCCTGCAATTTGCTGTCGAGCACGGCGTTGTATTCGGCCGGCGCGGTGGGCGCGAAGACGACCTCGATGTCCGGATAGTGTTTGTTGAACGCGGGGATGATCACGTCTTTCCAGAGCTTCAGGTCGTCGGTGCGCCAGCTCTCGATGACCAGTTTCTGCGCGAAGGCGCCCCCCAGGAGCGTGGCCGCCAGCAATGCGACGACCGCGAATACCTTGATCCAACGTTTCGACATGTAGAATCTCCTTTCCCCTGCCCGCACTACGGGAGAGCGGTCAATACGAACCGGGCTGGGTTGTTTAACAAAAATCAGCATAGCACGGCAAATCCCGCCGGCCGGGGCATTTTTCCGCCCCTGGACAGACGAATCCCGGCGCACCCCCTGGGCGACGCACCCGGACGGGCGGACCGCCCGCCGCCCCGACCGGCGGGCACCGGAGCATGCGGCGGCCTTGTAGAATACCTGCGGTATGGTCAAGACCCGCATCGCCCCCAGCCCCACCGGTTACCCGCACGTCGGCACCGCCTACATCGGCATCTTCAGCTACGTCTGGGCCCGCAAGAACGGCGGGAAGTTCATCGTGCGCATCGAAGACACCGACCAGAACCGCTACGTCGAGGGGGCCGAGGAGGGCATCTTGCGCGCCCTCAAATGGCTGGGTCTCGACTACGACGAGGGGCCCGACGTGGGCGGACCCAACGGCCCCTACCGCCAGTCGGAGCGGCTCGAGCTCTACCGCCGCTACGCCCAGCAGCTGCTCGACGAGGGGCTGGCCTACCGCGCCTTCGAGACCCCGGAGGAGCTGGCCGCCATCCGCGAGGAGCTGCAAAGGAAGGGCCTGGGCTACGGCTACGACGGCCGCGCCCGCAAGATTCCGCGCGAGGAGGCCGAGGCCCGCGCCACCGCCGGCGAACCCCACGTGATCCGGCTGAAGACGCCGGAGACCGGCGTGACCGTGGTCCACGACGTGCTGCGGGGGAACATCGAGTTCGACAACCGGGAGATCCCCGACGTGGTTCTGCTCAAGTCGGACGGCTTCCCCACCTACCACCTGGCGGTGGTGGTGGACGACCACCTGATGGAGGTCACCGACGTGATCCGCGGCGAGGACTGGCTGGTGAGCACGCCCATCCAGAAGCTGCTCTACCAGGCCTTCGGCTGGGACGAGCCCAAGTGGTACCACCTGCCGCTCTTGCGTGCGCCCGGCGGCGCCAAGCTCTCCAAGCGCACCGGCCACACCAGCATCGACTACTACCGCGAGGCCGGCTACCTGCCCGAGGCCCTGCGCAACTACCTCTCGACGATGGGCTTTTCCATGCCCGACGGGCGCGAGATCTTCACCATGGAGGAGATGATCGAAGCCTTCAGCTGGGACCGCGTCAGCCTGGGTGGGCCCGTCTTCGACGAGGAGAAGCTGCGCTGGATGAACGGCAAGTACATCCGCGAGGTGCTGAGCCTCGAGGAGGTCTGCGAGCGGCTGAAGCCCTTCCTGGAGGCCGCCGGCCTTTCCTGGGAGAGCGACGCCTACCTGTGCCAGGTGGTAGAGGCGATGCGCCCCCGCTTCGAGACGCTGGCCGAGTTCGTGGAGAAGGCGCGCTACTTCTTCACCGAGGACTACCCCTTCGAACCCAAAGCCGAAAAGGAGCTCAAAAAGGGGCTCGAGATTTTGCGCGAGCTGAAGGAGGTGCTCGCGGGGCTTTCCGACTTCGCCCCCGAGCGCACCGAGCCGGCGCTCGTGGGCTACGCCGAAGCGAAGGAGCTGAAGCTGCGCAAGGTGATGCAGCCCTTGCGGGCGGCGATCACCGGCACCCTGGCCACGCCGGGGATGTACGAGCTTTTGGAGATTCTGGGCAAGGAGCGCGTCCTGGCGCGGATCGAGCGTGCCCTGGCGCACGCCGAGGAGCGGGAAGGTAACGCATGAGCTGGTTCGACCGACTGAAGCAGGGGCTCAAGAAGACGAGCCAGACGCTCACCAAGGCGGTCCCCTGGGGCGGCGACCCGGAGGAGGTGCTCGAGGAGCTCGAGTTCGCCCTCATCGCCGCCGACGTGGGGCTCGAGGCCACCCAGGAAATCCTGAAGGAGGTGCGCGAGAGCGGCAAGCGCGACCTGCGCGAAGCGGTCAAGCAGGCGCTGGTGCTGCAGCTCGAGCCCGACGCCCGCCGCGCCAAGCTGCGCAAGCTGGGCTTCAAGCCCGACGCCAAGAAGAGCACCGTCGAGCCGAAGGGGCACGTCGTCCTGATGGTCGGCGTCAACGGCGTGGGCAAGACCACCACCATCGCCAAGCTGGGGCGGTACTACAAGGAGCGGGGCAAGAGCGTCCTCTTCGCCGCCGGCGACACCTTCCGGGCCGCCGGCGGGGCCCAGCTCGAGCTCTGGGGCGAGCGCACCGGCATCCCGGTGATCAGCGCCCCCGAGGGCTCCGACCCGGCCGCCCTGGCCTTCGACGCCGCCAAGGCCCGCGCCGCCCGCGGGATGGACCTGCTCTTCGTGGACACCGCCGGCCGCCTCCACACCAAGCACAACCTGATGGAAGAACTCAAGAAGGTGAAGCGCTCCATCGCTAAGGCCGATCCGGGCGAGCCGGGCGAGGTCTGGCTGGTGCTCGACGCCACCACCGGGCAGAACGGCCTGGAGCAGGCCAAGAAGTTCGACGAGGCGGTCGGGCTCACCGGCGTGATCGTCACCAAGCTCGACGGCACCGCCAAGGGCGGGGTGCTCGTGCCCATCGTGCGCGAGCTGGGGGTGCCCATCAGGTTCATCGGCGTGGGCGAGAGCGCCGAGGACCTGCAACCCTTTGACGCCGGCGAGTACGTGGAGGCGCTGCTGAGCGCGTAGGATGGAGCCATGAGCACGCGCGACCGCAACACGCTGCTGCTGGCCTTCGCCTGGTTGGTGGCCATCGCCGCCACCGCCGGAAGCCTGTACTACTCGCAGATCCGCCACTTCATCCCCTGCGAGCTCTGCTGGTACCAGCGCATCTTCATGTACCCGCTGGTGCTCATCCTGGGCATCGCCACCTTCTACGGCGACGCCCGCATCCGCCGCTACGCCCTGCCGATGGCGCTGGTGGGCGGTTCGATCAGCGTGCTCCACTACGCCGAGCAGAAGATCCCCGGCTTCGCCCCCACCAGCTGCGCCGCCACGCCGATCCCCTGCAACATCGAGTACGTCAACTACTTTGGTTTCGTCACCATCGCCTTCATGGCCCTCACGGCTTTCGTGCTCATCGCACTGGCACTCGCCGCCGTAAGGGAAGAGCGCCCCTGACGGGGCGCCCGCGCAAACCGACCTTTCGCGCTAAACCGCGGTCATCCAGTCGCGCCGCGCCTGGTCCAGCAGCGCGAAGAGTTTCGTCTTGTCGAGCTTGATGCCGCCGGAGAGCTCGAGCCCGCCCCCGTGCTCGTGCGCGTGCCAGTGCAGGTGGGCCCCCGGCGAACGCAGGCTGACGTGCTTCTGCTCGTCGGACGGCTGGGAAACCGAGGCGACGAAGAAGGGCTCGTCGTTCGCGCGCGAGAGCGAGACCGTCATCGTCCGCGTGGGCAGCTCCCAGGGCTTGTGCATGCGGTAGATGAACTCGGGGAAGTCGGCCTCGCGGTCGAAGACGAGGTCGTGCTCCGCTGCGTACTCTTCGAGCCAGCCCATCAGCTGGACCCAGGCGTCGTAGATCGCGTGGCTCATGGGCCCATAATAGCGCAGGGCCCGGGGCGAAAGTCATTGATCTGCGTAGCGCGGGGCGCGCAGTATCAGAGCCGACTTGTGGCCTGGGGCATGTGGAAAATCGGTACGTAGTACGTAGTAGGGGCGGACCAATGTGTCCGCCCGATCAGTTCGTGGCGCGTAGTTCGTAGTGCATGGTAACGGCAAGGCCTGTGGCAAGTAGCCTGCGGCCTGTGGCGGGGCCGTCAACGGCAACGAAACCTCGGCTGTTCGTACAGTATGGACCCCTGCTTTCGCAGGGGCAGGCCCTGAATCAAGTTCAGGGCGGGCACCCGGGTCTCGTTCGCTAATAGCTCGCCCGCCCGGGGATACAGGAAAGGCAGGATGTAGGGGGTGGGGTTTGTTTTTCAGAAGCACACGAACGGGCTTGGACGCAACGCATCAGAACACGATGTTGGGTTTTCCTGCCCCCTACACCCCGCATCCCACACCCCGGCGTAGCCGGCCCATCGGGCCCGTGCCGGGCTCAGAATCCACGGTTAAGTCGTCGTGTACAGGACCGTTGAGACAGCAGCGTAGCGCTCACCATGCTTTAGGCTCTGGATTCCAGCTCGCGCAGGCCAGGGGCCTGCTTGGCTGGAATGACGGGATTGATTGGAATGATAAAGTCGATTCGCAGTGCTCGCGATAACGAATTCATCGGTTCTCGACAAAACGCCCATGGCAAAAACACTCACGACGAAACCTCGTCACCCCAGCGGAAGCTGGGGTCCAGACCGGGTCGTCAAGCCGTGGCCGGTTTTATGTTGTCCGGCTGTTTTCTCGCCCTCCGGCCGGGACGGGGGTTGTTGGTGCGATGTGATACAAACGTCTATCGCCGATGCATGACCGGCCCACGCACCACCCCTACACCCCACATCCCGAATCTCAAGCAACCCGTGTTTCTGGCCTAGGGGCGCAGACCGCGAGGCCGGGTCTTGCATCCGTTTCATCCCCCCTCCGCATAAACTAGGGCCGTGAAGGCGAGCGACCTCCCCCGCCTGCCGTCCCGGCCCGGCGTCTACCTGTGGAAACGGGACGGGCGGGTGATCTACGTGGGCAAGGCCAAGAACCTGCGCGCGCGGGTGAACCACTACGCCCACGGCGAGGACAAGGCCGGGCGCATCTTCGCGGAAGCCGACGCGCTCGAGTTCATCGTCACCCGCGACGAGGTCGAGGCGCTCTTGCTCGAGGCCAACCTGATCAAGGCCCACCGGCCCGAGTTCAACGTCCTGATGAAGGACGACAAGCACTACCCCTTCCTCAAGCTGACGAACGAAACCTTCCCGACGCTCGTCGTCACCCGCCGGGTCGAGGACGACGGCGCCCGCTACTGGGGCCCCTTCCCCGACGCCGGGGCGGTGCGGCGGATCAAGCGGCTGGTGGACCGGGTCTTCCCGCTGCGCAAGAACTCGGGCGTGCCCATGAAGAAACGGCGGCGTCCCTGCCTGAACCACGCCATGGGCCGCTGCCTCGCCCCCTGCGTAGGCCGGGCCGACCCCGAGGCATACGCCCGGGTGGTGCGGCGGGTGGAGCAGCTGCTCGACGGCCGGGTGGACGACCTGCTGGAGGAGCTGGCGGTGCGCATGGAGGAGGCGGCGCGGGCGCAGCACTTCGAGCTGGCCGCCGAGCTGCGCGACCAGATCCGGGCGCTCGAGCGCTTCTTCGCCTCCGGCCAGCAGGCCTACGCCGTCGGGCTGGGCGATCTGGACGCGGTGGGGCTGGCCCGCAGCGGGGCCTACGCCATGGTCCAGCTCTTCCAGATCCGCGGCGGCCGCATGTTGGGGCGCACCAGCCGTTTCGTCGAAAACGCCGGCGAGGCCACGGACGCCGAGGTACTCGAGGCCTTCCTGCGCGACTACTACCTGGTGGCCTCGCCGCTGCCGCCGCTGGTGCTGCTGCCGCTGGCGACCGAGGGGCAGGAGGTCTTCGCCCGGGCGCTGGCGGAGCGCGCCGGGCGCAAGGTGGAATTGCGGGTCCCCAAACGCGGCGAGAAAGTGCGGCTGGTGCAGTTCGCCAGCGAGAACGCCCGCGCCGGGCTCGAGGTGGAGCTGGCGCGGCTGGAGAAGCGCGGCGACCACCCGGCGCTCGCCAGCCTGCAGCGGGCCCTGGGGCTCGCCCGCCGGCCCTGGCGGATCGAAGGCTACGACGTCTCCAACCTCTTCGGAACCGCGGTGGTGGCGGCGATCGCGGTCTTCGAAGGCGGCCGGCCCAAGAAGAGCCAGTACCGGCGGATGCGCATCCGCGGCCTGGCGGGCAAGCCGGACGACTACAAGGCCATGGAGGAGGCCGTCTACCGCCGCTTCACCGGCAGCCTCCAGACCAAGATGGAAAGCCCCGACCTGCTGCTCATCGACGGCGGCTTGGGTCAGGTGCGCGCCGCCCAGAAGGCGCTCGAGCGCGCCGGCGTCAGCCTGCCGCTGGTGGGGCTGGCCAAGCGCGAGGAGGTGCTGGTGCTGCCCAGCGGCGAGCGGGTGATGCGGCCGCTCGACGACCCGGGGCTGCGTCTGCTGATCCACCTGCGCGACGAGACCCACCGTTTCGGCCTCGCCTACAACCGCCAGCTGCGGGGAAAGAAAACGCTGAAGAGCGTCTTCGACGACATTCCCGGCATCGGCCCGGCGCGCAAGAAGGTGCTGCTCGAACGCTTCTCCACCCTGGAAGAGCTGCGGGCCACCCCCCCGGAGCGGCTCGCTGAACTTCCGGGCATGAACCGCCGCGCCGCGGAGGCGGTGCTGCGCCACCTGAACGAGGCCGCCGCCCGCTCCTAGGCGGCTGCTACAATGGGGGCAATGGAACGTCGAATCCGCGTACTCATCGCCAAACCCGGCCTGGACGGGCACGACCGCGGCGCCAAGGTGGTGGCCCGGGCGCTGCGCGACGCCGGGATGGAGGTCATCTACACCGGCCTGCGGCAAACCCCCGAGATGATCGTGAGCGCCGCGCTCCAGGAAGACGTCGACGCCATCGGCCTTTCGGTGCTCTCGGGCGCGCACATGCACTACTTCCGCGAGGTCAAGCGGCTGCTCGACGAGCAGGGCGCGGGGGACGTGCTCCTCTTCGGCGGCGGCATCATCCCCGACGAGGACGTGCCCAAGCTCAAAGAGATCGGGGTGGCCGAGGTCTTCGGCCCCGGAACGCCCACCGGCGAGATCGTCGCGTTCATCCGCAAGGCCACCGAGGCCCGCTGGGCCGCCCAGTAACCTTGGACGTCCTCTACGCCGTGGCCGTGGGCTACCTTCTGGGCAGCCTGCCCTTTGCGGTGTGGTTCGGCTGGATCCAGAAGAAGAACCTGCTCGCCGAGGGCTCGGGCAACCCCGGCGCGATCAACGCCATCCGGGTGCTGGGCGTGGTGCCCGGCCTGATGGTGTTGCTGCTCGACGTCTTCAAGGGGTTCCTGGCCGTCTTCTACGGGGCGCTCCTGGGCGGCACCGCCGGCGCGCTGGCCGGGGGCGTGGCCGCGGTGGCGGGCCACCTTTGCTCGATCTGGATCCGCTGCCGCGGCGGCAAGGGGGTGGCCACCGCCGCTGGCGTCTGGCTGGCCGTGCAACCCGGCGCGGTGTTCGTCCTTGCCCTGGCCTGGGCCGGGGGCTGGCTCCTGAGCCGCGACGCCTACAAGAGCTTCGCCGTGGCGGCGCTCTTCCTGGCGCCGGTGGCCTTCTGGCTCACGGGCGACGCCGAGGTCACGCTCGCGGCGCTGGCCACCGGCGGCCTGCTGTTTTTCGCGCACCTGAAGTATCTACGCGCCTGAGGGCCCCGCGCGCCGCTCGAGCGAGCGGGCGTGCGCCTCCAGCTCCTCCTCGCGCGCCAACCGCGCCCCCAACGCCGAAAGCTCGGCGGCGGCCCGGGCGCTGAGCGCCACCACCGGCACGATCTTGAGGAAGTCGCGCACCGCCAGAGCGCCCGTCCAGCGGGCCGAACCCGAGGTGGGCATCACGTGGCTGGGCCCGGCCAGGTAGTCGCCGATGGCCTCGCCCGAATGCTCCCCCAGGAAGACGCCGCCGGCGTTGTTGACCTGTCCCAGCCAGTCGGTGGGGCGTTCCACCGAAAGGCAGAGGTGCTCGGGGGCGTACAGGTCGGCGAGCTCGAGGGCGCTGCTCAGGTCGCGCACCTGGACCAGCCCGCCGTTCTGCAAGGCCGCGCGCGCGATCTCCGCGCGCGGCAGGGTTTCGAGCTGGCGCTCGAGCTCCGCCGCCACCGCGTCGAGCAGCCCGGCGTCGGGCGAGAGCAGCCAGGGCTCGGCCGCGGGGTCGTGCTCGGCCTGGGCCAGCAGGTCGGCGGCCACGGTGGCGGGGTCGGCGCTGGCGTCGGCGACGATCAGGGTCTCGGTGGGCCCGGCCAGGCCGTCGATGCCGACCACCCCGTAGACCTCCTTCTTGGCGAGCGTGACGAAGAGGTTGCCCGGCCCCACGATCTTGTCCACCCGCGGCACCTGCTCCGTCCCGTAGGCCAGCGCGGCGACGGCCTGGGCCCCGCCCATGGCGAAGAGGCGGTCGGCGCCTGCGGCCCAGGCGGCGGCCATAACCCCCGGGTGCACCGGGGGCGGCGTCGCCACGATCACCTCCTGCACCCCGGCCACGCGCGCGAGCACCACGGTGTGGAGCACCGTCGAGAGCAGCGGCGCGCTGCCTCCGGGCACATAGGCCCCCACGCGGCGGATGGGGCGCACGATCTGCGCCAGCATGCCCCCCGAGGTGGCGGCCAGGAAACCGCCCTTCGGTTCCTTGCGGTGAAACTTCTCCAGGCGCTCGCGGGCGATGCCCAGGGCCTCGCGCAGCTCGGTGCTCAGGTCGTCGTAGGCCTCCCGCCACTCGCGTTTGGGCACCTCGTAGGTGGCGTGGCGGTCGAGCTTCAGGCTCCATTCGTCGAGCGCCTTCTGCCCGCCGGCGGCCACGTCGCCGACGATGCGGCGCACGGCCTCCTCGGCGCTGAGCTCCTCGCCAAAGGCGCTCCGAATGCCCGCACGCACCCGCTCGCTGAGGGCGAACTGCAACCGGCGGGCCGCAAAGCGCCCGCGCACCTCCTTGGCCTCGTACCTGGGGATCTCCACGTTCACCTCCGGCGGCGCCGGCGGCGACCGCCGCGGCGGCGCGACTTCTTCTTCTTTTCGGGGCGCTCTTCGGGTTCGGGCTCGTGCACGACCTCGGTGAGCTCGGCTTCGAAGACGTGCCCGCCCACCTGCTGCGAGAACCGCAGCGGGTAACCCTCGGGGTCGTAGTAGATCAGGCTCACGCCCGGGCGCAGCCGCCAGGCGCGCGCCTGGACCTCGCCCCAGGGCAGCGCGAGCGTCTCCTCGCCCACGCGCTCGGCGTGCACCCGCCCGCCCAAAAGCGGCAGGGTGACCACCGCAGCTTCGCTCTGGCCCAGGGCCAGGATGAGCGAGAGCGGATCGTGGTAATCGACCGTGTAGGGCAGCACGAACTCGGGCTCGCCCCGCGTGACGACGACGCCGTCCTCGCGCAGGAACTCCACCTCGTAGACCTTGTTCTGGCGGCCCTCGACGCGTTCGCTGAACTTCAGGGGCACGCCGCGGGCGTCCATCTCGCTGACCCAGCGCTGTTTGGTGCGCGGCAGCGGCAAGGCCACGTCGGCGGTCAGGGTCATGCGCGCGCCCGAACGGGTGCGCTCGTAGCGGAGCTGCTGCTCCCCCGCTTCGCGTCCGGCGTAGCTGAGTTTGTACTTGAGGAGCACCGGCGCTTTCACCAGCACCATCGTACACCACGCGCCGCGCGCTGCCGGGAAGCGGCCGCGCCGCGCGGTACGGCCGCCGTTCGTCCTACGCTTTTTCGCCGCAAGGTGTCGTTTCCGTGATACGCTGGCGGTGATGATCGCCCTGAACGACGAACAGACGATGGTGCTGGAGATGGTGCGGCGCTTCGCCCGCGAGGAACTGGCCCAGCAGGCCCCTGAGTACGACAAGCGCGGCGAGTACCCCTGGCCCCAGCTGCGCAAGATGGGCGAACTCGGCCTCCTGGGCATGAACACCCCGGAAGCGTGGGGCGGTACCGGCCTCGACGCGGTCACCTGGGCGCTCGTCATGGAGGAGATCGCCGCCGCCGACCCCTCGGTGGCTGTAATCTTTTCGGTAACCTCAGGCCTGCCCCAGTACATGCTGCTCAAGTTCGGCACGGACGAACAAAAGGAAAAGTACCTGCGCCCCCTGGCCGAAGGCCGCTGGATCGGTGCCTTCGCGCTCACCGAAGCCTCGGCGGGCTCCGACCCCAAGGGGCTCAAGAGCACAGCCGAGCGGGTGGACGGCGGCTACCGGCTCTCGGGCGTGAAAAGCTGGATCACCTCCGGCGGCCAGGCGCAGCTCTACGTGATCATGGCGCGCGCGCCCGAGGGGATCACCGCCTTTCTGGTGCCCGCCGGGGCCGAGGGGCTGTCCTTCGGCGAACCCGAGGAGAAGATGGGCCTCCACGCCGCCCACACCACCGAGGTGCGCATGGACGGCGTCTTCGTCCCCGACGAGGACCGTCTTGGCGAGGAGGGCAAGGGGCTCCACTACGCCCTCGCCGGCCTCGACTCGGGGCGGCTGGGCATCGCCGCACAAGCGGTGGGCATCGCCCGCGCGGCCTTCGAGATCGCCCGCGACTACGCGGACGAGCGCGAGCAGTTCGGACGCAGGATCCGCGAGTTCCAGGGGGTCTCGTTCAAGCTGGCGGAGATGGCCACGGCCATCGAGGCGAGCCGGCTGCTGGTTTTGAACGGGGCCATGAAGAAGCAGGCGGGGGCGCGCTTCACCCGCGAGGCCAGCATGGCCAAGCTGATGGCCAGCCGCACCGCCGTCGACGTGACCCGCGAGGCGGTGCAGATCCTCGGCGGCAACGGCTACGCGGTGGACTACCGGGTGGAGCGGTACTACCGCGACGCCAAGATCACCGAGATCTACGAGGGGACCTCGGAGATCCAGAAGATCGTCATCAGCCGCGAGCTCTACCGCTAAGCCGTTTCTCCAACGGCGGCTTCGGCGGCATCATCGGTCACTGCCGGCTCCGACTCGGCGTCCTGAATGGCTCGCACGATCGAAGGCCACAGCCATAGCAACGAAGCCACGATTAGAAGCCCGGAAATGACGTTGAAAATCACGGGGAACGACAGGGTCTTGAGGGCGAATCCCGCCACGACGAGCCCTAGCGGGCCCAGGCCATTCAACAGGACGCCGATCATGCTCAACGCACGCCCCATGAACTCCCTTGGAATCAGCTTGATCGCGAGCGCGTCGAGGTGCACCCCCACGGCCACCGCCCCAAACCCCGAAATCGCCAGTGCAACGACGGCAAGCCAAAGGCTCGTCACCCACGCCAGCACCCCGATGGACAGGCCCATCATCATACTGCCCCCCAAGATAAGCGGGAGCGATCGAGGGCTACGAAACGTTGTGAACACGGCGTATCCCAACAGTTCACCGGCGGTAACCCCGGCAAGGAGCAGTCCGTATCCTTCTGCTCCGCCCCCAAGCGACTTGGCGTACGGCGCCATCATGACGCCTATGGGCGAAAGGATGAAGTTGAGCAGCCCCACCATGAACAGGGCCGCGGCAAGAAGCGGTACGCCGAAAAGCATCTTCGCTGTCGCAGTCAGCGGGTCGATCCATCGCTGCCGCAGCGACGCATGCGGCTGCTCCGCAGCCGACCCGGCCGCATCCCCCTCGCTGGCGGGCGTCGAAGCTGAGACTACGCGGGCCGCTCGTGGCTCCTCGACGAATCGAACGATCAAAGCGGCGATCAGGTAGACCGACGCGGTGATGAGCAACGTCGCCGCCACGCCGAGCACGGCGACCAGCATCCCCCCTAGCGGCATCGAAGCCATGCGCAACAGCTTGGACATCCCCTGGGCCATTGCCGTTCCCTGCGAGTACTGCTCTTTGGTGAGAAGAAGCGGACCTAGGGCATGGTTGGCAGGAGCGAAGAACGATGAAATGAGATTGTCCACCGCCACAATCGCCACTACGAGGCCGAAAGTAAGGTGACCGGAAAGCAGCAGCGCCGCCGCAGTGGCGGGCGCCAGCATGCCAAGCGCATAGCCCATCGAAGCCAGCCCTACTTTGTGGGTGCGGTCGGCAAGCACCCCACCGAACGGAGACGCCGCCATACCAACGATCGACATGGTAAGCGCCACCCAGGCCACCGAATCGTTCCGGCCGGTGGCCTCCAGCGCCCACCACATCAAGGCCACTTCCATCATGTACGAACCCAGCGCACCAAACAGGCGAGCGACGAGGTAGGTGCGGAAATTGGGGTTTTTGAGCGGGTGGTTCACCGGCCACCCTCCAACTCTTCCACCCATGGACTCAGGGCTACGTAGAGCAGAACACCGTCTTCCAGGTCATAGGCTTCGGGAATCTTGTTTAGGCGGCTGCGGAGGTCCACGAGGCTCCGGTACGCCTCGTTGGCCGTCTCGCGGCTCGTTCGCTTCATCACCAGCGTAAAGAAGCCCTGCCCCTTCGTCGCCGCCACCCTCAACATTCCCTGTTCGACGGTCTCCAGCGCCCCTTTCAACCCCGTCGCGGAAAGGGAGGCGGCTTCGTCGGCCAGCCTGTAGACGCGCTCGCGAAAGCCTCCTACATGGCGCACCCCGACCTCCTCGAGAAGGCCGTGGCGCTGCAGATGTGCAAGCTCCTCGTGAATCAACGCCATGGGCAGACGCGTACGCATGGAGAGCTCACGAACGGTCGCAGGGGTTTCCAACAAAGCGCGGATCACCGGCCAGCTCGTCTTCCCGATCGCATCCTGGGAGTGCGTCATTGCATCACCTCCATCATTTCGGTAAGCTCCCCTGCCCCAACGCCGACGGCCGCCATGGCCATCGTCTCGGTTTTCAGGTATTTTTCGGCGATTCCGCGCACGTCGGCGGGCGAAACGCGCCGGTACCTCATGGCCTCACGTGACGGGAAAAATAAGTTGTCATGAAGCCAGTTCATGCCGAGCTTTTGCGATACCTGGGCGGTTTCGGTCTGCTGCAGTAGACTCATCACGAGCCCCTCAACGGCACGGGTCGTATCTTCGCTACTCAAATCCAAATCGGAAATGGAGCGGACGCTGCCAATGAGGACCCGGAAACCATCAAGCAAACGCTCCCTCGCAAGCTCGACATTGAAGAACAGCAAGCCGGCGTTTTCGTAGTGTATGGATCCACCGAATACCTCGTACGCGAGACCGCGCTTTTGCCGCAGGTCCTGGAATATCCGTGACCTCAGTCCGGCACCGGACAGGTAAGCGAGCACTTCGCTGGCAAAGCGGTCCTCCCGGTTCATTCCAGGACCGGGGAAGGCAAGAAGCAACCGCACCCTGGGAGAATCGCCCGGGATTGCAACGAACCGAGGTGCGACCTCCACATACCCTTCGTCGTACAAAGGTTCCCCTTTTTCCAGGTCTCCAAGGCGCTCGACCCCGGCTATGGCACCCTCCCCTACACTCCCCGACACGACGACGCGTATGGAGTCGGCGGCGGTCGCGCGTTCGGCCCAGTCTTTGATCTCCTTGTAGGTTAGTTCGCGCACGGTGGCCTCCTTGCCGAGGATGGGCCGCCCGTAGCCACCGCGGAACAGCGCCTCTTCAACGATGAGGAACGCCTGCTGCGCGGAGTACCGCCGCCGCATCAGCTCGTCGAGGATCACGGGACGCTCGGCTTCAACGTCGGCCTTCCGTATGCGTGCAGGTTCGAGCATCGCTCTGGCGAAGTCCAGCGCCTTTGTAGCAGCTTCGGCGGGAACCACGATCCTGAGCATCAAGAATTCTTTGCCGGTCCATGCGCCCAAAGTGGCCCCCTGATTTTCGAGTGCGCCCCACAGCTTCTTTAGCGCACCACGAAAGTAGGCTGGGTTGACGAGTAAGTGCTCGAGGTAGTGGGTGACGCCGTTGATCGCCTCGCGTTCGTACCTCGGCCCGGCTCGCAAGAAAACGTCCACGTGCGTGACGTGCGCATGGATGCGGGGTGCGAGCAGGTAACCCACCCCGTTGCTGAGGTATCCAGCCGTGTACCGTTCCACAGGGTTATCTTGCGATGGATAAGGTTGACCGGGGGTTGTCGTACTAAGCATAATGAGTCCAACATGGAGCATCCCAAGGTGCGACTGCTCGAGGGAGCACGCAGCATCAAGGTCGAAGCGCCTGTAGAGTACGGCACAGCCCATCTAGCCGACACCTTCCTCATGCGCGCTCCCGAAGGGCACCACCGCGTCTGGATTGAACTTGGTAGGGAAGCTCAGGATCATCCGGTCACCGTCGGGAACGCCTTCTCCGACGCCGTGCAGACGGCGTTGGGGTTACTCCTCCCTTTGGGGATGGAGTGGCAGGTTTTGACCGAGCTTTGGTCCAAACAGGCGCACCTCTTCCGGCCGATGACCATCGCGATCACGGGAGCTGACCGGGCACCCGATTTTGTCGCGCGGCTGATGGACTGCTCCTCGGTAGAGGACCGCTGGTTCCTGGCCGGCGAAAACCTGGATGAGTTTGATTTACAGAAAGCGGAACGTCTCTTACGCGCCAGCGACCTGCATTTGAGCGTAGAAGATTTTTCTCTCACCTTTGTCGAAAAGGTCGGGCAGGAGGTGCTGAATCGGGTAATAGAAGAATCAGAGGGCGTTTTCGAGCGAATATTAATCCGGCTGCACCAAGAAAGCGCCATCCCCGAACCCGTGCGCCCGGGCCCGCGAGGACCGAGGCTGCTGGTACCCCAACCCGTGGCTGTAAATCCAGAAGAGGCCCTTTCGCACCTCCTCGAGAAGGGGTTTTGGAAGGAGGCGCTCGAGATGGCCGCCTCTCATGTCAAGGAAAGGACAGGCGAGGTGCTTGCCGCGGGTGCGGGCTATTACTTCCTCGGGCGCGGTGAATCGTTGCAGCTGTACAAGATCTTGCTGAACCTGATCGAGAGTGGACACGCCGACGAAGAAGTTCTGCTGTGGCTCGTAGGCGCCGCGCAACGTCTGGGCAAGCACGAAGGGCTGCGCGACGCCGTGGAAGCCCACCTCGAAGAATACGAAGCGCCCCGTCTGCGCGCCGTCTATGCGGGCTCTTTGGCTCCCCATGAACTCCGGCTTCGAGAAGCGCGCCGGGCCGCAGCGGCGCGGGAAGACGAGCTGACGCTTTATTTCCTGGGCAGAGAGCTGCGCGACACCGATCTTCTCCTCAAAGCGCTGCGCCTGGCGGAAAAGGACGGGAGCGCGTACGCCGCCATACGGAACGCCAACGCGCTCGGTATAGCCTTCTCCAGGAAAGGCCATTTGTTAGAGGCCCATCATTACAAACGGTACGCTTATACGCTCTTGCAAAGCGAGCACCTAGTCGATCCGATCGCCCGCATCACCAAGGTGAACAGCTACCTTTACTCGGGGTTGCTGCTGGGAAACCCCGAACCGGGGCTTTTCGAAGAGCTGACGGCTTTCGTGAACCAGCACACCCTGGGCGGCTGGTGGCGCGCCGCCATGACCACGCTGATTCAATATTCATGGACGAAGGGCGACCTCGAAGAGGCGCGAAACAAACTGGATCGACTTTGGCACCGAACAGCGAGAAAAGACCGTGCTCTACTCGCACCGTTCGCCGCCCACGCCCTGCGCAGCTGGGGCGAGCCCCGGCGAGCTTTGGACCTGGCCCGCGAGGCCCTCACCTTTTCGCGCGAAGGTGGCGGGTTTGCGCGCGCCCAGGCTGAAACGGCCCTGGGCATCGCACAACTTGGGGAGCAGGAAGAGGCGTCGCTTGAGCACCTGGAAAGGGCGCGCAGTACTTTCTCAAAGATATCGATCGAGCCCCCTTACAAACTCAGGTTTTACCTCGCCGCCGCCCTGCACGCCCTGGGGCAGCGCGAGGAAGCGCGGGGCATCATGCGCGAGGTGTCGCCGCTGACGGCTGCGCTGCACGACAGCGCCCTGCAGCTCTTTATGCCGCCCGAGGCCCTGCCGTTGCTCGGCTGGGGCAGCAAGCTGTCCCTTAACTTTCTGGGCGGTTGCCATGCCACTCTGGAAGGCGCGCCCCTCGAGCTGCGCCTGAGCCATGCGGAAATGCTCGCCCTGCTGGCCTTGCACCCGAGGGGCCTCAGTCTGGGCGAGCTGGCGGCGCAGTACCGCGATTCGGTGAGCCCGAGCACCGTCAAGTCGACCCTTTCGCGGCTGCGCGAAATCGTCCCGCTGGCTTCCAAGCCTTACCGCATCGCCGTCGAATGGGACGCAGACTTCGCGCGCCTCCTGGAACTCGTGCGCAACGGAATGGTGTCCCAGGCCCTGGATTTGTACCAGGGCCCTTTACTACCAAAGAGTGCGGCCCCCGGCATCGAAGAACACCGGACCATCATCGAAGAAACGCTAAGGGCTGCGGTGCTGGACCAAGAAGACGGCCCCCAGGTCTTCAACCTGGCCGAGCGCCTTGGCGACGACCTGGAAGTATGGGAAGCCGCCCGTGACCGCCTGCTTCCCGGCGATTCGCGCAGGGTCATCGCCGAAGCGCAGGTGCGACGCCTGCAGAGGGACTATGGGATTGGTTAGCAGCCCGTCGTCGTGATCATCTGCCAGAACACCACCGAACAACGCGATAGTTATCCATATTGTGTATAGCCATAACCTTCTCACACCACAGCACCCCCTTCACATTGCATCGCAAACTCCTATACCGGTGGACCCGAAGCCTGTAGCTCAAGGTAGTCCTGCGCCAGCCCCCGCAGCGGCGGGCATGGTCGCTTGCCGTCGCGGATACGTACCCACGGACATGCGTTTCCCTCGCACAGCGGCCGGATCGCACAGGTCTGGCAGACCGGGTCGGCGAGCGATCCGTCCAGTATCCACGGGCGCAGACGCTCGCTGTTGAGCAACAAGGAGCCGTCGGCCAGGATTCTCCCCACCTGGTTCTCGGCTTCCTCGAGCGCGACCGTGCACTTGTTGATCCTCCCATCCGCGCGCACGACGAAAGAGTAAGGCAAGGCCGCGTAGCAGACCTTGCTACCCGGCTTCATGTCCAGGTCAAGCCGCACGCCCGCATCCCGCGCCAGGCGGTACAAGCGCAATAAAGCCCGTTCGTCGTCAATGGTTTCCAGGCTGGCGTCGTTCGCACCTCCCCAGCGCCCGACCTTGTGCAAATGAAGCCGGAAACGCCGATCAGGGCCGAATGTGGACGCTAAGCGTTCTATGAACGCCGGCATATGCGTAAGGTTTTCCCGATCAATATTTACTCGAATGGTAACAACGTAATCGAAACGGCTGTCCTTCATGAACTCCAGGTTGTTCCAGATAACCCCGAACGTGCGAAACCCTCCCTTCCCGATCCTCTTTTTGTCGTGCTCCTCCTCGCTGCCGTCCAGTGTGACCTGGTAGTTGCGCAAACCCAGACCGTGCAACTCCTCGAAGCGATCGGGCGTCAAGAGGTAGCCGTTGGTGGTCATGCGCTGCAGGAGCAACACATCGTGCTCTTTGGCCGTGCGCACGAAATAGCGCGTTAGGTCAAGGACGACGTCGTAGGCTGTGAGCGGCTCTCCTCCGAACCACCCGATTTCAAGCGCCTTCAAACCAGGAGCGCGCTTCCGGACCAATCTGCGGATTCCTTGTTGAACCTCAGGGCGCATGCGGCCAAGCTGGAAGTCTTCGTAGCAGTAAACGCAGCGGAAGTTGCAATCCTCCGTGGGAAGAAGGATGAGCTGCAAGTGGTCGTTGCGAAAATGGCGCGCCAGGTGCTGCAGCCGCGCTTTCTGAAGCGCGGCCTCGAACGTAGCCACTTCATCGGTGCTCGCGCTGACAACCCAGCGACCCTTCAACGTGTCGAAGAAACGCGGATCGCCGCCGTCCGAGTTCTTGACCTTGATCAGGTAGGGTTGGGGCTTTGCGCTCATACATCACTTTTTAGGGCTCCGGACGTTGGATGAAGGTTTATGGACGCTCCCTTTTTCTTTCAGCCTCGAAACAACCTGGCCAACACTAGGCTGAGCGCGTGGAGGTTGTTTATGGGAAAAGAGGAAAGGAAGCGCATCCAGATTAGGCCCGAGGACTACACGATCACCAGCGACGGCAAGGTCCTGATCCACAACGAAGAGTTGGCCAAGTACATTGCGGAAAGTCTTTCTGTAGCGGAAAGCGGCGTCAAGAACGCGGAGCCCGCTAACATGGACTTCCTGTGCCCGGTCGTCTTGTAAAGGAGGAATGCGCATGCCGGAAGAAAACACGATTATCATCGAGAACGACAGCGACGTCATCCACGTCCAGCCCGACGGTACGCTCCTGATCAACGACCCTCATCTGGCGGAGGCGCTCGCTGAAGCGCAGTCGCTCGAGGAAGAGGAAGGTTTCGTGCGGTTCGTTCCTAACGTCGGTTGCAATACAAACTGCAACGCCAACTGTTAGCTCAACAGCTGGGACAACAACCGCACGGTTATCACACCGTGCGGTTGCTATGCTGGCTCATGGCAATAGATATTGAGTGAGCCAGTCCACGATCTCCTCAAGCCGCTTCACCCGCCGGTCGGGGCGGCCGGAGCGGGAGAGCTCGTGCCCTTCCTCGGGCACCCGCAGGAAGCGGGCGGGGACGCCGCGGTTCACCAGGGCGGCGAACCAGGTCTCGCCCTGGTCGATGGGGCAGCGGTGGTCCTGCTCGGCGTGGACGACGAGGGTGGGGGTCTTGAGGGCGTGGGCGTGGGCCAGCGGGCTCTTCTGCCAGTAGAGCTCCGGCGCTTCCCACAGGCCCGCCCCCAGCTCGAGCTCGGAAAAGCGAATCCCGATGTCCGAAGCCCCCCAGAAGCTCGTCCAGTTGCAGATCGAGCGCTGGGTGGCCGCGGCCTTGAACTTGTCGGGGTAACGCGCGGTGAGCCAGTTGGTCATGAAGCCGCCGTAAGAGCCGCCGGCCACGCCCAGGCGGTCGCCGTCGAGGCCGAACCGCTCCACGGCGGCGTCGAGGAAGCCCAGCACGTCGGCGGCGTCGGCCTCGCCCCAGCGACCCTTGATCTGGGCGTAGTCCTGACCGTAGCCCACCGAGCCGCGGGGGTTGGCGTAGACGACCGCCAAACCGCGCGACCGCAACAGGTAGAACTCGAAGAGCATTGCCCGGCCGTAGGCGGCGTGGGGACCGCCGTGGACGTAGAGCACCGTCGGGTGCGGCCCCTCGCCTTCGGGCAGGAGCACCCAGCCGTGGACGTCATGGCCCTCGGAGGAGCGCCAGCGGAAAGCCTCGGGCGCGGGCCAGCCCTCCAGGAAATCGGCGTTGGGATCGTGCACCGCCTCGCCTCCGGTGTAGAGGACCGGCGGACGGTGGTAGTCCTCGAGCAGGGTGTGGCGCACCTCCCCCTCGATCACCGCGAAGGCGGCCAGGCTGCCCGGCAGCGGCAGCGGCCCTTCGACCCCGCCGTCCGCGCGCAGGCGGTAGAGGCGCCCCTCGCCCGCCTCGGTGACGCTGAACCAGAAGCCGCCCTCGCCGTCGGGCTCGAGCGCCCGACCGTAGTCGCCGTAGTGCACGTCGGAGACGAGCGAGAGCCCCACGTACAACGCCTCGGGCGTCAGGCGATCGGCCTCGCCGCCCGACCGCGGCAGCCGCCAAACGCCCGGGCTCGCGCCGATGCCCGCGGCCCAGTCGTACCCCACGAAGTAGATCGACCCGCCGTCCTCGGAGAAGACGGGGTCGCTCACGGGGCCGAAACCGCCCCCGATCTCGCGCGCCTCCCCGCCCGGGCGCCAGCGGTACAACCGCTGGATCCAGCGTCGTCGCTCCTCGAAATCCCCGCTCGCGACCAGCACGAGCTCGTCGCCCCGTTCGTCCCAGGCGGCCGCGTCCACGTCGGTGGGCAGCTCGCTGGGTTCGCTCCACCCGCCGTCGCTGCGGCGTACCCGCACCTGGCGGCTGCGCTCGGGAAGCAGTCCGACGCCGTCGAACTTGAAGGGCAACCGGTCGTAGACCCGGGGCGTGCCGGGCTTTGCCGGCGCCTCGTCGCCCCGGGTGAGGACCGCCAGCGCCCCCTCGGGGCCCAGCACGTAGCCTTCCACGCCGGCCTTGAACGAGGTCAGCCGTTCGGCCTCCCCCCCGGCGAGGTCGAGCCGGTACAGCTGCTTGACCTGGTCGTACTTGCGCAGGAAGTAGACGTAGCGCCCCCCGTCCCAGCGGGGGCGGGCCGTGTCCTCCTGGGTGAGCGCGCGGCGTTTACCGTCGCGCTGGAGCCAGAGGCGGGACAGGTAGCGGGGCGGATCGCCTTCCTGCTCCGGCGCTTCGACGGAAGTCTCCAGGAAGAGCGCGCCCCCTCCGGGACCGGGCGTGAGGTCCGAGAGGAAGCGCAGCCGGTGGAAGTCTTGCGGGTTCGGATCGGGCATGCCTCATGCTACTGACCCGCGGGTCAGTAGCGCAAGGTCACCGTGTAGACGAACTCGCGCGCCTCTCCCGGCTTCAGCGTGACCACGTAGCGGTAGCCCTGGGGCGTGCGTTCGGCCCCCGGCGGCAGCTTGAGCACCAGCTCGCGGGCGCTGAAGCCCTCGACCAACTCCACCCGCACCGGCCGGCTCCGCGGGTTGCGGAGCGTGGTGCGAACGCGGTAGGCCTTCTCCTTACGCTCGTCCTTCAACACGTCGATGCGGCGCTCGGCGCGCCCCTCGGGATCGGCGCCCAACCAGACCTGGACCCGGCTCCCCTTGGCGGCGTCCTGCATGTACGCCTGCCCCAGCAAGACGCCGTCCGCGCGCACGTTGACCATCCCGCCCGCGAGCGCCGCGGGCGCGGTAAAGGTGTACCCCCGCGTAAAGGCGATGCGCTCGACGGGGGCGAAGCTCCCTTGGTAGCGCCAGGTGTAGACGGGGTCGAGATCGGCCTTCAAGAAGGGCAGCTCGTTGACCCCGACCTCCAGCGTCGGGGGGTTCTCGAGGACGTAGCGGTAGACCCCGCCGCCGCTACCCGCGTAGCTCGGCATCGGCGCCGCTTCGGCGACGGCGTCCAGGGCCAGGCCGCGCGCCGACTTGGACATAACCGGAGCGCCGCCCGAGCGCAACGGCACCTCCCCGGCCACGAAGGTCAGGCGCTCGAAGGCGAGCGGGCGCCCCAGACGGTTTTCGATCTTGCTCCACCCCACGAAGCGGCCGCGGTCGGCGTCCAGGTCGTAGTAGAGGCTGTACCCCAGGTTGCGGGTCAGGTAGGCGAGCTGCGCCGCCCCCGCGCCTTCGTAGAAGAAGATTACGGCGCCGCCGCGCCAGACGCGCCGGGTCTCCTCCACCCCGAGCAGCCGCACGGTTCCGTCCACCAGCGAACCGGACAGCTCGGCGTCGGGGAACCAGGTCCAGCTCGCGGCGGGAAGCCGGATGGGTTCGTGAATCTCGGCGAATCCGGTGTAGACGAAGGCCTGCTGGGCCGCCGCGAAGCCCAGCCCCAACACCGCCAGGAGGACCGTCCAACTTTTGGTTTTCATAGGACCAGACTAACGCACCCGCCCATGAGAGGCGCTCACGGGCGGGTGCGGCCGGGTGCGGGGCTCAGAAGATGTCGTCGCGGATGCAGGCCTTGTAGTGCCCCGGGGAAACCTCGCGCAGCTCGGGCACGGTCTCGGCGCACTCGGGAATGGCGTAGCGGCAGCGGGTGCGGAAGACGCAGCCCGAAGGCGGGTTGATGGGGCTGGGGATGTCGCCCTCGAGCACGATGCGTTCGCGCTTGATCGTGGGGTCGGGCACCGGCACCGCCGAGAGCAGGGCCTCGGAGTAGGGGTGCTTCGGGTTGGTGTAGAGCTCGTTGGCCGGCGCCATCTCCATGATCTTGCCCAGGTACATCACCGCGATGCGATCGGAAACGTATTCGACGACCGCGAGGTCGTGGGCGATGAAGAGCAGGGTCAGCCCCAGCTCGTCCTTGAGGTCCTGCAGCAGGTTGACGACCTGGGCCTGAATGGAGACGTCGAGCGCGGAAACGGGCTCGTCGGCGACGATGAACTCGGGATCCACCGCGAGGGCGCGGGCGATGCCGATGCGCTGGCGCTGCCCGCCGGAGAACTCGTGGGGGTAGCGGCGCATGTGGTCCGGCGAGAGGCCCACGAGCTTGAGCAGCTCGGCCACCCGGTCGGTACGCTCCTGGGCCGTCTTGACGAGCCGGTGGATGATCAGCGGCTCGGCAATGATGTCGCCCACGGTCATGCGCGGGTTGAGCGAGGCGAACGGGTCCTGGAAGATGATCTGCATGCGGCGGCGGAAGGGCCGCAGCTCGGGCTTGGACAGCCCCACCACGTCGGTGCCGTCGAAGATGACCTCGCCGTCGGTGGGCTCGATGAGGCGCAGGATGGTGCGGCCCACGGTGGTCTTGCCCGAACCCGACTCGCCCACCAGCCCGAGCACTTCGCCGCGGTTGACGTAGAAGCTGACGTCGTTCACCGCTTTGACGTGCCCCACGGTGCGCGAGAGGATACCGCCGCGAATCGGGAACCACTTCTTGAGGTGGTTGACTTCCATGAGGGGCGTGGCGTCCCTGTTCATGCGTGGGCCTCCTCCCTGATCTCCCGCCAGCGCACGCAGCGCACCATGTGCCCGTTACCGGCATCCTCGAGGGGCGGAATCTCCTGGTCGCACACCCCGGGGACCGCGTACTTGCAGCGGGGGTGGAAGGCGCATCCGGGCGGCAGGAAGAGCGGGTTGGGCACGTTCCCGGGGATGGCCTCGAGCCGCTGCTGGTTGACGGCGCTTTCGTCGACGCGCGGCACCGAGTTCAGGAGCCCCATCGTGTAGGGGTGCAGCGGATCCTTGTAGGTGTTGACCACGTCGGCCTCTTCGACCGCCCGGCCCGCGTACATCACCACGACGCGGTCGGCCATTTCGGCCACCACGCCCAGGTCGTGGGTGATGAACATGATCGACATGCCGATCTCTTCCTGCAGCTTCTTCATCAGCTCCAGGATCTGCGCCTGAATCGTGACGTCGAGCGCGGTGGTGGGCTCGTCGGCGATGAGCAGGCTGGGGTTGCAGGAAAGCGCCATCGCGATCATCACGCGCTGGCGCATCCCGCCCGACATCTGGTGCGGGTAGTTCTTCAGGCGCTTGTGGGGTTCGGGAATGCCCACCAGGTCGAGCATGTCGGCGGCCAGCTCGAGCGCTTCCTTCTTGCTCTTGCCCTGGTGCAGCACGATGGCCTCGGCAATCTGATCGCCCACGGTGTAGACGGGGTTGAGCGAGGTCATCGGCTCCTGGAAGATCATGGCGATGTCGTTGCCGCGGATGCGGCGCATCTCGTGTTCGGGCAGCGAGAGCAGCTCCTTGACCTCGCCGTCCTTGCCGCGGAAGTGGATCTCGCCCCCCGCGATCATCCCGGGAGGCATGGGGATCAGGCGCATCATCGCCAGCGCCGAAACCGATTTGCCCGAACCCGACTCCCCTACGACGGCGAGCGTTTCACCTTTATCGATGTGATAGGAAACGCCGTCAACGGCCTTGACGATGCCTTCGTCGGTCTTGAAGTGCACCTTCAGGCCCTTGACCTCTAATAGACGCTTGTCGTTCATCTAAGCTCCTTTGGTCGCTAGTGCTCTGCGCGGGGATCGAGCGCGTCGCGCAAGGCATCTCCTAGATAGTTATACGTCAATATGCTAACAAAGATAAAGAACCCGGGGATAAACAGCCAAGGCCGTTCCTTGATGGCGCTAATGCCGATCTGCTGGGCCTTCGAGAGCAAGAGCCCCCACGAGGAGGAGGGTTCCTGGATGCCCAGGCCAAGGAACGAAAGTCCCGACTCCGCGAGGATGTACCCGGGGATGGCGAGCGAGGCGACGACGATCAGGTAGCCGAGGGTGCCTGGAATGATGTGGCGGAAGAGGATGCGCGCGTCGCCCGCCCCCAGGGCCTTGGCCGCCTGGGCGTATTCCATCTCCCGCAGCTGCAGCACGAAGCCGCGGATGTTGCGCGCCAGGCCGCCCCAGCCCACGAAGGCCAGGATGGTGAGCACGAGCAGGAAGCGCGTCGAGGAGGGCATGTCGTATTGCGCCAGCATGCCCGAGAGGATGATCAGCAGGAAGAGGCCGGGAATCGCCGCGAGGATCTCGGTCGTGCGCATGATCAGGTCGTCCACGTCGACGGCCAGCCGTCCAAAGAGGAACATCCAGACCATGATCCCCAGGAGGCCCCCGAAGACGAGCATGGCCAGGTACCGCTCCAGCCCCTCGCTGATCGAGAGGAAGCCCTGCATCGTGGTGTAGAGCACCGCGGTGGCCGCCCCCCAGAAGGCGTACTGCAGCACCAGGCCGATCAGGAAGATGGGCACCCGCCGTTCGTGCACGGCCTCGCGCCAGCCCTCGGCCAGGGCGCCCCCGCTGAAGAATCCGTTTTGCTGCTCGGCCCCTTCGCTTCCCGCTGCGGCCGCTCGCTTCTGCGGCGGCCGGAAGAGGCCGCGGACGATGTGCACCCGGCTGCCCGCATAGTAGCCGGAGATGCCGCCCATGGTGATGCCGATCAACAGGGCGACGATCGTCGCCAGGATTCCGATCGTCAGGCTGATGCGCGCCCCGAACCAGATGCGGCTGAACATGTCGCGCCCGAAGTCGTCGGTGCCCCAGAGGAAGAGGTAGGCCTTCTCCTCGACCAGCCAGGGACCGCCCATCAGGTGCAGGTCCATGGGGATGAACCCCAGGAACTTGTAGGGGTAGCCCTTCACGAAGAAGTAGATGGTGTACTTCTCCTCGCAGTTCTCCTTGAACTCCAGCTTGAAGGTGCGCGGGTTGCGGCTGCGCTCCACCTTGCAGACGTAGGGGCGGGTCCAGCGGCCGTCCTCGGTCTTGAAGTACACCTTGGTGGGCGGCACGAACTGCAGCTTGCGGAAGCTCTTGGCCTCGGGGTAGGGCCCGACGAAGTCGGCGAAGAGGGCCAGGGAATAGAGCACCAGCAGCACCACGCTCGCCCAGCGGGCGAAGGGGTGGCGCCGGAAGCGCATCCACGCTTTCTGCCAGTAGCTTTGGCTGCGCTCGCCTAAGCCTTCGCGGAGGTTGGTGTCGTGGATATCGGACATCGTAGCTCCTAGCTGTAGCGGATCCGCGGATCCACCCAAGCGAGCAAGAGGTCGGAGAGCAGGTTACCGATCATCAGCAGCACCACCGAGATCGAGATGCTGCCCATGAGGATGTAGACGTCGATGCTGAAGATGGCGTCGAGGATCAGCGGCGTCAGGCCCGGCCAGGCCATCACCACCTCCACGAAGCCAGCGCCCCCGAAGAGTTCCGGCAGCAGGAAGCCGATCGAGGCGATGATGGGGATCACCGCGTTGCGCAGGATGTGCTTGTAGATGACCACGCGCTCCGCCAGCCCCTTGGCCCGCGCGGTGCGCACGTAGTCCTGCATCTTGGTCTCGAGCATCTGGGTGCGCATCACGCGCGTAAGCCCCGCGGTGCCGGCGGTCCCGGCGACGATGACCGGCAGCACCGCGTGCCACATCACGTCGAGCCACTGGCGCCACTTGGGCGCCTGAAAGAAGTCGACGCCGTCGATGTAGAGCGAACGCATCCCCCCGATCGGGAAGATCTCGTGGCCGAAGGTGTCCTTGAGCCAGAGGGCGAAGTAGAGCATCAGGAGGGCGAAGAAGAAGTTGGGCACCGCCAGGCCGAAGAAGGCGAAGCTGGTCCAGAAGCGGTCGCCCCAGGAGTACTGCCTGAGGGCCGAGTAGATCCCGATCGGTATGGAGACGACGTAGATGAAGACGATCGACGAGATCACGAGCACCATCGAGTTGAGGATGCGCGGCTTGAGCACGTGCCATACGTCGGTTTGATAGCTGAGCGAAAGGCCCAGGTAGCCCTTCATAAAACCCGACAGCCACTTGGCGTACTGGACCGTGAACGGCTGGTCCAGGCCGAAGAGGCGCCGGAAGTTCTCGATTTGTGCGCGGTCGTACGAGGGGTCCAGCTCGAGCCGGGTGATGAAGTCGCCCGGGGCCAGCTGGATCACCAGAAAAGCCAAAAAAGTAGCCCCCAGGAAGGTGGGGATCAGGTGCAGAAAGCGGCGGAGGATGTATGCGGTCATGTTTGTAAGCTCTGGAAAGTGGGGCACGGCGCCGGAGCCAAGGGCTCCGGCGCCGTACTTTGGGTTACTTCTTGACGAAGACGGTCTCGATGTAGGGGAACTGCCCGACGATCGAGGTGATCTGGTCCTTCGCGAAGAGGCCGCCCACCTTGTTGAGGCGCGCCGGGTTGTAGGCCGGGGCCACGGTGTAGGTGAGGGGCAGGTTCTCGGCGACGACCTGCTGGAAGCGCACGTAGATCTCGCGGCGCTTCGACTGCTCCAGGGTGGTGGCACCCTGCTTCATCAACTTGTCGATGAGGATCTCGAACGACTGGAAGTCGGGGCCGTAGTTCCACATGTGCAGCGGCCCGTCGAGCTCCCAGACGTTGCGGCTGAAGGCGGGCTCGATGCCGCCGGTCAGACCGATGAGGATGGCGTCGAAGTCGCGGGTGTTGAGGATCTGGCGCACCAGCTCGTTGAAGGCGATCGGGGCGTACTTGACGTTCACGCCGATCTTCTTGGCGTCTTCGGTGAAGAGCTGGGCGATCTTCTCACGGGTGTTGTTGCCCTGGTTGGTGGAGAGGCGGAACTCGAGCGGCCGACCCGAGGCGTCCACGAGGATGCCCTGGGCGTTCTTGTTGCGGAAGCCGATCTCGGCCAGCAGCTCGGCGGCCTTCTCGGGGTTGTACTCGAACTTGGCGACGTCGTCGGTGAAGAACTGCTTCACCGGGATCGAGATCGGGCTCCACTGGGGCTTACCCAGGCCGCCGAGGGCGAGCTCGATCATCGAGTCCTTGTCCATCAGGTGGGCCATCGCCTGACGGAACTTCTTGTTGCGGAAGAGCTGGGCCTTCCAGGGATCGTCGCTGTTCCAGTTGAAGAAGATGAAGTTGGTGCCGGTGGTGACGTCGGCGTTGGGGAAGATGCTGGCGTCGAGCTTGCCGGCGTCGATGCGCTCGATGATCTGAGCCACCTGGTCGGCGTTCGAGGCCGCGAAGAGGTCGAGCTCACCGGCCAGGAACTTGGCCAGCGCCGCGTTCATGTCGGCCACGATGGTGAAGACGTAGCGGTCCAAGTACGGGAGCTGGTTGCCCTTTTCGTCCACGCCCCAGTAGTTGGGGTTCTTCTTGAGGACGACGCGCTCGCCCTGGACGTACTGGTCGAGCATGAAGGGGCCGCCGGAGACGAGCTTGGCGGGGTCGGTGCCCACGTCCCACATCTCCGTGACCTTGCCTTCCTGGTAGGCCTTCTCGAAGACGTGCTTGGGAACGATGTACCAGCCCTGGATCAGCGCCGGGGCGAAGGGCTTGGGGAAGTCGGCCTGGACGGTGTAGTCGTCGATCTTGGTCCAAACGATCGGCGAACCGTCGATCTCGAAGCTCTTGATCGAGTTCGAGCCCACGTCGGGGTCGGCGTGCACCTTGGCGCTGAAGATCACGTCGTCGGCGGTGATGGGCTGGCCGTCCGACCACTTGGCGCCCTCGCGCAGGTGGAAGACGATGGTCAGGCCGTTGTTCTTGACCTCCCAGCTCTTGGCGAGCATGCCCTCGGGCTCGAGGGTGTAGGGGTTGTAGCCGGTCAGCACCGGGAGCATGAGGCCGATCACGTCGGTCGAGGACGTTTCCTTGGCCACGAAGGGGTTGAACGTCTTGGGGTCGGAGGTCGACCAGTCGCGGAAGTCTCCGCCGAACACCGGCGTCTCGTCCGCGTTCGGCGCCTTGAACACTTTGGGCTGGGCCAGGGCCAACGCCCCCAGAGCCAGCACGACCAAGATCCAAATAGGTTTCCTCATTTAGATACCTCCTCTTTCGTGACCCAGTCCGCCTTCGGCGTTTGGCTATCCAGCGGATTTGGGCTTAGTCGCACGTTACCCGTTAGGCAAGGGGCCTGTCAAGAATATACCGCGTATAAAATTCATGAATATCCCGATCGCTAAACGGAAAAGCGGGGCCCGTGGCCCCGCCTTGGTGTGCGGCTGCAGTTACCGGGGGATTTTGTTGATGATGACCGAGAGCACGAGGAAGGCCGCGCCCAGCCAGATCGTCACCCGGTACAGCCCTCCGGTCACGCCCCGGGCGGCGAACAGGTCGGTGGCCCCGCCACCCAGGATGTCGCCCCCGCCCTGCTTGGGCTCCTGGAGGAGCACCACCCAGACCAGCCCCGCCGCAATGGCGAGGTAAAGCAGAATCAACAGCGTGTACAAAATGCCCATTTCGTCCTCCTCGTACCTCTGGTGCCGGGAGCGGGACTCGAACCCGCACGGCCTCGCGGCCGGTAGATTTTGAGTCTACTGCGTCTACCAATTCCGCCATCCCGGCGCGCGTCCGCCCTCTACTATAGGCGCTGGCGTCGGAAGGCGTCAACAAAACCCGGCGCGCGGCTGGAACCCGTCCAGCACCGGCCCGGCCGCCCCCGAGCCGGAACCCGCGGGCGGGGCGGCCGTCTACGCCGGGGCCCCTCCGCCCTCGGGCAACCTGCGCCAGCCCCTGCGGGCCGCAGCGTCCCGCAGCACCCGGTCGGGGTAAACGGCCACGGCCTCGCGCGCCAGCTCGAGCAGCGGCAAATCGCTCGCGGTGTCGCCGTAGGCGCGGTCGGGCGCGCGCCCGCCCAGATGCTCCTGCACCCGCCGCGCCTTAACCGCGGCCACGTTGACCGCGCCCGCAGGGTTCTTGGGGCAGACCCCGTCCACGCAGACGAAGGGCGTGCCCAACGCCTCCACCTCCGGGCCCAGGCGCCTGGCGAACGCCTCCAGCACCGGCTGGAAGGTGCCCGAGGCGAGGACGACCCGCACCCCGCGCTCCAGCCCGGCCCGCAACTCGGCCAGCACGTCCTCGCGCCGCTGCGGCCACAGTTCGTGCTCCACGACCCAGGCGGCCATGGCCTCGACTTCGGCTGCGGTGGCGCCCGCGAACAGGCCCGCGAGGTCCCGCATCCACTTGTTCTGGTACCGGCGCTTGTCGATCAAACCGCCCTTGGCCAGCAGCGCCCCCGGCAGGTGCGCCAGGAAGAAGCGGCGATAGGCGGCGCGGCGTCCGTTTCGCTCGAGCCAGCGCCCCACGCCCTGCCAGGTCTCCCCCGTGGTCAGGGTGCCCTCGACGTCGAAGACCCAGACCTCCTCAGGCACCGGCGATCCTCTCGGGGTGAACCTTGCGCCAGTAGCGCACCAGGCCCGGCACGCTCATCCAGGCGGGGTCGGCGATCTCGTACTCGGCCAGCGTCTCCTCGTCCAGCCCCGCCGCGCGCAGCTCGTCCGCCACCAGTTCCTCGAAGCGCGGGATCATCGCCTCCTCGTCCAGGCCCTCGCGCATCCACCCGAGCACCCGTTCGGCCCAGCGGAACATGCGGTCCTCGAGGTCGTCCAGGTGCGCGGCCACGTCGGCGTAGGCGCCGAAGTGGGTGGGGCGGATCTCCGCCGCCCCGAGGCCGCGCAGGCGGTCCAGCGAGGCCTTCCAGCGCTCCAGGTGGATCTCCGGGGGCGGGAAGGGCGGCACCACCGGCCCCGCGCCGATGCGCACCCCCCCGACGTCGCCCGAGAAGATCACGCCTTCGGTGACCCAGGCGTGGTGGTGCCCCGCATGCCCCGGGGTGTCGAGGGCCAGGAAGCGGGAGGCGCCCACGGCGATCTCCTCGCCGTCCTCCACGGCGCGGACCCGATCCTGGGGCACCGGGCCCGAACGACCCCAAAGCTTTTCCATCTGCTCGCCGTAGATGCGGCTCGCGCTCTCCCAGAGGCGCGTGGGATCGACGAGGTGGGGCGCGCCCCGGGGGTGGACGTAGACGACCGGAGCGCCGTCGTCCACGAGCCGCCAGGCAGCCCCGGCGTGGTCGAGGTGGATGTGGCTCACGAAGACCGCGCGCAGGTCGGCGGGCACGACGCCGTGCTCGACCAGCGCCTCCTTGAGGCGGGGGTAGGTCGACTCGGGCCCGGTCTCGACGAGCACGGGTCCTGCGGAGGTCTCCACCAGGTAGGCCGCGATGGTGTGCGGCCGGCCGAACCGCAGGTCCAGGGTATGAATCATGGCTCTAGTTTAGCGGTCCCGGGGTCAGGAACCGGTCTGCGTGGAGGCCCGCACCACCAGGCGGGGCTCGAAGCGCTGGTGGCGCGGCGGCCCCTCCGAGCCCTGCAGGCGCTCGATGAGCATGCGCGCCGCCGCCCGCCCCATCGTCTCGACAGGCTGCTCGAGGGTGGAAAGCCCGCGCGCCGCCGTCCAGGGCTGGCCGTCGAATCCGAGGACGCGCACCTCGCGGCCCACCTCGAGCCCCAGCCGCTCGGCCGCCTCGACGACGCCCAGCGCCACCACGTCGGCGGCGGCGAAGACGTTGAGGGGCGGCCTGTGCAGTTCGAGGAACCGCTGCAGGGCGATCTGCCCTCCTTCGGCCGAAAGCCGCGTCCGGAAGATGTGGTCTTCCGGCAGGGGCACCCCGACCTGCGCCAGCGCCTCGCGAAAACCGCCAATGCGCGCCGAGAAGACGGTGCTCGCGAACGCCCGGTCCAGCTCCTCTTCGATCTGCACCGCGAAGACCGGTCCACCGAGCGCGAGCAGGTGCTCCGCGGCGAGGCGTCCGCCCAGGGCGTTGTCGAGGTAGGCCGAGTCGTAGGCCTCGCTGCGAGCGTCGACCATGACCACGGGACGGTCGGTGGGGAGCCGGCCGCCGGGGAAGCGCTCGGCAAGGTCGTAACTGGCCACGATCAGGCCGTCGGTGTGGTAGGCCAGCGCCGACGAGTTGAGGAAGCGCTCGAGCCGCTGCTTGGAGAGCAGCGGGAAGAGCGCCAGGTCGTAGCGCTGCTCGCCCAGCTCGGCCTCGATGCCCTCGAGCAGGCGCAGGTAGAACTCGGTGCCCACGAACGGCAGCAGCACCGAGACCGTGTAGCTGCGCCCGCCGGCGATGCGGCGTGCGTGGGGGTTGGGCACGTAGCCCAGCTCCTCCATGACCGCCTGCACCTTCGCGCGGGTCTCGGGCCGCACCGCGGGCGAGTTGTTGATCACCCGGCTCACCGTGCCGATCCCCACCCCCGCGCGTTCGGCCACGTCGGCGATCGTCGGGGCGTTCCTTCCGTTCTTGGGCGTCCTGGAACCGTTTCCCACCGCAGGTTTAGTGTATCCTGGGCCAGGACGCCTGGGGAAGCCCATCATGAACGCCGTCGATCTGCTCTGGATCCTGCTCAGCTACCTCATCGGTTCGATCAGCTGGGGGTTGATCTTTGGCTTCGCCCACGGCCTCGACCTGCGCCGCCGCGACCTTCCCGGGGGTTCGGGCGTCTTCCGCCAGCTCGGTCCCGTCTGGGGCGTGCTCACCGCTCTGCTCGACGCCGCCAAGGGCGCCTTCGTGGCCCTGCTGGCGGCCCAGGCGCCGGAGGGTCTGGCCCCCTGGATGGCGACCGCGGTGGTCGCGGGGCATTGCTGGCCGGTCTACTTCGGTTTCTCGGGAGGCGGCGGGCTCGCCCCCAGCCTGGGCTTCTTCCTCGTCTACCGCCCCCCGGTCACGCTCGCCGCCCTCGCGGTGGTCGCGGCGGTGGCGCTCCTCTACTACCCCTGGTGGCGCAGGCGCGGGGGCGTCCTCGGCATCTACCCGATCCCCTTCGCCGCGCTCTTCGGTTACGCCTACGCGCTCTGGGCATTGCGCGGCGACCCCGCAGGGTTCGGGGCGATGCTGGGGGTCACCGCCGTGGTGCTGGCCCGGGGCCTGCGCCTGCTGCAAGGCCGACGGTGACCATGCGTCTGGTTCGGACGGAAGGCCTCACCTATTCGCTCGGCGACCGCGACCTGCTGCGCGGCGTCGACTTCGAGCTGCGCCACGGCGACCGCGTCGCCCTGGTGGGCCGCAACGGCTCCGGGAAGACGACGCTGCTGCGGCTGCTCTCCGGCGAGCTCGAACCCCACGCCGGGCGGCTGCTCTTCGGCCCGGGAGTCACGCTGGCGCGCACGCGCCAGGAACCCCGCTTCGGCGAGGAAACGGTCGGCGAGGTGCTGCGGCAGGGCTTCGCGCGGCTCGAGCGCATGGAAGCGCGACTGACCGAGCTGGAGGCGCGTCTCGACGACCCCGAGGCCTACGGCGAGTGGGAAACGCTGCACGCCCACTTCGAAGCGGCGGGCGGCTACACCCGCGAGGCCCGCTACCGCGCCGTGCTGAAAGGGCTGCGCTTCGCGGGCCGCGAGGACGAACCCGCCGGCCGGCTCTCCGGCGGCGAAGCGCGGCGGCTGGAGTTGGGGCGGGCGCTCCTGGCCGCCGCCGACGGGCTGCTGCTCGACGAGCCCACCAACCACCTCGACGCCCCGATGCGCGCCTGGCTGGCCGGCTTCCTGGCCGAGCACAAGGGCGGCCTGCTCTTCGTCAGCCACGACCGCTGGTTCATGAACCGCCTGGCCGCGGCGGTGGCCCACCTGGAGCGGGGGCGGCTCGCGGTCTACCCGGGCGACTACGAAGCCTTCCGCACGGCGCGGGCGGAGCGCGAGGCCCAGGCGTTGCGCGTCTGGCAGAACTGGGAGAACCGCCGCCGCGAACTCGAGGCCAGCCTGGAGCAGGCGCGCCGCTGGGCGCACTCGAGCGAGAAGCAGGCGGTGCGCAAGCGGGCGCTGGAGACCCGCTACGAAAAGCTGCTGGCCGAGGAACCGCCCAAACCCGAGCGCGCGGGGCGCAGCGTGCGCATCCGTTTTCCGACCGCGCCCGGACCCGAGCGGGTGCTCGAGGCCGCGGCGCTGGAAAAGCGATTTGGCGGGCGCCGCCTCTTCCGGGTGGAGAACCTTACCGTGCGGCGCGGCGAGCGCATCGCCCTGGTGGGGCCGAACGGCGCGGGCAAGAGCACCCTGCTGCGGATGCTCCTGGGCGAGCTCGGATCCGACGATCCGGCCGGATTCGTGCGCACCGGACCGGGGGTGCGGGTGGGCTACTACGACCAGAAACTGAGCGGTTTCGACGAGAACCTGACCCTCTTCGAGACCCTGCACCGGCTGGTGGGCGACAAGGAGGCCCACAACCTGCTGGGGGCCTGGCTCTTCCCCTACGACGCCCAGTTCAAGAAAGTGGGCGACCTTTCCGGGGGCGAACGCGCGCGGCTGGCCCTCCTCAACCTCGCCCTCGTCGAAGCCAACCTGCTGATCCTCGACGAGCCCACCAACCACCTCGACCTGGAGACAATCGAAGCCCTGGAAGCGGCCCTGGCGCGCTACGAGGGCACGCTGATCGTCGTCAGCCACGACCTCGCCTTTTTGAAGAACCTCGCCACCCGCACCTGGCGGGTGCAAGGCGGCGTGTTCAGCGACACCCCGCGCCCGCCCGACGCTCCCGGCGCCGGGGCCACCCCGGCGGAAACGGCCTCCGCGTCCGCCCCCAAACCCAAGCCGGCCGGCCGGCCCAGGCGCAGGAAGAGCCGCTGGCACACCGAGCGGTTGATCGAGAAACTGGAGGCCGAGATCGAAGACCTGCACGCCCGGCTCGAGGCGCTGCACGCCCGCGCCGCCAAGCCCGGCCTGGGCCCGGACGACTATGCGGCCATCGCCCGCGAGGAAGCGGAGCTGAAGGAAGCGCTGGCCGCACGCGAGGCCGAGTGGGAACGGGCGGTGGAGGAGCTGGAGGCGGGGTGAGGGGTTGGGGCGTAGGGTGTAGGAGGTGGGGTGTGGGCAGGTCATAAATCGTCATTGAGCGTTCGGAGCATACAGCGCCGACAACCCCCACCCCGGCTCTCCCCAAGGGAAGGGCTTTGATCGCGCAGCAACCCAACCGCAGCGTCGTGGCGTGGCCCGGGCCCCGATCGATCGGCCTCGCCGGGATGTGGGACGTGGGAAGTGGGGTGCGGGAACGATTTTTCAAATGACCGCATCGGCCTGGAACTCGTTCGGCCGTACTTTCGGAAACCCTACCTCCTACCTCCCACCTCCCACCCCCTGCTTTCCCGTTGCCGCCGACGGGTCCACCACGGGCCACAGGCCAGGGCTGCTGCCACGCACCACGAACTACGTACCAGGCACCCCCTTCTGTTACCATCGAAGCCATGAAGATGCTTCGTTTCCGCAAAGACGGGCGGGTGCAATGGGGCTGGCTGATGGGCGAGGACCACGTGACCCCCATGCGCAAACTGGACGGCGAGCCCGCCGGCGAGGTCTACCCCATCCGCGAGCTCGAGGTGCTTCCGCCTGCCGAGCCCAGCAAGATCGTCTGCGTGGGCCGCAACTACGCGGACCACATCAAGGAGATGGGGCACGACTTCGGCGAGGACCTGCCGGCCGAACCCGGCCTCTTCCTCAAGGCCCCTAACACCCTGGTGCCCTCGGGGGCCGAGGTGGCCTACCCCGACTGGACCGAAGAGCTCCACTACGAGGGCGAGCTGGCCGCGGTCATCGGACAGACCGCCCGGAACGTGAGCGAGGAGGAGGCGCTTGGCTTCGTGCTGGGCTACACCAACGCCCTCGACCTGACCGCGCGCGACAAGCAGAAGAGCGACCTGCAGTGGATCCGCGCCAAGAGCGCCGACGGCTTCCTGCCGCTGGGTCCGGTGCTGGAGACCGAGCTGGACCCGAACGCCACGGCGGTGCGCACCTGGGTGAACGACGAGCTGCGTCAGGAGGCGAGCACCGAGCGGATGATCTTCCCGGTGGCGCGCGTGATCAGCTACGTGTCGCGGTTCATGACGCTCGAGCCCGGCGACGTCGTTCTCACCGGCACGCCCAGCGGGGTGGGCCCGCTGGCGCGCGGCGACCGCGTCCGCGTCGAGGTCGAAGGGGTGGGGCGGGCGCTCGAGGTAACGATCGTCTAGCCCCGCCTCGTATAGAATGGGCCGCACGATGGAACCTTCCGCCAAGCGCTGGCTTTTCAACCTCCTGGGGTTCGTCTTCCTGGGGCTCGCCGCCCTGGGGGTGGTGCTCCCGGTGCTCCCGACCACCCCGCTGGTGCTGCTGGCGCTCTGGGCCTTCGCCAACGGCTCCGAGCGGATGTACCGCTACGTCTACCACCACCGCTGGTTCGGCGCCGCCGCCCGCGACTGGAAACGGCACAAGGCCATCCCCCGGCGCGGGAAAGTCCTGGCCAGCGTTACCGTGGCGCTCACCGCCTTCTACCTGCTCTTCTTCTCCGAAGCCCCCCGCTGGGCCGCCTGGACTTCGGTGGCGCTGATGGCCTACGGGATGTTCTTCGTGCACACCCGGCCCACGCTCGAGCGCATCAAACCGCGCGCCCAGGAAGCGCCCGAGCGCCGCTAGCCCGCCTCGGCGTACTGCAGCTCGTAGAGCCGCGCGTAGTACCCGCCCGCGGCCAGCAACTCGGCGTGGCTGCCCTCCTCGACGATGCGGCCCTTGCGGAAGACGAGGATGCGGTCCACGCCCTGGATGGTGGAGAGTCGGTGGGCGATGATGATCGAGGTCCGCCCTTCCATGACCCGCGCCATCGCCCGCTGGATCTGGCGCTCGGTCTCGGTGTCCACGCTCGCGGTGGCCTCGTCGAGGATCAGCAAAATGTCGGGGTTGTGCAGCACCGCCCGCGCCAGCGCGATCAACTGCTTCTGCCCGGTGGAGAGCCCGCCGCCGCGCTCGGTGAGCACGGTCTGGTAGCCCTGGGGCAGCTTTTCGATGAAGTCGTGCGCCCCCACGAACTTGCAGACCTCGACCAGGCGTTCCATGGGGATGCGCTCGTCGCCCAGGCGCAGGTTGAACTCGATCGTGCCGGAGAAAAGGAAGGGGTCCTGTAGCACGATGCCGATCGCCCGGCGCAGGTCGCGCTGGCGGTAGTCGCGCACGTCGTGGCCGTCAATCATGACCCGGCCCTTCTGAACGTCGTAGAACCGAGCGATGAGGCTGACGGTGCTCGTCTTGCCAGCCCCGGTGGCCCCCACGAGCGCCACCTTCTCCCCGGGGCGGATGTGGAAGCTGACGTCCCGCAGCACCCACTCGTCCTCGGCCACCTCCTCGCCGGGGGCCTTGTAGGCGAACCAGACGTTCTCGAAGCGGATCTCGCCCCGAAAGCGCTCGACCGGCAGCGCGTCGGGCTTGTCGGTGACCTCTTCCGGGGTGTCGAGGAGGTTGAAGATGCGCTCGGCCGAGGCCATGGCCGCCTGGAAGATGTTGAACTTGTCGGACATGTCCTGGATGGGCTGGAAGAAGTTGCGCACGTAGTCGAGGAAGGCGACGAGCAGGCCGAAGGTGATGGCCCCCTGGATCACCGCCCCGCCCCCGAACCAGACGACCGCGGCCACGGTGGCCTCGCCCAGGAAACTGACGATCGGGTAGAACATCGAGAACCACCAGATGACCAGGATCCAGGCGTCCCGCAGCTCGCGGTTCACCGCGTCGAAACGGCGCTCCTGGCGGTCCTCCTGGGCGAAGAGCTGGGTGGTCTCGACCCCCGAGAGGTTTTCCTGCAGCGCGGCGTTGACCCGCGCCAGCTTGAGCCGCATGAGCCGGTAGGCGTCGCGCATGCCGATGCGGATGCGGGTGGTCACCCACAACAGGAGCGGCATCACCGCGAAGGTGATGAGCGCCATCTTCCAGTTGAGGTAGAGCATGAAGCCCATGATGCCGACGAGCATGAAGAAGTCGGCCAGGAAACCCACCAGCCCGCCGGTGATGAAGTTGTTGATCGCGTCGACGTCGGAGGTGATGCGGGTGAGCAGGCGGCCCACCGGGGTGCGGTCGAAGAAGCCCAGGTGCAGGCGCTGGATCTTCTGGAAGATGTCGCTGCGCAGGTCGAAGAGGACGTGCTGCCCCAGCCAGGCCAGCGCGTAGGTCTGGGTGTAGCGCGCGGCGAAGTCCACGATCCGCACCCCGATGAAGAGGGCGCTCGCCAGCAGCAGGACCCGGTAACGCTCGGCCAGCTCGGTGACCTGGGTGGGCACCAGGGCGTGGTCGATGGCGTACTTGAGGATGAGCGGAAAGACGTTGGCGGTCAGGGTGGTGACGATCAGCGCCACGAGCGCCACCAGCACGACCTTCCAGTAGGGGAAGGTGTAGCGCAGGATGCGGCGGGCCAGGCGCGGATCGAAGGATTTCTTGAAGGCCTCGTCTTCGTGCACTAGCCCACCTCCGCTTCCAGGCGCTGCATCCGCTCGAGCTCGGCGTAGTGCCCCCCGGCGGCGAGGAGCTGCTCGTGGGTGCCCTCCTCGACGATGCGGCCGTCCTCGAGGACCACGATCCAGTCGGCGTGCGCCAGGGTGGAGACGCGGTGGCTGATGAGCACCGTGGTCTGCCGCCCCAGCACCTCGCGCAGGCCCTGGAGGATGCGCGCCTCCGTCTCGGTGTCGACCGCGCTCATGGCGTCGTCGAGGATGAGGATGTCGGGCTTCTTGGCCAGCGCCCGAGCCAACGCCACGCGCTGGCGCTGGCCGCCCGAGAGGGTGACGCCGCGCTCGCCCAACAGCGTCTGGTAGCCGTCGGGGAAGGCCATGATGTCGTCGTGCACGCCCGCCAGCTTGGCGGCCCAGACGACCCGCTCCATGTCCAGCTCGGGCAGCCCGAAGGCGATGTTCTCGGCGATGGTCTCGGAGAAGAGGAAGGGCTCCTGCTGCACCCCGGCCATGCGCCCGCGCAGCACCGCGAGGGGGACGCGTTCGATCGGGTGGCCACCAACGAGGACGCGGCCGCGGGTGGGCTCGAGGATGCGGGGGATCAGGCGCGCGAGCATCGTCTTGCCGCTGCCCGTGCGGCCGGTGACGCCCAGCGTGCGCCCCGCGGGAATCGTGAGGGTGAGGCCCGAGAGCACCTCCCGCCCGCCCAGCTCGAGGTGGACGTCCTCGAAACGGACCTCGGGCGCGTAGCTGCGGATGCTGAAGTCGGTCTGGGGGCCGTCGGCGATCCGGGGCTCGGCCTGGAAGAGCTCGTCCAGGCGCACCCAGCTGGTCAGGCCCCGCTGCCACAGCCCCATCACCCAACCGAGGCCCAGCATCGGCCAGGAGAGCTGCAGCAGGTAGGTGTTGAACTGCACGAACTCGCCCAGCGTCATCTGCTCGCGCACGACCATCCCGCCGCCGAGCCAGAGGACGAGCACCGCCGCCGCCCCCATGAGGAGGCTCATCATCGCGTGCAGCGGCCCCTCCACGCGCGCCAGCGCCAGGCTGCGGGCGATGTACTGCCGGTTTAGCTCCTGAAAGCGCGCGGTCTCCCGGTCCTCGATCGCAAAGCCCTTGACCACGCGGATTCCCGAGAAGTTCTCCTGGGCGAAGGTGCTGATCTTGTCGAAGACCTCCTGGGCCGCCCGGTAGCGCCGGTGAATGAGCGAGAGCAGGTAACGCATCACGAAGAAGACCGGCGGCACGGCCACGAGCATCCAGGCGGCGAGGGTGGCGTTGACCAGGAACATGGCCACCGCGGCCATGACCAGGAACCAGGCGATGCGCCAGCCCATGTTGAGGCCGGGGCCCAGGAACTCGCGCACCGCGTTCAGGTCGGTGTTCAGCTTGTTCATCAGGTCCCCCACGCGCTCGCGGGCGTGGAAGTAGAAGTCGAGGTGGATCAGCTTGTGAAAGAGCGCCCTGCGGATCTCGTACTCGATCTCGCGGCTGGCCACGACGCTGAGGCGGCGCTGCGCCCAGCTGAGCACGGCGATCACGCCCCAGAGGCCGATCAGGCCCGCGGCCCAGTAGACGTAGCCGCCGTCGCCGGAGCCGATGGCGTCGATGGCGCGACGGATGAAGTAGGGGCCGAGGATGACGCCGAACTGCACGAGCAGACCGAAGGTAAGACCGACCGCGTACTTCCAGAGGTAGGGGCGCGCGAAGGGCAGGATGCCGCGCACGAACGAGAGTACTGACCGGTCAGTTTTCACGTCCGCCATTCTACGCCCCTTCCTCGCTTCGGGCTAGCGGGCGGCTTTCTGGATACGCTCGAGCGCCGCCTGAGGGTCCTCGCCGAGGACGTGCACGGCCACGGGCTTGGGCGTGGCCGCCGCGAGCCTGCGCGCCAGCCGCTCTTCGGGCGGGCAGTGGTCGCAGACGACGAGCAGCAGCCCGTCCACGCGGCCGAGCCGGCCCAGGTAGTGCGCCGCACCGGCGAACTCCAGATCGGTGGGCAGGTCGATGTTGAGCCCCGTGCGCGCCCCCTCCTCGCGCAGCCGCTCGGGGCTGGCGTCGGGACGCGCCGGCGTCCACCCCGCGGCCTCGGCGGCCTGCCGCACTTCGGGGTAGAGGCGCTCGTCGCCGAGCAGGTAGGGCATCGCCGCCAGGCCCAGTAGGCGCGCGCCGCGGGGCATGGCGGGGGGCTTGTAGGGTTTCAGCAGCTGGCGGGTGCGGTCGAGGGCGCGGCGGACCTCCTGGGGGTTCTGCACCAGCTCCTGGCCGATGCGCGCCGCCAGGCCCAAAACGCCCTCCGCGAGCTCGGGGGGGACGCGCACCAGCGGCGGCAGGCCGGGGAGGACGCGCTCGAGCATGCTCGCCGGATCCACCGCCCAGGGGCAGGTTCCGGTGCCGCGCGGGCTCTCGCCGACCGCCTCGGGCACGAGGATCGCCTCGGCGCCGCGGGCCTTCAGCTCCAGCACGCGCGCCGCCAGCAGCCGAGCGGGACGGGGCCAGGGCTCCTCGAGCCGCGCCAGCGCCTCGCTGACCGGCAGCCGCGGCTCGAGCAACTCGGCGCCCAGCCCGCGCAGGTAGGCCCGCCAGAAGGGCAGGTACCGCTCGCTCATCCAGGTGTCGACCAATCCTAGGCGCATCGAACCCCCAACCTACCACAAGCCGCGCGTCAGGACACCTCGTCCGGTCGCAGCAACCAGCCTTCGCCGGTCTCCAGGTCCACGTCCACCACGAGCCCCGCGAGCTCCTCGGGAAAGGCTTCGAAGACCTCCGCCAGCACCGGGTGCCAGTGCACCCGCCCGCCCACGGCCTCGGCGAGCGGCCGCGCGGCCTCCGCGCTGGAAAAAGCGTACATGAAGAGCTCGCCGTTCAGCTCGACGGTGGCGTAGCTCACGCCCTCGGCGTCGCCCGTCTGGGCGACGTAGTAGACGCCGTCTTCCTGCAGCTTACGCAGCAGCGCTTCCACGCAGACACCTCCAAAAGGCGCGCAACCAGGCCGCCCCCTGGTCGAGGGAGGCGGGATCCACCCACTCGGCCTCGGTGTGGGCGCCGCCGCCGCGGTAGACCCCGAGCGTGATCGCCGGTACGCCCGCCTCGACCGCCGCGGCCATGTCGGTCGAACCCACGCCCTCCTCGGCGGCGACGCCGGTGGCCGCGGCCGCCTGCAGCGCGCATTCGCGCAGGGCCTCGGTGACCGTCGAACCCGCCGGCCTGCGGCCCAAAAGGGCGATCTCGGCCTGGACCCGCTCGAGCTGGGCCGCCTCCATGGCGCGGGTGCGCACCTCGCGCTCCGCTTCGGCGAGCAGCCCCTCCTCGGTCGCGCGCACGTCCAGCGCCAAGCCGACCTCGCGGGGGATGGCGTTGATGGCCTCGCCGCCCCAGACCCGCGCCACGCTGCGGCTGGCCCGCTCGCAGCAGGGCAGCGCCTGCACCGCGCGGATGAGCCGCCCCAGCGCCCAAGCGGGGTTGGGCGCGCTGCGGTCGCCCCAGGAGTGGCCGCCGGGCCCGGTGAAGCGGACTTCGAAACGCACGGATCCCAGCGCCCGGGTTACGAGGTTGCCCAGGTAGCCGTCCACGGCCACGAAAACCTCGGGGCGGCGCGCCCGCACGAAGGCGCGGGCGCCGCGCAGGTTGCCCAGGCCTTCCTCGCCCACGGTGAAGACGAGCGTCGCCCCCTCGGGAACCCGCGACCAGGCGGTGGCCAACACGGCGACGCCGCTGGAGTTGTCGCCCACGGCCGGTCCCCACCAGCGCTCGGACTCGAAGGTCAGCGGCCGGGGGGTGAGCACCGTGTCGATGTGGGCGGCGAAGGCGACGGGCCCCTCCCCCACCCAGAGGTTCCCCTCTTCGTCACGGATCGGGCGCTCGCCCCGGTCGGAAAAAAACTCGGCCAGGAAGTCGGCCCTGGCCTCGTCCCCGGCCACCGCCCCGAAGCGGCGCAGGAAGTCTTGAGGGGTCATTCCTCGATGTCGGCCAGGCCCTCGCGGATCGCGTACAGCGCAGCCTGGGTGCGGTTGTTGAGGTGCAGCTTCGAGAAGATCTCGGAGAGCCGGTTGCGCACCGTCTTCTCCGAGATGCCGAGCTCGTCGGCGATCTCCTGGTTCGTCGCCCCCTGGGCCAGAAGACGCAGGATCTGCACCTCGCGGTCGGTGAGGTCGGCGTGGTGGGCCTGGGGCAGCACGTCGCGCTTGGCCCGGAAGTCGTGGATGATCTGCTCGGCCAGCTCGGCGTCGAGCAGCACCTCGCCCTCGTTGACGCGGCGCACCGCGTCGACCAGGGCCTCGGCGTCCACGTCCTTGAGCAGGTAGCCGCGCGCGCCGGCCTTGACCGCCTCGAAGACGTAGGCGTCCTGACGGTACATGGTGAGCATGATCACCTTGGCCTCGGGGAACTCCTTGAGGATCTCCTTGGTGGCTTCGACGCCGTCGAGCCCGGGCATCTGGATGTCCATGAGCACGATGTCGGGTCGGGTCTCGAGCGCGGCCCTGAGGGCCTCGCGCCCGCTCGCGGCTTCGCCGATCACCCGCAGGTCCCCCTCGGCCTCGAGCAGCGAGCGCAGGCCCTGGCGGAAGAGGGAGTGGTCGTCGGCTATCAGGATTCGAATCATCCCGTTCATTGTAAAACGAAACGCCCCCGCACGTGCGTGCTAGAATACGCTCGGCCGCCCGAGGTGGCGGAAACTCCACGCCAACGAGGTTCACCGTGACGCATCCCAAATCCGCCTTGAACGCCTACTGCCAGAGCAAGAACCTGCCGCTGCCCAAGTTCGAGACCCGGGGCACCGGGACCGAGGACGACCCCCTCTTCATCAGCGACGTCTCGCTGAACGGCGAACTGCTCGCCACCGGCCAGGGGCGCAGCAAGCGCGAGGCGGAGAAGGTGGCCGCGGAGCTGGCGCTCGAGCTTTTGCGGCGCACCCACGGCGAGCCCCAGACGAAGAACCGCAAACGCCGGCGCAAACCCCGAAGCGGCGGCGGCGAGGGCGAACGCAACGCGGCGGAGCCCGAAACGGCGGCGCCCGTCGAAGCCGCGTCCGGCGGCTGGCCCGTCTACCCCGAGGTGCTGGCCGAAGCGCTGCGCATCGCCGACGCCCGCCTGCCGCAGTCGCTCAAGGGGCGCGACGTGCGCGAGGAGCTGGCGCGCTTCGCCGGCGACGTCTACAAGGCCCTGCTCGAGGAGCTGGGCCAGGAAGCGAGGTAGGACCGGACATGTTTCTGCGCGTAGGCCTGCTGGTGACGTCGGTGGTGCTGATGGTGACCGGCCTCTGGGCCGGTGTGGTGCGGCTCGGCTGGGCGCTGCCCGCGGGCGGCCTCGCCGGACAGCACGGCCCTTTGATGGTGGCCGCCTTCTTCGGAACGCTGATCGCGCTCGAGCGGGCCGTGGGGCTGAACAAGGCCTGGACCTACGTGGGTCCGGTGCTGATGGCGCTAGGCGGCGTGGGCTTCCTGGCGGGGCTGGACCTGCGCTGGGTGCAGCTCGTGCTCACCGCCGGCGCGGCCTTCTACGTCGCCGTGGCCGTCTACATCTACCGGCTGCAACCCGCCGACTTCACCCTGGTCATGGGCCTGGGGGCGCTCGCCCTGCTGCTGGGCGACGTGTTCTGGCTGCGCACGGCCCCGCCGCAGGTGACGAGCCTCTGGTGGATGGCCTTCATCGTCTTCATCGTGGCCGGCGAGCGGCTCGAACTCTCGCGCTTCGTGCCCAAGCCCGCCGCCGCCATCCGCGGCTTCATCGCGGTCACGCTGCTCACCCTCGCGGGGCTGGTCCTGGCCACGCTGGGGATCTTCCACGCCGAACGCTGGGTGGGGCTGGGTTTCCTGCTCCAAGGCGTCTGGCTCCTCAAGTTCGACATCGCCTGGGTCAACCTGAAGCGCGAGGGCGTGCACAAGTTCATGGGGGTGAGCCTGCTCACCGGCTACGTCTGGCTGCTGGTGGGCGGCGCCTGGATGCTGCTCGCGGGCCTGCCGCCGGCCGGCCCGGGGTACGACGGCCCCTTGCACGCCGTCTTCGTGGGCTTCACCTTCGCGATGGTCTTCGGCCACGCCCCCGTCATCTTCCCCGCGGTGCTGCGCCTCAAGATCCGCTTCCATCCCGCCATGTACCTGCCGCTGGCGCTCCTGCACGCGGCGCTTCTCGCGCGCATCCTCGGCGACTACCTGCTGGCGCAGCCGATGCGCCTGTGGGGCGGTCTCCTGAGCGCCGTGGCCGTGGTGCTCTACTTCGGCCTGGCCATGAGCGTGACCCTCTTCGGCAAGGACGAGGCTCAGTAGACGAACTCGCGGATGTCGTAGCGCGCCGCGCGCACGCCCAGCCGGCGCACCGCTTCCGCGAGGCGCGCGGTCTCGGCCTCGATCGCCTCCCAGGGCATGGGCGCGAGCCCGGCCGCCGCGCGCTCGCGAGCGTAGACCGAATCGGGGTGCTCGACGAAGGGCGAGAGGTAGACGAGGTCGCCCCGGTCGAGCGGCATCCGCGCCAGCGCCTCGAGCGTCGCCCGGGCGTGGGCCTCGCGGTAGGCGCGCCCCCCCACCCCCACCATCACGATCAGCCCCACGCTCAGCCCCGCGGCCTTGAGTTCGCGCACGAAGGCCACCAGCTCGGCCGCCGAGCCCGGCTTGTTGAGGAAGGCCAGCAGCTCGTCGAGGCCGGTCTCCATGCCCACGTAGACGCGCTCGAGCCCCAGCCCGGCCAGCTCGCCCCAGTCCGCGGGGTCGTGCCGCTCGCCGCTGTAGAGGTCCACGAAGCCGTAGATCCTGCGTCCGGGGAAGACCTCGCGCACCGCCTCGAAGATGGGCAGCAGGCGCGCGCGCGAAAGCGCCAGGGCGTTGCCGTCGGCCAGGAAGACGCCGCGGCGCAGCAGCAGCTGGCGGCCCAGGAAGCCGCGCACCGCCTCGGCGTGCGCCCTGAGCCGCTCGGGCGTCTTGGCGTGGAAGGGCCGGCCCTGGTAGAAGCTGCAGAAGGTGCACTTGTTCCAGGTGCAGCCCTCGGTGGCCTGGACGACGATGGAGAAGTACTGGTCGGGCGGCAGGATGGCGATGGGCCGGTAGACGGCGGAAAAGCGCTCGCGCTCGGCGGCGAGCCGTTCGGGCGTCCAGGGCAGGATCTCACGCTCCACGCGGGCGGCGCAGTCGGGTTCGAGCAGCTCGGCGGCGCGGCGGGCGTGCGCCTGCACCCGGGCGAAGACCTCGAGCGCCTCCTCCGGGTCCAGCACCCCGCGCTCGCGCGGCCCCCCCGGGGCGCGCCGGCGCCAGTGAAGGGTGCTGTCGAGGGCGCGCTTGTAGAGGATGCCGTCGTCGTAGAAGGTGTAGAGCCGCCCCTCGCGGTCGAAGCTGAGGACGTGCCGGGGGTCGGGGTGGATCAGGGTGGAGGCCTCGCGGCACTCGGCGCGCATACCGACGTATTGTAATCCCAGCCCCAGGCGCGTTTATGATGGTCGGGTGGCCACCTTGAACGTGCCGGGTTACGTCGTGAAGCGCCTCGAAGCGGCCCTGGGCACCCCGCTGCACCCGGCGGCGGAGGGTCAGGAGGCGCGCGTCTTCTTCACCGACGGGCGCGTGATCAAGATCTACGGCCCCCACGAGCGCCACCTGCCCCGGCTGGAGGCGCGCAACCTGGCGCGCGCGGGGCTGGGCGCGTGGGTGGAAGCCGTCTGGAGCGACCACCGGCTCGAGGGGTACGCCGCGCTGGTGCTGCGGCGCTTCCCCGGCCGCCCCTTCACGCCCGAACGCTTCGGGCCGCGGGCGCTCGCCCAGCTCGCGGGTTTCCTGTTGCGGCTGCACCGGCTGCCCGAGCCCGGCCGGACCCGGCTCGAGCCCATCCAGGCGCGCTGGCGGCGCTTCCGCGAGTCGCTCGCGGGCGTGCCCGCGGCGGCGCGGGCGCTGGAGGCGCTGGAACCCCGGCTGCCCCGGCTCGCCGGCGTGCCGCGCGTCTTCGCCCACAACGACCTCTGGGCCGGCAACGTCCTCGTCGCCCGTGACGGGGCGGTGCTGGTCGTGGACTGGAGCCGCGCCGGCGCCGAGGACCCCGCGCGCGACCTCGCCATCCTGACGACCGGCAGCCTGGGGCTGTTGCCGCACGAACGCTGCCTCGAGGCCCTGCGCAAGATCGTGCGCTGCTACCCCGACCCGGGGGGCGTCTGGGAACGGCTGCGGATCTGGATCCCGCTGACCCTGCTCCACGACCTGCACTGGTTCCGCGAGAAGGAACCCGCCGGCTTCGAAGCGGCCCTGGCCGACAAGCTGCCGCGCATCGAACGCGCCTTGCACGCGTTTCCGGCCACCCCGTGGTAGCTTGGGGTAGATGAAGGTAACCACGGTCGACCACCCCCTGGTGCAGCACAAGCTGGCCCTCATCCGCGACAAGAACACCGGCAGCAAGGACTTCCGCGAACTCATGGCGGAGGTCAGCATGCTCATGGCCTACGAGGCCACCCGCGACCTCGAACTCGAGGAGACCGTCGTGGAAACGCCCGTGGCCCCGGCCCGGGTCAAGGTGCTTGCGGGCAAGAAGCTGGCGCTGGTGGCCATCCTGCGCGCGGGGCTGGTGATGGTGGACGGCATCCTGCGCCTCATCCCTGCGGCGCGCGTGGGCCACATCGGCCTCTACCGCGACCCGGAGACGCTCGAGCCCACCCAGTACTACGCCAAGCTGCCGCTCGACATCGCCGAGCGCCGCATCTTCCTCACCGACCCCATGCTCGCCACCGGCGGCTCAGCGGTCCGTGCCCTCGACGTCCTCAAGGAGAAGGGGGCGACCCACATCAAGCTGATGAGCATCATCGCCGCCCCCGAGGGCATCGAGCGGGTCATGAAGGCCCACCCCGACGTGGACATCTGCGTGGCCGCGGTGGACGAGCGCCTCAACGAAAAGGGCTACATCGTCCCCGGTCTGGGCGACGCCGGCGACCGGATTTATGGAACGAAGTGAGTACGTGGTGCGTGGTGCGTAGTACGTAGTCCAAGGCGAACCACGCGCCACGAACCACGAACCGCCCATGCCCGAACTCCTCCTCCGCTACCTGAACGCCCTGGGGATCGCCGATCCCCTGGGCCGCGGCTGGTGGACCGTCGTGCTCACCTTCCTGGTCGCGGCGGCGGTCACCTGGCGCAGCGTGCCGGGGCTGGTGCGCTTCGCGCTCAGGGTCGGCTGGGCCGATCTGCCGGGCGAGCGCCGCCTCAACACCGCGCCGCTGCCGAACGTGGGCGGGCTGGCGGTCTTCGGCGGCGTGGTGCTCGCGCTCATCTTCGCGCTGCTGCTGCGCCCCACCGTGCTCGACGACGTGCTGCTCAAGCTGCTCGTCATCCTCTTCGGCGGCTCGCTGATGGTCCTCCTTGGCTTCATCGACGACCAGTACGAGCTGCCCGCCCTCTTCCGCCTCGCCGTGCAGGTCGCCGTGGCGCTGCTGCTCTACGCCGGAGGCGTGCGCATCGACGCCACCTTCGGCTCGCCCGTCGACCCCGCCTTCTCGCTGGGCCTGACCGTACTCTGGATCGTGGGCATCACCAACGCCGTCAACCTGCTCGACGGGGTGGACGGCCTCGCCGGCGGGGTGAGCCTGATCACCGCGGTCTTCCTGCTCGCCGCCAGCGCCCAGTTCGAGGCCCGCGCCGCGGCCACGTTGCTGCTCGCCGCGGTGGCGGGGGCGGTGCTGGGCTTTTTGCGCCACAACCTCCATCCCAGCCGCATCATCCTCGGCGACGCCGGCGCCTACTTCCTGGGCTACGTGCTCGCCGCCACCGCGATCCTGGGCAACCTCAAGATCAGCACCGTCTGGGCCCTGGTGCCCACGGCGCTCTTCCTGGCCATCCCCATCCTCGACACCACCCAGGTGGTGCTGCGGCGGCTGGCGGTGCGCAAGAACCCGCTGGCCCACCCCGGCAAGGACCACCTGCACCACTGGCTGCTCGCGCGCGGCCTCGACCAGCACCGCGTCGCCGTGGTGCTCTGGGGGCTGACGCTGGCGAGCGGCACCGCGGCCATGCGCGCCCAGGGGATGAGCTGGACCGTCACGCTCACCAGCGCCGCGGGCGCGGCCCTGCTGCTCGCCTTCGCCAGCTGGCGCCGCCGCCGCGCGGCCCGGAGGGGTTCGTGAAGACCGTCACCCTGGCCTTCGGTACCCGGCCCGAAGCCATCAAGATGGCCCCCGTGCACCGCGCCCTCGTCGCCCGCGGCGACCTGCGGGTGCGGGTGCTGCTCACCGGCCAGCACCGCCAGCAACTGGAGCAGGCGCTCGCCGTCTTCGAGGTGCCGGCCGACCGCGACCTCGAGGCGATGACCGAGCGCCAGCGGCTGCCCGACCTCTTCGGACGCATCGTTCCCGCGGCGGCGCGGGCGCTCGTGGAGCTGGAGAGCGACTACGTCCTCGTCCACGGCGACACCCTCACCACCTTCGCGGTCGCCTGGGCCGCGTTCCTGGAGGGCGTGCCCGTGGGCCACGTCGAGGCGGGGCTGCGCAGCGGGCGGCTGGACGAACCCTTCCCCGAGGAGGCCAACCGCCGCCTCACCGACGTCCTCGCCGACCTCGCCCTCGCCCCCACCCCGGGGGCCGCGGAGAACCTGCGCGCCGAGGGCTTCGACGCCGCGCGCGTCGTCGTCACCGGCCAGACGGGCATCGACGCGGTGCGCTTCGCCGCCGGCCGCGGCCGCCCGCCCCGGGGGCTGCCCCCCGGTCCCTATGTGACCGTGACGCTGCACCGGCGCGAGAACTGGCCCCTGCTCGCCGAGCTGGCCGCGGCGCTGGCGCGGGCCGCGCGGGCGCACCCGGAGTTCACCTTCGTCTACCCGGTGCACAAGAATCCGGTGGTGCGCGAGGCGGTGCGGCCGGTGCTCGCGGGCCTGCCCAACTTCGTGCTGCTCGAGCCCCTGGAGTTCTCGGAGATGGCCGCGCTGCTGGCCGCGAGCGCGCTGATCGTCACCGACTCGGGCGGCCTCCAGGAAGAGGGGGCGGCCCTGGGCGTGCCCGTGGTGGTGGCGCGCAACGTCACCGAGCGCCCCGAGGGGGTGGCCGCGGGCATCCTGCGGCTCGCCGGGAACGAACCGGAAGGCTTCGAGCGTACGGTGCGTGCATTGCTGGAGGACGCCGACCTGCGCGCCCGCATGGCCGCCGCCCCCAACCCCTACGGCGACGGCCGCGCGAGCGGCCGCGTGGCCGCGGCGGTGGCCTGGCGCCTGGGGCTGGGGCCGCGGCCCGACGACTGGGCGCCTAGCCCGGGGGCCGGCCCAGACGCTGGGTGATCCGGTCCACGCCGTCGATCTCGGCGGTGACCTCCTGGCCGGGTTCGGGCCAGCGCTCGCACTCGAGCGCCGAGCAGCCCGGGAAGGTGCCGGTGGCCAGCACCGCGCCGGCTTCGAGCGGCTCGCCCAGCGAGGCGTAGGCCACGGCCTCGCCCAGGTCGAAGCGGGGCCCGGCCGCCGCGCCCTCGCAGACGACCTCGCCATCGAGCCGCACCCGTCCCCCAAGCCGTTGCCAGTCGGGCAGCACCTCGTCGGGCGTCACCACCTCGGCGGCGATGCCGGTGGCGAAGTTCTTGGCCTTGACCGGCCCGAAGCCCGAGCGCATCTCGGCGGCCTAGACGTCGCGGGCGGAGTAGTCGTTGATGACGAAGAAACCCCCGATGGCCGCGAGGGCCCGGTCCGGGTCCGCATCGCGCAGCGGCCGCGCCAGCACGAAGCCGAGCTCGAGTTCGTAGTCGAGCGCACGGGTGTAGCCCGGCCAGGGCACCTCGGCCCCCTCGGTGAGGAAGGCCCGGGGGTTGCCGAGGTAGTGGATCGGCCGCCGGTACCACAGCGCCGAGGGCCGCACCTTGGCGTGGGGGCGGCCGGTGACGCGCTCGTAGAGCTGGACGAAGCGGTAGGCCCGGGGCATGAAGCGCTTGAGCCAGCCCTTGGTGGCGCCGATCGCGTGGGCCTCGTAGAGCATGAAGTCGCGAAAGCTCGTCGGCTCGAAGGGCAAGAGCGCCTCCGCGCGCGCCGGCTCCGGGGGCCGGCCCTCCCGCCGGGCGCGGTCCAGCAGCTCCACAGCGCGCGCCCGCACCGCCTCGCCCCCGGCGAGGAAGGCGAGCAGGTCGCGGGCCGCGGCCCCCAGTTCGGCCTCGAAGGGGGCGAGGGGGTACCAGCCGCCCTCGTGCCAGGCGGCCACGCTGGCCTCGCCGTTTTCGAGCCGCAGTCGTTTCAGCCGCATCGCCCACCCCCTAGTCGAGGATGGCCACGACCCGCGCCGGTCCGGCGCTGGCGCGCTCGATCTTGAGCGGGAAGGCGGCGACCTTGAAACCGAAGGGGGGCAGCGCGTCCAGGTTGACCAGCCGCTCGATCTGGGCGTAGGGCAGGTCGGCCTGGTGCGCCGCCCAGAAGACGCCGGGGCGTTTTTCCCGAAGCGCCGCCTCCGCCTGCAGGTCCAAAGGCGCGTCCCAGCTCCAGGCGTCGATGCCCATCACCCGCACGCCCCGGTCGAAGAGCCAGCGGGTGGCCTCGGGGCTGACGCCGGGGCCCATCAGGAAGTAGTCGGGGTGGCCGTAGAAGGCGTCCATGCCGGTGCGCACGAGTACGATGTCGAGCGGCTTGAGGGTGTAGCCGATGCGCTCAAGCTCGGCCTCGAGGTCGGCCACCTCGACCGCCTGTCCGCGCTCGCGGCCCGTCATGTCGAGCACCACGCCGTCCGCGAAGAACCACTCGAGCGGCAACCGGTCCACCGTGGCCGCGGGCTCGCCGGCGATGCGGCTGTTGTAGTGGTAGGGCGCGTCCACGTGGGTGGCGTCGTGGGTGCCAAGCCGGGTGATCGTCTCGACGGCCCACCCCTCGCCGTCGCGCAGCAGCTCGGGCGGCACCCCGAAGAGGGCCTGGATCTGCCCGGCGCCGGCGGTGTGGTCCGCGTACTGGATCTCGGTCCGGAAGAACTCGGGGGTACCTTCGGGGCTGTTCGCGATCGCCGCGGACAAGTCGATGAATCGTGGCATGTTTACCCTCCCCAAGCGGGTTTGAGGGCAGCCTACCACGAAGCGCGGGCCCGGCGCGCCGCCCACGTGCGCACCCCGGCCCAGCCGGCGAAGGCCAGCAGGCCCAGCGCCCCCGCGGCGGCGCGGCCGCCCAGCACGTCCATGAGCCAGCCCGTGAGGTACGAACCCGGGGGCCCGGAACCGAGCAGCGCCAGCATGTAGATCGAGATCACCCTCCCCCGCAGGTCGTCGGGCACCGCGGTCTGGATCAGGGTGTTCGTGCCCACGAGGGTGAGCACCATCCCCAACCCCGCGAGCCCCATCACCGCGGCCACCACCCAGGGACCGAGGGGCAGGAAGAGCAGCAGGTGGGCGGCCACCAGCACGCCCACCCCGTAGTCGATGCGCCGGGGGTTGAAGCCGCGCGCCAGCGCCTGGCCCACCGCGCCCACGAGGGCGCCCGCGCCCATGGCGCTCATGATGCCGCCGTAGCCCTCGGCGCCCAGGCCCAGCACCAACCGCGCGTAGGCGGGCACCAGGGTCTGGAAGTTGATGGCGAAGGTGCCCACCCAGAAGATCAGCACGATCGCCGAGAGCACCTCGGGGGTGCGGCGCACGTAGGCGAGGCCCGCGGCCAGCTGAGCCAGCGGGTTGCCCCGTGCGCCGGCGGCGGCCAGCCCCACCGGCACCACGCTGAGGAAGACGAGCATGGGAAAGAAGGACAGCCCGTTGATCAAGAACGCCCAGCCCATCCCCAGCCGCGCGATCAGCAGGCCGGCGATCGCGGGGCCCGCCAGGCGCGCGACGTTGAAGCTGAAGGAGTTGAGGGCGATCGCACCGGGGTAGCGCTCGCGGCTCGCCAGCTCCACCGTGAAGGCCTGGCGCGTAGGCAGGTCGAAGACGTTGGCCAGCCCGTAGAGGGTGGCGAAGACGAGCACCCAGCCGTAGGTGATCTGGCCCGCGAAGAGCAGCGCCGCCATCGCCAGCGCCAGCGCGGCCATGCTGCCCTGGGTGATGCGCAGCAGGGTGCGGCGCGGCCAGCGGTCGGCCAGCACGCCCGCGGGCAGGCTGAAGAGCAACGAGGGGGCGAACTGCAAGGCCACGACCAGGCCCAGCCGTTCGGCCGAGCCCGTGAGTTCGATCACCAGCCAGGCCTGGGCGGCCGACTGCATCCAGGTGCCCAGTTGGCTGACGAAGAGGCTGATCCAGTAGTTGCGGTAGTGGGGGTCGCGAAGCAGCTCGAGCGCCGACACGCCTCCAGCCTACCGCAAAACTGACCGACCGGTCATTTTTTACGCCAGCTGTAACGCTCGGGTAACGCCCCTGCTTCTAAAGTCTGGGCAGAGGGGTGAGACCATGACGAGGACACGCTGGCTGTTTTTGTTGGCCCTGTTGGCGGCGGGCTGTTCCGCGCCGCAACCCGGCTCGGGCGGCGGCCCTGAACCCAACGTGACGGAACAGTACAAACCCAACGTCCCCGGAGAGGTGCGAACGTTCACGCTTCCCGACGGGAGCCGGTTCACCGCCACCGTGAAGGACGGACTGGTGATCTGGCAGGGCGACATGATCCTTGGCCCGTTGGACGCCTTCGAAGCAAGCCTGGCCCGAGGGGCCTCCCCCCTGGCCAACAGCTGCGACTACCGGGACGACGAATGCGACCGCTGGCCCGGGCGCATCGTTTATTACGAGATCACGAGCAGCAGCACCTCTTTCCGCGACAAAGTCCTCAGGGCTCTGGACCACATCGAGGCCAAGACCAACCTCTCCTTTAGGGAGCGCGATTCGGGCGAGCGCATCGTCTACAACCGCGTCGAGGGCTCCTGCTCCGCCGAGATCGGAAACAACCAGGCGTGGTATTCGGCTGTGCCCGACGTAGACTGCGACGACAGGGGGTTCGGTTGGGGCAGCTTCGTCCACGAAACCCTCCATGCGCTGGGGTTTGCCCACGAACAGGGGCGAGACGATCGTAACGACTTCGTGCGAATCAACTGGGACCGGATCGAAGACGACAAGAAGCACAACTTCGAAAAATCCGACGGCGCGAACTTCTGGATCTTCAACTTCTTCCCCATCGGACCCTACGACTACGATTCCATCATGCACTACCCCTGCCGGGCCTTCGCCAAGCCTGGAGCGGGGCGGACGATCGAACCGCTCGATCCCGCCGTCGGTTGCGACCGGCTGGGTCAGCGCAGCGGGCTGAGCGACGGGGACGTTCTCGGCATCCTCACGATCTACCGTCCCGAACTGTCGATCACCGCCCCGACCACCCCGGTTCCCCGCGATCAACGGCTCTACGTCAGCGCTTTCGGCCGCGACGACCAGGAAACCCGCGCCGTCCTCCCTTACCTGACGTTCACCCTGGACGGAACCCCCATGGACCGGGACCCCGCCTCGACCACAGCCACGTCAAGCCTGCTCGGTCTGACGGCGGGACCGCACACCGTCACCGCAAGCGTCGTGATATCGGGCGAGGTGGTAACGGCGAGCTCGACCACCGTGACCCTGAGCAACGTCCCGCCGACGGTGGCCATCACCCAGCCCGTCAGCACCGGGCCCTACTGCCGGAACGAGACCGTAACGCTGCGGGCCCTGGCGAGCGACGCCGACACCGCCCCCTACTTCGAGTCGGGCAACGTGAACGACCGCATCGACTGGATCTACGACCCCGACCCCACCGACATCCTGGCGGGAATCCAGTTCGCCCCCAACACCGCGACCGCCACGTACACGCTCACGGATACCGGCACGGTGCGCTTCATCGCCCGGGTGGACGACGCCGACGGAACCCAAGCCACGGACAGCATCGACCTGACCGTAGAGGCCTGCACAAACACGCCGCCCCAAGTGGCGATCACCAGCCCCAGCGGCGACCTCAACGTCTGGACGAACGGCAGCGACGAAAACGGACGGTACTACCAGATCGCGCTCGCAGGAACGGCGAGCGACGCCGAAGACGGCCCCCTGACCGGCCAGTGGTACACCAATCGCGGCGACGTCCAGCCGGGCGCGCCCGCGAGCGGAGACCAGCTTCTGGGTGCGGGAAACAACCTGACCGTAAAGCTCTACGCCGAAGGGGGCAAGGCGGTCACCACCCACGTGATCAGCTTCGTCGTGACCGACTCCGACGGCAACACCCGCATCGCCACGGTCCAGATCACCGTCAATCAGCTCATCTGAGCCGCCGCGGGACCGCCCCCGGCCGTTCGGCCGGGGGCGGTCCGTCCGTTCCGGCCCTCAGACCTTCCGCCGCCCCAGCCCCACCGCCAGGGCCAGCAACGCGAATCCGGCCAGGTTGACCTCGAAGATCGGCCAGAACAGGCCCACGCCCGCGGCGCCCAGGAGCAGGCGCTCGTAGAACCGTGCCTCGCGGAACAGGTACCCCTCCAAAGCCGCCGCGAAAGCCCAAAGCCCCAGCAGGCCGCGCAACAGGTCGAAGGCGATCTCCCCGGGCGAACCCACGAACATGATGCCGGGGGCGTAGACCATGAGCAGCGGAATCAGGTAGAGGCCCTTGGCGAACTTCCACGCCTGCACCCCCGCGCGCATGGCGTCGGTGCCCGCGAGGCCCGAGGCGGCGTAGGCCGCGAGCGCCACCGGCGGGGTGACGTTGGAGTCCTGGCTGTACCAGAAGACGATCAGGTGTGCGATGATCAGCGCCACCCCCAGGTCCTGCAGCGCCGGTCCGGCGAGCACGACGAGCACGATGTAGGAGGCCGTGACCGGCAGCCCCATCCCCAGCACCAGGCTGGCGACCGCCACCAGGAGGAGCGCCAGCAGCAGGTGGCCGCCCGAAGCCGAAACGACGAGGTGGCTGAACTTGAGGCCCACCCCGGTCAGGCCCACCACCCCGACGACGATCCCCGCAGCGGCCGTGGCCACGGAGACCGGGATGGCCGCGGTGGCTCCGGCGATCAGGCCTTCGAGCAAGCGGGGCAGGTTGAGCGGGCTGTAGGGGCTGAGGCTGCTCGCGAAGACCATCCCCACCACCAGGTAGAACTGCCAGAGCGCGAAGCCGTGGCTCGGCTGAAAGCCGATGTAGAGCAGGTAGCCCATGGCCGCGAGGTGCAGCGCCAGGTGCACGAGCCGGCCCCCGGGGCTGCCCGGCCGCGGCCGCAGGTTGCTGGCCAGGACGATGGCCAGCACACCAATGAAACCCACCTTCATCGCGCTCACGCCCTTGAAGAGGTAGTAGACGAGGATGAAGAGCGGGATCAGGTAGTGCCACCCCTCAATCAACACCTTGCGCACCGGGGGCAGCTCGCTGGCCGGCAGGCCGCGCATGCCGCGCTTGGCCGCGATCAGGTCCACGAAGAGGTAGACGGTGAGGAAGTAGAGGATCGCGGGGACGATCGAGAGCTTGACGACGGTCAGGTAGGGCGTCTGGGTGTACTCGGCGATCAGGAAGGCCCCCGCCCCCATGATCGGCGGCATAATCTGCCCACCGGTGCTGGCCGCCGCCTCCACGCCCGCGGCTTCCTCGGGCTTGTAGCCCAGCTTCTTCATGAGCGGGATCGTGAAGGCGCCGGTGGTGACCACGTTGGCGATCGCCGAACCCGAGAGGGAGCCCATGAAGGCGCTGGCCACCACGCTCGCCTTCGCCGGGCCCCCGCGGCTCTTGCCGGCGAGGGCGTAGGCCAGGTCGATGAAGAACTTGCCCGCGCCGGTCGCCTCGAGCAGCGAACCGAAGAGGATGAAGATGAAGACGAAGGTCGCGGCCACCCCCAGGGGCACGCCGAAGATCCCTTCGGTCGTCAGGTAGAGCTGCCCCACCAGGCGCTCGGTGCCGTAGCCCTTGTGCGCGAGCACGCCGGGCATGTGCGGACCGTAGTAGGCGTAGGCGATGAAGAGGGCGGCGATGATCGTCATGGGCCAGCCGATGGCGCGGCGGGTGGCCTCGAGGACCAGCACGATGGCCACGATGCCCAGGTAGACGTCGCTCGGCTCCCACCAGCCGAAGCGGTCGATGATCGCGTCGTAGTTGAAGTAGAGGTAGCCGCCGATCGCCAGGCTGGCCGCGACGAGCACGCCGTCCACCAGCCAGCGCAGCGCCGGAGGCCAGCGGCGGCTCACCGGCGTGGAGAGGAAGAGCAGCACCAGGATGAAGGTCAGGTGGATCGAGCGCTGGAAGATCGCGGTCATGGGCGCGTAGCCCGCCGTGTAGATCTGAAAGGCGACGAGCAGCAGCGCGACCACCGCCAAGAGGGCGCCCAGCACGTTCTTGCGGTTTTCAGGTTCACTCACAGCGTACTCCTCGCAACGTGTAGACCCGGGGCAGGGTCAGCACCTCGAAGACCGCCCGCTTGTGCGGGGCCAGGCGGGAGAGGTCGCAGCGCGCGCCGGCGACCGCCACCGTGTGGTGGATCTCGGGGCTGCCGATGCGCAGGGCCATGCCCTCGGCGCGCTCGTGGATGTCGACGATGGCCACGCCGTGGTCGGCCTCGGCCACGGTGCGGCCGCGGCCCGCGATCTCGCCCAGCCCCGCGGCGAACCAGGGGTTGTGGGTCTCCTCGAGCCAGAGCTCGCCGCCCGCCACCCGGAAGACCTCGCGCACGGGGATGGCCGACACCGAGTGCACCCAGCTCAGCTCCACCACGGTCCCCTCCCGTACCGGGAAGAAGAGCGGCCCGACCCCTTCGATGCCCACCTGCAGCACCGTGACCGGCCAGGCCAACCAGAGGAACAACAGCAGGGCCCCCAAGGCGGCGAGCGCAGCGGGGGCCCTGTTCATCGCAGGTCGGTTACTTGGCGGGCTTCAGGTGGTCGGGCACGGTCAGGCCGATTTCCTCGTAGTACTTGATCGCGCCGGGGTGCAGCGGGATCAGGGTGGCCTTCAGCACGTACTCGGGGCTGATCGTCTTGCCCGCGGGGTGGATCTGGCCCAGTTCGTCTACGTGCTCGAAGAGCGCCTTGGTGAGCTGGTAGACGAGCTCGGTGTCCTCGTCGGCGTTCACGAAGAGGACGTTGGGGGTGCCCACGGTCAGGCAGTCGTAGTCGACGCCCTTGTAGGTGCCGGCGGGGATGGTGAACGGCTTGTAGTAGGGGTTCTCCGCCGAGACCTTGGCCTGCTCCTCGGGGGTCATGCAGATGAGGACCATCTGGCGGGTGGTCGCGAGGTCGACCAGCGAACCGGGGCCGAGGCCCACGGACCAGGAGCCGACGTCGATGGTGCCGTCCTTGAGGGCCGAAACCTGCTCGGCGAAGGAGAGGCGGAACTCCTTGAAGTCCTTACCGGGCTTGAAGCCGAGGGTCTCGAGGATGGCCCGGGTCATCACCGCCGTGCCCGAACCGGGGGCGCCGGTGGAGACGCGCTTGCCCTTGATGTCGGCGATCTTCTTGATGCCGGTCTCGGCCACGGTCACGAACTGCCAGGCGTTGGGGTACATGGCCCCGATGGCGAGGATGGGCTGGGGCTTGCCCTTGAACTTGCCCTCCCCCTTGTAGGCCTGCACGACCACGCCGCTGGTGCCCAGCGCCGCCTGGGCCTCTCCGCCCGCCACCAGGCGAACGTTCTCGACCGAGGCGCCGGTCACCTCGGCGCTGGCCTCGACGCCCTGGACGTAGTCGGTCCAGATCTGGGCGATGCCGCCGCCCAGGGGGTAGTAAACGCCACCGGTACCGCCGGTGGCGAGCGAGATGCGCTTGACCTGACCGAAGGCCAGGCCCACGGCTAGCAACAGGGCCAGTACAACGAGTCCACGCGTGAGCTTCATATACACCTCCCGAGTATCCTGTCCGCCTACATCGTACGTATCTTTATGCGGCTTGTCAAAGCCCCGGCGGGGGCGCCGGGCGGACGCCGTTCCCTTGCCAGGCGCGGGGGCTCTCCGTATGCTTGGGGCTAGGAAGCGAGGTTCGTGATGCTCGACTACTACCAGGTCACGGAGTTGTTCAGCCCCGAAGAACGGCAAGTTCAAGCAGCGGCCCGCAAGTTTCTGGACGCCGAGGTCATGCCCCACATCCGCGACTGGTGGGAGCGGGGCGAGTTCCCCCGCCACCTGGTGCGCGCCTTCGGCGAGATGGGCTTCCTGGGCTCGAACCTACCCGAGGAGTACGGGGCGGCGGGCGTCTCGGCCAACGCCTACGGCTTGATCATGTACGAGCTGGAGCGCGTCGACTCGGGCCTGCGCAGCTTCGCCAGCGTCCAGGGCGCTTTGGTCATGTACCCCATCTACGCCTACGGCTCCGAGGAACAGAAGCGGGAATACCTGCCCAAGCTGGCGGCGGGCGAGATCGTCGGCGCCTTCGGCCTCACCGAGCCCGACGGCGGCTCCGACCCCGGCGGCAACATGAAGACCAAGGCCGTGAAGGACGGCGACCACTACGTCCTCAACGGCACCAAGATGTGGATCACCAACGGCTCCATCGCCCAGATCGCCATCGTCTGGGCCAAGGACGAGGAAGGCAAGATCCTGGGCTTCATCGTCCCCACCGACACCCCGGGCTTCTCGGCGCCGGAGATCCACCACAAGATGAGCCTGCGCGCCAGCGTGACCAGCGAGCTGGTGCTCGAGGACGTGCGCGTGCACAAGGACCAGCTGCTCCCGGGGTCGGGGAGCCTGCGGGCGCCGCTCTCCTGCCTCACCCAGGCCCGCTACGGCATCGCCTGGGGGGTGCTGGGGGCGCTCGAGGCCGTCTACACCGAGGCGCTCGAGTTCTCGAAGAGCCGCATCACCTTCGGCCGCCCCATCGCCGCCCGCCAGCTGATCCAGGACAAGCTCGTCTACATGCTGAGCGAACACACCAAGGGGCTGCTGCTCGCCTGGAAGCTGGGCAAGATGAAGGACGCGGGCACCCTCAAGCACACCCACGTCTCCCTGGCCAAGCGCAACAACGTCCGCGTCGCCCTCAAGAGCGCGCGCCTGGCCCGCGAGATCCTGGGCGCCAACGGGATCACCGTCGAGTACCACGCCATCCGCCACATGCTCAACCTGGAGACCGTGGACACCTACGAGGGCACCCACGACATCCACACCCTGATCCTGGGCCGCGACGTCACCGGCGAGAACGCCCTCACCTGAACCCGCCTCGTGAGCGAGGGCGCGGAGCGTGCTCCGCGCCCTCGGGCTTTACACCGGCCCTAACGGACGATCGCGTTCGCCGCCGTGAAGAGGCCGAAGCCCAGCCCGGGCAGCACGCCCAGCAGCACGACGAGCAGCGTCGCCAGCGCGATCCCCACCGGCGTGGAGCCGGAAAGGACGATCTTCTCGGCCTTCTCCGCCTTCGCGAAGAGCGCCGCGCCCAGCAGCTTCAGGTAGTAGTAAGCGGCGATCACCGCGGCGAAGAGCGCCAGGGCCACGAGCAGGTACTGGCCGCCGCGGGCGGCCTCGAGGAAGACCAGGTACTTGCCCCAGAAACCCACCAGCGGCGGCAGGCCTGCGAGCGAGAAGAGGGCGACGGTCCAGCCCAGGCCCAACAGCGGCGAGCGGCCCCAAAGCCCCGCCAGCTCCCCGAGCCGCACGCCCCGGCCGTCGTCGAGCTGCGTCAGCACCGCGAAGGCGAGCCCGGTCGAGAGCGCGTAGGCGAGCAGGTAGTAGCCCATCGCCGGCGCCGGGTCGGGACCGAAGAGGGCGATGGCGATGTAGCCCGCGTGGGCCACCGAGGAGTAGGCGAGCATCCGCTTGGCCTCGCCCTGCACCATCGCGGTGAGGTTGCCCCAGAAGACGGTGAGCAGCACCAGCGCCGCCAGTGCGTAGAAGACGGGGCCCTCGAGCCCCACCGCGGCCAGCACCCGGGCGAAGGCGGCGAAGGCCGCCGCCTTGACCGCGGTCGCCATGAAGAGGGTGACCGGCGCGGGGCTGCCCTGGTAGACGTCCGGCGTCCACCAGTGGAAGGGGACGAGCGCGGTCTTGAAGGCCAGACCCGCGAGCAGCAGCATGACCGCGGCGGCGTAGATCGGCCCCGAGCCCGCGGCCCCCAGCACGAAGCCGCCGGTGGCGCCGAAGTAGAGCGCGATGCCGTAGAGGAAGACGGCCGCGGCCACCGCCCCCAGCAGGAAGTACTTGAGGCTGGCCTCGTAGCTCGCCTCGTCGCGGCGGCTCGCCGCCAGCGCGTAGAGCGGGATCGAAAGGAGCTCGAGCCCCACCACGATCACGCCCAGGTGCGCGGTGCTGGCCATCACGTGGCCGCCCAGGACCGCGAAGGCGACGAGCGCGTAGTACTCGAAGGGAGGCCAGCCCTTGCGCTGGAAGTAGTCGCAGTCGGCGAGAAGCGCCAGCAGGCCGCCCACGATCATCACCAGGGTGAACCCCTGGGCAAAGGGGTCGAGGACGTAGAGCCCTCCATAGGCGGAAAGAGGCTCGCCCCAGCCGAGCGCCAGGCTCACGAGCGCGGCCACGAGGCCCAGCAGCGTGAAGACCTTGGCCGTGCGCGCGGGAGCGAAGAAGCCCACGAAGGTGGCCGCGAGGGCCGTCAGGAAGAGGATCCAGAGCGTGGTCACCGTCCACCTCCGAGCAGGGCGGCCAGCGCCTCGGCCGCGGGCTGGAGCGCCGTCGTGAAGAGCTTGGGGTAGACGCCCATGAAGACGATTGCGAGCGTGGCCAGCGCGCCCCACTGCCATTCGAAGGCGTCCAGGTCGTCCGCGGGCTTGTCAGGGGCGTTGTGGAAGATCTGCTGGTAGGCCCCCAGCGCGTACGCCGCCGCGGCGATGACGGCCAGGAAGCCGACGAAGGTCCAGACGGGGCTGGCCTGCCAGGCGCCGAGCAGGTTCATGAACTCGCCCGGGAAGCCCGAGAGCCCCGGGAGGCCCACCATGGCCAGCACCAGGATCAGCCCCAGCGCCGCCAGCGCCGGCGCCGACTTGGCCAGGCCCGAGGTGGGGCGCAGGTCCAGGGTGCCGAAGCGCCGGTGCAGGCTGCCGGCGAAGAGGAAGAGCGCGCCGGTGTAGACCGCCGAGGCCGCCAGCAGGAAGATCGCCCCCAGCGCCCCCTCCGGGGTGCCGCTGAAGAGGCCCAGCGCCCCCACGCCCATGTGCGAGAGCGCGCCGTAGGCGAGGAGCCGTTTCCAGTCGGTCTGGGCGTAGGCGGTCCAGGCCGCGCCCAGCGCCGTCAGCGCCGCCAGCGCCAGCAGCCAGGGCTGGAAGGCGAGGAAGGCCTCGGGGAAGAGCGGCAGCGCCCAGCGGAAGAGGCCGAACAGGCCCACCTTGTAGAGCGTACCCATCGCGTCGGCCAGCCCCGAGGGGTGGTTCTCGGCGTGGAAGTCGGGCAGCCAGACGTGCAGCGGGAAGAGCGGCGTCTTGACCATGAAGGCGATCAGGAAGGCCGCGAACGCCCACATTCCGGCGGCGCCCGCGAGCGGGTGGGCCACCAGGTCGTCCAGCAGGAAGCTGGGCGCGCCGCCCAGGTAGCGCACGGCCAGGATGCCCGCGAGCATCAGCAGGCTGCCCACCAGGGTGAAGATCGCGAACTTGACGAGCGCCCGCACGCGCCCCACGCCGCCGAAGAGGCCGAGCATGAGCAGGCTGGGAATCAGGGTCGCCTCGAAGAAGACGTAGAAGAGGACGAGGTCGCGCGCGGCCAGGATCCCGAGCAGCCCCGACTCCATGAGCAGGGCCAGCCCCACCATCGCCGGCGGCACGTCGTGGGCCGCCAGCAGGGCGAGGAAGGTCGTGACCACGACCGCGAGCATCAGCACCGCGCCCACGCCGTCCCAGGCCACGGCGTAGTAGACGCCGGCCTCGGCCAGGAGCGGTACCTGGTAGGCCCCGCTCGAGCCCTCCAGGTAGGCGCCGAAGCTCACCAGACCGAGCACCAGGGCCGCGCCCGCCCCCACGAGGCCGAGCGTGCGGGCCTGCCGGGGAAGGACGAGGGCCGCCAAACCGAAGACGAGCGGGAGGAAGATCAGGACGTGGATCATCGCAGCACCCCCCAGACGAGCACGGCCACCAGGCCGAGCACCATGAGCGCGCCGTAGGCGCGCACGTAGCCCGTCTGCACCCTGGAGAGGAGGCCGCCCAGCCACGAACCGACGCCGGCGGCGGCGAGGTAGACGGTGTCGAGGAAGCCGTCAAAGAGCGCGAGCACCAGGGCCAGCTCCTTCAGGGGATTGACGATCAGGACGTTGTACACCCGGTCCACGTAGAAGGCTTGGGTCGACCAGGTCTGGAAGGTGAGGTACCAAGCCGGCAACGTCCAGCGGCGGAAGGCCAGGTAGCCCAGGTAGAGGCCGACCAGCGCCACCACCGCCGAGAGGGCGATCAAGCCCCACTCGAGGCCGAGCGTCATGTGGTGCTTCTCGACGTGGGCCAGTGCCGGGGCCAGGTAGGGTTCCACCAGGTTCCAAAGCGGCTCGGGGAGGGCCAGGAAACCCGCGAAGACCGCGCCCAGGGCGAGCACGTCGTTGGGCACGGTCATCACCGGCGGCGCCTCGTGGGGGTGGCCGCTGCCCTTGTACTCGCCCAGGAAGACGAGCACGTACCAGCGCATCGCGTAGACCGCGGTCAGGAAGGCCACGGCCAGGCCGGCCAGGTAGAAGCCCGTGCCCCCGAAGGGGTAGGTGAGCGTCGCGGTAATGATCGCGTCCTTGGACCAGAACCCGGCGAGCAGCGGGAAGCCGGCGAGCGAGAGCGCGCCCGCGAGGCCGTGCAGGTGGGTGCGCGGCAGGTACTTCTTGAGGCCGCCCATCTTGCGTACGTCCTGCTCGCCGCCGAGGGCGTGGATGACCGAGCCCGAGGCCATGAAGAGGAGGGCCTTGTAAAAAGCGTGGGTCATGACGTGGAAGAGCGCGATCCAGTACGCCCCCACCCCCACGGCCAGGAACATGTAGCCCAGCTGGCTGATCGTCGAGTAGGCGACGATCTTCTTGATGTCCCACTGCCCCAGGGCGGAGAGCGCCCCGTAGGCCGCGGTGACCAGGCCGATGACGGCGATGAAGTAGGAGACGTCCTGCAGGTTGGCGTAGAGGAAGGAACTGCGGGCGATCAGGTAGACGCCGGCGGTGACCATCGTGGCCGCGTGGATCAGGGCGCTGACCGGCGTGGGGCCCGCCATGGCGTCGGGCAACCAGACCATCAGCGGCACCTGGGCGCTCTTGCCCACCGCGCCCACGAAGAGCAGCAAGCCCGCGGTGCCGAGCGCCATCGGCAGCACCGTGCTGCCCTCGATGGCTTCGCGCAGCTCGCCGATCGAGAGGGTGCCGAAGAGGCTGTAGAGCAGGGCCATGCCCAGCAGGAAGCCCAGGTCACCGATGCGGTTGGTGATGAAGGCCTTGCGGGCGCTGTCGGCGTTGACCTTCTCGGTGTACCAGAAGCCGATCAGCAGGAAGCTGGCCAGACCCACGCCCTCCCAGCCGATGAACATCACCGGGTAGCTGCCGGCGAGGACGAGGGTCATCATCATGGCGATGAAGAAGTTGAGGTAGGCGAAGAAGCGGCTGAACCCCGCGTCGCCGTGCATGTAGCCGATCGCGTAGACGTGGATCAGGAAGCCGATGCCCGTAACCACCAGCCCCATGTAGCCCGAAAGCGAGTCGAGGACGAGGCTGAAGGGAATGCCGGGCAGCCAGTCCTTGATCGCCCACTCGGCGCCCCCGGTCAGCACCCCGTAGAGCACCAGCAGGAAGCTGAGCCCCGTAAGCGCCGAGGCGATCACGCCCGGCGCGGGCTCGCGCAGGTGCTTGCCAAAGAGCCCCAGGAAGACGAAGCCCAGGAGCGGCAGGAGAAGGATGAGTAGGAGCAGCATGGTCACCCCCTAAGCTCCGCGAGGTCGTCCACCGAGGTGGAGCTGCGGGCGCGGAAGACCGCGACGATGATGCCGAGGCCCACGGCCACCTCGGCGGCGGCGAGCGCGATGACCACCAGCGCCATCACCTGCCCGTCGAGGTTGCCCGAGGTGCGGGCGAAGGCCACGAAGGCCAGGTTGGCCGCGTTCAGCATCAGCTCGATGGACATGAAGATGAGGATCGCCGTGCGCCGCGCCAGCACGCCGTAGAGGCCGATGGCGAAGAGCAGGGCGGAAAGCAGCAGGTAGTAGCTCACCGGTCCACCTCCTCGAGTTCCCGCTCCCGCTCGAGCACCTGGGGCTTCTTGCGCGCCCCGCGCACCCCGGGCTGCACCAGCACCACCGCGGCCACCGTGGCCGCGAAGAGCAGCACCGCGATGAGCAGCACGACGTAGAGCCAGGGGCCGTAGAGCAGCTGCCCCAGCGGACCCGGCAGCCCCCCGGCCAGCTTGATCTCGGCGAGCGGGTGGACCGGCCCTACGCCCGAGAAGGCGTAGGCCAGGGCCAGGAAGAAGACGGCGGCGAGCGCCGCGGCGATCGGCCGCATCCAGGGCATGCGGCCCGCGCCCACGTCGGCCTTGGCGTCGAAGAGCAGCATGATCACGAAGAGGAAGAGGACCATCACCGCGCCGGCGTAGACGATGATCTGGATCCAACCGAGGAACTGGGCCTCGAGCGCGAAGTAGACGGTGGCCAGCACCAGGAAGTTGCCCACCAGCGCCAGGCCCGCGTGCACCGCGTTCTTGAGGGTGACCGCAGCGAGCGCGCTGGCGATCAGCAGCACCCCGGCGATCAGGTCGAAGGCGCTCACTCGTACTTCACCCCCTCCAGCTCGGGCCGCACGTAGGGGACCTCGAAGCCCAGCTTCAGCGGCTTGCCGGTTACCTGGGCCTCGCGCCGCTGCGGCTTGGAGCCCACGGTGTCCACCAGCAGGTCTTCCTTGCCGTAGACGAAGTCGGAGTAGACGTAGTCGGCCAGCTCGAACTCGTTGCCCAGCACGATCGCCCCGGTGGGGCAGGCCTCCTCGCAAAGCCCGCAGAAGATGCAGCGCAGCATGTTGATCTCGTAGACCTTGGCGTAGCGCTCCCCCGCCGAAACCGGGTTTTCGGGGTCGTTCTCATCGGGCTCCACGTAGATGGCGTAGGCGGGGCAGGCCGCGGCGCAGAGGCTGCAGCCGATGCACTTCTCCAGGCCGTCCGGGTGCCGGGTGAGCACGTGCCGGCCGTGGAACCGCGGCTTCAGGGGCACCGGTGCACTCGGGTAGGGAATGGTCACCGGCTTGGAGAACAGGTGCTTGAGGGTGATCCCCATCGCCTTGGCCAATGCGAACACGCTCATACGGCTCCTCCTTTGCTGGCCACCCAGTAGGCCGTCGCCAGGAACCAGGCGAGCGCCACCGGGAAGAGCACCCCCCAGGCGAAGCGAATCATCACGTCGTACCGGGTGCGGAACCAGCTGGCCCAGATCCACATCACGATGAAGATGAAGACCAGCCACTTGACGAACAACCACAGGATCGGGACCTCCGGCAGGCCGAAGGGGGCGTGCCAACCGCCCAGGAACAGCGTCGGGATCAGGGCCGAGGCCGTGATCCAGTGCAGCAGCTCGGCCATGTAGAAGGCCACGAACTTCATGCTGTTGTACTCGGTGGAGAAGCCGCCCACCAGCTCCTGCTCGGCTTCGACGAAATCGAAAGGGGTGCGCCCCATCTCGGCGAGCGCGGCGATGAAGTAGACGACGAAGGCCGGGAACTGCCAGACGATCAGCCAGCCGTACTGGCCCTGCCAGTCCACGATGTCGCGCAGGCTGAGCGAGCCCACGACGAGCACCGGACCCAGCAGCGCGACGCCCAGCGCCAGCTCGTAGCCCACCAGCCCCGCGGCGGAGCGCATGCCGCCCATCAGGCTGTACTTCGACCCCGAGGCCCAGCCGGAGAGGAAGATGCCGTAGACGGCCAGCTCGGCGACGGCGAAGATGTAGAGGATTCCGACGTCGAGATCGGCGACCCACGGATCGAGGCCGAAGAGGCTGCCTTCGGGCCCCAGCGGGATCACCGCGAAGGCGGCGAGCGCGAAGGTGAAGGAGATGATCGGCGCCAGCCAGTAGACGAAGCGGTCGGCCTTGGCCACCGAGATGTCTTCCTTGAAGATGGCCTTGACCGCGTCGGCGATCGGCTGCAGGAGGCCCAGCGGTCCGACGCGGTTGGGACCGAGGCGGACCTGGAAGCGGGCCAGGCCGCGGCGCATGCCCCAGGTGAGGTAGGCGAAGGCGAAGAGCAGGAGCAGGATCAGGACCAGGCCCTTGATCGCGGCGATCAGGTAGATCATGAGGTTTCACCTCCCTGGGGCACCAGGGCCCGGAAGGGAAGCCGGGCCGCCGGCGTTCCCGCCGGCAGGAAGAACCAGCCCTTGGGCAGTTCGGGGTCGAAGACGAGGCGCGCCCTGAGGGCCCCCTGGGGGGTCTCCACCTCGAGCGTCGCGCCCTCGTCGAGCCCTTCGGCCAGGGCGGTTTCGGGGTGCGCGGCCAGCTCGAGCGCGCCCAGCGCCCGCTGGACCACGGCACCCAGGCGGTGGCGCGCCTTCCACATGCTCGGCCGCAGGTAGAGGTTGCCCTCCATCGGCGCCGGGCGCGGGGCCAGGCTGACGCGCGGACGCCAGAGGGTCCCGTAGGGCTCGAGCTTGTCCAGGTCGATCCGGTAGCGCTCCTGGAAGCGCCTGCGCGCCTGGTGCACGAAGCGCACCGGCGCCTGCACCCCCAGGGCGTCCGCGAAGAGGCCCAGCGCCTGCGTCAGGCCCTCGGCCTCGCCGGCGTCGACGTGGGCGGGTTCGAGCCCCACGAGCCGGCTCTCGACGTTGAGCAGGGTGCCGCGCTTCTCGTAAGGCGTCTTGGCCGGCAGCACCACGTCGGCGTAGCGCCGCAGCACGTCGCTCATGCGCGCGGCGTGGAAGACGCGGAACTCGGTCATCTCGAGCAGCTTCTGCGGGGGCGCCTCGGCGGCGATGAAGGCCGCGCGCGGCCCCTCGTGGCCTCCCGTAGGCCAGACGCCCATGGCCTCGAGCCCGCGGGCGTTGGCCGCCGGGGTCATGGCGAAGACGCCGGCGCCCTGCGACTTGGCGATCTTCTCGGCCAGCTTCGCGGCCTCGGGGTCCATCAGCACCTCGGCGCCCAGGAAGAGGACCCGCTTTTCGGCGGCCAGCCAGCGCTCCGCAGCGCGCCCCACCGCCGCCGGGTCCACGCCCGGCACCTCGGTGGGCTCGCGGCCCGCCAGCGCCGCCTCGAAGGCGGCGAGGAGGGCGACGGCGTGGCCGGGTTCGAAGACGCCCTTGGCCTCGGCCCACTCCATGACCCGCGTGGGGTGCGGCGCGAAGGCGCCCAGGAGCCGGGGGTCGGGCGGGGTGTGCTCGCGGATGGCGAGGTCGGCGATCGGGGTGCCGTGGTTGAAACGCGGCGGCATCGGCACCCCGCGCAGGCGCTTGTGGATCCAGACGTGCGCGATGGGCAGCTCCTCGGTGGGGTCGCCCACCACGAGCAGGTAGTCGGCCTCGAGCACGCTCGCGAAGGAGGCCGCCGGGAAGTTCGAAGCCGGCACCGCGGTGCGTCCCTCGAAGTCGAGGAAGCCGCTCTCCAGCTGCTTCGCGAGCTCGGCCGCGGCCAGCCCCTCCTCCAGGGTGGCGTCGCCGGGAAGCACGACGCCCACGCGTTTCCTGTCGACGCCCTCGAGTCCCTGGCGCATGGCGGCGAGCGCCTCCTCCCAGGTCGCGGGCTCGAGCGAGCCGCCTTTGCGCACCATGGGCCGGGTGATGCGGTCGGTATCGGCCCACTCGTGGCCGAAGCGCGCCGCGTCGGAGATCCAGATGTCGTTCAGCTCAGGGTTCTCACGGGCGCGGATGCGCTCGATGCGGCCGCTGCGGGCGTCGATCCAGATGAACTGGCCCGAGGCGTCGTCGGTGCTCACGCTGGGGGTCTGCTCGAACTCCCAGTTGCGGCCGCGGAAGCGCGCCACCCGGTCGAGCAGCGCCCCCACCGGGCAGATGTCGGTGATGTTGCCGCTGAAGTTGGAGGGCAGCCCCTCGTCGGCGGTGCCGATGAAGGTGTGCACCGCGCGCTCGATGAAGTCGAGCACCTGGTCGCCGGGGATCTCCTCGAAGTAGCGCACGCAGCGCTTGCAGTGGATGCAGCGCTCACGGTCGAGGATGATGAACTCGCTGAGCGGGTGGTGCTTGTCGACGTGGCGCTTGGTGAAGGCGTAGCGGGTGTAGACCGGCTCACCCTCGGGCCCGGTGTAGAACTTCTCGTCGAGCCCGTACTCGTAGGCGCGGTCCTGCAGGTCGCAGGCCCCGCCCTTGTCGCAGGTGGGGCAGTCGAGCGGGTGGTTGGCGAGCGTCAGCTCCACCATCCCCGACTGGGCGTGCCGCACCTCGTCCGACAGGGTGTCGATCACCATGCCCTCGCTGACGGCCAGCGTGCAGCTCGCCATCAGTTTGGGGAACCAGAAGATCTTGACCTCCCCCGACTCGTCGGTGATCCACTCGCCGTCCGGCCCCTTGCGCGGCGCGCCCGCACGCACCAAGCACATCCGGCAGGAGCCGGTGGGGCTCAGGTGGCGTTCGGCGCAGAAGAGGGGCACGTCGTAGCCGGCGTGGAAGATCGCGTCCATCGCCGAGGTGCCGGGGGGGACCTCGACGGTGCGGTCGTTGACCTTGACTTTCGGCATGCTCACCTCCACCTCGGCCCGGACTTCACGGCGCAGGTGCCGTGTTCGATGTGGTGCAGGAACTCGTCGCGGAAGTGCCGCAGCGCCCCGCGAATCGGCCAGACCGCGGCGTCGGCGAGCGGGCAGAAGCTGCGGCCCTCGATCTGGTCGAGCAGGTCCTCCATCGTCTTCAGGTCCTCCTGGGTCGCCTGGCCGCGCTCGAACTTCTCGAAGAGCTGCGGCAGCCAGCCCGAGACCCCTTCGCGGCAGGGGGTGCACTTGCCGCAGGACTCGTGGCCGTAGAAGCGGATCAGGTTCCACATCGCGTCCACGATGCAGACCGACTCGGGGATGAGGACCACCCCGCCCGTGCCCAGCGCCGACTTGGCGGCCACGAGCGACTCGTAGTCCATCGGCAGGTCCAGGTACTCGTCGGTGAAGGGCAGGAGCGGCGTCGAGGAACCGCCGGGGATGAAGGCCTTGATCGGCTCGGTGGGGCCGCCGGCCCAGTCGTAGATGAGCTCGCGGAAGGGGGTGCCCAGCGGCAGCTCGTAGACCCCCGGGCGGCGCGCCGGACCCGAGACCTGGAAGAGCTTCATGCCCTTCGAGCGCTCCGTGCCCATCTGCGCGAACCAGTCGGCGCCGCGCTGCAGGATGTGGACCACGCTGGCCAGCGACTCGATGTTGTTGATCGTCGTCGGCTTGCCGTAGAGGCCCGACTGGGCCGGGAAGGGCGGCTTCATCCGCGGGTTGGCGCGCAGGCCCTCGAGCGAGTTCATGAGCGCCGTCTCCTCGCCGCAGATGTAGGCCCCCGCACCCCGGTGCACGTAGAGGTCGAAGTCGAAGCCGGAACCGAAGAGGTTCTTGCCCAGGTAGCCGCGCTCGTAGGCCTCGCGGATGGCGGCGGTGAGGCGGTCGTAGGCCTTGCGGTACTCGCCGCGGATGTAGACGTAGCCCTTGGTGGCGCGGATGGCGTAGCCGCCAATGATCATGCCCTCGATCAGCTGGTGCGGGTCGTCCTCCATCAGGTAGCGGTCCTTGAAGGAGGCGGGTTCCGACTCGTCGGCGTTGGCGATCAGGTAGTGCTGCTGCCCGTCGTTGGGCATGAAGCTCCACTTCACGCCCGTAGGAAAGCCGGCGCCGCCGCGCCCGCGTAGGCCGCTCTTCTTGACCTCCTCCACCACCTCTTCGGGCTGCTTGCCGGTGAGCACCGCGCGGGCGGTCTCGTAGCCGCCGTGGCCCAGGTAGTAGTCGAGGGTCCAGCTGTTCGGCTTGCCCACGTGGGCGTAGAGGGTGGGGGTGAAGCGCGGATCGTGGCCGCTGGTAATCGGTCCTTCGCTCACGACGCACCCCCTTCCCCGTCGAGCTCGATCGTGGCCTTGCCCATCTTGTCCTCGTCGGGCAGCGTCTTGCGCACCTCGTCGAGCGGCTTGTCCTGCATCAGGCCCTCAAGCAGGGCCTCGAGCCGCGCCTTGGTGACGCGTTCGACGTAGGGTTCGTCCCCCACCTGGATCACCGGGCCGGTGTGGCAGCTGCCCAGGCACTCCACCGCCTGGAGGCTGAAGCGGCCGTCGGGGGTCACCTCGCCGGGGAGGATGCCCAGGCGCTCGGTGAGCGTGTGCCACAGCTCGTCCGCCCCCGCCAGCTTGCAGCTGAGCGTGCGGCAGACCTGGATGTGGTACTTGCCCGTGGGCAGCCCCTGGTAGTAGCTGTAGAAGCTCATCACCCCGGCCACCTCGGTGGCGGTGGTGCCCACCAGCTCGGCGATCTCCTTCATGCGCTCGAAGTCGACGTAGCCCTCGTCCTGCTGCACCCGCCGCAGGAGGGGCATGAGCGCGGAGCGCCGGCGGTCTTCGGGGTACTGCGCGAAGACCTCGGCGAGCCATTCCTGCTTGTCGTCAAAGAAGCCCATGCGTTACCTCCGTTAGCGGTCGATGCCCCCGAGCACCGGGTCGAGGGTGGCGAGGATGGCGATGAAGTCGGCGAACTGGTGCCCCTTGCTGGCGTAGGCCAGCGACTGGATGTTGACGAACTCGGGGGTGCGGATCTTGACGCGGTAGGGCATGCTGCCCCCGTCGGAGACGATGTAGTAGGCGAGCTCGCCGCGCGCCGACTCGGTGGGGACGTAGACCTCGCCCAGCGGGGGGTGGAAGCCCTCGGTGACCAGCTTGAAGTGGAAGATCAGGGCCTCCATGCTGCGGCCGAGCATCTCGCGCGGCGGCAGCGAGAGGTGCGGGTTGGGGTCGCGAATCGGACCGGGTTCCAGCCGCTCGACGGCCTGCTCGATGATCCGGTGCGACTGCCGCATCTCCTCGAGGCGCACGATCATGCGGTCGTAGACGTCGCCGCGCGTGCCCAGGGGCACGTCGAAGTCGTACTTGTCGTAGCCGCCGTAGGGGTGCGCCTTGCGCACGTCGTAGTTGACGCCGCTGGCGCGCAGGCTGCCGCCGGTCAGCCCCAGGTTGATGGCCACCTCCGGAGGAATGACCCCGATGTCGCGGGCGCGCGAGGCGAAGATCGGCGAGCCGTCGAACATCCCCTGGTAGTCGTCCACCTTGGCGAGGAAGCCCGAGAGGAACTTCTTCAGCTCGGGGACGAACTCCTCGGGCACGTCCTCCTTGAGGCCCCCCACGCGCAGGTAGTTGTGGTGGAAGCGCTGGCCGGTGACCCACTCGAAGAGGTCGAGGATGGCCTCGCGCTCGCGGAAGGCGTAGAAGAAGGGGGTCATCGCCCCCAGGTCCAGCAGCCCGGTGGCCACGAAGATCAGGTGGCTGGCGATGCGGCTGAGCTCGTTGAGGATGATGCGGATCGTCTCGGCGCGTTCGGGCACCTGCGCCCCCACCAGCTTCTCCACCGTGAGCGCGTAGGCGAGGTCGTGCGCGAAGGAGTGCACGTAGTCCATACGCGGCGTGTAGGTGAAGTTCTGGGTGTAGGTGCGGTGCTCCATCGTCTTCTCGAAGCCCGAGTGCAGGTAGCCGATGTGGGGCACCAGGTCGACGATCTCCTCGCCGGCGAGCGTGACCACGACGCGGAGCACGCCGTGGGTGGAGGGGTGCTGCGGGCCGACGTTGAGGACCATCAGCTCGCTGCGCAGCTCGCGCGGCTCTTCGCGCGGGGGAACGTCGGTGTGCGGTTTCATGCGTCCTCCCCTTCGGCGGCCTGCGCCCGCCGCACGTCTTCATAGATCTCGGCGTAGCCGCGGCGCGCGCCGCCGCGGCGCCCGGTCAGGCCCGGATCCCCGCCCTTAAGCCCCGCCCGGAACGATGCGGGGTCGATGTAGCGGCCGTCCTTGAACTGGGTGGGCGTCTCCCCCAGGGGGTAGTCCTTGCGCAAGGGGTGGCCTTCCAGGTCCTCGGGGGTCAGGATCTTGCGCAGGTCGGGGTGCCCCTCAAAGCGGATCCCCAGCAGGTCGAAGATCTCGCGTTCGAAGAAGTTGGCGCTGGCGTAGAAGGGGACGGCCGAGGGGAGCACCGGGTCGCGCTCGGGGACCCAGATTCGCGCGAAGAAGCGCGAGCCGTCGCCGTCCTTCCAACCCTTCATCGATACCAGCTCGTGCAGCACGGCGTAGCGCTCGGGCCGGGGCTCGGGGTAGGTGCTGTAGTCGATGCCGATGACGTTGGCCAGGTAGTTGAACCCCAGCTCCTGCATCGCCTGGAAGAAGTCGCCGAGGGCTTCCCGCGGAACGTCCACCCAGACGAGGCCGCGCGCTTCCTCCACGGCGTAGCCGCGCTCCGCGGCGTAGGCTTTGGCACGTTCGAGTCGCACGCTCTACCCCCTCACCCAGGCCTCGATGGGCGGCAGCTTGCGCCCGGCGTCGTCGTAGGCCTGTCCGCGGATCTTCTTCTGCAGCTGCATCACCGCGTAGATGAGCGCCTCGGGCCGCGGCGGGCAGCCGGGCACGTAGACGTCCACCGGGACCACGCTCTCGACCGACTGGACGATCGCGTAGTTGTTGAACATTCCCCCCGAAGCGGCGCAGGCGCCCATGGCGATGACCCACTTGGGGTCGCCCATCTGGTCGTAGACGCGGCGCATGACCGGGGCCATCTTCTTCGAGAGGCGGCCGGCTACGATCATCACGTCGGCCTGGCGCGGGCTGGCGCGGAAGACCTCGGAACCGAAACGGGAGAGGTCGTTGCGGGCGTTGGAGGAGGCCATCATCTCGATGGCGCAGCACGCCAACCCGAAGGTGACGGGCCAAAGCGAGTTGGAGCGGCCCCAGGCCACCAGCTTCTCGAGGGTGGTGAAGAGGATGCCCTCACGCTCGAGCTCCTGCACGTCGCGTTCGAACAGGTCTTTCAATCCCACTTCATCACCCCCTTCTTCCACTCGTAGACGAAGCCCGCGAGCACGATCAGGGTGAACGTCGTCACCGCCCAGAAGCCGGCGATGCCGAGTTTCCCGGCGTTGACGGCGTAGGGCCAGAGGAAGGCCACCTCGACGTCGAAGATGATGAAGAGCATGGCCACCACGTAAAAATGCACCGGTAATCGGTGCACTTCACCGGCCGGGTCGTTGCCCGACTCGTAGGGCATCAGCTTGGTGGGGCTGGGTTTCTTGGGCCCCAGCATCGCCCCCATCGCCAGCATGACCACACCGATCCCGGCGGCGATGCCCAGGTAGATCAGGATGTTGATGTACTCCGTCGTGGCTTGCAACGTATCCCCTCCTTTTGTGCCATCGTTCACTTGACCGGCCCTAGGGGTGAGCGAACGATGAAAAACGCAGTCTTCATAAGTTTAACCCGGTCGCCGGTGGCCCAGGAGGCCCATTCGTCCCGGTCGGTCTGCGGCCTCAGCCTAGCCCTCTCCGGGGACGGGGGCAGCTACGGGCGTCACAATTGCCTAGCGGCCGTCGCGCATGCCGCTCTCCTTCTTGGTGCGGCCGCTGCGGTGCTCGGCCTCTCCGGTCTGCGGCGCGCCCATCCAGACGAGCGCCGTGCCTTCGTGATCGAAGACCACGGAACGCACGCGTTGTTCGAGCAGCTCCGTCCGGGCCTTGCCGCGGGCCTTGCCGCGGGCCTCCTCTTCGTTTTCGGCCGCGACCACGTAGACCGACTCGACGACGGGGCCGGCACCCGAACGCAGGACGTTGGTGACGAGGTAGAGTTTCATGACCGTAGTTTAATGCGCCCCGCGCGGAGGCCGGGCTTCAGCGCCGGGCGCGCAGGACGCGGGCGATCGCGCGGATCAGCAGCCGGTGCTCCACGGCGTGCACCCGCGCCTCGAACCGCTCGAGGGTGTCGCCGGGTTCGATGGGAACCGGCTCGGCGAGGACGACGGGGCCGGCGTCGACCTCGGGCACGACGCGGTGGACCATCACCCCGCCGCTTTCGACCTCGCCGCGGCGGAAGGCCTCGTAGCTGCGGCGGATGGCGTCGGTGCCGGGGAAGGCCCCGGGCAGCGCCGGGTGCAGGTTGATCACCCGCTCGGGGAAGCGGTCGAGGAAGGCCGGGGTGAGGATGCGCATCCAGCCCGCGAGCACCACCAGGTCGGGGCGGGCCGCGGCCACGTAGCGGGCGAGCTCGGCGTCGTAGTCCGCGCGCGGAACGTTCTTCGGCTTTGGCAGGTAGAGCGCGGCCGTACGCGCCCTCTGCGCCCGCTCCAGCGCCGGGCTGGGCTTGTCGGAGACCACCAGCGCCACCCGCGCGGGCAGCTCACCCTCGGCGCAGGCGTCGAGGACGGCCTGCAGGTTCGTGCCCCGGCCGGAGGCGAGCACCACCAGCCGCGCCGGCTCAGCCATCCACGCCCTCCACGGAAACCCCTTCGCCCCGCACCACCACGCCGGCGCGCCGGCCCTCCTCCAGCACCTCGAGGGCCGCCTCCGCCGCGTCGGGATCGTAGACGAGCAGCATCCCCAGGCCCATGTTGAAAACCCGGAACATCTCGCGCGCCTCCACCCCGCCGCGGCGCCGGATCAGGTCGAAGATCGGGGGCTCGGGCCAGCGGCCGCGCTCCAGCCGCGCCCCGAGCCCCGCGGGCAGCGCCCGCGGCAGGTTGCCGTAGACGCCGCCGCCGGTGATGTGGGCGGCCGTCTTGGGCAGGAGTCCCGCGCGCTCGAGCCGCCGCCACTCCGGCAGGTAGCTGCGGTGGGGCTCGAGCAGGGCGTCCGCGACGCTCCGTCCCCCCAGGTCCTCGCGCGGCGCTTCCCAGTCCAGCTCCGCGAGCGCCCGCCGCGCCAGCGAGTAGCCGTTGGTGTGCAGCCCCGAGCTGGGCAGGGCGACCAGCACGTCGCCCGGGCGCACCCGCGCCGGGTCGGGAAGGCGGGCCCGCTCGGCGTAGCCGACGATCGTCCCCGCGAGGTCCAGCGCCCCCTCGCGGTAGACGCCGGGCATCTCCGCGGTCTCGCCGCCGAGGACGGCCAGATCCGCGGCCGCCGCGGCCTCGGCCAGCCCCGCCACCACCTCGAAGGCGACCGCGGGCTCGAGCCGGGCCGCGGCCAGGTAGTCGAGAAAGAAGAGCGGCCGCCCCCCCGCCGCGAGCAGGTCGTCGATGCCGTGGTTCACCAGATCGGCGCCGAGGCCGCGCCAGCGCCCGACCCGGGCGGCGACGAGCGTCTTGGTGCCCACGCCGTCGGTGGAGGCGAGCAGCACCGGGCGCTCCAGCTCCGCGAGCCGACCGGCGTCGAAGGCGCCCGCGAACGCCCCTACCCCCGCGATCACGCCGGGGTGCCGCACCGGGGCGAGCGCCTCCTTGATGCGCCGGGTGGTTTCCTCGGCGGCGTCCAGGTTTACCCCTGCGTCCTCGTACCTCACCCCACCACCTCCGTGCCGATGTCGCGCCGGTAGTGCATGCCCTCGAAGTGCACCCGCCGCACCGCGGCGTAAGCGCGCGTGCGCGCCTGTTCGGGCGTGTCCGCCCGGCCCACGACGGCCAGCACCCGGCCGCCGGCGGTGACCACGCGCCCGCCCGCGCGCTCGGTGCCGGCGTGGAAGACGTGCACCCCGGGCAGGGCCTCCGCCTGCTCGAGCCCTTCGACGGGCAGGCCCTTGGGGTAGGCCCCGGGGTAGCCGGGCGCGGCCAGCACCACGGCCAGCGCCGCCCCCGCGGACCGCAGCGGCGCGGCGTCGGGCCGCCCCTCCACCGCGTCCATGAGCAGGCGGTAGAGGTCGCTTTGCAAGAGCGGCAGCACCGCCTGGGTCTCGGGGTCGCCGAAGCGGGCGTTGAACTCGAGCACCTTCGGGCCGGCGGGGGTGAGCTTGAGCCCGGCGTAGAGCACCCCCAGGTAGGGCGCGCCCCGGGCGGCCAGCGCCGCCAGCGTGGGGGCGATCACCGTGCGCCCCACCTCCTCGAGCAGCCCCGGGGGCAGCGCCACCGGCGCGAGCGCCCCCATGCCCCCGGTATTGGGCCCCAGGCCGCCTTCGTAGATCCGTTTGTAGTCGCGCGCCGGGGGCAGGAGGACGAAGCGCTCGCCCGCGGCCACCGCGAAGACCGAGAGCTCGGGGCCCTCGAGGTAGGCCTCGATCACCACCCGGCGGCCCGCCGCGCCGAACCGCCCCGCAAACAGGCCCTGCACGAAGGCGCGGGCCTCCTCGTAGTCGTCGGTGACGAGCACGCCCTTGCCCGCGGCCAGCCCGCTGGCCTTGACGACCCAGGGCGCGGGCGTCGCCTCCAGGTGCGCCAGCGCCGCCTCCGCGCGGTCGAAGGCGCGCCAGCTCGCTGTGGGCACCCCCGCCTCGTCCATCAGCGCCTTGGCGAAGGCCTTGGAGGCCTCGATGCGCGCCGCCTCGCGCCGGGGCCCGAAGACCGCCAGCCCCGCCTCCGCGAAGCGGTCGACCAGCCCGGCCGCGAGCGGAGCCTCCGGCCCCACCACGGTGAGCGCCACCCCGCGCCGCGCGGCGAACGCCGTCAGCCCCTCCAGGTCGTCTGCGGCCAGGGGCACCCGCTCCATCTCGGCGCGGCCGTCCCCTGCGGGCCCGACCGTGCCGGCGTTGCCGGGGGCCACGTAGACCCGCGTCACCTCGGGGCTCCCGGCCAGCGCCCAGGCGAGCGCGTGCTCGCGCCCGCCGCCGCCCACCACCAGCACCTCGGCCATCCTTACCCCTCCCCTACCAGCGCGTCCTCCTCGGGGGCCGCGGGTTCCACCGCGAGCGGGTACCGTCCGCTGAAGCACGCGTCGCACAGGCCCGTGCGCGTCCCCACCGCCCGCAGCATCCCGGCGTGGCTCAGGTAGGCGAGGCTGTCGGCGCCGACGTGCGCGCGGATCGCCTCGAGCTCGAGCCGGTGGGCGATGAGCTCGTCGTGGGTCGCCATGTCGAGGCCCATGAAGCAGGGATGGCGCACCGGCGGCGAGGCCACCCGCAGGTGCACCTCACGCGCCCCCGCCTCGCGCAGGAGCCGCACCAGCGGCCCCGCGGTGTTGCCGCGAACGATCGAGTCGTCTACGAGCACCACCCGCCGGTCCGCGAGCACGCTGGCGAGCGGGGTGTACTTGAGCCGCACCCCGGTCTTGCGCAGCGCGTCGTCGGGCTCGATGAAAGTGCGGCCGATGTAGCGGTTCTTGATCAGCCCCTCGGCGAAGGGCAGCCCCGCGGCCTCGGCGTAGCCGAGCGCGTGGGCCGTGGCCGAGTCGGGCACCCCCACGACGACGTCGGCGTCCGCGGGGGCCTCGCGCGCCAGCTCGGCCCCGAGCCGCCGGCGCACCGCGTGCACCTCGCGCCCCGCGAGCACGGTGTCGGGACGCGCGAAGTAGACGTACTCGAAGACGCAGAGCGCCCGCGGACGGCCGGCGGCCACCTCGTGGACGCGGTAGCCCTCGCGGTCGATGCGCACGACGCTTCCGGGCTCCACCTCGAAGGCGGGGCGGGCCCCCATCGTAGCGAGGGCGCTCGACTCCGAGGCCGCCGCCCAGCCCCCGCCCTCGAGCTCGCCCACCACCAGCGGGCGGAAGCCCCAGGGGTCGCGCAGCGCGTAGATGGCCTCGCGGGTGAGCAGCACCAGCGCGTAGGCCCCCTCGGCCCGCGCCATCAGCCGGCCGATGCGGGCGATCCAGGGATCCTCCGACCCCTCCGCGGGCAGGGCGAGCAGGCGCAGGATCACCTCGGTGTCGCTGCCGCTGGAGAAGCCGATCCCCGCCTCGAGCAGCTCGCGGCGCAGCGCCCGGGCGTTGGTGAGGTTTCCGTTGTGGGCCACGGCCAGCGGCCCCAGCACCGTCTCGACGAGGTGGGGCTGGGCGTTGCGCAGCTGCGTGGCCCCGGTCGTCGAGTAGCGGTTGTGCCCGATCGCCAGCTCACCGGCGAGCGGGCGCAGGTTGTCTTCGTCGAAGACCTGGGCCACCCGCCCCAGGCCCTTGTGGATGTAGGCCGCGCGCCCGTCGGAACTGGCGATGCCCGCCGCCTCCTGGCCGCGGTGCTGCAGGGCGAAGAGGCCGAAGAAGACGGGCCGCGCCGCCTGCCGTCCGGGCGTGACCGCCCCGGCGACGCCGCACGCCTCGTGCATCCCGCCCAGCCTCACTCCGCCGCACCTCCGCCCAGGGCGGCGTCGGCCCGCTCGAGCTTCTCCCGCTGCGCCGCCTGGTACGACCGCACCGCCTCCGCGAGGCCGGGTTCGGCCAGGGCCAGGATCTTGACCGCGGCCAGCGCAGCGTTCTCGGGATCGAGGACGACGAGCGGCGCCACCCCCGAGGGCATGCGCAGCGACGAGGCCAGGTCGTAGGGCGCCCAGGGTCCGCCGCCCAGCGGCGGACAGGCGATCACGGGGGCGGCCACCTGGGCGTCGGCGAGCCCCGAGAGGGCGTTGGAGCGGCCCGCGATCGTCAGGTAGACGCGCGCGCCGCCGCGGCGTTCGTGTTCGGCGAGCACCTCGAGGAGCCGCGCCGGCGTCTTGTGGGCCGAGGCCACGTGCAGGGACCAGGGCACCCCCAGGCGGTCCAGCAGCGCGGTGGCCCGGCCGGCGTGCTCGGCGTCGGAGGCCGAACCCATGAGGACGATTACGCGCCCCTTAGCCACGAGCCACCCCCAGTTCGGCCAGCGCCCGTTCGACGTTCTCCTGGATGCGCGGCCCGGCCGGCTGGGCCCCGGGTTCGAAGCGGGCGCCGGTGAGCCGCTCGAAGACGCTCACGTAGAGCTCCGCGAGCTCGCGCGCCAGCTCGGGCGCGAGCGGCGGCGGCTCGCCCTCGCCGCGGAAGCCGCGGGCGGCGTACCACAGGCGCAGGTGCTCCTTGTCGTAGTGGACGATCTCCCCGCGCTCGTAGGCGGCGAGGTCCCAGTAACGGCTCGAGTCGGGGGTGTGCACCTCGTCGATCAGCACCAGCTCCCCGTCCGCGAGCCCGAACTCGTACTTGGTGTCGACCAGCACGAGGCCGCCCCGCCGGGCCACCTCCTGGCCGCGCGCAAAGAGCGCCAGGGCCACCTCCTGCACCCGCTCCCAGAGGGCGGGCTCGACCAGGCCGCGCTCGGTCACCTCGGCGGCGGTGAGCCGCTCGTCGTGCTCCCCCGGAGCCGCTTTGGTGGTCGGGGTGATGATCGGCTCGGGCAGCGGGTCGTTCTTGGCCAGCCCCTCGGGCAGCGGCACCCCGTAGGGGGCGCGTTCGCCCTGCTCGTAGAGGTACCACAGCGAGGTGGTCGTGCTGCCGGTGATGTAGCCGCGCACGATCACCTCGACGGGCAGGGGTTCGGCCTCGCGCGCGATCGTCACGTTCGGGTCGGGAACGCTGACGACGTGGTTCGCCACCAGGTCCCGGGTGGCCTCGAACCACCAGGCGGAGAGCTGGTTGAGCACCTGCCCGCGGAAGGGCACCGCCCCCAGCACCCGGTCGAAGGCCGAGATGCGGTCGGTGGCCACGAGCACCCGCAGGTCCCCGGCGCGGTACATGTCGCGCACCTTGCCCGCCTCCCGCGGCCCCAGGCCCTCGAGCCGGGCCTCGAGCAGCGGCTGCTTCCAGGCTTCGTTCCATTCCTCTTCGCTGAACATGCTTCCCTCCCTCATGCGTGTTCCACCAGGCGCCGGAAGAGCGCGAGGCCGTCGAAGCCGCGCTCGCCTCGATGCGAGCGCGGGTGCTGCCAGGGAAAGACGTGGTCTTCGGGGTGGGGCATCAACCCCAGGACATTGCCCGCAGGGTTGCAAAGCCCCGCGACGTGGCCCGCCGAGCCGTTGGGGTCGGCGGGGTAGCCGGGCTCGCCGCCGCCCGGCAGGGCGTAGCGCAGCGCCACCTGACCCGCGGCCTCGAGCCGCGCGAGCACCTTCGCGTCCCGCACGGCCAGCCGGCCCTCGCCGTGGGCCACGGGGACGTAGAGCGGCGCGGAAAGCCCCGCCACGAAGGGGCAGGCGGCCCCCGGCTCGGGCTCGAGCCAGACCCAGCGGGTCTCGAAACGGCCGCTGGCGTTGGGCGCCAGCGTGACCGCGGGCGGCCCCGCCCAGCCCGGCAGGAAGCCGGCCTTCACCAGCGCCTGGAAGCCGTTGCAGATGCCCAGGACCGGTTTGCCGGAGGCGACGAAGGCGTCCACGGCCTCGCCGAAGCGGTCCCGCAGCTCCAGCGCCCAGACCTTGCCCGCCCCCAGGTCGTCGCCATAGGAGAAGCCGCCCGGGAGCAGCAGCAGATCGAAAGCCGCGAGGTCCGCGGGCTCGAGCTCGCTCAGGAGCACCCGCTCCGGCCGCGCCCCCGCGCGCTCCAGGGCGATCCGGGCGTCGCCGTCGCGGTTGGTTCCGGGGGCGAAGAGAACGGCCGCCCGCGGCCGGGCGCGGCGCACCGCCGCCGCGGCGTAGGGCTCGGGCGCGGGACGGATGGGGCGCGGGTCGGGGGCGAGCTCGCCGCGCCAGGCCCGCTCCAGCTCCTCGAGCGGCCAGCGCCAGCCGCCCAGGCGCAGCTCCGGCTCGGGCGTCACCCGGCCCAGCCGGGCGGCGGGCAGGCCCTCGAAGAGAGCGGCGAACGCCGCTTCGTGCTCCGCGTCCACCTCGACCAGGAAGCGCGAGGGCGACTCGGAGAAGAGCAGCTCGGCCTCGCCCAGCGGCTCGATCACCGGCGCGCGCGCCGGATCGAGGTCCAACCCCAGCCGTCCGGCGATCGCCATCTCCGCGGCGGCCAGCGCCAGACCGCCTTCGCTGAGGTCGTGCACGGCCCGCACCCAGCCCGAGCGGATGGCCCGGTGGAGGGCGCGCATCCAGTCCGGCGCGCGCTCGTCGAAGACGGGCAGGCCGCCGGCGGTCTCGGGCAGGCCCGCCAGCGCCCCCGCGTGGCTCCCCGCGAGCGCCCGGCCGGTCGCGCCCACCAGCCAGACGGGGTCGCCGGGCCGCTTGAGGTCGAGGCTCTGCGCCTCGCTCGCCCGCGCGAGCCGCCCCAGGCCCGAGACCACCAGGGTGCCGGGGATGGCGTGGCGCACCCCGCGGCGGTCGGTGTATTCGTTGTTGAGGCTGTCCTTCCCGGAAACGAAGGGGGTGCCGTAACGCAGCGCCGCGTCGTAGAGCCCCTGGGCCGCGCGCACCAGGCTTCCCAGGCGGTCGGGCAGGTCCGGATCGCCCCAGGAAAAGTTGTCGAGCACGGCGATGCGGTCGGGGTCGGCCCCCACGGCGACCAGGTTGCGCACCGCCTCGTCGAGGGCCATGAAGGCCATCAGGTAGGGGTCCACCGGGTAGAGACCGGTCGCGAGCCCCACGGCCAGCGCGGCCGCGGGAGGATCGGCGCCCTGCACCTCCTGGGGCACCAGCACGGCCGCGTCTGCGGGGCCGTGATCGGCCGCGCCCACGAGCGGCCCCTCGGCGGTGCCCCCCTGGACCAGGTGGTCGTAGCGGCGCAGCAGCGGTTCGCGGCTTTTCAGGTTCGGGTGCGCCAGCAGCGCGGGCAGCAGTTCCGGCCCCGGCTCGAAACGGGCGCGCGCCAGCCGCGGCGGCCGCCACTCGGCGCGGCGCTCCCGCCGGGGCCAGCCGCCGTGGACGAAGTCCATGGCCAGGTCGGCCACCGCCCGCCCGCCCGCCTCGACGACGAGGCGGCCGCTCGCTTCGAAGCGGCCGATGCGCACCGCCTCCACCCGGTAGCGCCGGGCCAGCTCGGCCAGGCGCTCCCAGCGGTCCGGGGGCACGGCCAGCACCATGCGCTCCTGGGCCTCGCTGAGCCAGATCTCCCAGGGCTCGAGCCCCGGGTACTTCAGCGGCACCCGCTCGAGCTCGACCCGGACCCCCAGCGCCGCGCCCATCTCGCCCACCGCCGAGGAGAGGCCGCCCGCCCCGCAGTCGGTGATCGCGTGGTAGAGGCCTTCGTCGCGCGCCGCCAGCACCAGGTCGGCCACCTTCTTCTCCTGGATGGGGTCGCCGATCTGCACGCTCGCGCCCGCGACCTCGTGGGTGGTGGCGTCCATGGTGGCGCTCGAGAAGGTGGCCCCGCCGATGCCGTCGCGGCCGGTGCGGCCGCCGACGAGGACCACCCAGTCGCCCGCGCGCGGTTCGGTGGGGTGGCTCCCGCTGGGGAGGACACCCAGGCAGCCCGCGTAGACGAGGGGGTTGGCCGTGTAGCCGGGGTGGAACCAGACCGCGCCGCTCACCGTGGGCACGCCCATCTTGTTGCCGTAGTCCTCGATGCCGTGGGTCACGCCCTCGTAGACGCGCCGGGGGTGGAGCGCCCCCTCTGGCAGGTCCTCCGCCGGCAGGTCCAGCGGCCCGAAGCAGAGCACGTCGGTGACGGCGAGGGGCCGCGCGCTCACCCCCAGCACGTCGCGGATCACCCCGCCCACGCCGGTGCCGGCGCCCCCGAAGGGCTCGAGCGCCGAAGGGTGGTTGTGGGTCTCCACCTTGAAGGCCAGGTCGTAGCCCTCGGCGAAGGCCACGAGGCCGGCGTTGTCCTCGATCGCCGAACGCACCCAGGGGCGGTCGAGCCGGTCGGTCGCCCCCTTGATGTAGGTGCGGAGCAGGCCGTCGATGCGCCGGGTCTCCGCGCCGCTCCGGCTTCCGGGGGGCGGCCCGGTGTAGACGATCGGCGAGCGGAAGGTCTTGTGGGCACAGTGCTCGCTCCAGCTCTGGGCCAGGGTCTCGAGCTCCACGTCGGTAGGCTCGCGCCCCTCGCGCACGAAGTAGGCCTGGATCTGCTTCATCTCGCTCACGTCGAGCGCCAGCCGGCGCGCGCGCGAGAGCGCCGCGAGGCCGGCCTCGTCGAGGTTGCGCAGCGGCAGCCGGCGCGCCTCCATGCGCGCGGGTTCGGCCTCCACGAAACCCGGCCGCGCCGGCGCGGCCACGCTCCAGTGCTCGACGACCGGGTTGGCCAGCGTCCGCGGCGCCAGCTCCGCGAGCCGCGCGGGGTCCAGCCCCTGCACGTAGTAACGCCGGCCCGTGGCCGCCCGCACCCCCGTCAGGCCGCGGGCGGCCAGCACCGCGAGCAGCGTCTCGGCCTCGGCGTCGGTGACCCCCGGGTGGAGGGTCACGTCCACGTAGGTCCAGCCGGGCTCCAGCTCCGGCGGCGCTCCCGCCGGCGCCACCCGCCAGCGCTCGCTCACCGCGTCGGCCAGCACCTCGCGGGCCAGCGCCTCCACCTGCGCGCGGTCCAGCCCCTGCAGGTAAAACAAGCGCGCGCGCCGTACGGCGCGCGCGCCCAGTTCGCGGGCCCGCAGCTCCGCGTCCGCCCCTCCGCGCACCCCCGTCACCTCGACGACGAAGGTCGCCTGCAACTCCTCCCCCTGTGAACGGTTCAATGCGTCACCCTCACCCCGTGTTTTATGGAAAAGTCAGCATTACGAAGAGCACGTCGTCACCCTACGCCCCCGTTATACCAACCCCCGCGGCGCTTGAACACCCCAGGCGGCGGCCTGGAGGCATTCCGGGCGGGAGCCTCAGACCTCGCCCCCCAGCGCCCGGATCGCCCGCAGCCAGGCGTCGCCCTCGGGCCCCATGGGCTCGTGGGTGTGGCGGTGGTCGTACTTCCTCTGGAAGGCCTCGAGGTCGTCCAGGATCCCCTGCAGGCGCGCGCGCAGCAACCCGGCCAGCTCGCCTTCGGGAAGCTCACGCAGATGGCGCAGGCATACGAAGCCCCGCCCCGCTTCGAGCGCCCGCCGCACCGCCGCGAGCGGCAGCCCGCGCAGGCTGTCGAGGTAGCGGCTTTCGGCGGCGGCCTGCACCTCGCAGGCAGGGCAGCGCACCCGTGCGTGGGGGCGTTCCAGCTCGGCTGCGAGGAGGTCCTGCGTGAGAATGGCCAGGGGAAAGGCCGGCGCCTCCAGATCGCGCGCCTCACGCCAGTGGCGACCGCAGAGGCCGCCGCGGCGGCGCCAGTCGTCGCGCAGGGTCGGGTCGTTGATTCCGCCCTCGACGACCCCCTCCAGGTAGCCGCGCGCCGCCTTGCGGGCCAGCGCGCAGACGGGGCAACGGGGCTCGCGCAGCGCCTCGAGGACTTCGTGTTCGCTCAAGTGCACGCCTCAGCTTACGCCCGCGTCCGGCCGTTCCAGGTAGAGCCAGAACTCCCGGTTGCCCTCCTTGCCCGCAAGCGGGCTCTCCGCCTCGCCGCAGAGCGTGAAGCCGAGCGCCCGGGCCGCGGCGCGCACCCGCTCCAGCGCCCGCCGCTGCAACCGGGGGTCGCGCACCACCCCGGTGTGGCTCCCGGGCTCGAGCTCGAACTGGGGTTTGACGAGGACGAGCGCCCGGCCCCCGGGCCGGAGGACGCGCCACAGGTTCGGCAGGATCAGGGTGCTGGAGATGAAGGAAACGTCCATCACCGCGCCGTCCACCGGCTCGGGCAGCGCCAAAGGGCGGCGGGCGTTGACCCCTTCCAGCACCACCACCCGCGCGTCCGCACGCAGGCGCGGATGCAGCTGGCCGTGGCCCACGTCCAGGGCGTAGACCCTGCGGGCCCCGTGCTCGAGCAGCACCTGGGTGAAGCCGCCGGTGCCCGCGCCCACGTCGGCCCAGACCTCGCCTTCGGGGCCGATCCCGAAGGCCGCCAGCGCCCCCAGCAGCTTGTGGGCGGCCCGGCCCACGTAGGGCTCGGGGCCGACGACTTCGATCCGGGCCTCCGGGCCCACCTTGCGGCTGGGTTTGGTCGCCACCGCGCCGTCGACCCGCACCCGGCCGGCGCGGATCAGCTCCTGGGCCTTGGCGCGGCTCTCCACCAGACCGCGCGCGGCCAGGGCCACGTCCAGACGCACCCGCTCAGCCATGCACCCCGACGTCGAGCCGTTCCAGGATCGCCGCCAACGGCACCTCGTCCGACAGCGCCACCTCGTCCTCGACGAGGCGCCACAACCCCGTGCGCAGGTTGCCGCGCAGGCGTCTTCGACCGCCCGGCAGGCGGATCTCCACCTCGCCGAAAGGGGGCTCGAGGGTCACCCCCGGTTCGATGCCGAGCGCCCGCGCCACCTCGCGGCGCGCTTCTTGCATCCGGCTCTCCCAGGTGTCCCACGCCACGTCGATCACCACCCTTGATTATCGCACGCTGCCCGTCCTGCGGATGTCCTGCTATGCTGCGTACCACAGGGGGGCATCATGAAACGAATCCTAAGCGGTGGCTTGCTGGTGCTCGCGCTGGCCTGGGCGCAGGGCGTGGGGCTCGAGCCCGTGGCCACGGGCCTGGACAAACCGCTCTTCCTCACCCAGGAACCGGGCGGCCCGCTCCTCGTGCTCGAGCAGCGGGGGCGCGTCCTGGCGCTCGGGGGCGGGCAGAAGACGCTTTGGCTGGACGTGCGCAAGAAGGTGAGCTGCTGCGGCGAACGCGGGCTGCTGGGCCTCGCCTTCCACCCCGGCTACCCTGAAAACCGCCGCTTCTTCCTCAATTACACCGACCGGCGCGGCCGCACCGTGATCGAGGAGTACCGCGGTGGACGGCCCTACCGGGTATTGCTCACCATCGACCAGCCCTACGCCAACCACAACGGGGGGCACCTCGCCTTCGGCCCCGACGGCTACCTCTACATCGGCACCGGCGACGGCGGCTCCGGGGGCGACCCCCAGGGGAACGCCCAGAACCCCGGGAGCCTGCTCGGCAAGATGCTGCGCATCGACGTGGACCGCGGAAACCCCTACGCCGTCCCCGAGGACAACCCCTTCGTGGCCAACCCCAAGTACCGCCCCGAGATCTGGGCGCTGGGGCTGCGCAACCCCTGGCGCTACAGCTTCGACCGCGAGACCGGCGACCTCTTCATCGCCGACGTGGGGCAGAACAAGTGGGAGGAGGTGGACTACGTCCCCGCGCCGATGAGCACGAGCGGCGGCTGGAACTTCGGCTGGAACGTCATGGAGGGCAACCACTGCTTCAAACCCGCCAAGAACTGCAAGCGCGCGGGCCTGGTGCCGCCCATCCTCGAGTACGGCCACGACCAGGGGTGTTCGATCACCGGCGGCTACGTCTACCGCGGCCGGCGGATCCCCGAGCTGGTGGGGGCCTACCTCTACGGCGACTACTGCAGCGGCAAGATCTGGGCGGCCCGCTGGACCGGGAACCGCTGGGAGAGCCGCCTGCTGCTCCAAACCAAGCTGCGCATCAGCAGCTTCGGCGAGGACGCGGCCGGCGAGGTCTACGTGGTGGACCACGGCGGCGGCGCCGTCTACCGGCTGGTTCCGGCGCGCTGAACCCCTTCGGGCCAGACCCCGCCCGCGGCCTCCCAGCCGCGGGCCATGTCTTCGGGCACGGGGGCGGTGAAGCTCAGGATTTTGCCGCTCTTGGGGTGGGGCACCCGCAGCTCGTAGGCGTGCAGCGCCAGACGGCCGATGAAGGGGGAGGGCTTGCCGTAGAGGGGATCGGCCCAGATGGGGGTGTGCAGGTGCTTGAGGTGCACCCGGATCTGGTGGGTGCGGCCGGTGTGGGGCCGCGCCTCCACCAGGGCCCGCCCCTCCGCCGTGGCGACGACCTCGAAGTCGGTCTCGGCGTAGCGCGCCTTGATGCCGCCGGTGTGCATCTTGAAGCGGTGCACCGGGTGGCGGCCGATCGGCGCGATCACCGTGGTGTTCGCGGGCACCCCCTCGGTGAGCGCGACGTAGCGCTTGAAGACGAAGCGCTGCTTGAAGGCGTCGGCGAGCCGCCGGAGCGCCGCTTCGTGCCGGGCCACGACGATCACCCCGGAGGTCTCCTTGTCGAGCCGGTGCACGATGCCCGGACGCACCGGCTCGCCCCCGGGCTCGACCCAGCGGCCCAAGAGCGCGTTGACGAGCGTGCCGCGCGTCACCCCGGGGGCCGGGTGGGTGACCATGCCCGCGGGCTTGTTGACGACGACCATGTCCTCGTCCTCGTAGAGGATCTCGACGGTCAGGTCCTCGGCCTCGACGCGCGCGGGGGGCTCGGGCGGCACCTCCACCTCGACCCGCTCGCCGGCGAGGCGGCGGGCCGGCTTGGTGACCACCTCGCCGGCCACGCGCACGTGGCCGGCGCTGATCCAGGCCTGCGCGCGGGCGCGGCTCACCCCCAACGCCCGCGCCAGCGCCTGATCCAGACGCTCGCCCTCGGCCTCGAAGACGTGGGATCCCTGCACCCTCACCCGACCATCATAGCCGCCGCGGGTGAGAGCCCCCAAGTAGAATGGGCCAATGCCGCACGTCCTCTCGCCGCACGCCGGCGCGCGACTCGCGGACCCGGAGTTCTGGGCCGAACGCTGGCGGGGGCGGTTCGACCCGGAGGCGCCCGCGGCCTTGAACCCGCGCCTGGTGGAGCGTTCCGGGGCGCTGTGGGACCCGCTCGAGCTGGGGCCGGTGGCGGCCGCGACGCTCGGGGAATGGATCGAGGCGGCCCGGGTCCCCGACGATTGGTGGGCGGTCCTGGACGGCCGCCCCGTGGACGAAGCGGCGCGGGCCGAGACCTACGCGCGGTTGAACCTCGCGGGCCTGCGCCCCTTCAAGGCCGACCGCTACGGGATCACCCTCGGCCGCGCCAACCTGCGCGCCCTGCCCACCGCCGCGCGCGGCCACAAACGAAACGACGAGGAGGGCTTCGACCGCCTGCAGCACACCGCGCTCGAACCGCTCACCCCGCTGGCGCTGCTCCACCCCAGCCGCGACGGGACCTGGTGGTTCGTTCAGGCCCCCGACTACCGCGGCTGGGTCCGCGCCCGCGAGCTGGCCTGGACCGAGCTGCCCGGCGAGATCGCCAATCTGCTGGCGCAGCCGGGGCCGGTCCTGCTCAGCCCCACCGCTGAACTGGAAACCGCCTGCGGTACGACCCCGATGCAGATGGGCAGCCGGCTGCCCGGCCTGCGCGGCGGCATGCTCGCCTACCCCGCCCGGGACGAGCACGGCCAGCTGCTCTGGAGCAAGGCCCGCCTCGTCGGCGACCCCGAGCTCGCCCCCGAACCCCCGGCCCTCACCCCCGCCGCCTTCTTCGCCCGCGCCCTCGCCCCGCTGGGGCGGCCCTACGGCTGGGGCGGCCTCACGCCCGCGGGGCCGGCCCTCGACTGCTCGCGCTTCGTTCAGGACGTCTTCAAGGTCTTCGGTTACCGCCTGCCGCGCGACGCCTCGGCGCAGTGCCGCGCCACCCGCCCCGCGCTCGTCTTCGAGCCCGGCGAACCCCACGCCTCCCGCGCCCGCCGGCTGGCGGAGCTGGAGGGCGGGCCCGCCGTCCTGTGCATGCCCGGCCACGTGATGCTCTACCTGGGCGCGGTCGAGGGCTGCCACCACGCGGTGCACGCCTTCTGGGCCTACAAGCGGCCGGAGAACGGCGGCGAGGCCACCGCCGCGGTGCGCCGGGTCGTGGTCACCAGCCTCGACCTGGGCCGCGGCACCGCCGCCGGCTCACTCCTCGAGCGGCTTACCTCGGTGAACCTGCTCTAGGGCGCGCACCATGCGGTAGAGCGCCTCGTGGCGCGGCAGCGCCCGTCCGTCCGCGCGCGCCCAGGCCAGGAGCGCGCCGGTCAGTTCTTCGATCTCGGTGGGCCGTCCGGCGCGCACGTCGGCGCGCATGCTGCTGGTGTTGGCCGCGGTCGCGGCCAGGACCCGGCGGATCCGCACGAGCAGGGTCTCGGGGTCGGGCAGGGGGCCGCGCGCCGCCAGCACCGGGTGCATCTCCGCCGCGAGGTCGCGCACGGTGGGCCAGAGCTCGGGCTCCAGGAGCCCTCCGTTGGGCACGTCCAGCACCGCGGTGAGCGGGTTGACGACCAGGTTCACCGCCAGCTTCTCGAGCCTGCGCGCCGCCACATCGGGCGTGGCCTCGGCCGGCAGGCCCGCAGCGGTCAGCCGCGCCGCCAGCGGCGCGAAAGCGGGGGGCAGCCAGGTCTCCCCCGCGGCCACCCAGACGGTGCGCTCCGCCTCGCGCGTGGCCGCGGCCGTCGTGGCCCCCTGGTCGGCCGGCACCCGGCCAGAGGCCGCGGCCAAGAGCCGCTCCCGCACCCAGCCGTTTTGCAGGCTGAGCACGCCCTCCGTGGCCACCCGCGCCGCCACCCGCGCGGCCGCCTCGGTGTCGGGACCCTTGACGAGCACGATCGCCCAGCGCGCCGGGGGCGCCTCTTCGGGGCCGAAGGCCGGCACCCGCACGCGCCGGGTTCGGCCCGAGGGGTGCACCAGCTCGAAGCCCCGGGCGAGCGCCGCGGCGCGCCCGGGCGAACGCGCCACCAGCGCCGTGGGCCCCACGTCGCTCAGGCAGGCGGCGAAGACGCGCCCGAGCGCCCCCGGCCCCACCACGGCCACTTCGAACTCAGGATTCCTTGCCGTAGAGCCCCTCCAAAGCGGATTCGTCCATCGCGTAGCCGTGCTCGTCCGCGGGGAACGCCCCCGAACGCACGTCGGCGGCGTAGGCCGCGATCGCGTCGCGGATCAGCGCGCCGCCCTCCAGGTAGCGGCGCACGAACTTGGGCTTGAAGCGGTCGAAGACGCCGATCAGGTCGTGGAAGACGAGGACCTGGCCGTCGGTGGCCGCGCCCGCGCCGATGCCGATCGTCGGCACGCTCAGCTGCTCGGTCACCCGCGCCGCCAGCGGCACCGGGACCATCTCGAGGACCACGCCCCAGACCCCCGCCGCCTCGAGCGCCAGGGCGTCCTCGAGCAGCTTCTTGGCGGCCGCCGGGGTCTTGCCCTGCACCTTGTAGCCGCCCAGCATGCCCGCCGTCTGCGGCGTGAGCCCCACGTGCCCCAGCACCGGCACCCCCGCGCTCACCAGCGCCCGCACCGCTTCGAGCTTGGCGCCTTCGAGCTTCACCGAGTCGGCCCCGCCCTCCTTGACGAGCCGCTCGGCCGCCGCCAGCGCCCGCTCGGGGGTGGCGTCGGCGAGGAAGGGCAGATCGGCGACGAGGTGCACCTCCGGCGCGCCCCGGCGCGCGGCCTTGGTGTGGTGCAGCACCTCCTCGAGGCTCACCGGCACGGTGCTGTCGTACCCCAGCACCACCATCCCCAGCGAGTCGCCGACGAGCAGCACGTCCACGCCCGCTTCGGCGGCCAGCTTGGCCGTCGGGTAGTCGTAGGCCGTGAGCATCACCAGCGATCCCCGGCCTTTGCGGGACTTCAGTTCGGGAATCGTCAACTTGGCCACGCCCGTATTCTACGCGCTGCGTATACTTAGGCCCATGCCCTTCACGCACGACGATCCCCGGGTGGAGGCCTTCGGCCGCAGGGTGGAATCGGCCTTCGCCGGCGAAGGCAGCGGCCACGACTGGTGGCACGTCTGGCGGGTGTGGCGGCTGGCGCGGCGCATCGCCGCGGCCGAAGGCGCCGATCTGCTCCTCGTGGAGCTGGCGGCGCTCGGCCACGACGTCGAGGACCACAAGCTGGGCCGCCCCGAGGGCACCCTCGCGGCCTGGCTCGCCGAGGCCGGCGTGGACGCGGCCACCGCGGAAGCGGTGGTGGCCATCGCCCGCCGCGTCAGCTTCAAGGGCGCCGGCGTGCCCGACGCCATGCCCACGCTCGAGGGCCGGGTGGTGCAGGACGCCGACCGCCTCGACGCCATCGGGGCGATCGGCATCGCCCGCGCCTTCGCCTACGGCGGGGCGAGGGGCCGCCTCCTCTACGACCCCGCCGAGTCCCCCGAGCACCACGCCAGCTTCGAGGCCTACAGGAAGACGAACTCGAGCTCGCTGATGCACTTCTACGAGAAGCTCTTCTTGCTCAAGGACCGGCTGCACACCCCCACGGCGCGGGCGCTGGCCGAAGCGCGCCACGCCTTCATGGAGGCCTTCGTGGCGCGCTTCCTCGACGAGTGGGAGGGCCGCAGTTAGCCGGGGCCGACGATCCGGTAGAGCCCCATCCCCAGGAGCAGGAAGGCGAAGCCCAGCAGGTGGTAACGCTGCAAGAAGGCGGGGGCGCACTCCGGCAACGCCTGGCGCACCAGCCGGTAGCCGATCAGGTTGGCGAGCGAGGCCAGCAGGGTGCCGAACCCGCCCACGCTCACGCCCCAGAGGAGCGCCGGCCAGTCGCGGGTGAAGTCGGCGAGCAGGAGCGCCGCGGGCACGTTGCTGATCAGCTGGCTGAGCAGCGCCGCGCTGAGGAAGACGTGGTGCGGGTGCAGGGGCAGGGGCGCGAGCGCCGCGCGCAGGTTGTCGGTGAGGCCGAAGAAGGCCGCGAAGGTGGCGAGCAGCGCGTAGTCCACGCGCAACGCCGCTCGGTCGAAGAGCGCCACCGCCAGGGGCACGAAGACGGCCAGCCACGCCGGCACCCAGCGCAGCACCACCGGCACGAAGAGGACGAAAAGCACCAGGTAGGCCGCGGCCCCGCGGTCCGGCCCGGCCGCGGCCGCGGCCGGCCGCACCGGGTTTTGGCGGTCCCACAGCCAGGCCAGCGCCAGCAACAGGGGGAGGAAGAAGAGCGAAAACGGCGCGATCGCGCCCACGAAGCGGTCCAGCGGAACGCCGTAGAACCAGTAGAGGAAGAGGTTCTGCGGGTTGCCGACGGGGCTGAGCGCCGAGCCGGCGTTGGCCGCCAGCACCTCGAGCACCGCCAGCGCCTCCAACGCCGCGCCGTGGAGCCGCAGGCTCACGGGGAGCACCGCCAGCAGGGCGACGTCGTTGGTCACGAACATGGAAAGGAAGAAGGTGAGCCCCACGAGGCGCAGCCCCGGCCAGCGGCCGCGCTCGAGCCGGCTCGCCAGCGCCCGCACCGCGCCGTGGCGCTCGAGCCCCTTCGCCAGCACCAGCAGCGCGTAGAGCACGAGCAGCACCTCGGCGTCGGAAGCGTCGTAGCGGGGCAGGCGTCCGAGCAGCAACGAACTGAGGACCAGGCCCAACGCGGCCGTGCCCAAGAGCGCCTCCCGCTTCAGCCAGGCCCGCACTCCTTCAGCCTAGGCCCCGCACCCCCGCGGCGCGAGCGGGCGAACGCCCCATCCCTCAACCCGCCCGGGCCCGCAGCCAGCGCGCCAGCGTCCGCACCTCGCCCGAGCGCCCCGACCAGGTGCGCACCCCCGCCCCCACCCGCACCAGCGCTTCGCGCAGGTAGCGGTCGGTGGCCAGCACGCGTGCGTAGGGCGCGACCGTGGCCGCCATGACCACGTCCAGCAGGTCGCTGGCCCGTTCCTCGCGGGTGCGCTCGAGCGAGCGGAAGGCCACGAGCCGGCCCAGCAGGCCGAAGAAGGGCGCCGCTTCGGCCGCCCGTCCGAGCCCCAGCCGGCGGCGCACCCAGGCGCGCGCCGCGGCCGCCCGCTGGTAGAAGTCGCCTTCGAGATCGAGGTCCAGCAGGCCCCACAAGGGCGCCAGGTCCGCCGGCTCGTCCCAGCTCCCCCGCCGCCACAAGAAGTCCTCGCGGTCGAGCCCGCCCCGCTCCACCTGCCGCCGCGCCACGTCGGGCCAGGGCCGCACCCAAAAGCCCCCGCTGACTTGCGCAAACATCCGCCGGAAAGTGGGCAGCAGGTAGCCTCCGTGCAGCTCCAGCACGTGAAACGGGCTGGGCGGAACGACGACCCGGCCCTCCAGCGCCAAAAGCGCCTCCCAGACCTCCCCGAAGGCCTCCTGGCCCGGCAGCGCCAGCAGGTACTTGGCGATGCGCGAGGCGTAGTTCTGGTCGAGGTAGACGAGCATGGCCCTGTCTCAAGTAAACACCCCCGGCCGCAGCCGGGGGAAGCAGCGCGACGGATAAAGATTACTGCGCCTCGACGGTCAGGGTGAAGACGTCCCGCTCGCCGTCGACGTCGGTAACCACGAAACTCGCCTGGTAAGTGCCGGGTTCGGTGTAGGTGTGGTCGACGGTGAAACCGGCGGGGCACTGGCCCAGGGCGTACTCGACCCGCGGGCTGCCGTCTCCGAAGTCGAGGTAGCAGCCCATCGGATCGCCGTCGGGATCGTACGCCGAGGTCTGGAAGGTGGTGGTGAGCGGCGCCGGACCCACGAGGTTGTACCACTGCATGTACGCCTGGGGCGGGCTGTTGTTCGTGCACTCGACGGTCACCGGTATCTGGTGGCCCCCGGCGGGCGAGTCGGGGTCGTTGGTGAAGAGGAAGACGCTCGTGTTCACGGTCGTCGGGGTGGCCGGGCAGGCGTAGCTGAGCTGGTGGTAGGCCCAGCGCCCCGAGTAGACCGCCGCGGTGGTGGGATCGGGCGCCACCGCGCCGCCGGCGGGAACCAGCGTTCGCAAGAGGCTCGTCACGTCCCCGGTGGTTCCGTTTGGCAGCGCGGCGGGCTGGGGCCGGTTGTAGTAGCGCAGCACGCCGGTGGCGGTGCCGCCCACCTTGCCCTTGAGCAAGACTTCGCTCGGAACGAAGTCCAGATTCGGACTGGCCACGTAGACGGCCAACGACGACACCTGCGACGCATGCGGCAGCGCCTGGCCGATGGGGCCGGTGTAGTGCCGCGCATAGAAGAGGTACCAGCCCACGTCGGCCTTGCCCGGCCGCCAGACCCAGCGGCCCGTCGAGGTCTCGCCCAGCTTGACGAGCGGCGCCGCCCCGAAGCAGTCGGCCGCGTCCGCGCAACGGCCGCCCTGGCGCCAGAACTCGGTGCGCGCGTCCGCGGGGGTGGCCGTGAACTCGATCTGCGGGGTGCGGCTGGTGTCGCCCAGGTCGACGCCGAACGGGTGGGAAGTCTTGAGGGCGCTGGAAACCGCCGGTGGACCCAGGAACGCCTGCGGATCGCCGACGTTGAACAGCTCCGTGCTTCCCAGGTACGTCGCACCGGAGCCGAAGAGTTCGGTCAGGAAGTCGGCGAGCACCCCGTAAAGTTCCAGTTTAAGAAAGCCCCTAAGGCGCCAGCCGAAACCCCAATCCGGCCCCGTATAGCTGGCCCGGCGCACGTCGGCGTCGGTCACGGTCAGGTACAGGGGCAGCTCGCCGACGAACTCGAGGAAGCGGCCGCCCAGCAACGTCACGGTTTCGAAAATCAGCTCGGCGTCGATCGACAGGCCCAGCTCCAGCTCTGCCCAGGGGCCGAGCTCGGTGCGCATCCGGCCAGGGGTGAGGCCAAAACTCGGCCCGCGCAGCCCCACGTCGGTCCCGAAGTCGTCCACGAACCGCCACCCGTCGGCGTCCGTATAGCGAAAACCCACCGCCGCCGAGGCAACGGCCCGGGCCGAGGGCCCGGCGACCTCTACCCCGCCCTCACTGCCCGCCAGGGTGGCGTACAGCCCCACGGCGGGGAAGAGATCCACATTGAGCGTGAGGATCAGGACCGAAACGGTGGGGATGCTGACGTCCCATGAACCCAGAGTGCAGTCGATCGTGGCGTCGCCGGCGCGGTAGGAAATGCGCCCGCCGCTGGCCTCGAGCCCGGCCTCCGAGTGCAATACGAAGGCGGCACGATCGAGGACGGCCTCAAGGCTGAAACCGGGCTCGAGCTCCAGCTCGGTCTCCACCCAGACCTCGAAGACGTGGCCGATGCGCGGCTCCTCGATCTCCACACCGGTGCTCACCCGGCAGGCCGAAAGCGGGACGATCCGCTCGCTGCCGTCCTCGCCGAGGACGCGCAGGAAGCCGCGGCCCCCGGGCGCGACCGTCGCCTCCACGCGGTAGCTCGGGGTGACCGCGCGGTAGCTGAGGCGGCGGAAGATCTGGGTTAGCGCCGCCTTCGAGAGGTCGAGCTCTACGCGATCATCCTGCAACCGCACCGCCTCGATCCGGCCCCACAGCCCGGTGCGGTCGTCGGTGAAGAAGGTCTGCCCCGCCTCGAGCGCCTCGGTTTCGGGGGTGCGCTTCAGCACCGCGCGCGTCCAGCTCATCGTGGACTCGTTCCACTCGGCCTCCCGGACCCAAGCGGGGTCGAGCCGCCGGGCGTAGGGTTGCAGCTCCGCATAGACCGCGTGCGCCCAGGCCTCGGCGCCCTGGTAGCGGGCGCGCAGGCGCACCGTGCCCAGCGCGTCCGTAAGCGCCGTGACCCGCGCCGTCTTGGGACCGGTGGCCTCGACGCGGAAGCGGGCGGGGTCGTCGGAAACGAACTCCACCCGGGCGTCCGGCACCGGCTCGCCGAAGACGTCGTAGACCTCGACCGCGAACTCGCGCGTCTCCCCGGCCCGGGTAAAGACCAGCGCCTGCGCGCCCGTAATCACCAGCCGCGGGCCCAGCGCGCCTCCGGGCCGCACCAGCACCGACACCCGCGCCTCGCCGCCGCCACCCCGCACCACGATCTCGTCGTCGGTGGCGTAGGGGGGCGCGGTGTAGGTGGCGGTGCGCCCGTCCACCTGCAAGCGGCCCTTCGTGGCCGACCACTCGAGGTTTGCGGGGCCGCCCAGGGCCTCGAGCGTCACCCGGCCGCCTGGCTCGACGGCCACCTGACCGGGCTCGACGCGAAGGGGCGCGCCGCCAGGGCCGCCGCACGCCGCCAAGCCCAACAAAACGAGCACCAGAAGCGAAATGCGCATGGCTTCCTCCAATCAGGGGAAGGTTACGAAATGGGGCGTTACACCGGTGTTACACCTCTACGGCGCCAAGCCGCCGCGCGCCTTCCGGGTATCATGGGTCCGTGGAGCTCGACCTCACCCTGCGCCCCGAGCGCCTCGACGACTACGTCGGCCAGGAGCGGCTCAAGGCCAAGCTGGCCGTCTACCTGCAGGCGGCGCGTCAGCGCGGCGAGCCGCTGGACCACCTGCTCCTCTTCGGCCCGCCGGGGCTGGGCAAGACCACGCTGGCCCACGTGATCGCCGCCGAGCTGGGGGTGAACATCCGCGTCACCTCGGGTCCGGCCATCGAAAAACCGGGCGACCTCGCGGCCATCCTCACCAACAGCCTGGAGGAGGGCGACGTCCTCTTCATCGACGAAATCCACCGCCTCAGCCGCACCGCCGAAGAGCACCTCTACCCGGCGATGGAGGACTTCAAGATCGACATCGTCATCGGCCAGGGGCCGGCGGCGCGGACGATCCGGCTCGACCTGCCGCGCTTCACCCTGATCGGGGCCACCACCCGCCCGGGGCTGATCTCGGGCCCCCTCCGGAGCCGCTTCGGCATCGTCGAGCACCTTGAGTTCTACAGCGAAGAGGAGCTGGCCCGGGGGGTGGAGCGCGACGCCCGGCTGATGGGCATCGCCGTCGAACGCGAGGCGGCGCTCGAGATCGGCCGCCGCAGCCGCGGCACCATGCGCGTGGCCAAACGCCTCTTCCGCCGGGTGCGCGACTACGCCGAGGTGGCCGGCGAGGAGGTGGTCTCGCTCGCCCGCACCCGCCAGGCCCTCGACGCGCTGGGGCTCGACGAGCTGGGGCTCGAGGCCCGCGACCGCCGCATCCTGGAGACGATGATCGTCAAGTTCGCGGGCGGCCCGGTGGGGCTCGAGACCCTGGCCACCGCCATGCACGAAGACCCGGCGACGCTGGAGGAGGTGCACGAACCCTACCTGATCCAGCTCGGCCTGATCCAGCGCACCCCGCGCGGGCGCGTGGCCACCGCGCGCGCCTACGAGCACCTGGGCCACCCCCCTCCCGAAGGGCCGCGGGGGCTGTTCGAGGACGCATGATCAAGGGCACGCTCACGGAACTCGACCTCGGCGAGCTGCTCAAGGCGCTGGAGGCCGCCAAGCGCTCGGCGATCGTCACCGTCAAGGCGCGCGAGGGCTGGGGGCGCATCCACCTGAACATCGGCCGCATGGTCTACGCCCGCACCGAGCCGGGGCCGCACCTGGGCGAGTACCTGGTGCGGCTCGGCTACGTGAGCCTCAAGGAGGTGCAGGACCTGGTGCTCTTGCAGCGCAACGAGAATCCGGGCACTCCCCTGGGGCAGCTGGCGCTCAGCCGCAAGATGATCACCGAGCAAGACCTGCGCGAGGCGCTCTTCTACCAGGTCATCGAGGCCATCGCCACCATGCTGGGCTGGAAGGAGGGCACCTTCGTCGCCGAGGGGGCCGACGAGAACGCCTCGCAGGTGCCGCTGCCGCACACCCTCGAGACCCGCGCCGCCGTGCTCGAGGCCGCACGCCGCCTCGACGAGTGGCACCGGGGCAGCGTCGAGCCCGACGAGGTGCTCGTCCTCGCCGGCGACCCCACCCGGCACTCGCTGCCGCGCGAGGCCTGGCAGCTGCTCGAGATCGCCGACGGCGCCCACCGCGCCCGCAGCCTCGCCGTCGAGGCGGGGCTGTCGGAGGAGCACGCCTTCCACCTGCTCTACGAGCTCAAGAGCCGCGGGCTGCTGCGCCCGGCGACGGTCGCCCCCGAGGACCCGCTCGTCCTCATCTGGGCCGAGTCGAGCCTGGTGCGACGGCTGCTCTTCGTGCTGCTCGAGCGCGAACGCTTCCGCACCCTGATCGCCCCAGACGCGCAGGGCGCCCTGCGCATGATCGAGCGCAAGCGCCCCTCGGCGGTCCTGATCGAGGGCGACCAGCTGCCCGAGCGGGTGCGCCAGGTGCGCGCCAGCGCCGCCGGTAAGTACGTGCCGCTCTGGATCGTCAGCGAGCAGCCCCCGCGCGGGCTCTGGGTGCGCAGCAACCGGGTCCAGCACATCCGCAAGCCCTTCGAGGAGGCCGACGTGCTCGAGGCCCTGGCGCCGCTGCGGCGTTCGATCTAGACCCAGAGGTCCACGAGCTCGAAACGGTCCACGTCCACCAGACCGCGATCGGTGAGCTTGAGGTGGGGGATCACCTCGAGCGGCAGGAAGGCCAGCTGCATGAAGGGGTCGCGCGAGCGCGCCCCCAGGCGCTCGCGGGTCCTGCGCAACAGGGCGTCCATCCGGGTATGCACGGCCTCAATGGGCTCGTCGGAGATCAGCCCCGCGATCGGCAGCGGCACCACGGCCAGCACCTCGTCCCCCAGCGCCGCCGCGTAGCCGCCGCCGGCCCGCGCCACCGCCTCCAGGGCGGTGCGCATCGAGGCGTCGTCCATCCCCGCCACCGTGAGGTTGTGGCTGTCGTGGCCCACGCTGCCGGCGATGGCGCCGCGCGCGAGCCCCAGCCCCTGCACGAAGCCGACCGCGCCCCCGCCGCCGTTGCCGTGGCGCTCGAGCACCGCCAGCTTGGCCAGGTCGCGCGCCGGGTCGGCCACGGCCAGGCCGCCCTCGACCCGGGGCTCAAGCCGCGCCTCGTCGGTGATCAGCTGCCCCTCGCGGGCCACGATCACCCGCAGCCGCCCGCCGCGGACGGGCACGGCCAGGTCGAGGCGGGCGAGGTCCACCGCCACGGTGCCGCGCACGGCCGCCTCGTCCGCCCGCGGCGCGTCCGAAAACAGCGCCCGGCCCTTCTCGGCCACCTTGCGGCCGCGGAACCAGACGGCGTGCGCCGCGAACCCCTCCAGGTCGTCGAAGGCCACCAAGTCGGCCCAGCGCCCCGGCGCCACCGCGCCGCGGTCGCGCAGCCCGAAGGCCTCGGCCGCGCTCAGGGTGGCCATGCGCAAAGCCAGCAGCGGGTCCACCCCGCCGGCCACCGCCCGGCGCAGCATGTGGTCCACGTGCCCCTCGCCCAAGAGCTCGGCGGGGTGGCGGTCGTCGGAGCAGAACGCCAGCCGCGGCGCCGTGGCCGGGTTCACCGCCGGGAGCAGGTCTTCGAGGTTGCGCGCCGCGGTGCCCTCGCGCAGGAAGACGTAGAGCCCCGCGGCCACCTTCTCCAGCGCCTCGTCCGGGGCCACCGACTCGTGGTCGGCCCAGGGGCCGGCGGCCACGTAGGCAGCGAGCGTCCTTCCCCGCACCCCCGGGGCGTGGCCGTCGATGGGCCGGCCGCGGAAGGCGAGCAGCTTCTCCACCGCGTCGTCCGCGGCGTTCACCGCTCCGGGCACGTTCATGAACTCGGCGAGGCCGAGCACCCGCGGGTGCTCCAGGAAGGGCAGCAGGTCGGCGGCGGCCAGCCGGGCGCCGCTCGAGGAAAGGTGCGAGGCGGGCACGCAGCTGGGCAGGTTGACGAGGACGTCGAGGGGCAGCCCCTCGCTGGCCTCGAGCAGGTAGCGGATGCCGGCGGCGCCGGCCACGTTGGCGATCTCGTGAGGGTCGCTGACCACCGTGGTGGTGCCGCGCGGCACCACCGCCCGCGCGTACTCCGCGGGGCGCACCATGCTCGACTCCAGGTGCACGTGGGCGTCGATCAGCCCCGGGGCCAGGTAGCGGCCCTCCAGGTCCTCGGTGCGCGGGCCCGAATAGTCGCCCACGCCGGCGATCCGTCCCTCCGCGAGGGCGACGTGCCCCTTGACCACGCGCCCGGTGAAGACGTCGACCACGCGCGCGTTCGCGAGCACCCGATCGGGCTCCACCTCGCCGCGCGCCACCGCTAGCAAACGCCGGTACGCCTGAGAATCCATGGCTAAGTATATCGGGGGCCGGGGTGAGGCCCGTGGGCGCGCCCGCTTTCATTTCCGCCGCCGCCGCTGTGCTAAGGTACGGCCGTGAAGGTGATCTTGCGCACGCCGCACAAGGAAGAACGCGAGCTGGCGGGGCCGATGACGGTGCGCGAACTGCTCGAGCAACTCGACGTGGACCCCGAGGGGGTGATCGTCGCCCGCGGTCGGGAGCTGCTCACCCTCGACGCGCGGGTGGAGGACGGCGACACCGTCGAGGTCATCCGCGCCATCTCCGGGGGCGGGGCGTGAACTGCTCGGTCTGCGGCGCCCCCGCGCAGGTGGAGGTGCGCCGGCGCAACCAGGCCTTTTGCGCGGAGCACTACCGCGCGTGGTTCGTGAATGAGACCCGGCGCAACATCAAACGCCACCGGATGATCCGGCCCGGCGACCGGATACTCGTCGCCGTGAGCGGCGGCAAGGACTCGCTGGTGCTCTGGGACACCCTCGCCCGCCTGGGCCACGCCGCCACCGGCTTTCACATCCAGCTCGGCATCGGCGACTACTCGCAGCGGGCGCTCGAGGCCACCCGCGCCTTCGCCGCCGCGCGCGGGCTCGAGCTGATCGTCGTGGACGTGCGCCAGAGCTTCGGCCTCACCATTCCCCAGCTCGCCCAGGCCACCGGCCGCGCCGCCTGCAGCGGCTGCGGCCTCTCCAAGCGCTACCTGATGAACCGCGTGGCCGAGGAAGAGGGCTTCAACGTCGTGGCCACCGGCCACAACCTCGACGACGAGGCCGCCACCCTGCTGGGCAACGTGAGCCACTGGCAGCTGGACGCGCTGGTGCGCCAGGGGCCGATGCTCGAGGGGCGCGAGGGGCTGGCCCGGCGCATCAAGCCGCTCTACACCTTCACCGAGCGCGAGGTGGCCGCCTACGCCTTCCTCGCCGGCATCGCGTACCAGCACGAGGAGTGCCCCCACGCCGAGGGGGCCAAGAGCCTGCTCTACAAGGACGTGCTGGGTCGGCTCGAGACCCGCATGCCCGGCACCAAGCAGGTCTTCCTCGAGCAGTACCTGAAGAAGGTGCAGCCGGTGCTGAAGGAGGGCCTCGCCGAGGGCGAGGTGGAGCTGCGCCGCTGCGAGCGCTGCGGCCAGGTCACCACCGGCGCGGTCTGCGCCCACTGCAAGCTGTGGGACCGCGCCTACGCGCGCGCCAAGAAACGGCGGCTCCTGCCCGAAGACCGCGGCTTCGACCCGCGGCCCAAGGTGGACCGCCTCAAACCCGCTAACGAAGCCTGACGCCGAAGCGCAGCTGATGGCCCGCGGCCTCCCCCGGCAGCTGGGGCGCGAAGACGCCCTGGTAGCCCAGCGTCCAGGCGAAGCAGCAGTCGTTGAGGGTGAGCTCGAGCCCCGCCCGGCTCACCCGGCCCCGCAGGAGGTCCCAGCCCAGCGAGGGCGCGAGCGTCCAGCCGCCGGCGCAGTCGGGAGCGGCCGGCCGGTAGGCGAGGCGCAGCTCGCTGTAGGCCGGGCTCCAGGCGGTGTCCCAGCCGCGCCGCCAGGCGAGCTCCAGCTCGCCCTCCGCGCGCGCCGCCGCAAGCGTCCAGCGCGCGTCGCCGCCGAGCGGCGCGCCCGCGCCGTCGCGGCGCTGCTCGTAGCGCCACCCGGCCGCTAGCGTCCCCCAGGCGGCGGCGTAGTCCAGGCGGACGGCGAAGGTGCGGTCCTCGCGGGCCACCGCGCCCGCGGCCAGGTCGTAGCGGACGGCGCGGCGGTAGCTCGCCGACGCCCGCAGCGCACGGCCCGCCTCGAAGCCCGCGCCCTCGCGCGCCGTGCGCGCCTCGTAGCCGTAGCGCGGGCGGCCGCGCACGCCGTAGGCCTCGGCCCAGAGGCGCGCCGCCTCCCCGTACCGCAGCTCGGCGCGCCCGCCGCCCCAGACGTAGGGGGCGGCGTCGGGGTAGAGGGCCAGCTGGTAGGGCAGCTCCAGCCGCAACTGCAGCGCCCCGAAGCGGCGGTCGGCGGCCACCAGCCGCCCGCCCGCGCCCGCAGCCAGCCCGGTCTGCTCCTCGTGGGCCAGCCGCGCGAAGGGGCGCAGCTGCAGCAGGCCCAGGTCGAACGACCGCGAAAGCGTGAACGCGGCCACGGACCGGTCCAGCCCCGGCGACCAGCCGATGCGGAAGTCGAGCGGGCCGTCGTTCAGGCGCACGTCGGGTTCGACCCGCGTGCGCCAGGCCGCGCCGTCCCAGGTGCGCGCCGGACGCAGGCCGAAGCGCAGCGTACGGCCGGCGGAGGCGTGCTCGACGGCGAAGCGCACGGCCTCGGTCTTGCCGACCGCCGGCGCGCCGCCCACGCCCTCGGCCAGGAGCGTCAGCCGCGTGCTCCAGCGCCCGAAGGCCTCGTCCGCAGCGGGCAGCGGCAACCCTTCGACGCCGAAGTTCCAGCCCGCGCCGTAGCTCAGGCGCAGCGGAAAACGCAGGTCGAGCGGCCGGTCCAGCTCGAGGCGCAACCGCTCGGGGCGCGCCACGGCGGCGCCGTAGAGCCGGAACGTGCCCTGCTGCAGGACGAGCTCGTCTTCCTGGAAGCGGAAGACGGCGCGGCGGGCGGCGAGCTCCAGTGCGCTGCCGCACTTGCAGGGGGTGCTCCGCACCTCCTCGGCCACGAAGACCTCGCCCTCGAGCCGTCCGCGCGCGGCCCGGAAGCGGTAGCGCGGGGTGCGGGCGTCGAGCGCCTCAAGCGCGAGCCGCCCGCCCGCGAAGCGCGCCCGCTCGGCCCGCACCACCGCGTCGCCGCGCTCGAAGACGGCCGCCTCGAGCACCAGCGCCTCCCCCTCCCCCACCAAGCGCGGAGCGCGAAAGGCCCACCCCGCGAAGCTCCCGGAAACCGCCTCGGCGCGCAGCGCCCCCGCGGCGCGGTCGTAGACGATCCGCGCCGCGGTCATCGCCGCGCCGCCCGCCTCCAGGCAGGCGCCCTCAGAAAACGTCAGGACGTCGCCGTCGAGCTCGAACTGCGCGCCCCCCAGCACCGCCGGGGGGCGTTCCAGCTCGAGCACCACGTCGGCGTCCGCGCAGGGCCCCGCCCAGGCCAGGCCCGCCGCGAGGAAGAGCCCCAGGAAGGCGCGCCGCGGGTTCACGCCGCCATTCTACGGGTTCGCCGCCGCCCGGGCCCGCTGAGCGAAGGCCAGCAGCCGCGCGCCCACCTCGGGCGCAACCTTGCTGCTCGCCCGCACCGCGCCGGTCTCGGCGTCGAACCTGAGGTAGAGCGGCTTCTCGGGGTTCTTGCCCGAAAGCGTCACCCCCAGCGCCGCGTCGCGGTAGCGGTAAGGCGCGAGCAAGAGCGCCTCGCCGCTGCGGTAGTCGCTGACCATCGCCCGCGCCTCCAGCTCGGGGCTCATCGCCCGCACCCCGTCCTCGAGCACGGCCACCCCGTCGCCGAGGAAGATCCAGGCGCGCCGCGCCTCCAGCGCCTTGACCTGGGGGGTGTCGAGGACGACGCCGCCCTCGAGGAGCACCCGGTCCTCGGGCAGCTCGTAGCGCAGCTGTTCGGCCGCGAAGCGCACCTTCCCCGCCTCGCTCTTGGCCTTGCGCGCGAGCACGTAGACGTCCTCCTTGTACTCGACGTACTCGGCGTCGATGCTCAGGTCGTTGGCGTTGTCGCGGATTACGCCGCCCTGGGGCAGCGTCGTCACCCCGGTGGCCAGGTCGAAGACCTGGTCGCCGTAGGGCTCGATCGAGAGCGCGGCGAACCTGGCCGCGGCCAGCAGGACCAACAACGGGAAGAGCAGCCCGGCGCGTTTCATGGCCCCAGCCTACCGGGCGGCCGCGTGAAGGGCGTGAAACCAAGGTAAAGCCGGGCCGAAGCCCGGCTCGGACGACGTTCACGCGGGGTCAGACGAGGCCGGCGATCGCCGTTTGCAGCCAGTCGAGCACCGGCTGCGGCCAGACCCCCAGGGCCACCACGGCCAGCGCCAACAGCACCACCAGGCTGAGGGCGGTGGGCGAGAAGTCCAGGGCGGGCGCCCCCTCCGCCGGCGCGTCCAGGAAGACCGCGGCCAGCACCCGGAAGTAGAAGTAGTAGCCGAAGACGACCATCACCACGGCCACCACCAGCGCCGCCCACGCCCCCGCCTGCGCCAGCGCCGCGAAGACGTAGATCTTGGCGAGGAAGCCCGCGAGCAGCGGCACCCCCGCCAGGGAAAGCACGAAGACGGCGACGAGCACGCCCACGAGGGCGTTGCGGCGGCCCAGCCCTTTCCAGGCCTCGAGCGTGGAGGGCAGCCCCCCGGCCTCGAGCGCCTCGAGCACGAAGAATAGGCCCAGGCTGGTGACGATGTAGGCGACCAGGTAGTAGCCCACCGCGGTGAAGCCGGTCAACGAGGCGGTGGAGAGCGCCAGGCCGAGAAAACCCATGTGCACGATGGTGGAGTAGGCGAGGAGCCGCTTCAGGTCGGTCTGCAAGAGCGCCCAGAGGCTGCCGAGCACCACCGAGACCAGGGCGAGGCCGCCGATCCAGCCGGCCACCACCGAACCCGCGCCGCCGAAGGCGCGGGCGAGCAGGACCGCCAGCCCCAGCGCCAGCGCGGTCTTGGGCGCGGTGCTGAGGAAGCCGGCCATCAGCGGGAAGGAACCCTGGTAGGCGTCGGGCGCCCAGGCGTGGAAGGGCACCCAGGCGAGTTTGAATCCCAACCCCACGAGCATCAGCGCCAGACCGCCCAGGGCCAGCCCGCTGGTCTGGTAGGCGAGGCCGGCGGCGATGCCGCCGTAACCCAGGCTGCCCGTTTCGGCGTAGACGAGGGCCATGCCGAAGAGCAGCAGCGCCGAGCCCACGGAGCCCAGCATCATGTACTTGGCCGCGGCCTCGGTGCCGAAGCGGCGCTCGCGGTCGTAGCCCACGAGCACGTAGGTCGCGTAGGCGGAGAGCTCGAGCGCCAGGTAGAAGATCAGCAGGTGCGCCGAGCCCACGAGCAGAATCCCGCCGAGCACCCCCCACATCACCAGCGCGTGCACCTCGCCGCTGCCCAGGGCGAAACCGCCCCCGCGGATCGTCGCCCCGGCGGCGACGAGCAGCCCCACCAGGCTGAGGAGGACGATCGACGCGGCCGTGAGCGGCCCCAGGGTGACGGCCCCGAAGAGCACCCCCGACTCCTGGCCCGCGAGCAGGCCCAGGAGCAGGGCGACGCCGAAGACGGTGCCGCTGATCGCCCCGATGGCCGCGGGGCGGTCGTCGAAGTTGGGGGCCAGGAGGGCCAGCACCAGCCCCCCGAAGGCGAGCAGAACGATGACCGCGAGCGTCATTTCAGCACCTCCTGCACCAGGGTGAGCAGGGGCTGGACCCCCGCGTCGATCCAGGGCGTGAGCGCCGCCGGAACCAGGCCGAGGAGCACCGCGAGGAAGACGAGCGGCGCCGCCGCGGCCACCTCGACGGGGTTCAGGTCGTCGAGCGCCCCCTCGGCCTTGCCCAGGAGCACCCGCTGGATCGTCCACAGCATGGCGCCGGCGAGGATGACGATCCCGAAGACCGCGACCCAGACGTAGGGCCGGGTCACGTCGGCCAGGAAGCCGCCCCAGAGGCTCTGGAACTCACCCAAAAAGCCCGCCAGGCCGGGGAGGCCAAGCCCCCCGAGGAGGGCCAGCCAGAGGACGCCGCCGAGGATGGGCGCGGCGTTGTAGACGCCCTTCATCGCCGCGATCTCGCGGGTGTGGGTGCGGTCGGCCAGCAGGCCGACCATCAGAAACATCAGGCCGGTGATCACGCCGTGGGCCACCATCTGGTAGACCGCGCCGTGCAACCCCACCGCGGTCATCGAGGCGATGCCCAGCAGCACGTAACCCATGTGGTTCACCGAGGAGTTGGCGATCAGGCGCTTGAGGTCGCGCTGGGCCAGGGTGACGTAGGCGCCGTAGACGATGGAGACGAGGGCGACCGCGGCGAGCAGGTTCGCGAAGCGCTCGAGCTCGCCCGGGAAGAGCGCCAGGTTGAAGCGGATGAGGCCGTAGCCGCCCATCTTGAGGAGCAGCCCCGCCAGGAAGATCGAGCCCGCGGTGGGGGCCTGGGTGTGCGCGTGCGGCAGCCAGGTGTGCAGCGGCACCGCCGGCAGCTTGATGAGGAAGGCGAGGGCGAAGCCCCAGAAGAGCCAGCCCGCCGCCGGCAAGAGCGCCAGGTAGCCGGCTGCGCTCACCAGGTCCAGGTAGTCGAAGCTGACCTTGCCCAGCGCCGGCGCGGCCAGGTAGGCCGTGGCCAGCATCGCCGCCAGCATGAAGACCGAGCCCACCAGCGAGTAGATCAGGAACTTGACCGCCGCGTAGCGCCGCTGCTCGTAGCCCCACAGCGCGATCATGAAGTACATCGGCACCAGCACGAGCTCGAAGAAGACGAAGAAGACGATCAGGTCCAGCGCCGCGAAGACGCCCACCAAGGCGCCCTGCAAGAGCAGCATCAGGGCGAAGAAGCCCTTCTCGGTCTTGCGCCAGCTGGCGAGCACGCTCACCGCGGTGAGCAGCGGGGTGAGGGCCACGAAGGGCAGGCTCAGCCCGTCGAGGCCCACGTGGAAGCTGGACCCCACGAGCGGCAGCCAGGCAAGCTTGAACTCGCTGACGAAGCCGCCGAACGAAACCGGGTAGGCCACGTAGACCCCGAGGCTCGCGATCAGCGTGAAGAGCGCGACGCCCAGAGCGGTGCGCTTCGCCGCCTCGGCCCGCGGGTCGTCGAGCAGGCCCACGAAAGCCGCGGCCACGATGGGAAGGAAGATCAGGATCAGGGTCACCGCACACCTCCCACGTAGAGCGCCAGCGCGCCCAGCAGCATGTAGAGCGCGTAGACCGCGAAGCGGCCGCTTTGCAGGTGGCGCAGGAAGGACGAGGCCACCAGGCTCAGGTAGCCGACCAGGTCGACCAAGGCGTCCACCACGTAGCGATCGAAGAGCTCGAGCGCGTAGGTGGGCGCCTGCGCCAGCGCGCCCAGCACCCGGTAGTAGAACTCGTCGAGGTAGAGCCGGCGCTGCAGCGCCGCGGTGAGCCAGACCGGCGCGCGCTGGCGCAGCGGGTCGGCGGCGTACCAGTAGACCGCCAGCCCCGCGCCCGCCAGGGCGACGAGCGTCCCGGTCACGTACCCGCCCATCAGCTTGGCCGCGGGCAGCAGCTCGGGCGCCTCACCCCAGTAGAGGAGGGTGAGCAGGCCGTAGCCGAAGACCGGGCTGCCCCAGAACCCCACGACCAGGCTCAGCACCGCCAGGGCCAGCAGCGCGGTGATCATCTCGGCGCCCGACTCATGGGGGTGGTGCCCCTCGGGCGGGCTGGGGTCGGGCTCCGCCTCGCCGGCGCCCAGGTTGAGCCAGGGCGCGCCCTGGGTCCAGGCCGCCGCCTTCCAGGGGCTCGGCATCGCCGGCTTGTGGAAGGCGATCACGATCATGCGGGTGGTGTAGAAGGCGGTGAAGAAGGCCGCGGTGAGCCCCACCAGCCAGAGGAAGCGGGCGTGCTCCTCGGCGGCGTGGAGGATCAGGTCCTTCGACCAGAAGCCGGCGAAGGGCGGGATCCCCATCAGCGCCAGCGCCCCGACGAGGAAGGTCCAGTAGGTCCAGGGCATGTACTTCTTGAGCCGGTCCATCTCGAAGATGTCCTGGGTCTTCGCCCCGTGGATCATCGAACCGGAGCCGAGGAACAAGAGCGCCTTGAAGAAGGCGTGGGCCAGCAGGTGGAACATCGCCGCCGCCCAGCCGAAGACGCCCAGCCCCAGGAACATGTAGCCGAGCTGGCTGACCGTGGACCAGGCCAGGATCTTCTTCACGTCGGCGAAGGCCGGCGCCAGCACCGCGGCGAAGAGCGCGGTGAGCGCGCCCACCCAGGCCACCACCCAGAGCACCTCGCCGTGGATGAGCAGCGGGTAGAAGCGGCCGGTCAGGTAGACGCCCGCGGCCACCATCGTCGCCGCGTGGATCATCGCGCTGACCGGCGTGGGGCCCTCCATGGCGTCCAGAAGCCAGACGTGCAGCGGGAACTGGGCGCTCTTGCCCATCGCCGCCACGAAGACGAGCAGGCCCACCGCCGCCGCGGCGCCGGTCCCGATCAGGGCCAGGGTCTGCTCGCTCGCCAGGTCGGCGAGGTCGAAGTTGCCGACGAGCAGATAAAGCCAGAAGAGGCCGAGCATGAAGCCCAGGTCGGCCAGTTTGGTGGTGATGAAGGCCTTCTTCTGCGCCTGCCGGGCGGTCTTCTTCTTGTAGAGGAAGCCGATCAGCAGGTAGCTCATCAGCCCCATGACCTCCCAGGCGAGGAGCGAGTGGAAGAAGTTGCCCGCCAGCACGAAGGCCAGCATGGCGGCGCTGAAGAGCTGCAGGTAGGCGAAGAAGGTGGGGTAGCGCTCCTCGCCGTGCATGTAGCCGATCGAGAAGAGGTGGATGAAGAGCGAGGCCAGCGCCACCATCGCGGTGACGACCGCGGCCAGCGCGTCGATGTAGATGACGAGGGGAATGCCGGCCTCGCCGCGGATGGCCAGCCAGGTCCACTCGAGCCGGAAGGGGAAGTCGGGCGAGCCCGCCTTGGCCAGGGCCTCCTCGTTGTTGCCGCCCAGCAGCGCGGCGAGGTCCCATCCCGGCGCGGCGAGGATCACGTCCCGCAAAAGCCCCAGCGAGAGCACCGCCACGACGGCCATCACCGCGGTGGCGATCCAGCCCGAGCTCCGACCCGGCAGCGAGCGCCCGAAGAGGACGAGCAGCACGAACCCCAGCGCGGGCAGCAGCGGAATCCAGTAGCTTAGTTCAACGTAGCTCACGTTCGCCTCCTTATCCGCGCATCTCGCCGATGGCGTCGTCGGTGACGGCGCCGTGGGTGCGGTAGACGTTCAAGAGGATCGCGAAGCCGATGGAAAGCTCGGCCGCGGCCACCACGATGATGAAGAGCGCGAAGACCTGCCCCGCAAAGAGGCTGGGGTCGCGGAAGGCGGCCACGCTGGCGAAGGCCAGGGCCGCGGCGTTGAGCAGGATCTCGACCGACATCAGCACCGCGATCAGGTTGCGGCGCGTGAGCACGCCGTAGAACCCGATGGCCATCAGGAGGCCGGAAAGCAGGAGGAAGTGTCCGAGCGTCACCATCAGCCGGCCCTCCTCCGGGCGAGAACGATCGCGCCCACCATGGCGAGCAGCAGCAGCACCGAGGCCACCTCGAAGGGCAGCAGCGCCGCCTGCAGCAGGTTGACGCCCAGCGCCTCGGGGCTGACCGGGGTGATCTGGCCGTCCCCGTGGCCGACGTTGCCCTTGAAGAAGACGAGGGCCGCGGCGGCGGCCAGCAGGCCGGCGACGATCTGCCAGCTCCGCGGTCCCGCGCTCGCGCGCGACTGGGTCATCATGATGATAAACAACGTCATAATCGGGATCGCCGAGGCGTTGACCATGAACTGGATGGCCGCCAGCGCCGGCGAGCCCAGGAGCAGGTAGAGCCCCGCGATCAGGAAGAAGGTGATCGCCAGGCTCAGGGCGGCGCGCACCATGCTGGCCGTCGTGACCGCAAGGATCGCGAAGACGAGCACGAAGGCCGCCAGGGCGTAGAACGCGGTCAGGCTCACGAGTCCACCTCCTCGGCCGGTTTCAGGATCTCGGCCAGGCCCCCGGGCTGCATCTCCGGCGGCGCCTTCTCGATGCGTCCGTCCTCGGTGCGGATCTCCACGCCGAACTTGGGGCTGTACCACTGCCGCGCCCGGCGCGCCTGCTCGTGCAGGAAGTCGACGTCCGCCTTGAGCGTCTGCAGGTCGTAGGTGGACATCTCGAAGTCCTGGATCGTCACGATCGAGCTGACCGGGCAGGCCTCCACGCAGGCGGCGCAGTACATGCAGTTGACCAGGTCGATGTCGAAGCGGTCGATGAGGAAGCCCTTGCCCTCGGGGTTGCGGTGGCGCTCGATGGTGATCACCTGCGCCGGACAGGCGCGCTCGCACTGCAGGCAGACGATGCAGCGCTCCGAGCCGTCCTCGTTCTCCACGAGCGCCAGCGACTGCACCGAGACCGGGGGCAGGTCGGGCTTGACGTAGGGGTAGAACTCGGTGGGCGCCTCCTCGTAGACGCGCTTGTGCACCGTGGCCATCCCGGTACCGATGGCCTTCACGGCTTGCCAGACTTCTTGAAGCAGGCTCATCTTACCTCCAGATCAGGCGCAGGTAGGCCGCCAGTACCAGTCCAAAGAGGGCCAGGGGGATCATCGCCTTCCAGGCGAACTCCATGAGTTGGTCGTCGCGGTAGCGCGGCAGGGTGGCGCGGATCCAGAGGAAGATCCAGACCCAGACCGCGGTCTTGGCGGTGAAGTAGAGGCTCTCGAGCGCGCCCGCCGCCAGGCTGCCGGGCTCGAGCCCGAAGAGCGGTCCGTGCCAGCCGCCGAAGAAGAAGACGACGATCAACGCCGGCAGCAGGAAGAGCTCGACGAACTCCGCCAGGAAGAAGAACGCGAAGCTCATGCCCGAGTACTCCACGTTGTAACCGGCGATCAGCTCGGACTCGGCCTCGGGGAAGTCGAAGGGGATGTGCTTGAGCTCGGCCAGGCTGGCGATCACGTAGAGCACGAAGGGCAGCGCCAGCGGCAGGAAGTTCCAAAGCCCCAGCTGGGCGTCCACGATGCCGCCCAGGGAGAGCGTGCCGCTCCAGACGGCGACGGTCAGGAAGACGAGGGCCAGCGGGATCTCGTAGCTGACCATCTGCGCGCCGGCGCGCAGCGCGCCGATCAGGGCCCACTTGTTGCCCGAGGAGACGCCGCCCAGGAGCACCCCGTAGGCGCTGAGGGTGGAGACCGCGATCAGGTAGATGAGCCCCACGTTGGTGTCGGCCAGCACCCAGCCGGAGGCGAAGGGGATGACGGCGAACATGGCGAAGCTGGCCACGAAGGTGATCGCGGGCGCGAGCCGGAAGGTGAGGACGTCGGCGGCTGCGGGGACGAAGTCCTCCTTGGCCAGCAGCTTGAGCGCGTCGAAGACGGTCTGGATGCCGCCGGCGGGGCCGTAGTGCATGGGGCCGTAGCGTTCCTGCACCTTGCCCAGGTACTTGCGCAGCAGCAGGATGAGGAGCAACGCGATGACCGCCGAGAGCAGGAAGAGCAGCACCACCTGCAGGGTGCGCATCAGCACGAAGCCCCAGCCGCTGTCCCAGCCCAGCGCTCCGAACAGCGCCGGCACGCCGGCGTAGGTGCCGATGACGATTAGCCAAAAGACGAAGACGTACGCGGAATAGACCGTGCGTTCAAGCCAGGGCCGGCTCTTCTGGGGGTCGTACCCGAGCAGGCGCGGGCGGAAGTGCCGGTCTTCGGGAATGGGGATCTGGCTCACCGGTGCACCTCCTATCGGTCGATCTCCCCGAAGACGGGGTCGAGGGACGCCAGGATCGCGATGGCGTCGGAGAACTTGGCGCCCACGAAGAGGTCGGGGACGATCTGCAGGTTCGAGAAGGCCGCCCCCCGGTGCTTGACCCGGTAGGGCTTGTCGGTGCCGTCGGAGACGACGAGCACGCCCAGCTCACCGCGGCTGTTCTCGACCGCGCGGTAGCGCTCGCCCGCCGGGGGCTTGATGCGGGCCGGCGCCTTGCCCTTGTAGGGCCCGGTCTTGGGGGTGAGCTCCACCAGCTGCCGCAGGATGCGGATCGACTGGTACATCTCCTGGAACCGCACCCAGAAGCGGGCGTAGGTGTCGCCGTCCGGCGAGGTGGGAATCTCGAACTCGACGTCGGGGTAGGCGTCGTAGGGGAAGGCCTTGCGCACGTCGTAGGCCACCCCGCTGGCGCGCAGCACCGGGCCGCTGACGCCGCGGGCGATGGCGCGTTCCTTGCTGAGCACGCCCACGCCGATCGTGCGCGCGTGCACCACCGGGCTCTCGAGCACCAGGTGCTCGTAGTCCACCATGCGCCGCTCCATGTGGTCGAGGAAGTCGGCCACGTCCTTGAAGAAGTCGGGGTGGACGTCGCGGCGGACGCCGCCGAAGGTGTAGTAGTTGGGCAGCATGCGCGCGCCCGCGGTCTTCTCGACGATCCCCAGGATGATCTCGCGGTCCCAGAAGGTGTAGAGGAAGGGCGAGATCGCACCCAGGTCGAGCATCGCCGTCCCCATCCAGACCAGGTGGCTGGCGAGGCGGTAGAGCTCGAAGAACATGGTGCGGATCTTCTTGGCCCGGTCGGGCACCTCGATGCCCAGCATGTCCTCCACCGCCAGCACGAAGGGCAGCTCGTTCTGCGTGCCCGAGACGTAGTCCATGCGGTCGGTGTAGGCGATCACCATCGGGTAGGTGCGGGCCTCTTCGATCTTCTCGTGGTTGCGGTGCAGGTAGCCGATGTGCGGGACCGCGCGGGTGATGCGCTCGCCCTCGAGCCCCAGGACCACCCGCAGCACGCCGTGGGTGGCCGGGTGCTGCGGCCCCATGTTGACGATCATCTCGTCGCTGCGGCCGGGCACCGGTTCCAGGCTCATCGTGCTCACGAGGCCTCACCTCCTTCGTTCGCCTCGCCCGTTTCCTCGGGTTCGGGCGGCGGGGGCGGCGCCCAGGGTTCGGGGTCGGGCCAGGGTTTCGGCTCCCAGCCGGGCACGGGGTAGCCGCCGGTGTCGTAGCGCTTCAGCAGGGGGTGCAGCGCCCACTCGTCCTCGAGGAGGATGCGCCGCAGGTCGGGATGCCCCTCGAAGCGGAGGCCCAGCATGTCGTAGGCCTCGCGCTCGTACCACTCGACGCCCGGCCAGAGGTCGGTCACCGAGGGCACGACGGGGTTGTCGTAGGGCACGTCGGTGCGCACCGTCACCTTGGCCAGGTCCTTCATCCGCGTCAGCTGCAGGGTGACGCGCAGACCGTAGCCCATGTCGATGCCGCTGATCGCGCGGGGGAAGTCGTACCCCTCGGCCGCGAGCCGCTCGCACAGCGCCCGGTAGTCCTCGGGGTGGACCGTGTAGACGTCCTCGTCGTAGAGGCGTTCCTGCTTCATCCTCGCTTCCACGGCCACCTCCTAGAGCACCGGCAGACGCCCGTCCTTGCCGGGTTCGGCCAGGACGTCGTAGTCGGTGGGAATCGCACGGGGCTTCTTGTAACGCAGCTCGCGGTCGGCGATCTTGTCGCGCAGCAACAAGAGCGCCTGCAACAGCGCCTCGGGCCGCGGCGGGCAGCCGGGGATGTAGACGTCCACCGGCACGATCTTGTCCACCCCTTCGACGACCGAGTAGCCCTGGCGGAAGGGCCCGCCCTGGTTGGCGCAGGCGCCCATCGAGATGACCCACTTGGGCTCGGCCATCTGGTCGTAGAGGCGGCGCAGGCGTTTCGCCAGCTTCTTGTTGACCGTGCCGGAGACGATCATCACGTCGGCCTGCCGCGGGGTGTTGCGGAAGAACATCCCGAAGCGGTCGGCGTCGATCTTCGGATCCCAGGTGGCCATCATCTCGATGGCGCAGCAGGCGATGCCGAAGGTGAGCGGCCACATGCTGCGGCTGCGCGCCATGTTGATCAGGTCGTCCAGCGTTCCCAAGATGATGTCGCGCGGTCGTTCGTCCGAACCTAGTAGACCCACTTGAGCACCCCCCTCCGCCAGGCGTACACCAGCCCCATCGCCAGGATGCCGATGAAGACCACCGCCTCGAAGAAGCCCAGCCAGCCCAGCTTGTCGTACGCCACCGCCCACGGGAAGAGCAGCGCGGCCTCGACGTCGAAGAGCAGGAAGAGCAGCGCGAAGATGTAGTAGTTCACGTTGAACCGTAGGTTGACGTCGCCGATGGGTATCTCCCCGGACTCGTAGGCGTCGAGCTTGCCCGGCGGTTTCGGGCGCACCCCGACCAGCAAGCGGGCGATCCCGATCGTCACGAAGACGATGGCAAGGCCGACGAGGAAGAAGACGATCGCGGTGATCCCCGCCTGCAGTTCCGTTAGGTAGTCCACGGCTTGCCCCCTTTCCGCTCCGGATCGGAGCACACTCCGCCATTCTTACACTTCTCAGGCGCTAGCGGCTAGGGACGCGTTTACCATCGAATCTGGAACCGCTGCGTTCTCACCCGCGTTCTGGCTATAATCGCGGGAGATGCGCGCCCTCGCCCTCCTCTTACTGGCGCTGTCCAGCCTCGCCTGGGCCGGCCCCGACTGGATGCGTTGGGCGGCCCACAACGAGGAGGGGTTCACCCGTTTCGTCTTCGAGCTGCCGCTCGGCACCGCCTACGCGACCGAGCGCAGCGGCGCGTTGGTGCGGGTGCGGCTGGGGTTGAACGTGGAGGCCCCCGAGACGCTGCGCACCGACGACCCCGCCGTCGAGCGGGTGGAATTGCAGCCCTCCGCGGAGGGCACCGAGGTGCGCCTCTACCTGCGCCCCGGAGCGACGGCGAAGAAACCCTTCGTGCTCGAGGGCCCCGAAGGCCGCTTCCGGCTGGTGATCGACGTGCTGCAACCCGAGGCGGGCGGCACCGCGCCGCCGCCCAAACCGCAGCCGCTGGCGCCGGTGGTGGTCATCGATCCGGGCCACGGCGGACCCGATCCTGGAACCGTCGGCTACGTGAAGGAAAAGGTCGTCACCCTCGACATCGCGCTGCGCGTGAAGAAGATCCTGGAGGCGAAGGGGATCGAGGTGGTGCTCACCCGCGACGGCGACTACGACCTCGCCCCCAAGTCCGTCAAGGACTTCGACGAGCGCAAGCTGCTCGACCTCAACCAGCGGGCCAAGATGACGAACGGCAACCGCAACCTCTTCGTCTCCATCCACGTCAACTCGGCCGAACGCCCCGCCCGCGGCATCGAGGTCTACTACCTGGGCAAAACCCTGGACCCGCGCACCCTGGCGCTGGCCATCGCCGAGAACGGCGGCGGGGAGCTCGGTGAAAAGCTCACCCAGAAGGCCGAGAGCACGGCCGAGGCGGCGCTCGCGGACCTGATCGCCCAGGGGAACCTGCAGTTCTCGGCCCGGCTGGCGGACGACATCCTCGAACAGCTGATCGCGCGCACCGGCACCAAGAACCGCGGGGTGCACTCAGCCCCCTTCTACGTGCTGCGCTACGCCCGCATCCCCGCGGTGCTCGTGGAGGTGGGCTTCGCCAACCACCCCACCGAGGGCCGCCTGCTCGCCCGCGCGGACTACCGCCAGAAGCTGGCCGAGGGCATCGCCGCGGGCATCCTCGAGATGCTCGGCAACGGCGCCTACGCCGCCGCCGGCCGCTAACGGCGGCGTGTAGCATGGAGGCATGGACACCGAGCTCGCCAAGTACATCGACCACACCCTGCTAAAACCCACGGCCACGCCGGCCGATATCGAACGCCTCTGCCGCGAGGCCGACGAGCACTACTTCTACGCCGTCTGCGTCAACCCCGCCTTCGTGCCCGCCGCCAAGAAGGCCCTGGGGGCGAGCCCCGTGCGCGTCGCGGCGGTGATCGGCTTTCCCCTGGGCGCGAACGCGTCCCAGATCAAGGCCGCCGAGGCGGCGCTCGCCGTGAGCCAGGGCGCCGACGAGCTCGACATGGTCATCCCCGTGGGCCGGGCGCTCGCAGGCGACTGGGACGCGGTCGCCGCCGACGTGCGGGCGGTGCGCGAGGCCGCCCCGGGCGCGGTCCTCAAGGTGATCCTCGAGACCGGCTACCTCGACGAGGCACAGATCCGCCGGTCCGCCGAGGCGGCGCTCGCCGGCGGGGCCGACTTCCTCAAGACCTCGACCGGGTTCGGGCCCCGCGGGGCCAGCATCGAAGACGTCCGGCTGCTGGCCGAGGTGGCCGGCGGCCGGGCCAAGGTCAAGGCCGCCGGCGGCATCCGCACCCGCGAGGACGCCTGGAAGATGATCGAGGCGGGCGCGAGCCGCCTGGGAACCTCGAGCGGCGTGGCGCTGGTCGAGGGCGGGGAGAGCCGGGGCTATTAAGCCGCCGCCGCGTCCCAAGCCCAAACCCGCCTGGCTGGGGTACGCCCTCCTCGTCTTGCTGGCGGGGATCGCGCTGTGGCAACAGCGCAGCGGCTACACCAACCCGCCGCCGCCGGGCGAGGTGCGGCCGCAGGTCTACTTCCTGCCCGAGGACGAGGAACGGGCCGTCGAGGCGCTGGGCCGCGCCCTGGCCCGCAGCGAACGCACCGTCGACCTGGCCCTTCTGACCCTGAACGACACCCGCCTCGGCTACCTGCTGGCGCAGACCGCCGCCCGCGGCGTGCGGGTCCGGATCTTCAGCGAGCGCGAGCACCGCGAGGACACGTTGACCACACTGCTCGCGGGCTCCCGCGGACAGACCGCGGGCCGGCCCCGGGTGCGCCGGGACGAAGCCTACGCCCAGGTGCGGCGCACCTCCGAAAACTGCGAGCGGCTCGCGGGCGTGGACCTCTGCTACGACGACCGCCCGGGGCTGATGCACGACAAATTCGCGGTCCTCGACGCCCGGGAGGTGTGGACGGGGAGCACCAACTGGAGCTACAACGGCCTGCACAAGAACGACAACGACCTGCTCGTCCTCACCGGCGAACCGGCGGCGCGCCTCTACCACGCGGCCTTCGCCGCGCTTTGGCGGCGCAAGCCCCGACCCCCGGCGCCGGCGACGCTGGAGCTCGACGGCGGCGGCCGCCTGAGCGTCTTCTTCAGCCCCGGCTACGGGGAGGCGGCCCTCGAGCGGATCGTGCGCGAACTCGACGCCGCCGAGCGCGAGGTCTGGGTGGCCGCCTTCGTGCTCACCCATCCGCGCGTCCTGGAAGCACTGAACGCCGCGGCGCGGCGCGGGGTCGAGGTGCGGGTGCTGCTCGAGCGCCGCAACCTGCCCGATTCGCGCGAGGAGGCGCTGGGCCCCCGGGTGGAGGTGCGCGAGGACGCCAACCCCGCGGCCATGCACCTGAAGACGATCGTCATCGACGAACGCACCGTCGTCACCGGTTCGTTCAACTTCACGCGCTCCGCGGTCAGCCGCAACGACGAGAACCTGCTGGTTCTCACCCACCCTCAGCTCGCGCGGCGGTACAAAGAAAAGGTATGGCAAGCGTGGCGACGAGCCGGCCCGTGATCGTGCTGGCCTCCGGCAGCCCGCGGCGGCGCGAACTGCTGGCGCGGCTGGGCCTGCCGCACCGGGTGGCGCCGCCCCGGGTGGACGAGTCGGTCGCCCCCGGCGAAGACCCCGCCGACGCCGCCCGCCGCCTGGCCCAGCTCAAGGCGCGCAACGCCTCCGGGGCGTGGGTGGTGGCCGCCGACACCGTCGTCGCGGTCGACGGCCGGGTCCTAGGCAAACCGCGGGACCCGGCCGAGAACCGCAGATTCCTGGAGCTGCTTTCTGGACGCGACCACTGGGTGCACACCGGCCTGGCCCTGCGGGCCCCGACCGGGGAGACGGCGCTGGTCAGCAGCACCCGGGTGCGCTTCCGCGACCTCGCGGACTGGGAGATCGAGGCCTACGCCGCCAGCGGCGAAGGCCTCGACAAAGCCGGCGGCTACGGCATCCAGGAAAAGGGCATGGTCCTGGTCGAGGCGGTCGAGGGCGACTTCTTCACGGTGATGGGACTGCCCGTCGCCCGGCTGTGGCAGGCGCTGGCCCGGCTCGGCTACCCGCTCACGGAGGTCTGGGATGCTTAGGCTCGTCTACCTGGGGTACGTGCTGCTGGCGCTGGCGCTCTCGGCGCTGACCGCGAACTTCGCGCCCCAGCTCCCGGGCGAGGTCTCGGCGCGGATCGCGCCGCTGTTCGGCCTCGGCCACCGCGCCGCGCAGAACCTGCGCGCTGCGGCGACCACGCTGCTCGACCGCCGCAACCTGCGGCACGAGAACCGCCTGCTGGCCGAGGAGGTCGCCTGGCTCAAGGAGAGCAACCTCGAGCTCAAGGTCGAGCTCGAGCGCCTGCGCCGGGCGCTGGCGGTGCGCGAGGCCCAGGCCCCGGGCGTGGTGGCCATCGCCCCGGTCATCACCGAGGACACCTCGGGCCTCTACCGGCGCCTCATCCTGGGCCTCGGCGAGGCCGACGGGCTTTCGGTCGGCATGCCGGTGACCAGCCCCAACGGGCTGGTGGGGGTGATCATCGAGACCACCCCCCACCGCGCGGTGGTCCGCACCGTGGTGGACCCCGAATCCCGCGTCGGGGTGCGCCCCGAGGGCAACCCCGGCCGCGGCATCGCCGTGGGCGAGCCGCCGGCGGGGCTGCGCGTCGAGCTGCCGGTGGAGACGCAGATCGCCGTCGGCGACCTGCTCGTCACCGGTTCGCTGCAAGGGCTCTTCCCCGAGGGCATCCCCGTGGCGCGGGTCACGCGCATCCTCCCGCGCGCGCCCGGGGCGCTGCGCAAGGTGGTGCGCGCCGAGCCGCTCGTCAAGTTCGGCCTGCTCGAAGAAGTGGTGGTGTTGGGGAAGCTATGAACGCGCTCGTGCTGGTCTTCTTCTCGCTGGTTCTGCAGGCCCTGCTCTCGGGGTTGCTGCCCGACCGGGTCAGCCCCCCGGACCTCTGGTTCCTGCTGGCGGTGGTGCTGGCGAGCCGCCAGAACCCCTACGCCGGCCTCGCCACCGCCTTTGGCCTGGGCCTCCTCCAGGACCTCAGCTCGGCCGGCTACCTGGGCTTCCACGCCCTGGGGCTCACCACCGCCGCCTACGCTTTCTACGGCCTGCGGGGCTGGCTCCACTGGGAGGAACCGGCGGCGCGGATGGTCGTCCTGGCCCTCGCCTTCCTCGCCAAGTGGGGCGGCTTCCTGATCCTGGTCTACTGGATGCGCTACACCACGCTGCCGGCGAGCACCTGGGTGCAGGTCTTCGCCCCGGAGCTGGTCCTCACCCTGCTCGTCGCCCCCTTCTACCTGCGGCTCGCGGAAGCGCTCCTCGGTCCGGGGGAAGAGGCCTATGCCTGAACGGGTCCGGCTGCTGCTCGCCCTGGTCTACTTCGTCCTCCTGCTCCTCGTGGGGCGGCTGGTGCAGCTGCAGGTCTTCGAGCACGGCAAGTACGCCACCCTGGCCAAGGGCAACCACCAGCGCACGGAGACGATCCCCGCTCCGCGGGGGCGCATCTTTGACCGCAACGGCACCCCCATCGCCGCCAACCGCATCGCCGTGGACCTCTACTACCGCGGCGGCCCGGTGCGCTTCGCCTCGCGGATCCTGACGATCCTGGGGCTCGAGCGCCTGCCCGAGGTCCCCGAGGGCGAGGAAGAGGTCGTGCTCGCGGCCAACCTGCCCGACGAATGGGTGCCCACGCTCGCGGAGCTGACCGCGGGCCAGCCCAACCTGCGCCTGGAAGAGCGCATCGAGCGTTACTACCCCAACCCCATCGCGGGCCCGGTGATCGGCTACGTGCAGGGGCCCACCGCCGCGGACCTGAAGCGCGGTTACGAGCGCGGCGACCTGGTGGGTCGGGCCGGGCTGGAAGCGGCGCTCGAGGAGACGCTGCGCGGCCGGCGCGGGCTCAAGCTCGTCGAGGTCGACGTCCGCGGCGAGGTGCTGCGGGAACAGGTGCTCGCCCCGCCGGTGCCCGGCCGCGACGTGCGCCTGACCCTCGACCTCAACCTGCAGCGCGCCGCCGAGCGGGCGCTGGCCGAGGCGCTCGACGACCTGAACGCCGGCCGCAAGAAGCTGGGCCTGCCCCCCGACCCCGTGGCCCGGGGGGCGATCGTGGCCGTGGACCCCACGACCGGCGAGGTGCTGGCCATGGCCACCGCCCCCGCCTACGACCCCAACCTGTTCACGCGGCGCCCCACCCCGGCCTCGGAGATCCGCGCCCTGCAAAACGACCCCGCCCTGCCGCTGCTCAACCGCGCGGTCCAGGCCTACACGCCGGGTTCGACCTTCAAGCCCGTTACCGCCAGCGCCCTGCTGGAGGCGGGGCTGGTGAACCCCGCCACCACCTTCCGCTGCCTTCCCTCGATCCGCTTCGGCGGGCAGACGCGCCGCAACTGGTCGCCGCGGGACATGGGACCGATGAAGGTCACGGACGCGCTGGCCTACAGCTGCAACACCTGGTTCTACCAGGCGGTGATCGAGGCGGGCCCCGTGGAGACCGTGGACGTGATCGCCGATCGGGCCCGCGCCCTGGGCCTGGGGGCGCCGACGGGGCTCGAAATCGCCGAGAAGCGCGGCCTGGTGCCGGACAGGGCCTGGAAGCGGGAACGCTTCGGCGAACCCTGGTACCCGGGCGAGACCCTCTCGGTGGCCATCGGTCAGGGCGCGGTGCTGGCCACGCCGGTGCAGGTCGCGCGCATGCTTGCGCTGGTGGCCACCGCGGGGCGCACCCCGCCGCTCCACCTGGTGCAGGGGGCCGCGCCCGCACCCGCGCGCGTGCGCGGACGTTACTGGCGGGTGGTGCAGGAGGGCCTGCGCGAGACCGTGACCGAGGGCACCGCCTCGTTCCGGCTCAAGGACTTCCCGGTGCCAACAGCCGGGAAAACCGGGACCGCCGAGACCCCCGGCAAGAAGGCCGGCTACGAGCACGCCTGGTACATGGGCTACGGGCCCTACCCCATAGACGGCGGCAGCCCCTACCCGCCCCTGGCGGTGGTCGCCTTCTTCGAGAACGCCGGGGAGGGCAGCCGCGTCGCCCTGCCGGCGGTCAAGAAGGTCATGGCCGCCTACTGGAAGGTGCCGGCCCCGGTCGCCCGCACGTCCGGCCCGTGACATACTGAACAGCATGCGACTGCGTGCCACGCTGGGCGCCCTGGCCCTCCGCCTCGACGGAAACGAGACCCCCGAAGAACTCTCCGCCGCCCTGGCCGAGGCCCCCGAGATGCCGCTGGAGGTCGAGGTCGCCGGCCCCACCCCGGGCTCCGTGGTGCAGGCGCTGCTCGAGGCCGCCGCGGCGCGGAACCTCGAGGTCCGCTTCCGCCCTCCGCGCGGCGAGCGCAGGGTGCCGCACACCGAGGTGGTGGACCACACCCTGCGCAGCGGCCAGCGCATCGCTTCGGCGGGGACGGTGGTCGTGTTGGGCGACGTCAACCCGGGGGCCGAGGTGGTGGCGGGGGGCGACGTGATCGTCGTGGGGAAGCTGCGCGGCCTCGCCCACGCCGGAGCCGAGGGCAACGAGCAGGCGACGATCTGGGCGCTCGAGCTGGCCGCCAAACAGCTGCGCATCGCCGGTCACGTCGCCGTGGCGCCCGAAGACGCCCCCGCACCCGCGGGCCCCGAACGCGCCCGCGTCGAGGAGGGGCAGATCGTCATCGAGCCCTGGGGCCGCCGGCGCGGCGCCTGAACCAAAGAAAAACGCCCGCAGGGGGCGTGTGGGGTTTCGGGAACCGCGCCTTACTTCTTGCGGCGCGGGCGGTACTTGCCGTACGTACCCTTGGCGATCTTGCCCTTGCGGGTCTTGCGGTCTCCACGGCCCATGGTCGCCTCCTAAGCCTGCAGGCCGCCGAGGATTCGGTGCAGCCGCTTCATCAGGCGGGACTTCTTGCGGGCGGCGGTGCGGGCGTGCAGGGTCGAGCCCTTGGCCGCCTTGTCGATCAGGCTCTCGGCCACGCGCAGGTAGCGCAGAGCGCGCTCCTTGTCGCCGTTTTCCGCGGCCTGTACGGCCTTCTTGCTGAACGTCTTGATCATCGACTTCTTCGCCTTGTTTCGCGCGCGCCGCTTGAGCGACTGGCGGTGGCGTTTCATCGCCGAAGGGGTACGTGCGCTGCTGTTCGCCATATTCCTCCTCTATGCCCCGTGGGGCAAGCCAACCGCAAGTTTACCACAGCGTCCGGCGGGCTGCCAAGCGCCGGGCTCAGTAGGCCTGGAAGCGCGTCGAGACCCAGTCGTAGCGCACCGTGCCCTCGGCCTCCTGGGTCTTGACGTGGACGGTGTAGAACCCGTCCTCGACCTTGTACTTGATCTGATCGCGGAAGCTGCCCTTGTACACCTTGACCTTACCCAGCCGGCGGCCCTGATGCGTCAGCCAGACCGCAACGCGGCCCTTCTTGAGGTTGCCCTCGAGCTTGATCTTGACCGCGTCCGAACCCCCCGCGACCCGCAACCCGTAGCTCATCTCGGCGCTGTGGTTCAGGTAGTAGACCGGGGTGAACGGCGGGATACCGAGGGCCAGGCCGTAGTTCAGGCCATAGAGGTAGACCCCTCCCAAGAGCGCTCCAAGAATCAGCAGGTTCCGCCACATATCGCCTCCCCATGGGCCAAAGCAGCCGTTGATGGTTAGAGTATACTCTGAAGGTCATGGAGCCCGAAGAAGCCCTCGCCCTCTTGCGTCGCGGCACCGCCGAGATCATCACCGAAGCCGACCTGAAGCAGAAGCTGGCCTCCGGACGCCCCCTGCGGATCAAGCTGGGGGTGGACCCGACCCGTCCCGACCTGCACCTCGGCCACGCGGTCGTGCTGCGCAAGATGCGCCAGTTCCAGGAGCTGGGGCACAAGGTGATCCTGCTCATCGGCGACTTCACCGGCATGATCGGCGACCCCAGCGGCCGCAGCAAGACGCGGCCGCCGCTCACCCTGGAGGAGACCCGCGAAAACGCCCGGAGCTACGTCGAGCAGGCGCGCAAGATCCTGCGCCAGGAGCCCGAGGTCTTCGAGCTGCGCTACAACTCCGAGTGGCTCGCGAAGCTCACCTTCGAGGAGGTGATCCGCATCGCGGCGCAGATGACGGTGGCGCAGATGCTCGAGCGCGAGGACTTCAAGAAGCGCTACACCGAGGGCGTGCCCATCGGCATCCACGAGTTCCTCTACCCCCTCGCCCAGGGGTACGACTCGGTGGCGCTCGAGGCCGACGTCGAGATGGGCGGCACCGACCAGAAGTTCAACCTACTCGTGGGCCGCGACCTGCAGAAGTTCTACGGCCAGGAGCCCCAGGTGCTCGTCATCATGCCCCTGCTCGTGGGCCTTGACGGCGTGGAGAAGATGTCGAAGAGCCTGGACAACTACGTCGGGGTCAGCGAGGAGCCCGCGGTGATGTTCAAGAAGCTGATGCGCGTGCCCGACGCGGTGCTGGCCGACTACTTCCGCCTGCTCACCGACCTGGAGCCCGAGGAGGTCGAGGCGGTCATCGAGAAGGGCGGCATGGTGGGGGCCCACCGGGTGCTCGCCCGCCTGCTCACCGCCGCCTACGCCCAGGACGTCATCCCCGCCTGGCTGGACCGCGCCTTCTACGAGCGCCTTGGCTACCGGTTCGACGAAGCCGGGCGCGACGAGGCGCCCCGCGACCCGCAGGAGGCGGAGCTGGCCCGCACCGTCGCCCAGGCGGAGGCGCGCTACGACGAGGTCGCCAAGGGCGGCGTCCCCGACGACATCCCCACCGTCGCGATCGACCCTTCCGAGCTCAAGGACGGGGCCATCTGGGTCGCGCGGCTGTTCACCCTCGCGGGGCTGACCCAGTCGAACGGCGAGGCCCGCCGCCTCATCCAGAACCGCGGCCTGCGCCTCGACGGCGAGGTGATCACCGATCCGCAGCTGCAGGTCACCCTCGACCGGCCCCGGATCCTTCGCCGCGGGAAGGACAAGTTCGTGCGGGTCGTGCTCGAACCCTGACGCCGCAAGGTTGCCTAGAATGGGGGCATGCGCCCCGTACTGCACGTGGCCGCCTGGACCTGGGCGGCGCTGCTGCTCGCGACGGTGCCCTATGCGCTCTACCCCGTCGCCCTCGTCTACGGCGCGGGCGTGGCCGAGCTCGCGCGCCGCTACGGCGCCAGGATCGCCTTCTGGGCGAGCCTGGCCGCCAACCCCTACGCGTGGCTGGCGGCCTTCCTGGGCGTCGTGGGCTTCCTCGGTCCCGCGGACGACATGAACCTGGGGCCGGCGATCGGGGCCCTGAGCCTGCTCTTCCTGCTGCTGGGCGCCGCGGCCCTGGCCGTCATGGCGTGGTCGCGGCGACCCGTCTGGGCGGCGGGGGCGGCGCTGCTTTGGGCCGTCTTCTGGCCGGGCGAGGCGCTGTTCTTCGGCCCCGGGGCGTGGCTGACCCTGCCCTTGGGCGCGGGCCTGGCCTACCTGGCCTGGCCCTGGCGCGGCGCGGCCCGCCCCTGAGGGGGCCCCGCCCACCGCCCAAAACGACAGGCCCCCGCGGGCCCGTTCCGGTGATTCAGCCGCTCCGGCTTCCGCCCACGGTGCGCAGGCTCTCGAGCGGGCGCAACGGCGTTTCGTGGCCGGTGGCGTAGAGCACCCCCAGCTCGGCCACCAGCCGGATCCGCGGCAACGGGAAGCGCGGCGGGCCGAAGACGGCCTTTCCCGCCTGCACGGGGTCGAAGGCTCCGAAATGGCACTTGCAGCCAAAGAAGGGGTGGTCGGAGCGGTAGTTGTAGAGGATGGCCCCGGCCTCGGTGTTCCTCACGTAGTCCACGGTGCAGCCCTGATGGGTGCAGATGCGCGACCAGGCGGCGTAGTGGCGGCCTTCGACGGTGAGCCCGCCGGGAACGGGACCGGGGAGGCGCAGCACGGTGCAGGGCAGCTTTCCGGCCGTCAACGGGTATTCGAAGTACTTGAACGACCAGACCTCGTCCAGCTCGGCCAGCTCCGCGATCTCGACCCGTTCGCCGTCCTTCCACTGGGGCTGGGCGTTGGGGCCCGACTTGAGGAACTGGATCTTGACGGTGCGCCAGCCGAACCAACCGAAGAAGGTGGCGGCGACCGACGAGGGCACGATCCAGACCAGGTCGCGGCGGCTCAGCTTCACGGCTACAACCCCTTGAGGTAGTCCAGAAGCGCCTGCAGCTCGGCCTCGCTCATGGGGATGGCCGGCATGCTGCCGGTGCCCTTGTTCACGATCTCGGCCACGGCGCCGTCGACCCGCAGCACCGGGTTCCCCACCAGGCGGGGGCCGATGCCGCCCTCGCCGTTCTGCCCGTGGCAGGCCGCGCACTTGACCTCGTAGACGACGTTTCCGGCGGGAACCTGGCCCCGATCGACCGCAGCCTTGGCCTCCTGCTGGGCGCGCGCCTGGGCGATGAGGGCGTTCACCCGTTCGGCGTCCGGCCCGCCGACGGCGAGGTAACGCTCCCAGACGCTGATGGCCTCGTCGAAGCGGCCCAGCATCGAGTAGGCGTTGCCCAAAAAGAGCAGCGCCTCGGTGTCGTTCGGGTCCACCCCGACGACGACCTGGAGGACCTGGGCCGCGTCCTCCGGGAACCCCGACATGAAGAAGAGGATCCCCATCCGCTTCCAGGCGGTCAGGTTCTTGCTGTCCAGGTCGAGCACCCGCTTGTACGCCTCGGCGGCGGCGTTGTAGTCGGCCACCTCCCAGGCCGCGTTCCCGTAAGCGAGCCAGCTTTCCGCGTCGTCGTTGCGCTCGGCCCGGGTCTTGAGGCGGTTGAGCTCGGCCAGCTTGGCGCGGTCGACCGTGCGCTCGCCGCTGATCAGGTTCGAGGTGGTGATCGTCTCGCCCGGCGCCCGCGGCAGGGTGTAGCGCAGCAGCACCCCGCCCACGAAGACGAGGAAGGCGGTCGTCACCATCAGGGCCACCCAGGAAACGCGGCGCGCGCCGGGAACGGCCGGCCGGCCTTCGAGCTCCGCAAGCCGGCGCTCGAGCTGCACGATGCGGCCCAGGGTGCGCTTGCGTTCGCTGCCCTCGAGCTCGCGCGCTTCCTGCTTCAGCGCCTCGATCTCGGCCCGCAGCTCCTCGGGCAGGGGGTCGGAGGGAAAGGGTTCGGGCTCGCGCGCCAGCGGCAGGGTGGCGTAGACGGCGGCCAGGAGCACCAACAACGCAACAACGGTCCAGAACAGGATCATGACGGGGCGCCTCCTTCGTCATCGCGCCCGAGCTCGGCTTCGGCCCGGGCCAGCTCCTCTTCGCTGACGCCTTCGAGTTCCGCAGCGCGCCGCGACGTGGCGCGCAGGTAGCTGTAGAGACCGAAGCCGAAGATGCCCAGCCCGATCACCGGGGCCAGCCACACCACCAGCCCCAGCCCGCGCTTGGGGGGCTCGTAGAGGATCCACTCGGTGTAGCGGTCCACGAAGTACTGAATGATCTCGTCCTCGGTCTTGCCCTCGGCCAGCATCTCGGCGATCTGCCGCCGCATCTCCTCGGTGACCCCGGCGTTCGACTCGGCCGCGCTCTCCCCGCGGCACACCGGGCAGCGCAGCTTCTTGGCGATCTCGAAGACCTTGGGCGGCAGGTCGGGGGGCGGTTCGTTGCCCACCGTCTGCGCGCCCGCGAGCCCCAGCGCCAGAACCAAGACCCACAGCCAGCGTCTCACGGCAACACCTCACGAATCATGGACTCGAGCTTTTCGGCGCTGATCGTGCCGGCGAAGCGCTCGAGCACCCGCCCCTCGACCGAGATGGCGAAGGTCTCGGGCACGCCGTACATGCCGTAGTCGATGCCCACCTTCCCCCGGGGGTCGTAGACGTTGGGGAAGCTGATGCCGAACTGCTCGATGAACTTCTCGGCCGCGTCCAGCTCGTCCTGGGTGTTGACCCCGACGAAGAGCACCTGGTCCTTCCAGCGGCGCCAGGTGGCCTCCAGGATCGGCGCCTCCTCGTAGCAGGCGGGGTAGCACCAGCTGGCCCAGAAGTTGAGGATGATCGGCTTCTTGCCCAGGTAGTCGCTCAGGTCGAGCCGCTCGCCCCAGGCCTCGCGCGAACTGGGCAGCAGCTCCAGGTCGAACGCGGGCGCCGGCCGGCCCGCCAGGGCCGACGGCAGCTCGCTGCGCTCGTCCTTGGTCTGCATGCCCCACCAGAACAACGCCCCAATGGCGAGGGCCAGCAGCACTCCGAAAAGGGCCCTCATGCGCCCACCTCCCCGGCGGCGGCCGCCCGCGCCGCGCGGCGGGCGGGCCAGAGGATCATCGCGGTGCCGAGCGCCATGAGGACCGCCGAGACCCATAGCCAGAGGACCAGCGGCGTCACGACCAGCCGCAGCGTCACCCACTGGGCGTTCTCCTGGTCGAAGGCCTGCAGCACCAGGTAGTAGTCCTTGCCCAGGGTGTAGGCCACCGAGGGCGAGGCGAACGGGGTTCGCGACGTGGGGTAGTAGTTCAGCCGCGGCTGACGCGTGCCCATGCCGCTGATCTCCACGTCGGCGATCACCGAGTAGCGGTGCGGGTCCTCGACGGCGCGAAGGGCGTGCACCGTGATGGTGCGGCCGGCCACCTGCCAGGACTCACCGATCTGCAGCGTTTTCTGGACGTCCAGCCGGTAGCTCTGGCTGAAGGCGATGGCCAGCGCCGAGAGCGCCACCGCGAAGTGCACGAGGTAGCCCCCGTAGCGCCTCCGCGTCCAGGCCAGCGACCCCATGCCGGCGCGCACGCCTCCGAGGGCGCGCGACTTGCGCGCGATCGGGCTGGCGATCAGCCACCCCAGGGCGACGAGGTTGAAGAGGAAGAGTCCGACGGTCAGGCTCACCCACAGGGTCCAGCCCAGGGCGAGCCCCGCGGCGGTGCCCAGCACCAGCGAGACCGCCATCCAGGCGATGACGCGCAGCGTCTCGGGGTCGGCCTTGCGCCAGGGCAGCAGCGGACCGAGGGCCATCAGCACGAGCATGGCGTAGCCCAGGGGCACGAAGAGCTGGTTGAAGAACGGCGCCCCCACCGAGACCTTGGCGCCGTTGAAGGCTTCCACCAGGAGCGGGAAGAGGGTGCCCAGGATCACCACGAAGGCCATCACCACGAAGACGAGGGCGCCGAAGAGCAGCAGCCCCTCGCGGCTCCAGACGTTCACGCTGCCGACGTCGCGCACCTCGCTGGAAACGCGCCCGAGCAGGGAAAAGCCCACGGCCAGGATGACGAGCAGGAAGCCCAGGAAGATCGGCCCCACCGGGCCGCCCGCGAAGGCGTGCACCGACTCGATCACGCCGGAGCGCGTGAGGAAGGTGCCGAAGACGGTCCCGGCGAAGGCCAGGGTCACCAGGGCGAAGTTCCAGCTGCGAAACAGCCCCCGGCGCTCCTGCACCATCGCGGTGTGCACGAAGGCGGTGGCCAACAGCCAGGGGATGAACGAGGCGTTCTCCACCGGATCCCAGGCCCAGTAGCCGCCCCATCCCAGCACCTCGTAGCTCCACCAACCTCCGGCGAAGATGGCGGCGGTGAGGAAGCCCCAGGCGAAGATCAACCACCACTTGGTTTCGCTGACCCAGGTCTGGTAGCGGCGGGTCACCATGGCGGCGACCGCGTAGGCGAAGGGCACGGAGAGGCCCACGAAGCCCAGGTACATCAGGATGGGGTGGACGGCCATCATCCAGTGGTTCTGCAAGAGCGGGTTGGGCCCCGGGCCGTCGGCCGGCGGGTTGGGCACCGGGGTGAAGGGGTTGATGACGAAGAGGACGTTGACGAGGAAGAAGAGCTGGATAACGAAGAGCGTGCCCAGGGCCACCGGGCTCGTCCAGTAATCGCGCATCTTGCGCCCGGCGAGCCAGGTGTAGAGGGTCTGCAAGAGCGCCCAGAGCAGGATCGACCCCTCGAGCGCCGCCCAGAGGGTGGCGAACTTCACCCAGGTGGGGCTCGCGGTGGTGTGGTTGCGCGCGGTGTAGAGGATGGAGAAGTCGTCAGTGAGCAGCGCCCACTCGAGCGCGCCGAAGGCGACGAAGGTGCCCAGGAAGGCCAGCAGCGCGCTGCGGCGCGCCACCCGCACGTAACGGGCGTCGCGCAGGAACCAGGAAAAAACGACGGCCACGAGGCCCGCCACGCTGAAGAAGACCGCCAGGACGAGTCCGATGTTGCCCAGAATGCTGGGGTTCACTTGGCCTCCTCGATCAGCTTGCGCACCTCTTCGGGGGTGTAGCCCCCTTCCGGCGGCGCCTGGTAGGTTTCGGAGTGCTTGATGAGCAGGTTCTCGCCCTTGAACACCTTGCCGTCGAAACGCCCCTCAACGACGACGCCCTGGTTGTCCTTGAAGAGCTCCGGCGGGGTGCCCTCGTGCTGCACGGGGATGTCCACCACGCCGTCGGTGACGACGAAGTCGAGCTCGAGCGTCTTGGGGTCGTAGCGGATCGTCCCCTCCTTAACCAGGCCGCCGAGGCGGATGCGCTTGCCCTCGTAGCGCGCCGGGTTCTCGGCGTACTCGCTGGGAAGCACGTAGTAGACCAGGCTGTTGCCCAGGCCCCCGAAGGCCAGGTAGGCAATCGCGGCCACGACGATCAGGAAACCGATCAGGTACTTAGTCTTCACCGCCCACCTCCGAGCGCCGCCAGAGCAAGTAGGCCGTGTAGCCGAAGAGCACCGCGTAGGTCGCGACGTAGACCGCGGTGACGTAGATGCCGAGGCTCGAGCTATTCATCCCACTCCTCCCGGGCCGCCGCGCGTGCGGCGATCCGACCCTTGATGCGCAGGAAGGCCAGGTAGAAGAGGGTGATGGCCAGGAGGTTCACCAACATGGCCACCACCATGGACCCGTCCATGTGCGTCTTGCGGTTGATGACGTCGAAAGTGGCCGTCTGGTGGATGCTGCGCCACCAGTAGACCGACATGTAGTTGATGGGGATGTTGACCACGCCCAAGATCGCCGCCGCGGCGGCGGCCTTGGCGCGGAACTCGGGGTCTTCGATCGCGTGCCGCAGCAGGAAGTACCCCACGTAGAAGGCGGTCAGGATGGCGCTCGTGGTGAGGCGCGGCTCCCAGGTCCAGAAGACCCCCCAGGTGGGCCGGGCCCACATCATGCCGCCGAACAGCGTCAACAGCATGAAGAGCAGACCGATCTCGGCGCTGGCGGCCGAGAGCCGGTCGTAGGCCGCGTCCTGCTTCCACAGGTAGAGGACGGCGTAGACCATGGCCACGAAGAAGGCCAGGTAGGCCACCCAGGCCGCGCCCACGTGCACGTAGAGGATGCGGATGAGGTACCCCTGCTGTACGTCCGGCGGGGCCTTGAACGCAAGGTACTGCCCCACCGCGAAGACGACCAGCGCCAGGGTCAGCAACGCGCGCGAAGCAGAATCGAGCCTGGAAGTTTTCTCGGCGTGGTTCACGCGTACATTCTCCTTCCCCTTCAGGTGAAAACGGTGACGGTGCCCGACCTTTCTCGCGCCCCAACCTATCACACCGAGGATGAAGGGGTTTGCAGCAAAAGATGAGAACCTGACGGCATCAACCTGGATTGGATATTTAGTAAATGAATAATTGTACTTGGTATATACATTTACACCTTTCGTTCAGGACGGCATTTTTCGCTGATTTTGCCCAGCACTTTTCGGGACAAATGACCTGATCCAACTTTTATGATGTGCATTAGAAACCCAACGTGTCCGGACGGAACCGGGCGCAGAAAGGCTGGTGCGCATGAGACGACTGGTATGGACGGCCGTGGCCGTGCTCCTGGCGTTGGCCTGGGCGCAAGCGCCCGAGAAGGTCAGCCCCGAAGCGGCGGCCCAGAAAGGATGCCTGAGCTGCCACGAGGGGATCGAGGCCATCGTGCCCGAGGGCAGCGGCATGATGGCCCAGATCAAGGCCTTCGGGGCCATGGCCGGGGATCCGGCGGGCTGCGTGGTCTGCCACGGCGGCAACCCTCAGGGGCTGACGGCCGAGGAGGCCCACGCCGGCGCCCCCGAGGCGCTCGCGGCCCGCGGACCCCAGACCTTCTACCCCGACCCGGGCTCGATCTGGATCGCCGATCGCACCTGCGGGCAGTGCCACCCGGGCTACGACTACCGCCTCAACCTGGCGCTGATGCAGACCGAGGCCGGCAAGATCCAGGGCAACCTGCACACCTGGGGCTTCCCCGAGACCTGGGACGGCAAGACGCCCTACGGCAACTACGACGTCAAGGACACCGACGGACCCGTGCCGCAGGTGGGGACCGAGGCCTACAAGAAGTACATGGCCCAGCTGATCGAGATGTACCCCCAGGCCTTCCCCGGCGAGCTGAAGCAGATCCCCGAGGCCAGCCCCGAAGAGGTTCAGGCCGACCCCAAGCTGGCCGCGCTCACCTACCAGCGCCACGACTGCCAGCGCTGCCACGTGGGCGTCAACGGCCGTGAGAAGCGCGGCGACTACCGCGGCATGGGCTGCTCGTCCTGCCACGTCCTCTACGGCGACGAGGGGTTCTACGAAGGCGGCGACCCCACGATCAAACGGGACGAACGGGGGCATCCGCTCAAGCACCGCATCGTGGGCACCCGCGAGATCGGCGGGATCCACGAGGGCGCGAGCGGCGGCATCCCCACCGCGACCTGCAACTCCTGCCACAACCGCGGCAAGCGCATCGGCGTGACCTTCCAGGGGCTGATGGAGTTCCCCTACGGCACGCCCTACAACGCCAAGGGCGGCAAGCAGCCCAAGCTGCACACCAAGAAGTACCTCTTCATCGCCGACGACGTGCACCACCGCGGCGAACCCGGCAAGGGCGGCATGCTCTGCCAGGACTGCCACACCACGATCGACATGCACGGCGACGGCAACATCTTCGCCACCACGCTGGCCCAGGTGGAGATCGAGTGCGAGGACTGCCACGGCACCCCCGAGAAGTTCCCCTGGGAGCTGCCGCTCGGCCAGGGTGAGGAATTCGGTCGCGACATCGGCAACGCCCCGCGCGGCCTCGCCGACGCGCCGCTGCCCGAGACCGCGGCCTTCGCCACCCTCTACCCCAAGGAGGACGGCTACCTGCTCACCGCCCGCGGCAACCCCTTCGGCAACGTGGTCAAGAAGGGCGACAAGGTGATCTTGCACTCGGCCTCGGGCGCCGACTTCGAGGTGCCCGTGCTCAAGGCCATCAACCAGGCCGACGCCTGGGTCTCTCAGGACGCCAAGGTGGCCATGGTCTCGGTGGCCAAGCACGCCGAAAACCTGGAGTGCTACGCCTGCCACGCCTCCTGGGTGCCGCAGTGCTACGGCTGCCACGTGAAGGTGGACTACTCCGGCGGCAGCAGCGGCACCGACTGGATCAAGTCGGGCAGCGCCGTGGACGAGCACGGCATGACCGCCGAGTCGGCGATCGGCTCGAGCGGCATCAAGTCGCCCGGCAAGATCTCCGAGTCGCGCTCCTACCTGCGCTGGGAAGACCCGGTCCTGGGCATCAACGGTGAGGGACGCGTCACCCCGCTCATGCCCGGCTGCCAGGTGGTCTACACCGTCATCGACACCGAGGGCGAGACGATCGCGCACAACGTGATCGCCCGCTCGCCCGACGAGGCCGCCCAGCTGGGTCAGGACCTGGTCCCGCTCGCCATCGACATGGCGCCGGCGCAGCCGCACTCGGCGCTGCCCGAAGCGCGCCGCTGCGAGAGCTGCCACGACAACCCCAAAGCGCTGGGCTACGGCATCGACGGCGGCATCTACCAAAACCGCTACGCCGAGGACATCATCACCGACCTCACCGACCCGCGCACCGGCGAACCGCTGGCCAAGAACTACCAGGTGCAGATCCCGGCCATCCCCGACCTGACCTTCGACTGGTCGCGGATCGTCGACCCCGAGACCGGCAAGCAGGTCGCCACCGTGGGCACCCACTGGCCGCTCTCGCGCTCGCTCCCCGCCGAGATGCGCGAGAACATGAACCGCAGCGGCCTCTGCATGGGCTGCCACAAGGAGATGACCAACGAGAAGGTCTGGAGCGCGGTCAGCACGCCCGGAACCCTCAGCAACGCCGAGCACCTCGACCTGATGCACAAGATGCTGCTCAAGTACTACGAGGATGCCAAGAAGGGCCAGTAGACCCACCGTCCTGCGCCGCGTGGGCTGGAGACGACCTCCAGCCCACGCCTCCTCTTCGCGCGTTCAATTGTGCACCAGGAGACGAATCATGCCCAGGCACCTTTCCGTGCTGCTCTTCGCCCTCGCCCTGACCCCCCTTATCGGCGGTTGCAAGCCGACGAAGGCCGAACGGGCGGCCGCACCCCCGCCGGCCGCCGCCGAAACCGACGCGGCTCCGGCGCCCCCGCCGGCGCTGCCGCCGGGCGCCAAGGCCGGACCCCTCGACCTCTCGCAGATCGGCCCCCACGACGAGGCCTACGCCCACGAGAGCCTGAGCCCCGACGAATGGGCAAGCGTGGCGCTGATGTACCAGTCCAAGGGCCGGTTCGGCGAAGCCCTGGCCACCCTCGACCAGGCGATCGCCCGCCACCCCGAAAACGCCCACCTCTACGCGGTGCGCGGGGCGCTCTGGCTGCAGCTCGAGGAGTACGCCAAGGCGCTCGCCGACCTGGAGCGCTCGCTCGAGCTGGCCGAAGATCCCGGAGTCCGGGTGAACTACGCCGAGGCGCTGCGCCGCTTCGACCGCAAATCCGACGCGCTGGCCAGCCTGGACCGGGCGCTCGCGACCAACCCCGACTACCTGCCGGCGCTGTTCAACCGCGGTGTGCTCCGCTTCGAGCTGGGCGACGAAGCCGGGGCCCTGGCCGACTTCGACCGCGCCATCGCCATCGACCCCGCGGCCGCCGCCCCCTACTTCAACCGCGCCGCGGTGCGCTGGGCGCTGGGCCAGAAGGAAGCGGCGATCGCCGACCTGGACGCCTTCATCGAACGCGCCCCGGTGGGCACGTGGAAGGAGACCGCGCGCGACCTGCGCGCGTCCTGGCAGGAACAGCTGGAGGCGAAGCGATGAACCCGCGCGGCCGCCTCCTGGTATCCTTCGCCGTCCTCCTGGCCGGATGGGCGCTCGCGGCCGCCCCCGCGCCCCGCGGCTTCGGCGAGCTGCTCGAGGAGGCCGGCATGGCCTACGAGCTGCCCGCGGGCTACGCCCCCGCCCCCGTCGAGTTCAACCCGGTGCTCCCCTACCAGTACCGCGTCGTCTCGACCGACGGGCAGGTGGAGATCCGCTACGTCGTCTTTCCGCTCGACCGCGTCGAGATCGACTACGACGACCCCCACGCGAGCGCCCCGGAGCCCGACCACCTCTTTACCCTGCTCTTCCCCGGCATCCTCACCGAGATCTCCGGCTGGGGCCGCTACAAGTCCCGGGAATACCCCGAGGACGAGGCGCTCCGGCTCTTCCGGGCCGACTGGGCGGCGGTGGCGGTGCTCGAGGTGATTCCCGAGTACAGCCCCGAGCGCCGTCAGGCGCTGGTGGTGGCGCTGCACCGCAACGGCCACGCCGACGCCTACCAGATCTTCCTGGGCCGCGACGTCAAGCGGCTCGGCGAGGAGGCCAAGCGGGTGCAGGCGGCGCTGCGTTTCAGGGAGTGAAGCGCGCCCGTAGGAACGCACGCCGCCCGCGGGCGGCGTGCGTTTTGGTTCAACCCTCGATGACCCCGGGAAAGAGGAGCACGCAGAGCGTCAGGTAGACGACGTCGAAGACGCCGAGGAGCTTCCACCAGCTCACGATCTCGGCGAACTCGGCGCCGAAGGCGATGCCCAGCGTGGCCTTGACCGCCGCGAGCACCACCGGCAGGATCATGGGAAAGACGAGCAGGTAGAGCAGCACGTCGCGCGCCCGCAGGCGCACGGTCAGGCCGGCGTAGAAGGCGGCGATCACGGTGTAACCGGTGCCCCCGAGCACCAGGGTGACGAAAAGCTGGGGCCAGGCCGCCAGCGGCAGGTAGAACCAGGCGGCGACGAGCACCAGCAGGAACGCCCCCATCACGATCATCAGAAGCCACAGGAAGAGCAGCTTGCCCACGTAGATCCACTCGCGGCTGCCCGGGGTGAGCAGCAGGTCGTCGAGGGTCTCGTTCTCCACCTCCAGCGCCCAGGCGCGGCTCGCCAGCATGCTGCCGGCGAAAGCGAGGGCGACCCAGAGCACCCCGGGGCCCGCCCGACGCAGGTTGGCCTCGTCGGGGCCGAAGGCGATTCCCATGATGAAAAGGACGACCGCGATGAACGAAAAGGCCGAGAGCAGCCCCGCCCGCCCGCGCCACTCCAGGCGCAGGTCGCGCAGCGCCAGCACCAGGGCCCTCACGCCTTCCCCTCCATCGCGAAGCTGCGGGTCGCCACCTCGGCCGCGAAGCCGTGGTCGTGGGTCGCCAGCACCACCGCGCCCTCGCGGGCGACCTCGCCGATGACGCGCACCAGCTCCTCGCGCCCCCCGGTGTCGAGCGCCGTCTCCGGCTCGTCCAGCAAGAGGAGCCGCGGGCGGGCCAGCAGGGTCCGCGCCAGCGCCAACCTCTTGCGCATCCCGCTGGAGTACGCCGCCACCGTGCGCCCCTCCGGCAGCCCCACCCGCGCCATCGCCTCGAGCGCCTGGGTGCGCGAGATGGGCTTGCCCGCGAGCGCCAGCGCCTGCTCCAGGTTCTCCTCGCCGCTCAGGTGCCGGTAGAAGGCGGGCGGGTTGGCCACCAGCGCGATGCGTCCGCGCTCGGCCTCCAGCGCCCGCGCCGGCTTTCCGAAAAGCCGCACCGTGCCCCGCTGGGGGCGGATCAGCGTGGCGATCACCCGCAGCAGCGTGGTCTTGCCCACGCCGTTGGGCCCCAGCAACGCGACCACCTCGCCGCGCTCGACCGCCAGCGAGAGGTCACGGAGCACCCACTGACGGCCGAACCGTTTCCAGACGTTCTGAACCTCGACGAAGGGGTCTGCCACCGTTCGCTAGAGCCTTTCGAACAGCCACTCGGGCGTGAAGCGGATGAAGAAGTTGTTGAGCCGCTGAAAGGCGTCGGTGATCATCAAGAACCCGACGAAGATCAGGATGGCTCCGGCCACCCGCTCGACCCAGAGCGAGATCCGTCCACTCTTGCGGACGATCACGGCCACGCGGTCGGCGAAGAGGGCGACGAGGAAGAAGGGAACGGCCAGGCCGAGCACGTAGGCCACCAGGTAGACGAGGCCCCCGAACCCCTCCATGGCCGTCAGCGTGAGGATGCCGCCCAGGATGGGGCCGATGCAGGGCAGCCAAGCCGTGGCCAGCGCCGCGCCCATCAGGAACGCGCCCCAGGGGCGGGAGGTGTCCCCGGTGTAGCTGACGCCGCGCATCTGCGCCAGAAAGGGGAGCTTGAGGCCCAGCATGTAGAGCCCGAAGAAGATGAGCAGCACGCCGCCCACCTTGGCCAGGATGGGCTTGTAGTCCTGCAACAGGCTGCCGAGGACGGTGAAGGGCAGGCCCAGCAGGATGAAGATGATGCCGAAGCCGAGGATGAAGAAGAGCGCGTTCTTCACCGGGCGGCCCTGGTCGCCGCCGAGGTAGGCCAGGTAGGTGGGGACCAGGGGCAGCACGCAAGGTGAGAGGAACGACAGCATGCCCGCGAGGAAGGCCGCGGCGATCGAGAGCTCCATGAGCCTATTCTTTCACTCTTTGATGAGGAAGGCCAACCGGGCGTAGGTGGGAGGTGGGGTGTAGGAAGTAGGACGTGGGTCGTCAGCAATCGAAAACCTGGCGTTTGGCTCTTGCATCGCCAGCGACCCCACCCCGGACCTCCCCCAGGGAAGGGGGCAAAAAGGTGGCCGCCCAAGGTCAAAACAGTTAGGTTCTGAGCGGCACCGAGCCTCCCTTCTGGGACGGGGGCCGCAGGCCGGAGGGAGGTTGTTTAACTGGATCAGAACGTGAGGTCGTTTGCTGGTCAGGCCGTTAATCCAAGACGAGACGTTTGGGCCTTGCATCGCCAACAACCCCCACCCCAACCCTCCCCAAGGGGAGGGAGCATTGCTTTGCGGCGACATAACCGTGGATTTTGGGCGCGGCATGGGCCCCGATTGGTCGGCTTCGCCGGGGCGTGGAGGCTAGGAAGTAGGAAAGCCTGGTCTAGTGTTTTGATGTGCCGTGCTCGACTTCGTGTTCACACTTTCTAAAACAAACCCTACCTCCTACACCCCACTTCCTGCTTCCTGCATTTATCCGTTTCCCCGGGCGAGGCGGCACTTTGCTGCCGAGACCCGGGAGCCCGCCCTGAACTCGATTCAGGGTCCATGCTGCAGGCAACGCCGACGTTTCGTTGCGGTTGGCGACCCAACCGCAAGCTACAGGCTACTAATTACAGGCCATAAACCATGCTGTTACCACGTACTACGAACCACGCACTGCGCAGCGATCGGGCGGGCACACGGGCCCGCCCCTACAAACACTCCATACACGCACTACGTACTACGTACTACGCACTACGTACTCATTCACTAAACGCGTCCACCGCCCCGTAGAAGGCCCGGAAGAAGGCCTCGGGCTCGTCGATCCAGGCGTAGTGGCCGGCGCGGGGGATCAGCTCCAGGTGCGCCCCGGTCAGGTCGGCGAGGCGCTCGGTCTGGTGCGGATGGCTGGTGCCGTCCCGCTCGCCCGCGATCACGGCGACCTCCACCGGGTATTCGAGCAGGTGGCCGCTGTAGTCCAGCTCCCAGAGGCCGTTGGTGCGGAACGCCGCTTCCACCCCCTCGCTGCCGGCGAGCGGCAGCCCTTCGACGATCCACTCCAGGTGGGCGCGGCCGTGCTCGGAGGGGAAGCTGAGGCGGTCGAAGAGCGGCTTGGGGCCGACGGCGGAGAAGGCCTCCTCCACGGCCTGGGTGGGGTCCTCGGGGGGTTCGCCGGTGCTGAAGGCCGCGCGCCAGAGCGCACGCGCCAGCTCGGGAAAGTGAATCCAGGGCCCGAGGGCCACAACCCCGGCGACCAGCTCGGGGTACCGGCGGCCGTACTCGAGCGCCGCGAGCGCGCCGAAGCCGTGGCCCACGGGTACCCAGCGGTCCACGGCCAGCCAGCTGCGCACCGCCTCGAGGTCGTCGACCAGGGCGTCGACGGTGAAGTAGCGGGGCTCGAGCGGCAGCTCGGGACTGCGGCCGCCCCCCCGCTGGTCCAGGTAGACGACCCGGTACTCGGCGAGCTCCTCCTCCCAGGCGGCGCGGTAGGGGTAACTGGAACCGCCCGGTCCGCCGTGGAGCACGACGAGGACCGGCGCGTCCTCCGGCCCCGTGTCCTCGACGTAGATCTCGGCCTCGTGCGTCGGTACGATGACGATCTCCTCACGCATCGCGGCATCCCTCCTCGACGAGCTCGAACGTCCAGGCGCGCACCTCCGCGAGCCGCGTTCCCGCTTCGATCGCCTCGGGCCCCACCGCCTCCAGCACCAACAGGTAGCGGTCGTCGGAGGCGAGCAGCCGGTAGGGGTGGGGCTGACCCGCGGCGAAGGCCCGGAGGGCCTCGGCCGATTTGGACTCCAGAAACAAGACCTTCATTTGATAGGCGCCCCGGGGGACGAGCCCCCGGGGCGGATCGGACTAGCCTTCGGCCCCGGCTTCGGCGCCGGCGCCGGGCAGAACCTGGGTTGCGACCACCTCTTCGGCGGCCTTGCGGGCCTCCTTGAGGCGCTCGAGGGTGCGCTCGTCCACCACCTGGGTGCGGCGCACGAAGTCGGTGCCCGTGCCCGCGGGGATGAGCTTGCCGAGGATGACGTTCTCCTTGAGGCCGATGAGCTCGTCCTTCTTGCCCCAGATCGCCGCCTCGGTGAGCACGTGGGTGGTGTGCTGGAAGCTGGCCGCGGAGAGCCAGGAGCGGGTGTTGAGCGCGCTCTTGGTCACGCCCATGAGGAGCGGCTTCCAGCTCGCGGGCATCTTGCCCTCTTCCATCAGCGCTTCGTTGACGCGCTCCACCTCCCAGCGCTCCAGCACCTGCCCTTCGAGCAGCTTGGACTCGCCGGGGTCGGTGACCTCGACGTACTTGAGCATCTGGCGCACGATCACCTCGATGTGCTTGTCGTGCACCTTCACGCCCTGGGCGCGGTAGACGCGCTGGATCTCGCTCACCAGGTAGCGCTGCACCGCCTCGGGGCCCTGGGCCTCGAGCAACTGGTGCGGGTCCACCGCGCCGCGGGTGAGCGGGGTGCCGGCGGTGACGTGGTCGCCCGAACGCACGGTAAGGCGGGCGGCCTTGTCGATCTTGTACTCCTTCTTGAATTCACCGCTGACCACCCGCACCAGCAGCTTGTCGTCGGTCTCCTCGACCTCGACCTCGCCGTCGATCTCGGCGATGATCGCTTTGACCTTGGGCCGGCGCGCTTCGAAGAGCTCGATCACGCGCGGCAGACCCAGGGTGATGTCGGAGCCGGTGGCCACGCCGCCGGTGTGGAAGGTGCGCATCGTCAGCTGCGTGCCCGGCTCGCCGATCGACTCGGCCGCGACCACGCCCACGGTCTCGCCGATCGAGACCGGCTGGGCCATGGAGAGGTCGTAGCCGTAGCACTTGCGGCAGACGCCGTACTCGGTGCGGCAGGTGAGCGGGCTGTAGACCGGCACGGCCTCCAGCTCGCCGGCGCGCGCCGCGGCGACGAGGGCGTCCACGTCCTCGCGGCTGAGCATCTGGCCCTCGGCGAAGCTGCGGCCGCCGGCCTCGAAGTCGCGGGCGACGGTGCGGCCGTAGAGGGTCTGCTCGATCTCGCCCTCGCGGCGCAGGCTGCGCTCGCCGGTGGCCGAGGTCTGGAAGAGGGGCACCTCCATGAAGTCGGTGGTGCCGCAGTCCTCCTCGCGCACTACGATCTCGTGGGCCACGTCGACCAGCTTGCGGGTCAGGTAGCCCGAGTCGGCGGTGCGGAGCGCGGTGTCGGCCCCGCCCTTGCGGGCGCCGTGCGTGGAGATGAAGTACTCGAGCACGGTCAGCCCTTCGCGGAAGTTGGCCCGCACCGGGACCTCCATGATCTCGCCCGAAGGCTTGGCCATGAGGCCGCGCATCCCGCCGAGCTGGCGGATCTGGGTGCGGTTACCGCGGGCGCCCGACTGGGCCATCACGTAGAGCGGGTTGAAGGGGTACTTCTCCTCGAAGTTCTTGAAGAGCGCCTCGGTCACCTTCTCGGTCACGTCGGCCCAGAGCTTGATGATCTGGCGGCGGCGCTCCTCGTCGGTGAGCAGACCCTGCTTGTAGGCGTTCTCGATCTTGTCGAGGGCCTCGTCGGCCTCGCGCAGGTACTGCTCCTTCTCGGGCGGGATGATCACGTCGTCGATGCCGATCGTGATCCCCGAGGAGGTGGAGAAGTGGAAGCCCTCGGCCTTGAGCACGTCGAGCAGGCGCGCGGTCTTCTCGATGCCGAGCAGCAGGAAGGAGCGGTAGACGAGGTCGCGCAGCGAGTTCTTCTCCTGCGCCACGTCGTAGTTGAGCAGCTCCTCGGGCACTTCGGCCTCGGGGTCGCCGTCCTTGATGGCCTCGATGACCATGCGCACGAAGAGGGCGCGGCCGGGGCTGGTGACCCGGACCTCGTCGCCCACGCGGATGCTGACCACGTCTTGCAGGTCGATCAGGCCGTGCTGCACGGCGACGATGGCCTCGTCTACGCTGGCGAAGACGTACTTGTAGCGGCCGACGGTGGTCTCTTCGCCGGCGATCTTGATGGGGGCGTTCAGGGCGATCTCGCCCTTGTCGTAGGCCTCGATGGCCTCGACCGGGGTGGCGAACTCACGGCCCGCGCCCTTCTTCTCCCGACGCAGCTGGGTGATGTAGTAGAGGCCCAGGATGATGTCGCGGCTGGGCTTGGCGATCGGCTCGCCCGAGGCGGGGCTGAGGAGGTTGTGGGCGCTCAGCATCTGCACCCGGGCCTCGGCCTGGGCGTAGCTCGAAAGCGGCACGTGCACGGCCATCTGGTCGCCGTCGAAGTCGGCGTTGAAGGCCTCGCAGACGAGCGGGTGCAGCTGGATCGACTGGCCCTCGACGAGCACCGGCTGGAAGGCCTGGATGCCGAGACGGTGCAGCGTGGGGGCGCGGTTGAGGAGGACCACCTTGCCGTGGATCACCTCTTCCAGCGCGTCCCAGACCTCGTCCTTGATGTCGCGGTGGCGTTCCAGCATCCGCCGCGCCTGCTTGATGTTGGCGGCGATGCCCTTCTCCTCCATGCGGCGCAGCAGGAAGGGCTTGAAGAGCTCGAGCGCCATCCGCTTGGGCAGGCCCGTCTGGTGCAGCTTGAGCTGCGGCCCCACGACGATCACCGAGCGGCCCGAGTAGTCCACGCGCTTGCCCAGCAGGTTCTGGCGGAAGCGGCCCTGCTTGCCCGAGAGGATGTCGGTGAGCGAGCGCAGCGCCCGGTCGGAACCGGGGTTGGTGACGGGGCTGCCGCGGCGGCCGTTGTCGATGAGGGCGTCCACCGCCTCCTGGAGCATCCGCTTCTCGTTGCGGATGATCATCTCCGGCGCCCCCTGGCTCATCAGCTTCTTGAGGCGGTTGTTGCGGTTGATGAGGCGGCGGTAGAGGTCGTTGAGGTCGCTGGTGGCGAAGCGGCCGCCGTCGACCTGGACCATCGGGCGCAGGTCGGGCGGCAGCACCGGCACCGCCTCCAGCACCATCCACTCGGGGCGGTTGCCCGAGGCCTTGAAGGCGCGGACGATCTCCAGGCGCTTGCGGGCGCGGCTGCGCTTGTGGCGGCTGGGGCCCAGCATCTCCTCTTCCAGCTCGGCCTCGAGCTGGTCCAGGTCGAGCTCGCTGAGCAGCACCTGCACGGCCTCGGCGCCCATGCGCGCGTCGATGTCGTAGCTCTCGATGACGCGCACCACCTGGCGCACCAGGTCCACTTCGACGCGGCCGTAGATCTCGCTCGTTACCTTGCCGCCGTCGGCGAGCACGTCGCCCGGGGCGATGCGGTCGCCGGTGGTGACCTCGACGTCGTCCTCGAAGGGGTAGAGGCGGGCCTTCATCACCACGATCGAGGCGGGCTCGTGCAGGTGCACGATCCCGTCGGCCTCGGCGTGGACCTCCTCCTCGGGGTCGATGGCGCCCACCAGCTTGTCGCCCTTGAGCACCTCGGCGCCCTCGCCCACGAGGACGTGCATGTGGGGCTCGAGCCGGTAGTCCTGCACCCGGGCCCATTCCACGGTCATGGAGAGGTAGACGAGGTCGCCTTCTTCCTCGGCCTCGAGCTCAGTCACCTTGACCCCGCGGGGCAGGCGCACCGCCCCCGGCTCGGCCGCGGCGATGGGGTCGCCGGCGCTCACCAGCTCACCGTGCCCCACCTTGAGGGCGAAACCCACGGGCACCAGGTAGACGGCCACCACTTCGTCGCTCTCGGGGTCGCGCAGGCGCACCAACGCCCCCTCGTCCCACTCGAGCACCTCGGCCACGCCCGCGGCCTCGCTCTCGAAGACGAAGGGGTCGGCCAGTTCGGCGATGGGCTCGCCCGCCTCGTAGCGGTCGGCCTCGATCCAGGCCTCCCGCGGCAGCACCAGGTGGGCGCGCTCGCGCTCGACGTACTCCACCGAGATGCGGCGGGGGAAGCGGAAGAGCGCCACCCCGTCCATCTTGCTGACCACGCCCGGGGCCAGCTCCTGGCCCTTGGTCACGTAGTCGCCGTCCTTGATCAGGGCGTCGGTACCCAGGGGGATGGCGTAGGTCTCCTGACGGCCGAACTTGAGCTCGCGGTACTGCTCGTCGCTGAGGAGCTCGCCGCGCTTGATGGGCACGCCCTCGAGCATCGCCCCGCCGGGATCGATGACGATGTACTTGGCGAAGTAGAGCACCTGCTCCAGCTCGCCCGCCGTCAGGTCGAGCAGGGTGCCGATCTTGCTGGGCACGTCCTTGACGTACCAGATGTGGGCCGCCGGGGTGGCCAGCTCGATGTGGCCCATGCGGTAGCGGCGCACGATCGACTTGGTGACCTCGACGCCGCAGCGTTCGCAGACCTTGCCCTCGAAGCGCTGGCGCTTGTACTTGCCGCAGGCGCACTCGTAGTCCTTGACCGGACCGAAGATGCGCTCGTCGAAGAGGCCGTCGCGCTCGGGCTTGAGCGTGCGGTAGTTGATCGTCTCCGGCTTCTCGACCTCGCCGTACGACCAGGCGTGGATCTTCTCCGGGCTGGCCAGGGCGATCCGTACTTTCTTGAGTTCTCTCTTCATCAGCCCTCCCTAGCGGCGCGAGGCCAATCCTTCAAAGATGTCGATGACCCGCTCGTTCTCGTCGAGCGTCTCCACGTCGAGGCCCAGGGCCTGCAACTCCTTGACGAGCACCCGGAACGATTCGGGCACGCTCGGCGTGGGCACGTCCTGCCCCTTGACGATCGCCTCGTAGGCGGCGTTGCGGCCCTCGATGTCGTCGGACTTCAAGGTCAGCATCTCCTGCAGCGTGAAGGCGGCGCCGTAGGCCTCGAGCGCCCAGACCTCCATCTCGCCGAAGCGCTGGCCGCCGAACTGCGCCTTGCCGCCCAGCGGCTGCTGGGTGATGAGCGAGTAGGGGCCGGTGGAGCGGGCGTGCATCTTGTCCTCGACCATGTGGTAGAGCTTCATGATGTACTGGATGCCGATCACGATCGGGCCCTCGATGGGCTGTCCGGTGCGGCCGTCGTAGAGGACCGCCTTGCCCTGTTTGAACAGCGCCTTGAGCTGCTCGCGGGGCTCGAGATCCTCGGGCACCACGCCCATCTTGGCGGCGCGCGCCATCACCTCCAGCTCGCGCCGGTCCAGCCCCACGCCGTGTTTCTCGCGCTCGGCCCAGCGCTGCTCGAAGGCTTGGTCGAGGAGCTCCTTGATCTCCTCCTCGCTGGCGCCGTCGAAGACCGGGGTGATGAACTCCATGCCCAGCTCGTAGGCCGCGAGTCCCAGGTGGATCTCCAGGATCTGGCCCAGGTTCATGCGGCTGGGCACGCCCAGGGGGTTGAGGACGATGTCCACCGGGGTGCCGTCGGGCAGGTGGGGCATGTCCTCGGGGGGCAGGATCTTGGAGACCACGCCCTTGTTCCCGTGGCGGTTGGCCAGCTTGTCGCCCACCTGAAGCTTGCGCTTCTGGGCCACGTAGACGCGCACCACCTCGCGCACGCCCGGCTTGAGCTCGACGCCCGGGTCGCCGCGGCGCAGGCGCAGGGTGCGCACCACGATGCCGCCCTCGCCCGGGGGCACGCGCAGGCTGGTGTCCTTCACGTCGCGCGCCTTCTCCCCGAAGATCGAGCGCAAGAGCCGCTCTTCGGGGCTGGGCTCGGTCTCGCCCTTGAAGCTGGTGCGGCCCACCAGGATGTCGCCGGCCTTGACCTCGGCGCCCACGCGCACGATGCCGTCCTCGTCGAGGTCGCGCAGCGCCGCCTCGCCCAGGTTGGGGATGTCGCGGGTGATCTTCTCGGGGCCCAGCTTGGTGTCGCGGGCCTCGATCTCGTAGCGTTCGATGTGGATCGAGGTGTAGTGGTCGCGCCGCAGCAGGTTCTCGCTGATGATGATGGCGTCTTCGAAGTTGTAGCCGTCGAAGGGCATGATGGCCACGAGCACGTTCTGCCCCAGCGCCAGCCGGCCGTGGTCGGCCGCGGGCCCGTCGGCCAGCAGGTCGCCCTTCTTGATCTTGTCGCCCACGTTCACGCGCGGGCGCTGGTCGATCGTCGTGCCCTGGTTCGAGCGCACGAAGCGGCGCAGCTTGTACTCGCGCAGGTTCTTGTTCTTCTGCTCGATGACGATGGTGTCGCCGTCCACGTACTTGACCACGCCGTCGACGTCGGAGTAGACGCTGGTGAGCGAGTCGCGGATGACCCGGTCCTCGATCCCGGTGCCCACCGCGGGCGCCTCGGCCCGGATCACCGGAACCGCCTGGGCCTGCATGTTCGAACCCATCAGCGCGCGGTTGGCGTCGTCGTGCTCGAGGAAGGGGATCAGGTTGGTGTTGACCGAGAAGACCTGCTTGGGGCTCACGTCCATGAACTCGACCTCGGACGCGTCCACGATCTCGGGCTCACCCTTGCGGCGCGCGACCACCCGGTCGGTGGCGATGCGGCCGTTCTCGTCGACCGGGGTGTTGGCCTGGGCGATGGTGTACTTGTCCTCCTCGGTCGCGGTCATGTAGACCACGTCCTTGGGGTTCATGCTGACCACGCCCTTCTTGACCTTGCGGTAGGGGGTCATCACGAAGCCCAGGTCGTTGATCAGCCCGTAGGCGGCCAGCGAGTTGATGAGGCCGATGTTCGCGCCTTCCGGCGTCTCGATCGGGCAGATGCGGCCGTAGTGGGTGCGGTGCACGTCGCGCACGTCGAAGCCGGCGCGCTCGCGGGTGAGGCCTCCGGGGCCGAGCGCCGAGATGCGGCGCTTGTGGCGCATCTCGTCGAGGGGGTTGGTCTGCCCCTTGAACTGCGAAAGCTGGCTGCGTCCGAAGAACTCGCGGATGGCGGCGGCCAACGGACGGTTGTTGATCAGCTTGGCCGGCGTCGCCGCTTCGGGGTTGCCCATGATCATGCGCTCGCGCACCCCGCGGGCCATGCGCCCCAGGCCGATGCGGAACTGGTCGGCGAGCAGCTCGCCTACCGTGCGGATGCGACGGTTGCCGAGGTGGTCGATGTCGTCGGCCTCGTAACCCTCTTCGCCGCTGGAGAGCGCGAGCAGGTACTTGATCGTGGCCAGCAGGGCGTAGTCCTTGAACTCCCCGTCCTCGAAGCCCAGGATGGTGCGGCTGGGCAGCTTGATGCCCAGCTTCTCCTCCACCTTGTAGCGGCCCGGCTCGCCCAGGTCGTAGCGGCGGGGGTCGGCGAGCAGCGAGACGAGGTAGGAGGTCGCCTTGTCCTTCTTCGGCGGGTCGCCCGGGCGCAGGATGGTGAAGAGCCTGAGCAGCGCCTCGGACGGGCTCATTTCCAAAATCGACTCGTCCAAAACCCCCGTCAGCAGCTCCGGGAAGGCGCCGAGCTCTTTCTTGAGGCTGACGGCGTCGTGCCCCAGGACCCGGAGCAGCAGGATGACGGGGAACTTTCTCTTGTTGACGCGCATCAAGAGCGCGCCCGAGGAGTCGAACTCGAGGTCGATCCAGGGGCCGCGCTTGGGCAGCGGGATGACGGCAGCGACGAAACGGTCGGCGCGGTTCGGATCCGGGGTGAAGTAGACGCCCGGGGAGCGGTGGATCTGGCTGACGATGACGCGGTCGGCCCCGTTGATGATGAAGGAGCCGTCGTCGGTCATCAGCGGCAGGTCGCCGAGGAAGACCTCGTCCTCCTTGATGAGGCCGGAGTCGCGGTGGATCAGCTGCAGGCGGGCGTAGAGCGGCGCCTGGTACGTGAGGTCCTTTTCGCGGCAGTCGTCGGGCCCGAACTTGGGCTCGCCCAGACGGTACTCGAGGAAGTCGAGCACCAGACCGCCGCGCCCCTTCTCGCTCTCCTCGACCGGGAAGACCTCCTTGAAGGCGGCCTGCAGGCCGAAGTTTTCCCGCTTGCTCGGGGCCACTTCCAGCTGCAGGGCCTTGCGGAAGGAGTCCACCTGGATCTGGGTCAGCGGGGGGAGGGGGATGACTTCTTTGATGCTGCCGAACCGCTTTGTTTTCCTCATGCGCTCACCTCTGGCAGGGCCACAGCGCCCTCCCGTCGCCCGCACCCGCGGGTGCAGGGGCGAAAAGGCCGAATCGTGCTCGCTTGCTGGGCATCCGCTGCTGTCTTCATCTTACACGGAAGGGTGGGGAGCCCCGGATCCGGGCCCTTGCCCGGATCCGGCGTTCCCCTAAGTCGCACACCCGGTGGGACGGCTACCGGCGTAGGCGCGCCGCCAGCCGAGGCACGCTACTTCAGTTCGACGACGGCGCCGACTTCCTCGAGCTTCTTCTTGAGCTCCTCGGCCTCTTCCTTGGAGACGCCTTCCTTGATGGCGCCGCCCTTCTCGACGAGCTCCTTGGCCTCCTTGAGGCCCAGGCCGGTGATCGCGCGGACCTCCTTGATGACCTTGAGCTTCTGGCCGCCGGCCTCCTTGAGGACCACGTCGAACTCGGTCTTCTCCTCGGCCGCGCCGCCTTCGGCACCGCCGGCGGCGGCCACCGCGGCCACGGCCACGGGAGCGGCCGCTTCCACGCCCCACTCGTCCTTGATGCGGTCGATCAGCTGCTTGAGTTCGAGCACCGTCGCGCCGTTCAACTGCTCCATGATCGCGTCTACGTCCAAAGCCATCTTCATTCCTCCTTTAACGTGCGGCTACGCCGCTTCTTGTTTGCTTACGTACGCGTCCAGCAGGCCCACGAACTCGCGCTGCGCGCCCTCGAGCACGCCCACGAGTTCCGACATCGGCGCCTGCAGCACGCCCACCAGTTCCGCCCGCAGCTCGTCGAGCGTCGGCAGCTCGGCGATGGCCTTGACTTCCTCGGGCGCCAGCTTCTGGCCCTGCAGGAAGCCCGCCTTGATCTGCGGGATCTCCTTGGAGTTCTCCTTGGCGAACTGCACCAGGGCCTTGGCCACGGCCACCGGCTCGTCGTAGATCACCACCGCGCTGGGTCCCTTGAGCACCTCGTCCACCTCGGGCAGCTCTAGGTCGCGGACGGCGATCCGGATCAGGGTGTTCTTGGCCACGAAGATGCGGCCGCCGGCCTGGGTGACCTGGCGCCGCAGCTGGAACTCTTCGTTGGCGTCGAGACCCTGGTAGTTCACCAGGAAGAACGAGCCGTTCGTCTGCTGGAGCATCTCCTTGAGGCGTCCCAGCAGTTGCACGTTGCGTTCACTCGGCACGTTCTCCTCCTGCCTGTCAGGGGTGGGGGTCCCCCGAACCGGTTGCTTCGAAACGCTCCCCCTCGCGCCTCGGCGGGATGTTTAAGGCCTGCGGCCCCCCGCGGTCTTCAGCGTCCTGCTCTGGCGCGGACGAGTCCGCACCGGGGTGCCGAATAGTGAGTGTATACCCGAGCGGCCATTGGGAAAAGAGGTCTGGCTCACAATTGCCGCGGCCGCTCAGCTGTGCGGATCCACCTTGATCGAGGGACCCATGGTGGTGGTGAGGTAGACGCTCTTCAGGTAGGTGCCCTTGGCCCCTTCGGGCTTGGCCTGCTCGACGGCCTTGATGAAGGCGCGCACGTTGTCGGCGATCTTCTCGGGCTCGAAGCTGGCCTTGCCCACGGGGGCGTGCACCACGCCGGTCTTGTCGTTGCGGAACTCGATGCGGCCGGCCTTGATCTGCTTCACGATCTCGCCGATGTTGAAGCCCACGGTCCCCGCCTTGGGGTTGGGCAGCAGGCCGCGGGGACCCAGGATGCGGCCCAGCTTGGAGCCCACCGCACCCATCATGTCGGGCGTGGCCACGACGGCGTCGAAGTCCATCCAGCCGTCCAGGATCTTCTGCACCATCTCCTCGCCGCCCACGTAGTCGGCCCCGGCCTCTTCGGCCTCCTTGATCTTCTCGCCCTTGGCGATGGCCAGCACCCGCACCTGTTTTCCGGTGCCGTGGGGCAGCGCCACGGTGGAGCGGACGTTCTGGTCCGACTTGCGCGGGTCGATGCCCAGCTTGATGTGGGCCTCCACCGACTCGTCGAAGCGGGCCGAGGCCAGTTCCTTCACGGCCTTGGCCGCCTCGTCGATGGTGTAGACCTTGTTCGGGTCGATCTTCTCGAGGAGCGCGCGGTAACGCTTGCCGTGCTTAGGCATCGGGCATCCCCTCCACTTCCACGCCCATCGAGCGGGCGGAGCCGGCGATCTGGCGGGCGGCGGCCTCGAGCGAGCCGGCGTTGAGGTCCTTCATCTTCTGCTCGGCGATCTTCAGGCAGTCGTCCCAGGTGATCTTGCCCACCACCTCGCGGCTGGGGTTGGACGCGCCCTTGGTGATGCCCGCGGCCTTGCGGATCAGGTAGGAGGCCGGGGGCGTCTTGGTGATGAAGGTGAACGAGCGGTCGGCGTAGATGGTGATCTCCACCGGGACGATGGCGTCGCCCATGTTCGCCGTGGCCGCGTTGAAGGCCTTGCAAAACTCCATGATGTTGGCGCCGTGCTGGCCCAACGCCGGGCCGACGGGCGGGGCCGGGGTGGCCTTGCCCGCAGGCAGCTGCAACTTCACCAAACCGATGACCTTTTTCATGTTTCCTCCTCAGCTCCCCCGAAGTTCGGGGTACGAACGCTGCTTCAGGCGCGCACCACCTGGGAGAAGTCCAGCTCCACAGGCGTTTCGCGACCGAAGATCGAAACCAGGACCTTGACCTTGTTGCGCTCGGGGTTGATCTCGCTGACCACGCCGGTGAAGTCGGCGAAGGGTCCGCTGACCACCCGCACCACGTCGCCTTCCTTGAAGGTGACCTGGGGCTTGGGGCTTTCCTTGCGGCCCGCCAGCCCGCTCACCTCAAGGATGCGCTGCACCTCGTCGGGGGTGAGCGGGACCGGGCGGTACTTGCCGCCCTCGCTGGTGCCCACCACGCCGGTCACGCCCGGGGTGTTGCGCACCACCTCCCAGGCTTCGTTGGGGTCCTCGGGGTTGTCGCCCAGGTCCATCTGCACGAAGACGTAGCCCGGGAAGAGCTTGCGGTAGACCGTCTCCTTCTTGCCGCCTTCGCGGTGCTCGACGATCTCTTCGGTCGGGATCAGGACCTGGAAGATCTTGTCCTGCATGCCCAAGGCGCGGGCACGCTTTTCAAGGTTTTCCTTGACCTTGTCCTCGTAACCGACGTAGGTGTGGACCGCGTACCATTCGATGCTCATTGCAGGATTCTTTGCATGACCGCGCCGAAGGCCATATCGTAGATCCAGAAGATCGTCATCGAGAACAGCGTGAACAGCAGCACCGCCTCGGTCGACTGGATGATCTCGTCCCGGCTCGGCCAGCTGACCCGCGCCAGTTCGGCCCGGGCCTCGCGGAAGTAGGTGATGATCTTACCCATCGCTACGCCTTGACTTCCTTGTGCACGGTGTGCTTGCGGCACCAGGGGCAGTACTTCTTGATCTCCAGCTTGCCCGTGGTGTTGCGGCGGTTCTTTTCGGTCGCGTAGTTGCGCCGCTTGCACTCGGTGCACTCCAACAATACCTTAATGCGTACGTCGCTCGCCATCTCGGTCCTCTTCCTTTACGCGCGGCAGCGTAGGGGAGGTGCAGGCCTCCCCTACGCCACGGGCCGCGGTGTTACTCCAGAATCTTGGTCACGACCCCAGCGCCCACGGTGCGGCCGCCTTCGCGGATGGCGAAGCGGAGGCCTTCTTCCAGGGCGATGGGCTTGATGAGTTCGACGGAGAACTCGACGTTGTCGCCGGGCATGACCATCTCGACGCCCTCGGGGAGGGTGACGACGCCGGTGACGTCGGTGGTGCGGAAGTAGAACTGGGGGCGGTAGCCGGTGAAGAAGCCGGTGTGGCGGCCGCCCTCCTCCTTCTTGAGGATGTAGACCGAGGCCTCGAACTTGGTGTGGGGGGTGATGGAGCCGGGCTTGGCGATGACCTGGCCGCGCTCGATCTCGTCGCGGGCGACGCCGCGCAGGAGGGCGCCGACGTTGTCGCCGGCGATGGCCTCGTTGAGGATCTTGCGGTGCATCTCCAGGCCGGTGACGACGGTCTTGTGGGTGGGGCGCAGGCCGACGATCTCGACCTCCTCGCCCACGGTGATCTTGCCGCGCTCGACGCGGCCGGTGGCGACGGTGCCGCGGCCGGTGATGGTGAAGACGTCCTCGACGGGCATCAGGAAGGGCTTGTCGACGTCGCGCTCGGGGGTGGGGATGTACTCGTCGATGGCGTCGAGGAGCTCCCAGATCTTGTCCACCCACTCGTTCTCGCCGCGCTGGGTGTTGGGGTTGGCCTGGAGGGCCTCGAGGGCCTTGAGGGCGGAGCCGGCGATGACGGGGACGTCGTCACCGGGGAACTCGTAGTCGCTGAGGAGCTCGCGCACCTCCATCTCGACGAGCTCGAGGAGCTCGGGGTCGTCGACCATGTCGGTCTTGTTCATGAAGACGACGATGTAGGGCACGCCCACCTGACGGGCGAGCAGGATGTGCTCGCGGGTCTGGGGCATGGGGCCGTCGGCGGCGGAGACGACCAGGATGGCGCCGTCCATCTGGGCCGCGCCGGTGATCATGTTCTTGACGTAGTCGGCGTGGCCGGGGCAGTCGACGTGGGAGTAGTGGCGCTTCTCGGTCTCGTACTCCACGTGGGCGGTGTTGATGGTGATGCCGCGGGCCTTCTCCTCGGGGGCCTTGTCGATCTCCTCGTAGCTGGCCACCTCGACGTTGGGGTTGGCGGCGGCGGCGGCGAAGGTGATCGCCGCGGTGAGGGTGGTCTTGCCGTGGTCGACGTGACCGATGGTGCCCACGTTGACGTGGGGCTTGGTTCGTTCGAATACACCTTTGGCCATGGTTTCCTCCTTGCAGTCGGAACCGGCCCGTTTGCGCCGAAGCCCAAACGGGCGCGGTCCGAACCTCCTTTGGAGCTCGCGGCCGGACTTGAACCGGCGACCTCACCCTTACCAAGGGTGTGCTCTACCTGCTGAGCTACGCGAGCACGCCTGGAGCGGGAGACGGGACTCGAACCCGCGACCCTCGGCTTGGGAAGCCGATGCTCTACCAACTGAGCTACTCCCGCAGGTGGTGGGCAGGGCTGGATTCGAACCAGCGAAGGCATACGCCAACGGTTTTACAGACCGTCCCCTTTGGCCACTTGGGTACCTGCCCACGGACGTTTTCCTGGAGCCACCCAGGGGAGTCGAACCCCCAACCGCCCGATTACAAGTCGGGTGCTCTGCCAGTTGAGCTAGGGTGGCACCCTGGGCGCTCGAAAGCAGGGGATGGAACCCTGCCCGAGGGACTAGGCTATCATACCCCCAAAGGGGTGTCAAGCCGCGTGGGAGCGGGATTTTCTCGACCCAGAGCCGCCGTTCCGACCCCATCCTCGCCGACCCGACGGCGAGGGGCTGGCCCCGATCGCCCCGCACCGTAAAAGCAACGGCCGGGCCGCGCTTCGGTCGGGTCGCTCAACCGAACCTCCTCGAGAAGCGTTCGCTCAGCCTCCCCAAGAGCCGCTTTACGAGGCCCTTGCGAACCGGGGGCAGCGCCTCGGTGCGGGCGCGTACGGGCAGGGCCATGCCGAGCTGGCGCAGCTTGTGCAGGTAGAAGCGAACGTCGTCCAGTAGGATGCCCGCGCGCTCGGAAATCTCGCGCGCCGACGCGCCGGTGATGAGCAGCACCCGGGCGCGGTCAAGGAACTGGGCGATGCGCCGGTCCTCTACGGGCTCCAGGCGGACCAGGCGGAACAGGGTGTCGGGGTGGGCGAGGACGTCGCGGGCCTCGTTGAACTCGTCGTTGAAGGTCGCGGCCGCCACCAGCAGGCTCTGAATGGGCACGCCGACGACGACGGAAGGACCCCGGGGGCGAACCCCCGGGTGGAACTCGAACGCCCCCTTGCGCGCCTGCATCAGCCTGGCGACGGCGCTGCGCAGCTGCAGGGCGTCGACGGGCTTGCCCGCGACGTGCAGGCAGCAGAGGGTGCCTTTGCGGACGTACAGGGTGGCGGCGGGCTGCCCGGGAACGTTGAAGATCTCGAGCGCCCCCTCCTGCGTCGCCAGCAGCGGCAGCAGGTCGGCCAGCGAGATGTGTTCGAGGTTCCCAAAGACGGCCACGCGCTTTCCTCCGGGGCAGGTGCATTTTACAAGATTTCCGGTTGCGCGTGCGCCTGCGTTCATTTTGTTTAGGGTGGGGCGCTCCATGGCCGGCGCAGCCGTAAAAAAAGCAACCCCCTGGCTTCAGGGGGTTGCAGAGGCGGCCGGGCCTACGCCTGGGCGGCAGGCTGGGTCTTCTTCCGGCGCGCGCGGGCGCGCTTGGCGCGCTTGGCCCGGGCCTCGAGCTCGGCAAGTCCGCCCACCAGCGCCAGGTCCAGCGCCTGGTCGAGGTTCTCGACGAAGTGGAAGGTCATGTCGCGCTGCAGGTTGCGCGGGATGTCGCGCAGGTCGGGCTCGTTCTGCTTCGGCAGGATGACCTCGCGGATGCCTGCGCGGCGCGCGCCCAGCACCTTCTCGCGCACCCCGCCGATGGGCAGCACCCGGCCGGTCAGGGTGATCTCGCCGGTCATGGCCACGTCGTGGCGCACCGGCACCTCGGTGAGGGCGCTCACCAGGGCGCTACTGATGGCGATGCCGGCCGAGGGGCCCTCCTTGGGGATGGCGCCGGCGGGCACGTGGATGTGGATGTCGGACTTCTCGAACTTCTCGAGCTCGATCCCGAAGCGCTCGGCGTTCTTCTTGGCGTAGGTGAGCGCCGCCCGCGCCGACTCCTTCATCACGTCGCCCAGCTGGCCGGTGAGGATGAGCTGGCCCTTGCCGGGCATGATGCTCACCTCGACGAACATGATGTCGCCGCCGACCGGCGTGTAGTACATGCCGGTGGCCACGCCCACCTGGGGCTCGCGCGCCTCGGCCTCGGGGGTGTAGCGCGGCGGGCCCAGGTACTTCTCGAGGTCGCGCTCGGTGATGCGCACCCGCTTCTTGCCCTCCTCGAGGATGCGGCGGGCCGCCTTGCGCAGCAGGCTGCCGATCTCGCGTTCGAGGTTGCGCACCCCGGCCTCGCGGGTGTAGTGGGTGATGAGCCGCATCAGCGCCGCCTCGGTGATGTGGACCTGACCCTTGCTCAGGCCGTTTTCCTCGAGCTGCCGCGGCAGCAGGAAGCGGCGGGCGATCTCCAGCTTCTCCTGCTCGATGTAGGAGGTGAACTCGATCAGCTCCATGCGGTCCATTAGCGGCGCCGGAATGAGCTGCGGGAAGTTGGCCGTGCCAATGAAGAGGACCTCGGAGAGGTCGAAGGGCACGCCCAGGTAGTGGTCGGTGAACTCCTTGTTCTGGGCGGGGTCGAGCACCTCCAAAAGCGCCGCCGCCGGATCGCCCTGGAAGCTCTGCCCCATCTTGTCGACCTCGTCGAGGAGGAAGACGGGGTTCTTGCTGCCTGCCTGCCGCAGACCCTGGATGATCCGGCCGGGCATGGCGCCGATGTAGGTGCGCCGGTGGCCGCGGATGTCGGACTCGTCGCGCACGCCGCCAAGGCTGACGCGCACGTACTTGCGCCCCAGCGCCCGCGCGATGGACTTGGCGATCGAGGTCTTGCCCACGCCCGGAGGGCCGACGAAGAGCAGGATCGGGCCCTTGTTGACCTCCTCGGCCGGGATCTCGCCGCGCTTGGCCCGCTCGTAGCGGAGCTTGCGCACGGCCAGGTACTCGAGCACCCGGTCCTTGACCTTTTCCAGGCCGTAATGGTCCTCGTCGAGGATCTGCTTGGCGCGCTCGATGTCGAGGTTGTCCTCGGTGCGGGTGTTCCAGGGCAGGTTGACGATCCAGTCGAGGTAGGTGCGGATCACCGCCGCCTCCGCCGAGTCGGGGTGCATCCGCGCCAGGCGGCCGAGTTCGCGGTCCACCTCCTTGCGCACGTTCTCGGGCAGGTTCAGCTCCTCGATGCGCTGGCGCAGCTCCTCGACCTCCTCCTCGCCCTCCTCGCCGTGGAGCTCCTTCTGGATGACCTTCATCTGTTCGCGCAGGAAGTACTCGCGCTGGTTGCGGTCGATCTCCTCCTTGACCTGCTGCTGGATGCGGCGCTGGGTCTCGATCAGCTCGAGCTCGGCGTCGAGCAGCACCAGCACCCGGCGCAGGCGCTCGGCGACGTTGGCCATCTCGAGGATCTTCTGCTTGTCCTCGAGCTTGAAGTCCATGTGGAAGGCGATGTAGTCGGCGAGCTGGCTCGGGTCCTCCAGCTTCTGGATGTACTGGGCCACGTCGGGGCTCAGGTACTTGCCCTCCTTGAGGATGGCGGCGAAGCGCTCCTGCACCTCGCGGAAGAGGGCGCGCACCTCGACCTCGTCGCCAGGCACGTCCTGGATGGGCTCGACCTCGGCGGTCAGGTAACCCTCGGCGCCCTCGTAACGCCGCACGCGGGCGCGGGCGAAGGCCTGCACCAACATCTGCACCGAACCGTCGGGGTTCTTGCGCATGCGCAGGATGTTGGCGAGCGTGCCCACGCTGTACAGGTCGTCGGCCTCGGGCGACTCGACCTCCTTGTCGCGCTGGCTGACGATCAACACGACCCGCTCGCCGTTCAACGCGGCGTCGATGGCGCGCACCGAGACGGGGCGGCCCGCGTCGATGGGCATGACCATCGTCGGAAAGATGACGGAGCCGCGAACGGGGACGACGGGAACGCGTTCGGGAATCTGCATCTCGGACCTCCTTTCGTCCGTGGTTTCGCTGGTTTCTAGGTCCGCCCCTTGGGGGTCGGCCTGAAGGGTTGAAGGCTGTTCGTGTTCAAAATCGCTCATAAGTTTAGTCTACCCTTGTCAAATTTTACCGCAATTTTATTCTCAGGTCTAGTGATTTTCAATCGCGGTTGCAGGCCAGGAAGTCGTCCAGCCAGCGGGTGAAGGCCTGCGCCTGCATGGGGCGGGCGATTCCGAACCCCTGCACCCAGTCGCACTCCGTTCGCCGCAGCCACTCCAGCTGGCGCACGTCCTCGACGCCCTCGATGGTGATCTGCAGCCCCAGGTTGCCGCCCAGGGCGAAGATCGAACGCAGCACCGCCTCGGTGCGCGGGTTCTTGCCGATGTCGCGGGTGAAGGCGCGGTCGACCTTGAGGATGTCGACGGCGAGGTAGGCCAGGTAGGCGAGCGAGGAGTATCCGGTCCCGAAGTCGTCGACCGCGATCCGCACGCCGAGCTCGCGCAGGTGGGTGAGGGGGCCGCGGGTGTGCTCGACGTCGGCGATGATGCGCTCGGTAATCTCCAGCGTCAAGCGCTCTGGAGGGTAGGCGGTCGACTGCAGCAGCTCCTCGAGGCTGGCCGTGAAGGCGGGGTCGAGGATGCTCTCGGGCGAGACGTTGACCGAGAGCCGGGGCGCCGCCTCCCCCCAGCGCTCGAGCCATCGCAGCCCCTCGTCGAGAGCCATGCGCAGCACCCGGGCGTCGAGCTTGACCGCCAGGCCGTACTGCTCCGCCAGGGGCACGAACTCGGCCGGGGAGATCTGTTCGCCGGTGCGGGGGTCGCGCCAGCGCAACAGCGCCTCGGCGGCGACGACGTACCGCCCCTCGGGGTTGACGACGGGCTGGAAGTGCAGGTACAGCTCCCCGCCCTCTCCGTCCTCCATGGCCCTCCGCAACGCCTCGACGCGCGCCCGCCGCTCCGCGGCCTTTTCCTGCAGGCCCGCCTCGTACTCGTAGACCTCGCGCTTGCTCTCCTTGGCGACGGCCAGGGCCATGTCGGCCCGGCGCAGCAGGGTTTCGGCGTCGGAGCCGAAGGTGCGGAACCGCACCATGCCCGCGCGTGCCGAGAGCCGGATCCGGTGTTCGCCCAGCGGCGTGGAGGCGCTCAGGTGCTCGAGCGCCTGCTCCAGCAGGGCCCGCGGATCGTCGCCGACCAGCACGACCACGAACTCGTCGCCGCCCCAGCGCGCGGCCCATACCCCGACGGGCGCGAGCGCCTGGAGGCGCGAGCCCACATAGCGCAGCAGACGGTCGCCGGTCTCGTGACCCCAGGTGTCGTTGACCTCGCCGAAGTCCACCAGGTCGAGGAAGGCCACGGCCCCCGAGACCTCGGCGTTCGAGAGCAGGTACGACAGGTGCCGGTAGAGGGCGCGGCGGTTGGGCAGGCCGGTGAGGTCGTCGTGGTAGGCCTTGAACTCGAGGTCGTCCATCACCTTGCGGTAGCGGAGCACCTGACCCATCAGCTGGGCGACCTGCTGCACGAAGCGAACGGTGTTCTCGTCCATTCGCCGGGGATCCTTGAAGCCGATGCCGAGCACCCCGTAGGGCGCCCGGCGCCCCGGGATCGGTACGCTCAGGGTGCTGCGGATGCCCCATTCGAGCAGGCGCTCGGGCACCGGGAAGCGGCGCTCGTTGCGCAGGTCGTGCGCGACCACCACCTCGTTGAGCTTCTGGGTGAAGCCGGCCTGGGAACGGTCGAGTTCGAAGGTGGTTCCCACGGGGACCCGTTTCCCGGCGCGCACGACCATCCTGCGGTTCTCGGGATCGTGCTCCATGATGGAGACGTAGTCGGGCTCGAGGATGCGGTCGAGCACCTCGACCACCTTCTCGAAGAAGCGCTCGGGCTGGGTCGTCTCCCAGGCCTGGCTGCCCAGGTCGTAGAGCGCCCGCTGCCGCTCGGCGTTCATGCGCGACCACTGCTCGTGCCGGGCCTTCTCCTCCACGTCCATCAGGTAGCCCAGGTAGACCTCGGGGTCGCCTGCGGCCCTGCGTCCGTGCAGCGCGATCCAGTGGTACTCGCCCGACTCCAGACGGAAGCGCACGCGCGTCTGGTCGCCGCCCGCCTGGCGCAGCAGCGCGAAGTGGCGGCGGAAAAGGCCGCGGTCCTCCGGGTGCACCCGCTCGACGAGGTGCTCGGGGGTGTGCCCCAAGATTTCTTCCGCGTCCAGCCCCAGGACGTTGCGGGCGTTGGGCGAGAGGTAGCCGATGCGCTGCGTGGGCCCTTCGAGGCGGTAGAGCACCCAAGGACCCGAACGCAGCAGTTCGTCGAGGAAGACCGACGACTCCATCGTCGCCTGCTCGAGCTCCTTTTCGTGGGTGACGTCGGTCATTACCCCCAGGTAGTACCGCCGGCCGGGGGCCGCCTCGAACAGGGTCACGGTGTCGCGGATCCAGCGCCAGTCCCCGGCCTTGTGCCGCATGCGGTAGCTGATCTCGACCGAAGCTCCGGGGGCCAGCCGCGCCAGCGCCTGCATGACCTTGGCGCGGTCGTCGGGATGAAGGCTCGCGTACCAGGCGTCGGGACGCCCCACCCACTCGGCGGCGGTGTACCCCAGCATGGACTCGATGGCTCCGGCGGCGAAGAGGGTGGTGCCCTGCTCGTCGGCCAGGGCCTGATAGACGACGACCGGAAGCCTCCGGGAAAGGATCGCCCACTCGCCCGGGGTCAGGTGAAAGGGGGGCAGCAACCGCCTGCGGAAGCGCCACCAGAGGTTACGAACGAACTCGAAGCTCCTGCCCACCACACCTCCCATCCGAGCATGGCCGCACGGTGGATTTACGCCTATTGTAGCCCATAATTACGTTCACATCGTGCAGTTTCCAAACAATGTAACCCAAGGAACACGGTAGCGAACCCTTACACTAACCCAAATCTACCCCTGCTTCACGTCAGCAAAGGGTCAAATCCGTCGCCGGGCGCCGCGCCGGGGTGTGATATGCTACCTGCCGGCATGAACCGTCCCCTGAAAGTCTTTACCGGGAAGTCGAACCCTGCGCTCGCGCGCGAGATCGCCCACCACCTGGAACTGCCGCTGGGCCGCAGCAGCACCGAGAAGTTCGCGAACGACAACCTCTTCGTCCGCTTCGAGGAGTCGCTGCGCGAGGCCGACGTCTTCATCGTGCAATCGCTCACGCCCCCGGTGCAGGACCACCTCTTCGAACTGTTGATGATGATCGACGCCGCCAAGGGGGCGAGTGCGCACCGGGTGACCGCGGTGATCCCCTACTTCTCCTACGCCCGCAGCGACAAGAAGGACGAGCCGCGCATCTCGGTGGCCGCGCGGCTGGTGGCCGACCTGCTGCAGACCGCGGGCGCCGACCGGGTGCTCACCATGACGCTGCACTCGCCCCAGGTGCACGGCTTCTTCAAGGTGCCCATGGACCACCTCTCGGCCGAGATGGTGATCGCCAACCACTTCGTAACCCAGATCGAGGACCTGGAGCACGCCGTGGTGGTGGCCCCCGACGCCGGCGACATCAAGCGCGCCAGCGCGCTGGCGCGCAGGCTGGGCACGCCGCTCGCCTTCATCGACAAGCAGCGCCTCTCCGACACCGAGGTGGAGGCGCGCGGCCTGGTGGGCGACGTGAAGAGCAAGATCGCCCTGGTGATCGACGACGAGGTCTCGACCGCGGGCTCGCTCGTCAAGGCCGCCGAAACCGTGCTGGACGCCGGCGCGCGCGAGGTCTACGCCGCGGTGACCCACGGGGTCTACGTGGGCCCGGCGCTCGAGCGCATCGCGAAGAGCCCCATCAAGACGGTCGCCGCCACCGACACCTGCGCCCCGCCCGATCCCCTACCCGAAAAGCTGCGGGTGATGAAGGTGGCCCCGCTCTTCGCCGAGGCCATCGACCGCATCCACCGGGGCGAGTCCATCTCGGCGCTGTTCAACTAGCCATGGCCGTCAAGGAACGCCTCTACCTGGAAGGCGTGCCGCTCATCCTGGCCCTGCCCGAGCGGCCCCGGGGCTGGGTGCTGTTCCTGCACGGCGCGGGCGGCTCCAAGGAGCGCACCGCCCGCCTGGCCGCGCCCTTCCACGCCCGCGGCCTCGCCACCGTCCACCCCGACGCGCCGCTGCACGGCGAGCGGGCCGAGGACCGCTGGCGCTTCGACCCGAAAGACCGCGAAAACTACCTCGAGGGCGTGGTGCGGGCGATCGCCGCCCAGACCGCGGAGCTGCCCCGCCTGGCCGCGGCCCTGGCCGCGCGTTCCGAGCTCGCCGGCCTGCCGCTGCTGGCCGCGGGCGCGAGCATGGGCGGCTACGTCTGGCACGAGCTGATCTCGCGCGGGCTGCTGCGTCCGCAGGCGGCGGCGATCCTGATCTCCAGCGGCTTCCCGCTCGACGCCCCGCCCGACTTCGTAAAGGCCCACCCCGAGTGGGCCGAGGCCTACGAAAACCCGCCCGTCACCCGCGCCGCCGCCTACCCGCCCACGCCCATCCTGCACCTGCACGGCGCGCGCGACCCGGTGGTGCCGCCGACGCGGATGGAAGAGACGGTGGCCGCCCTGCGCGCCGCCTACAAGGAACGCGACGGACGCCTGGCCCGGATCGTCTTCGAGGGCGTGGGGCACGAGCTGCCCGAGGTCATGCTGGAGCAGGCCGCCGGGTGGCTGGCCTACTGGAGCCGCTGATGCTCTACCTGGGCACCTCGGGCTGGCCGAGCGAGGGCGACTGGGCGGGGCTCTCGCCCCGGCAGCGCCGCCGGCGCTACTTCGAGCGCTTCAACTCGATCGAGCTGACCCAGACCTACCGCCGCGTGCCCGACTGGGACGTGGTCGGCCGCTGGCGCGCCTACGCGCCGCGGGGCTTCGTCTACTCCTGGGTCGCGCCCCGCTACCTGACCTACCGCCCCGGCGGCGCGGAGCGCCGCGGCCTGCGCCGCTTCCTGCGCCGCCACAAACGGCTGGGCCGCGCCCGCGGCGGGGTGCGCTTCGCGGTGCCAACCGGTACCGACCCGGCGGCTTTCGGCGAGTGGCTGGCTCTGCTCGCGGAGCTCGAGCTCCCCGGCGACTACGCTTTCGAGGTCGAAGAGAAGCTCGGCGAGCTGCTGGAACCCTACGGCTGGACCGCGGTGAACCGGCCCGGCGCTTGGCAGTACACGCTCGACCGCCCGCCGCTGCCGAACCTACCCGGCTACGCCTACTTCAGCTCACTCGCCGCCGCCCTCCGCCACCAGCGCGAAGTAACGGCCGAGCGCGGCTAGCGCCGCCTGGGCGCTGGCCTCCTGGCGGGTGAGCGCGCCGCCGGTGAAGACGCCCATCGCCCCCAGCGCCCGTGCCTCGGGGCCGTAACGGGCCTCGATGAGCTCGCCCAGACTCTCCCCCGCCCTTAGCGCCGCCAGCCAGTCGGCCGGAAGCCGCACCCCGGGGCTGCGCCCAAGCGCGCTGCGCGCGCCGTCGTCCACCGCGGCCACGTTGACGACCCAGCCCCCTTCCAGGTCCACCCCGCCCTCGATGCCCACGCCCAGCGCGGCCCCCAGCGCCGCGCGCGCCGCCCGGGCGCGCGCCAGCGCCCCGGCCACGGTCTCGGCCTCGCTCAGGGGCTGGGCGGCCACGCCGCTCGGCACCTCCACCGGGCGCGGCTCGACGTCGAGCCCCAGGCGCTCGAGCGCCCACCGAAGAGCCAGCACCTTGACCGCGTTCGTGCTCCCCAGGGCGATTTCCACGCCCCCCAGTCTACCGGCCGGGCGCAGCGACAAGACCCCAGCGCATCACTCGGGGCCCGAACGGCTGGCTGGGCCAGGATATGGGGTGTGGGAAGTGGGAAGTGGGAAGTGGGAACACCGAGTTTCGTGTTCGTTATCCCGCCACCGAACTCCTTCATAGGCCATTCGAAAATATAACCGCCTTCCCCACCTCTCACCCCACCCCCTACCTCCTGCTTTTCCCATGTCCCCGGTGAAGGCGGCACAGCTGCCGGGACCCGGGAGCCTCCGGGACCCACGCCGCGCGAATGACCGAGATTTCATTGCCGAAAAGCAAGCCGGTAGGGGAGGGTTTCAAACCCTCCCATACCGTTACCGGACGTTCGAGCGAGGTTGGCGCGCATTCGCCGTAACCGACCGCAGTTACGTCGCTACGGGCGGACACGCAGTTCACCCCTACAGCACACCACGTACTACGTACTACGTACTACGTACTACGTACTACGTACTACGTACCACCTACACCCACCCACGCCCCCAGCACCTCGGCCACCTCCTCCGCCCGCTCGAGCGCCAGCGCCCGGGCGCGCACCTCGGCCGGGGCCGCGCTCAGGTAGGCCTTTAGGTGCCCGCGAAAGGCGCGCAGCGCCCAGACCTCGCCGCGGTCCGCGTACCACGCCAGGTGGAGGCTCAGGTGCTCCCGGGCCGCCGCGCGCCGCGCGGCGGCGTCCACCCGCTCGCGGCGCACCTCGGCGAAGAACCACGGCCGCCCCAGCGCGCCCCGCGCCACGGCCGCGCCCACCCCCAGGCCGCGGCGGGCGCGGTAGTCTTCCACGCTGCGCACGTCGCCCGTCCCCACCACGGGAATCCGCACCGCCCGCGCCACCTCGCGCACCGCGTCCCAGTCGGCCCGGCCCCCGTAGCGCTGCTGCGCCGTGCGCCCGTGCACGCGCAGCAGCGCCGCCCCGGCCTGCTCAAGCGCCCGGGCCACCTCCACCGCGTTCGCCCGCGAAAACCCGAGCCGCAGTTTCACGCTCACCGGCAGGCCGGTCGCTTCGCGCACTCCGGCCACCATGCGTGCCGCCCGCGCGGGGTCGTCCATCAGCGCCGCCCCCGCGCCCCGCGCCGTCACCTTGGGCATGGGGCAGCCCATGTTCAGGTCGATGGCGCGGGGGCCCACCCGCTCCCGTACCCGGGCCGCGGCCCGGGCGACCTCGCCCGGGTCCGCGCCCGCGAGCTGCACCACCCGCGAACGCTCCTCGGGGTGGAGCCGCAAGAGCCGCCACCCCTCCACCGACTCCTGCAGCAGCGAGCCCGCCATGACCATCTCCCCCACCGCCCACAGCGCCCCGAAGCGCTCGCTGACGAGCCGGAAGGGCGCGTCGGTGAGGCTGGCCATGGGGGCGAGCACCGCCCCGTCATCGTTTGGGGAGAGCGGCCATTCGCGCACCCGTCGATTCTACGGGCTGCGTTGACCTTTCGTTGAGGCCTCCGGCGTTATGCTTTGCGGGTATGCAGGAGGACTTGCACCATGCCGTTTAGCCGCCAAAACGCCCCGCACACCTTCCACGGCCTTCTCTTCGTCGCGCTATTTTCGCTCGCTGCCTTTCAGATCAGCGCCTGGCCTCCGGTCGCCGCACTGCGGCTCAGTCCGCTGATCGTCGGCATCGTCCTGGGCATGTTCTACGCAAACACCCTGCGGGGCCACCTGCCCGCAACCTGGGTGCCGGGCATCCAGTTCTCCGCCAAGACGCTGCTGCGCCTTGCCGTGGTGCTCTACGGTTTTCGCATTACCTTCCAGCAAATCGCCCAGGTGGGGGCTCCGGGCCTGATTGTGTCGACCTTCATGCTCGCCACCACCTTTCTGATCGGCGCCTTCGTGGGGGTGCGGCTGCTGCGTATGGACCGGGACACCACCCTGCTGACCGCTTCGGGTTCCTCGGTCTGCGGCGCGGCGGCGGTGCTGGCCACCGAGGCCACGCTCGACGCCAAACCCTACAAGAGCGCGGTGGCGGTGGGCACCGTCGTTCTTTTCGGCACCCTTTCGATGTTCCTCTACCCCCTGCTGTTTCGCGCCGGCGTGCTGCAGATGGACCCCGCCGCCTACGGGCTCTACGTCGGGGCCACGGTTCACGAGGTGGCGCAGGTCGTGGGCGCCGGCAGCGCGGTGAGCCCGGCCGCCACGGACAGCGCCGTCATCGTCAAGATGACCCGGGTGATGCTGCTGGTGCCGCTGCTGCTGATGCTGGGCGTGGCCGTGAGGAGCCGCGGCCGGGTGAAGGTGCCTTGGTTCGCGGTCTACTTCGTGGGCGTGGCGGCGTTCCACTCGCTGCACTGGCTGCCGGACGCCTGGGTGCGCGAGATCAACGTACTCGACACCTTCCTGCTCACCATGGCCATGACCGCGCTGGGCATGGAAACGGGACTGGACAAGTTCCGCCAGGCCGGCGCGAAGCCCTTGCTGCTGGCGGGCGCGATGTACGTCTGGCTGCTGGGCGGGGGCTACCTGCTGGTGCACTGGCTCGCGGGCCGCTTCACGATCTAGCGCCCCCTCGGGAAGGCTTCGAGGGGGCGGCTCGTGGCCGCCCCCTCGCTGCGTTCGGTCCGCGTCAGGGGCGGTGGCGCAGGTAGCGCCACCCCAGCGGCTCGAGCGGCACCTGTTTGCGGTAGGTCCGCCGGGTCTGCACGTCCTGCCAGGCGCCCGGGGGCAGCGGCGCGGTCTGGGGCTCCGTGGAGTTGTTGAAAAGCGCCAGCACCTCTCCGGGGCCGGGCTCGCCGCGGTAGAAACCGAGAAGCGGCCCCTCGCCCAGGTAGGCGCGCCAGACGGCGGTATCGAAGGCGGGCAGGCTTTCCTTCAACGTCGCCAGCCCGCGGTAGAAGGCCTGCATCTCGGCGTCGCAGCGCTCCCACTGCAGGGGGTAGCGCTGCTTGTCGTAGGGGTCCTTCTCGCCCACGAAGGCGCACTCGTCGCCCTGGAAGTGCACCGGCACGCCGGGCAGCGTGTAGAGGATCGCCGTCGCCAGACGCTGCCGCGCCAACCCCTCGGGCGAGGGCTGCTGGCCGAACTTTCCTCCGCCCAGGTCGGTGAGCAGGCGGCTGGTGTCGTGCGAGTCGATGAGGTTGAAGCCCATGTCGGTCGCCGCCTCCGGCAGCACCGCGTAGACCTGGCTCATCTCCCGCAGCGCGCGCTTGCCGTTGGCGAACGCCGCCGGCTTGCCCTTGGCGTACTTGAGGATCGCGCCGCGGCCCAGGGCGTAGTTCATCAGGCTGTCGAACTCGTCCCCCTCGAGCCAGCTGGCGTCGGCCTGCCAGATCTCGGCCACCAGGTAGGCCTCGGGGTTGACCTTCTTGAGCTCGCGCCGCATCTCGGCGAAGAAGCCGTGGGCGTCGATGAGGTCGCCCGGAACGTCCACCCGAACGCCGTCGAAGCCGAAGCGGATCCAGTACTTCGCCACCTCGAGCAGGTACCGCCGCACCGCGGGGTTGCCGGTGTTCAGTTTGGGCAGGCTGCCGATGTTCCACCAGGCCTCGTAGGCGCTGGCGTCGCCCGGCTCGAAGGGCCACTTCTTGATGAAGTACCAGTTCCAGTAGGGCGAGTTGGGGCCGCGCCTCACCACGTCGCGGAAGGCCCAGAAACCCAGCCCGGTGTGATTGGGCACGAAGTCGAAGAGCACCTTGATGCCGCGGGCGTGGGCCCCGTCGAGGAGGACCCGCAGCACGGCCTTGTCGCCGAACTTGGGCGAGACCTTGAGGTAGTCGTGGGTGTCGTAGCCATGGGCCGATCCCGAGTCGAAGACGGGGTTCAGGTAGACGAGCCCCACCCCCTGACGGGCCAGGTAGTCGAGCTTTTGGATCACGCCGGTAAGGTCGCCGCCGAAGTACTGGTGGCAGCAGAGCTGCGGCGTGACCGGTCCGTTCCAGGGCGAGAGGAAGGGCTTGTTCTCGGGGTCGAGCCGCCGCCACCGGGCGTTGAAGATGTACTCGTCGCTGGCCAGCGCCAGCTCATCGTTGCCCGGCTCGCCGTTCCTGAAACGCTCCGGGAAGATCTGGTAGCCCACCCGCTCGCCCACCCAGTCGAGGCCGCGGAAGGCCTGCCCGCCGTAGGTAAAGGGGCCGAAGGTGGCCTCGCGCCCGTCCGTTTGGACCACGTGGATGCGGTAGCTCGTAGGCGCGTCGGGCAGGCTGACGCGCCAGAACGCCCGCCCCCGTGCCTCGAGCTGCGGGTACATCTCGTAGCGCGCGTCCCCGGCGATCAGCTCCGCGCTCGCTACGCTGCCCGCCCCGGCCGAAAAACGCACGGCCAGCCGGCCGTCGGCCACCGAGAGGTAGCGCGCCTGGGCGGGGTCGTGCTCGAAGGCGAGCTCCACCGGTCCGCTGGCCTTCTTGACGACCGGAGCTTCCACGATGCGCACCGCGTTCTGGCCGCCGAAACCGTCGTCGGTGCAGCCGTCGGCGGTCGGGTCGACCATGGGACGGCCGAAGGTGGGGTCGTCGCACATGTCCTTCGGCCACTGGCCGTTGATGAAGAACTTGTAGGTGTATTCGCCCGGGTCGAGGTCGAGGGTCACCGCCCAGGAACCGTCGGGCTGGGGCTGCATCGGCGTTTCGCCCCAGTTGTTGAAGCTGCCGCGCAGGCTGACCGAGTCCACCGCCAGCCCCGGCGGCGGCGTGTACTTGAAGGTCACCTTGACGGCCAGGGCCAGACCCAGAACCAGCACCAGCAAGAACGTGATGAGTTTACGCATCCCCTCCTCCTTCCAGCGGCTCGAGCACCAGCATGCCCCGCCACTCCAACTCGCCTTCCACTTCCCGTTCCGCAACGAGCTCGCGCGCCCGCGGCAGGCGCCAGCGCACCGGCTCGGGCGCGGCCAGCACCCACAGCTCGCGCCCGCGGTAGCGCCGCCGGTAGGCCAGCGCCCCCTCGGGCCCCGCGAGCGGCAAGAGCCCCCCGCGGCGCAGCTCCACGCGCTCCCGGCGCAGCCGCACCAGCCGCCGCACCCAGCCGCGCACGTCCTCGTTCCAGCGCTCCGGCTCCCAGGGGAAGGTACCGCGGTTCAGCGGGTCGCCGCGCCATTCGTCGTACGGGTTGGCCTGGTCGAGGCCGATCTCGTCGCCGTAGTAGATGCCGGGCGCGCCGGGGAACGTCAGCAGCACCCCGAAGAGCAGCTTCAGCTTCTCCACGTCGCCCCGCAACCGCCACAACGGCCGGGGCACGTCGTGGGAGCCGATCAGGGTGTACATCGCCTGGCGCACCCCCAGCGGCAGGGCGGCGTAGTGGTCCCACAGCGCCCGCCAGACCTCGGCCGCGCCGGTGCGCACCGGATGGCCGTACCAGTCGCGCCCGCCCAGCCACTCGAGCAGCGGATTGGCGAAGCCGGCGTAGTGCATCGCCCCGTCGAGGGTGTGCGCGCGCAAGTAGGGTACGGTGTCGAAGGCCAGCTCGCCGAAGACGTAGGCCCCGGGGTCCTCGGCCCGGGCCGCCTCCTTGATGGCCCGCAGCACCCGGGCGTTGCCCCGGTCGGTGGCCCCCTCGCCGATCTGCTGGGCCACGTCGAGCCGCCAGCCGTCGGCGCCGGCGCGGATCCAGTAGCGCACCACCGCGTCGGGTCCGGTGACGAAGTAGCGCCAGACCAGCTCGCTGGCGTAGTTCAGCTTGGGCAGCGTCGGCACCCCGAAGAAGGCGGCGTAGTGGCCGCCCGGAAGGAAGGTGAAGGCCTCGCGCCAGGGCGAGTGGGGGCTCTCTAGCGCCTCCTGGAAGCCGAAGAAGCGGTCGCCGGTGTGGTTGAAGACGCCGTCGAGCACCAGCTTCATGCCGCGCCGGTGCAGGCCTTCGACGAGGGCGTCGAAGGCCGCCCGGCCGCCCAGGTGGGGGTCGATCTGGTGGTAGTCCTCGGTGTCGTAGCGGTGGCTCGAAGGGCTCTTGAAGATGGGCGTCAGGTAAAGGCCACCGACGCCCAGATCGTCCAGGTAGTCGAGCGCCTCGACCACGCCCCAGAGGTCGCCGCCGTAGAACTCGCGCGCGCCCTGCGCCGGATCGGGCGGCGCGCCCCAGGGTTTGGCCACGATCGGCTTGCCCTGGTACTTCCACTCGCCCGAACGCGGGCTTAGCTCGGGCCGGCCGTTTCGGAACCGGTCGGGAAAGATCTGGTAGAAGACCCGCCCCGCGGCCCAGTCGGGCACGCCCGGGGCGGTAAGCAGGTGGAAGAAGCGGTCGTAGCGCGGCAGCGCGCCCTCGTCGCCGTGGCTGCCGAAGAAGCGGCCCTCCAGGAAGAAGGCGTAGCGCAGCACCGGCTCCACCACCGGCACCCGCGCCTCCAGCCCGCCGGCGACCGGGGTCAGCTCGAGCCGCACCAGCTCGCCGTGGTGCAGGTAGACGAGCTGCCCGCGGCGGGCCGCGGTGCGCACGCGAAGGCGCACCTCGCCCCCCAGCTCGGGCACCAGGGGGTCGATGCAGTCGGGGTCGTGGTCGTGGTAGTTCATTCCTTGACCGCGCCGGCGGTGTAACCGGAGACAAAGTACTGCTGGAAGCCGTAAAAGATGAGCAGGATGGGCAGCGAGCCGAGCACGCTGGCGGCGGCGAACAGCCCCCACTTGGTCGAGAACTGGCCGGTGGTGAAGCTGTAGAGCCCCAGGCCCACCGTCCACTTGTCCACGCCGGTGAGCACCAGGTTGGCCATAATGAACTCGGAGTAGGTGCCCACGAACTGGAGCAGGAAGATGAAGACGAACATCGGCGCCGAAAGCGGCAGCACGATGCGGGTGAAGGCCTGCCAGCGGGTGGCGCCGTCGATGTAGGCCGCCTCCTCCAGGCTGCGCCCCAGGCTTTCGACGTAGCCCTTGTAGACCCAGCTTCCAAAGCTGATGATCCCGCCCGAATAGGCGAGCAAGAGGCCGGTGAAGGTGTTCAGCAGGTCGAGCCAGCTGAGCAGGTAGTAGATGGCCACCAGCGCCAGGAAGCCGGGGAACATCTGGATGAAGATGAAGGTGAGCAGCGTCGGGTAGCGCCCCGGGAAGTCGAAGCGGGCAAAGGCGTAACCGGCCGTGGCCGTCAGGGCGATGGCCAGAAGGCCGCTCGAGCCCGAGACCAGCAGGGTGTTGCGCACCCAGAGCAGGAACTTGCTCTCGGTGCCGGTGCCGGTGAACTGGTCGGGGCTGAGGAAGACGACGAGCACGAAGAGCGCCGCCGCGAAGCCGAAGAGTGCGCGGCCGTGCCACACTTTGAGCGCCTCGCCGCCGCGCCGCCGGGCCGCCGCGGCGAGCCCCAGCGCCGCCAGCAAGAGGGCCAGCGCGAGCGCCAGCACCCCCCACTGCCAGGGGTAGATCACCACCCCGTCGACCAGCTTGGCGTAGTTCGCCCAGCTGACCTGATCGAGTGCCGGCAGCACCTTGGCCCGCACCAAGAGCCAGCTGCTCTCCACCTTGCGGAAGCTGAAGAGGTTGTTGCGGGGGTCGAGCGAGGCGCTGACCACCTGCATCACCGGATAGTAGACGAGGACGACCAGGGTCCAGAGGAAGAGGTGGGTGAGCGCCTGACCGAAGAGCGGCCCGACCGGCCGCCGCCGGCCGGTGAGGTAGTTGCCCACTTTGATGACGGCCCAGCTGTAGACGAAGAGGAAGACGACCGCCGCGGCGTAACCCGCCAGCACGTAGCGCCAGCCGCCGGGGACGAAGACCGCCCCAAAGGCGGGTTTGGGCTGCACCCGCCCGGCCAGCTCGATGCCGAGACCCCAGGTGTAGGCTCCCAGCTCGGCGAGGCCCAGGGTCCAGAGCACGAGCTGCAGGCCGCCCGGCCGTCCGATCCAGCTCCGGACCCCCAGGCCCAGAACCAGCACCGCGAGGGCGAAGCCCAGGGCCAGCCCCCAGTCGCCGCGCTCGAAGCCGTAGATCAGGAAGCTGTCGGGGCGCAGGCCGCGGGCCGCGAAGAACGCCCACTGCGCCGCCAGGTAGGCGAGCAGCAGGCCCGCGAAGGCCCCCCAGGCGCGCCGGCTCACCGCCGTCCCTCCTCACGCAGGGCGCCGCTCACGCGGAAGTTGACCAGGCTGATGCCCACGGTAAGCACGAAGATGACCAGGCTGATCGCCGCCCCCAGGCCGTAGGCCGACTGCCCCTCGGAGCGAAAGGCCGTCTTGTAGGCCCAGGAGATGAGGATGTCCGTCGCCTGGGCGGTGGAGAGCTGCCCCTCGGTGGCGGGCCCGCCGCCGGTGAGCAGGTAGATGACGTTGAAGTTGTTGAAGTTGAAGGCGAAGGAAGCCAGCAGGATGGGGACGAAGGCGGTCTTGAGGAGCGGCAGGGTGATGTACTGGAAAGCGTCGAGCGCGTTGGCCCCGTCGACCTTGGCCGCCTCGTAGAGCTCGTCGGGGATCGTCGAAAGCGCCCCCAGCGTGGCCGTCATCATGTAGGGGAAGCCCAGCCAGAGGTTGACGAGCAGCACCGAGACCTTGGCCCAGAGCGGGTCGAGCAGCCAGGGGATCGGGTAGACGCCCAAGAGCCCCAGGAGCCGGTTGATGGCGCCGAACTGTTTGTTGAGCAGCGCCACCCACATCTGGATGGTGATCACGCCCGGAAGCGCCCAGGAAATGATGAGCAGCGTCCGGTAGAGGTTGCGCAGTTTGAGGTCCTTGTTGTTCAGCAGCACGCCCAGCAGCAGGCCCACCAGCGCGGTCGAGAGCACCGTGAACGCGGCGAAGACCACGTTCCAGACGAAGACCGGCCAGAGCGCCTTCGAGGCGTTCTTGAAGATGAAAACGAAGTTCTTGAAACCGATGAAGTGGTAGGCGTTGACCCGGTAGGCGTAGCGGGGGGCGAACGCCGGCGTACGGTCGAGGGTGAGGGTGGAGCCCGCCTCGGCGATCACCCGGAAGCGCGCCCGGTGGCCATCGCCCACGAGCTCGAGCCGTTCGTCCACGCAGCTCTCGCCGCAGCCGAGCGCCCGGAGCGGGTCGGCGGCGAGGGTGATGCGGGCCCCCTCCACCTGGGCGACCGCCGTCTCGGTCGCGCGGTCGGGAAAACCGTTCCGGGCCCCCGAGTAGTCGGTGAAGGCCAGGTAGACGGTCAGCACGATCGGGTAGACGGTGAAGACGAGCAGGAAGACGATCGCCGGCAGCAGGTAGTACCAGTCGGTGAGGAAGGGGAAGGTGCGGCCCAGGAGGAAGAGGACGGGAAGAAAAAAGGCCACCGAGGTGACCAGGATCCACCAGTTGGGCACGCCTTCGGGCCGGCCTGCTGCCATGGCGGCGGACTCGAGCGCGAAGAAGGTCGCCGCGCCCGCGGCGAAGGCGATCACCATCGCACCCCCCAAGAGGGCGACGGCGATCAAGAAACCACGAAGTCCCGGAGGATGACGGTACAAGGAAGACCCCAGAGGGGGCGGCCCGGAGGCCGCCCCCGCGTTCGCTTACTCGCCCTTGATGGCCTTGGTGATCTCGGCGACCATGTCGTCGATGATCTTCTTCACGTCCGAATCGGGCTTCTGGGTGATGAGCGCGAGCGCGTTCCCCCAGGGGCCCCAGACCTTGCCCATCGCCGGGATGTTGGGCATGGGGTCGCCCATGGCGATGGTGGTCGAGAAGCCCTTGACCACGGGATCGTCCTTAAGCTGCTCGAGGGCGCCGAGCGAGACCGGAATGCGGCCGCCGGCCTTGTTGAAGGCCACCTGGTTGGCGGGGTTGACGAGCGCCTTGGCGAAGTTCACCGCGGCGATCTTGTTCTTCGAGTAGGCGTTCACGACCACGCCCTGCACGCCCACGAAGGGACCCCAGGCGTCGCCGCCGGGAGGCGCGGGCAGCGGCGCGATGCCGAAGTTGAGCCCGGCCTTCTTGTAGTCGCCCAGCGCCCAGGGGCCGTTGAGGATCATGGCCAGCACGCCGTCCTTGAAGGCGCCGTCGGCCACGCCGTAGTCCACGCCCTCGGGGATCAGCTCGTACTTGTAGCGCAGGTCCTTGATGAACTGGCCCGCCTTGTAGCCCGGCTCGCCGCCGAGGCCCAGGTCGCCCGGGTTGAGGCTGCCGTCGGGATTCTTACCGAAGACGTAGGCCCCGTAGGCCTTGAACCAACCGTAGTTGAAGTAGGGGTTGCCGAGGTCGTAGAGGAAGCCGAAGGTGTCGCCGGTGGTGTACTTCTTCGCGAGGGCCAGGAACTCGTCCCAGGTCGCCGGCGGGGTCTGGACCAGGTCCTTGTTGTAGATCAGGGCCACCGACTCGGCGTTCATCGGCAGGCCGAAGAGCTTGCCGCCGTAGCTGAAGGCGTCCACGGCCACCGGCATCAGCCCCGAGAGGTAGTCCTGGGTGGCGTACTTGCCCACGGGCTCGAGCACCCCGGCCGCCGCCATCTCGCCCACCCAGTCGTGGGGCACGGTGACCACCAGGTCGGCCGCCTCGCCCTGGGGGGCGCCCAGGATGAACTTCTGCTTGATGTCGCCGAAGGGCACCTCGACGACCTGGACCTTGACGCCGGTCGCCTTCTCGTAGCGCTGAGCCTGATCCTTCAGGAACTCGAGCTCGGGCCCACCGAAGTGCGTCCAGACGGTGATCTGTCCCGCAGCCATGGCCATGCCCATCAGCAGCACCAGGGCTGCCATCCAGAGTTTCTTCATACGACCACCTCCTTACGCTCCACCTTGCGATGGTAGCGCTACCACTCAGCGCGAACGGGGGACGTTCAAGCTTCGTTTCCACCGTTTCCCGCGCCTGGTTCTATCTTACCGGTTTGAACCGAGTCCACGTCAAGACGGCCCCCTCCCCGGCAGGAAAACCTCGGTGCGGTGCGCCGCCGCGGCCGGGAAGGGTTCGCCGCGCAGGAAGCGGTCCGCGTAGAGCTCCGCGAGCTCGCGGTAGCGGCCTCCGGGCCCGTCCGCGAGCCCGTACAGGGCGGCCACCGCCGCCGCGTCGGCAAGCCGGGCGAGCGCCGTCTTGGCCGTCCAGACGGCCGCTTCGGGCTCCGCCGCGGCCAGCTCGGCGAGGGTGCGGCGGGCCGCGGCCAGCGCGGCCTCCGCGCCGGGCTCGCTTCGCCGGGCCAGCCGCTCCTCGAGCCAGGCGAGGAAGGGTTCGTGGGCCCGTTTCTTTTGCATGGCCTCGAGCAGGTCGAGGGCCTGGACGTTGCTCGGCCCCTCCCAGATCGGGGTGATCAGCGCCTCGCGGTGCCAGCGCGCCACCGCGTACTCCTCTAAAAAGCCCAACCCCCCGAAGAGCTCCATCGCCAGCCGGGTGATCGCGGCGGCGTGGTCGGCGGTGCGGTTCTTGGCCAGGTGCGAGAGGAAGCGGGCGAAGTGGTAGCGCTCGGTGTAGGGCGGGCGGTCGGCCCAGGCGCGGTCGAAGGCGTCGACGGCGGCGAAGGCGAGGGCCAGCCCGCCGGCCTGACGCACCGCCAGCTCGAGCAGGTCGTGCCGCACCAGCGGCCACGCCGCCAGCGGCCGTCCGAAGGCCTCGCGCCGCTGCACCCGTTCGCGCACCTCCAAAATCGCCTTGCCCGCGATCCCCATCGCGGCGACGGCGTTGGCCAGCCGCGAAACCGTCAGGGTCTCGAGGGTGTAGTAGATGCCCTCCTCGGCACGGCCGATCAGGTAGGCCTCGCTGCCCTCGAGCTCGACCTCGCCCGAGGGCACCGCACGGGTGCCGCTCTTGACCTTGAGCCGGCGCACCGTGAAGTTGAGGGTCCCGTCCGCGCGCAGCCGCGGCACCAGGAAGAGCGCCAGCCCCTTGGGCCCCGCGGGCGCCCCCTCGGGCCGGGCCGTGGCCACGGCCACGTCGGCCAGGCCCGCGCCCGAGGCGAAGTACTTGTCGCCGGCGAACAGCCGCCAAACCCCGCCTTCGCGCCGGGCGACGGTGCGGTTCGCCCCCAGGTCGCTGCCGCCCTGGATCTCGGTCATCCAGGTGGCGCCCCAGGCGTCCCCGTAGAGGACGCGCTCCTTCCAGGCGCCCAGGTCGGGGGCGTACTTGTGCAGGGGGTAGGCCACCTGGTGGGTGATCGTGAGGATGCAGTAGAGGCCGGGGTCGGCGAGCAGGTAGCCGAGGGCGAAGTGGTGGTGCCAGCTGCCCCCTTCGTAGGGCGGGCGCACGATCGGGCGCAGGCGCTCGAGCACCTGCCGCTGCACCGGGGCCAGCCGCACCCGGTCGACGCGCCGGCCGTCGAGGTCGTGCATCACCAGCACCGGCTCCGCCCCCTGGTCCACGTGGTAGGCCGCCTCGTAGACCTCGCGCCCCATGAACGCGCCCCAGTCGGCGAGCTCCGCCTCGCGGTCCCGGGCTTCGGGCCAGAAATGCGCCAGCACCGCGCGCAGGTCGGGGTCTTCGAGGTAGTGGTTCTTGCCGTAGGCGTACGAGAGGTGTTCCATGCGCCTCCTCCGAGCATGCTTGGTTCCTTCTCAGTTTACGGCCGCGGTATGATGCGCACGTGGAAGCCCTGCAGCCCTACATCGGCCAGATCACCTTCGGCGGTCTCGCCGGCTTCGTGGCCGGCTACGCCCTCAAGAAGGTGGGCAAGCTGACCGCGCTGGTGCTCGGCCTCTTCTTCATCGGCCTGCAGGTGATGGCCTACTACGGCTTCGTGGAGATCGACTGGACCCGCATCCAGGCGAGCGTGGATCCCCTCCTGGGGCAGGAGCAGCTGCGTTCGGCCTGGCAGCGGCTGCTCGACGTGCTCACCTACAACGCCCCCTTCGCCGGGGGTTTCGCCGCCGGGATGGTCTGGGGGCTGCGGCGCGGTTAGGCGTCCGCGTACGGGGCGACGTTCAGGTACTTGAGGCCCGAGTCGGCCGAGAGCGTGACCACGCGCTTGTCGGGGCCCAGACGCTGGGCGAGCCGCAACGCGGCCCAGAGGTTGGCCATGGAGCTGAGGCCGAGGAGCAGTCCCTCCTCGCGCCAAAGCCGCCGGCCCAGCTCGAAGGCGGGGTCCCGCGGCACCGGCCAGACCTCGTCGACGAGGCTCAGGTCCAGGTTCTCGGGAACGAACCCCGGCCCCATCCCCTGAAAGGCGTGCCCCTCGAGCGGCCCGCCGGCGATCGCCTGATGGGTGGCGGGCTCGAGCGCCACCACGAGCAGATCGGGGTTCTTGGCCTTCAGGTAGCGGGCGCAGCCGGAGATCGTGCCCCCGGTGCCCGTCCCCCAGACGAGCGCGTCCACCCGTCCCTGCGTCTGACGCCAGATCTCGGGCCCGGTGCCGCGTTCGTGGGCGCGGGGGTTGTCGGGGTTGGCGAACTGGTCGGCCCACCAGGCCCCGTTCTCCTCCGCGATCCGGCGCGCCCGCTCGCGGGCGCCGCGCATGCCCTCGGCCGAGGGCACGAACTCCAGCTCGGCGCCGTAGGCCCGCAGGATGGCCCGCCGCTCGGGCGAGAGGCCCTCGGTGGAGACGTTGAGGTAGCGGTAGCCGCGGGCGGCGGCGATCATGGCGAGGCCGATCCCGGTGTTCCCGGAGGTGGCCTCGACGATCCACTGGCCGCTTCCGGGCCGCAGTTCGCCGCGTTCCTCGGCGCCGCGGACCATCCCCCAGGCGGCGCGGTCCTTGATCGAGCCCCCGGGGTTCGCCCCCTCCAGCTTGACCCAGACCTCGGCCCCACCCTCGGTGAGCCGCCGCAACCGCACCATCGGTGTGTTCCCGATCGCGTGCTCGAGCTCCATGACCCTACCCTGGCAGATGTGGCCCTAGCAAAAGTAAGCGCATTTACGATTCCCTCACCGACCTCGGTTAGGCTGAGAAGACTTCGGTAAAACCGAAGGGAGGAACGCATGAACGCAAGCAAAGACAAAGTGGTCACGATCGCCTACACCCTCACCGTCGACGGCGAGACGGTGGACCAGGGCGAGCTGGCCTACATCCACGGACACCAGCAGATCATCCCCGGCCTCGAGAAGGAGATCGAGGGCCGCGCAGCAGGCGAGTCGTTCGAGGTGACCGTAGCCCCCGAGGAGGCCTACGGCGAACGCAACGAGGAAGGCGTGCAGGTCGTACCCCGCTCGGCCTTCCCCGACGACGCCAAGGTCGAGGTGGGCGAGCAGTTCTACGCCCAGGACGACCAGGGCAACCCTCTGCCCCTCACCGTCACCAAGGTCGAGGGCGAGGACGTCACCGTCGACTTCAACCACCCCCTCGCCGGCAAGACCCTGAACTTCGCGGTCGAGGTCAAGGAAGTGCGCGACGCCACCCCCGAAGAGCTGGCGCACGGCCACGTCCACGGTTCCGGCGGCCACCACCACTAAGCCCCCGCAACACCAAGACCCCCGGCCGCGGCCGGGGGTTTTCGCCTGGGACGAGGGGCTACTCGTTGCCGCTGAAGATCCAGTCCGTGGCCTTCTTCTGGGCGTGGCAACCGATGCAGCCGCCCACCTTGCCGCTCGCCTGGACGGCCCCGTCGGGCGCGTACTTGGCCCAGAACCAGTCGCCGCCCTCGGGGTTGAAGCCGGCGATCTTCTGCATCACCGTGACCGCCGCGAGCTCGCCGCCCGGCGTGTAGTTCTCTTTGACGATGATCGCGCCCTCGGGCAGCGGGAACGTCTTCGCCGAGAGTGCGTCGAAGGCGATGTCGTTGGTGAAGGTGCGCAGGATCGCGCCGTGGGGCGCGCCCCCGGGGTACTTGCCTGTGGGTTCGCCGGGGATGTAGTGCCAGCCCAGCGTGTACCCCTGGCTCTGCAGGAACTTCCAAAGCGCCTCGGCGGTGCCGCCCATCTGCGCCGCCGCGCCCAACGTCAATGCCGCTATGACCACCAGCCACCATCGTTTCATTGGATCCCTCCGCCTCTGAGCCTAGGGGGGACGGCCGGTCCGGGATGTATCGCAGGCGACACGGGCCTCATTCTTGACCGCTGAAGATCCAGTCCGAGGCCTTCTTCTGGGCGTGGCAGCCGACACAGAGCGCCGGCTTCCCCTCGAAGAGCACCCCGCCTTCGGGCGTGAAGTAGCCCCAGAACCAGTCGCCGCCCTCGGGGTTGTACCCCTTCACCTTGCGCATCACCGCCAGGTTGTAGAGCCGCCCCTGTGCGTCGTAGTTCTCCTTGACGATCACCGCCCCGTCGGGCAGCGGAAAGCGCTTCTGGGCGAGCGCCTCGAAGGCGACGTCGTTCGCGAAGATCTGCTGAATCGCGCCGTGAGGTGGGCCGCCCGCGTGCTTGCCCGCGGGCTCGCCGGGAACGTGCTGCCAGCGTTCGGCGAAGTTCTGGTCGAGAAGCCAGCTCCAGAGCTCCGCTGCCGTAGGGTTCGTCTGCGCCGCGGCCGCGAGCGCCAGGGCCGCGGCCAGCACCGTCGTCCATCGTTTCATGGTTCCCTCCCGGCCCCAGCCTAGCCGCCAACCCTCACGAAACCGTCACGGCGGCGCGGCGTAGAATGCGGGCATGCAACCGGTCAGCACCTTCTCCCTCGTCGCCCGCGACCCCGAGACCGGCGACCTCGGCGTCGCCGTCGCCAGCAAGTTCCTGGCCGTGGGCGCGGTCGTGCCTGCAGCCCGCGCCGGCGTCGGCGCCGTGGCCACCCAGTCCTACGCCAACACCAGCTACGGGCCCCGGGGCCTTGCGGTCCTCGAACTCGGGGGATCGCCCGAGGACGCCCACCGCATCTTCGCGGCAACCGATCCCGGCCACGCCCAGCGGCAGTACGGGATCGTCTCCGCCGGCGGCGCGGCCTTCACCTTCACCGGCGACGCCTGCCACCCCTGGGCGGGCGGGCGCGCGGGCGAGAACTACGCCGCGCAGGGCAACCTGCTCACCGGCCCTGAGGTGGTGGAGGCGCTGGAGGCGACCTTCCTCGAGCGCACCGACCTCCCCTTCCCCGAGCGGCTCACGGCCGCCCTGCTGGCCGCCGACCGCGCCGGCGGCGACCAGCGCGGGCGCCAGTCGGCGGCGCTGTTGGTGGTGGGCGAGGGCAAGGGCTACGGCGGCTTCAACGACCGCTGGATCGACCTGCGGGTCGACGACCACCCCGACCCGGTGCCCGAGCTGGAGCGGCTCCTGGGCATCCACCGGCTGCTCTTCAACCCCGCCCGCAACGCCCGGCCGCTCTCGGACGAGGAGATCCGCTGGATCCAGGCCGCCGCGGCCCGCCTGGAGCTCTACGCCGGACCCATTGACGGAACGTGGAGCGAGGCGGTCGAAGCGGCGCTCAAGGCCCTGCTGGGGCGCGAGAACCTGGAGGAGCGCTACACGGGCGGACCCCGGCTCGAAGAAGAGGTGTTCGCGGCCCTGCGCGAAGCTTATGGCGAAGCCTGAACCCGTCCCCGGGGCCGGCGGCCTCGTCTTCAACGCCGCGGGTGAGGTGCTGCTGATCCGCGACCGCATGGGGTTCTGGGTCTTCCCCAAAGGGCACGTGGAGGAGGGGGAGACGCTCGAGGCCGCGGCCGTGCGCGAGGTGCGCGAGGAGGCCGGCGTCGAGGCCCGGGTGGAGGCCGCTTTGGGGGTGACCCGGTACACCAACGACCGCGGCGTGGCGCGCGAGGTGCATTGGTTCCGGATGCGGGGCGAGGGCCCGGTGCGGCTCGAGCCGGGCCTCACCGGCGCCGGCTTCTTCGACCCCGAGGAGGCCGCGCTGCGGCTGGCCTTCGCCGAGGACGCGGCGCTCCTGCGCCGGGCGCTCGGGCGCGGCTAGGCGCCGCGTCCGAACGCTTCGTTCACCCCACCCCCGTCGCCGCGTTCGGCTTCCCCCGTCCCCCCAGCGAAAGTTGGGGCCAGGACCCGGCCGGGGGTCGGGGTTTGAGGCACGGGTCGAAGACGGGAAGTTGAAACCTCCCCCTTTGGGGAGGTCTGGCTGGGGGTTTTGGCCCTGCAAGAGCCGCCGGAGGTCCGGGGTCGTTCGCTGCTCGGCCACCCCCTGCCACGCGCCGCCGCGAACCGCCCCTTCCGAGGGGGACGCCGAATGGAAGGTTGCCGCTAGGCGTCCTGCTCGAGCAGCGCCAGCACCTCGCGCACGCTCAACCCCCGGGGCACCTCGCGCCGGTGCGCCGGCGGCTCGTGTCCGGGCCCGTGGTGGTGCCCGTGGCCGGGTCCGTGGCCGAACTGGGCCCCCACCCAGAGGTCGCAGTCGGCGAGAAGTTGCTTCATCAGGCGGGGCTTGCCCCCGCCTTCGAGGGCCTTGTAGGGGTTGTCGCGCAGTTCGATGCGCTGCCAGGCCCCGTCCTTGCGGTCGTAGATCGCAAAGAAAGGCGCATGGCCGTAGGGGCCGGGGAAGGTGTCGGTGGCGTTGGGCAGAACGGCGATCGCAATGCGCATGGTTTCACCTCCCCGGCAGTATAGAACGGGGAGGTGAGCCGCGCCTCAGACCACGCGCACCTTACGCCGGTGGTAACCCGTCGCGCCGTCGGGGAGCGGCGGCCTCGGGGTCGGGTCCTGGGTGCGCCCCTCGCCGTCGACGGCCCGCACGGTTACCGCGTACGTCCCCGGTTCGGCCTTCCAGAGGTAGCGCCAAAGCGTCCAGGTGATGCGGCTGGAACCGGGTTTCAATTCCGCAGCTTGCCAGCTGCGGCCGTCGTCGAAGGAGACCTCCACGGCGCGGACGCCCCGCCGCCCCGCGAAGGCGACGCCGCCGATGGCCACCCGGCCGTCTCCGGTGGGCGTGGCCACGCCGGTGTCGATGCGGCTCATCGTGCGCACCACCGCGCGGTCGCTCCAGCCGCGCTTCTGCCAGTAGCCCCGGTAGTCCTCGCCGGCGAGCTCGATGCGGGTGAGCCACTTGACGTTCTTCATGCCGTAGATGCCCGGCACCAGCAGCCGCGCGGGGAAGCCGTGGTCGGGCGTGAGCGGTTCGCCGTTTTGCAGGTAGGCGAGGATCGTCTCCTCGTAGAGCGCGGCGTCGAGCGGGAAGGAGTCGCTGTAGTTGTCGGCGGCGCGCAGCACCAGCTCGGTGGCCTCGGGGCGCACCCCGGCGCGCTCGAGCAGGTCGCGCAGGCGCACCCCGGTCCAGACGCTGTTGCCCACGAGCCTGCCCCCGACGGGGTTGGAGATGCAGATCAGGGTGCTGGGCCGCTCCACCGCCGGCAGGGCCTTCAGGTCCTCGAGGGTGAGCGTCAGCGGGGTCTCGACGAGCCCCCCGATCTCGAAGCGCCAGCGGTCCGCGCGCAGACGCGGGTTCACGACGTTCTTGGAAACCTGGTAGTGGTCCTCGGTCGGGGTGATCTCGGGGGAAAGCCCGCGGATCCGCCCCCAGAGGTCGCCGGCGGCGCGCGCCAGCCGCAGGGGCCCGGCGGCGGCCGCGGCCAGCAGCGCCAGCCCCTTTAGGCTCCGGCGGCGGCCCGCGTCGGTGGCCGGCCGGGGCGCCGCACCCCCGAGCAGCAGGGCGAAGAGCGCGGCAAGCCCCGCCGCGGCGAGCAGCGCGGGCCCCGGCGGGTAGGCGTAGTTGTCGGGCGCGAGGCCGAAGAAGCCCGCGCCGGCCAGGGGCAGCAGCACCCCGCCGGTGCCGGCGAGCGCCAGGCCCAGCGCCGCCGCCAGGCGCAGCGGCCACGGGCGCTGCGCGGCCCAGAGCGCGAACAGCGCGCCGACGCCGGCGACGATCAGGTAGCTGGCGGCGAGCAGGGCGTACTTGGCGTAGGCGTCCAGCCCCCAGGGCAGCGCGTGCACCAGGTTGAAGATCCAGGGCACGCCCAGGAGGTGGCCCAGCCAGGCGAAGAGCAGCTCGGGCGGGGCCGCCAGCCCGAGGCGGAACTGCAGGATCCCGGCGGCGAGCGTCGCCGCGGCCAGCGCCAGGTAGAAACGCGGCATGCGGAGGGGGTTCGGGGTTGCCTTCATGCGCCCAGCCTAGCGGCGAAGGGTCACGAAACCTTCACGCCCGCGTGAAGCGCACGGCCTCGTCGCCGCGGAAGACGTGCACGTGGACGCCTGCGGCGTGGAGCAGACCGCGCCGCTCCTGGAGGCGGGCCATGCCGTCGGTGCGGCCCCAGATGGGGCGGCCCTTCTCGCCCGGGCGCAGGAAGAAGCCTTCGGGGAAGGCGAGCAGGTGCACCCGCGCCGCCCGCGCCCGCGCCGCCAGGGCCCCCTCGATCAGCTCGGGCGGGGCGTCCTGGGTGAACACGACCAGGTTCACCCCCGGCGGCGGCAGCGGCGGCGCGCCCCCCGCCCTCGCCGGCTCGAGCCGGGCCAGGGCGGCGAGCATCCCCCGCAGCGCCTCGAGGCCGCGTGCGGGAGGGCGTTCGAACCCCGGCCAGGCCAGGCCCACGGCGAGGCCCAGGTCCATCAGCCGCACGGCCAGGCTGGCGGCCAGCTCGGCCATGTGGTCGATGTAGACCTCGCCGCCGCGAACGTCGATGTAGATCCAGACGCCCGTGGCGCGCACCCAGGCGAACTCGCGCACCATCGGGCGGCCCTGGCGGGCCGTCGCCTTCCAGTGCATCCGCCGGAGCGCGTCGCCCGGCCGGTACTCGCGCGTGCCCCGGTAGCGCCCCGCGTCCTCGAGGCCGAGCTCGGGCGACTCGGGCCCCTCGGCGAGCAGCGTCAGCGCCAGCTGCGGCGGCAGCTGCTCCCAGATGCGGGGGTAGACGAAGAGGCGCTCCCGCGGACCCTCGAGGCGCACCTCGCGCTCGTAGATCCCCAGGAAGTCGCGTACGAAGAGGCGCGCGCCGGGAAGCTCGTACTCGCCGCGGCGCCGCGGCTGGAGGGTGGCCTCGAGCCGCAGCCGCACGCGCCCCCAGCCGAGGCCCGCGACCTGCCGACCGCGGAAACCCAGCCGCGTCGCGGGCGACCACTCGACCCGCCAGTAGGCCGGCAGGGGCAGGACGAAGCCCACCTCCAGCTCGAGCGGGCGCTCGCGGCCGGCCGCGCCGTAGGGCCGGGCGGTGCGCACCCGCTGCCGGCCGGGGGCGAGGCCGGGCAGCGCCACCCAGAGCGCCGCGGCGGCGAACGCAAGCAGCAGCAGGGCGAGGCTCAACCCAGCTCCTCGGCGGGAACGGCCACGGCCTTCAGGGCCCGCTCGATCACCTCGGCCGCGGTCACCCCCTCGATGCGCACCTCGGGCCGCACGATGATCCGGTGCGCGAGCACCGGGCCGGCGGCCTGCTTGACGTCGTCGGGAAGGACGTAGTCCCGCCCCGCCAGCGCCGCCAGCGCCATCGCCGTGCGCTGCAACGCCAGCGCCGCGCGCGGGCTCGCCCCCAGGGCCACGTCGGGGTCGACGCGGGTCGCGCGCACCAAGTCGACGACGTAACGGACCAGCTCGGGCTCCATCCGCAAGCCCGCCAGCGCCTCCTGCATCGAGCGCACCTCGGCCGCGTCGGAAACGGGCTCGAGCGCCTCGATGGGGTGGCGCGCGCGCAGGCGTTCGAGCATCCGCACCTCCTCCTCGGCGTCCGGGTAACCCAGCCGCAACCGCAGCAGGAAGCGGTCGAGCTGGGCCTCGGGGAGCGGGAAGGTGCCGTCCATCTCGATGGGGTTCTGGGTGGCGACGACGAAGAAGGGGGCCTCGAGCGGACGGGTCTCGCCGTCGACGGTCACCTGCCCCTCGGCCATCGCCTCCAAGAGCGCCGACTGCGTCTTGGGGGTGGCGCGGTTGATCTCGTCGGCGAGCAGCACCTGGGTGAAGACGGGGCCGGGCACGAAGCGGAAGGCTCCGTCCTGCCAGACGTTGACCCCGGTCAGGTCGCTGGGGAGGAGGTCGGGGGTGAACTGCACCCGTTTGAAGCCGAGGCCCAAACTGACCGCCAGCGCCCGCGCCAGCGTGGTCTTCCCGGTCCCGGGAACGTCCTCGAGCAGCACGTGCCCCCCGGCCAGGACGCCGGCCAGCATCAGCCGCAGCGCCTCCTCCTGCCCCACCATCACCCGTTCGACGTTCTGCGCGACCCGCGCGTACCAAGTCTCGATCACGTTTCCTCCCCTTTCTCCAGCTCCGCCTCGATCCGCCGCAACCAGGCCTCGGCCGCGGCCGCCTCGGCCTCGTCGGCCAGCCCGCCGTAACGCACCGGTTCGTAGAGCCGCGTCAGCCCCCAGACCGCCTCCGCCAGCGCCGGCTCGCGCACGGCGATCCGGTGCGCGTACTCGTGCGGCGTCTCGCTCGCCTGCCGCGGCAGGCGCGGGCGCATCGCGAGCAGGAAGGTCCGGTAAGCGGCCCGCACCCGGCCCGCGTGCCGCTCGGTCCGCGGGCGTGGGCCCGCGCCGCCCGCCGGCGCGTCCGCCGCTTCGGAAGCGCGGCCCCGCAGGAGCCGCCACAGTACGAAGGCGAGCCCCGCGATCAGCACCGCGAGCGCGAGCGTGCCCAGGGCCAGCGCCCCGCCCAGCACCCGGCCCGGCCAGCGGGGCGCGGCGGGCGGCGGCTCCGCGGGCTCCGCCCCGCCGGACACGGCGGGGGCCGTCACGGGAACGGGGCGCGGGGCGAAGGCGCCCGCGCCCACGCCCTCGCCCCCGTAGAGGAAGCCGTACCAGGCCATCCAGAAGAGCAGCGATACCAGGACCAGCGCGGCCAGTACGAGCATCCGGGGCGCGAACCCGAAACGCCGCCCGCCCGGACGCAGCAGGATCCAGACGATCCGGGCGAGGACGAGCAGGAGCAGGAACGAGGCCACCGCCGCGAGCACCGCGGCGTAGCGGCTCAGCGCGTCCACCCAGCCGGGCAGCGCCGCGCCGGCCGCCGGCGCGGGGGCGCGGGCGGCGCCGCCCGCGAGGCCGGGCGCGGCCGGCGGCGGCTCGGGCGCCGGGGATTCCAGCGCCGCCCAGGGCGGCGCCGGGGGCGGGGCGGCGCGGGGCGCAGCGAGCGGCGTCCACCCCGAAAGGCCCGCCAGGGCGGCCAGGGCCAGGGCGGCCAGGACCGCGGCGGCGAGCGCCCGCGGCGCGATCCTGAAGGCAGCGCCGCGCTCGAGGTACTGCGCGCGCAGGTACCAGAAGTTCCAGTAGGCCCAGGCGGCCAGACCCAGGCCCACCACCCCCGCCTCGGGCCGCAGCAGGAACGCCCAGGCGAAGAGCGGGACCACCGCCCAGCGGCTCCCGCGCTGCGCCAGGCCGGCGGCGTAGGCCCAGACCAGCAGCCCCGAGGTCAGCCGCCCCGCGAGCTGCAGCCGCAACGTCAGGTCGCCGAAGGCCTCGGGGCTGAGCTCGAGCCCCCAGAACAGGTAGAGGGCGAAGAGCGGAGCGCCCCACACGAGCTCCCCCTGCCAACGCGCCAGCAGGAGCCACGCCAGCAGGTACGCCAGCGCCCCGGGCCAGAGGCGCGGTTCGAGCGCGACGAGCCAGAAGACGGCGGCGACCGGGAGCAGGGCCTTCACCCCGTCAGTATAAGAAGATTCCCAATTAGAACGCGCTAAACTGGGGAGGATGCCCGAGCCGACGAACCGCTTCTCCGCCGACGAAGCCCTCGCCCGCCTGCGCGAAGGGCACCGACGCTTCCTGCAGCGGCTGCACAGCGACGCGGCGCCCGCCTCCCTGTCGCTGCCGCGGGCGCACCGCCCCGTAGCCGCGGTGGTGGGCTGCGCCGACGCCCGGGTGGCCCCTGAGACCCTCTTCGACGCCCCCCTCGGCGAGCTCTTCGTGGTCCGCAGCGCCGGCCAGATGGCGGGTGCGGCCGGGGTCGCCAGCCTCGAGTTCGCCGTCGGCAGCCTCGGGGTGCCGCTCGTCGTGGTGCTGGGGCACACCCAGTGCGGCGCCCTCAAGGCCGCCGTCGAGGGCGGCGCCGGACTGCCCGAACAGCTGGCCCGGCTGGTGCGCGAACTGCGCGCCGGCCTTCCTCCCGACGTCGGCGACGCCGACGCGGCGGCCCCTCTGCAGGTGCGGCGGGTCCTGAGCGACCTCCTGGCCGCTTCCCCGCTGCTGGCGCAGGAGGCCGCAGCCGGCCGGCTGCGGCTGGAAGGCGCCGTCTACGACGTGACGAACGGCGACCTGCGCTGGCTTTGAGGCGTCAGTCCTGCAGCTTTTCCAGGTGCTCCTTGAGCAGGGTGCGCACGTCGCCGCCGTAGCGCACCCGGTCGGCCGGGACCTCGTCCGAGAGCACCTCGGGCACCCCGTCCTGGACCTCCAGCTCGTCGCGGGCGTTTTCCAGTTCCTCGCTGTAGCTGTAGGCAAGCTCCACCGAGAGCACGCCCTCCACGCCCTCGATCGTGCGGTAGACGGCCATCTCCGCCGCGGTGTCCTCGGCCTCGATCACGACGACCAGCTTGCTCTCGCCGTCGTGGGTGTAAACCTCGGCCCACGGCGCGGCCTCCAGCACTTCCAGAACCTGTGCGAACCGCTCGGGGTTCACGCGCACCACCAGTCCCGATACGTTCATTCTCGCCACCTCCAGCACCACACCCGTCCTTGCTCGCTGGCGAGGATCAGGCAGTCTTCGTTCCAGAACATCAGCCGGTCCACGCCGTTGAAGCCGCCGCGGAGCAGCAGCTCGCGCCGCGCCACCAGGTCGACGACGCGCAGGGTTCCGGTCTCGTCGTAGGTGTAGGCCGCCAGCCGCTCTTCGGGGTCGAGGGCGACGGCGTAGACGAAGAAACGGGCGCGCAGCGCCAGGGAGGCCCCGCCGGAGAGGTCCAGGGCCGCGCCCTTGCGGTCGCGTCCGCCCGAGAGCACCCAGCGCCCCCCCAAATCCAGCGACAGCACCTTGTCGCGGTGCTGAGCGCTCTGCAGCACGACCCGGCCCGAGTCCAGGTCCACGAGGGTCACCAGTCCGCCCTCGTCGCCGATCGCCAGGCGGCGGCCGTGCTTGTCGGCGGCGCCCACGGCGCTGCGCGTGACCTGCACGCGGCGACGCACCTCGCCCGTAGGGCCGACCCAGACGACCTCGCCGTCGAGGAGCACGAGCACGTAGCCGTCGGGATCGTCGAACCAGGCGGCCACCACCGGCAGCTCGAGCGCCTCGGAAACGACCACCCGGGGCCGCTCGCCCGGGCGGAAGCGCTCGACGACCCGGAAGCCGCTCGAACCCTCGCGCACCCACAGCAACACGCCGTCCCGCACGTCCAAGGCGTAGAGCTTGGGCTGCCCGGTCCCGGTCACGCGTTCGACCGGCGCGAGCCGCCACACCTCCTCCAGGGCGTCGGTTTCGGGGAGGTAGCGCAGCACCCGGCCGTCCTCGGTCCCCAGGTAGACGGCGTCCGGTCCGGCCGTCCAGGCGCTCACGGCGGCGTGCAGCTGCGCCGCCAGGCCCAGGCCGCCCAGCGCCGTCCCCAGCACCAGCAGGGCTATCCGGACCACGCCACCGCCTCCACGGGGCAGGCGGGCACGCACAACCCGCATCCGGTGCAGGCTTCGTTGATCCGCGGCCGCATCATCCCCTCAAAGGTTACCGCGTCTTCCGGGCAGGCCTGCTTGCAGGCCACGCAGACCACCCCGCGGTGGGCCAGGCAGGCGCCGGTTTCGATCCACACCTGCGCCAGCGGCGACCGCCCCGGCCCTTCCAGCACCCCTTCCGGGCAGGCGTCCAGGCAGGCGCGGCAGAAGGTGCAGCCCGCCCGTTGAAAGTCGAGGAACGGGCGTCCCGCGGCGTCGCGCACGAGCACGCCCGTCTCCTCCTCACAGGCCGTTACGCAGGGCCCGCTGCAGTTCAGACAGGGGGAAAAGTCGGTCTCCGTCGTGGTGTAGGGCGGGAGGACGCGCCTCCCCGACTTGGGTGCGAGCCGGGCCAGGAAGGCGCGCCGCTTCACGCTACTGAACCCCCTCGTTCCACTGCTGGTCCAGGTTGGACTTGTTCTTGAGCTCGGGGTTGCGGAACTCGGGCTGGAACTCGTTGGGCACCGGGGGCTGCACGTCGGCCTGCGGCGTGTGGCACTGGGTGCAGGCGTAGCGGGCAGGGTCGACGGGGACCTTCTTGCCCTCGCTGTCCGAGAAGAGGTCCATCTTGATGTGGGTCGGCGGCAGCGGCGTGGCCCCGACGTTCTCGGCGACGCCCGGCAGGTGGCAGCTCAGGCAGGCGTTGTTGCCCAGGGTGATGGGCACCAGGCCCTCGATGGAGTGCGGGATCTGCGGGGGAGCGTTCTCGTAGGCGCGCGGCAGGCGCTCGGCGCTGCCCGGGGCCGGCGCGTTGGTGGTGGGCACCGGCAGCTCCTCGCTCCCCGACGTCAGCAGGTCGCTGCTGCGGATGCCGGCCCCCGTCGATTCGGCGGACGGGGTCGCCGCTTCCGCGGGCGCGTTCGCCGTGGACGCCGGCTGCTCCACGGCGGTCGCCGTCGCTGGCGGCGCGGGCGAGGTTTTCTTGGCGGTGGCGTCGTAGACCAAGAAGGCCAGCACCGCCACCACGAAAAGACCCAACAACAAGACCATCGCTTTCATTTCCTTCATTTTGACCATCCTCCACTCAGGCTCACGAACAGGGCGTCGTCGTCGCAGACCTCGACGCAGCGGAAGCAGTTGGTGCACTCGGGGTTGTTGACCGTGCCGTCGTGCTTGCCGATCAGGTTCAGCACGTGGGGTTCGGGGCAGGCGTTGAAGCAAAGCCCGCACAGGGTGCAGCTGTCCTTCTCGTGGCGCACGCGCACCCTGCGGAAGCGCGAGGTGAGGCTGTAGAACGCGCCCAGCGGGCAGATGTGGCCGCAGTAGCCGTGGCGCACCACGAAGAGGTCGAAGAGGAAGATCGCGAGCAGCAGCGCCCACCCCATGCCCATGCCGAAGGCGACGCCGCGCGACGCCGCGGCGATCGGGCTCACGAACTCGAAGACCGGCAGCGAGAGCAGCAGGCTCAGCACCAGCACCATCGCGAGCACGACGTAGCGCAGGTTGCGGTTGAGGTACATCAGCGGCGGCTCGCGAAAGCCCAGGCGGTTCCGCACCCACTCGGCCAGGTCGGTGATCAGGTTCACCGGACAGACCCAGGAACAGAACGCCCGGCCGATCAGCGCATAGGCCACGAGCACGATCAACGCCCCCACGAGCACCTGGCCGGCGAGCGCGCCGCCCGCGAGCAGGAGCTGCAGCACCGCCAGCGGATCGGCGAGCGGCACCGTGTTCAGGATCCGCGAGCTGCTCAGGTCGCCCACGAGCAGGCTCCAGCCCCAGGCGTTGGCGCCGAAGAAGAGCAGCAAGATGCCCAGCTGCAACGTACGCCGCAGGATGAGGAAGCGGTAGTGGTCGTAGACGTAGCGCAGCCTAGATTTCATTCTCGGGCACCTCCGGCGTGAAGTTGGGTGCGGGCAGGTCGTAGTGTTCGCCGGCCTTGCCCAGCGCCACGTCGCGCGGCAGCACGAGGATCGAGGCCTTCTCGGTCACGCAGGCGTGCTCGCACAGGCCGCACCCGGTGCAGTAGTCGGCGTCGACGACGGGCACCAGCATGGCGTGCTTGCCCGTGCGCGGGTTGCGCCGGGTGTCGACGAAGATGGCGTCGCCGATGTAAGGGCAGGCGCGCACGCAGGCGTCGCAGCGCAGGCCGCGCGCGGCGATGCAGTTGTTGTAGTCGACGACGGCCACCCCCATGCGCGAACGGCTGACGTCGAGCTCGCCCTCTTCGTCGGTGAGGCCCAGCAGGTCGAGCGCGCCCGTGGGGCAGGCCGCCGCGCAGGGGATGTCCTCGCAGAGGTAGCAGGGCACCTCGCGCGGCTTGAAGTAGGGCGTGCCCACGGGCACGTCGTCGCCGTAAGCCCCCAGCCGCAGCGTGTCGTAGGGACAGTCGCTGACGCAGAGGCCGCAACGGATGCAGGTCGCCAGGAAGTCGTCCTCGGGCAGGGCGCCGGGGGGCCTGAGCACCAGGTCCGCCTGTGCGTTCTCGTGCACGAAACCCGCCCAGAAGGCGCCGCCCACCGCGGTAAGGGTCACCCCTTGCAGCGTGCGGAAGATCATGCGGCGGCGGGTTTTGTCGACCTCGTGCACCCTAACCTCCCTAGGCGGGGTAGACCTTCACCGCCGCCTTCTTGTAGTCGGTTTGCTTGGAGATGGGGCAGCGCTGATCGTTGGTGACCTTGTTGATGAGCACGCGCTCGTCGAACCAGGGCACGAAGATCAGCCCCTTGGGCGGGCGGTTGCGGCCGCGCGTGGAGGCGCGCGCCTTGACCTTGCCGCGGCGGCTCTCCACCCAGACGAACTGCCCGTCCTTCACCCCGATCTTCTTGGCGTCCTCGGGGTTCATGTACACGAGCGCCTCGGGCACGGCGCGGTAGAGCTCGGGCACGCGCATCGTCATCGTGCCGGAGTGCCAGTGCTCGAGCACGCGGCCCGTGACCAGCCAGAAGGGGTAGCGGTCGTCGGGCATCTCGGGGGGATCCATGTAGGGGCGGAAGAAGATCTTGGCGCGGTTGGTCAGGTCGACCGAGGTGCCCGCCTCGGGCCCGAAGAGGTTGCCCTTGGGGATCTTCTTCTTGGCCTTGCCGTAGAAGGCGAACTCGCCGCCGGGGTTGGCCTTGCGCGCGAAGGGGTCGTACTTGGTGTTGAAGCGCCAGGGGGTCTCCTTGCCGTCGACCACCGGCCAGCGGAGGCCGCGCACGCGGTGGTAGGTGTCGAAGTCGGCGAGGTCGTGCCCGGTGCCCAGCGTGAACTGGCGGTACTCCTCCCAAAGCGCCTTCTGCACGAAGAAGCCGTAGCCCTTGAAAGGCTTGCCCTCGGCGTCCTGGATGGCGCGGCCGTCGCCCACGGCCTCGGTGTTGAGGAAGCCTTCGCCGATGGGGTCGGGCCAGGCGAACTTGCGCAGCTCGGGGTGGTTGAAAAGGACGTCGAAGAGGGTCTGCTCGGGGTCGTACCCCATGGCCTTGGCCTTGTCGAGCACGTCGGGGAGCACGGTGCCGTCGGGCAGCTTGTGCTCCTTCCAGACCTCCTTCAGCTTGAAGAACTTGGAGAACTCCATGTACTGCCAGATGTCGGGCATGGCCATGCCCGGCGGGGTGACCTGCTGACGCCAGTGCTGGGTGCGGCGCTCGGAGTTGCCGTAGGCGCCCCACTTCTCGTAGATCATCGCCGTGGGCAGGATCAGGTCGGCCACCTTGGTCGAAATGCCCGGGTAGACCTCGGAGACGACGATGAAGTTGTCCATCTCGCGGGCGGCCTTGACCCAGTGGTTGGCGTTGGCGGTGTTCTGCCAGGGGTTGTTGACGTGCACCCAGGCCCACTTGATCTTGCCGTCCTCGAGGTCGCGCATGATCTGCACGAAGTTGGCCCCCACCTTGGGGTTGATCGTCCCCTCGGGAACGCGCCAGATCTTTTCGGCGATCTCGCGGTGCTTGGGGTTGGCCACGACCATGTCCGAGGGCAGGCGGTGGGCGAAGGTGCCGACCTCACGCGCGGTGCCGCAGGCGGAGGGCTGGCCGGTGAGGCTGAAGGCGCCCGAGCCCGGCTTGGCGTGCTTGCCGAGGAGCAGGTGGATGGCGTAGACCTGCTCGTTGACCCAGGTGCCGCGGGTGTGCTGGTTGAAGCCCATCGTCCAGAAGCTGACCACCTTGCGGCCCTGCTCGACGAAGATCTGCACGAGCTCCTGGAGCTTCTTCTTGAAGCTCTCGAGCGGCTCGTCGGGGTCGCCCTTGGCCAGCTCGGCGACGAAGTCGAGGGTGTAGGGCTCGAGTGCCTTCTTGAGGTCTTCGAAGGCGATCTGCCAGTGCGCGCCCGCAGCGGCGCGGTGCTTCATCTCCAGCTTGTCGCCCGGCTTCAGCCCCAGGAAGGCGAGCGCCTTGGCCTCGGCCTCGGAGACCGTCTTGGCCAGCTCCTTCTGCATCGTCTCGCGCTCTTTGTCCGAGTACTTCGGGTGGTTCGGATCCGAGCGCATGCCGTAGCCGATGTCGACGTAGCCGGTGGCGTAGGTGGTGTACTTGTCGACGAAGTCGCGGTCGATGGCGTCGGGGTGGTTGTAGAGGATCTCGCGCAGGATGTAGTTCTGGATGGCCAGGTCGGTGTGGGGCTTGAAGATGATGGCCAGGTCCGCCATGTCGGCGTTCATGTGCTGGTAGGTCGAGAGCACGGCGACCTTGACCCGGTCGGGCGCCGACAGCTTGCGGTCGATCACCCGCGCCCAGAGGACCGGGTGGTTCTCCGCCATGTTCGAACCCCAGAGCACGAAGCTGTCGGTGAGCTCGATGTCGTCGTAGCAGCCGGCGGGCTCGTCGATGCCGAAGGTCTGGATGAAGGCGGCGACGGCGCTGGCCATGCAGTGGCGGGCGTTGGGGTCGATGTTGTTGGAACGGAACCCCGCCTTGATGAGCTTGCTGGCGGCGAAGCCCTCCTGGATGGTGTACTGGCCCGAACCGAAGAAGGCGATCCCGGTGGGGCCCAACTCGCCGTAGGCCTTCTTGAATTGATCGGCCATGACCTCGAAGGCCTTCTTCCAGGAGACCGGCTTGAACTCGCCCTTCTTGTCGAACTCGCCCTTACTGTTGACGCGCAGCAGGGGGCGGGTGAGGCGGTCCTTGCCGTACATGATCTTCGCCAGGAAGTAGCCCTTGATGCAGTTCAGGCCGCGGTTCACCGGGGCCAGCGGGTCCCCCTTAACCGCAACGATGCGGTCGTTCTTGGTGGCCACCATGACCCCGCAGCCGGTCCCGCAGAAGCGGCAGACGGCCTTGTCCCAGCGCCAGTCCTTCTCGGCCTCGTTCGTTCCTCCCTGCGCGACCGAGAGCCCCGCAGCCGCGGCCGCGGCACTGGCCGCCGCGGCCTTGAGCAGGCTGCGTCGGTCGGTGGAGAGGGCTTCGTGTTTCTTCTTCGGCTTCGACGATTCCATACCCTTGCCTCCCTTGGTGTCAAGTGTTCCACCCTGACGATGCCATGAGGTCGGGGGGCCATATAGGGACATTTAACCTAGGGGCTCAGCCTAAGCCTTGGCGGTACGTCGATGGCCCGCTCGATCCTTCCCCTCCAGCTTAAGCACCCGGACCGGGACCAAAGACCGTACGCGCGGGACGTTCCAGGAAGCGCAGGATGTACTATGGTATAAAACAATCCGCCTGAGGAGGCACGATGCGGTTCTTTGTGATCGGGGACGTCTCGGTAGACCTAATGTATTTCGTGGACGCGATGCCCGGCCCCGGAGAGGAAACGCCCGCCCAGCGGGCGCTGATCAAGCCGGGGGGCGCCGCGGCCACCGTGGCCGCCAACCTGGCGAGCCTGGGCCACAAGGTTGCGCTGGCCGCACGCGTGGGGACGGGCCCCTTTCGCGAAGCCGCACTGGTGAACCTCAAACGGGTCGGCGTGGACCTGAGCCATCTCCAGGAGGACGAGGAGCGGCCGACCTCGAGCATCCTCGTCTTCGTCATCGCCGGCGGCGAGCGCACCATGGTCTCGAGCGCCAGCGCCAGCCGCCACCTCGACGCCGCCGCCTTCAAGGCGCGCGCCCTCGACCAGGTGGACGCAGTGGTGGTCTCCGCCTACGCGCTGGCGGGCGGCCCCAGCCGCGAATACACCCTCAAGGTGCTGGCCGCCGCGACGAAACGGCGGCTTCCCATCTTCGCGGACCTGGGCACCGGAGCCATCCGCGCCGCGGGCGAGCACCTGCTCGAAGACCTCAGGGGCGTGGACTACCTGCTCATGAACCAGCACGAACTCGCGGCGCTCACCGGCGAGGCCTCGATCAGCGGCGGCGTGCAGCGGCTGCGCGCCTACGGCATCGAGCGCGCCGTCGTCAAGCTGGGGGCCCTGGGGTCGATGGTCGTCACCCCGGAAACCGAAGCCCTCGTGGAACCCCACGTGGTGGACGACGTCATCGACTCCACCGGAGCCGGCGACGCCTACACCGCGGCCTTCGCCGCGACGGTGATGGAGGGGCGCGACCTGCTCGAGGCCGCCCGCCGCGCCAACGTCGCCGGGGCGCTGGTGGCCACCCACGTGGGCGCCCAGGGCTACCTGGTGAGACCCGAGGACCTGGAGCTCGCGGCTTCCTCGAAGTAGCGCCTGAGGGCGTGCAGGAAGGCCAGCCCGGCGCGGCTGCTCTTCTCGGGGTGGAACTGCGGCGCCACCACGTTCCCCTTCAGGTAGAGCGCGGTGAACGGCGTCCCCTCGTAGCGGGCGAGCCCGACGCTGCCCTCGGTGACCGGCGCGTAGTAGGAGTGGACGAAGTAGAAGTGGCGGCCGTCGAAGTCCGCGAAGGGTCCCTCCTCCACCTCGAGCGTGTTCCAGCCCATGTGGGGCACCTTACGCGCGCGGAAACGGCGCACGGTGCCGGAAACGAAGCCGAGTCCGGGAACGCCCGGGGCCTCCTCGGACCCCTCGAAGAGGAGCTGCAACCCTACGCAGATGCCCAGGAAGGGCCGGCCGGCGGCGAGGTGTTCGCGCACCGCCGCCTCGAAACCCGAAGCCCGGAAGTTGCCGGCGACCTGGGCGAAGTGCCCCTGCCCCGGGAGCACCAGCAGCTCGGCGGCAGCGGCGTCGCGGGGGTCGTCGCCGACGCGCACGTCGTAGCCCGCGGCCTCCAGCGCCTTGGCGGCGCTGCGCAGGTTTCCAGATCCGTAGTCGATGACCAGGGTGCGCATAAACCGGCCGGCTAGAGCACGCCCTTGCTGCTGGGCAGGTCGTCGCGGGTCACGCGCGTGGCCGCGTGGAGCGCGCGCGCCAGGGCCTTGAAGGAAGCCTCGATGACGTGGTGCGCCTCGCGCCCGGCGAGCACGCGCAGGTGCAGGGTGAGCCCGGCGTGGTTGACCAGCCCGCGCAGGAACTCGCGCAGGTGGTAGACGTTGACCCCGCCGGCCGCGCCCTCGACGCCCGCCGACTCGGGCGCGAAGGCCAGGTAAGGGCGGCCCGAGAAGTCGAGCACGACGTGCACCAGCGTCTCGTCCATGGGGGCGAAGGCGCTGGCGTAACGCTCGAGACCGACGCGGTCGCCGAGGGCGCGCTCCAGCGCCATGCCGAGGGCGATGCCGACGTCTTCGACGAGGTGGTGCACGTCCACCTCGAGGTCGCCGCGGGCGTCGAGGTCGAGCCGGAAACGCCCGTGGCGGACGAGCTGCTCGAGCATGTGGTCGAGGAAGGGCAGGCCGCTGGCGATCTTCCCGCCCGTGGGCCCGTCGAGGTCCAGCGTCAGGCGCACCTCGGTCTCGCGCGTGATCCGTTCAATCTTCGCTTGCCGCATCCGCGATCTCCTTCTCCTCCTTGGCCAGTTCGAAGGCCGCCTGCAGGAAGGCGTCGTTCTCGACGGGGGTGCCGATCGTCACCCGGATCGTCCCTTCGAGGCCGGGAATGTGGTCCTGCCGCCGCACCAGGATGCCCCGCTTCAGGAGCCCCTCGAAGGCGGCCTGGGCGTCGGGCGTGCGCACGAGCAGGAAGTTGGTGTGGCTGGGGTAGGCCGTCCAGGTGGGGTGGGCCTTCAGCTCCAGGTAGACGCGCTCGCGTTCGCGCCGCACCTTCTCCACGGCCTCGGTAACGTAGCCGGGGTGCTCCAGGGCGAGCTCGACGGCGAGCGCGGTGGGCGCGGGTACGCCGAAGGGCGGCAGCAGGTGGCGCACCACCCGGGCCACCTCCTCGGAGGCGAGCAGGTAGCCGGCGCGCGCCCCGGCCAGCCCCCACGCCTTGGAGAAGGTGCGCAGCACCCCCAGGTGCGGCTGGCCGAGGGCCTGCCGCTTGAGGTCGGCGGGGGCGAACTGGTAGTAGGCCTCGTCGAGGATCATCAGCCAGTCGTGCTGGGCGGCGGCCTCGCAGAGGACCTGGACCCGGTCCTGCATGAAGAAGTGCCCGGTGGGGGTGTGGGGGTTGGGCAGGAAGAACACCCCCTGGGGCTCCTCCTCGGCCAGGGCCGCGAGCAGCGCCTCGACGGGCAGCGCGAACCCCTCCTCGAGGGGGACGGCGCGGTAGGGGGTGCCGAGCAGCTCGGCGGCGTGCTTGTAGAGGGCGAACGAGGGGTGCACGTCCAGGACGCGTTGGGAGGCGGCGACGAGGGCGGTGATGATCGTGTTGGAGCCGGGCCCCACCACCACCCCCGCCTCGGGCCAGCCTTCGAAGTCGGCGATGCGCTCGGCCAGGCTCTCGGCGTGCATCTCCGGGTAACGGTTCAGGGGCAGGGCCTCGAGCCGCGCCGCCAGCTCGGCCTTCAGCTCGGGCGGCAGGCCGTAGGGACTCTCGTTCTGGTCCAGCTTGATCAGGGCCTGCCGGGCGGTGTAGGGGTAGTCGGGCAGGGCGAGCAGGTGGGGCTTGAAGGCCTTCACGTCCCCGATTGTACCCCAGGGCCGCAGGCGGGTCGAACCGGCGCCGACGGCCGCGTCAGGCGCAGCAGGCCATCCACGCCCAGGCGGCGAGGGCGCCGGGGAGGAGCGCCAGCGCCAGCGCGAAGCCCATCCGCGGGTGCCCCAGGTAGCCCAGCGTCGCCTTGACGGCGTTGTTGACCAGGGTGGCGAGCAGGATCGCCCGCACCGCCAGCCCCGCCTCGAGCCCGCCCTGGGTGAAGAGGCGCGCCATGCTCAGGGTGATGGCGTCCAGGTCCTGCAGCCCCGAGAGCGCGGCCACCGCGTAGACCCCGGCGGCGCCCAGCCAGATCCCGGCGGCGTAGGCCGCCAGCTTGATCAGGGCGTACAGCCCCCCGAAGAGCAGCGCCGCGCCCAGGCCCAGCGGATTCTTCAGCTCGAAGCCGCCGCCGCCCCCGGCGCCGCGCGCCAGCAGGAGGCAGGCGGCCAGGTTGACCAGCGCCCACAGGGCCAGCGCCGGGGCCAGCGCCTCGAGCAACGCCGGCGCGAACAGCGCCACCCAGACGAGCACGCGCAGGTACATCAGCACCGTCGCCAGCCCCGCGGCGACGGCCCAGGTGCGCCACGACGCCGGGTGCTCGCGCGCCCGGGCCGCCATGGACACGGTCACCGCGGTCGAGGAGACCAGCCCCCCGGCGAGCGCCGCGGCGTAGAGGCCGCGCTCGCGCCACAGGCGCGTGAGCACGAACCCTGCGAAGTTCGCCGCGGCGACGAGCAGCACCATCAGCCACACCTCGCGCGGCCGCAGCACCCCGCCCGGACCGTAGCCCCCCTCGGGCAGCAGCGGCCAGACCACGCCCCACAGCAGAGCCAGCAGCACCGCCGCCTCGAGGGTCTCCTCGCCGATCTGCGCCGACCAGCGGTGCAGGCGCTCGCGGTAGGTGAGCAGGCCCAGCGTCACCAACCCCCCGAAAAGGGCCGCGGTCGCCTGCCCTTCGCCCGCGAGCAGGCCCAGCAGGTAGACGACGAGCGCCGCCACCTCGCTGGTGGCCCCGGGGGCGCGGGTCAGCGACCACAGCGCCAGCGCCCCCACCACCAGAAATCCGGTCAGCGCCAGCGCGCCGGAACCCAGCACCCCCACGAGCCCCCCCAGCAGACCGATCAACGCGAAGGTGCGCACGCCGCCCAGCGCCCCCGTCTCGCGCTCGCGCTTGGCGCGTTCGCGTTCGAGCCCTACCGCGAACCCGACCAGCGTGGCCAGGGCCAGCCCCGTCAAAGAGCTTTCCATTGCCCTCAGTCTGCACCCGCGCCGCCCCCCGCGGCAACGGTCGTCCGCCCCCGCCGCGGGCTGGGTAGACTGGGGGCGATGCGCATCGGACTGCTCGCCTACGGCGGCCTCGGCGGCAGCGGTACGGTCGCCGCGGAACTGGCCATGGGCCTGGCCGCGCGCGGGCACGTCGTCGTGCTCGTCTCCAGCCGCCGCCCTTTCCGCCTCGACGCGGCGAGCGGCGTGCGCTTCGTCCCGGTGCGCGCCCCGGACCACGCCGTGCTTCCGGGCTCGCTCTACGGCCTGGCCGCGGCTGGGGCGCTGCGCACGGCCGCGCGCGAGCACGCCCTCGAGGTCGTGCACACCCACTACGCCGTCCCCCACGCCGCCAGCGCCCGTCTGGCGGAGCTCGACCTGCCGGTACTGCACACGCTGCACGGCACCGACGTGAACCAGCTGGGCCTCGACCCCGCCTTTCGCGAGGTGACCGCGCGGGCGCTGGCCCGCGGGCGGGTCACCGCGGTCTCGCGCTCGCTCGCCGAACAGGCGCGCGTCGTCTTCGGGGTCACGGCCGAGGTCGTGCCCAACTTCGTCGACGCCGACCGCTTTCGCCCCCGCCCCGACCGCAAGGCGCGCTACGTGGAGGCCGGGGAGGCCATGATCGTGCACGCCTCCAACTTCCGCCCCATCAAGCGCACCCCCGACCTGGTGCGCGCCTTCGCCCACCTGCTGCGGCGCGGGGTGCGGGCGCGGCTGGTCTTTCTCGGCGAGGGGCCCGAGCGACCGGAGGCCGCCCGGGTGGCGCGCGAGCTGGGCGTGCGCGAGCGCGTCCGCTTCCTCCCGCCCACGCCCCACCCCGAGGAGGTGATCGGGGCGGCCGACCTGTTCTGGCTGCACTCCCAGGAGGAGTCCTTCGGTCTGGCGGCGCTCGAGGCGCTGGCGTCGGGGGTGCCCGTGGTGGCCGCGCGCGTGGGCGGCCTCAGCGAGGTCGTGCGCGACGGCGAGACCGGCCGGCTCGTCGAGCTGGGGGACGTCTACGGTCAGGCGCGGGTCAGCGCCGAGCTGCTGGCCAACCCCGACCGCCTCGCCGCGATGCGCCGGGCCGCGCGCGCCGACGCCCGCCGCCGCTTCGACCCCGGGGCCGTCGTCGACCGCTACCTGGAGCTGTACCGCGCCGGCTAGACGGTGGGTTCGGGCATGGCCGTGACCGGCCGCGCCTCCTCCCGCGCCGGCGTGCCCTCGCGGGCGCCGGGGTCGGCGGCGATCGGCAGGGCCGCGGGCTCGAGCACGACCTCGAAGTCCGACCGTTCCGGAAGGACCTCGCCGTCCGCTTGGATCGGCACCGGCCGGTCGAAGCGCAAGCGAAAGCGCACCCCGGAGCGGTGGCCGATCCGGGGGTGGCCGAGGTGGCGCCCCGCGAGCAGCCGCGGCAGGATGCCCAGCACCCCCAGGCGGGTGAAGGCGCCCGCCCAGACGAGCTCGAGCCGCCCGTCGTCGGGCCGCGCCATCGGGGCGATAGGAAAGCCCCCGCCGTAGGTGGCGCTGTTCATCACCGCGGCGAGCAGCATCGGGCCCGCGTAGACCTCCTCGCGGTCGACCTCGACGCGCACCTCGGGCAGCGCCAGCCCGCGCAGCTCCGCGGCCAGCGCCCAGAGGTAGCGCGGCAGGCCCCGCAGGTAGCGGGGCGCGGCGAAGGCGCGGCGCGCCACCGCGGCGTCGAGTCCGGCGGTGGCGCTGGAGGCGAAGGGTTCCCCGTCGACGACCCCGCGGTCGTACCGCACGATCCCGCCCCAGAGCGCGGTGGCCAGGGCCCGCTCGAGCCCGACGCGGCGCAGCCCCGCCATGCGCGCGATGTCGTTGCCCGAACCCACGGGCACCAGCCCCAGCACCTGGCCAGGGCCCAGGGCCCGCACCACCTCGTGGGCGGTGCCGTCGCCGCCCACGGCCACCACCCGCGCGTCCGGCGGGGCCCGTCGGGTCAGCTCGCTGGCGTGGCCCGGGCCTTCGGTGACCCAGACGGGCGCCTCGGGCGCCCAGCGGCGCACCCAGGCCTGGATGCGCGCCAGCTGCCCCCCGACCCGGCCGCGCCCGGCCGCGGGGTTCACGATGATGACCGCGGGGTCCATTCGCCCATTTTATACGCCGTGGGATAATGCCCCCATGGGTATGCTGGCGCGCTTCCTGGACGGCGCCCCGCCGCCGACGCGGCTTTGGCTCACGCGTGCGGGGCCGGTGGAGAACCCGCACGGCGTGCTCTACAGCCATCCGGGCCTCCCGCTCGCCCTCGAGGGGTTGCGCGCCTTCGAGGCGCTGGCCGAGCGCCTGGCGGAACACGCCCCGGCGCACGTCTACGCCCCCGACAGCCGTGCCGAAGCCGAGGCGGCGCGGCTCCTGGCCGAGCGGCTGGGAGCGCCCTACACCCTCGAGCCCGCGCTGCGCGAACGCGCCTGGGGCACCTGGGAGGGGCTGGACTTCGCGACGGTGCGCCGGCGCTGGCCCGAGCTCGTGGAGCGCTGGAAGCGCGACGAGGCGGGCTTCGCCCCGCCGGGGGGCGAGAGCCTCGAGGACGTGCGCCGGCGCGCGCGGCCGTTGCTCGAGGAGCTCCGCGACCGCCACCCCGGCGAGGCCGTGCTGATCGTGGGCAACTGCACCGTCAACCGCATCGCCCTCCAGCTGGCCCTCCCCTTCCTGCCGCTCGCGCAAGGCCTGCGCTTCGAGCAAAACTACGCCGAGCTCACCGAGCTGCGCTTCTACGGTGCGGACGGCGTGCTGGCGCGCCTGAACGGCTGAGCGCGGTGCTACAATCAAGGCAACCATGGTACGGCCGGTGCGCCCCGAAGACCTGAGCGGTCTGCTCGCGCTGCTGCGCTGGATGGACGCCGACCCCGCGCGGCGGGTGCTCGCGCCCGAAGCCCGCAGCGAGGACGAGCTCTGGTGGGCCGCCGACGAAGGGTGGGTCCTGGAGCTGGGCGAGCGGCTCGCCGGCTACGCCGCGCTCTACCCCTTCCGCCAGGGCGGCGCCCTCGAGGGGCCGCTGGTGCAGGACGCCGACCCCGCGCCCCTCCTCGAACGCGCCGACCGCGAAGCGGTGGCCCGCGGCTGGCACACCCTCTACGCCTTCCCGCACGAGGCCAACCAAAGCCTGCGCGCGGCGCTGCAGACGTGGGGCTACGCCCCGGTGCACACCTCCTACTTCTTCACCACGCCCCCGCGCGACCTCGCCTACCCCCCGCCCGAAGGGGTGCGCATCGCGCGCGTGGAGAACCTGGACCCGGAAGTCTACTGCGAGCTGTACCGCAGGAGCGAGGACGCCTGGAGCCTGCGCCTGGGCTGGTCGGCGCTCGAGCTGATCGAGCACTTCCAGCGCCCCGACGTGCACCTGTGGTACGCCTTCGAAGGGGACCGCCCGGTGGGGCTGGTGGAGCTGGAGACGACCCCCGACACCGCCGAGATCGCCTACCTGGGCGTCGTTCCCGAGGCCCGGGGGCGCGGCGTGGGGCGGGCGCTGCTGGCCGCGGCGGCGGACCGCGCCTTCGACGGCGGGGCCCGCGAGCTCAAGGTACGCGCCCACGATCACGAGAAGGCGGCCATCGCCCTCTACGAACGGTTGGGGTTCAAACTCGCCGACGCCGTCGTGACCTACGCCAAAGAACTAGGCTGAGCGCGCCCAGGGCGAGGGCGAGCGCGAGGGCCCGCTCCGGGAACCAGCGGCGGTAGACGATGCGCACCGGGAAGGGCTGCCCCAGTCGGGCCTGCCAAACGTAGGTGCGCCCCTCCACGCGGGTGGCGTTGCTGCTGAGGGCGGGCCAAGGGGCCTCGACCTTAAAGACGAAGGGCAGTCCCAACGCCCGCACGAACGACGGCAGCTCGGCGATCCGGCCCACGTCGAGGGTCCCGGCGAGGGCGTAGTCCTCGAAGACGACCCAGCTGGTGCGCGAGAAGACCAGGCCGCTGCGGTCGGCGTAGGCGAAGCGGCCCGGCAGCCAACCGCTGAACCGGTCCCAGCCCGCCAGCTTGAGCGGCTGCACCGCGCTGAGGCGGGTGGCCGAGAGGCGCACGTCGCGAAAACCGCCCAAACGCAGCTCTTCGGCGATCCGCCCCCCCTGCCCCGAGAGCGCGTCGCCCTCGAGCCGCAGCTTGAGGTCGATCGAGCCGTCGGGGTGCCAGGTCAGCTTGGCCTCGGTCTCAAGGCAACCAGAGAGCGCCGTCGCGAGTGCTAAGGCGAGAATCAAGAGGAGGGGCTTTCGTCCGGTCCGCATGCTGTTACCGTTATATGCCAGGAAAATGAGCCCTTTCCAGGGTCATGGCCGTGGGGTCGCCGCGTACGCATGTCCCAAGTCGGGGGTTCGAAGAACCGTTGTGGCGGCTTGGGTCATCGCGATGCCGCTTTTGCCCGACCCCATCTTTGAGCGCACCCCCCCGCAGCGCCCGTGCGGCGTGGGCCGTTGGATTGGCTCATGCTCGGTCCGCAACCAGGCTCCTGAAGGGCCTGGGGGTCGCCGCGTTGAGGCTCCTTGCCATCCCGGCCTCGGCATTTACCGGGAAGGCCGGCGCTTCGACCTCCTCCTGCGCATCTGTCATGTTGGCCCGCTCGCCTTCACGACCGGCAAGGGGCTCTGGATTCTCAAAGGCGTCAAGGGTTAGAGGAATCCACGCCCCGGCTTCACCTGCTAGGCTGAACCTATGCGCAACCTCGACGCCCACGAGGACTACAAGGTCGACGAACGGCAGCTGCACCGGGACCTCACCGGGTTGGTGGGCAGCTTCCCCGCCCCCCGCGAGGCCTACCCCGCCCCCTACGGGGTGGTCGGCTTCGGGGAGGCCTGGTGGCCCGCGGAGCTGGCCCACCTCTGGATCCCCCGGCTGATGACCGAGGGCGGCACCCAGTTCGTGCTGCAGGGCGGGCTCGACCTGGGGGCGGCCGCCGGTGCGGTGGCCGCGGCCGAGGCCAGCGGCGCGCGGGTGGTGCGCGTGGGCTTCGGCGACGCGGTGGACGTGCCGGTGGAGCCCCACCCGCTCAGCCCTTACCGCTACCTGCGCTTCCTGCAGGAGGCCACGGGCGAGGCCGAGGCGGGAACCCGTGTGGATCGCGCCCTCGAAGCGCTGGCCGCGGGGCTGGCGCCCGAGGTGCCCACCGAGGACAACCCCGCCAAGTTCTTCGCCTGGAACCTGATCGAACGCATCCCCGTCTGGGTGGTCTCCGAGCGCTACCGCGGGCTGGCGGCCGCGCTGCAGCAGACCTTCGCCCGCATCGCCGGCAGCCTCTCCATCGCCCCGCCGCCGGGAAGCCTCGAGTTCTTCATCACCGCGCTGGAGGCGCGGCACGAGCAGGGCGACCCGCTGGCCGCGGTGGTGGTGGGCGAGGACGAGCGCACCCGCCTGGCCGTCGAGATCCTGGAAACGCGAGTGGACACCGTGCTCGAGCTTCCCGAACCCCCGGCCGAGGGGCTGATCCCCGAGATGATGGCCGCCTGGTACTTCGTCGCCTGGGCTTCGTACTACCTGGCCATCCTCTACGGCCGCAACCCCGCCGACGCCGAGGTGCTGGCGCGGTTGCGCGAAGAGGCGTGAAACCGCCGCCCTTTCCCCGCCCTGTGGACCTCGCGGCGGCGGGCGCATTGCAACGGGAGCTGACCGCCCGCGTCGAACTCGCCGGGAGCTGGGCGGGGGTGCGGCGGCTGGCCGCGCTCGACGCCTCGATCCGCCGGGGCGGCCCCCTGGTGGCCGCGGCGGTGCTGTGGGACGTGGCGGCCGGGCGGGTGCTGGCCGTCGGGGTCGCCCGCGTAGCGGCGGACGAGGTCTTCCCCTACGTGCCCGGCTACCTCTCCTTCCGCGAGGCGCCGGTCTACCTGGCCGCGCTCGAGGCTCTGGGGGCCGAGCCGGACGCGCTGCTGGTGGACGGCCAGGGCATCGCCCACCCCCGCGGCCTGGGCATCGCCGCCCATCTGGGGGTGCACACCGGGCTCTCCAGCCTGGGCGTCGCCAAGAGCCGCCTCTTCGGCGAGCCCGTGGGCGCCCTCGCCGAGGAAGCCGGCGCCGCCGTGCCGCTCTGCGCCGAGAACGCCCCCGTCGGCACCCCCTGCGTCCGGGGGCGGCAGGTGGGCTGGGTGGTGCGCACCCGGACGCGGGTGAAGCCCGTCTACGTCTCCCCGGGGCACCGCATCGGCATGAACGAGGCACTCGCGGCCGTGCTCGCCCTGCCGCGAAAGACGAAGCTGCCCGAGCCCCTGCGCCAGGCCCACCTCTGGGCGGGCCGGGCGCGGCGGCTGGGCCTGGTCGGCCGCCAGGATATCGGGTAAAACGAATTGTGGCCCGGTCGCGTCCGAACCTCGTCTACCGCACGGTCAAACGGATCGTGCGCGGCTTGCTGCGCCTCCTCTACCGCATCGAGGTGGAAGGGGCGGACCGCGTCCCCCCCGAGGGGCCCGTCGTCATCGCCGCCAACCACCACTCCTTCATCGATCCGCTGGTGATCGGGGTGGTCCTGCCCCGCCCCATCGCCTTCATCGCCCGCGGCGACCTCTTCCGCATCCCCGGTCTGGGCTGGCTGCTGCGCAAGCTCTACGCCATCCCGGTGGAACGCGGCTCCGGCGACCTGGCGGCCGTCAAGGCCGCCATCCGGGCGCTGCGCGCCGGCATGGCGTTCGGAATCTTTCCTGAAGGCCGGCGCAGCCGCAGCGGCCACCTGGAACCCTTCAAGACGGGCGCCGCGGCGATTGCGCTGCGCACCGGAGCCCGTGTCCTGCCGGTGGCCATCGTCGGCACCCGCGAGGTCTGGCCTCCGGGGCGCAGGCCGCGCCTGGGGGGCAGGATACGCGTCGTCATCGGCGATCCCATCGATCTGGGCGGGGCCGAGGGCCGGCTCGACAAGGCCCACCTGGAAGCGGCGACGCGCCAAATTGAGGCCGCGGTGGCCCGGTTGCTGCCCAAGGATTACTTACCGGAAGGATACTTGAAAAAAACAACCTTACAGCAAGAAACGCCAGAAAACGCGGACCAGGCTTGAATTTTGGGGGCGAGGCGTGGTATAGTCCGTAAGGAAAGCAATATTCAAGGAGGTGTACGTATGGCAAACAAGAAGAAGACGGTTACGAAATCGGATCTGGTCAACCACGTCGCCGAGATCACCGGGCTGAAGAAGAAGGACGCGAAGGCCTGCATCGATACCTTCCTCGACGAGATCGCCACCTTCCTCGACCGCGACTACAAGGTGCAGCTCACCGGCTTCGGGACCTTCGAGGTGCGCAAGCGCAAGGCCCGCACCGGCGTGAAGCCCGGCACCACCGAGAAGATCAAGATCCCCGCCTCCAAGTACCCGGCCTTCAAACCCGGCAAGGCGCTGAAGGAAAAAGTCCGCGTATAAAGACCGTACGCGAAAAAGCAGGCCCGCGGGCCTGCTTTTTCTTGGTTGGGGCCGCGTTCAACTGGCCGCTTCGGCGGGCACGCCGGCGCCCAGGCGTTGCTCGAGCACCCGCCGCTGCTCGGCGAAGGTGCCCCAGTGGGCCTGGCCGTCGATCACGGTGATCGGGGCCACGCGCACCCCGTAGTTGCGTACGGCCTCGTCGGCGACCTCGGGGCGGCTCAGGTCCCGCTCCTCGTAGGCCACGCCGCGCGCCTCTAGCCAGGCCTTCACCGCCGCACAGTCGGGGCAGCCGGGGCTGGTGTAGAGCAGCACCCGGGCCCCGGTGGCCGCGGCGCGCGGCGTGGGGGCCGCGGGGGCCGCCTCGTCCGCGAACTGCGGCGGCTGGAAGTAACGGAGGCGCAGCGAGTTCGTGAGCACCAGGATGCTCGAGAGGCTCATCGCGCCCGCGGCCAGCGCCGGCTGCAGGAGCAGGCCGGTGAAGGGGTAGAAGACCCCCGCGGCGACCGGGATCAGGGCGGTGTTGTAGCCGAAGGCCCAGAAGAAGTTCCAGTAGATCGTGGACAGCGTCTTCTTGGCCAGCGCCCGGGCGCGCACCACGGCGCGCAGGTCGCCCTGCATCAGCACCACGTCGCCGGCCTCGACCGCGATGTCGGTGCCGGTGCCGATGGCCACGCCCACGTCGGCCCCTGCGAGCGCCGGGGCGTCGTTGATCCCGTCGCCCACGAAGGCGACGCGCTGCCCCTTCGCCTGCAGGTCGCGCACCACCTGGGCCTTGTCCGCGGGCAGCACCTCGCTGATCACCTCGTCGATGCCGACCTCCCGGGCCACCGCGCGGGCGGTGCGCTCCGAGTCACCGGTCAGCATGACCACGTGCAGCCCCTCGCGGCGCAGGGCCGCGACGGCCTCCTGGCTGCCCTCCTTGACCGGGTCGCTGACCGCGATCAGGCCGGCGATCTCGCCATCGGTCGCCACGTAGATCACGGTGCGGCCGGCGTCCTCGAGCCGGGCCTGCTCCGCCGCGAAGCGGGCGGTGTCCAGGCCCAGACGCTCCATGTACCGGGCCGCACCCACGGCGACCTCGCGCCCGGCGACGCGGGCGCGGGCTCCGAATCCGGGGACGGCCTCGAAGTCGCTGGCCTCGGGCAGCGTCAGCCCTTCGGCGCGCTCGCGAACGGCCTGGGCGATGGGGTGTTCGCTCAGGCTCTCCACCGCGGCCGCCAGGGTGAGCAGGTCGTCCTCACGCCACCCCGGAGCGGTCCGCAGGTCGGTCAGCTCGGGCCGGCCCTTGGTGATCGTCCCCGTCTTGTCGAGCACCACCGTGCCGATGCGCGCGAGCCCCTCGATGGCCACGCCCTTGCGGAAGAGTACGCCCATCTGGGCGCCGCGGCCGCTGGAGACCATGATGGCCGTGGGCGTCGCCAGGCCCATGGCGCAGGGGCAGGCGATGAGCAGCACGCTCACCGAGGCGATGAAGGCGTAGTTGAGCCGGGGTTCGGGCCCCACCAACATCCAGACCGCGAAGGTGACGACCGAGACGACGAGGACGATGGGCACGAAGACCGCGGCGATGCGGTCGGCCAGCTCCTGCACCGGCGGCTTGGACTGCTGGGCCTCCTCGACCATACGGATGATCTGCGAGAGCACGGTGTCCGCGCCGACCCGCGTCGCCCGGAAGAGCAGGCTGCCGTTCTGGTTGACCGTACCGCCCACCACCGCGTCGCCGGCGCGCTTGAGCACCGGCACCGGCTCGCCGGTGAGCATCGACTCGTCCACGTACCCCTCACCCTCGACGACCTCGCCGTCGGTGGGGATGCGCTCGCCCGGGCGCACCCGGATCAGGTCGCCGGGCACCACGGCCTCGATGGGCAGCTCGATCTCCTGCCCGTCGCGCACCACCCGGGCCTTCTTGGCTCCCAGCTCCATCAGTTTGCGGATGGCCTCCGAGGTGCGCCCCTTGGCCACGGCCTCCAGGTACTTGCCCAGGAGGATCAGCGTGACGATCACGCCCGCGGCTTCAAAGTAGGTGTGCGCCGTGCCCTCGGGGAACAACCCCGGGGCGATCAGCGCCAGCACCGAGTAGAGGTAGGCCGCCGAGGTGCCGAACATCACCAGGGTGTTCATGCCCGGGCTCTTGTGGCGCAGCTCGGCGACGCCGCCGCGGAAGAAGCGCCGGCCGGCGTAGAAGATGACCGGCGTCGCCAGCACGAACTCCAGCCAGCGCCAGAGCTGCTTGGGTGCGAGCGCCTCCATCCAGTCGCCCAAGGCGGGCACGACGAAGGGGCCCATGCTGATGATGACCAGCGGAACGGTCAGCAGCGTGGCCAGCCGCAGGTCGCGCACGAAACCGGCCAGGGTCGCGTCCGTGGTCGGGGCCGCCTCGTCCTCCTCATGGCTCACCGGGGTGTACCCTGCTTCGCGGATCTCGGCCTCGATGCGCGCGAGGGTGACGGTGTCGGGCAGGTAGCGCACGGTGGCCTTCTCGGTGGCCAGGTTGACCGTGGCCTCGAGCACGCCGTCGAGTTTCGAAAGGGCGCGCTCCACGCGCGAGACGCAGCTCGCGCAGGTCATGCCCTCGATGCCGATCGTCGCGGTTTCCACGCGCGGGGTGTACCCCGCCTCGCGGACCGCCTCGAGTAGGGGCTCGAGCTCGGCCTCCGGCTCCAGGACCAGGGTCGCCTTCTCGGTGGCCAGGTTGACGCTGGCCTTGCGGACGCCGGGCTGCTGCGCCAGGGCCTTTTCCACGCGGGTCACGCAACTCGCGCAGGTCATGCCCTCGATGCCAATGGTTACGCTTCGTTCACTCATGCCTCACCCCTCCCGGTAAGTATACACCCACCCCTCCCGGGGTGGGGTTGAACGGTCGAGCGCTTGGGGCCGTTTCGCAAGGCTACTCGTCTTCCCCGAGGAAGGGGCCGTGCCAGCTGTGCACCCAGACCTCGCCCGTGTAGGCGTTGATCGAGAGCATGCCCTCGATGCCGTCGCGGCCGAAGTCGAAGGTGTAGTAGCCCGAGAAGGCCTGCTCCTCCATGATCCGCGCGCCCGGCAGGAAGCCGTCCAGGAAGTTCTCGGCCAGCTGCTTCGCGGCCTCCAGGTCGTAGCGCGCCGGCACGCCCCAGCCCGCGGGCCCGCGGTTCCACATCATGTTGGGGCCGGGTTCGGGGTAGACCGCGCCGGTGTAGCGGTCGACCAGCACCTCACCCAGGCCGCGGCCGTCCTTGTCCACGATCTGGGCGTAGTAGTTCTGCGAGAAGGCCATGAGGTCGCGGACCTGCGCCCCCGGGGCGAAGCGGTCCACGAAGGACTGCAGCCGCGCCTTGGCTTCGTCCTCGGCCAGCGGGCGTGCGTCGGGCAGGTAGACGCCGCCCATCATCATGCCGCCCATGCCGTAGCCCCCCATGCCCATGCCCATGCCGTAGCCGGGTCCGCCCCAGGGCGAGGCGTCGCCGTAACCGCCCATCATGCCGTAACCGCCGCTGCCGTAGCCGTAGCCCGAACCCTGCGGGTAGCCGTAGCCGCCCATCATGCCCTGCGCGAAGACCAGAGCCAGCGCCGTGAGTCCGAGTACCGCCGTGAGGATGTAGGTCGTTTTTTTCATCTCATCCACCTCCACGGGCATTGTGGAGGCGGCGTGTAAAGCTTGGGTAAAGCCCCGGCCTCAGTCGCAGTCGCCCGGCAACCGGCCGGCGAGCGTCCAGGAGACCCCGGAGCCGCTGAGGCGGCCGGAAAGCCGCCACCAGCCGTCGGTGGGGGGGCGGGCGTCGGGGCGCAGGCCGAGCGGCACCGAACGCCAGCTGCCGCGTTCGTAGCAGGCCACCAGCACCGGGGTGGTTTCGCCGGCCGCGGGCAGCAGCTTGAAGAGGTCGCGCCCCGCCGAGCCCGAGAGCCAGGCGCGGATCCAGCCGCCCTCGAGGCCGATCACCTGAGCCGGGCCCAGGTAGTAGGCCCAGGCCGTCGGGTACTTGATCTCGATCTCGGTGACGAGGATGCGGCTGCCCTGGGCCTCGCCCTTGACCTCGAGCCGCATGCCCGGCGCCAGGTAGGGCAGCCAGGGGTCGTCTCCGACGAGCTCGCGGTTGCCCACGATGGTGCGCTCGCCCGACCAGCGGACCTGCCCGTAGAAGCTGTACTGGCGGTCGTAGGTCTCGTGCCCGTCGTCTTCGTGGCCGTCGTCGCTGCCCGACCCGTCTTCGTGGCCGTCGTCGGATCCGTCGTCGTCGTGGCCGCCGCCACCGCCGTCGTCGCCGCCGTCGTCGTCATCGTCGTTCAGAACGGGCCCCGCGGCGTCCGTCTGCGGCCCGGCGTCGGCGGCGTACGCAGGGGCCGCCGCGTCGGGCGCGCCGGCGGCCAGCGCCCCGCCGGGCAGCAGGCGCGCCAGCAACAGTGCGGCGGCGAGGGCGCGCATCCACCTAGGCATCGGCGTCCTCCACGAGCGGCAGGCGCAGCCAGGCGCGGAGCCCCGGCCGCGCCGGCTCGAAGCCGAGGCGGCCGCGCATGGCACGGGCCGCCTGCTTGGAAAGCGAAAGCCCCAGGCCGGTGCCCGCGACGCGGGTGTGAAAGCGCACGAAGGGGTCGGCCAGGCGCTCGAGCTGGTCCTCGGCGACGCCGTCGCCGTGGTCGCGCACGCTGAGGACGGCCTCGCCCCCCTCGGCGGCCAGGCGGACCTCCACCGGTCCCTCGCTGTACTTGAGCGCGTTGTCGATCAGGTTGCCGACGGCGCGCCTGAGGAGCTCTTCGTCGCCCACGACCCAGACCTCCTCGTCGGGCAGGTCGAGGCGCACGCGCCGTGCGGCCTCGCCCAGGCCCCCGACCAGCGAGCGCAGCACCGCGCCCGCGGGCAGGGGCTCGAGCGTCACCTGGGGCTCGCGGCTCAGCGTCAGCAGCCCTTCCAGGATGCCGCGCATCCGCTCGATCGCCTTGCGCGCCTCCGGCAGCGCCCGCTCCTGAGGGGTGAGCCCCGCTTCCAGGGCCTCGAGCTGCGCCTGCATCGTGGCCAGCGGGGTGCGCAGCTCGTGCGAAGCGTAGCGGGTGAAGGCGCGCTCGCGCTCCAGCGCTTCGCGCACCGCGTAGACCATCCGGTTGAAGCTGCGCGCCAGGCGCGAGAGTTCGTCGCCGCCCGGCGGCGGGGGCACCGGGTCGGGAAAGCGCATCGACGAGAGCGCGTCGGCCGCGTCGGAGAGCTGGCCGATGGGGCGGGCGATGCGCCCCGCGAGCCACCAGCCCAGGCCGCTGGCGAGCAGGACGACGAGCGGAAGGCTCACCAGGCCCGCCCGCAGCTGCCCCGCCAGCGCCTTGCGGTACTCGCCCACGTAGGCCACCACCTCGAGCACGTAACCGTCCTGCAGGGGCTTCTCCGTCCAGACCCAGTTCGGGTCCTGCGCCTCGGGCAGCACCCCGCCTTCGATGTAGATGACGTTGCCCTTGCGCACGCGGAAGCCCAGCGAACCGCCGGCGCTCACCCAGGGCCAGTCGGAGCCCGCGAGCGCCGGCCGCCCCTGCTGGAAGACCAGGGTGCCGGCCACCGCCCCCGACCAGACCTCGAGGTCGCGCTGGATGTCCTCGCGCAACAGCTCCGAGAAGCTGAGGTAGCCGACCACGAAGTGCAGCCCCGCAGCCACCGCGGCGATGGCCGCGGTGCCCAGAGCGATGCGCAGCCTCAGGCTCACGGTTCCAACCCCAGCCGGTACCCGCCGGCCACCGTCTGCACCACCTCGGGGCCCAGCTTGGTGCGCAGGCGGTGCACGTAGACACGCACGATCTTGAGCCCCGAGTCGGTGCCCGGGAAGAGGCGCTCGAGCAGCTCCTCGGCGCTGTAGACCCGGTCCGGGTGGAGCGAGAAGAGCTCGATGAGCGCGAACTCGCGCCCCGAGAGGGCGACCTCGCGCCCCTGCCAGTGCACCTTGCGCGCCGCGTAGTCCACGCGCAGGGGCCCGCGCTCGAAGAAGCTGCGGCGCACCGATCCCTGCCGCCTGAGCAGCGCCCGGACCCGCGCGGCCAGCTCCTCGAGGCTGAAGGGCTTGGTCAGGTAGTCGTCGCCGCCCAGGTCGAGGCCGCGCACCCGGTCCTCCACCGCGTCGCGCGCGGTGATGAAGAGCACCGGGCCGTCGAACCCCGCTTCGCGCAGCTCGCTGGCGAACTCGAAGCCCGCGTCCACGCCTTCGGGCAACATCACGTCGAGGATCACCAGGTCGGGCTCGGCGTCGTAGAGCGCCTCACGGGCCGCCTCGATGGAATCGGCCTCGTCGACGTCGTACCCCATGCTGCGCACGTAGGCCGCCATCGGCTCGCGCAGCGACGCCTCGTCCTCGACCAGCAGGATCCTCATCCGACCTCCTCGGCCTCCTCTTCACGCGCGTAGAGCGCCAGCCCGCCCAGCGCGGCCAGCCCCGTCAGGCCCAGCGGCGCCAGCGGCGGCGGCGCGGCCTCTCCGTCCTCTCCGTCCTCGCCCTCGTCGTCATCGTACCGCGCGGCCGTGTAAGCGGCCCCCTCCGATTCGCCGGCCTCCTCCCAGTGCAGGGCGGTGCCCACGAGCCCGAAGAGGCCCACGACCAAGAAACCCACCAGCCAGCCGACCCGTAGCCGGGGCACGAGGAGCGCCAGCAGCGCGATCAGCGCTCCGGCCGCGCTGGCGAGCACGCCCAGGATCTGGGTCTCCTCGGTGTGCCCGGTCATCAGCAGCTCGAGCGCGAGCATGCCGAAGCTGCCGGCGATCCAGAGCATCACCAGTGCGGGAAAACGCTTGCGCAACCAGTTCACGGCTAGTCCCCCCTCCAGGCCTTGAGGTCGAGGCCGTGGCAGTAGGCGCAGAAGTTGTTCGGCAACGTGGTGTTGAACGCCTGCTCGTTCTCGGGGTCACGCAACAGCTTCATCTGATCATGATAGAACGCCTGCGCCTGCCGGGTCTCCTCCGGCGTGATCGCCTCGGCGCCGCGGTGGCAGCTGCTGCAGTTCGCGGCCGCGCGGCCGTCCTCGGCCCCCTCGCCGTGCCAGGGAACGAAGTCCTGCCCGTGGTCTTTGGGCGCGTGGCAGCGGCTGCAGCTCTCGTCGCCGCTGCGGCCGAAGGCGGTGAAGATGCGCGCGTCCACCGGCGGGCGGGCCCCTTCCATCTTCGCGGTCACGTCGAGGACGGTCCGCTCCCCGTCGTGGCAGGTCGAACAGAACCGCCCCTGGGAGGCCTCGGCGTGGGGCTCGAGCGCGGGGTCGGGGGCGCGGCTGGGCCAGCTCACGGCCTCGTCCAGGCTGGCGTGGCAGGCCTCGCAGGCGGCGCCCTTGGCCCCCAACGCCGCGAAGTGGCGCTCGTGGCTGAAGACGACGCGGCGCGCGTCCTGATGGACGAAGGTCTTCTCGATGTCCAGCGGCGGCCGCCAGTCCTTCTTGATCTCGAAGCGGCCGTTCTTCACCTCGACGAACTGACCGGGCACGACGCGGCCCTCGAGCCCCGCCGGCAGCGGCGAGCCGTCGGAGAGGCCCAGCGCCTGCGTCTCGGGGTCCACGGTCACCCAGAGGTAGCGCCCGCCTTCGGCCAGCACCAGGCCGAGGAGCAGGAGCAACGCGAGCCAGCTCCAGCGGGGCAGCGTCATTGCGGCACCCCCTCACCGTAGACCCACACCTTGACCAGGTCCCGCACCTTGAAGCCCATCATGCTGGGCCGCTTCATCCCCCAGTCGGTGATCCTCGTCTCGAAGTAGCCCGCGAAGTAGAGCCGGCCGTCCGCCTTCTGCACGAGCTTGCCGGGAATCTCCAGCGGCAACGTGACGCCGTGCATCGAAAGCCGGCCCTCCAGGACGATCTCGTCGGCCGCCGCCCCGGGGCGCACGCCCTCGAGCTCGAAGCAGGCCTCCGGGTAGACGTCGGTCTCGAACATGGTGCGGGTGTGCTTGTCGCGCAGCGGCTCGCCCGAGTCCCAGGCCGCCAGGTCGACGCAGACGCGGCCCGAGGCGGTCTGCTGCTCCGGGTCCCAGGTCAGCGCGCCGCTGACCGCGGTGTTCTCCCCTTTGAACGCGCCGATCGGGCCCTTGGCTTCGTAGACGATGTGGCCGCTGACGTCGTAGGCGTTCGCCGCCAGCACCGGCGCGAAGGCCACAATCAGCAGGAACCACCAAGCTTTCGTTCGCATCTCCACTCCCTCCCCCAACACAAACGTTCCTTCCCTTACAAAGCCTAGGGTCGCGGCGTTAACGCCAGGTAAACGCCGCCGCGGGGTCCACAGGACCCCGCGGCGGCGCGGAAAGCAGGTGCACGATGGTGTCGGCTCAGTTGCTGCGCTCGATCTTGACGGCCAGGAAGTCGCCGTTCTCGTCGACGTTCCCCTTCACCTCGACGCGGTCGCCCTCGCCGAGCTGGTTCCAGAAGTCGGCGGCGGAGACGTAGGCGTCAAAGACCTCGTAGACGGTGGCGTCGTTCACGACCACGGTGTAGCCGCCGAGCTGGAAGGTCATCACCGCGGCGTCCACGCCGGCGGCCGCACCCTCGAGCTCATGGTAGCCCTCGTGGCCCTCGCCGTCCGAGGCGCCGCCCTTGACCTCGATCTTGGTGGCGTAGAAGCGGCCGTCGGCGTCGGTGGCGTCGCCGTACTTGACCTCGACCCAGTCGCCGACCTGCACCTGATCGAAGCTGAGCGGGCCGTCGGGGTCGTCCTGCTTGACGATGGTGTTGGCGTCGGCCCAGAAGGTCTGGCCCGCCACGGTGATCCACATCGCGGCCGTGTCGATGGCCTCGACCGGCCCCTTGACCTCGCCGTAGCTCGAGCCCTCGCCGCCGTCCTCGTACTTGACCTCCACCTTGGTGGCGTGGATCAGTGCGGGATCGTCGGCGTCAAAGGTGCCCTTCACCTCGACGTAAGCGCCCTCGGCGAGCGTGCCCTCGAGGGTGGCGCTGCCGTAGTCGACCAGGAAGCCGCCGAGCTCGAAGGTCATGGCCGCCTCGTCCAGGTTGACCACCGGACCGTAGAGCTCCGCCTTGTCGCCGTCGTGGTCCATCCCCGCGTCCCCGGACTTGAACTCCACCTTGGTGGCGGTGATCGTCATCGCCGCGGTGTCGATCTGGCCCTTGACCTCGACGAACGCGCCCTCGGCCGGGGTGCCCTCGACGGTGGCTCCGCTGTAATCCACCGCATAGGCCCCCAGATCGAAGGTCATCGCGGTCGTGTCGAGGTTGGTCGCGGTGCCCTTGACCTCCACCTGCCCGTATTCGGGGTCGCTGGAGCTCACCAGCTTGCGCTCGATCCGGGTGGCCAGCACCGAGCCGTCGGCCTGGCGGGTGCCCGAGACCTCGACGTAGTCGCCCGGCTGCAGATCGGCGAGGGCCAGCGTGGTGTAGGTGTCGTCGGGGTTCTCCTCGTAGATGCGGGTGAGCGCGTCCACGCTCACGGTCTGCCCGACCAGGGTGAGCAGGGAGGCGGCGACGTCGACGCTCTCGATCGGACCCTTGACCTCGATCTGCACGTCCACCGACTGCACCCGGGTGGTGCCGCCCTGGCTCACACCCTGGGCGTAGATGAACATGCCGGGCCGCACGCTCGTCTGCACGGCGTCGCCGTTGACGGTGACGCTGGCCGACGAAAGGTCGAGCGCCTGACCCGAAAGCGTGGGGTTGGCGTCCGTGCCACCCACCACACCCGCGAGGGTGACCGACGTGGCGGTGTTCGCGCCGGGCTGGGTGCCGCAGGCGGCGAGCACCAACAACGTGGTGAGTGCGAGTAAACCTTGTACTCCTTTGATCCTCATCTTGAACCTCCAGGCTACAGCCTGGGGCGGCGAGGTTAACAGGAGGTAAACGAGGCCCGACCCGGCGGCCGCCGGGTCGGGTGCGCACGGGAGGGTGCGGGGTTCAGCGCTTCACGAAGACGAGGGCGCCGCCGCTGGCGCGCCAGGCGTTCATGCCCCCGGGCACGTCGTAGACGCGCGTGTACCCCATCTCCACCAGGGTCCTCGCGGCCATCCGGCTCATCGCCCCGCTGCGGCAGTAGAGCACGATGGGCGTCGCTTTGTCCTGGGGGAGCCGGTCCGCGAACTCGGGCAGCCGGTTGTAGGGGAGGACCAGGTCGGTGCCCGGGATCTCCCCCGCATAGGGAACGTGCACGTTGAGAAGGACGAAGCCGCGCTCCTCCTCGGGCGTCTCCAGCAGCTTGCCGAGGGTGCCCACGGTGATCTCGGCGTAGCCGCCCGCCGGCACCTCAGGAAGGGCCGCCGCCCCGGTGTTCCGGCCCGCCACCACCCACACGGCGAGGCCGAGCACGCCGAGGACCAGCGCGGCCACCACCCAGCGGCTCACGACGACGCCTCCAGCTCACGCTTCAGCTCTTCGAGTTCGGCCTCGACCGCGGGGTCGGCCAGCTCCTCCAGCTGCGCGGCCAGCTCGTCTTCGCCGTCCAGCTCGAGGAGGGCCTGATGGCGGTCTTCCATCTGGGCCACCCGCTCGGCCATCTCGGCGAAGGCCTCGGCCGCGGGGTGCGCCTCCAGGCGGGCGCTCACCCGTCGCACCGACTCGGCCGCCTGCACGCTCTTCTGGCGGGCGCTGAGCTGCTTCAGCTGGGCGCGCGCCTCGGTGATCTTCGCTTCCAGCGCCGCCAGCCGCTGCCGCAGGCGCGCCACAATCTGCTCCTGCTCCTGCGCCTGGGCGTTCAGGTCGTCGGCGAGGGCGCGCGCCTGCCGCGCCCGCTTGAGCGCCTCGCGCGCCAGCTCCTCCTGCCCCTCGGCCAGGGCGCGCTTGGCCTTGTCGCGCCACACCGTCTCCATCTCCAGGTAGCCGGCGGCCTCGCGCTGCATCCCGCGCACCTCGGCCATCACCCCGGCGACCTCGCTCTTGGCGGATCGGTAGGCCGACTTCATGTCTTCCAGCGCCTGGCGCAGCACCTTCTCCGGATCTTCGGCCCGGCGCAGCAGGTCGTTCAGGTTGGCGCGGATCAACCGGCTCATGCGGTCCAACAGGCTCATCGCATACCTCCTTCGTTCAGCTCGATCTCCAGCTCGTCGCGGCTCTTCATGCCGTGGTACTCCGTAAAGTCGTCGCTCATGGGGTTGAAGGCGAGCATGATCCCGATCTCGTGACCCAGCCCTTTGGCCAGGTCGACGTCGAAGCGGTCGCCCGTCGTCAGCTTGCGGCTCCACTCGACGTAGGTCACCCCGCCCACCTCGCGGCCGGCGGCGCTCAGGAAGTCGCTCGTCCCCCCCAGGGCGGTATCGGCGGCGGGTTTGCCGGGCTCGGGGACGTAGCCGTCCTCGACCACGACCTTGCCGTCCACCACGGCCAGCATCCAGAGGTCGGACTCGAGCATGGCGGGGTGGGCGTGCCCCGGCTCGCCGGCCCCGGGACCCTCGATGCTCTCGAAACCGAGCCCCAGCCAGCCGGTGCTGGGCGCGCTCAGCGCGGCGTAGAAGACGCCGTCCACCACCGACCAGTAGAGCCGCATGCCGGTGTCGGTCTGCAGGAACTGGGCGTACTCCCCTTCGGCCACGATGCCGTCGACCTTGGGGGTGGAGGCCGCCCAGGCCAGCCCCGCAATGAGCAGGAACGGTAAGATTCGCTTCACGACGCCCCTCCTTGCTTTCCCTTCTCCAAACGCTCCAGCGTCTGCGCGATGCGCGCCTCCGCCTTGCGGGCCTCGAGCTCGCTGCGGGCCGCCTCCAGCCGCTCCAGCAGCTCCTCGAGCCGCTCCCGTTCGCGCCGGATCGCCTCCAGACGCTCCTGGATCTCTTGCTTCTCGGTAAAGAGCTCGTGGGCGTCCATGCCCTGCTCGTCGAGCGCCTCCTCGGCGCGGCTTTCCAACTTGTCGAGGCGCGCCTGGAGCCGCGCCCCCTCTCCGGCGAGGCCGGAGATGCGGTTGCGCAGCGCCACCACCTCGTCCGCGAGCGCCCGCAGCTCCGCGGCTAGACCCGGCTCGGAGCGCGTCTCCACCCGCTCGCCCCGGGCCAGCCGCTCGATCGCGGCGGCGTCCAGGACGCCGCGCTCGAGTCCGTCCTTGTAGTCGAGGTAGGTGTCGCGGTCGATCTGCCCCGCGGCGTAGAGCGCCGCGAGCCGGGCCGCCGGGTCGGCGGCCTGCGGCCGCGGAGCGGGTTCCGCGGGGAGGGCGATCCCGTGGTGCCGGCGTTTGCTGGATCCGCATCCCATGGTCAGACCTCCAGGTCGCGCGCCTGCTGACGGTAGGTCGAGCTGTCGATCTCGCCGGCCGCGTAGCGGCGGCGCAGGACTTCCAGGGCGTCTTCGCTGGGGGCCTTGCGGCCCTCCAGCATCGGCCCGCCGGAGCTGATTCGCCAGAGCGCCCACAGCGCCACCAGCATCAGGAGAAAGAAGAAGATCATCATCACGCCACCTCCAGCTCGTCCACGACCTCACGGAGCGCGGCCTCCACCGTCTGCGCCAGCCGTTCGAGCGTCGGGTTCCGCTCGCCGGTGGCGAGGACGAAGGCCTCCTCGGGGCGCAGGAAGGCCACCTCGACGGCGCCCTCCGGAAGTTCGCGCAGGGCGACGGCGCAGGGAAGCACCGCCCCTACCCCGCGCTCGGCCTCGAGGGCCTCGTAGGCCAGCCCGGGGTTGCAAACCCCCAGGCGAACGTAGGGTTCGATCTTCTTGCCGATCTTCTGCTGGAGCACCTCGTGGAACGCGATGCGGCTGAGCACGCCGAAGCCGCGCTGCGCCAACCGGCGTACCAGCTCGGTCTCGACGTCCTCGAAGCGGCCTTGAATGTTTTTTCTAAACGCTGCCATGTCGTCTACCTCCAAGTGCATTGAACGCGCCGCGTGTAAAGCTTCGGTAAAGGTACCCCGCCCCCGTAGAGGGGTCAGGCCAGCTTGGCCCGGCGCAGGGCGATGGCGTTGAGCGAAACGACCACGGTCGAGAGGCTCATGAAGATCGCCCCCACGGCCGGGTTGAGTAGGATGCCCCAGCCGTAGGCCACGCCGGCCGCCAGCGGGATGGCCACCACGTTGTACCCCGTGGCCCAGACGAGGTTCTCGACCATCTTGCGGTAGGTGGCGCGGGCCAGCTTGAGCGCCAGCACCACGTCGAGGGGGTCGTTCTCCACCAGGACCAGGTCCGCCGACTCGATGGCCACGTTGGTTCCGGCGCCGATGGCGACGCCCAGATCGGCCTCCACCAGCGCGGGGGCGTCGTTGATGCCGTCCCCCACGAAGGCGACGTGGCCGAGCTGCTTGAGCTCGCGGACGATGCGCGCCTTGTCCTGGGGCATGACGCGGGCGTAGTAGCGGCGGATGCCCAGGTCCCCCGCGACGGTGCGGGCCACGGCCTCGGCGTCGCCGGTGATCATCACCGGCTCCACGCCCATCTCGAGCAGACGGGCCACCGCGGTGCGGGCGCTGTCGCGCACCCGGTCCGCGAGCGCCAGCGCCCCGAGGACGCGCCCCTCCTCGAAGACGACGATCAGGCTCTCGCCGCGCTCCTCGGCGGTGGTCACGGCCGCGCGCACCGGATCGAGCGCGAGCCCGAACTCGTCGGTCCACTCGGGCCGGCCCACGTAGACCTTGCGGCCGTCGATCGTGCCCACGACGCCCTGTCCGGGGACGGCCTGGACCTCAACGGCCGCGGGCAGTTGGACGCCGCGCTCCTCGGCGGCCTCGACGATCGCGTCGGCGAGCGGGTGGGAGCTCTGCCGCTCGATCGCGGCCGCCAGGGCCAGCAGCTCGTCCTCCGTGATCGCGGCCGCGGCCACCCGGCTCACCGCGAAGCGGCCTTCGGTGAGGGTGCCGGTCTTGTCGAAGGCCACGACGCGGATGTCGCGGGCGCGCTCGAAGGCCTCGCGGTTGCGCACCAGCACGCCGTTCTTGGCAGCCAGCGCGGTGGCGTTGACGTTGACCAGCGGGATGGCCAGACCCAGCGCGTGGGGGCAGGCGATGACCAGCGTGGTCACGGCAACGCCCAGGGCGAAGTCGAACGGCTGCCCCAGGGCGAGCCAGACCCCGAAGGCCCCGCCGCCCACCACGACGGCGACGTAGAAGAGCCACGAAGCGGCGCGGTCGGCGAGGGCCTGGAAACGGCTGCGCGCCTGCTGCGCCTCCTTGACCAAGCGCATGATCTGGGAGAGGGTGGTGGCCTCGCCGGTGCGGGTCACCTTCACCTGGATCACACCGTCGTTGTTGATGGCGGCGGCGACCACCTCGTCGCCCGCCTGCTTCTCCACCGGCTTCGACTCGCCGGTGAGGAAGGCCTCGTTCAGCGTCGTGCGCCCCGAGACGATGACGCCGTCGGCGGGCACCTGCTCCCCGGGCAGCACCATGATGACGTCGCCCTCGCGCAGCTCGCTCACCGGGACGTCCTCGACCTTCTCCCCCACCACCCGGTGCGCGGTGGTGGGCATCAGCTTGGCCAGCGCCTCGAGCGCCCCCTGGGCCTGCTGCACGCTCTTCATCTCGATCCAGTGGCCGAGCAGCATCACGTCGATCAGCGTCGCGAGCTCCCAGTAGAAGGGTTTGCCGGGGAAGCCAAAGGAGACCGCCAGGCTGTAGGCGTAGGCCACGCTGATGGCCAGGGCGATCAGGCTCATCATCCCCGGGACGCGGTGGCGGAACTCGCGCACCGCCCCCTCGAGGAAGGGGCCCCCGCCGTAGAAGTAGAGGATCGAACCCAGCACCGGGCCGACCCAGCGCCCCCAGGCCACGTCCCAGGCGGTGTAACCCAGCCAGGCCTGCAGCTGCGGGGAGAAGTAGAGGATGGGGACGGTGAGCGCCAGGCTCAGCCAGAACCGGCGGCGGAACATCTCGGGGTCGTGCCCCGCGTGCTTGTCGTGCCCGCCGTGGCCGTCGTGCTCGCCGTGGCCCTCGTGGCCGGACCGAGCGCCGTGGCCTTCGTGCCCGGCGTGCCCGTCGTGGCCCGCCTCGCCATGGCCTTCGTGACCTTCGTGGCCGGCGGGTTCGTCTTTGTGCTGCGCGTGCGCGTGCTTCTCGTGCGCCGCATGCGCCGCGTCGTCGTGTTTGTGGTCCTTCATCGTGCCTCCTTTGCGCTGCACCCACCCCTGGGGGGGTGGGTTGCGGGGATCGTCTTTAGCCTACTCCAGGCCCCTGAGAAACCTCTAACGTACCTTGGCTTCGGGGCCGCGGCCGCGGTAGGCGTCGATGAAGACGGCCGCCGCTGCGGGATCGAAGGGTTCGAGGACCAGCTTCTTCTGCCAGGCGGTCAGCACCACCTTGCGGCCCAGGCCCTCCATGGGCGCGACGACGATCCCGTCCATCGGCCCGTCGAAGGTGCGCGCCCACGCCTTCAGCAGCCTGAGGGTGCCGGGGTCGGCGGCGTCGTAGTAGACGACGACGTTCCCGTGCTCGAGGTTGTGCACCAGCCGCTCCACGGACTGGGGCTTGGTGTAGAAGCCCGGCGGCAGGTCGTAGGGGCTGTGGGGCCCCGAGGTGGGGGTGGGCTCGCCGTAGCGGAAACGGGCCCCGGGCTGCAGGTGCGCCGAGCCCAGCGAGGGTTGCTCCTCCACCGCCAGCTCGCGCCCCTGCCCCTCGGCCAGGTAGCGGTCGAAGCCGGCGGCCGTGGCGCGCCCCTGCCACAGGGTGTAACCGCCCCACGCCGCCAGGGCCGCCAGCGCGATCGGAAACCAGGGCAGGCCGCGCCGGCGCGGCAGGACCGCCGCGCCGGCCCGGCGCGCCTTGCGGCTGCGGTCTTTCTTGGATTTCTTGCCCATCACGCCCCCTCCTCGAAACGAACGATGCCCATCATGCCCAGGTCCTCGTGCTCGAGGATGTGGCAGTGGTAGACGGCGTTGCCGGGAAAGTCCTCGAAGGCGACCCGGAACCGCACCGACTGCCGCACCGGCACCAGCACGGTGTCCTTCCAGGCGCGCAGCCGCTCGCGGCGCCCGCCGCGGGAGACGATCTGGAAGGGGTTGGTGTGCAGGTGGAAGGGGTGGTCGAGGACGCCCATGTTGGCGATCTCCCACTCCTCGACGGTCCCCAGCCGCACCGGGGTGTCGATCCGGCCCGGGTTGAAGACCTGGCCGTTGATGGTGAAGACCATCCCCCGGCCCGGCTGCATGCTGTGCCCCAGGACGAAACGTCGGCGGCGCACCGGCGCGCCCAGCTCGGGTACCCGGCCGGTGCGTTCGGGCAGGGGAAGCGGGGTCTTCCGCCGCCCCGCATAGACCAGGTGGGCGAGCGGCCGCGGGCGGGTGTCGCCCCCCGCGCCGCCCATCATGCCCCCGCCCATGCCCATGCCACCGTTCCCGCGGTTGTAGGGCAGGGCCCAGAGGGTGTAGCGCCCGGGCTCGCGTTCGCCGCGCACCAGCACCTCGGCGCGTTCGCCCGGGGCGAGCAACAGCTCGTCCAGCTCGTAGGGTTCCTCGAGCGCGCCGCCGTCGGTGGCGATCAGGTAGAGCGGGTGGTCTTCGAGCTTCAAACGGTAGAAGCGCGCCGTCGAAGCGTTGAGCAGGCGCAGGCGCAGCAGGCCGTCCCGCTCGACCGTCCATTCGGGCTCCACCTCGCCGTTCACCGTCACCAGCGAGCCCTCGCGGCCGCGCACGAACTCCATGGGGCTGGGCGGCGGCACCCGCCCGCCGGCGACCTCGAAGTCCTTGAGGACGGCGAACTGCTCGCGCGCCGCCGCCACCTCCGGGATGCGGTCGAGTTCGCCCCGCACCACGAAGAGGCCGGCCATCCCCAAAAAGACCTGCTTGGCCACCAGCCCGTGCAGGTGCGGGTGGTACCAGAACGTGCCCGCCGGATGGTTCTCGGGAATCTTGAAACGGTAGGTCAGCCGCTCGCCCGCGGGGATCTCCAGGAAGATGTTGTCGGCGTTCCCGGTCGGCGGCACGTGCAGGCCGTGAAAGTGCAGGTTCGTGGGCTCCGGCAGGGCGTTGCTGAACCGGAGCGTGACCTCGTCTCCGGGCCGCACCTCGATGCGGGGCCCCGGCACCCGGCCGCCGTAGCTGAAGAGGCGGGCGCTCCGCCCCGCAAGGCGGGTGGGCCCGAACCGGGCCTCGAGGTCCACCTCGATCGCACCCCCCCGGCTCACCAAGACGTCGGGGTCGGGGGCCCGGGTCTGGGCCCGGGCCGGGAGGCCCAGGCCCAGGCCGGCGAGGCCGGCACTCATGGCCAGGAAGGTTCTGCGGCTGTGTTTAGCTTTCGTCACTAGGCGTCTCCTTTAACGGTACGTCGGTCACGCAGGTGGGGCTGTTGGCGAAGGTCGTGAGGGTCTTCCGGGCCTCCAGGCCGCCATAGCGCGCGGTGAAGGCGTAGCGCTGCCCGCGCGGCAGCCAGAGCTCGACGAAACCGTTGGGCAGCAGCGTGACCTCGCCCTCCTGCACGACCCGGCCGCCCTCGTCCTCTACCCGGATCCACACCTTCTCGCCCGCCAGCTCCCCCTGGCAGCTCGACATGAAGTGCACCTCGCAGCGGTGGGTGAAGCTGACGTAGGGCGCCACGGCCACGACCATGCGGTCGTCCGGCAGGGGCACCTTCACCTCACGGCTCTCGCTGAGGCGGAAGACGACCGCCTCGGGGGTCACGTAGCTCTGCACCCCCTTGCCTTCCTGCTTCCAGGCGTTGGCGAGCGCCATCGCCTCCTCGGCGTCCGCGCCGGCGAGCGCACTTGCGAAGGGGTCCTGATCCTTGGGGCCGAACGTCCACCAGACCAGCACCAGGCCGGCCACCAGCAACGCGATTGCGGTATATCGTTTCATGTCGGACAGGTTAGGGAAGGATTGTTAAGCTTTTGCAAAGGGCAGGGTGAAGCAGAACTCGGCGCCCTCGCCGGGGCGGGAGCGCAGCTCGATCTGCCCACCCATGGCCTCGACCAGCCCCTTCGAGACCGTGAGCCCCACCCCGCTGCCGCCGGAACCGCGGCTGCGGGCGGCGTCGAGCCGGAAGAAGCGCTCGAAGATGCGCTGCTGGTAGGCCTCGGGGATTCCCGGACCGGTGTCCCGCACGCAGAAGCGGGCGAAGCCGCCCTGGGGCTCGAGCCGGAGGATGACCGTGCCCCCCTCGGGGGTGTGGCGCAGGGCGTTCGAGAGCAGGTTGGCGAGCACCTGGTCGGTGCGGCCGGCGTCGGCCCGCACCGGCGGCAACCCCTCCGCGGGCAGCTCGAGCCGCAGCTCCACCCCCGCAGAGGCGAAGACGCTGGCGAAGCGGTCGTGCGCGGCGCGGACCAGCACTGCGGGGTCGTGGGGCGCCAGCTCCAGCTCGACCGAGCCCGCCTCGACCCGGGAAACCAGGGAAAGGTCCTCGACGAGGCGGCGCATCGCCGCCACCTCGCGGTTGATCGCGCGCGCCACCGCCTCCGGCGGCATCACCCCGTCGGCCGCCGCCTCGGCGTAGCCCTGCAGCGCCGCCAGCGGGGTGCGCAGCTCGTGGGCCACGTTTCCGATCAGCTCGACCCGGCTCTGCTCCACCCGGTCGAGCGCCTCGGCCAGGTTGTTGAAGTGCACGGCCAGCTCGGCGAGCTCGTCGCGGCCCTCGACGGGGAGGCGGAGCCGGTAGTCGCCGCTCGCCATGCGGCGGCTGCCCGAGGCCAGCAGGTTGGCGGTGCGGGCCAGCCGGCGGCTGACCCAGTAGGCGGTCACCGCCGCCAGCAGCGCCGAGAGCGGCAGCGAAACCAGCAGCGCCGAGGTGAGCGTGGCCGAAAGCCCGTTTTCCAGGTCGATCCGCAGGCTCTCGGCCATCGGCCCCATCCCCATCATCTGCACCATGTGCACCATGCGGGCCACGTGCTCGGCGAAGAAACGCGGCGCAAAGAACTCGACCAGCACGAAGACCGCCGCCTCGGCGATGATCACGACGAGCAGGTGGCTGAGGAACAGCTTGGGGAAGAGCTTCATTCCGTCTCTTTGAAACGATACCCCACGCCGCGCACCGTCTCGATGAAACGGGGCCGGTCGGGCTCGTCGCCCAGGCGCTTGCGCAGCGAGGCGACGTGCACGTCCACCACGCGCTCGACCCCGAAGAAGTCGCTGCCCCAGACGCGCTCCAGGAGCCGCTCGCGACTGAAGACCATGCCCGGGTGCTGCGCCAGCGTGAGCAGCAGGTCGAACTCGAGCTTGGAGAGCTCCACCGGCCGCCCCGCGAGGTAGACCTCGCGGCTCCCCGGCACGATCTCCAGATCGCCGTAGACGAGGCGGTCGTGGATGCCGGAACGTCTGAGCAGGGCGCGCACCCGCGCCACCAGCTCACGCGGGCTGAAGGGCTTGGTCACGTAGTCGTCGGCGCCCTCTTCGAAGCCGCGCACCCGCTCCTCCTCCTCGCCGCGCGCCGTCAGCATCAGGATGGGCAGTTCGGGGAAGTCGCGCCGCAGGTGCCGCGCCACCTCCAGCCCGTCCATCTCGGGCAGCATCAGGTCGAGGACCACCAGGTCGGCGGCGGGGGCGAGCGCCAGAGCGCTCACCCCGTCGGCCGCCTCGCTGAGTTCGTAGCCCTCGTGGCTCAGGTAGGCCCGGAGGATCTCCCGGATCGCCGGGTCGTCGTCCACGATCAGGATCTTGGCCAAACCTTACTCCTCCAGGTCGCGCTTCATGCGTTCGTAGGTCTCCTTGTCGATCTCACCCCGCGCGTAGCGCTTGCGCAAGAGCTCGAGGGCCGCGTCCTGCTTGCTGGAGCTTCCGCCCTGGAAACCCCCCTGGCCGGCGATCTTCACCAGGGTGTAGATCCCCCAGGCGATCAGCGCGAACCAGAGCAGACCCCAGAGGAAGCCCCAACCGCCCATGCCGTATCCAGGTCCCCACCATCCCATCATGCCTCATCACCTCCTGGATCAAGGGTGGACCCATAAGGTAAAGCTTCTGTAAAGCCTCACTCGAGGGGCACCAGCTCGATGCGCCAGGCCTCGCGGGTGCCCGAGACCAGCACGGCCAGGAAGCGCACGCGCACGTCCTCGCGGCCCAGCAGGTAGAGGGCGCTCTTCCTCATGCGCTCGAGCTTCCAGGGGCGGATGCTCTCGAGCGGCGTGCCGTAGCGGCCCGAGGCCCGCTGCTTGACCTCAGCGAAGACCGGCACGCCCTCGTGCTCCATCCAGAGGTCGATCTCGCCGTAGGGGGTGCGGCGGTTGCGCGCCACCAGGGCGTACCCGCGCGCGAGCAGGTGTTCGAGCGCGGCGTCCTCGGCCCAGCGGCCTTTCACGGGATCAGATTTCCAGGCGTTCGGCGTCGGCCCAGAAGCCTTCGAGGTCGTAGTAGTCGCGCGCCTCGGGGCTCATGATGTGCACCAGCACCGGCCCGTAGCTGAGCAGCCACCAGCGGCTCGAGGGCCCCTCGACCGCGTCGGGGCGGATGCCCCCTTCGCGCAGCTTCTCCTGGACGTGGTCCTGCAGCGCCTGCAGGTGCGGCTGGCTGGTGCCGGTGGCGATCACGAAGTAGTCGAGCGAGTCCGAGACCTTGCGCAGGTCCAGCGCCACCACGTTCTCGGCCTTCTTGTCTTCCAGGGCTTGGGTGATCTTGGTGATCAGTTCTACCGCATCGATCGTCTTCACCATTCGTCCTTAGGGTACCAGATCGCGGCCCAGCACGATGACCACGTCGGCGTCGTAGTAGAGGCGGAAGCGCGAGACGAGCGGCAGGTGCACGGCCTCGGCGTAGTAACCGCCGGCCTCGAGCGCGGTGTCCACCAGCACCTTGCTGGCCTCCTGCAGGCGGATCCGGCGCACCTCGGGCGCGGGCAGCGCCAGCCGCTCGAGCCCCCGCGCGTAGGCCGCGCCCAGCCCCGCGCCGCTGCCGTCGAGAACGAGGACCCGCGCGTCGGGCGGCGGCACCGAGGGCCGGGCGTCGATGCCCAGGAAGGCCGCCAGGAAGGAGCGCCGCATCGCGTCGTCGAAGACCAGGTAGACCCCCTCCTCGCGGGTGGGCAGGGTGGCCGTCTTCAGCTCCAGCCCCCGCAGGCCCGGAAGCAGCGCCAGCACCTGGCCCACGTCGACGTCGGTCTCCATGTCGGCCCAGAAGTCGCGCACCATGCCCGGCACCCGCGGCCAGTTGGCGGGGCTGAGGGCGCGCTTCAGCACCTGCAGCACCACCTCCTTGATGCGGTCGAGGCGGCTCAGGTCATCGCCCACCCAGCCGCGGAAGCGCATGTAGCCCACGGCCTCCTGGCCGTCCAGGTGCTGCCGCCCCGCGGGAATGTGGATGTGCAGGTTCGCGGCGTTGTCGTCGTAGTTCATTTCGTCGGGCAGGTAGACGGTCACGCCCCCCACCGCGTCCACGGCGCGGGCGGCCAGGTCGAGGGTAATCACCGCGTAGTGGTCCACGGGAAGCCCGAGCACCTGCTCCACCGCCTGCGCCAGCCCCCGGGCCCCCTCGAAGCCGTAGACCGCGTTGATCTTGCCCTTGTACCCATTGAACTCCACGTAGGTGTCGCGGGGGATGGCCACCACCCAGGCGCGGTTCCCCAGGAGGCGCACGTAGAAGATGGTGTCGGTGCGGCTGCCAGGACCGCAGGGGGTGGCGGGGCCGCAGTACTCGATGTCGCGCGCCGCCAGCACCAGGCTCAGCTCGGGCGCGCCCCCCGCCCCCTGGCGGGTCAGGCTGCGGCTCGCGTGCGGCCAGACGACGATTAGGACGGCCAGCGCGACGAGGGTGAGGCCCAGCAGGATCAGGCGTCTACGCGTGCGCTTCGGCATACGCCTTCAGTGTACGGGGGTGGATGGGAATCCCCTTAGCCTTCAGGTAGGCCACCTTGCGCGCCACCGCCTCGGCGTAGGCCCCCTCCAGGTCGCCCGCGAGGGCGCGCCGGCGCAGGTCCTCGTTGACCCCACGGCCCGGCTCGCTGACGTCGGCCACGTAGACGGCCATGCCGATGGGGTTCGCGGGCGAGACGCCCCATACGTGGCCCTCGATGGCCTCGAGCACCTCCGGATCGCTCACCCCCCACTCCGCCGCGATCTTGCGGCCGGCGCAGCCGTGCAGGGCGCGGGGGTGGGCGGCCTCGACCTCGTTCTCGGGCGGGCAGAGGGCGAGCAGCTCCTCCTCGGGCAACTCACGGGCGACGTCGTGCAGGATGCCGGCCAGCCAGGCGCGCTCCCCGTCGGCGCCGGCGGCCTCGGCGAGCTGCCGGGCCAGGTCGGCGACGCGGACGATGTGCGCCCAGCGCTCCGGGGAAACCCGCCGGCGAACGCGTTCAGCGAGCTTCTCGGTAAAGTCGGTGCTTGGCAATGTAGACCTCCACCTCGTAGGGGACCAGGTAGCGCACCGACCGCCCCTCGGCGATGCGGCGGCGGATCTCGGTGCTGGAGATGTCGTAGCCGGGAATCTCGATCGGCCGCACCCGCTCGCGGAAGAAGGGGTCGATCCGGCTCAGGTCGTAGCCGGGCCGGCTCACGGCCACCATCTGCGCGAGTTCGACGAGCGCCTCGGGCTCGCGCCAGGTCGCCAGGTCGCGGTAGGCGTCGGCCCCGGTGATGAAGAAGAGCTCGGCCCCCGGCCAGCGCCGCGCCGCACGGCGCAGCGTCTCCACGGTGAAGGTGGGGCCGGGGTGGTCGAGCTCGAGCCGGCTCGTGCGGAACCGCGGGTCCAGGATCGTCGCCAGCACCACCATCTCGTGGCGCGCCTCGGCCGGGGCCACCGGCCGTTTGTGCGGGGGACGGGCGGCGGTGACGAAGTGGACCTCGTCCAGCTCGAGGCGATCGGCCGACTCGCTGGCGGCGAGCAGGTGCCCCATGTGCACCGGATCGAAGCTGCCGCCGAAAAGTCCTATGCGCATCTAGCCCTCCGGGATGTACTCGAACTCGAGGTCGCCGATCCGCACGGTGTCGCCGGCGCGCACGCCGCGCGCCTTCAGCGCCGGCTCCACGCCGCGCCGGCGGAACTCGCCCTGCAGCCACTCCGCGGCCTCGAAGAGCTCGCCGCGGATGCGTCCGATCAGCTGCTCCAGCTCGGGCGCGTGCACCTCGAAGACGCCCTCCTCGACCTCACGCACCTCGAGCGCGGGCACTTCCTCGCGCACCCGCGGGCCCGGAGGGGTGGTCGGCTGGGGCGCCGCCGGAAGCAGCTGGAAGAGGGCCTGCTTCAGTTCGTCCAGGCCCGCCCCCGTCACCGCCGAGGTGGGCACCACCGCGAGTCCTTCGGCCGCGAGCGCGTGCACCCGCTCACGAACGGCGGCCTCGTCCAGCAGGTCGACCTTGTTGAGCGCCACCAGGCTGGGGCGCCGGAGCAGGTCGGGGTCGTAGGCGCCCACCTCGCGCCGCAGCGCCGCGAGCGCGGCCCGCGGCTCGCGGGTGGCGTCGAGGACGTAGAGCAACAGGCGGGTGCGCGAGATGTGGCGCAGGAAGTCGAGGCCCAGCCCCCTGCCCTCGGAGGCGCCCTCGATGATGCCGGGGATGTCGGCCAGGGTGAAGCGCTCCAGTTCGCCCTCGACCACGCCCAGGTTGGGGCTGAGGGTGGTGAAGGGGTAGTCGGCCACCTTGGGGCGGGCGCGGGTCAGCGCCGCCAGCAGGCTCGACTTGCCGGCGTTGGGGTAGCCCACCAGGCCCACGTCGGCGATCAGGCGCAGCTCGAGCCGCAACCGGCGCTTTTCGCCCGGCAGCCCCCCCAGGGCGAAGCGCGGCGCCTGGCGCGTGGCGGTGGCGAAGTGGGCGTTGCCGAGCCCGCCCTCGCCGCCGCGGGCGACGAGGGCGGTCTGCCCCTCCTCCACCAGGTCGGCGAGCAGCTCGCCGGTGTCGGCGTCGTAGACACGGGTGCCCAGGGGCACCTCGATGACCAGGTCCTTGCCGGCGCGGCCGTCCATGCCCTTGCCCTTGCCGTGCTGGCCGCGCTCGGCCTTGTAGGTGCGCTTGGAGAGCTTGGCCAGCGAGTCGACGCCGGAACCCGCCTTCAGGTAGACGCTGCCGCCGCGGCCGCCGTCGCCGCCGTCGGGGCCGCCCTTGGGAATGTACTTTTCGCGGAAGAAGCTGACGACACCGTCGCCTCCGTGACCGGCGGCGACGGTGATCTCGAGCGTATCGCGGAACATTTTATAGGCCCGGGGCTTCCCGGGCGGGGCCTAACCCTCGAGCGGACGAACCGAGACGTAGCGCCCCAGGCGGCCCTTGTCCTGGAACTCCACCACCCCGTCCACGAGGGCGAAGAGGGTGAAGTCGCGGCCCAGGCCCACGTTCTTGCCGGGCTTGAACTTGGTGCCGCGCTGACGCACGATGATGTTCCCCGCCTTCACGACCTGGCCGCCGAAGCGCTTCACGCCCAGGCGCTTCGACTGCGAGTCGCGACCGTTCTTGGTGGAACCGAGTCCTTTTTTGTGTGCCATGGTCTACTCCTCGGCCTGCGCTTCGTCGTCCTTCTTCTTGCGCGCCGCCCGCAGGCGGATCTTCTCGACCCGCAGCTCGGTGAACCACTGACGGTGGCCCTTCTTGCGGCGGTAGTTGGTCTTGGCCTTGAACTTGGCGACGGTGATCTTCTTGCCGCGCTCGGTGCGCAGCACCTCGGCCACGACCTTCGCGCCCTTGACGGTGGGGTTGCCCACCTTGACCTTGTCGCCGCCGACCATCAGCACGTCGAACTCCACCTTCTCGCCCGGCTGGGCGTCCAGCTTTTCGACGCGCAGGATCGCACCCTCTTCGGCGCGGTACTGTTTGCCACCGGTCTTGATGATCGCGTACATGAATGCGTCCTCCAAAAGGCCAGAAGGCCTGCCGACTTTCCATTGTAGCGGGCGGACCCCCTTTAATCAAGGAGCCCGGCCGCCCGAGTAAAAACCGGGGCCTGAGCCCCGGGTTCTGGTGGAGCCGAGGGGATTCGAACCCCTGACCTCCTCAATGCCATTGAGGCGCGCTCCCAACTGCGCCACGGCCCCAAGCAAGGGATAATCTACCCGCGGGGGCGCGGTTTGTCAAGGACGGGCGGGGTTCGGCAGACCCGCGGGCCTGACCGTTCGTGCCGCGAGCAGCTCGCTTCTCGCTGGATGCCCTTGCCCACGACCGCAGACGATCGTGAAGGTCCTGCCATGTACTTTGCAATGCAAAGTACTTTACATTGTCATCACTTTGGGCTAGACTCGCGTCGGAGGTCGATCGTGGAAACCATTCTTGGCGCGGGCGGGCCCGTCGGGCGCGCCCTCGCAGCCGAACTCGAGAAGCAGGGCCGGCCGCTGCGCCTCGTTCGCCGAAACCCGGGGGCGGAAAGGCCGGGCGTGGAGGCGCGGACGGCCGACCTGACCGACCCCGAGGCCACCGAGCGCGCCGTCGCGGGCAGTACGGTCTGCTACCTGACCGTGGGCCTCCCCTACCGCGCCGCGGTCTGGGCGCGCGACTGGCCACGCGTAATGGAAAACGTGATCCGCGCCTGCGGCCGCCACGAAGCCCGCCTCGTCTTCTTCGACAACGTCTACATGTACGACCCGGACCACCTGAGCCGCATGACCGAGGCCACGCCGGTGCGGCCGGTGAGCCGCAAGGGGCGGGTGCGTGCCCGCGTCGCCCGGATGGTGCAGGAGGCGATGCAGCGGGGCGAGATCGAAGCCCTTATCGCCCGCAGCGCCGACTTCTTCGGCTACGGAAAGCCCTGGAGCGGGGTGCTCAACTTCCTGGCCTTCGAACCCTTGAGCCGCGGCCGGAAGGCGATCTGGTTCGCCTCGGCCGACCGGCCCCACAACTTCACCTACCTGCCCGACGCGGCCCGCGCACTCGCGCTACTGGGCGCGAGCGACGCGGCGTACGGCGAGGTCTGGCACCTGCCGAGCGGCGAGGCCCGCACCGGCCGCGCCTGGGTGGAGGGCGTGGCCGCGGCGCTCGGCATCCGACCGGGGCTGCAGGTGATCACGCCGGCGATGGCGCGGCTCGCCGGGCTGTTCCAGCCCCTGGTGCGCGAGACGGTGGAGATGCTCTACCAGTACGACCGTCCTTACGTGTTCGACAGCGCCAAGATCGCCGCCCGTTTCGGGCTCGAGCCCACCCCGGCGGACGCCGCGCTGGCCGAGGTGGCCCGCCGCGACTACGGGGTCGGGAGGTGAGCCGGCGCGCCGCGGGCTTCACGGCCATACGGGAGGTGCTGCCTTGGCTGCTGGCGCCGCCTTTCTTCTTCCTGCTCGCGCTCGCCGGCGCTTCGGTCCTCGCGGGCTTGTCCGGCGCCCGGGATCCGGAGGCCGTGACCGCCGCGGTGGAGGGCTCGCTGCCGCAGGTGCTGCTCGTGGTGCAGCTGGGGATGCTGGGCCTGGTGCTGCTCGTGCTCCGTCGCGGCGGCTGGCGGGCGCTCGGCTGGAAGCCGCTCCGTCCCGGTCGTGCGACCGTAGAGATCGCCGTCGGCGTCGCCGCGGGCGCGGCCCTCGGCCTGCTCTACCCGGTGGGGCTCGAGCCCCTGCACCTCTTCCTGCAACGCACCTTCGGCGACTACGTTCCCCCGGGCGGGGTGCAGGCCGCGTTCGGGCCTGGAGCGGCGGTCTTCTTCGCGGCCAACGTGCTGCTCGCGCCCTTCGCCGAGGAAAGCCTCTACCGCGGCTTCGCCCTCGAGCGGCTGCAGATGCGGCTGGCGCCCGGCACGGCGGTGGGCCTGAGCGCGGTCTTCTTCGGGTTGCTGCACTGGGCCGGCGGGTTCTGGTACATGGTGCTCACCGGTGGCGTGCTGGGCACGCTCTTCGGTGCGTTCTTCCTCTGGAGGGGGAGCGTGCTGGCGCCGTTCTTCGCGCACCTGACGTTGAACCTGCTGGAGTTCGCCTACCTGGCGCTCTGAGGCGTGCCCGCCTTGACAAACCCCCGGTGGCTGGGTAGATTAACCTTTGCTTGGGCCCGTAGCTCAGTTGGATAGAGCGGCTGACTACGGATCAGCAGGTCAGGGGTTCGAATCCTCTCGGGCCCGCCAAAGCTTCGGAGCGCTCCCGGCCGGGAGCGCTCCTTCGCGTTGCGGGCTCAGGCGAAGTTGCGCTCGAGCAGCTCCCGCGGGGGCACGGGCCGCGAGAGCACGTAGCCCTGCACCTCGCGAACGCCGGCGGCGCGCACCCGCTCGAGCGCCTCGTCCGACTCCACCCCCTCGGCCACCACCACCAGCCCCATGTCCAGCCCCATCGCGACGATGCCGCGCACCGCGGGCACGCCGCGTTCGTTGTGCGTGGTCAGCAGCTCCACGAAACTGCGGTCGAGCTTGAGCACCTGGATCGGCAGGGTGACCAGGCGGCCCAGGTTGGAAAAGCCCGAGCCAAAGTCGTCGAGCGCGAGCCGCACCCCCAACCGGCCCAGCTCCTCGAGCACGGCCCAGGGGGTGTCGTCGTGCGCGATCACCTCCTCGGTGACCTCCAGCTCGAGCACCTCGGGGCCGAGGCCGTGCTCCTCCAGCGTCGCCTGCACGAGGTCCAGCAGCTCGGGCACCAGCAGCGCCGGCGGTACGTTCACCCCGACCCGCACTCCGGCGGGGATGCAGTCGCGGTGCGCGGCGTAGAACCCGAGCGCCTCCGTGAGGACGAAGCGGGTGAGGTCCATCATCCAGCCGCGTTCGGCGGCGATCGCGAAAACCTCGAGTGGCGAAACCGGACCCGCGGGCCCGTGGAAGCGCAGCAGCGCCTCGAAGGCGGAAACGCGCCGCCGATCCACGTCGTAGCGCGGCTGGAAGTGCAAAGAGAAACCCGGCAGGTCCGGACTGCGCAGCGCCGCCTCGATGGCGCTTTCGAGGCGCAGCCGCCGCTTGAAGCGTTCGCGCAAGCCGGGCGCGACGAAGACCACCCGCTTCTGGGTCTTCGAGTCGTACAGCGCAAGGTCGGCCGAACGCAGCAGCTCTTCGGGCTCCTGGGCGTCGTCGGGAAAGAAGGCGACCCCGATCGAGACCCCCGCGTAGGGCATCTTCGCCATCGCCTCGCGGATGCGCTCGAGCGCGAAACCGGCCCCCTCGATGGTGGTGTTCTGCAGCAGCAGGGCGAACTCGTCGCCCCCGATGCGGGCCACCACGTCGCTGGCCCGCAGGTGCTCCTTCATGACCCGCGCCGCCTCCCGCAGCAGGCGGTCGCCGGCGAGGTGGCCGAAGCGGTCGTTGTAGAGCTTGAAGTCGTCCATGTCGACCATGGCCACCGCCAGGTTCCAGCGCTCCCGGGCCGCGAGCGGCAGCGCGGTGCGCAGGTGTTCCATGAAGCCGCGCCGGTTGAGCAGGCCCGTCAACGGGTCGTGGAACGAGAGGTAGCGCAGCCGCTCCTGCGAGAGCAGCCGCGCGATCGCCGCAGCGATCAGCTCCGCCGCCATCCCGTAGGCCCAGTTGGCCAGGCGCCGGTCTTCGGGGGCGCGCTCGAGGCGCACGAGCAGGGCGCCCTCGAAGGGGAGCGCGGGCGTGGCCTGGACGCGCAGCGGGAAGAGCCCGACGGCGCCGTCCCAGGTGGCCTCGGTGGGCGCCTCGCCCGCCTCCAGGGCGCGGGCGAGGCGCCCGGCCGGGTCGGGCGACACCCCGCCCACGAGGATGCGGTGCACCCCTTCCAGCTCCTTGGGAAAACCCCGGCCCTGGGGACGCCAGAGCACCGCCAGTTCGAGCGGCGCCAGCGGGCCCAGCGCCTGCATCTCGCTCGCCAGCACCCGCTTGAGGTCGTCCAGGGCGTCGCTCTTCAGCAGCTCCTTGGAAAGGTGGAGCAGGCGCTCCTCGAGGTCCGAACGTTGGTGCTGCTGGCGCTCGAGCAGCAGGCCCCGGTGAATGGCCGAACCCAGGGCCGCGCCGGCGAGCGTGAGCACCTGATAGAGCTCCTGCGGGGGTTCGAACCCGTGGGGGAAGGCGAGGTTGGCGATTCCCAGACGCTCGCCCCCGGCGAGCAGCGGGATGCTCAGGTGGCGGCCCAAGCCGCCCGAGAGCGTGCGGCGTTCCGCCTCGGAAAGGCGCTCGCCGGCCTCGGCGACCCGCTGCAACCGCTCGCACTCCACGAACTGCCCGGTGGTCTTGAGGCGGCCGCTCACGAAGAGCTGCTGGCAGGTGCAGCCGCCCGAGGTCAGCACCGACCGATCGTCCGCTTCCAGGCCCGGCGGCAGGTTGCGCGCGGCGACCAGGCGGAAGCCCTCGGCCTCCTCGATCACCATCCAGCCGGTTTCCAGATGGGCCAGGCGCAGCAGGAACTCCAGGCCCAGGTCCGCGATCTCCTCCAACGTCTTGGCTCGATTCAGCTTCACCGACATGTCCAGAAGGTGCCTCCACGCTTGCGGGGTTACCGGGCGAGGCATCAACCGCCACCCTGGATCCGGCACGCGGACGAAGGTACCCTCGGACGCACGCTGCACGTACCTGGGACCCGGTTGTACGGGGGGTTGGGTGTCGTTTCTGGAGCCTCTTCCATCAAGTAACCTTTTTGCAATTACCGTATTTCGGTGATACTAACACAACTCAGCATCGCGCACGCAACCCCTTCCGGAGGGGCCGCGGCGCGCGGCCGGTCGCTCAGAAGAGCAGGTCGCTCCACGCCTGCATGGCCAGGGTGTAACCGAAACGGTCCCCCTCCACGAACCCCTGGGCGAGCAGGCGCCGAAGCGCCAGGGGGAAGAGCTCCTCCGGTGCGGCGCGGGTCATCCGCGGGGCGGCGTGCAGGAACTTTCCGGCCTCGTCGAAGAGGCGGACGCGCGGCAGGCGGCGCGAGGCGTGCTCGAGCGCCCGCAGCAGCGCGCCCTCGTAGAGCGGCAGGTCCGCCGATCCCCGGTGGAACATCAGCGAACGCACGCCCTGCCGCATCATCTCCACGTAGCCGACCGGCCCCTCCCAGCTTCGCACCGCGTCGTGGAGGCGGTACTCGAGCCGCGCCAGCCCCAAACGGCGCAGGTTCAGGGCCAGGTCGACGACCGGGGCCGAGGGGTGCTGCCGCACAAGCACGGGATCGAAGAGCGCGAGGCGCTTGAGGTGGCCGGCCCGCACGGCGAGCAGGTGGGCGATCAGGGTCTCGGGGTAGACCCAGGCGGCGCGCTCGGGGGCCGGGCGCGCCCGCCCGCCCATCCCGATCCGCACCGGCCAGAACCACGGCGCCATGGCGTTGCCCTTGCCGACGCCCAGCACCACCGTATCGGCGGAGGCGCGCAGCAACGCCACGATCTCGGCCAGTTCGGCGGCCGAGAGGCGCGCCGAAGCGGGGGCGAAGACGTAGACGTCGTCGGGCTGGGACCGCGTCAGCGCGTAGCGCAGCAGCAGGCGCAGGGCCACCACCGGGCCGCGCGGCCGCGGCGAGGTCAAGAGGTCGACGTTCGGGGCCAGCGCCCGCGCCGACATCCGCGGCAGCGGCGCGTCGAGGGCGACCACCGAGCCCAGCGAGGCGGCGCTGGCGTGCGCGGTAAGGGCCGGCAGGCCCGAGAGGTCCTGGTGGGCGTAGAGGAGGAGAAAGCCGCGCATTGCTATCGATCCTACTTTATTTTGGCGAAATAAACGTAAGGTTAACACCTTGTAGCCGACGCACGGTTGCGCTACCAATCGTCTCGACCGGGTCTAATTAGCACGAATACCGCTTACGAAGTCTTCTTATAAAGGGTCGAATCCAACATTTTTGTTCCAGTTACTGTTTTTATTAAGCGAAGGACCGCTAGGGGGCGGCGTCCGACCCGAAGCCGTCTTCGGGGGGCGCGATCCTCACGCCCAGGGTGTAGGTGACCGAGAGGCGGCGGCCCTCGTCGTCCAGGCGGTTGATCTCGATGCCCTTGACCCAGAGGGGGCGGTCCATCGCCCGCACCACCTCGAGCATCGCGTAGGCCTCCTGGAAGCCGCCTTCGACGATGAGCAGGCCGTCTTCGATGCCGGGGTTGACCTCCCGCACCTCGAGCCCCAGCTCCAGGGCGCGGTCGATCAGCTCGCGGTAGACCTCGGGCAGCTGCGCGGGGTCGAGGGGCGCGGCGCGCTTGGGCAGCGTCTCGGGCACCCGGAGCAGCTCTTCGAAGCGCGCGCGCAGCCGCCCCTCCTCGAGCTGCGCCTGACGCAACTCCCAGGCGGTCAGCCCCAAAAGCGCCACGGCGGCGAAGAAGACGAGCGCGGGCAGCCAGGCGTACCAGCGGCTTCCGTTCATCGGCCCATCACCTTACCCGGGAGCTCGAAGAGCGGCAGGTAGAGGGCGAGTGCCACGAAGAGGACGATCACGCCCAGGACCACCGTCATGACCGGCTCGATCATGCCGGAGAGCCGCTTCGTGGTGTGGTCCACCTCGCGTTCGAGGTGGTGCCCCACCTGGTCGAGCATGCGGTCGAGCTCGCCCGACTCCTCGCCGATGCTCACCATGCGGGTGAACATGGGGACGAAGACCTCGGGCTCGTGCGAGAGCGCCTGCGAGAGCGACTCGCCCTTGGCGATGCGGTCCTGCACCTCGTCGATCAGCGCGGCGACGTAGCGGTTGCCGGCCAGGTCGCGCGCGGCGTCGAGGGCCGCCAGGATGTTGATGCCGCTGGCGTAGAGGGTGGCCAGGGTGCGGGCAAAACGGGCGAGCCCGCTCTTGTGTGCGATCGGCCCGAAGACGGGCAGCCCCAGGAGCGCGCGGTCGATGAGGTAGCCGCCGGTGGGGGTGGCGCGCCACCGCCGGAAGGCCCAGACCAGAAGGACGGCGCCGAGGAGAATGAGCGGCGCGTAGCGGCGGACGGCGTCGGAAACGGCGAGCAGCGCCAGGGTGATCCCCGGGAGCTCGGCGCCGGCGCCGGCGTAGAGCTTCTGAAAGACGGGCACGACCACCACGAGCAGCGCCACCACCGCGAGGAGCACAATCGTGATCGCGAAGAACGGATAGGTGAGCGCCGAACGGATCTTCTGCTGCAGCTCGAAGGCGTCGTCCAGGTAGCGCGCGACGCGGCGCAGCGTCTCCTCGAGGGAGCCGCTCAGCTCGGCCGCGGCGACCATGCGCACCACGATCGGGGGGAAGGCCTCGGGGAACTCCCCCATGGCCTCGGCCAGCCCCGCGCCCCCCTCGACCCGGCTGCGCACCTGCTGGGCGGCGTGGCGCAACGTGGGGTGGGGGCTTTGCAGGCTGAGGGTGTGCAGCGCCTGCACCAGGCTCACCCCCGCCCCGATCAGGGTGGCGAACTGTTCCATGAAGAGCACCAGATCGCCGCTGCCCGGCCTCCGGTGGCGGCGGCGGCGTCCGGCGGGCGCCAGGCGCAGCGGGAAGAGGCCCATCTCGCGCAGGCGGCGGCGGGCCTCCTGCAGGTTCTCGGCCTCGATCACGCCCTCGGCGGTGCGGGTTCCGCTCTCGTCGCTGGCCAGGTAGAGGTAGCGCATCTAGGCCTCCAGCATCCCCAACACCCGCATCAGCTCCTCGACGGTGGTCTGCCCCTCGCGCACCTGCAGCAGGCCGATCTCCCGCAGGGTGCGGTGCTCGATCTTCTCGGCGTACGCCCGCAGCGCCGGCTCCCCCTCGCCCTCGCCCACGATGCGCAGGCTCTCGCGGTCGAAGGCGAAGACCTCGTAGAGGCCCAGCCGCCCGGTGTACCCGGTGTTGCGGCAGTAGCTGCAGCCCTGGCCGCGCCGCTCCTTGGGGGGCGCCTCGCCGCTCAGGAACCAGCGCTCCTCCTCGGTGAGCGGCCGCCACTCGCCGCACTGGGGGCAGACCCGGCGCACCAGACGCTGGGCGACGATGCCGCGCAGGGTCGACGCCAGCAGGTAGCGCTCGGCGCCCATCTCGATCAGGCGGCTGACCGCCGAAAGGGCGTCGTTGGCGTGGAGGGTGGCGAGGACGAAATGCCCGGTCAGGGCCGCGCGCAACGCGGTGTCCAGGGTCTCGGTGTCGCGCACCTCGCCCACCAGGATGACGTCGGGGTCGAGGCGCAGCGCCGCCCGCAGCACCTGGGCGAAGCCGAGCCCGATGCGTGGCTGCACCGGGATCTGGTTGACGCCCTCGAGCGGGAACTCGACGGGGTCCTCGATGGTGATGAAGTTGCGCTGGGGGGTGTAGATGTGCTCGAGCGCGGCGTAGAGCGTCGTCGTCTTCCCCGAGCCCGTGGGGCCGGTGACGAAGAGGATGCCGTGGGGGCTGCGCACCAGCTTGCTGAACTTCTCCAGCTCCGGACGGAACATCCCCAGCTGCTCGAGCCCGAGGCGGACGGCCGTGGGGTAGATGATGCGCAAGACGACCTGCTCGCCCCAGAGCGTGCCCACGCTGGCGATCCGCACCTCGTGGCGCTTGCCTTCGTAGACGAAGGAGAAGTGCCCGTCCTGGGGGCGGCGGCGCTCGGCGATGTCGAGCCCGGCCAGGATCTTGAACCGCGCCACCACCGCCGGAGCCTCGTCCTTGGAAAGGCGCCGGAGCTCCTGCAACACCCCGTCGACGCGCATGCGCACGACGAGCTGGTGTTCCGCCGGGTCCAGGTGCAGGTCCGACGCCCCCGCGGCGATCGCGTCGCGCAGCAGGGCGTCGGCGGTGCGCACCGCGGGGGAAGCCTCCGGTTCGGGCAGGGCCTCCTCCAGGGGCGCGGGGTTGGCGGGCCGCGCCTCCTCGATCGTGGCGCGGCCGAGCGCCCGGTTCAGGGCGTGCAGGATCTCGGAGTCCGAGGCGAGCTGGGGAACGATCTCGCGCCCGGTCATGTAGCGCAGCTCGTCGATCAGCTTGAGGTCGCCGGGGTTGGCCATGGCCACGTAGAGCCGGTGCCCGTCGAGGCGGTAGGGGAAGACCAGGTGCTTGCGGGCGAAGCGGTCGTCGACGAGCGCCACCGCCTCGGGGTCGGCCTCGACCTGGCCGAGGTGGACGACCTCGGCCTGCTGCTGCGTGGCCAGCGCCCGCACCAGGTCCTCCTCCTTGAGGTAGCCGCGGCGCAGCAGGACCTGACCGAGGCGTTCCCCGGTGCGCGCCTGTTCCCGGAGCGCGTCTTGGAGCTGTTCCTCGGTGATGTAGCCGCGGCGCAGGAGCAGTTCGCCCAGCTTACTGCGGTAGCTCAAGGCTCACCTCCCAGGCGAAGTCCTCGCCCTCTTCGTCCCACTGGGTCCAGGCGGGCGGGGCCTCGAGCCGGCGCGCCAGCACCTGGGGGGCGCGCGGGTCGAGCGCGTGCCCGCGAAGCACCAGCTTGAACTCGTCGACCTGGATGCCGTCGAGCCAGGTCCCCTCGGGCAGCGCGCCGCTCACCCGCTCCAGCAGCCCGGTGGTCACGCCCTCGGGCAGGGGCTCCTGCTCTTCGGGGCGAACTGCCTCGAGCCGGGCGATGTCCCGCCGCAGGCCCTCGTTGATCGACCGCTGCCCCTGCAGCTGAGCGTTCAGCACCGCGTAGCCAGAGACGCCCAGCGCAAGCCAGAACGAAGACCACAGCAGCGCCCGCTGGGCCTCGCGCGGCAGCCCCTCCCCCAGCCGGCGCCGCCGCGGACGCAGGTCGAGGCCGGGCGGCTCCCGGCGCCAGGCGGCGGCCTTCAGCACCCCCGGCTGGGCCGACTGCACGACCTCTTGCGCGGGAAGCCCCTCGGGGGCGGGGGGCGGCTCGGGAAGCCCGAACAGCCAGGCCGCCTCCACCGGCTCGTAGCGGCCGAAGAGCTGGAGCGAGCGCACGACCTCGTCGACCAGCGCCTGCCCGCCCTCGGCCAGGGGGTGGGCGAGCTGGCGAAAGTCGGTGAGCCGGCCCTGCTCGAAGAGCGCCATGCTGTTGGTCAACGTCTCCAACACGATCCAGCTCTCGCGGCCTTCGAACTGCGACCGCGAGGCCCGCCAGATCGCAAGCGGCAGGGGCTCGAGCCGGCGGGGGCGCAGGCGCCGGGTCAGCGCGGCCACGGCCTGCGCCGGCATCGCCGCGAAGAGGACGCGGCGGCGGTGTTCGTCGACGGTGTCCAGCAGTTCGTAGTCGATCGTGAGGTCGTGCTGACCCCAGAACGGGCTGCGTTCGGCCTCGGCCAGCACCGCCTCGGCCAGCGGAAAGCCCTCGAGAACGGGAAAGAGCGCGGTCCGTAGCAGCAGGAACTCGCTGGAAAGGCCCAGGTAGAGGGGGCCCCGCACGCGCTGCGCCCGCAAGAACCCCCGCACCTCCGCGACCAGGTGTTCGTAGTCGGGTTCGCCGCCGCTGATCACGCCCTCGAGGGGGTGCTCGATCAGCTCGGTCGTGTAGAGGAACAGCGTACGCGCGGTGCAATAGAGCTCAGCCATGCGATGGACCCATTTTACCGGAGTGCGGCGGCCGCGCGGGTGACCGCGTAGACCTCGGGCAGGGAGGCGTCCCCGGGCAGGCGGGTGAAGCGGAGCCGGACCGCCGGACCCGTGACCTCGAAGCGCCCCGCGTACCCGTTCAGGGTCGTCAGGGCCGCGAAGGCGTCTGAGCGGCAGCTGCGGCTCGCCTCGGCCCGCTCGAGCCGGCCCGCCCGGAAGCGGTAGCACACCCGGCGGCCGTCGTTGCGGCGCAGGACGAGCTCCCCGCGCACCACCCGACCGTCCACCGCGCGGTGCACGTCGTCGAGGAAGGCCCTGCGCACCGCCAGGTGGTCGCCCTGAACGGCGAAGGCCTGCTGCGCCTGCTGCCACATCCGCACCGAGGGCACGAAGAGCATCGCCGCCATCAGCGCCACGATCGCGGCGAGCAGGCCCGCGACGGCCAGCTCCACCAGGGTGAACCCGCCCGCCCGCCTCACCGCGTCACCCCCACGGTGGCGGCGAGGACCCGGCCCGCGCCGTCGAGGAGGACGACCTCGACGGCGCGCCCCCCGCCCGGAAGCGGGCGCACGACGCAACGAAACGCGCCCAGCTCCGGGTAGTCGGCGGCGCGAAGGCCGGGGCAGGGGCGCTCCTGCGACGGCGGCGCGGGCAGCCGCCGAACGGCTTCGGCGGCGTTCTCGAGCGCGGCGAGCTGCGCCCCCAGGCGCTGCGCCTCACGGGCGCTGCGCTCGACGCCCAGCAGGGCCGCGGTCACCGCGGCCCCCCCCAGGGCCAGCACCACGAGGGCGACGGTGACCTCGACCAGGGTGAAACCGCGACGCCGCCTCATCGCAACGCCTCCTGCTGCAGGACGTTGCCGCGGGAATCGGTAACGACCCGGTAGTAGACCGCGACCCGCTCGCCTTCGTTCAGCGGGCCGCCCGCGGTGCGTGCGGCGACGCACCAGCGGCCGAGGCCGCGGCGCGAGCGCAGTGGGAGCAGCGCGTACTCGCCGAGCACCTCGCCGCCCGCCCGCACCTCGCGAAAGCGCCAGTCGCGGCTCGTCGGCGAGGGGCAGCGCAGCCGCACCGACCGCCCCGGCGGGCGCCGGACGGCTTCGGCGAGGGCCAGCGCCGCCAGGTCGTTGGCCTGGCGCTCGGCCACGGCCACCCGGAGCGCGCGCAGCTGCCCCCGACCCATAAGGGTCAAGGGCCCGGCTACGAAGAGCAGGGCCAGTACCAAGAGTGCGAGGGGCAGGATCGATCCGCGGTTTCGCAAAGCGCCTCCCGGCGAAACGGAACCGGGGGGCGCAGGGCCCCCCGGTGCGTCGTGGCTAGCGGAAGTTGATGACGTAGGCCCTGCTGTTGTTCGTGTAGGTTCGCGCGTTCGAGTTGTACACCCGCACGCTGGAGGCGGGGTTGCCCGAGCAGCGGATCTGCAGGTTGGGGTCGCGCACGCCCACCGCGGTGTTGGAGCCGGTCCTGCGGATCTCCTCAATGGAGCTCAGCAGCTGGGTGCAGGTCGGCTTGGTGCCGCGGTTCTGGGCGAGGTAGATCGAGTAGGCCGAGCGCACCGCGTCGGCGGTGGCCTGCACCTGGGCGTCCACCGCGGTCTCGGTGGTGCTCAGGAAACGGGGCACGGCGATCGCGGCGAGGACGCCGATGATCACGATCACGACAGCCAGCTCGACCAGAGTGAAACCTTTGTTCTTCTTGCTTCCCTTCATCTCTCATTCCCCCTTGGTTCCGCTTGCGCGGTTTGGTCTTACACCTTGATGGTAGACAGCGGGAAACCGCCTGGGTACCCCTAACTGAGGGCCCCCGTTTGGGGGGATAGAAAAGTGTAGTTTTGGGACGGCTACACCCAAGCGATAACGCCGGGGGCCCGCCGGGGGCCCCGTAGAATGGGGCATGCTCGTCTTCTTTGGCTTCGTCCTGGGCGCGGTCATCGGGTCCTTTCTCAACGTCGTCATCTACCGCCTGCCCAAAGGGGAATCCGTCGTTCATCCGCCCAGCCGCTGCCCCGTCTGCGGCCACCGGCTGGGGGCGCTGGACATGGTGCCGATCCTCAGCTGGCTCGTGTTCCGGGGCCGCTGCCGCTACTGCGGCGCGCCCGTGAGCGCGCGCTACCCGCTGGTGGAGGGGCTGACCGGGGGGCTGTTCGCCCTGGCCGCCTGGCTGCACCCCGCCCCCGACGCCGGACTGGCGCTGGTCTGGGCCTTCACGGCGCTCCTGATCGCACTTTCGTTCATCGACATCGACCACTACATCCTCCCCGACGGCCTCACCTACGGCGGGCTGGCGCTCGGCCTCGTCGGCGCGGCGGTGTGGGGTTTTCCGGTGGGCTGGGGCGCCGCTTGGTCGGGGGCGCTCGCCGCGGCGGGGCTGCTGGCGCTGATCGGCGGTTACGCCAACCTGGTGCTGCGGCGCGGGGCCAGCGGACGGCCGGGCTTCCCGGTGGGGCTCGAGCACGTCTACCTGGCCGCGGCCGTGGGCGCCTGGGCCGGCTGGGGCTGGGGGGTGGCCGCCGCGGCGGCGGTGGTGGCCCTCAACTTGGCACTGCGCCGCCCGCTGCCCCTGCACGACGCGCTTACCCTGACGGCGGCGCTTCTGGGCGCGGTCGTGGCCAGCTACGGCGCGCTTCCCTTGAGCGTGCTGGAAAGCGTGTGGAACCTGCTCCTCGCCGCCGGGGTGGTGGCGCTCGCCGGCGGGCTCTACTGGGCCCTCGTGCCCGAGGAAGAAGAGGACGAGGAAGACGAAGAGCCCGTGGCCATGGGCTTTGGCGACGTCAAGCTGGCGGGGATGCTGGGGGCCTGGCTGGGCTTCGGGCCCTTCCTGGTGGCGCTGGGGGCGGCCGTCTTCGCGGGGGCGGTGCTGGGGCTGCTCTTCCGCCGGCGCAAGCTGCCCTTCGGGCCCTACCTGGCCCTGGGCGGCTGGATCGCGCTGTGGTGGGGGGCGGGCTGGGTGCGGGCCTACCTCGCCTACCTGGGGTTAAGCTAAGCCCGTGGAGAAGCTGCTCGAGGTGATGCGACGGCTGCGGGCGCCGGACGGCTGCCCCTGGGACCGCCAGCAGACGCACGAGAGCCTGCGCCCCTACCTGCTCGAGGAGGCGGCCGAGGCGGTGGACGCGATCGCGGAGGGCGACCCCGCGAAGATGGCCGAGGAGCTGGGCGACGTGCTGCTGCAGGTGGCCTTCCACAGCGTCATCGGCGAGGAGGAGGGCACCTTCGGCTACGACGACGTGGAGCGCGCCATCGTGGACAAGCTGATCGAGCGCCACCCCCACGTCTTCGGGGACCGCGAGCTCCACACCCCCGAAGAGGTGCTGGCCAACTGGGAAAAGCAAAAGGAAGAGAAGCGGGGCCCCCAGGCCCCTTGCGAGAAGGTGCCCAGGAGCCTGCCCGCGCTGGCGCGCGGCTACGAGCTGGCGCGCAAGCTGGAGCTGCCCGCGAGCCGCGCCGCGGCCCGGCGGGCGCTCGAGCGCGGCGACCTGACGGAAGCGCTGTGGGAGGTGGTCAAGCTATTCGCGGCCGCGAAGGAAAACCCGGAGGTTGCCCTCAGGGCGAAGCTCTCCGAACTCTGCTCGAACGCGCCGTAGCCGCGCCCCCGCCCGATCTGGCCGCCCCCCCGGGGTTCCGGCCCGCGGCGGTGCTGGTCGCCTTCACGCCCGACGGCCAGCTGCTGCTCACCGTCCGCACCCCGAACCTCCCCAGCCACGCCGGCCAGATCGCCTTCCCCGGGGGCAGCCTCGAGCCCGGGGAGACGCCCGAGGAGGCGGCGCTGCGCGAAGCCTGGGAGGAGGTGGCGCTCGAGCCCGCCCTGGCCGAGCTCCTGGGGCAGCTGCCGGCGGTGACGAGCCCCCACGGCTTCCACGTGCGCCCGGTCCTGGCCTGGCTGCGGGAACGCCCGCAGCTCACCCCCAACCCCGCGGAGGTGGCCGAGGTGCTCTGGGTCCCGCTGGACGAGCTGGCGCGCGCGCCCGCCTGGAGCGAGTGGCGCGAACGCGGAGGGCTGCGGCGCCGGGTCTGGCACTACCCCTGGCGCGGCCGCGACGTCTGGGGGCTGACCGCCAACGTGCTGCACGACCTGTTCGCAAAGGTGTGCGGGGGCGGGGACCGAACCCCCGCGCGCGGCTAGACTACGTACGGGAGGTGCCCCATGAAGGTCGGTATTCTGATCGAAGAGCTCTTCGACGAACGCGAGTTCATCTACCCCTTCTACCGCGTGCAGGAAAGCGGGCTCGATCCCGTGGTCATCGGCCCCGAGTCGCGGGGGTACAAGGCCAAGAGCGGCTGGATGGCCCGCGCCACGGCCGCGGCCTCCGAGGTGAAGGCGTCCGACCTGGCCGGCCTCGTCATCCCCGGCGGCTACGCCCCCGACCGGCTGCGGCGCAGCGAGGCGGTGCTCGAGCTGGTGCGCGCCGTCGACGACGCCGGGAAACCCCTGGCCGCCATCTGCCACGCCGGCTGGGTGCTGATCAGCGCCGGCGTGATCAAGGGCCGGCGCCTAACCGGCTACCGCTCGATCAAGGACGACCTGACGAACGCCGGCGCACAGTACGTGGACGAACCCGTGGTGATCAGCGGCAACCTGATCACCAGCCGCGGGCCCGGCGACCTGCCCGCCTGGGCGAAGGCGTTCGTCGAGGCCGTGAAACAATATTCGTAAACTGTTACTTGACATTCTCTAAACCTTCGGTTTACACTAGCTAAGAACCGGAGGTGAACGTGGCTGTACTCGTTGCAGAAGGCCTCGACAAAACCTTTCGCAGCCGGGGCAAGACCACCCGGGCCGTCGACGGGGTGCACCTGCGCGTGGACCGCGGGGAGGTGCTGGCGTTTCTGGGCCCCAACGGCGCCGGGAAGACGACCACGATCAAGATGATCGCCGGCCTGATCCGGCCCGATGCCGGTTCGGTGCGGGTGGCGGGGCGCGACCCGCACCGCGACCCCTGGGCGCTGCGGCAGCTGGGGGCCGTACTCGAGGGCAACCGCAACGTCTACTGGCGGCTCACGCCCCTCGAGAACCTCGAGTACTTCGGCGTGCTCAAGGGGCTTCCGGCGGCGGTCGCGCGCCGCCGGGGGAAGGCGCTGCTCGAGCGCTTCGAGCTGACCCACAAACAGAACGCCCTGACCCAGCAGCTCTCCCGCGGCATGCAGCAGAAGCTGGCCATCGCGGTCAGCCTCATTCACGAGCCGGCGCTGCTGCTCCTCGACGAACCTACGCTGGGCCTCGACGTGGAGGCCGCCGAGACCGTCAAACAGCTCATTCGCGAGCTCGCCGACGACGGTCAGGCGATCGTGCTCACCACCCACCAGCTCGACGTGGCTCAGCAGCTCTCGCACCGGGTGGCCATCATCCGCGAGGGGCGCATCGTCGCCGAAGACCGCACGGCCACCCTGCTCGCCCGCTTTTCCGGCGATCAGTACGAGATCGAGGTGGAGGGCGAGCTGGACGAAGCGCGTCGCGGCCGCCTCGCCGAGCTGGGCGCCCAACCCCTGAACGGCCGCATCGTCTTCGTCGGATCGCCCGAGGGGCTCTGGGCGGTTCTCGAAGCGCTGCGCCCGCTGCCCATCCTGCGGGTGGAGAAGGACCGCGCCGACCTTACCGAGGTCTTCCTGAAACTCATTCGGGAGGAAACGCATGCTTAGGGTGATCGCCGTCGAGTTCAAACGCAGCCTGCTGATGCTGCGGCGCTACCCCATGGAGATGGTGGGGCAGCTGATCGTGATCACGATGATCTTCTACGGCCTCTTCCTGGGGGCGCAGTACATCGCCGGCCCCACGGCGCAGTTCGGGGACCGCCTGGACGCGCTGGTCGTGGGTTACGTCCTCTGGACGCTGGCCCTCTTCGCCATCGGCGACCTCAGCTGGGGGCTGATGAACGAGGCGCGCGAGGGCACCCTCGAGCAGGTCTTCCTCAGCCCCTTCGGCCCCGGGCGCGTCTACATGGCCCGCAACGTCGCCGGGCTGCTCCTCACCCTCGGCCTCAACCTGAGCATCCTGGGGTTGATCATGCTCCTCACCGGCGTGCGGCTCGACTTCTCCTGGTCGGCGCTGGCGCCGCTGGCCGCGGTGCTCCTCGGCGCCTACGGGCTGGGCTTCCTGCTCGGCGCGCTCGCGCTCCTCTTCAAGCGCATCCAGGCCTTCCTCAACCTGTTCCAGTTCGTGTTGATGTTCCTGATCATGACCCCGTTCGAGCAGCTGCACGGCCTCTTCCGCTTCGCCGGCTACCTGCTGCCCATGACCACCGGGGCGGGGCAGCTGCGGGCGCTGATGGCGCGCGGCGAGGCCTTCGACCCGGTCGTCTTCGGCCTGGGCCTGCTGAACGGTTTCGTCTACCTGATCGTGGGGCTCTGGGTCTTCGGACGCGCCGTGCGCGCGGCCAAGGAGCGTGGGTTGCTGGGGGGATACTGAAACCGGCCGATCCTGGCGGCGCTACCGCAACCGCATGCTTGGGTTCGACGCTTCACCCAACCAGACGCACGGAGAACCGCTATGCCTCAAACCCTTGCGCTGCCAGAGTTTAGACCACCTGCAAATCCAAGAGGGAAGTTGCGACGGCGAGGTCTACATCTCGGTATCGTTCTCGCAGGCTGACTTCTCGGATCCTTTGGTGAACACCTCGCGGGGCAACGCCAAGCGGATAGCAAGGTAGACGGCGATGCCAAAGGTCGGCTTCCAGCAAGCCCAAAAGGAGCGTCACCAACGTCAAGAGCGAGGCATCCAGGGGATCACCTCCCAAACGAACGCTCATAGCCGCATCACCTGCCGGCAACCGTAGTGGAACGCGTAGCCCAGGGCGTTGATGACTCAAGCATTACTGCTTATCCAAAACAACTTTTGGCTTCGGCACAAACAATTGCGGCGGAATTGTACGCCTGCACGTCACGCATTGCAGGACGCTCACCCCGCGGCCAAAGACCTGGCCCCTATCCCTTTATTCACGGCGCAACCTCTGGTTCCTTCTGCTTTTCTCGAACCGAATTCGGAACTCCAAGCCAGCAACAGCCTTTTGCATGCCACTCGTTTTCGGTTCGTGTCTCCGTGTAGGAATACCCATTTTCACACGTATACCTGCAGGTAACCTCCCTTTCTTCCTCAACCATGTATGCCCATATACACGGCAGTGCCCACATGCACGCGTCAAGTCCCGTTTCATGCCATGAGCTAGTTGTGCACTCGCGATGGATCACAACATCGCATTGGCTATTTGATTGTGCGGTAGGCATATTATCATCCCGGAGAAATAAATTAAAGTCTAAGTAATAGGCATTGCTACCGACACAATACGCACCTGAAAGAGTTTTGCTTTCCCCAGTCGTTGCTTCTGCCAGAAAGATGCCGGCGACGATAGCAAGTACTGCGATTATTTGTACGCGACGAAGCCTCATCTCATCAGCCTCACATTCTGAGCGGGTGTGGTCGTATTCAAACAATGCCCTAGCGCTACCTGATCTTTTCCGAACACTTGACTTCTTGAAGAAAAGCTCATCGTGCATATACCGCAACATCCAACCACGGCCCCTCTTTCCTCATACTGCGTGGCTGTCTTTACGTAAATATGCCCAGGTTCGGAATAAACGTCACACTCTCCCAACAACACAAATCCGGGTTCTTACACAAAGGCTACTCCCCCTCTAGCCAGTTGTCAAGGTGTTACAGATTTTAGCATAGTAGCTTTGCTTGTATTGTATCCACTGTGTATCTTTCGTGGACTTCTTCAGCTGCTGGACCCTGCTAAATTAGTAGGCTTGGGGATTTCCGGAACTTATTGTACCTGGTCCAAACGTGGCAAAAAGTCTGGCCGACCGAGCGCAAGAAGGACCCCCTCGTCGAGAAGGCGGCAATGAAAGGGGGTACACCCTGTGGGCCGGAACGCGCAGCGCAGGATTCATCCTTCGCGTCTTCATGAGAACGGTCTGATGCCTGGATGAAGAAAGGGATTGGGAACTCGATCCTGGCTGCCGAGGCCCGCGCCCGACTCGGTTGAGGCTTGGCGGGATTCCGTACTTTGCGGTAAGGAAACCACGCCAACGACCAACCCGGCCCGTTTGATCGAACCGGCCCTAGCCAAGGTCGCCAGCAAGTGGCGGCCATCCTACCCAAGCCCGTCCGCGTAGCGCTGGGCGTGTCGCTGAGGGACAGGATGGATTTTTCCATCGAGAACGGCGCCGAATCCGTTTAGCCAGGGAGCGGGGGCTGCTGGGGGATAGTGAGTGGATCCTACCCCGGCGCTTTCAGCCAAGAACCGGCCGCGGCACCCGCCGCGGCCGGTTCCCCGTGCCGTGCGTCTCTAGGAACGCGCGGCCGGTTCGCGCACGGTGAGCAGGTCCTGCGTCGTCGCCCAGACTGCCTCGGGGGTGTTCCACTCGGGCAGGTCGGCCAGCGGGGGGTGCAGCACCGCCTGAACCAGGCCCACGACCGCAGCGGCCAGTTCGTGCGCCTCCAAGTCCGCCCGGACGCGGCCCTGGGCCTGCGCGGCGCGGATGCGCTCGTTCAGCCTTTCCCAGGCGCGAAGAAAGGCGCGGTGCACGTCGTCCTGAGCTTCCTCGGGCAGGGCGACGAGAAAGCCGTCCGAGAACAGCAGGCGCACCTCGGGGTCTTCCTTGAGGATGCGCACCCGGCCCATGACAAAGGCTTCGATCCACGCCCAGGGCGGCAGGTCGTCCGGGGGCGTGGCCCGCTCGAGCCGGTCCAGCAGCTCGTCGGCCATCGCCCGCAGGATCGCGGCCTTCGAGGGGAAGTGGCGGAAGAGCGCACCCGGCGTCACGCCGATCTTGCGCGCGATCTTTTCCGTGCGCAGGGAAGAAATACCGTACCTGCGGCAGAGCTCGAGCCCCGCCTGCACGATCTGCTTCCGGCGTTCGGAGGTGGGGAGCCGCATCGCCTTGCGCATCGTCGTCCTCCTCGCCATCCTACCAACCGTACGAGGGGAGGGGCCCAGCCCCTCCCCTCGCCTTCCCTCGCCCCTAGGTCGACGTCTTCATGGTGGGGCTGTAGGCGGCCCAGAGCGCGACCACAAAGATGGCCACGGCCAGGATCCACATGTTCCACGCGGCCGAGCCCAGGGAAGTGTACTTGACGAACCAGGGCGTGAAGAACCCGATCAAGGCCGCCAGGGCGTTGACCCAGTCTTCCCAGACGCCGCGGTCGGAAAGCGCCCACACGGCCAGGATGAGCACCACGCCACCGATGATCCAAGCGCTCCAGGCCGCGCCCGCGTTACCCGTAAACCCGAAGATCCAGGGCGAGAGGAAGAGCCAGCCGCCGAGTACCACGTTCACCCACTCCAGCGTGTTCTTCATGACCTTCACCTCCTCGTTCGTCTTAAGTATATAACTACTTACTTACATATGTCAAGCAGGCGGGTTCGCCGGCGGATCAAAGAACCCGCGCGGTATCCGCGAAGCGGCTTGCGCACGCCGTCGTCTTCGCGCGGCGCGCCGGTCTTCTGCTCAGCACCGAACCGCCGGGTGCCCTCCAGCCCTTTCGCGAGCGCCGGGCGAACCGCAAGGCAGACCACGAGGTCGACGGACAGGACGACCGGCAGCACCGGCAGCCCAATCAACGCGTCCATCACGCCGCTCGAAAAATCGATGTTGACGAACCCCCACAACCCAGGCTGGGCAGTGCTTCACCCTACCCAGAGCAGCCCTTGTGCCGAAGAAGAGGCCGTCAAAGCCGGGGCGGCGCCTCCCGCACCAGCGCCGCGAAGTAGCGGGTTCCGGCCAGGAGCTGCTCGACCTCGATGTACTCGTGCTCGGTGTGGGCCAGTGTGGGGTCGCCGGGGCCGAAGCCGACCGTGGGAATGTCGCAACACCTCTAGAATCGGCTTGCCTAGAAGTACGTCGCGGCCTGCGGAGACACGACCTTGATGAATGCTGCTTCGCTGATAGGCCCAAAGGCGATACGCCTGCTTGCCAACTGCATTTAAGTCGGTACCCAGCGGGACCGCCGCGCCCCGGACATCCAGGAACGCGGCGGTCATGAGCGCGCCCAACCAGCTCCCTTTGTTACAACCATTCGACCAGAGCCACAGTTCGGCGCATGAAAATTAAGGGGTTTCACAAAAGCTCGCGCAACAACTCCCGCAAATCCGCCAAGGTCAAGGGCCTAGGCCCGTCCAATATCCACTGCCACGACGTCGCCGGAGGTTGGTCCGTGTGGGTGTAGACGGCCACCTCCAGCCCGGCTTCGTCGAGCCAACAGATTTTTTCGAGGCGCTGTCCAGCAACGGTTTGGTGGATCACGACAGGGTGAACCCGGTAGCCGGCCACCTGCTGCGGCGCAAGCACCCTGGCCGCTACTTCGTACGCCTCACGCCTGAGTAAACCCTGCTCGCCGTAGCTGAGCACCTCTCCTGACGCTTCGACCTCCTGCCCTGCTTCGACCCGCAGGGGCCATCGAGGAAGCGGGGGCTCGTACACCACTCGCGTAGGGGCCGCTTGCACGCGCGCCTTCTCGGGAACGGCGGTTGACGCCGTCCGGCGCAGGCTTTCCGTAACCCTCCACCAGCCATTATTCGGCACGAGTTGCTCTGTATAGCCCATTGCCAAAAGGCCGCCTTCCCCACCATCCTCCGGCCGGATGGACCCCCTAAGGGAAATGATCCGCCCCGCCCCCTCCAGACCTGATTCAAGCAAGAGCCGCTTGGAGCGTACTTGTGCAAACGCTTCAAACAGAATCTTGTAGTGGTGCTTCCACGCTACGCTGACCACCGACATCGCTCCACCCCCTTTGCTAACCAAGAGCCGTGCGAGACAGACGGGGCCGGTTCACGACGCGCGATGTGAAGGCGCGAATTGGCAAAGCAAAGGGCAGGCCATTGGCAACATTAGGCCCCCAAACAGTCGGCGGCCTTGGTGCAGGCATCATCGCCCCGAACGCCCCTTGGTGGTTCTATTCTTGGGCGCGAATCCAAGTATGTCAAGTTTCAATACGAGTAAGGGTTGCGTGGCTTTCTTTGGTTGCAGCTACTGGACTACCCGCGCTCCCTGGCTTGACCAACGACCTCGAGTATAGGGGGCCTGTCGCGCCAGTGCGGCGTAGAAACTCGCCCCGGCCCGCAGCTGCTCAACCTCGATCTACTAGCGTTCGGTTTGGGCTAAGGTGGGGTCGCCGGGGCCGGTGCCAACGGTGAGCTGGCCGGCGGCGTGGGTGTTGCAGTCGTTGGCGGTGAAGATGCAGCCGTAACCTCTGCTCAGATAGAACCCCGCTGCCAGAAGTACCTATGACGTCGATTTGGACCGGGTGGCGGGTGCGCAGTCCATAGAGCCACCATAAGCGGAACCGAGCCGCTCGCTAGCCGAACATGCAGGCTTGGTAGCGCAGCGGGAATTAACGCCGGAGCGCTTTGTACGCATAGAGCGCCCCCCATATCCCCGCCAATTCAATGATGTAGATCACGGTAGCAAAAAAGAAAGAAACATTATAAAAGAAAATGTAATTGACAACCAACCACAGGATGGATAGATAAAATCCCCCCTTAGCCAAGCCTCGGTTATACTTGCAGCTTGATGAGCCTACCAGCGTCATTCCAACGACCACAGCGTACAACTCTATGGGTATGTCGGGAGGAATCCGCATAAGGATCTTGAACCAATACACCATCAACACCAAGAAGCTCAACTCCAGTGCATCGTACAGATCCGAGCCTGTATCGTGTGATTGAGTTCTTTCTTCGTCCACGTATATCACCTACGGTATTCTGTCTAAAATTAATAATACACCGCGGGGCCGAAGTAACCTTCCCTACGGGTTTCGCACCGTTGGTAAAAGGTGTTCCACTCGTCCCATTCGTGGTAGTAATGAGGCTTGTAGCCAATTTGCCCATCGTAATCTCGCACGCCGTATGGATGTGTTACAATTTCGCCACAACTGAGATAGGACCCTCCGCCAACTAAGCCGACCCTGATTGCCTCCTTCAACTTGGTGATCGCTGCCTTAACCGAATTGTTAATTACAGTTGATTCTACGATTCCATCTACAAGAGCACCGACTTCCCACCAATATACGTAAGAGCGTCCCCAGACACGACTTAGCACAATGCTTTGTGCAACCTAGAATACGCACGACGTGTTATGCATGATATTCTTTCTAAGTATGATCATATATTTGGGCCGACTGTCCAGTCGGCCCATGGTAGGGATCTGTTCTACTCTATCCGATTACGAACAAAAAGACGCATTCACGCGTTTAATCATCAGAGCGCCCACTGCGATTGCGCTCTGCCCCCAGTGCAAGCCGCACGGCAACGTATACCACCACACCAATCGGCAAGGCGGCCATTATCAACCAGAAGAACGCCGCTACAAGCCCTACCAAAACCTCCAATGGGCTTCCTGTTAGGTCTACATTCATAGCTACCCCTATCCTACCGGAACACGTCTGTAGTCGCTTTTAGCAGCCGTTATTGCTCACGAAGCACTTACAGGGTATATCTTAATACAACCATGCGTGAAAGATTATGTCCTTTGTATTCTGTTCAAATGTTAGGGTTTTAGTTCGCGGCTCTGACTGTCAGAGGTGTGGCGACTGCTGGACCAGCACCTTGTAGTAACGGGTACCGGCCAGGAGCTGCTCGACTTCGATGTACTCGTGCTCGGTGTGGGCCAGGGTGGGGTCGCCGGGGCCGAAACCGACCGTGGGCAGGCCGGCGGCGTGGGTGTAGCGGCCGTCGGTGGCGAAAGCCCAGAGGCCGGGGCGGGGGCCGGGACCGAGGACGCGCCGGCGCACCGCTTCCATCTGCCGCACCAGCGGATGGTCGGGGTCGGTGCGCACACCGGGGGTGTTCTCCAGTTCGCCGTGCTCCCACAGCGGCGGCACCTCGATTTCGACCTTCATGCCCCGGGTCAGCTGCGCGAGCAACGCGCGCATCTCCTCCGGAGTCTCCCCCGTCGTGCGCCAGTCGAGGATCAGCGTCACCTTCCCGGGCGTCCGGTTGGCGCTAGTGGTGTCGGCGCGCAGGATCGTGGGGGTGATCGACGAGGCCCCCAGCACGGGGTCGCGGTGCCGCTGCGCCACGGCCAGGCGCTCGAGGAAGCGGGCCAGGGCAAAACTGGGGTTGTCGGCGCTGCGCGAAAGGGCGGCGTGGTGGGGGCTCCCTTCGAACACGAGGCGCACCCGGGCCACCCCGCGGTGGCCGTAGATCACCTGCAGGGTCGAGGGCTCAGCGATCACCGCCGCGGCCACCCGGTCCTTCAGCTCGGGCACCAGCCCCGCTGCGCCGGCCCCGCCCAGCTCTTCCTGAACCGTGCTGGCCACCCAGACGTCGCGCGGCGGCGGGCCGGCCGCGCGCGCCGCGGCCGCGCCGTAGACGGTGGCGGCGAGCGGACCCTTGATGTCCACCGCACCGCGGCCCCAGAGCCGCCCCGCTTCGTCGACGTGACCCGAAAAGGGCGGATGGGGCCAGTTGGCCTCGTCGCCGACGTCCACGTGGTCGAGGTGGGTGAGCAGCAGCCAGCCGGGGCCCTCCTCCCGGCCGCGGATGCGGCCGACGGCGTTGCCGGCGGCGTCCACGTAGGCCTCGTCGTAGCCAAGGGCCTGCATCTCGGCCACGACCAGCGCGGCCAGCTCGGCCTCGCCCTTCGAAGGGCTGGGTGTTTGCACCAGACGGCGGGTGAAGTCCACGACGGGTTCGTACACGTCAGGTCGCCCTTCTGCGCGGGTCGAAGGCGTCGCGCATCCAGTCGCCGATCAGGTTGGTGGCCAGCACCAGCGTGGCGAGCACCAACCCGGGCAGCACGGTGGTCCACCAGACGCCCGAGTAGATGTAGTCGAGGCCGCGCTGGATCATCAGCCCGATCGCCGGGGTCTCGATGGAGACACCCACGCCCAGGAACGAGAGGGTGGCTTCGAGCAGGATCACCCGCGGCACGTCCACCGACATCTGCACCAGGATGACCGAGAGCACGTTGGGCAGGATGTGGCGGAACATGATGCGGCCGCGGCTCATCCCCAGCGCCTCGGCCGCGAGCACGTACTCGCGCTCCTTTTCGCTGAGGACCGCCCCCCGCACCAGCCGGGCGTAGTTGGCCCAGCCCACCACTCCGATAACGAGGATCAGCTTGAGCACGCTGCCGCCGCCGGTGAGCGCCAGCACCACGAGCGCCACCAGGAAGGTGGGCACAGCCAGCTGGATGTCCGCCAGCCGCATGATCAGCTCGCCCAGGCGGCCTCCGGCGTAGCCGGCGAGCAGCCCCAGCGGGGTGCCGATGGCCACGCTGAGGAGCACCGCCGCGAACCCCACGGCCAGGCTGACCCGCAGCCCGAAGAGCAGGATCGAGAGCACGTCGCGCCCCTGCTCGTCGGTGCCCAGCGGGTAGGCCGGCTCGCCGCCCGGCACCCAGGCCGGGGGCATCTGCGAGATCATCAGGTCGCCCTGCATGGGGTCGTGGGGCGCCAGGTAGGGGGCGAAGACGGCGGCCAGCACGAAGGCCAGCAGCACGAAGATGGGGAACCAGGGCAGCTTCTTAGGCATAGCGAACCCTCGGATCGATGATCGCGTAGAAGAGGTCGACGATCAGGTTGACGACCGCGAAGAGCACCGCGACGACGATGATGAAGGCGATGATCACCGGCCGGTCGTCGGAGTAGAGGGCGTCGAGCGCCAGGCGGTTCATGCCGGGGATGGCGAAGATCTTCTCGGTCACGACCGCGCCCGCCATCAGGTGGCCGAACTGCAGCCCGGCGACGGTGATGAAGGGAATAAGGGCGTTGCGCAGGGCGTGCTTGTAGACCACCACGCGCTCGGCCAGCCCCTTGGCCCGGGCGGTGCGGATGAAGTCCTGGTTCAGCACGTCAAGCATCGTCGAGCGCACCATGCGCAAGAAGAGGGCGATGCGGTAGAGCGAGAGGGTGAAGGCGGGCATCAGGTAGTGCTTCCAGCTGGAAAGCCCCGACGAGGGCAGCCAGCCCAGGTTGACCGAGAAGATGAGGATCAGCATGATGCCGATCCAGAAGGTGGGCGCCGAGATGCCCAGCACCGAGAGAAAGCGGAGCGTGCGGTCGGTGAGGGTGTCGGCGCGAATGGCCGCGCCCACCCCCATGGGCAGACCGAGGAAGACCGCGATCAAGAGCGCCGCGAGGACCAGTTTGAGCGTGGTGGGGAATCGCTGCAGGATCAGCCGCAGCGCCGGCTCGCCCGAGAGGAAGGAGATGCCCAGGTCCCCCTGGGCGAGGTGCCCCATGAAGCGCAGGTACTGAACGTAGACGGGCCGGTCCAGGCCGTAGGCCTTGCGCAGCTCCTCGACCTGGGCCGCGCTCATGTCCGGCGGCGCGAGGTTCTCCATCGGGTCGCCGGTGAGCTGCAACCCCAGGAAGATGAGGGTGGCGACGACGAAGACGGCGAAGACGGTTTGTGCGGTGCGAACGAACAGATAACGCAGCATGGAAGGGGGCCGCCCATGAACCCGGCGGCCGGGCCCCACCGGGGCCCGGCCGCGAGGGGGCTATTGCTTCTTGGCCTCGAAAGCGTGCAGGTACTCATCGGGCCGCGGCGAGAACTCGATGCCCTTCGCCACGCCGGCGATCACGTTTTCGTAGTGCAGCGGAATGTAGGCCACGTCCTGCACCATAGCGATCTCCATGGCCTGCTGCAGGAGCGCGTCACGCTCGGTGGGGTCGAAGGTGCTGGCCGCCTTCTCGATCAGCGCGTCGACCTCGGGGTTGTGGTAGCGCTGGCGGTTGAAGCGGCCGTAAAGGCCCTCGGCGTCCTTGGAGTGGAACATCGAGAGCATGGTGTTGATCGAGTCCATCGAGCCCCAACCGGCGATGTAGAGGGTGAAGTGCCCCTTGGTCATGTTGGGGAAGAAGACCTTCTTGGGCACCGCGTTCACTTCGGCCTTGATACCGATCTTGCGCAGCATGCTGGCCATGGCCTGGGCGATCTGGGCGTCGTTGAGGTAGCGGTCGTTGGGGGCGTCGATGCGCAGCTCGAAGGGGACGCGTTTGCCGTCCTTGGTGGGCAGCTCGAGCCAGCCGTCGCCGTCCTTGTCGCCGTAGCCCAGATCCTCGAGGATCTTGCGCGCGCCCTCGGGATCGTAGGGGAAGCGCTTGATCTTGGGCGAGTAGCCCTCGTGCACCGGGGCCAGGAACTGCTGGGCCACGGTCGCCGCCCCGCCCATGATCTTCTTGACGATGGCTTCCTCGTCGATCGCCATGTAGACGGCCTTGCGCGCAGCGGGATCGAGGAAGGGGTTCTTAGCGCCTTCGGGCAGCCCCTCGGAGCCGTACTCGCGCCAGTAGTCCATGGCCACGTAGATGATGCGCACGCCCGGGGTCTGCTTGACGGTGGCGCGGCCCGATTTTTCTACGCGGGCGAAGTCCTGCGGCAGCACCTTCTCGGCGATGTCGATCTCACCCGAGAGCAGGCCGGCCACGCGGGTCGCCCCCTGAGGGATGTTCTTGAGCACCACCTTGGCGAAGTCGGGCTTCGGGCCCCAGTAGTCCTCGAAACGCTCGAGGGTCAGGTGGTCGGCGTTGAGCCAGTCCACGAACTTGTAGGGGCCGGTGCCGATGGGGTGCTTCTGGAACCCCTCCTCCCCGACCTTCTCCATGTAGGCCTTGGGAATCACCGCGGCGTGGTCCAGGTGCGCGGGAAGGAGCGGATCGGGCACCTTGGTCTTGATCTCCACGGTGAGCTCGTCCAGCGCCCGGGCCGAGACGACCTTGCCCACGTAGGCCTTCATCTGCGACTTGGGGTGGGTGGCCGCCCGCATGATCGAGTAGGCCACGTCCTCGGCGGTCATCGGGGTGCCGTCGTGGAACTTGACGCCGCTGCGCACCTTGAGGATCCAGGTGTTGGGGTCCGTGTTCTCGATCGAGGTGGCGAGCACCGGCACCACCTTGCCCTCACGGTCGTAGAAGAAGGGGGTTTCGAAGATGTGGTGCTGCCAGGCGAGGGTGGTGGTCTCGTTGCGCAGGTGCGGGTCGAGGGTCACGGCCCCGCCCTGGTAGGCCACCACGAGCTGGTCTCCGCCCGCAAATGCGAGCGCGAACACGAATGCTAGTGCGATCCCAATACGTTTCATACACCGACCTCCCGTTCTCGTTTCCGCCGCCACCGGCGGCGTGGTTAGGGCTTCGCCTTACAGCTTAACGTACCGCCGGCGCGTCCGGGTGGACTCGTTTCGAGCTGGCCCGCTCCTTAGAGCTCGTAGAGCGCTCCGAAACGATCGTTCAGGTAACGAACCAGCGCGTCGGTGGACGGCGCCGCACCCGTCGCCCGCTCGACGAGCTGCCGCGGCGGGAAGCGCCGGCCGTGCCGGTGGACGCGGTCCCGCAGCCACTCGAGCAGCGGGGCGAACGCCCCGCGGGCGAAGGCTTCCTCCAGATCGCCCAGGTCGCGCCGCGCCGCTTCGAAGAGCTGGGCGGCGTAGACGTTGCCCAGGGTGTAACTGGGGAAGTAGCCGAACATGCCGCCCGACCAGTGCACGTCCTGCATCACCCCGTCCTTGAAGTTCGGCGGGGTGACGCCGAGGTAGTCACGGTACTTGGCGTTCCAGGCCTCGGGCAGGTCGTCCACCTCGAGCTCCCCCCGGAAGAGCGCCAGCTCGAGCTCGAAACGGATCAGGATGTGCAGGTTGTAGGTCACCTCGTCGGCCTCGACCCGGATCAGGCTGGGCCGCACGGCGTTGACCACGCGGTGGAAGTCCTCGAGGCCCACGTCCGCCAGCGCCGCGAAGCGGGGTTGCAGCTTCGGGTAGTAGAAGCGCCAGAAGCCCAGGCTGCGACCCACCAGGTTCTCCCACATCCGCGACTGGGACTCGTGTACGCCCATGCTGACCGCCTGGCCCATGGGGGTGCCCCAGTGCTCCGCGGGAAGCCCCTGCTCGTACATGGCGTGCCCCGCCTCGTGCACGCTGCCGAAGAAGGCGGCATTGAAGTAGTCGGGGTAGTAGCGGGTGGTGATGCGCACGTCGCCGGGCCCGACGGAAAGCTCGAAGGGGTGGGCCGTGGGGTCGATGCGCCCCCCCTCGAGGTCGTAACCCAGGAGGCCGGTGACCTCGTAGGCGACCGCCCGCTGGACTTCCACGGGGAAGTTGCGGTGGAGCACCTCGACCGGAGGCCGGACCTCCGAGCCGCGGATGCGCTCGAGCAAGGCACGCGTCGCCCGCCCCAGCTCCGCGAACATGGTCTGCAGCCGCGCGGCGCGCTCGCCCGGCTCGTAATCCTCGAGCAGCGCGTCGTAGGGCTCGGTCTCGTACCCCACGGCCTCGGCGTATTCGCGTTGCAGGTCGAGGACCCGCTTGAGGTAGGGCTGGAACCCGGCCCAGTCGTCGGCCTCGCGCAGCGACTCCCAGGCGCTCTCGCCCTCGCTCTGGGCCTGGGCCAGGGCGACGGCCAGGTCGTCGGGCACGCGCACGGCGCGTTCGTAGTCGCGCCGCCACTCGCGCACGTTCGCAGCCTCGGGGCTCTCGGGGTCGGCGACCAGGTCGCTGCCCTCGATGGCGTCCAGCCACTCGCCGATGCGGGGATCGGTTCGCCGCTTGTGCAGCAGGCGCGCCAGCGCCGCGAACTGTCGGGCGCGGTGGGCGTGCCCCTTTTGGGGAATGTAGGTGCGCTGGTCCCAACCGGCCAGCGCCCCCAGACTCTGGTAGTAGGCGGTGTCGATCTGGAAGGTTCGCAGGGCTTCGTAGGCTTGTTCGGGTTTCACGGTATCACGCGTCCTTTTCCTTGGGCCGGAGGGCTTCGTCGCCGCCTTCGAGCGCCGCCGCGAGGGCCGCCTCCGGCTCCCGTCCGCGGCTGACCCCCGCAAGGAAGCGGCCGTAGGCCTCGTCCGGGTGGAGCCCGGCGGGCAGGGCCCGGTCCTGCTCGTCGAAGAGGGTCATCCGCCGCACCTTGCCGGGCGCGAAGAGCAACACGGTGTTCGCCCACTGGAAGAGCTCGCCGGGGCGCAGCTGCAAGGCCTCCAGCGCCTCGGCGTCGACCTTCATGTACGCCAGCGGCAGGAAAGGCCTGAGCACCTCCTCGAGGTCGGCGCGCAACGCCCAGCGGGCGCTCCGTAGGTCCAGGCTGAGGGCCAGCCCCTGGTGCAGCCCTTCGCGGAAGACTTCGGCGGCGGTGGTGCGCGCCGGGTCCATGCCGAAGGCCCAGGCGCCGGCGTGGAGCACCCGCCCGCCTTCGAAGAAGCTCTCGGAAGGCGGCTCCAGGTGCGCGTCCGCGGCCCGGTAAGCCACGGGCGGGTCGCCCCCGATCCAAAGGCTGGTGGGGCGCTCGCCGTCTTCCTGCAGCGCCCATTCCAGTTCGTGGTTCTGTCCGATGCGCCGGATGCTGCGTCCGTATCCGTCGCGCCCCACGCGCCCCAAGAAACGCGTGCGCGCGCCGGCGGCGCGCGCGGCCAGGGCCTGGCGCAGCAGCGGCCCGCCCAGCGCCACCTCCAGGCAGGCCTCTCCGGAGTTCGTCAGCTCTGCGTAGAGTTCACCAAACACCAGCAGCATCTCGCCCTCGCCTTCGTGCGGGCTCGGCCCGTACCTAAAGACTACGACGCGGGCGGGCTACCACTCCACCCAGGCCTCCCCGGCCTGCAGCTCCACGCGGAAGCGGCCGTCCTCGTACTCGAACGGGGCGCTGGCGCGCCGGGGTTCGTCCGCCCCCACCAGCTCGAGCCAGGCGCGCCCGTCGGTCACGGGCTCCTGGGTCACGAGCAGCCGCGAGCCGTCGTAGCGCCCGGTCAGGCGCACCCGCAGCCCCGCGCCGTCGCCCTCGCCTTCGTCCAGGTAGGCCGCGCCGAGCACGTGCGCCGCTGGCGCCACCCGCCAGATGAGCGGGTCCCAGTGCGCCTGCGCGGGCGGCTCGGGAACACTGAGCGGCAGCGCGCTGCCCACCCGCTGCCACAGGGGGATGCGGTCCAGCGGCGCCTCGGCCACCACCCACGCCGGTCCCGCCTGCTCGGCTCCGGTCCAGAAGTCGCGCCAACCGCCCTCGGGAAGGTAGACGAGGCGGCGGCGCGCCCCGGGCTGCAGGACGGGCGCCGCCAGCAGGTCGGGCCCCAGCAGGAACTGGTCGTGGACGGCCGCGGCCTCGGGGTCGTTCGGAAAGTGGTAGAAGAGCGGGCGCATCAGCGGCTGCCCCGTGCGCACGGCCTCCTCGGCCAGGGTGTAGAGGTAGGGCAGGAGGCGGTAGCGGAAACGGATGGCCTCGCGCACGTGGCCCAGCCAGGGCTCGCCGAAGGCCCAGGGCTCCTGGCGGCGGCTCGTCTTGGCCGAGTGGTTGCGCATGAAGGGGTAGAAGGCCCCGAGCCAGGTCCAGCGGGCCAGCAGCTCGCCGTCGGCGTCGCCGCGGAAGCCGCCGATGTCGGCCCCGCAGAAGGCGACGCCCGAAAGCCCCAGGTTGAGCAGCATGGGCACGCTCATGGCCATGTGCTCCCAGTAGCTGCCGTTGTCGCCGGTCCATACCCAGGCGTAGTGCTGGATGCCCGAAAAACCCGAACGGGTGAGGACGAAGGGGCGCCGCCCCTCGCGCAGGTGCGCAAGCCCCTCATGGGTGGCCCGGCTCATCAGCAGGCCGTAGAGGTTGTGCACCTCGGCGTGCAGCCGCTCGCCATGCCGGGCGTCGGAGGGCAGCGTCTTGCCGATGCCGAAGACCTCGTCGCCCTCGACCGCGAAGGCGGCGGGCTCGTTCATGTCGTTCCAGATGCCGGCGACGCCGGCCTCGACGAGCGGCCGGTGCTGCTCGCCCCACCAGCGGCGCACCTCGGGCCGGGAAAAGTCGGGCCAGACCGCCGGCTTGGGCCAAACCTCGCCCACCAGCTCCTCCTCGCGGCGGTTCTTCACGAAGGCGTCGAGCTTTCTTCCGCTCTCGTAGACGGAATAGCCCGCTTCCTTCTTGACGCCCGGGTCGACGATGGTCACGACCCGCACGCCCTTTTCGGCCAGCTCGCGCACCAGCCGCGGCGGGTCCGGGAAGCGGTGGGGCGAGAAGGTGAAGACCTTGTAGCCGTCCATGTAGTCGATGTCGAGCCAGAGCGCGCTCAGGGGAATCTCGTGGCGCTCGAACTTCCGGACGACCTCGCGCACCGAATCTTCGTCGGGATAGCTCCAGCGGCACTGGTGGTAGCCGAGCGCCCACAAGGGCGGCAGGCCGGGCCGGCCCACCAGCGCGGTGAAGCGCTCGAGCACCGCCGCCGGCTCGGGACCCGGCACCAGCCAGAGGTCGAAGGTGGGCCCCTCCACCGCGATGCGGCTGCGGCCGGGCTCGCGAAAGGCCAGGTCGAAGGCGCTCTTCCAGCTCTCGTCGAGGAAGAGCCCCCGGGCCTGCCCCTCGTCGAAGGCGATCAGGAAGGGGTGGGCCTGGTAGAGGGGGTCGTCCTTCGGCTGCTGCTCGAAGGCGTCGGCGGTCCAGTTGAGCCAGCGCCGCCCCTTCTTGTCGAGGAAACCGGTGCGCTCGCCCAGGCCGAAGTAGCGCCGGCCGTCGCGCTCCTGCAGGTGCAGCGCGTAACCCCCGCCCAAAGCGTGGCCGTCTTCGGTCTCGCGCACCGCCCCCACGCCCGCCACCGCCTCGGCCACGGCGGCGGCGTCGGTGGTCCAGGTGGGCAGCTCGTCGACCTGGAGGTCCGCCAGGGCGAGCCCCGCCCAGTCCAACCCGAAGGGCGCGAGGCGCAGGTGCAGCTCGGCCGCGCCCGCGCGCAGGCGCAGGCCCGCGGCCTCGGGCTCCGCCTCGATGGGCACGGCCTCGGGCCGCCGGACGACCCAGCTACCCTTCCCGGCGTCGCGGGACCGGTGCCAGACCAACAGCCGCCAGTAACCCCCCGCGTAGGCCTCGAGCCGCGCCTGCGACTGCGCCCCCTCCAGCCAGAGCACGCCGTCTTCCAACCGGTAGCCGTCGAAGTTCACGCTCCGCATACCTCGCCCCCTCTCGCTTCCAGCTCCTTACGTGTCGGCGGGTCGGCCCCGACGCGCTCGAGCGTCAGCCCCGCCACCCGGCAGGCGAAGACCAAGGCCGCAGTGAGCCCCGCCCGGTCCAGCGGCGCGCCGCCGAAGACCCCGGCGGCCTCCGCCCAGGCGAGGAGGCCCGCGGTGAAGGCGTCGCCGGCGCCCACCGTGTCCACCACCCGCACCCGCGGGGGCGGTACGTGCACCTCGTGCGCTCCGCAAAACCCCACCGCGCCGCCCGCCCCCAGGGTGAGCACCACCCAGGGCACCGCCGCGCGCAGCCGCGCCAGGGCGGCGTCCCGGTCCTCGCCCGCGGCCAGCCAATCCAGGTCCGCGGCACTCAGCTTGACCAGGTCGAAGCGGTCCAGCCGTTCCCAGAAGACCCCGCGGAACGCCGCGGGCGTCAGGCCGGGACGAACGTTGGGATCGAAGCTCACGAAGGCGCCTTCCAGGCGCTCGAGCCACCCCCACACCTCGTCCGCCGCCGGCGGCAAGGCCGCCGCCAGCGAACCGGCGTGCACCGCGCGTACGCCCTCTCCGGCCTGCGGCCAGCCCGCGGCCTCGAACGCCGTGCCCCGCAGGTAGAAGCGGTAGCGCGCCTCTTCCGCCGCCCCCGCCTCCACCCGCGCGAGCGGCGTGGGGTCTTCGCTGAAGGGCCCGGCCGCCTCCACCCCGGCCGCACGCAATCGGTCTCGGATCCAGCGGCCCCAGCCGTCGCGGGAAAGCCCGCCGTAGAAACGGGCGGGAACGCCCAGCCGCCCCAGCCCCAGGGCCACGTTGGCCGGCGAGCCGCCGGCACGCGCCCGCCACAGCCCCGGCCGCTCGGCCGGCAGCAGGTCGACCAGCGCCTCGCCCAGAACCGCGATCATCCCTTGACCGCCCCCGCCGTCAGACCCGAGACCAGCCTTTGCTGGAAGACGAGCACCAGCACGATCAACGGCACGGTGACGATCACCGAAGCCGCCATGATCTGCGCCCAGGGCAGCTCGTACTGGCTGGCGCCGCTGAAAAAAGCGATGGCCACGGGAACAGTACGGGCGCTGTCGTCGACCGTGAAGGTCAGCGCGAAGAGGAACTCGTTCCACGCCCCGATGAACGCCAGCAGGCCCGCCGTGACCAAGCCGGGGGCCATCAACGGAAGCAACACCTTCCACAGCACCTGCCAGGGAGTGGCCCCATCAACGAAGGCCGACTCCTCCAGCTCGCGCGGGATGTCCCGCACGAAGCTCGTCAGCACCCAGATGGTGAACGGCAGGGTAAAGATCGTGTAGGAGAAGATCAGCGCCCACCAGGTGTTGTACAACCCCATCGACCGGACGAGGATGTACATTCCCCCGAGGACGCTTATCTGCGGAAACATCGAGACCGAGAGGATCGCGTAGAAGACCGTTCTCTTTCCCAAGAACCGGAAACGGCCCAGGGCGTAGGCGGCGGTGGAGCCGATGAAGAGCGAGAGCAGCGTGGTCACGCCGGCCACGACCGTGGAATTGAACAGGTTGCGGCCGAAGGGCTGCTGGGTGAAGACGTCGACGTAGTTGCGCCAGCGGGGGTGTTCGGGCCAGTACAGCACCGGGGTCGCGAAGAGCTCGGAAGGGCTCTTGAGCGAGCTGACCACGGCCCAGTAGAAGGGGAACATCATGTAGACGAAGATGACGAGGAGCAGGGCGTAGAAAAGGAACGTTACGATCGGCGATTTCCTTCCCATGCGGCACCTCAGTCCAGCTCCACCCGCAGGCTCACCAGGTAGGCCGCGGCGAAGAGGGCGATGATGAGGAAGATGCCCATGGACACGGCCGAGCCGTAACCGAGGGCGCCGAAGTCGACGAGCTGCTGCCGGGCGTAGACCGACATGCTCATGGTGGTGGGGTTGGTGCCGGTCATCACGTAGATCACGTCGAAGACGCGCAGGGCGTCGAGGGTGCGGAAGATGAGCGCCACCAGCAGCGCCGGCTTGAGCAGCGGCAGGGTGATGCGCCAGAACTGCTGCCAGGGGCTGGCCCCGTCCACGGTCGAGGCTTCGTAGAGCTCGCGCGGGATCGACTGCAACCCGGCAAGCAGCAAGAGCGCCATGAAGGGCGTCGTCTTCCAGACGTCCACGGCGATGATGCCGGAGAGCGCCAGGTGGGGGTCGGCCAGCCAGGCCAGCGGTTCGCTGATCAGGTGGGCGCGCATCAGAAGGTCGTTGACCACGCCGTAGACGTCGTTGTACATCCAGCGCCACATCTGGGCGCTAACCACGGTGGGGATCGCCCAGGGGACCAGCATCGCCGTGCGCATCAGGCCGCGCCCGGTGAAGTTGGCGTTCACGACCAGGGCGATGCCCAGGCCCAGGACGGTCTCGAGGGCGACGGAGACCACCGTGAAGACCGCGGTGTTCTTCAGGCTGATCCACCAGTAGGGGTCGGCGAGCAGGTAGCGGTAGTTTTCGAGCCCCACCCATTCGGGCTGCAGCGGAAACTGCAGGATGCTGACTTGATAGAAACTCAGTTGAAACGTCCGCCACAGGGGGTAGGCGGCCACCACGAGCAGCACCAGCAGGCTGGGCAGCAGGAAGAGCCAGGCGGTGCGGGTGCGGCGGGCGGCGAGTCGGCTGCGCTGGGCCACGACGGTCTCCAAGAAGGAGCCCCGCCGGCCGCGGCCGGCGGGGCCGAGGGGTCTACCAACCCTTGCCTTTGATGCGCTTGAGCTGCTGTTCGAGCATCCGCAGCGAGGTGGCCGCGTCGATCTGCCCGACGAGCACGTTGTGCACCGCGGTCCAGAAGGCGCTCGAGACCTGGTTGTACTTCTGCTTGGTCTGGGCGCTGGGGCGCGGCACCGCGTTCACGAAGACGTCGTAGAGCCGCCCCATGAACGGCATCGCGGTCAAGACGTCATTGTCCTTGTAGAGCGCGGGGCGCGTGGGCAGGTAGCTGCCCTCGATGGCGCGGCGCTTCTGCTCGTCGTATCCGGTCAGGTAGACGATCAGGTCCACGGCTTCCTTGGGGTGCTTGCTGAAGCGCGAGACCGCCAGCTGCCAACCGCCCAGCGTGGCCGCGTGCTGGCCGTTGGGCCCGCCCTTGGGCAGCACGGTGACGTCGAACTTGCCTTTGATGGGGCTGTCGGCGCTGTTGCCCAGCGAGTAGGCGTAGGGCCAGTTGCGCATGAAGGCGGCGTTGCCGGCCTGCCAGACGCCGCGGGCCTCCTCCTCCTGGTAGCTGGTCACGCCCGGGGGCGCGATCGTGCCCACCCAGCGGGCCGCGGTGTCGATGGCCTTGGCCGCGTTCGGGTTGTTGACGGTGATGTTTCCGTCCTTGTCGACGATCGTGCCGCCGCGGTAGGAGAAGATCCACTCGAGCGCGTCGCAGGTCAGCCCCTCGTAGGCCTTGCCCTGGAAAACGAAGCCCCAGAAGCTGCCGTTGCCGGCCTTGCGCTCGCCGGCCTGGATCTTGGCGGCCATCTGTTCCAGCTCCTCCCAGGTGGTGGGCGGCGCGGAGTAGCCGTACTTGGCGAGCAGGTCGGTGCGGTAGTAGAGCAGCCCCGCGTCGGTGAACCAGGGCAGCCCCACCAGGCGGCCGTCCACGGTGTTGGCCGCGACGATGCGCGGGAAGAACTCTTTCACGAGGTCCGGGGAGACGTATTCGCGCAGGTCGATGAAGAAGTCCGCGAGGATCCCCGGCCAGATGACGTCGATCATGTACACGTCGACATCGGACGACCCCGCAGCGAGCTGTTGTTGGTACAGGGCCAGCCGGTCGGTCGTCGACTTCGGCGAGGGCAGCACCTTGACCGAATTGCCGGTCTTCGCGGCCCAGGCTTCGGCGCCGCTCTTGCAGAAGTCGTACCCCTTGCCTACCGCGCCGCAGGAGACGGTGATCGTCACCCCCTGCGCGCTGGTAACGCTTCCAAACAGCACCAACAGCAACACGTAAGCGAGCAACCTGATAGCTTTCATTCGCCACCTCCGTGATTGTTACTGCGGCCCCAATTATACAAATTCGAAGGCGTTGATAAGGTAACGTTCCAACATTTTGTACTCCGACCAAGCACCGTGGTTGAAATCGAATACGTAGCCGCTCCTCGTTGGCGTATAATTTCGCTATGTCCGGCCCCTCCGAAGCGCCCGCGGTCGAGGCTTCCGCGCTGACCCATCCGGGGCGAAAACGCACCACCAACCAGGATGCGGTGGGCCAGAAGCTGACCGATCGCGGAGGGGTCTTCGTCGTGGCCGACGGCATGGGCGGGCACCGGACGGGCGAGTTGGCCTCCAAGCTGGCCGTCAAGAACATCCTCGAAGTCACCGAGGAGGACACCCCCTCCCCCACCCTGCTGCTCGAAGCCTTCGAAGAGGCCAACGACGCGATCTACATGGCGGGGCAGCGCCCCGAGTCGCGCGGCATGGGCACCACGGCCACCGCGCTGGCGCTGGACCTGCCCTACGCGCTCATCGCCCACGTGGGGGACTCGCGGGCCTACCTGCTGCGCGACGGGGTGCTCACCCAGCTGACCCAGGACCACTCCTGGGTGGCCGAGCGGCTGCGCCAGGGCCTGCTCACCCCCACCGAAGCCCGCAACCACCGCTGGCGCAACGTCATCACCAACGCCCTGGGGTCGTTTCCCGAGGCGCGGGTGGACCTGATCGGCCTCAAGGTGCAGCCCGGCGACCGTTTCCTGATCTGCAGCGACGGGCTCTCGGGGGTCCTCGAGGACGCGGTGCTCCAGGAGGTGCTCGAGTCCATGCCCCCCGACGCCGCCGCCGAACGGCTGGTGAAGCTCGCCAACGAGTGGGGCGGACCCGACAACATCTCCGTCGTCGCCGTGGTCGTGCACCGCATCCCCGAGGACCGCGCGCCCCCGCCCTGGGCCCTCCCGCTCGAGGGCGGCGAACCCGTCGTGCTCGCCATGGGGCAGGAAGACGAAAGCGTGCACACCCAGGTGATCGAGCCCGGGCGGCCGCGCAGCTTCTGGCACCGCTGGCGCGACCTCATCTTCCTGATCGTCTATGTGGCGCTGTTGCTCTTCGTTCTGCTGTTTAATAACAGGTAGGAGGTGCCTATGCAGCGCGTGCAAACCGAACGGGCCCCCGCGGCCATCGGGCCGTACAGCCAGGCCGTCAGGTCGGGCGGCATGGTCTTCGTTTCCGGGCAGATCCCCCTGACCCCCGCCGGCGAGCTGGTGGACGGAGGCATCGAGGCCCAGACCGAGCAGGTGCTCCGCAACCTGGCGGCGGTGCTCGAGGCCGCCGGAAGCAGCCTGGACCGCGTCGTCCAGGTGAGCGCCTTTCTGGCCGACATGAACGACTTCGCCCGTTTCAACGAGGTCTACGCCCGGCACTTCCGCGAACCCTATCCGGCGCGCGCCGTCGTCGAGGTGGCCCGCCTGCCACGAGACGTACGGGTTGAAGTGGCCTGCATCGCCGAAGGAGGAGAACAGTGAAGATCCTGCACCCCACCGATTTTTCCGAAGCGTCCATGAAGGCCCTCGAGGTGGTGCGCCAGCTCAAGAAGCCGCTCGGCGCGCAGCTGATCCTGCTCCACACCCTCGAACCCACGCCGCAGATGCCCATCTACGGCGACTACTGGACCGAACGCCTGGGCGAAGTGATGCAGCAGGCGCAGCACGAGGCGCTCGAAGAGGCGCGCAAGCACCTGCAGACCCTCGACCCCGACGCCGAGCACCACCTCGAGGTGGGGCATCCGCTGCGGGTGATCCTCAAGTACGCCAAGGAAAAGGACGTGGACCTCATCGCCATGGGCACCCACGGCGCCGACACCCTGCTCGAGCGCATCCTGGGATCGATCACCGAGCGCGTCATCGAGGTGTCGGGCAAGCCGGTGATGGCCACGCGCGCGGGCATCGAGGTCCGGCCCTTCAAGCACTTCCTGGTCAGCACCGCGCTGGCCGATCCCTCGAGGCGGGCGCTCGAGTTCGCCAAGAAGATCGCCGACGCCGTGGGCGCGCGCATCACCCTGATGCACTCCGTCGAGCCCATCGCCGAGCCGCCGATCCCCATCCACATGCCCGACCCGCGCTACATCGAGGAGCGGCAGGCCCTGATCGAACAGCTCGCCAAGCAGCTGCACGAGTTCGCCGCCCCCTACGGGGCGCGCCCCCTGCTTAAAGAGGCCAAACCGGTCGACGCCATCTGCCAGGTTGTGGCCGAGGAGGACATCGACGCCGTCTTCATCGGTAAGAGCCGGCAGAGCCGCTTCATGGGCTCGGTCACCCGCGAGGTCCTCGAGCGCGCGCAGGTGCCCGTCTTCGTGCATCCGTAGATGGACGTCGTACGCGCCTTTCACGAAAGGGACCGGCGCGCCCTGGCGCGCGCGCTGACCTGGGTCGAGTCGGGCCTGCCCGAAGGCGAGGCGCTGCTCAAGGCGGCGCGCGGCCAGGGGCACGCCAAGGTGGTGGGCCTCACCGGCAGCCCCGGCGCCGGCAAGAGCACGCTGGCCGACCGCCTCATCGAGGCCGTGCGCGGCCGCGGCGAAACCGTGGCCGTGCTCGCCGTGGACCCCAGTTCGCCCTTCACCGGCGGCGCCATCCTGGGCGACCGCATCCGCATGATGCGCCACCACAAGGACGAAGGCGTCTTCATCCGTTCGATGGCGAGCCGCGGCTCGCTGGGCGGGTTGGCGGGGGCCACCGTCGCGGCGCTCGCGCTGCTCGAGGCCTTCGGCTTCGACTGGGTCTTCCTCGAGACCGTGGGCGTGGGCCAGAGCGAGGTGGACATCGCCCGGGTGGCCGACACCACGGTGCTGGTGCTCACCCCCGCCGCCGGCGACGCGGTGCAGGCCTTCAAGGCCGGGGTGATGGAGATCGCCGACTTGATCGTGGTCAACAAGTTCGACCTGCCCGGCGGCGAGCGGGTGGTCCAGGAGCTCAAGGCTACCCTCGAGTTCGCCCCGCCCCGCCCCGCGGGCTGGCAGGTGCCGGTGCTCACCACCGTGGCCCAGTCGGGCCAGGGAACCGAGGAGCTGCTCGAGGCCATCGAGGCCCACCACGAACACCTCGAGCGGCACGGCCTGCTCGAACCCCACCGCATCGAGCGCGCCCGCTTCGAGATCGCCAGCGTCATCCAGGCCCTGGGCCAGGAGAGCGCCCGCAAGAGCGACGCGCTGGTGCGCGAGGTGGCCGCGGGCCGGCTCAGCCCCCGCGAGGCCGCGGGCCGGCTAGTGGCGCACGCGCTCGAGGCGCCGGACCAGGGTGGCGAGTCCTGAGCTGACCTCGACGGGGTATTCGGGCTTGGGGTCTTCGGCGATGACCCGCAGGTCCTCGGGCAGCCGCGCCAGCCAGCCGCGCACACGCGCGCGCACCTCGACCAGCGGCTCGGGCGCGGCCAGGCGCCGGCCGTCCTTCATGCGCGGCGCGAGCAGGGGCGCGCCCGCCGGCTCCTCGCCTTCGAGCCCCAGCACGTCCCGCACCGCGTCTTCGCCCCAACGCCGCCAGACCTGCTTGCGCCCCGGCCAAGTGCGCTTGCCGGGGCTCTTCTTCAGCTGGGGTCCGGCCGCGTCCTCCACCAGCTTGTAGACGCCGCCCAGCGCCGGCAGGTCGTAGCTGGTGCCCAGGCGCGTGCCCACCCCGTAGCCGTCGGCCACGCCCCCCGCGGCCAGGAAGGCCTGGATGCGGTATTCGTCGAGGTCGCCCGAGATCAGGATCTTCACCTCGGGGAAACCGGCCTCGTCGAAGAGCCGGCGCACCCTGCGGGTGAGCGTGGGCAGGTCGCCCGAGTCGATGCGCACCCCGGCGAGGGCCCGCCCCTCGGCCCGCAGCTCGCGCGCCACCTCCAGCGCCCGGCGTGCCCCTTCGAGGGTGTCGTAGGTGTCGATGAGCAGCACCGGGGCCGGGTGGTCGGCGGCGAAGGCGCGAAAGGCCTCGAGCTCGCTGGGAAAGCTCATCACGTAGGCGTGGGCCATCGTGCCCACCACCGGCAGGCCCAGCCGCCGGCCCGCCTCGACGTTCGAGGTGCCGTCGAGGCCCGCCAGGTAGCTGGCGTAGGCCACCCCCAGCGCCGCCTCGGGGCCGTGATCCCGGCGGGGGCTGAAGTCGACCACGCTGGCCTCGAACCCCGCGGCGAGCCGCACCCGCGCCGCTTTGGAGGCGATCAGGGTGTGGAAGTTGACCACGTTGAGCAGGTAGGTCTCGACGATCTGTGCCTCGATGCGGGGGGCCCGCACGTAGAGGATCGGTTCCCCCGGGAAGACCAGCTCGCCCTCGCGCACCGCCCAGACCTCCCCGGAAAATCGGAAGGTCGCCAGGTAGTCCAGGAAGGCCTCGGAGAAGACGCCCAGCGAGCGCAGGTAGGCGCGGTCCTCCTCACCGAAACGAAGCCGCTCCAGGTAGTCGAGCGCGGCCTCCACGCCGGCGGCCACCAAGAAGCGGCGGCCCGGCACCGGCGGGCGCACGAAGAGGTCGAAGACGGCCGGCTCGTTCCTCCCGCGGCGCAGGTAGGAGTCGGCCATGGTGAGCTCGTAGAGGTCGACGGTCAGCGGGTGGCTTGTTTGCATCGCTTCCTCCAGCGCTCGAGCGCGGCGCGGAAAACGCGCCGCTCGTTTTCGAAGGCGAGCAGCCGCTCCGCCTCCTCGACGGGGAACCAACGCACCTGGCGCACCTCCTCCACCTGCGGGCGCAGCTCACCCCCCTCGTAGCGCATCAGGAAGTAGTGCACCCGCTTGTTGACCTCCACGCCCTCGTCGTCGTGGGCCATGAAGTAGTAGCGCACCCGCTCGATGGGGTCGAGCACCTTGACGTTGACGCCCGTCTCCTCCTTCACCTCGCGGCGCGCGGTCTGCCAGTAGCGCTCGCCCGGCTCGACCCGCCCCTTGGGCAGGCTCCAGCGCCGGCGCTTGCCCTTGGCGGGCATGATCAGCAGCACCCGGGGCTTGCGGCAGCCCCGAAAGACGACGCCACCGGCCGAGGTGACCTTGCGCTTCAGCTTGGCCTTGGGTCCCCGGTGCGCGGTTCGCTTGCTCGTCTTCGGTGTACGCCCCTCGGCCATGCCCCTATCACACCATGAAGCCGCTCCTATCACAAACGTCCGCGAACCGGCGCCGGCGGATCCGGGGCACGGGTCGGAATAACCACGTTGGTTGGAACCATACCGTATACTAATCCTGAAGGCACGACGAACAAACGTCGACCGCGAACCCCATCCCCATCCCCACCCGCCCGGAGCCGCCTGCCCGAGCCGCCTTCGACGGAGGTGAACCGGATGATACGGCTGGTAGCGAACGCGTACGAGATCCTGATCGAAATCATGATGTGGGTCGTCCTGATCCTGGGGGCGCTGCAGGGTTACGCCGTCGGGCCGAGCTTCCTTGGGCTGGTGTTCGGGCTCCTGCTCGCCCTGCTCTTCGACGTCGTCGTCTTTGGCACACTGGTGATCCTGCTGGAGATCCGCAACGACCTCCGGAAGATCGCGCAGCGCACCGCCCCGACCCTTTGACGGTTGCGCGCCCGCGAAGGCCCGCCCCGACCCCAATCGGGGTCACCGGGGTCAGCAAAAGAAAGCGGACGGGGGGTTGCCCCGTCCCTACCTGGTGGGCCGTGTAGGACTCGAACCTACGACCAACCGATTAAAAGTCGGTTGCTCTACCAAACTGAGCTAACGGCCCGTTTGGCTCCAAAATTATAAGAGCGCGTCCGCTGCGTGTCAAACGCGTTCTCCGCCGCTTCCCGCAGCCGCACCCGCCGGTCGGGCCGCGGGGGTGTTAGCCTTGATGTCGTGGCCTGGCTCTGGGTAATCCTCGGTGTGGCCCTGCTCTACTTCGGGGGCGAGCTGCTGGTGCGCCACGCGGTGGCGCTGGCGCGACGGATCGGCATGAGTCCGCTCGTGGTCGGCCTCACCGTCGTGGCCTTCGGCACCAGCGCCCCCGAGCTGGCGGCCACGCTGGCCGCCGCCCTAGGCGGGAACCCCCAGGTGGCCTACGGCAACGTGGTGGGCTCGAACATCGCCAACCTCTCGCTGGTGCTGGGGCTGGCGGCCTTGGTGCACCCCCTGCGCACCAAAGCCCGCTTCATCCGCCGGGAAATGCCGTTCCTGCTGATCGTCAGCCTGGTGCTCTACTTCGTGATCGCCGACGGCTGGATCGGCCGCGTCGAAGGCGTCCTGCTCTTCGCGGGGCTGCTCGCCTACCTGACCTACCTACTGCGGGAAAAGGAAGAGGTTCCCGACGTCGAGGCCGAATTCGCCGCCGAGTACGCCCGCACCGGTCCCGCGGCCTGGATCTCGCTGCTCGGCATCGCCGCAGGGGTGGCGCTCCTCACCGTGGGGGCCTCGGCGCTGGTGGAGGGCGCGGCCACGCTGGCGCGCGCCTGGGGCGTTTCCGACCGGGTGGTGGGCCTGACCGTCGTGGCCCTGGGTACGAGCCTGCCCGAGCTGGCCAGCGCGCTCGTGGCCGCGCGCAAGGGGGAGTCGGAACTCGTGCTCGGGAACCTCGTGGGATCCAACATCTTCAACGTCTTCGCCATCCTCGGCATTACCGCCATGGTGCGGCCCATCCAGCCCGACGGCCCCGGCATCGTGGTGGACCTCTCGGTGATGCTCGGCCTGGTGCTGCTCGCCTGGCCCTTCCTCTACACCGGTCTGCGGCTGGGGCGCCGCGAAGGCGCGGTGCTGCTGCTCGTCTACCTCGTCTACGTTCGCTACCTCTTTGCGGCATGAACGTCGTCGAGCTGGCCCGGCAGGCCTCGCTCGCGGGCGGGGCGCTGCTCCTCTTCCTCGAGACCGCCGCCCTCTTCGGCCTCTTCGTGCCCGGGGGCGACAGCCTGGTGCTGGCGCTGGGGGCGCTGGCCAGCACCGGTGCGGTGGACCCGCTCCCGCTGTGGCTGGCGCTGGCGGCGGCGACCACGCTGGGGCAGTGGGCGGGGTACTTCTGGGGGCGCAAGCTGGGGCCGGGGCTGGAACGGCGCGTCGACCCCGACCGGCTTCGCCGCGCCCGGCGCTTCCTGGGCCGCTTCGGCGCTTGGGCGGTGCTTCTCGCCCCCTGGTTGCCGGTGGTGCGCACCCTCACCCCGTTCCTGATGGGCGCGGCCCGCCTGCCGGCGCCCGCCTACCTCCTGGTCTCGGCCCTCGCCGCCTGGATCTGGACCGGAAGCCTGACGGCCGTCGGCTACCTGGCCGCCGCCTGGGTGTTGCGCTTTCTCGCCGGCTGAGGCGCAAAACGGGGTTTTGTCCCTTGAAAATCGCGGTATAAAAGGGTAGGCCCACGCGGGCCGGGAGGCGACGATGCGCGATTTACGGGTTCACGGCATTCACCCCAAGGGTCAGGTTTTCTGGGACACCCCCACCCCCGTGCTGGTCGAGCACGCGCTGGCCAGACAGCAGGGCCAGCTCGCCCACAAGGGCCCGCTCGTGGTCGACACCACCCCCTACACCGGACGCAGTCCGCGGGACAAGTTCATCGTCCGCGAACCCAGCAGCGACGCGGACATCTGGTGGGGCGAGGTCAACCAGCCCTTCGCGCCCGAGGCCTTCGACGACCTGTACGAACGCGTGGCGGCGCACCTTTCGGAGCGCGACCTCTACGTACAGGACCTCTACGCCGGCGCCAACCCCAAGCACCGCCTGGCCGTGCGGGTGATCACCGAGAGCCCCTGGCACGCTCACTTCGCCCGCAACATGTTCATCCTGCCGCGGCGCTTCCAGCGCGACGACGAGATCGAACCCTTCATGCCCGAGTTCACGGTGGTGCACGCGCCCAGCTTCAAGGCGGTGCCCGAGCGCGACGGCACCCGCAGCGAGGTCTTCGTGCTCGTGCATTTCGCCAAGCGCATCGTGCTCATCGGCGGCACCCACTACGGCGGGGAGATCAAGAAGTCGATCTTCTCGGTGCTCAACTACCTGATGCCCAAGCAGGGCGTGCTCTCGATGCACTGCTCAGCCAACCTGGGCCGCCGCGGCGACGCCGCGATCTTCTTCGGCCTCTCGGGCACGGGCAAGACCACCCTCTCCACCGATCCCGACCGCCCTTTGATCGGCGACGACGAACACGGCTGGTCGGAAGAAGGCGTCTTCAACTTCGAAGGCGGCTGCTACGCGAAGGTGATTAACCTCACCCCCGAATCCGAGCCGCTCGTCTACCGGGCCACGATGATGTTCGAAAGCATCCTCGAGAACGTCGTGGTGAACCCGAGCAGCCGCAGGCCCGAGTTCGACGACGGTTCCAAGACCGAGAACACCCGCTCCTCCTACCCGCTCGCCCACCTGGACAACGTCGTCACCAGCAGCATGGGGCCCCACCCCGAGAACATCTTCTTCCTCTCGGCCGACGCCTTCGGCGTGCTGCCGCCGATCGCGCGGCTCACCCCGGAGCAGGCGATGTACTACTTCATCAGCGGCTACACCGCCAAGGTAGCCGGCACCGAACGCGGCGTCACCGAGCCCGTGGCCACCTTCTCGGCCTGCTTCGGCGCGCCCTTCCTGCCGCTGCACCCGGCGCGCTACGCCGAGATGCTGCGCGACCGGATCCAGAAGTTCGGCCCCCGCGTCTGGATGGTAAACACCGGCTGGACCGGCGGGCCCTACGGCGTGGGCAAGCGGATGGCGCTCGCGCACACCCGGGCGCTCCTCAGCGCGGCGCTCGAGGGCAAGCTCGACGACGTTCCCTACGTCGAAGACCCGATCTTCGGCTTCCAGGTCCCCACCGAGGCCCCTGGGGTGCCCCACGAACTGCTCGTCCCCAAACAAACCTGGCCCGATCCTGGAGCCTACGACGAGGCCGCCCGCAAGCTGGCCCGGATGTTCCAGGAAAACTTCGCCAAGTACGCCGACGGCGCCGGCGAAGAGGTGCGAAACGCCGGACCGCGGGTCTGAGGCGCCCTTTTCAGATAAGGGCCGGGCGGGGTAAGATGGCGCCAATAGGGACGTTTGCCCTAGGCCCAGTGCTCAAAATGGGCGTGGAGACTCCATGGAGGCCCGAAAGAATATGAAACCGCTCGCGTTTGCCCGTTATGCGTGGGGCTTGCTCGTCTATACCCTGGGCGTCATCGTCTGGGGCGCCTACGTCCGCGCCACCGGCTCGGGCGACGGCTGCGGCCAGCACTGGCCCACCTGCCAAGGTGCGATCCTGCCCGAGATCGAACACGTCAAGACGATCATCGAGTTTTCCCATCGCATCAGCAGCGGCCTGGCGCTCCTGGGCGTGATCCTGCTCTTCTTCTGGGGGCGGCGCATCTTCGCCAAGGACCACCCCGCCTACTTCGGGGTCACCTTCACGCTGTGGGCCATGATCGTCGAAACCCTGGCGGGGGGCGGCCTCGTCCTCTTCCAGCTGGTGGCCTACAACGATTCGGTGGCGCGCGTCGTCATCATGGCCGTGCACCTGCTGATCACCCTCACCCTGCTGGGGGCGATGGCGCTGACCGCCTACTGGGCGTCGGGGGGGCCGCCGCTGCGCATCCGCAACCAGGGGGCCGTGGGCTGGGCCCTGGGGATCGCCGTGCTCGCTTTCTTCACCCTCGCCGCGAGCGGCGCGGTGACCGCGCTGGCCGACACCCTCTTCCGCGCGCCCAGCTTTTGGGAGGGCGTGAAGCAGGACCTCTCCCCCACGGCCCACTTCCTCGTGCAACTGCGGGTGCTGCACCCGCTGATCGCGGTCTCGGTGGGCATCTACATCCTGCTGATGACCGGCGTGGTCAGCCGCCTGCGCCCCTCGCCGCGGGTGCGGCAGCTCGGGGTCGTGCTGGTCACCCTCTTCGGCGTCCAGATCCTGATCGGGCTCTGGAACATGTTCTCGAACACCCCCGTCGCGCTGCAGATGCTCCACCTGCTCAGCGCCGACGCCGTCTGGATCGCCTTCGTGCTCTTCGCCGCGGCCGCGCTGGCGAGCGGCATCCAGGCCGCCGAACAAACCGAGGTGCACCAGCCTTCGCCCCACGAGGGCGGGGCGCGCGCCTCGGTGCGCCACTACATCGCGCTGACCAAGCCGCGCATCATCAGCCTGCTGCTCTTCACCGCGCTGGCGGGCCTCTTCATCGCCGCCGGCGGCTGGCCCGGCTGGAAGCTGCTGCTGGTCGTGCTGCTGGGCGGGTACGCCTCGGCGGGCGCCGCCAACGCCATCAACATGGTCATCGACCGCGACATCGACGCCAAGATGGAGCGCACCCGGGGCCGGCCCACGGTGCAGAACCGGATCTCGTCGGCCGACGCCCTCAAGTTCGCCTTCCTGCTTGCCGCCTTCGCCTTCGTGGTGCTCTGGTGGGGGGCCAACCTGCTGGCGGCGACGCTCTCGCTCGCGGGGCTGATGCACTACGTCCTGATCTACACCCTCTACCTCAAGCGCCGCAGCTGGAGCAACATCGTCATCGGCGGCGCGGCCGGCGCCTTCCCGCCGCTGGTGGGCTGGGCCGCGGTCACCGGCGACCTCAACCTGCTCGCCTGGTACCTGTTCGCGATCGTCTTCTTCTGGACCCCGGTGCACTTCTGGGCCCTGGCCCTGCTGATCAAGGACGACTACGCCCGGGTGGGCGTCCCCATGCTGCCTGTCGTCCTCGGCGACCGGGTCACGGTGATCCAGATCGCGCTCTACGCGGTGCTGACGGCGGTGATCTCGATCATGCCGCTGACGCTGGGGCAGATGGGCTGGATCTACGCCGCCTCCGCGGGCTTCCTGAACCTGGTGCTGCTCGCCCAGAGCCTGATGCTCTACCTGCACCCCCAGCGCCCCCAGGCGCGCCGCCTGTTCTTCTACTCGATGTCCTACCTGGCGCTGCTGTTCCTGGCCATGGCCGTGGACCGCAGCGTACACTTCTAGCGTGAAGCGAACGCTCGTCCACGGTTTACCGCCGCTCGCGCTGAACCTGGCCTGGGCCCACCAGGCCACCACCTTCTCGGACGACCCCACCGGTACCGAGAGCGGCCGCCTGTTGCTGTGGGTGGCCGTCTTCGCCGTGGTGTCGGTGGCCATCATCCTTGGCGCGCTCCTCTACGGCCGCAAGCGCGCCAGCCGGGGCGGCGACGCCCTGGACGCGGTGTGGTTCGCGGTCCCCATCATCCTCGTCGCGGTGGTGGGCATCCTGGGCGTCCAGAGTGCGATCCAGCTCTTCTCGACCGGCGGCAAGCCCGCCTTCGGCGTCAAGGTGACGGCGCACCGCTACTGGTGGGACTTCGACTACGCCGGCACCCCGGTACGGCTCAGCAACGAGCTGGTGCTCCCCGCGGGGGCGACCGTCGAGCTGCGCTTCACCTCGACCGACGCCTTTCACGCCCTCAGCGTGCCCGAGGTGGGGCTGAAGGCCTCGGCCATACCCGGCCAGAACACCCGCGCCACGGTCCGCTTCAAGAAGCCGGGGAACTACCCCGGCCTGTGCACCGAGCAGTGCGGCCTCGGCGCCAGACAGCACCGGATGCGGGTGCTCGTGCTCGAGCCCGAAACCTTCGACCGCTTCCTGACCGCGGCTTCGAACTTCACCCCGCCGCCCCCGGCAACCCCGGAGCTGCGGCGCGGCGCCGAACTTTTCGGATCGCTCTGCGCTTCCTGCCACACCGTGCGCGGCACCGAGGCGGCGGGCACCGCGGGACCGGACCTGACCCTGTTCGGCAACCGCACCACCCTGGGCGCGGCCTCGCTGCCCAACACCCCCGTCAACCTGCGCACCTGGATCCGCGCCGCACCCGACCTGAAGCCGGACGTGCGCATGCCCGCCTTCGCCCAGCTCTCGGACGACGACCTGAACGCCCTCGTCGCCTACCTGGAAAGCCTGCGCGTCGAAGGCTTCGACTTTACGGCACTGCCCCAACCCTGAAACCTGGACCCGGGCAAAGGTAATGCCATACCCATTTGGGGTATGGCATCGCCATGAGAAATGCGGTAGGCTGGTACGCAGTTTTATGAGGGCTTTTGTCCCTATATGGCGAGTTAGCCACGGAGGAGAACGACCATGCCGCGAATGCTATTAAGCGTGGGCTACCTGTCGCTGGCGGGTGCCGCCTTGGCGCACAACGTCACGATTCTCTCGGACGCCCCGGTAAACCAGGAGATCACCGGCCTGCTCTGGTGGGTGCTGATCTTCGCCGTCATCATCTTCGGCGTCGTCGCCGGAGCGCTGGCCTACACGATCTGGAAGTTCCGCGCCAAGCCGGGCGACGACGAGCTCCCGCCCCAGGTGCACGGCAACGACCGCATGGAGATCATCTGGACGGCCATCCCGCTGCTCATCGTGATGGTGCTCTTCGTCCTCACCGCGCAGACGCTGGTGAAGATCAAGCGTCCGGTGGCGGGCTCGCTGCCGATCGAGGCCACGGGCTGGCAGTTCTGGTGGGACTTCCAGTACCCCGACGAGGGGCTGCGCACCGCCGGGGAACTGGTCATCCCGGTCGGCCAGCCCATCGAGGTCAAGATCACCTCGGGCGACGTCATCCACTCGTTCTGGCCCCCCAGCCTGACCGGCAAGGCCGACGCGGTGCCCGGGGAAGACAACTACCTGCGCTTCATGGCCACCAAGCCGGGGAACTACTACGGCTACTGCGCCGAGCTCTGCGGGGCCTCGCACGCGAACATGCGCTTCCGCATCCTCGCGCTCGAGCGCGAGGACTACACGCGCTTCATCGAGGCCTTCAAGGCCTACGAGGCCCCCGCGCCCGCGAACGAACGGGTGGCCCGGGGCCAGCAGCTCTTCAACGCCCAGTGCGCCGCCTGCCACGCCGTCAAGGGCACGCCCGCCCGCGGCGTTATCGGACCCGACCTCTCCCTCTTCGGCATGCGCACGACGCTGGGGTCGGGCGTATGGGACAACACCCCGGAGAACCTCAAGCGCTGGATCCAGGATTCGTCGGCGATGAAGCCAAGTTCGAAGATGCCCCCCTTCACCCAGCTCTCGGACGCCGACCTTGAGGCGCTCGCGGCCTACCTCTACTCGCTCAAGCTGGACGGCTTCGACTTCGCCCAGCTGCCGCGCTATTAAAGGAGACGATGATGGCTGTACAAGCTCCCGAGGCCCGCACCGCCCGCCCCTCTTGGGGTGCGGTGATCTGGGACCTGCTCACCACCGTCGATCATAAGAAGATCGGCCTGATGTACGCCTTCGTGGCCTTCCTCTCGTTCGCCATCTCGGGCGTGCTCGCCCTGCTCTTCCGCATCCAGCTCTGGGACCCCGACAACCAGTTCCTGACCGGCAGCGCCTTCAACCAGATGATCACGGTGCACGGCGCGATGATGCTCTTCTTCTTCATCCTGCAGGCCGGGCTCGCCGGTTTCGGCAACTTCCTGGTCCCGCTCATGCTGGGCGAGCGCGACGTCGCCCTACCGCGCATCAACGCCTTCTCCTTCTGGAGCTTCCTCTTCGCCATCGTGCTGGTCGTCGTCTCGCTCTTCTTCGGCGACGTGCCCCAGGCGGGCTGGACCTTCTACTACCCGCTCTCCACCTCGCTGGGTTCGGCCTTCTACATGGCGGCCATCCTGCTCCTCGGGATCTCCTCGCTGCTCAGCAACGCCAACTTCGTGGCCACGATCTACAACCTGCGCATGAAGGGGATGAGCCTGTGGAAGATGCCCATGTACGTCTGGAGCGTCTTCGCCGCGAGCATCCTCAACCTCTTCACCCTCGCGGGGCTCACCGCCGCCACCCTGGTCACGCTGCTCGACGTCAAGCTGGGGCTGAGCCTCTTCAACCCGGATCTGCGCGGCGACCCCATCCTCTTCCAGCAGTTCTTCTGGTTCTACTCGCACCCCACGGTCTACGTGATGCTGCTGCCCTACCTGGGCATCCTCGCGGAGATCTCCTCGACGTTCGCGCGCAAACCGCTCTTCGGTTACAAGGCCATGGTCTACGCGCAGATGGGCATCGTGCTGCTGGGCATGCTCGTCTGGGCGCACCACATGTTCACCGTGGGCCAGTCGGCCATCTTCCAGATCGCCTTCGCCTTTACCACCGCGCTGATCGCCGTGCCTACGGGCGTGAAGATCTTCAACCTGCTGGGCACGCTCTGGGGCGGCAAGCTCGTGATGAAGACGCCGCTCTACTGGGTGCTGGGCTTCATCTTCAACTTCCTGATCGGCGGCATCACCGGGGTGATGCTCTCGATGGTGCCCTTCGACTACCACGCCCAGGACTCCTACTTCGTGGTGGCCCACTTCCACAACGTGCTCATGGCGGGCTCGGGCTTCGGCGCCTTCGCGGGGCTCTACTACTGGTGGCCCAAGTTCACCGGCCGCATGTACGACGAGCGGCTGGGCAAGCTGCACTTCTGGCTCTTCCTGGTGGGCTACCTGCTCGTCTTCATGCCCCAGTACGTGATGGGCTTCCTGGGCATGCCGCGCCGCTACTACACCTACCCGGCCGACGTGACCGGGCTGGTCACGCTCAACCAGATCTCGACGATCGGCGCGGTCGTGCTCACCATTGGCGGCCTCGTCTGGCTCTGGGCGATGTACAAGAGCCTGAAGAGCGGCCCCAAGGCCCCGGCCAACCCCTGGGGCGGCTGGACGCTCGAGTGGGCCACCAGCTCACCGCCGCCGGCGCACAACTTCGACGTCAAGTTCCCCGAGAAGATCGACTCCGAGCGCCCCCTCTACGACTGGGAGCGCGAGGGCCTGAAGCCCGAACCGGTGGACCCGAAGACGATCCACCTCCCCAACTCCTCGTTCTGGCCCGTCTTCACCTCCACGGCGCTCTTCGTAATGTTCTTCGGCATGGCCGCCTTCGACTGGCCCAACGGCTGGATGCTCGCGGGCGCCCTGCTGACGCTGGTGGGGCTGGTGGGCTGGGCGCTCGAGCCCGAGTACAGCCACCCGGTGGAACACCACACCGTCACCGGCAAGAGCCAGGGCTGGATGGGCATGGCCTGGTTCATCACCTCCGAGATCGGGCTCTTCGCCATCCTCATTGCGGGCTACCTCTACCTGCGGCTGAGTGGGTTCGCCGTTCCGCCCGAGGAACGCCCCGCGCTCTGGCTGGCGCTCGTAAACACCTTCTTCCTGGTCTCCTCCAGCTTCGTGGTGCACTCGGCCCATCACGACCTGAAGCACGGCAAGGCCAGCCCCTTCAAGCTGGGCCTCCTGATCACGATCGTGCTGGGGGTCGTCTTCCTGGGCGTCCAGGGGTACGAGTTCGTGCTGGCGCACCAGCACCTCCCCTGGACCGAGGACCTGTGGATGGCCGCCTTCTTCATCATCGTCGGCCTGCACGGCCTGCACGTGCTCATCGGCGCCACCGGCCTGAGCCTCGCCTACCTGCAGGCGCTCTTCGGCAAGGCCGACGCCAGGAACCACGCGACGCTGGAGGCCGCCGGAATGTACTGGCACCTGGTGGATGCCGTCTGGCTCTTCATCGTCGTGCTCTTCTACGTCTGGTAGGCCGCCGCGCCTTCCTCCAGCCCCCGCCGCGGCGGGGGCTTAAACTGTGGGTATGGTCTCCAACGCGGTGCGGGCGCTGGTGTGGCTGCTCTTTCTGGTGGGCGGCGGTTGGCTCGGAGTCTGGCTCGACCTGCGCCTCTGGCCCGCCTGGTGGCACGACCCCATCTGGCACCTCGCCAGCGCGCTCGCGGGCTTTGGGGTGTTCCGGATCGTGCTGACCGTCAGCCGCGTCACCGGCCGCTGGCTGGCGCGCTGCGGGCGGGTGGGCGAGCTGCCCCGAATGCAGACCAACCGGCTCGTGACGGTGGGCCCCTACGCCTGCATGCGCCACCCCATGCACCTGGGGCTGATGCTCTTTCCCCTGGCCTTCGCGCTCGTCCTGGGCTCGCCGGCCTTCGTGCTCTTCGTCTGGCCGCTCGAGGCGCTGGCGATCGTGCTGCTCGTCCACCTCGTCGAGGAACGCGAGGCGCGCCTGAAGTTCGGCGCCGACTACGCCGCCTACGCGCGCCGGGTGCCAGCGTTCAACCTTGCGCCCTCCTGCCTGGCGAAGCTGCTGCAAGACCCGCCGGAACGCCCCGACTGCACGAACACCCTCCGGATCGCCCAAGAGTGACCGCCCGGTCAGTCAGGGCTATACTGGTTAGGGGGAGGTGCGCATGAACTACCGCAAACTAGGGCAGTACGGCATTAAGGTATCGGAGATCTCGCTGGGGGCCTGGGTCACCTACGGCAACCAGGTGAAGGACCTCGAGACGATCAAGCAGATCACCAAGCTGGCCTACGACGCCGGCGTCAACTTCTTCGACAACGCCGACGTCTACGCAATGGGCGCGGCCGAAGAACTGATGGGCGAGGTGCTGAAGGACTACCCGCGGCACACCCTGGTGATGAGCTCCAAGGTCTTCTGGCCCACCTCGGAAGACGCCAACGGCCGCGGCCTGGGGCGCAAGCACGTGCACGAGTCCATCGACCGCAGCCTGAAGCGGCTGCAGACCGACTACCTGGACCTCTACTTCGCCCACCGCTACGACCCCGAGACGCCCATGGAGGAGATCGTCACCGCTTTTTCCGACCTGGTGAAGGCGGGCAAGATCCTCTACTGGGGCACCAGCGAGTGGCCGGCGGCGCGGATCGCCGAGGCGGTGACCTTTGCGCGCGCCAACGGGCTGGCCGCGCCGGTGGTGGAGCAGCCGCAGTATTCGCTGGTCTACCGCGACCGGGTGGAAAAGGAGATCCTCCCCGAGGCCGAACGCTTCGGCATGGGGCTGGTGGTGTGGAGCCCGCTGGGGCAGGGGGTGCTCACGGGCAAGTACGACGAAGGCCTGCCCGAGGGCTCGCGCCTGGCGCAGTACGAGCAGTTCCGCGAGCGGCTGCTCACCGAGGAGAACCGCGAGCGCGTCAAGAAGCTGAAAGCCGTGGCCGACGAGCTGGGCGTGACCCGCACCCAGCTGGCGCTGGCCTGGGTGCTGCGGAAGGGGCAGGTCTCGAGCGCCATCACCGGCGCCCGCACCCCCGAGCAGCTGCAGGAAAGCCTGGGCGCGGTCGAAGTGAAGCTGACCCCGGAGATCATCGAGAAGATCGACGCCATCTTCCCGCCGGGTCCGGACTGCTACGCCTGAACGGAGCCTTTTCGTGCGGCGGGGCCCCCGGCCCCGCCGCCCACTTTGTGCCGTAGCGCTAGACTGAGGGCATGTTCGAGGGCGCCGGCGTGCTCGTTACCGGAGCGGCCCGCGGCATCGGCCGCGCGATTGCCGAAGCCTTCGCCCGCGAAAGGGCGCGGCTGGCGCTCGTGGACGTGGACCCGGCGGGCGAAGCGGTGGCGCGCGAGCTGGGGGCAACCTTCGTGCAGGCCGACTTGGCCGACGAGGCGGCGCGCGAGCGCGCCTTCGCAAGGGCGCGGGAAGCGCTGGGCGAGGTAAGCGTGCTCGTAAACAACGCCGCCATCTCCGCGCCGGGCTCGGCATTGACCGTGCGCCTGGACGACTGGCGGCGGGTGCTCGAGGTCAACCTCACCGCCCCGATGCACCTTTCGGCCCTCTTCGCCCGCGCCCTGCCCCGGGGCCGCGGCGGGGCCATCGTGCAGGTGGCCAGCGTGCAGGGACTCTTTGCCGAGCAGGAGAACGCCGCCTACAACGCCTCCAAGGGCGGCCTCGTCAACCTCACCCGTTCGCTGGCGCTCGACTTGGCGCCCCTGGGTGTCCGCGTGAACGCGGTGGCCCCGGGCGCCATCGCCACCGAAGGGGTGCTCGAGGCCATCGCCCGCGCGCCCGACCCCGAGGCCACCCGGCGCGACTGGGAAGACCTGCACGCCCTCAGGCGGCTGGGTCGGCCCGAGGAGGTGGCCGAGGCCGTGCTCTTTCTGGCCTCGCCCAAGGCCTCGTTCATCACCGGGGCGGTGCTGCCGGTGGACGGCGGCATGACCGCGAGCTTCATGATGGCGGGGCGGCCGGTCTAGGGGGCGGCGTGGCCCGGCGCGAGGTCTGGGGGCTGGCGGGGCGCCGGGTTGAGGTCAAGAACCTGGACAAGGTCTTCTGGCCCGAGCACGGCTACACCAAGGGCGACCTGCTGCGCTACTACCGCGAGGTGGCGCCGGTGATGCTGCCCTACCTGCGGGGCCGGCCGCTCACGCTGGTGATGTGCCCCGACGGCATCGCCGCCGGCTGCTACTACCGGCGCAAGCGGCCCGACTACGCGCCCGACTGGATGCCCTACGTGCCCTACAACCCCAGGACCAAGACGGGGCAGGTGCCCTTGATCCTGGTGGAAGACGAGGCGCAGCTGATCTGGCTGGCCAACCAGGCAGCGGTGGAGTTCCACGTCTGGGCCAGCCCCGCCCGCGACCTCGCCCACCCCAGCTGGCTGGTGCTCGACCTGGACCCGGGCAACGCCACCGGATTCGGCGCGGTGCTGGAGGCGGCGCGCTTCGTGCGCAAGGAGCTCGAGGAACTCGGGCTCGTCGGCTGGCCCAAGACGAGCGGCGGAAGGGGGCTGCACCTGCTGGTGCCGCTCGAGCCCGGCCGCTACTCCCACGCCGAGGTGCGGGCCTGGGCCAAGGCCTTCGCTGCCAGGCTCGCCGAGCGTTCGGGCGGCCTCCTGCGGCTTCCCCACGGAGCCACGCACCGCGGCAGCGGCGTCTTCGTCGACTACGCCCAGAACGGCTACGGCCGCAACACCGCCGCGCCCTACAGCCTGCGCGCCAGGCCCGGCGCGCCGGTGAGCACGCCGCTGGGGTGGGACGAGGTGGAAGCGGGCGGCTTCCAGCCCGCCGACTTCAACCTGGAAACCGTGCCCGAGCGGCTTCGCCGAAGCGGGGACCTCCTGCACGGCCTGCAGGAACACCGCCAGCGGCTTGCTGACCTTTGAACCGCGCGGCTGCTTGATAGAATGCCTTTCGACTCCACCAAGGAAGTTTTTCAGAAGGGGAGGGAATCGTGACGACTAAACGCGAACGAACCTGGGCCGTGGTTCTCTGGGCCGCGGTGCTGATCGGCCTGCCTTTGCTCCAACTCCTCATCCTGTACGCGACGCCTTCGGTAAACGAGTTCGCCGTCTCCAGAGTCTCCGAGATGCTGCGCGGAAGCGAAGACGGCCTCTTCTTCGCGCTGCTCTTCTTGGGTCTCGGCTGGATGCTGCGCCAGGGCGCCGGCTACCTGGCCTTCCAGTCCATGCAAATCTTCCTGCTCGTAGCCGTGTACAACTTCCTGCAGGGCGTTTTGCAAAAGGTGCTGTACCTCGTTTTCGTTACGAAGCCGCCCTCGACCTTTGGCTTCGAAAACCTCGTGACCCTGTCCAGCTACTGGGCCTTCGGCGGGGTGACGATTATTGTCGGGCTGCTGATGCTCTGGGGCCTGGCGCTCGTCCTCCGCGGTTCGGACGCGGGGGTTCCCCTGCTCGGTCGGGCGGCGCGCTCGCTCCTCGACCTCTTCGAGCCGCAGCCCGCGGCCTGAGGCCGATCGACCGGAGATCGCGGTGCGGTGCCGTCAACCGGCGGCTCGAACACGGCGCCCGAAATACAGCGCCCCCAAACCCACCACGGCGTAGATCGCGAGCAGTGCAATGAGCTCGTCCGGGCGGTGGACCGCCAGGTAGCCCAGCAGCGTCGCGGCCACCACGAGGACCAGAACGAATCCGGGCGCGGCCAGCCACGGGTTCACCCCGATCGCGCCCCTGAGGCGCCACCCGGCGAGCGCCACCAGGAGCACCACCAAGAGGAAGGTCAGGCTGGAGAACTCGGCGATCAGCGAGAGCGAACCCAACACCGCGAACGCTCCGGCCGCCACGGCCAGCGCCACCACGCCCAGCCAGGGCACCCCGCGGGCGTCCCGCGCGGCGAAGACCCGGGGCAGGCTGCCTTCCTGCGCCATCTCGGCCACCATGCGGCTCGCGCCGAAGAGCGTCGAGTTGATGGCCGAGCTGGTGGCGAGCAGGGCGGAAAGCGCGATCAGGTAGCGGCCGGCCTGCCCCAGGACGGGCTCGGCCACCTTGGCGAGGGCGTAGTCGCTCGCCGCGCGGATTTCACCGAGCGACAGCGAGCCCACGGCCACGACGGCCAGCAGCACGTAGACGGCCGCGGTGACCAGGATGCTGCCGTAGATTCCGAAGGGCAGGTCCCGCTCCGGGTCCCGGGTCTCCTTGACCGCGTTGGCCACGAGCTCGAACCCCTCGAAGGCGACGAAGATCACCGCCGCCCCCAGGAAGACCGCGGTCACCCCCTGGTCGAAGACCGGGAGGAAACGCCCGTAGTCGGCCCGGAACAGGCCGATGAGGGCGAAGAGGCCGAGGATGATCAGCTTGGTGTAGACCATCAGGTCTTCCGTCGTTCCGCTCGCCCGCACGCCCTCGAGGTTGACCAGCACGAAGAAGGCCAGCACCCCCAGGGCCAGGAAGATGCGCAGCGGCCGCAGGCCGGGCTCGCCCAGCAGATCGGCCCCGTAGGCGGCGAAGGTGTACGCGTAGAGCGCCAGCGTGCCCACGTACATGGCCAGGAGGATCCAACCCGCGAGCGCGGGCAGCGCCGGAACGCGGGGCCAGGCCCCCCGCAGGTAGGTGAAGACCCCGCCGTCGTCGCGAAAGTGCAGCGCAAGGCGCACGAAGAAGTAACCGGCGACCAGTGCGACCACCGCCCCGACCAGAAACGCGAAGGGGGCGCCGTTGCCGGAGAGGGTCACGGTGATGCCGAGAACCGAGAAGATCCCGCCCCCGATCATGCCCCCCACGCCGATGGCAAGGAGCTCTTTCTTGCCGAGTTTTTCGCCGGGGGCAAGCTTTCGCGTAGGGTGGCGCATGGAACCATGTTAGCCCACCACCCGGGGGAGGGACGGCCCGGTGCGTCGGCCCTCGCCCCGTCCGGCCCCGGCCTCGATCCGGGATCGCCGGCGCATCGCCCGCCGGCTGCGCCGGGCTCACGACAGCGCGAACAAGCCGACCAGGACCACGAAGAGGCCAAGGCCGAGTTTGACCTTCCCCCGCTGCGTAACGTGCAGCCGGGAAAGTTCCCTGAGCACCGTGCGGCTGCCGCTCGCGCCGACGAGCAGCAGGAGGGGCAGGACGAACGCGAGGTTGTAGGTGAGCAGAAGGCCGTACGCGTACGGCTTCGACGGAAGGCTTCCGATGAGCGAGGCCACCGCCAGGTACATCGCGCCGCCGCAGGGGATGGTGCAGGTTCCGATCAACACCCCGCCCACGAACGCCGCCGCAACGGTGGTCCTGCGCCCCCACTTCCTGGCAAGCCCGTGCAGGCCGGCCGGCATCGTCAGCCGGATAGGCGAATGGGGCTGGAAATACTCCCACACCATGGTCAGGCCCAAGAGCACCGCCAGCAGGGCCGCAATCCGGGTGAAGACGTGGGTGTTGCCGAAGACCCGCAGGCTGGTGACCTCGATGAAGCCTGCGCCAAGGACGAAGTAGAGCAGAAAGATGCCGAGGATGTAAGCCCCGGCGACGGACCACACGTACAGGTGGGCCCGCCAGGCCTCGCCCACCCGCGCCGCGCGCTCCACCACGGCCATCAACGCCCCGATGAAGAGGAGCAACGTGGTGATCGCGCAGGGGTTGAGGCCGTCGGCGAAGCCCGCGACCCCGGAAAGCCCGAAGGCGAGCAGGGGGTGGGCCTCGAGCCAGACGACGCCGGGCATGCCGAAGGGCCGGGCGACCGCCAGGTAGACCCCGGCGGCGAAAAGCAGCAACAGCCCCGCAGCCCCAAGCCACAGCCGCCCGCGCCCCGCGCTCCCCTTACGTGCGCTCTTCCGTGTGCCCATCCGATTCCACCCCGTCCATCACGAGGACCCCCGACGCCGCCGGCCTCACAGGACCACGAGCTTGCCCTGCATGAAGGGGTTGTCCTTGCCGCCGCAGCAGATGTCGCAGTAAAACAGGTACTCGCCGGCTCGTTCGGGAACGAAGGTAAAGGTGAGCGTCCCCTTGGGGGGCACCCGCTTTTCGATTCCCAGCGCTTCGACGACGAAGTTGTGCCAGCCGCCGCCGTCCGTGTGGAACCGGTTGTCGAGGTTGACGATTTCGACGGTCACGGGCTCTCCGCGCTTGACCCGGACCTCGGTGGGCTGCCATCCCGACATGCTGATGCGCAAGACGACTTGGGACGTCGCACCCGAGGCCGAACGCGCGGCCGTTCTGAGGTAGGGCAGGGCGAACAGGTACAGCGCCACCCCCAAGACCGCCAACACGACGAAGACGCCCAGCTGGCGCCCCAACGCTTGCCCGCCCTGCCGAGAAGTCTTTTTCTCGCTCATCGCGCTCCTCCCTTCGGGTTTGTGGTGGCAAACTACTCCGGCCGTGTTAAGGAACGGTAAAGCGGGCGGCGCTGTTCGTTTGTCGCGGTGGAGGGCCGCGGGCCTCGCCGGCGCCCGCCTGCGACGTCCGGTTTTCGGCTTGGCCGCGCTCCGAACGGGGGCAAGGCCGCCCTAGGGCGCTGCAGGCCCGCAGCCGGTCTCGACGGCGAGCCGCTCGATCAGCGCCCGGTCGCTCTTGTAGCTGAGGCGCGCGGCCGCCTCGTCCAGCGGCACCCAGGCGGTACCGCTGACCTCGCGGTCGTGCTCGCCCACCTTGCCGCGCGGGCGCATGAGGAACCAGTCCACCCGCTTCTTGACCTTCCTTCCCTCGCGCACGAACCAGTAGGTGCTGGGCTCGAGCCTGCGCACGATCTCGGCGGCGTAGCCCGTCTCCTCGCGCACCTCGCGCAGCGCCGCCTCCTCGGGCCGCTCGCCGGGCTCGATGAGCCCCTTGGGCAGCGTCCAGACGGGTTCGCCCTTCAGGTTGGTGGTGCGGATGAGCAGCACCCGGCAGGCGTCGTCCAGCAGCACGCCCCCGGCGGAGTGCTCGAAGACGACCCGGCTCATGCGCCCTCCAGCATTTCCCGGAAGGCGAGGGCGTTGTCCGGCGCGGCGGCTTCGGGGTCGTTGTTGAAGTAGGCGTAGACGACCCCCGCCGCACCCGCGCGCACCCGCCGCGTCCACACGGCCAGCTCTTCGTCCGTGTAGCGGTACCGGTACCAGGCGGTGCGCCCGTGGAACCGCAGGTAGGCGCGGCCCGCCGTCTCCACGTAGTCGTCGGGCAGGTCGGGGGCGCTTACGCTCACGAAGACCGCGCCCGCGGCGTCCAGCGCGCGGTAGACCTCCTCGCGCCACCAGCTGGGGTGGCGGAACTCGAGCGCGTTGTCGAAGCCCGCGTCGAGCGGCGCGAGCACGCGCTCCAGGTTCTCGGGGCTGTAGTGCAGGCTGGGCGGCAGCTGGAAGAGCACCGCCCCCAGGCGGTCCCCCAGCGTGCGCAGCACCGCGTAGAGCTTGGTCACGCTGGCGGGCTCGCCCATGCGCTCGATGTGGGTGATGCGGCGCGGCGCCTTGACGGTAAAGCGGAACCGCTCGGGCGCTTTCTTCAGCCAGCGCTTCACCGTGGCCTCGGTGGGGAAGCGGTAGAAGGTGCTGTTCATCTCCACGGTGTCGAAACGCTGGGCGTAGAACTCGAACCAGCGGCTGGGCGGGGCGTCCTCGGGGTAGAAGCGGCCGCGCCAGCCCCAGTAGAAGTACCCGGAACAGCCCACCCAGACCCGTTTTTCCATACCTTTAGTTTAGGGCGTATGCTGGGGGACAAATGGTGAACCGCCTCATCCAAACCCTGACGGCAGACAAGGTCAGCACCCGCCCCTCCGACCTCGAGGCCCACGGCCGCGACGAGGGCTACCCCGAAACCGCCCTGCCCGAGGCGGTGGTCTTCGCCGAGAGCCCCGAAGACGTGAGCCGGACCCTGCGCCTCGCCCGCGAGCACGGCTACGCGGTCATCCCCTTCGGCGCGGGCACGAGCATCGAGGGGGCGCTCGTTCCGGTGAAACCCACGATCAGCCTCGACCTCGGCCGCATGAACCGGATCCTGGAGGTGCGCCCGGGCGACTTCCTGGCCGTGGTCGAGGCCGGGGTCACGCGCAAGCAGCTGAACGAGCGGCTCCGCCACGAGGGGCTCTTCTTTCCGGTGGACCCGGGGGCCGACGCCTCGCTGGGCGGAATGGCGGCCACCAACGCCTCGGGCACCACCACGGTGCGCTACGGCGGGATGCGCCGGAACGTGCTGGCGCTGGAGGCGGTGATGGCGGACGGTGAGGTGGTGCGCTTCGGCCGGCCGGTGCAGAAGAGCTCGAGCGGCTACGACCTCAAGGACCTGCTCATCGGCAGCGAGGGCACGCTGGCGGTCATCACCAAGCTGTGGCTCCGGCTCTCCCCCCTGCCCGCCGAGGTGCACACCGTGCGCGTCTACTTCGAGGACGTGGGGGCCGCGGCCGAGGGGGCCTTCGCGCTCATGGGCGCGGGGCTGCCGGTGGCGCGGCTGGAGCTGGTGGACGAACGCGCCATCGCCGCGGTGAACCGCCACCTGGGCCGCAACTACCCCGAGCGGCCGATGCTGCTGGTGGAGTTCCACTCCTCGACCCCCGAGGCCGTCCAGGCCGAGAGCGCCTTCGCCGAGGAGCTCTTGCGCGAAGCCGGGGCCACCGGCTTCGACGCCGCCCGCACCGCCGAGGAACGCACCGCCCAGTGGGAGGCGCGCCACCAGGCCTACTGGGCGCTGGTCCACACCTTCCCCGGGCGGCACTACATGATCACCGACACCGCGGTGCCGCTCTCCGAGATGCCGGGTATGGTGCGCTACGCCCAAGAGCTGATGGACGAGCTGGGGCTCGAGGGCAACATCCTGGGCCACGTGGGCGACGGCAACTTTCACACCATCGTGGCCGCCCGCCCCGGGGACGAGTACGCCCGGGCCGAGGCCTTTAGCGCCCGGCTGGTGGAGCGGGCGCTTGAGCTGGGGGGCACGGCCACCGGCGAGCACGGCGTGGGCCTGCGCAAGCGCAAGTACATGGCGCGCGAACACGGCCCGGCGCTGGCGTGGATGCGCCGCATCAAGGCCGCCCTCGACCCCGAAGGGGTGCTCAACCCGGGCAAGGTGCTGCCCGACACCGAGGCCGGGTAGCCGTGACCGGACTCACGACGTTGCCACCCAGCCGTGCGGTGAGGCTGCCTTTACGGCGCGACGGACCACGGCTACCAGACCGGGGCCAAAAAGGAAAGTAGTCGTGAAGCGGCTGGCGGAACCGTTCGCCAAGCGCGGGATGTAGGTTGGCCACGATTCGAAAGAAGGGCGTTTGGCTTTGCCAGCGCCAACAACGCCCACCCCGGCCCTCCCCCAGGGGAGGGAGGTTAGTTTTGCGGCGACCAAACCGTGGGGCAATGGCGCGGCATGGGGCCCCGGATCAGGTCTGGGGCAGGCCCGGCTCGCGGGCTTCGCCGGGATGTGGGGTGTTGGGTGTGGGATGTGGGAAAAGCGCTTTTTCATCATTAACGTGCTGACCCGGAGCTCGTTGGCGGGGTTCTTGAAAAACCTACCTCCCACACCCCACCCCCTACTTCCTGCCTTTCCCGTATCCCCGGACGAGGCGGCATTATGCCGCCGAGATCCGGGAGCCTGCCCTGAACTTGATTCAGGACCATGCCAGGAGAGAAGCCGAGATTCGGTTGCCGCTGGCTGGCCCACCACAGGCTACAAGCTACGGGCCACAGGCCAGCCCCGCTACCACGCACCACGTACCACGTACCACGTACCACGCACCGCCCTCACCACGGCCCCAGCTCCAACCGCCACCACCAGCCGCCGTCCCAGCCCGCGCGCACGCCCAGCGGCAGCGGAACCATGTAAAAGAGCACCGTATCCGCGTAGATTCCCAGATCGGCGCCGTAACCCAGCGCGCCCGCGGCCGGGTCGTAACGTCCGTGCACCCCGGGGGCGAGGGTGACGCGCTCGAGCGCCAGCCAGCCGTCGGGGGTGCGCCAGCGCGGGAGGGTCCAGTAGCGCAGCCGCGCCTCCAGCGCCGCGGCGTCGCCCACCGCACCCGCCCCCACGGGCACCGGCGTGCCCGTTCCGCCCGCAAAACGGGCCTCGAGCGCCAGGTCCCGCCCGCCCCACTTCCAGGCCGCACCGGCAAGGCCCCAGACGGAACCCGGCCCCCCATAGACGCCGCCGTAACCGCCGCCGGTGAGGTAACCCCAGGCGTCGCGCCCTTCGCGTCCCGCGCGCACGAACCCGCCGTAGCTCAGCCGCCAGCCCGCCGCCGCGCTCCAGACGGGCCCGGCCTCGAAGCGGGCCCGCCAGTTCCAGCGGTCCCAAAAGCCGGTGCTCGCGAGCCCCGGCACCACCCCGAAGACGACCTCGCCCCGGGAGGGCCAGGCCCCGCCGCGGAGCGTGAACCCCAGGGGCGCGGTGCGCCCGACCAGGTCGACGCCCGCTCCGGCGCCGGCCTCCACGTAGGCGTAGGCCCCGTAGGAGGTTCCTGCGAGCGTCGGGTCGTACCCGAGCGCCGCCCGGTAGCTGTAGACCCGCGAGTCGTCGAGGCCGTAGACGCTGAGCTCCAGACCCAGGTAGGGCGGGTTCGCGGCGACGCTGAAGTTCGTGGGCAGCCAGCCGTAGGGTTTCAAGCTGGACCAGGGCCGGTAGGAGGCGCGTTCCAGGGGGCGTTCGGGCGCCCGCCAGTTCGCGGGCATCGTTTCCGAGCACGCCTCGCCGCCCGGCGCCGCGTTCGGAGCCGCGGCGCGCACGGGCTCGCCCAGCGGCGCCAGCGGGTAGATGCCGTAGCCCTGACCGCGCAACTCGGCCACCACGTAGGCGCCCTGATGCGCGGCGGCCCCCACGATTCCGCCCAGGGTGGCGCTGAGCCGGGTCACCCGTCCTTCCGGCATCTCCATCCGGTACAGGTCGAAGACCCCGCCCTCGTCGCCGAGGAAGAGCAGGGCGCCGTCGCCGTCCCACGTGGGTTGGAGGTGCTGGTAGCGGTCCCGCCGGTAACCCGTTCCCAGCTCCGCGCCCCCGCCCGCGCAGGGATCGGGCGCGCGTGCGGGCGGCACGACGTCCAGCGGGCCGGCCGCCAGGTAGCGCAGCCGGCCGCCCTCGAGCAGGGCCACGTCCACCACCCCGCCGTGGGCCACGGCCAGGGCCACCCGCCCGCCGGGGCTCAACGCCAGGCCGACCAGGTGCTCGCCGCCCGGCGCCCGCCACACCTCCTCCACCCGTCCCGCGCACCAGCGCCCAAGCGCGGCGGCTTCGCCCGCCCGGTCGCGCACGAAGTAGACGCAACCTTCGGGGCCGGGGGCCGCCAGTCGGGCGTGGCGCCCCCGGGTAAGGCGGGTCTCTCGGCCGGTGGCGACGTCGAGAGCGAACACGTCGCTGGCCACGCCGTCGCCCTCGCGGAAGTAGCGGCTGTAGATCAGGATGCTTTCGTCGCCCCACCAGAGCCGCTGCGGGTGGACCGGGGCCAGCCGCCGCGCCCCGGAGCCGTCGCGCGCGGCCACCCACACGCCGCTGCGCCGAACGAACGCGAGCCGGCGGCCGTCGGGGCTCAGCACCGGGTCCCTGCCGCTTACGACGGTCTCGCCGCGCGGCAGCGCCGCCTCGGCGTAGGCCGCGGTCCGCCGGCGCTCGCGTTCCACCCAGTCATGCCACTCGTCCGCGAGTGCGCGGCCGTTCGCCCGCCTCCAGGCTTCGGCAAACGAAGGCGGGGCCACGAGGCCGGTGTTGTATTCACGCAAAGCGTTCAGCACCGCATCCCAACCGCGACGCTCGATCAGGTCCTGCACGAAACGCACCCCGAGCAGGTACCGGGTCAGCCCCCGGGGCCAGGCGTCGTAGGTGTATAGGCTCATGTCGGCCAGGTCGGGGAAGCGGTCCTCCTCGAGCAACGCGTTGATCAACCCCTGGGTGAAGGCCCAGTCGAGCCGTCCGCCGGGGGTAAAGCGCGACTCCATGAAGGTGGCCAGCCCCTCCACGAACCACGCCGGCGGCATCGGCGCCGAGAGCTCGGTCGCCAACCCCAGCCGCAGCGGCGGCTGGCCGCCCGGCCGTTCGCGAAAGCTAAGCTGGCGGGTGTGGGTCAGCTCGTGCACCAGCAGCAGGTAGCTGACGCTGGGGCTGCGCAGGTCGACGACCGCGCCCGCGGGCACCGGGGCGAGGAGCTCCACCGTGCGCCGCGGCACCGTGGTGGCGTAGGCGTTGAAGACGTCGACGGTATCGTTGATGCGCAGCACCACCGGCCCCTCGCGCGCCCCGAACAGCGGTTCCAGCAGGTCCAACGCCGCCTCCGCCTCGCGCGCCACCCGTTCGGCGTAGGCGGCCAGCTCCGGTCGGGGGTAGAGCACCCGGACCCGCTCACTCGTCACCTGCCCCCACCCGGCCCCCAGCGCGACGGCCAGCATCCAGCCCAGCAGCACCAGCCTTTTCATGCACTCAGTTTACCTTTCACGACTTCCACACCGCGGCAGGGATAATGGGGACGTGAACGGACGTTTCGCCCGACGCTTCAATCTGCGCGGACCCCTGGCCTGGGCGGTCTTCATCGTGGCCGCGTTGCTGGGCCTCGTGCTCACCGTTTGGGTGCTGGTCACCGCCTTCGTCTACATCGCCATCCTGGCGCTGGCGGGCTGGGTCTACTACACCTGGCTGCGCCTTAAGTACCGCAACCGCCGGCTCCCGCCCGGCTACTGAACCTTCCAGCAATCGAGCCGAGCCGCACTGAGTCGCCGTAGTCCGGCGCATGCAAACGCTAGGCGCAGCAAGAAAGCCGTTTGACGTCGGTGTCCAGGGCTTGGGCGACCAACCGAACCCCCTCGGCAAGGGTCAGGTAGGGGTGGTAGGTCTCGATCAGCTCGCGGTAGCCGAGCCCCAGGCGCACGGCCAGCGCCCCCTCGGCAATCATGTCGCCCGCTTCCGGCGCCAGCAGCTGCAGCCCCAGCACCCGGCCCTCTGCGTCCACGACGATCTTGAAGCGACCGCGGGTGTCGAAGGCGGCCAGCGCCCGGGGCAGGTCGGCCAGGTCGAGGGTCGCGGTGCGAACACCCTCGCCGTACCGCGCCCGCGCTTCGGCCTCGCTCAGGCCCACGGCGGCGAGCGCCGGGTCGGTGAAGGTGACGCGGGGAACGGCGGCGAGGTCGAGGGTGGCGCCCGCCCCCAGGGCGTTCTGCGCCGCCACCCTCCCCGACTGGGCCGCGACGTAGACGAACTGGGGCAAGCCCGCCACGTCACCCGCGGCAAAGACGTGCGGATTGGAGGTGCGGAGGGCCGTGTCCACGCGGACAAAGCCGCCGGCGTCGAGCTCGACGCCGGCGGCCTCGAGCCCCAGCCCCCGGGTGCGCGCGCGGCGGCCGGTGGCCACGAGCACCCGCTCGCCCTCGTAGACTCCCCCGGTCGTGCGCACCTCTCCCCCCTCGATCCGCTCCACCCGGACTCCGGTAACGACCTGCAGGCCTTCCTTTTCCAGGTAGCCCCGCAGCAGGGTGGTCAGTTCCTCGTCCTCGCCCGGCAGGATGCGGTCTTGGGCTTCAAGGACGACGATCCGGCTCCCCAGCCGCCGGTAGGCCTGGGCCAGCTCCAGCCCAACCGCACCGGCGCCGACGACGACCAGACTTTCGGGGCGTTCGCGGGCGGTGGTGGCGTCCAGGTAGGTCCAGATCCGGCCCCCCTCCAGCCCGGGAACGGTGGGCAGAACCGGCTCCGCACCGGTGGCCACCAGGTAGGCGTGGGCGGCGACCGGTTCGCCGTCCACCTCCAGGCGGTCGGGCGCGGTGAAGCGGGCGTGCCCCTGCTTGAGGACCACCCCCGCGGCCTCGAGCACCTCGCGGTACTTGCGCTTGCGCAGATCGCTTACCAGCGCGTCGCGCGCGCGGGCCACCCCCGCGAAGTCCACCTCCGCCCCCCGGGCTTCGACGCCGGGAAAGCCTGCGTTGCGGGCCCGCTCGGCGGCCTCGCCGGCCCTGAGCAGCGTCTTGGAGGGTACGCAGCCCACGTTGACGCAGGTCCCGCCCAGGGTGCCGGACTCGACGACCCACACCCGCGCGCCCCGACCCGCGGCCTCCAGCGCCGCCGCCACCCCCGCCGAACCGCTGCCGATCACCACCAGGTCGGGGCTCGTGGACTCGTTTTTCACGGCCGCCGCCGGTCCGCCCGCTTCTTCCAACCGGGCCTCGTAGCCGGCCGCCCGCACTGCGGCGATCAGGTCCCCGGGGTCGGCGTCGCCCCAGACCTCGGCCCGCGCCGCCTCGTAGTCGACGGCCACCTTGCGCACCCCGGGCACGGCCTCGAGCGCCCGGCCCACGGCCTCGGCGCAACCCGCGCAGGTCATGCCGAAGAGCTTAAGTCGGATCATCCCCCACCTCCCGGGTTCAGCCTAGACCCTGGACCGCGGTCCAGGGTCAAGCCTCAGGCGGGCGGGTCGAGGTAGACGCAGGCGTCCGCGCCGTCGCAGGCGGGGTCGGGGTGGGCGCGCGCCCAGGCAAGCCGCTCGGCCAGCTCCCGCCGCAGGGCCTCGAGCTCGCGCATCCGCTCTTCCAGGGCGGCGAGCTTGCCCTCAAGCAGGGCGCGCACGTGAGCGCAGGGCGGCTGCCCCTCCTCCATCACCTCCAGCAATCCGGCCACCTCGCGGAGGGTGAAGCCCAGGGCCCCCGCCCGCCGGATGAAGTCCAGGCGCCGCAGGGCCGCCTCGTCGTAGAGGCGGTAGCCCGCCGTGCTGCGCGCCGCCGGCCGCAGGAGGCCGCGGCGCTCGTAGAAGCGCAGCGTGTCCACCGAGACGCCGGCGGCGCGCGCCAGTTCGCCGATCCGCAGCATGCCCCAGTCTAGGACGCGCGGGGTGAAGGCCGGTGAGGAGTGCCTAGGGCAGGCCCAGCGCGGCGATGCGCGACCGCACCCAGTCGAGGGCGCTCGACCCCGGGTAGGTGATGCCGTTGTGGTCCTCGTCGGCGACGTAGGTCCAGACGTTCCAGTACCCCGCGTCCAGGCGGATGTTGTCGGTGTAGTCGAAGACCAGGCTGGTGTTCCCCTCCGGCTGCACGTCCGCGGCCAGGAGGCGGGCCGACTGCACCTCGAGGTTGTAGGTCGCGCCGGGGTAGGCCACGTCCTTGGCGCTGTAGTACGAGGTCCACCACCAGTACTTCTCGATGGGCTCGACGTCGCAGCTCTCGGACAGGTCCACCGGCCAGGGGTTGCCGTAGCGGGCGTAGAAATCGTCGAAGTACGGGCGGTTGTCGCCTTCCCAGAGCGCGCAGATGCCGTCGAGGTCGATCAGGTAGTCGGCGGTCCAGCCGGGGTGGGCGCGCAGCAGGTTGTGGGTCCAGTTGGTGCCGTGGGAATGGCCCAGAAGCACCCGCCGGCTGCCGGGCCAGTTGCGCCGCACCCAGTCGAAGTCGGCCTCGAGCTGCAGGAAACCGTACTCGTAGGCGCCGCTGATCGAGGAGTAGTGGTTGTAGAGGTGCGAGCTGTAGGTGAGCACGAGGACGCTCCGGCCCAGGTCGCGGAACGCCTGGGCCACCGCCTGGGCGGTGCCGCGCTCGGTCAGGTAGTCGTAGTTGCCTGTGGGTGCGCCGTCGCAGGGCACGCCGCAACGGCCGGAGACGGCGAAGAGCACCACGTCGGGCACGGCGAGGGCCAGGCCGGCTTCCCCGGCGACGCGCGGTTCGGGGGCGTAGGCCGGCTTGCCCGCCGCCGGCCCGGTGCAGGCGGAAAGCACGAGCAGGGCGAACAACGCAACGAATCCGATAAGCTTTTTCATAGCACCTCCCAAACGGTTTACGTCGTTATATCATCTTTGTTTTTTCCATGCACGCGAGCGTATACTCTTAGCGATGACGCGCACCGGCCTACCCCCCGCCTGAGGGAGCCCTACGGGTCCGCTCCCTCCCCTGCTGCGGGAGGGTTTTTTAGGCTTCACCGGAGGAACGATGAGCAAATACAACCCCCACGCGATCGAACCCAAATGGCAGCGTTTCTGGGAAGAGCGCGGCCTGATGAAGGCCCGCGAGGAAGGGGCGAAGTACTACGTCCTGGAGATGTTCCCCTACCCTTCGGGCGACCTGCACATGGGCCACCTCAAGAACTACACCATGGGCGACGCCCTGGCCCGCTTCAAGAAGCAGCAGGGGTACAGCGTGCTCCACCCCATGGGGTGGGACGCCTTCGGCCTGCCGGCCGAGAACGCCGCCCTCAAGTTCGGCAAGCACCCGGCCGACTGGACCTTCGACAACATCGCCAAGGCCAAGGAATCGCTGAACCTGATGGGGATCCTCTACGACTGGGACCGCGAGGTGACCACCTGCACCCCCGACTACTACCGCTGGAACCAGTGGATCTTCATCAAGATGTACGAGGCGGGGCTGGTCTACCGCGCCGGCGGGTTGGTGAACTGGTGCCCCAAGTGCCAGACGGTGCTGGCCAACGAGCAGGTCGTCGAGGGGCGCTGCTGGCGCCACGAGGACACCCTGGTCGAGAAGAAGAACCTGGAGCAGTGGTACCTGAAGATCACCGCCTACGCCGACCGGCTGCTCGACGACCTGGACAAGCTGGAGCACTGGCCCGAGAAGGTGAAGGCGATGCAGCGCGCCTGGATCGGGCGCAGCGAGGGGGCCACGGTGAAGTTCGCGCTCGAGGGCCGGGACGAGGCGCTCGAGGTCTTCACCACCCGGCCCGACACCCTCTTCGGGGCCACCTTCATGGTCATCGCCCCTGAACACCCGCTGACGCTCGAGCTCGCCACCCCCGAGCGCCGCGCCGAGGTGGAAGAATACGTCCGCGCCTCGCAGCTCAAGAGCGAGATCGAACGCCAGACCGAAGACCGGGAGAAGACCGGCGTCTTCACCGGCGCCTACGCCATAAATCCGGTGAACGGCCGGAAGGTGCCCATCTGGACCGCCGACTACGTGCTCTACGGCTACGGCACCGGGGCCATCATGGCGGTGCCGGCCCACGACCAGCGCGACTTCGAGTTCGCCCGCAAGTTCGGGCTCGAGATCGTCCCGGTCGTCAAGCCCGAGGGCGAGGACCTGCCCGAGCCGCTCGAGGCCGCCTACGAGGGCCCCGGCGTCATGATCAACTCGGGCGAGTTCACGGGCCTGCCCAGCGAGGAGGGCAAGAAGAAGATCACCGAGTGGCTCGCCGCGAAGGGGCTGGGCGAGGCCACGGTCACCTACCGGCTGCGCGACTGGCTGATCAGCCGCCAGCGTTACTGGGGCACGCCCATCCCGATGATTCACTGCGAGAACTGCGGCGTGGTTCCGGTCCCCGAGGACCAGCTGCCGGTCGAGCTGCCCGAGATCAAGGACGTCGAGCAGATCCGGCCCCAGGGCAAGAGCCCGCTCGAGGCCCACCCCGAGTTCATCCGCACCACCTGCCCCAAGTGCGGCGGCCCGGCGCGGCGCGACGCCGACACCATGGACACCTTCTTCGACTCGTCGTGGTACTACCTGCGCTACACCGACGCCCACAACGAGCGCCGGCCCTTCGCGCGCGACAAGGCCGACTACTGGATGCCCGTCGACCAGTACATCGGCGGCATCGAGCACGCGGTGCTGCACCTCCTCTATTCGCGCTTCTTCACCAAGTTCTTCCACGACCAGAAGATGGTCGCGGTGGACGAGCCCTTCGAACGCCTCTTCACCCAGGGCATGGTCATGGGCTGGACCGACTACGGCCCCGTCCAGGTCGAGGGCGAGCGCGTGCGCCTGAGCGAGGAGGCGCGCATCCGCCTGGAGCTGGAGACCTCCGAGCTGAGCCGGGACGACGTGAAGAAGATGGGCGCCGAGCTGCGCGAGGGCGAGGACGGCCACCTCCACTTCTGGAAGCCGGCGGTGATGAGCAAGTCACTGGGCAACGGCGTGATGGTCGGTCCCTTCGTGCGCGAGCAGGGCGCCGACATCGCCCGCGTGACCATCCTCTTCGCCGCCCCGCCGGAGAAGGAGATGGTCTGGACCGAGGAGGGCGTGCAGGGCGCCTGGCGGTTCTTGAACCGCGTCTGGCGGCGGGTGGTGGAGGACGAAGAAGCCCTGCGCCAGGCCCCCGAGGCCTTCGACCCCGCCCGGCTCGAGGGCGCGGACAAGACCCTCTACCGCAAGCTCAACCAGACGATCAAGAAGGTCACCGAGGACGTCGAGGGCCTGCGCTTCAACACCGCCATCGCCGCGCTCATGGAGATGCTCAACGCGCTCTACGACTTCCGCAAGACGAGCGAGGCGAACGCGGTCTACAAGAACGCGGTGCTGGGCTACCTGCAGCTCCTGGCCCCCTTCGCCCCCCACATCGCCGAGGAGCTGTGGCACCGCTTCAACGAGAACTCGGTCTTCGACGCCCGCTGGCCGACCTACGACGAGGCCGCCCTGGCCGCCGACACCCTCACCCTGGTGGTGCAGGTGAACGGCAAGGTGCGGGCGCGGATCGAGGTGCCCGCTGAGATCGACAAGGACGAGGCGATCGCCCGCGCCAAGGCGCACGAAAACGTCCGCCGCCACCTCGAGGGCAAGCAGCTCGTCAAGGAGATCTACGTTCCCGGAAAGCTCGTCAACCTCGTGGCCAAGGGCTGAAGGGCCCGATCCCGCACCCCCCGCGGCCGGCCGCGGGGGGTGCTTCACATGCCCCGCAAATGCGGCGGCGGACATCTGTGCTACAATGAAGCGCGCTGCGGGAAAGCTGTGGTGGCCAAATTGGTAAGTCTCATCGCCCAGCCCCCGTGCGTTGCCCGAAAGGGCAGGAGTAAAGGAGCAGTAATGGAAAAAGGTAAAGTGAAGTGGTTCAACGCGGAAAAAGGCTATGGTTTCATTGAGCGCGAAGGTGGCAGCGACGTGTTCGTGCACTTCAGCGCCATCAACTCCTCGGGTTTCCGCACCCTCAACGAAGGCGACGTCGTGGAGTTCGAAGTGGAAGATGGCCCCAAGGGCCCCTCGGCCGCGAACGTGACCGTGGTGGAGTCCGCGGGCTACTAGCCTGAACCCGCAACCGACCAAAGGCGCCTGCGGGCGCCTTTGTTTTTGGGCCCTCCGTGCCCTCGGGGCGGGGCGCGGTAGGATGGAAGCAAACCGTCCGCGCCCGGCGCACCGGGAACGCCCGGTCGCCGGCCTCGGGGAGGGAGGGCCGCGGGGTGCACGCAGCCAGGCAGGTGCGAAGGGACGACCGCCGTTGAGCGGGCAGGGGCGGCCTTGGGCCGCGCTGCTGCTGGCGGCCCTTCTGGCCTACCCGGGCCCCGTGCGGGCCCAGGACGGCCCCTGGATGGGCTTCTTCCCCTCGCCCGCCCGCATCGAGTGGTCCAGCCTGCTCGCCACCCTGCGCGGCATCGGACGCCACGCCGACGCCGTGCTGCTCCAGCGCAACGTCCCCTGGGAGGCGTTCGAGCGCGGCCCCGAGGCCGACTCGCGCCGCTTCGCCGACCTGGCCAACCTGGTGCGGCTGAGCCGCGAGCAGGGGCTCGAGCCCATCTTCGTGGTCGACGCCCTCAACGGCCTCGACCGCCGCGCCTTTCAGGGGGTGCCCGCGGCCTGGGGGCCGCCCAGCTTCGCGGACCCGCGCATCCGCCGGGCCTTCAAGAACTTCGCCGTGCGGATCGCACGCACGTACCGCCCCCGCTACCTGGGCCTGGGCTCGGAGGTCAACACCTACATGACCGCCCATCCGGAGGACGCGCCCCACCTGGTCTCGCTCTACCTGGAGACCTACGCGGCGGTCAAGCGCGCCTCGCCCGCCACCCGCGTCTTCACCACCTTCCAGTGGGACGAGCTGCGGGCCGCCCCCGGAGGTCCCGACTGGAGCCTGATCGAGGCCTTCGAGCCCCGGCTCGACCTCTGGGTGATCTCCTCCTACCCCTGCCTCTGGCTCGGCGGCCGCGCCCCGGGGGCGGGGTACTACGCCCCGCTCGCCCGGCGCACCGACCGTCCGCTCGCGCTGGGCGAGGGCGGCTGCGCCTCCCGCGGCTCGGGGCGCCGGCCCGGCTCGGACCAAAACCAGATCGCCTACCTGAACGCCGTCGCCGACCAGCTGGGCCCGCGGCTCGCGTTCTGGATCTACCTGCTCTACAACGACCTGGACCTGGAGGCCTACCGGGAGGCGATCGGCAGCGACCGCGACCTGCAAACCCTGGGGATGTTCACCCGCATGGGCCTGACCGACGCGGACGGGCGGCCCAAGCCCGCGCTGCAGACCTGGGACCGGATCCGCCGCCGGCTCCGGACCTCGCCGCAATAAGGAGGAGGCATGCAACCCTACGCGCAGGAATTCCGGCGGTACAAGCGAATGCTCGAAGAGGCGGTGGCCCAGCTCGACGACGAGGCGCTGTTCACCCGCCTGGGCCCCGGCGAGAACGCGGTGGCCGACCTATGGAAGCACCTCTCGGGCAACCTGCGCTCCCGTTTCACGAACTTCCTCAGCGAGGACGGCGAGAAGCCCTGGCGCGAACGCGAGGCCGAGTTCGACGCCTCCGGAGCGAGCCGGAGCGAGCTGGAGCACGCCTGGCGCGAGGCGTGGGCGATCGTGGAACGGGAGGCGCTGGCGCTCGGCGAGGCGGACCGCACCCGGCGGGTCACGATCCGCGGCGTAGGCTTCAGCGTCGAGGAGGCGCTGGCGCGGTCGCTGGCGCACCTGGCCTACCACGTCGGCCAGATCGTGCTGCTGGGGCGGCACCTGAAGGGGCCTGCGTGGCGCTTCCTGACGATCCCGCCCGGCCAGAGCGCCCGCTACAACCAAAACCCCGACAAGGAGCGGGGATGAACTTCCGGAAGCGGTGCAGATTCGGCAGCGCGCGGCGCCGCTGCGGGGTAGGCTGAGGAGGACGATGAACCGGGGCACCCTCTACGTACGCAACCGCTACAACCGTCAGATCGAGTACACCGGCCCGCTGACGACCGACCTCGACCGGGAAGCCCGCCTCCCCGAGGCCGTGCGCCGCTGGGTGCTCGAGGCCCGAAGGCGGTACGAGCACCTCGACGAGGAGCGCTTCCTGCGCTACCTGGCCGTCGCCCTGCCCACCTCGATGGAGCTGCTCATGCAGGGCTACCTCGTCAGCGTCGACCCCGACCGGAAGGCGCCGCACGCGGAGGCCTTGAACGAAGCCGGAGCCGACTAGTGGACCGCGACGAACGCGCCCGGCTGGAAGCGGAGCTGGCGGACCACCCCGCCGCCCTCGACGCCTGGCGCGCGCTGGCGCCCTCGCACCAAGCGGAGTGGCTGCGCTACGTGGCCGAGGCCAAGCGCGCCGAGACCCGGGCGCGGCGGCGGCGCAAGGTGCGGGCGGCAATGGCGGCCCGCTCCACCGCGGACCGCGGTCGGGCAGAATGAAGGCATGGACCTGCACCACGTAGGCATCGCCACCCCGGAACCGGAGGCCATGCTCGAGCGCTACCGGGCGCTCGGCTACACACTCGAAGCCGAAGAAAAACTGCCGCAGCAGGGCGTCCACGCCTTCATGCTGGTCAGCGGAGGCCACCGCCTCGAACTGCTCGTCCCGCTGGGCCCCGAGACCCCCGTGGGCCGCTTCCTGGAGCGCCGCGGACCCGGCCTGCACCACCTGGCCTTCGCCACCCCCGACCTGGAGCGCACGCTCGCCGAACTCGCCGCCGCGGGCGCCCCCCTGATCGACGAGGAGCCGCGCCGCGGCTTCGGGGGGCACCGGGTGGCCTTCGTGCATCCGCGCTGGTACGGGGGCGTGCTCGTCGAGTTCGTCGAGGCGGGGGCTTGAACCGGTTCTTCCTGCTGCTCGCCCTCGCCTGGGCGGCGCTGATCTTCGCCGCCTCCAGCCAGCCCGGCAGCAGCGTCGGCCTGCCGCCGCCCTGGGACAAGCTGGCCCACCTGATCACCTACGCGGTGCTCGCAGGCCTGCTGCGCGCCGGCGGCCTGCCGCCGGCGCCGGCGCTCGCCGCGGCCGCGCTCTACGGCCTCAGCGACGAGTGGCACCAGTCGTTCGTCCCCGGGCGCGACGCCAGCCTGGCCGACTGGGCGGCCGACGTGTCGGGGGCCGTGCTCGCTTTGTGGCTTTTTCATCGGAAAAAGTAGTCTTACTTAAACCGGGTATATTCCTTGCACTTTTTTACAACTTTTTCCGCAGCGGTTGCTACCATGGGTCATGGACAAAAACCGCACCCTAAACCCTCCCCTTCCGGAATCTTCCTCCACGGGCTCCGGATCGGCTCCGACGACGGGTGCCTTCCCCGCCACGGCGCCCTACCGCCCCAGCGGCTCCGCCTGGAAGTCCGCGCTCGCCCTGCTCCTCGTGGGCGGCACGCTGACCGCCTGCGGCGGTCTGGGGGCGCGCGCCAAGTACCGCGGCCCCTTCGGGCGGTACGAGGCCGCGCACCTGCTGCGCCGGGCCGCGGCCCGCGGCAACGCCGACGAGGCCGACGACCTGGCCGCGATGGGGCTCGAGCGCGCCGTCGACGCCCTGCTCGACACCCCCGACCTGCCCACCGAGCAGGAGCCCGCGTACTTCGACGACGCCAACTACGTGCACGAGTGGGTGAACCACTGGCTCACGACCCGGACGCCGCTGGCGGAGCGCCTGACCCTCTTCTGGCACGGGCACTTCACGACCGAGGCCTCCAAGACCGGGGCCTGGAACACCTACCACAAGATCAACAAGCTGCGCGAGCTCAGCCTCTCCTCGTTCCGCGACCTCCTCTACATGATCGCCGAGGATCCGGCGATGCTCATCTACCTCGACAACGACGACAGCACCAAGGAGCACCCCAACGAGAACTGGGCCCGGGAGCTGATGGAGCTGTTCACCCTGGGCGAGGGGCACTACACCGAAAAGGACATCCAGGAAATCGCCCGCGCCTTCACCGGCTGGCGCGTCAGCTACGAAGACGGCCACCACTACTTCCTCTTCTACGGCGAGGTGCACGACTTCGAACCCAAGACCATCCTCGGTCGGCGGGTGCACAACACCTTCAACCCGCTCTTCGAGGGCTACGAGGTCCTCGACATCCTCCTCGCCAAGGACCAGACCTACCGCTTCGTCGCCGGTAAACTCCTCAAGTACTTCTTCCATCCCGAACCCACCCAGGAGATGGTCAACGTCGGCGCCGACGTGCTAAAGGGCGGCACCGTGCGCGACTTCCTCAAGTGGCTCTTCATGCATCCCGAGTTCTACGCCGAGGGCACCCGCAACGCCCTCGTCAAGAGCCCCCTCGAGTACGCGGTGGGCCTCCTCTACGCCGCCGGCAAGCGGGAGGTGCCCATGGACAGCGACCTTTCCTACTGGCTGCGCGCCCGCCTGGACCAGGACCCCTACAACCCGCCCGACGTCTCGGGCTGGCCGCTGGCCAACACCGACTGGCTCCCCGACGCCTCGTTGCTGCAGCGCCTCAAGTTCATCGACTTCGCCACCCAGCCCCCCGACGGCGGACCCCCGCCGGGGCCCATCGACTACTCAGTCTTCATGGACGGAGCCGTCAACCCGCTCAGCCTGGTTGCGCCCGAGGCGCAGCTGCTCTAGGAGGGAACATGAACCGCCGGAGTTTCATCAAACGCAGCCTGTTCACGCTCGCCGCCACCGGGATGGTGCCCTCGCTGTTCAGCCGCACCGCCCTGGCCGCGGGGGGCAACGGCAAGATCCTGGTGCTCTACCACCTCTTCGGGGGCAACGACGCGGTCAACACCCTGATCCCCTACAACCAGCCCGAGTACGCGGCCTACCGCCCCGACATCGCCATCCCCGCTGCGGACGTCCTCGACCTCGGCGCTCCGGGGATGACCCTGGGGCTGCACCCCGCCATGCAGCCCATGGTGGACAACCTCTGGAACAACGGCCAGCTGGCCCTGATCAGCCAGGTGGGCTACCCCAACCATAACCGCAGCCACTTCGTCTCCACCGCCATCTGGAACACCGGAGACCCCGAGCGCCCCAACAAGACCGGATGGCTCGGGGGCTACATCGACGAGCAGAACGACCCCTTCTGCGCGACCAACTTCGGCTCCACCCTGCCCCGCGCGCTCCGCGGCGTGCACACGTCGGGGCTGAGCATCGAGAGCATCGGCGGCTTCGGCCTGGGGAGCAGCGACTGGGAGCAGCAGCTGCAAAGCGAGCTGCAGCGCCAGATCCAGCAGACCCGCAGCGGCACCGCCGAAGAGGTGCGCCGCGCCATGGACCACATGCTCCGCAGCGTGGACAAGGTGCGCGGGGCCCAGGCCGCGGAGTTCGCCCCGGCCACGACCTTCCCCAACAGCAGCTACGGCCGCCGCTTCCGCGACATCGCCCGCCTGATCAAGTACGACTTCCCCTCCCAGGTCTACTACGCTTCTTCAGGCGGCTTCGACACCCACTCGGGCCAGGGCGGGGTCCAGGGCACCCAGGCCAACCTGCTGGCGGGCCTGTCGGAAGCGCTCTCGGCCTTCCGCCAGGAGATGATCCTCCAGGGCAAGTGGAACGACGTGATGGTCATGGTCTTCAGCGAGTTCGGCCGCCGCGCCAAGCAGAACGCCTCGGCGGGCACCGACCACGGCAAGGGCGGGGTAATGTTCGTCAGCGGGGGCGCCGTCCAGGGCGGCGTCTACGGCGGCGAGCCCAACCTCGCCGAGGAGGCCCTCGACAAGGGGGACCTGCCGGTGAGGGTCGACTTCCGCAGCGTCTACGCCGCGGGGGCGCAGTTCATCGGGGCCAACCCCGCGGAACTGGTCGGCCCCGAGTTCACCCCCATCAACCTGGTCTGAGGGAACGCGCTCAAAAGGGGCCGCCCCGCGCGCACGCGGGGCGGTCTTCCTGCATTGGCGACTACTTCAAGCCGGCCAGTTTGTAGTTCAGGTCGATGTAGCTCTTCCACTGCTCGGGCACGTCTTCCTCGGGGAAGATGGCCGAGACCGGGCAGGCGGGAACACAGGCGCCGCAGTCGATGCATTCCTCGGGGTGGATGTACAGCATGTCGTACTCGGCGGGCGCCTCGTAAATGCACTCGACGGGGCAGACCTCGACGCAGGCCTTGTCTTTGACGCCAACACAGGGTTCACAGATGATATGGGCCATACCGCACCTCCTTTCGGCGGCCCACCGCGGGCGCGCCTGGGTCTATTGTAAACGATGGCCCGTGACGGATAGCCCTAAACCGTGAGGCGGCCGAACCCCATCAACTGAAAGAAGCGCTCGCGGGTGATCACGCCCAGCACCTCGCCGTCTTGCACCACGAAGACGACGGGGCTCTTCCAGAAGAGCGCCGAGAGCTCGCTCACGGCGACGTCGGCGGGCACCACCGGGGCCTGCTCCCAGGGGACCATGTGGTCTTCGAGCCCGAGTACGCCCTGGGGCTCGCCGGCCTCGGTGAGCACGGCCAGTCGGCCCTCGAACGACTCCACCTGCTCGATCGTGGGCAGCGGGCGGGCCACCTTGCCGGCCGAGGGCGGGGCCACCAGGCCCGCGGTGAGCAGGGTGGTGCAGGGGACCCGGACGGCGCGCTTGGCCGCCCAGAGACCGAAGGTGAAGGCGAAGACGAAGGCGATCCCCTCGAGCACGCCCCACACGTTGAAGCCCTCCCAGCCGAAACGCCCCTGACCCTTAAACAGGGCGTGCAACACGAAGGCCACCAGCAGCCCCGCGGCCAGCGCCGCGAGGTAGGCGATGGCCCCCGCCCAGCGCAGTTCACGAACCGTTCGCACGCGCATCCTCCCCCTCGAACCAGCGAATGTCCTCTTCACTGTCGGCGTCCACGCCCACCTCGGCGTGGGTCGTGACCAGGGCCCGCATCGGCATCCCGAACAGCTGTTCGGCCCGCCGCTCCACGTCGGCGATGGCGAGCCGGCCCAGGAGCAGCTTGAGCAGCACGCCCCAGCCCACGGTTCCCGCGAGCGCCAGCGGCTTCTTGCGCAAGGCGACGATCTTGCGCGCCATCGGCAGCGCCCGCACAAAGAGGGCCTTGTCGAGCAGGATCAGGTTCCCCCCGGTGAAGACCCCGTCGCGGAGCCGGGCGTAGGTGCGGCGCATGCCCGGCCAGCGGGCCTCGACCGCGGCTTTGGGGACGATCGGGTAGACGAGCGCGGCCTCGGGGGCGCGCTCGAGCAGGTCCCGCACGGCCTCGGGCGTGATGAAGGGGTTGTCGCCGCTGGCGACGATCACCCGCGGGCTGCGGGCCTCGGCCAGCCCCGACTCCAGGTTGGCCAACAGGCTGCCCTGATCGGGCAGCACCGCGTCGGGCGCGGGCGTGAGCCCCTGCGCGGGCACGGGCCCGACGTAGACGATGCGGTCCACTTCCGGGGTGGCCCTCAGGGCCTCGAGCGTGAACTCCACCATCGGCCGGCCGCGCACGGGCGCCAGGGTCTTGCTCGGCACCCCGTACCGGGCCGCCAGGGGGTCTTCGGGCGAACCGCCCGCGAGCACGATCGCGTCCACAAAGCCTACGATAACACCCCCGCCGCGCGGCCCGCGCGGCGGGGGTGGAGGCGCGGAGGGTCAGCGGATGCGCTGCAGCCGCACCACGAACTTGTGGTAGCCTCCCGGATCGAGGCGCACCGTCTCCACGTAGACGTGGTACCCCGGGGCGAGGACGACGAGTTCGCGGTTGCCCGGCGAGACCTTGGCGACCAGGCGGCCGTTCTTGGTCTTGCCCAGGAAGTAGCCGTCGAGGAAGACCTGGGCGTCGACGTTGACGCTGATGTCGAGGGTCGCCTTCGCCGCGGTCAGGCGGGCGTAGACCCGCGTGGTCGCACCGGGATCGACGCGGACCCGGGCCCGGTAGCTCGTGTAGCCGTCCATGCGGACCTCGACGTCGTGCATCCCGGCGTCGAGCTCCATCAGCAGGCGCGTGCGTCCGCGGTAGACGCCGTCCACGTAGACCTCGGCACCGTCGGGGGTGGAGGTCACCTCGAGCGTGCCCGTGCGCACGACGGCCACCAGCCGCGGGCTCAGGCGGGTGGTCTGTCCGGCGCGCACCTGGACGCGGGCGCGGTAGGGCTCGTAGCCCTCGAGGCGAAGCTCCACGTCGTGCGTTCCCTCGTCCAGCGCCAGCTGGACCGGGGTGCGGCCGACCGGATCGCCGTCGACATAGACCTGGGCCCCCTGCGGCGAGGAGTCGACGAACAGCGTTCCGGTCCGCACCGTGCGCACCAGCCGCGGGCTCAGGCGGGTGGTCTGTCCGGCGCGCACCTGGACGCGGGCGCGGTAGGGCTCGTAGCCCTCGAGGCGAAGCTCCACGTCGTGCATGCCCGGCCGCAGCTCGAGCACCAGCGGCGTACGGCCGCGGTAGGCGCCGTCGATGAAGACCTTGGCGCCGCCGGGGCTGGACTCGACCGCCAGGGTGCCCGTCGCCGGAGGCGGCGGCGCGCGGCGCCCCACGTAGTAGCGGATCGCGTCGGTGGCCCACTCGCGGTTGGGCACGGGGCGCACGATGATCGAAAGCGTCTGCGAGAGGTTGCGCAGGCCCCTCAGGTTCACGCGCCCGCTCTTCACGTCGGCAATCTCGCCGAGCGAGAGCGGCCGCAGCGAGGCCAGCGCCAGTACGTAGTTTTCGCCTTCGGGGCCGGTAATGGTGAACTCGTAACGCGCGCCCTTGGGCGGGTAGGTGCGGGCCTCGCCGGCGCGCAGGCGGTTGTTGCGGTCGTAGGCGTTCGGCAGGATCAGGTCGACGCTGCCGTCGGCGTTGACGTTGAACAGGTAGACGTAGGCGTCGCGGTTCACCTCGACGCCGATGCGGATAGGCTCACCGATCTTGTATACGGCGTTGCCGCTCCGTCCCGGGTCCTTGTCCACCCAGACGGTGACGGTGAGGTCGCCCGGGGTGGGGTTGACGATGATGCCCTGGGGCGAGATCGTCGCCTGGGCCATCGCCGCCCCGGCCAGCGACCAAAGCAGCAGGGATAGCCATCTGCGCATATGCTTCACCTCCGCCTTCAGCCTACCCCGCGCCCTCACGAGAAGATGTAAACGAGGTGTAATAAACTTTAATTTTTCTCTCTTGCGGCGTTTAGGCTTCCCGAACCGCGCCCATCTGGCGGAAACGGCGGTAGCGGTCCTCGAGCAGCTCCTCGGGGGTGAGCCGCTCGAGCTCCGCGAGCTCCTCGGCCAGCGCCTCCGCCAGGGCCTGCATGGCGCGCTCGGGGTGGCGGTGCGCCCCGCCGCCCGGCTCCGGGATCACCCGGTCGACCACCCCGAGCTCGCGCAGGTCGTGCGCGGTCAGCTTGAGGGCGTCGGCCGCCTGTTCCGCCTGCGCGGCGTCGCGCCAGAGGATGGCGGCGCACGACTCGGGACTGATGACCGAGTACCAGGCGTTCTCCATGATGAGCACGCGGTTGCCCACGGCGATGGCGAGCGCCCCGCCCGAGCCCCCCTCGCCCAGGATGACCGCGACGGCCGGGACCCTGAGCCGGCCCATGCGCTGGATCGACTGGGCGATGACCCAGGCCTGGCCGCGCTCCTCGGCGGAGACCCCCGGGTAGGCGCCCGGGGTGTCGATCAGGCTGACGAAGGGGAAACCGAAGCGGTCGGCCAGGTCCATCATCCGCATGGCCTTGCGGTACCCCTCGGGGTGGGGCATGCCGAAGTTGCGGTGGATGTTCTCCTTGGTCGTCTTGCCCTTCTGGTGGCCCACGACGACGACGCTGCGCCCGCGGAAGCGCGCCAGGCCGCCGACGATGGCGGGGTCGTCCGCGAAGGCGCGGTCGCCGTGCAGCTCGACGAAGTCCTCGAAGACGTGCTGGACGATGTCGAGGGTGGTGGGCCGGCCGGGGGCGCGGGCCAGCTGCACCCGCTGCCAGCGGCTCAGGTTGGCGAAGGTCTCCTTCTGCAGCCGCTCGAGCTTCTGCTCCAGCAGCGCGATCTCGTCGCTCAGGTCGACGCCCTTCTCCTGGGCGTACTCCCGCAGCTCGCGGATGCGCGATTCCAGTTCGAGGATCGGCTGTTCAAACTCAAGCGCCATCGGCCTGGGCTCCTTCGGGGTGCAGGAGGCGGAGGATCCGCGCCAGCGTGGCCTTCAGCTCGGACCTTGGCACCACCCGGTCGAGCAGGCCGTGCTGGAGAAGGAACTCGGAACGCTGGAAGCCCTCGGGGAGGTCCTGGCGGATCGTCTGCTTGATGACGCGCGGCCCGGCGAAGCCGATGAGCGCGCCCGGTTCGGCGAGGACGACGTCGGCCAGGGTGGCGAAGCTGGCCGTCACTCCTCCGGTCGTGGGGTCGGTAAGGATGGAGACGTACGGCAGGCGGCGCTCCCAAAGGCGGTCCAGCGCCATCGTGGTCTTGGCCATCTGCATCAGCGAGAGCGCGGCCTCCTGCATGCGCGCCCCGCCCGAGGCGGCGACGATCACCAGGGCGCGGCCCTCGGACGCGGCCCGTTCGGCGCCGCGCGCGATCTCCTCGCCGACGACCGAGCCCATCGAGCCCCCGGCGAAGGCGTAGTCCATGGCCAGCAGCACCGCCGGCACGCGGCCCACGGTGCAGGTGCCGCCGTAGATGGCGTCGGGGCGGCCCGTCTTCTGCTGGTAGCGGGCCAGGCGCTCGGCGTAGGGCTCGGTGTCGCGAAAACGCAGCGGGTCCTCCGGCAGGACGTGCCCCGTCGTCGGCTCGAAGCTGCCCTCGTCGGCCAGCAGACGCACCCGCTCCACCACGTCCATGCGGAAGTGGTACCCGCACTCGGGGCAGACCATCAGGTTGGCCTCGAGGTCCTTCTTGTAGATCTGCGCCTCGCAGGCGGGGCACTTGAGCCAGAGCTCGGGTACGTCGCGTCCGCCTCCCCGCGTCCGGCGGCGGCGGAACAGCCGGTCCAGGGCCATTAATCCTCCTTAGCGGGTGGCTGCTTGCCCTTGGGCGGGGTCTCCGAGGTGATCGTCGGAGGGAGCTGCTTGCCGTCGCCGGTCACGCTGCGTCCGACGAAGGTCGCGCCCGCCTCGATGTCGAGCGCCTTGGCCACGACGTCGCCCTCCACGCGGGCGCGTTTGGTCAGGGTCAGTTTGCCGTCGGCGATGATCTTGGCCCGCACCTCGCCGTTGACCAGGATGTTGCGCGCCCGCACCTCTTCGCCCTCGATGCGGCCGCCCGGGGCGATCTCCAGATCGCCGTCGATGAGCAGGGAGCCGAGGATCACGCCGTCCACGCGGACAGGGCCCTTGGCCTTGAGGTCGCCGTGGATCTGCGTGCCCGAGGCGACGAAGGTGGGGGCCTGGGAGGAACCGCCCGGCTTGGGTTGGGGGGAGGGTTTGCGACCGAACATAGTGTGTAGTTTACCGGTTTGCGTAGCTGGGGGCCTTGAGGTAGGGGACCGGGTTGACGGCCTTGCCCCAGACGTAGACGGAGTAGTGGACGTGGGGGCCGCTGGAACGGCCGGTGCTGCCCACCTTGCCGATCACCTGACCGCGCTCGACGGTCTGCCCGCGCTTGACCAGGATCTTGGACATGTGCCCGTAGAGGGTGCGGTAACCGTAGCCGTGGTCGATCTTGACGTAGCGGCCGAAGATGTTCGACCAGCCGGCCTCGATCACCTTGCCCGGAGCGGTGGCGTAGATCGGGGTGCCGTACCAGGCGGGCAGGTCGAGGCCGTCGTGGAACTCGTAACCGCGGCCGAAGGGGTTGCGGCGGGTGCCGAAGCCGGAGGCGATGTAGGTCTCGACCTTGAGGGGGTAGCCCACGGGCCGCGCCGCTTCCTTGGCCAGGGTCTCCTGCAGGGCCGGCTCGACCTCGCCGTTGAGGTCGCTCAGCAGCGTCTTGAGCCGGTCGGCGGTGAGGTTGTAGAGGTCCTCGGCGGACAGCGGCCGGCCGCCGCCGCCCTGGCCCTCGGAGGCGGGAGTGCGCCCGTTCACCGGCGTCAGCTCGAGCTTGGGCAGGCCGGCGCGTTCGCGCAGGCGGTTGATCTCGGACTCGAGGGTGTCCAGCTCCTCGAGCATCTTCGCCGCCTGACCCGCCAGGTTCTCGTTGCGGTTGCGCTCGGCCGCGAGCTCGAGGCCCAGCTGCCGCGCCTGTTCGGAGAGGAGCTCGAGGCGCTGCTCGGTGTCGCGCAGGGCGCTCACCTTGTAGTAGGCATAGCCGCTGGCCGCGGTCCAGGCCACGAGGATCAGGGCGGCCAGCAGGAGCGCCAGGGGCCGAAAGGAGACCACCAGGGGCTCGCGGCCCGTTCGGGTGATCAGGATGGTGTAACGCTCGTTTACCCGCCTCTTCATACCGCCCGTTTCTCCTTTGGTGGCGCGGGGACGCACGTAAAAGCGAGGAATCATGCGACGACTTCCAGGATCAACGGGGGAACGCCCGCGCGTTGCCCAATCCGGTAGGCCTCCTTCAATCGTTGCGACGATTCCTCTAGTCCGCGCCCCGCGCGATGAAATACCGTAGCCAGTATATCACCCTCGGCCACGCGGTCGCCAACCTTCTTGGCGAGCCGCACCCCCACGCCGTGGTCGATCGCGTCGCCCTTGCGCTCACGGCCGCCCCCCAGCCGCAGCACCGCCAGCCCCACCTTGTAGGCGTCGAGTTCGGTGACGACGCCGGCCGCCTCGGCGCGCAGCTCGAAGACGTCGGGGGCCAGCTCGAGCCGCTCGGGTTCGTCCACCACGCGCGCGTCGCCGCCCTGGGCGGCCACGAAGGCGCGCAGCTTGTCGAGCGCCGCGCCGCTCTTCCAGACCGCTTCGGCCCGGCCCGGGTCCTCGCCCGCGGCCTCCAGCGCCTCGCGCGCCAGCGCCAGCGAAAGCTCGGTCAGGTCGTCCGGGCCCTCGCCCCGCAGGGTGGCGATGGCCTCGCGCACCTCGATGGCGTTGCCCACCGCACGGCCCAGGGGCTCGTCCATCTGGCTGAGCACCGCCCGCACCTCGCGGCCGGCGTGGCGGCCGATGTCCACCATCAACCGCGCCAGCTCGCGGGCGTGCTCCAGGTCCTTCATGAAGGCCCCCTTGCCCACCTTGACGTCCAGGGTGATGATGCGGGCGCCGGCGGCCAGCTTCTTCGACATGATCGAGCTGGCGATCAGCGGGATCGAGGGCACCGTGCCCGTCACGTCGCGCAGGGCGTACATCTTGCCGTCGGCGGGGGCCAGGTTCTTCGACTGGCCGGCGATGACCAGCCCCACCTCGCGCGCCTGACGCAGGAAGGTCTCGTCGGAGAGTTCGGCCCGCCAGCCGGGGATGCTCTCCAGCTTGTCGATCGTGCCGCCGGTGTGGGCGAGGCCGCGGCCGCTCATCTTGGCCACGACCAGCCCCGCAGCGGCCAGGATGGGGGCGACCACCAGCGTGGTCTTGTCGCCCACGCCGCCGGAGGAGTGCTTGTCCACCGTCTTGCCCAGGCCGCCGAGGTCGAGCACCTCGCCCGAGCGGGCCATGGCCAGCGTCAGCTCGGCGGTCTCGTGCGGGGTCATGCCCTGAAAGTAGACGGCCATCAGCCAGGCGGCCATCTGGTAGTCGGGCACCGCCCCCTCCACGTAGGCCGCGATCCACTTCTGCAGTTCCGCCGGAGAATGCTCCCCGCCGTCCCGCTTTTTCTCGATGAACTCCACGGCGTGCATACCGGTCAGCATAATCCGCGATCGTGAGGAACGACACCCCGAAACGGGGGCGCGGACCCCTTGCCAAAGGCCGGCGCGCGGTGGAGAATGAGAACGAGGGAACAATCGATCTGCGAACATGGTCCGCTCGAGCCCCGTTCTCGTGCCCGGTTCTCTACTGGAGGTGAGCCATGAAAAGGTTGCTCGCTGTACCGGCCGTGCTCGTCATCGCGGCCCTGTTCGGGTTGACCGGCTGCAACCAGCAACAAGGAACGGTGGTCACGGTCAAGCTCCTCAACCAGTGGGGCACGCCGGCGACGGCGACCGTGATCTACCAAGTGGGCAACGGCGAATGGAAGCTCGCCGCCCGGCAGGACTACGGGGTCTACTCCTTCGTGGTGCCCCCTGGCGAGACCCGCTACGGCGTCTCGGCCAACTGCATCCCCTCGGTCCTCGGGCTGGACACGATCGGCTTCTTCGGCACCTACCAGCTGACGACGAACGACGCCACCGAGGTCGTCTTCCCCTGCCTGAACCTTAGCGACCAGCAGATGACCGAAATGACGGTGACCTGGGACGCCACCGCGCTGTCGGGCGACCGCATCCGCGCGTTCGACGCCCTAAGCCGCAGGAGCACCTCGATCTCGCCGTTCACCTTCAGCACGCTCGTCGGCAACCAGCAACCCTTCCTGTTCCTGGCCTACAGCACCACGAGCAACTTCGCGGACCTGAAGGGCGTCGTCTTCGAGCGCCTGGACGTGACCGGGGCCAACCCCTCGCACAGCGTCACCTTCGGCGCCGGCGACGCCGCCGTCCTGGGCGCGGTCAGCGGTCCGGCCACGCCCGCCGGGTTCAACGACTGCAACCTCGACGTCTACTTCCAGACCTCCGACGGGCTGCTCGCGGACGATCTGGGTGAAGCCAGCGGCAACCCCTGCAGCGGGGCGTACGCCAAGATCCCCGGAACCGCGAGCGGCGACGTCTACGTGATGACGGCGAGCTACGACCACGCCAGCGACAACCGCGCCCTGGTGACGATGAGCTTCCCCGAGGCCACCGGTCTCGGCGACGTCACCCTGCCGGCGCTGCCCTCGCCCTGGCCCGCGGGTTACAGCGTCACCGCCGCAGCGCTGCCCACCTTCACGCTCGACCACCCCGACGGCGACGCCATCGGCTACATGATCCTCTACGGCGGAAACGGCTACTTCTGGACGGTCTACGTCAGCGCCGACTGGCTCGCGGGCGCGACCGACTACACCCTGCCCGACCTCTCCTCCGCCCCCGACTTCGGCGGCGTCGTGCCGCTGAGCGGCGAGGACATGGGCTGGCAGGTGGCGGCGCTCTTCTCGGACCACCCCATGGGCGACTGGCTCGCCAGCCAGCGCTGGATCGGCATGGGCGGGCCCATCATGGCGCCGCTCATCCCCGGCGCCACGCTGCAGGCGGCGAGCGATACGGGCACCTTCACCGTGCCCTAGGCGCGTCGGAATGGAGAAGCGCCCCGGTCCCGGGGCGCTTTTCTTCGTGTCCGGCGACGTCAGGCGCGGCCGCTCGAGCCGAAGAGGTCCATGCGCGCCTCAACCACTTTGCGCATCTCCTCGCGCGCGGGGCCGAGGATCTTGCGCGGGTCGAAGACCTTGGGCTCGGCGTTCAGGACTTCGCGCACCCGGGTGGCGAAGGCCAGGCGCAGGTCGGTGTCGGTGTTGATCTTGGCGATGCCCTCGGCGATGGCCTTCTGGATGTCCTCCGGGGCGATGCCGTGGGCGTCGCCGATCTCGCCGCCGGCGGCGCGGAAGCGCTGCACCAGCTCCTGGGGCACCCCGCTCGCCCCGTGCAGCACCAGCGGGTAGTCGTCGCCCAGCAGACCGGCGATCTCGACCAGGCGGGCGTGGTCGATGAACGGCTTGCCCTTGCCCTTGTAGGGACCGTGCGAGGTGCCGATGGCCACCGCCAGGAAGTCGATCCCGGTCTGCTCGACGAAGACCTGGGCCTCGCGCGGGTTGGTGAGCAGGGCGTCCTTCTCGTCCACGGCCACGTGCTCCTCGATGCCCGCGAGCCGCCCCAGCTCGGCCTCGACGCTGACGCCCACGGCGTGGGCCGCCTCGACGACGCGCCGGGTCTCCCGGACGTTGGTCTCGAAGTCTTCCCCCGACTTGTCGATCATCACCGAGGTGAAGCCGTAGCGCAGCGCCCGCAGCACCGTTTCGTACGACGAGCCGTGGTCCAGGTGCACCGCCACCGGCACGGAGGCGTCGCGGGCGGCCTCGCGCACCATCGTGGTGAGCTCGCGTCCGCCGTACTTGAGCGCCCCCTCGGAAAGCGCGAGGATCACGGGGCTGCGCTTGGCCTCGGCCGCCTCCAGGATCGCCTGGGTGATCTCCATGTTGTTGGTGTTGAAGGCGCCGACGCCGTAGCCTTGCTTGCGGGCTTGGGACAGGATCTCCAGACCGGTTACGAGCATGCCTACCTCCCGCCCTGATTGTAAGGCACGGGTCAGTCGGTGAAGCTCTGTCCGGTCATCTGGGTGAGCAGCAGCTTGAACTCGTGCGGGCTGGTGGCGAAGTCCTGCGCGTCCTCCAGGGAGATGACGCCTTCCTTGTAGAGCTCGACCAGGTGCTGATCGAAGGTGTGCATGCCGCGCACGTTGTCCTCCATCAGCGCCTCCTTAATCTGCGGCGTCTTGGCCTCGTCCTTGATGTACTCGCGGATCAGCGGCGTGGCCACGAGCACCTCGTGGGCGAGCGCCCGGCCGCGGCCGTCGGCGCGCGGCAGCAGGCGCTGGGAAACGATGCCGAGGAGCGACTCGGCCAGCAGGATGCGGATCTGCTGGTGCTCGTGCAGCGGGAAGAAGTCGATGATGCGGTTGATCGTGCGGATCGAATCGAGGGTGTGCAAGGTCGAGAAGACCAGGTGGCCCGTCTGGGCGGCGGTGATCGCGGCCTCCACGGTCTCGCGGTCGCGCATCTCGCCGATCAGGATCACGTCGGGGTCCTGGCGCATCGAGTACTTGAGGCCCGACTGGAAGGAGTCGGTGTCGACGCCCACCTCGCGCTGCACCACCAGGCTCTTCTTGTTCTTGTGCAGGTACTCGATCGGATCCTCGATGGTGATGATGTTCTTGGGGTAGTGGGCGTTGATGTGATCGATCAGCGCCGCCAGGGTGGTGGACTTACCGGAGCCCGTGGGGCCGGTGATGAGGACGAGGCCGCGCTCCTGCCCGCCGAAATGTTCCATGATCGGGCGCGGCAGCCCCAAAGCCTCGAAGCTGGGAATGGCGTCGGAGATGACGCGCATCACCAGGCCCATGGAGCCGCGCTGACGCAGGAGGTTGCAGCGGAACCGGGCGACGCCGGGGATCGTGTAGGCGAAGTCCATCTCCTTCTGGTACTCGAACATCTCCCACTGCTCGGGGGTGAGCAGCACCTTGATGATCTGCTCCACCTCGGCGGGGCTGAGCTCCTTGGGGCTGAAGGGCTTGAGCTTACCGTCGATGCGCACCGTCGGCGGCGCCCCCGCCTGCAGGTGGATGTCGGAGGCGCGCTGCGCCACCATCGCCTTCAGCATGTCCACGATCGTCACGGGTTCCAAACCTCCATGTTGTCAATCAAGCGTACCGTAGGGAAGCGGCCGGCCACAATGGCCCGGGCTCCCGGTACCCATTCTTGCAAAGGCTCGAGCGTCTCCGGGTGCACCACGGCCAGGTAGTCGGGGGCGAACTCGGGCACCTCGGCCAGGACGCGCGCCCCCGCCCGCTCCGCCTCCCGGGGCGAGGCCCCGGCGGCGGCGGCCTCGCGCACGGCCAAAAGCGCCCGGTAGAGCACGGTGGCCTTCGGGCGCTCTTCGGGCGTCAGGTAGACGTTGCGGCTCGAGCGCGCCAGCCCGTCGGGTTCGCGCACGATGGGCACCGGCACGATCTCGACGCCCAGGTCGAGGTCGGCGGTGAAGCGGCGCACCACCTGCAGCTGCTGGTAGTCCTTCTCGCCGAAGTAGGCCCGGTCGGGCCGAACGAGGTTGAACAGCTTGGTCACCACCGTGGCCACGCCGTCGAAGTGGCCGGGCCGGCGCTCGCCCTCCCAGCGCTCGGTGAGCGGGCCGCCGACGTGCACGGTGGTGGCGAAACCGGGCGGGTACATCGTCGCGGGATCGGGGTGGAAGATCCAGTCGGCCCCCGCCTCCTCGGCCAGGCGGGCGTCGCGCTCGAGGTCGCGCGGGTAGGTTTCGTAGTCCTCCCCCGCACCGAACTGGAGCGGGTTGACGAAGATCGAGACCGCGGTCTCGGCGTTCTCCGCCGCCGAGCGGCGAATCAGCTCCAGGTGCCCTTCGTGCAGGTAGCCCATCGTGGGCACCAGGCCGCGGGGCCTAGGCCCGGTCCGTGGCAGGTCTTCCGGTTTCCGGAGGATCCTCACGGGACTCAGTATATTTCATGCGGTACATCGCCGCGTCCGCCCGGGCCAGCAGGGTCTCCAGGCTCGAGCCCTCGTGGGGGCGCCAGGTGACGACGCCGTGGTCCCCGGCGAGGCGGACCCGGCCCATCGACGTGGCGATCGGCTCCTCGAAGACGCGCCGGATCCGCCCGGCCAGCGAGCCCGCGGGACCGGCCACCAGGAACTCGTCGCCGCCGTAACGGATCACCAGGTCCTGCGGCCGCACCCCCGCGAGCAGGCGGCGCGCCAAGGCCTGCAGCACCTCGTCCCCTCCGGCGTGGCCGTAGGCGTCGTTGATGCGCTTGAACCCCTTGAGGTCGATGAAGGCCAGGTCGAAGGGCTCGCGGCGGCGCACCCACTCCGCCAGGCGCTCGAGCCCCGCCCCCCGGTGCAGCACCTGGGTGAGGGGATCGAGCAGGCTTTGGCGACGCTCGCCCATCAGCGTCAGCGAGGTCACCACGAAGAGGAGGACGCCCATCGTGTGCACCCCGAGGTAGGCGCCGTACCCCGGGCCCCCGAGCCCGCCCAGGGCGAGCACGCCCCAACCCAGGGTCGCGAGCAGCACCAGCAGCCGCACCTCGCCGTAGCGGGCGTTCATCGTCACCATGGCGAAGAGCCAGAGGTAGACCAGGATCACCAGGGGGCTCTCGGAGCGCCCGCCGAGTTGCAGGATCGCGAGCACCATCGAGAGGTCGAAGACCAGGTTGAACCAGTCGAGCCAGACCCCCGCGCGCACGCTCGCCTTCCAGATGAAGAAGAGGTGGGCGACGGCCACCGCGGTGAGCCCCAGGTAGACGCGCGGGTCCATGGGGATGACGCGCGTCAGCACCAGCAGCCCCACGAACACGCTGACGATGGCGCGCGAGACGATGCCGGCACGCCACCTGCGGGTTCCCGACCGTTGCAGCATCCTCCTCACCCTACCCGCACACCGCTGCCGTAACTACCCCTTTTTGAGGGGGAGCAGGCGGCCCAAAAGCCGCGCCGCGTAGGCGTGGGTCTCCTCGACCCGGTCCCAGCGCACCCCCGCGGGAACGTCGCTGGGCCAGTGCCAGTTGGGCGGCACCCCGCCTTCGAGCCGGATCAGCGTGAGCACGGTGCGCCGCCGGCGGGCGAAGGGCAGGGTGTCGAAGTAGGCGAGCCGGTAGGCGACCGGCCGCGCCCCCTCGAGGCCGCGCGCGGCCTCGAGCAACGGCCCCCGGTAGGGGTAGTAGGCGAGCATCCCCTCGCCGGTGGCGTAGTGGAGCTCGCCCGCGCCCACATTGTCCACGTTGAGCACCAGGGCGTCCGGCGGCACCCGGCCCGAGCGCAGCAGCCGCTCGGCGCCCGCCGCCCCGGTTTCCTCGGCGCCGGTGAGCGCCAGCAGCACCCGCCAGCCCGCGGGCGGGCGCCGCGCCAGGTCCAAAAAGAGCCGGACGGCCACGGCCACGCCGCTGGCGTTGTCGTTGGCGCCGTTCACGTACGGCGCGGTCCGCTCGCGCCAGGCGAGCAGGCCCGCCTGCGCCAGGAAGTAGACCCCCAGCGCCGCCCCGGCCGGCCCGCCCCACCGCGCGGCGGGAACGGCGAGCGCCGCCAGCACGGCGTTGAGCAGAAAGGTGGCGCGGAAGCCCCGCACCCGCTTGGGGTCGTAGGTCCAGTAGGTCTTGGCGGTGTCGTAGTGGGCCATCAGCACCAGCGTGCGCGGCCCCTCGCCCGCTTCGGCGAGGACGTTCTGCGAGGTGGCCCGGGCGAAGAGCGCCTGCCAGGGCCGCGGCCAGCCGGAAAAGTAGGCCCAGAAACCGTAGAAGCCCAGCGCCGCCAGCCAAACCCAGCCGAGCAGCCCCCCAAGGCCCAGCGCCAGCGAGACCGCCAGCACCTCGGGCCCCCAGCTCGCGGGCGCGCGGAAGCGCTGCACCTCGGGGGCGAACCCATGGGCTTCCAGGTAGGCGGCCAGCCACTCCGCAGCCTCGCGCTCGAGCCGCGTACCCGTCCCCCGGTGCTCGAAGGCCACCAGGCCCTGCCAGACCTCGCGCATGCCCCCAGCCTACCGCGCGTGAAGTATGCTGAGCCGCGTGGGAAAGAAGAAGAAGCTGAAGAAGCTCTACCAGCGTCAGCTCGAAGAAGCCAGGAAGCCCACCCTGGGCAAGATGCTGCGCCTCTTCCTCAAGACCTTCCTGCTCTTTTCGGCCCTGCTGATCCTGATGAGCGTGGGCATCGCCTCGGGGCTGGCGGTGCTGAAGAGCTGGTGGGCCCAGCTCATCGTCTACGCCGGGGCCTACATCCTCTTCCAGCCCTGGCTGATGCGCGAGTTCCGCCCCCCGCCGCCCAAAGAGCTGAAGTAGAGGGTTCGCCGGGGTCCGCCGTCCCTCTATAATCGGGGGAAGATGCTCGACTTCACCCAGAAGATTACGGGAACCGGCCTCACCTTCGACGACGTGCTGCTGCTGCCCGGCTACTCGGAGGTGCTGCCCGCCGAGGTGGACACCCGCACGCGCCTCACCCGCGCGCTCGCGCTCAACCTGCCCCTGCTCTCCGCCGCCATGGACACGGTCACCGAGGCCAAGATGGCCATCGCCATGGCCCGCGAGGGCGGGATCGGGGTGATCCACAAGAACCTCGACCCCCGGACCCAGGCCGACCACGTGCGCCGCGTCAAGCGCAGCGAGGCGGGGATGATCACCGACCCCATCACCCTGCCACCCAACGCCACCCTGGAAGACGCCGACCGGCTCATGGGCGAGTACAAGATCGGCGGCCTGCCCGTGGTGGACTTCCACGGCCAGCTGCTGGGCCTGGTCACCAACCGCGACATCCGCTTCGAAACCGACCTTTCCAAACCCGTCTCCGAGGTGATGACCCCGCGCGAGCGGCTCATCACGGGGCCGCCGGGCATGACCCTCGACGAGGCCGAGGCGGTGCTGCGCAAGCACAAGATCGAGAAGCTGCCCCTCGTGGACGACTCCGGCAAGCTGCGCGGCCTGCTCACCCTCAAGGACCTGGTCAAACGGCGTCAGTTCCCGCGCGCCGCCAAGGACGCCCACGGCCGGCTCCTCGTCGCCGCCGCGGTGGGTACCGGCGCCGACCTGGCCGAGCGCGCCGGCCTGCTGGTGGAGGCCGAGGTGGACGTGCTCGTGCTCGACAGCGCCCACGGCCATTCCAAGGGGATCCTGGACGCGCTTAGGTACTTGAAGGCAACCTACGGCGAGCGGGTGCAGCTCATCGCCGGCAACATCGCCACCGGCGAGGGGGCGCGGGCGCTCGCCGAGGCCGGCGCCGACGCGGTCAAGGTGGGCATCGGCCCCGGCTCCATCTGCACCACCCGGGTGGTGACCGGGGTGGGGGTGCCGCAGATCACCGCGGTGATGGAGGCCGTGGCCGCACTGGCGGGGACGGACGTGCCGGTGATCGCCGACGGCGGCGTCAAGCAGACCGGCGACGTGGCCAAGGCGCTGGCCGCGGGCGCGCATACGGTGATGCTGGGGAGCATGCTCGCGGGCACCTACGAGGCCCCGGGCGAGGAGATCATCAAGGACGGGCGGCGCTACAAGATCTACCGCGGCATGGGCTCGCTGGGGGCGATGAAGCGGGGATCTTCGGACCGCTACTTCCAGACCGAAGCCAAGAAGCTGGTCCCCGAGGGCATCGAAGGCATGGTGCCCTACAAGGGCCCGGTGGGCGACGTGCTCTACCAGATCGTCGGGGGGCTGCGCGCGGCCATGGGCTACACCGGCAGCCCCGACATCGAGGCGCTGCGCACCAAGGCCCGCTTTGTGCAGATCACGATGGCCGGCCTGATCGAAAGCCACCCGCACGACGTGACCGTGACCAAGGAAGCGCCGAATTATTCAAGATAAAAAGTGCGTGGTACGTGGTGCGTAGTACGTGGTGCTTTACCCGATATCAGGAACTACGCACCACGCACCTTTTCTTCCACCGACTTCACCTTGGCCTCTAGCCGGCCCATGGGGCCGGCGCGCACGTCGAACTTGGCGGTGGCGTAGACGCGGTTGCAGTCTTCCGCCAGCACCGCGTAGGCCCGGTTCAAGAGCTCGGTCGCCTCGGCCATCGTCTCGGTCTCGACGATCGTGCCCATCGCGGTCAGCTGGTGGGGGTGGCCGCTCTGGCGCACCACCCGCAGCACCCGCGCCACGTAGGCGCTCACGCTCTCGCCCTTGTCGGTGGGGAATACGGCGAACTCCATGAGGACCGACATCACCCCTCCTTTCCGGCCTCTTCGGCCCAGGTCTGCAGGGGCTCGGGCTTCTTCAGGCCCCGGGGGTGGAAACCCAGCTCGAGCACCTGCTCCCCCTTCGAACCGTAGCGAAAGACGGTTATCCCCTTGAGGCCGAGCCGCCAGGCCTCCAGGTAGATCCGCTCGACCTCCTCGGGCGTGGCCTCGGGCCGCAGGTTGATCGTCTTGGAAACCGCGTTGTCCACGTGGGCCTGCCAGGCCGCCTGCATCTTCAGGTGGTCCTCGGGGCGCACCTCGAGCGCCGAACGGAAGACCCGCCGTACCTCCTCGGGCACCCCCGGCACCCCTTCGAGCGTCCCGGTCGCGGCCGCCTCGCGCACCACCCGCCGCCAGTCGGCGCCGTGCTCCTCCATCATCCGCACGAAGAGCGGGTTCACCTCGGGCAGCGCCTCGCCCCCAAGGACCCCCTCGCGGGTGTAGGCGACCGCGAAGAGGGGCTCGATCGAGGGGGTGGTGCCGGCGATGATGCTGATCGTCCCGGTGGGGGCGATCGAGAGCAGGGTGGCGTGGCGCCGCGGCCGCTCGGGATCGCGCGCGTAGGGCAGGTTGGGGAAGGCGCCGCGCTCGCGCGCCAACACCGCGCTGGCGGCCTCGGCCTCGGCGCGGAGGAAGGCGGCGACCTCGCCGGCGAGGCGGCGGGCGGCCTCTGAGTCGTAGGGAAGGCCGAGCCGGATCAGCATCTCCGCCCAGCCCATCACCCCGAGCCCGATCTTGCGGTTCCGCTCGGCCATGAGCGCGAAGGGGGTGGCCGGATAGCGGTTGACGCGGATCACGTCGTCGAGAAAGCGCACGGCCAGGTGCACGAGCTCGCGCAGCCCCGCCCAGTCGACCTCGCCCCCGCGCACCCGGCGGGCCAGGTTCAGCGAACCCAGGTTGCAGCTCTCGTAGGGCAGAAGCGGCACCTCGCCGCAGGGGTTGGTGGCGCGGATCGGCCCCAGGCCGGGCAGAGGGTTGTGCCGGTTGATCGTGGAGAGGAAGACCATCCCGGGGGTCGCCCCCGGCCCAGGCGGCCTCGGCGATGCGGCGGAAGAGCGCCCGCGCCGACACCCGCCGCACCTCGCGGCGGTCCCGTGGGTTGACGAGTGCCCAGTCCGCGTCCGCCTCGACCGCCTCGAGGAAGGCGTCCTCCGCCCCCACCGAAAGGTTGAAGTTGCGCAGGACCCCCGGGCGGCGCTTGGCGCCCACGAAGGCCTCGACGTCGGGGTGGTCGGCGTCGAGGATGCCCATGTTGGCGCCGCGGCGCTTGCCCCCCTGGCGCATCTCCTCGGTGGCGCGGTCGAAGACCCGCAGGAACGAGAGCGGGCCCGAGGCGCGGCCGCCGGTGCGGGTGACGCGGTCGCCCTCGGGGCGAACGGCCGAGAAGTTGAAGCCGGTGCCGCCTCCGGACTGGTGCACCAGGGCCGTTTCGTGCAGGGTCTGGAAGATCGCGTCGACGGCGTCGTCGATCGGCAGCACAAAGCAGGCCGAGAGCTGGCCCAGCGGGGTGCCCGCGTTCATCAGCGTGGGCGAGTTGGGCAGGAAGTCCAGCCCCGCCATGGCGGCTTCGAAGCGCTCGGCCCAGGCTTCGGCGTCCTTGCGGCTGCCGTAGTCGAGCTCGGCCGCGGCGACGGCGCGCGCGACCCGGCGGAAGAGGGCCGCGGCGTCCTCGACGGGCCGGCCCTCGGCGTCGCGCAGGAAGTAGCGCGCGCGCAGCACCCGCAGGGCGTGGGGGGTGAGGTCGGGCACGGCTACTCCTCGAAGAGGGCGTCGAAGGCACGCTTCGCGCCGCCCGGGGTGGCGCGGCGGTAGAGCTCGCCCTTCTGCTCGAGCTTGCCCTCGGCCAGCAGGGTCGCGAGCGCCCGCTCGAGCTCCAGCCGCGAAAGCTCCTCCCCCGCCTCGTCGAGCCAGCGGACGATCTCGCGCTCCCCCGCCCAGCCCAGCTTCTCGACCGCGGTCAGCACCCAGCCCTTGGCGTCCATGCCTTCATTCTAGGCGTAGCGCGCGCTCTGCAACCGCCACAGCTCGGCGTACTCGCCGCCCCCAGCCAGCAGCTCGTCGTGGCCGCCCGACTCGACCAACCGGCCCGTTTTGAAGACGAAGATGCGCCCGGCGCTGCGTACCGAGGCCAGGCGGTGGCTCACCAACAGCGCCGTGCGCCCCCGGGCCAGCTCGGCGAAGCGGGAAAAGAGCGCCGCCTCGCTGCGCGGGTCGAGGGCGGCGGTGGGCTCGTCGAAGATAAGCAGGTCGGCCTTGCGGAAAAAGGCCCGCGCCAGCGCCACCTTCTGCCACTCGCCGCCCGAAAGCTCGGTGCCGCCAAAGGCCTTGCCGAGCGGGGTGGCCGGGCCTGCCGGCAGCCTGCGCGCCAGCGCCGCCGCGCCCGCCTGCGCCAGCGCCGGTTCGATGGGCGCTTGCGAATCGAGGTCGGCGATGCGGACGTTTTCCGCGAGGCTGAGCGCGTAGCGCCCGAAGCTCTGGAAGACGGCCGAGACCCGCCGCCGCCAGGCGGCCAGGTCGAGCTCGCGCAGGTCCACCCCGTCCACCAGAATCCGCCCCTCGCTGGGGTCGTAGTAGCGCAAAAGCAGCTTGACCAGCGTGGTCTTGCCGGCGCCGTTCTCGCCCACCAACGCCGACAGGACGCCGGGCTCGAGCCTGAGCGAGACTTGCTCGAGCGCCGCCCGCCCGTCGGGGTAGCTAAAGGAAACGTCTTCGAAGACCACCTCGGGCGGCCCGGGCTCCAGACGAAGCCGGCCGCCGGCGATGCGCGGTTTGGTTTCCAGAAAGGCCCGCAGCTCGTCCATGTAGTAAAGCGAGCGCTCGAGCATGCCCAGCGCGTCTACCAGCAGCACCAGCTCGGCCTGCAGCCGCTGCAGCGCCGCGGTCACCTCGACCACGCCACCCACCCCCACGCCGCCCTTCAGCACGCTCCAGAACGTCCACCCCAGCCCCAGGGCGCTGGGCAGGAAGTAGACGCCGGACACCGCCACCTCGCGCCGCCGCACCGCGCGGCCGCGCGCGTGCAACACGCGAAAGTTGCGCTCATAAAAGCGCGTCCAGAAGCCGCCGCTGGCGAACAGCCGCGTTTCCGCCGCCAGCTCGGGGCTGAGCGCCACCCCGGTGGCGTAGTCCATGCGCCGCGCCTCGGGGCTGGTGCCGACGACCGTCTCCCAGACGAGCCGCTGCAGCCGCACCCCGGCGAGGGCGTAGGGCAGCGTCGAGAGCAACAACGCCGGCGGGTAGACCCAGCCCCAGCGGGCCACCAGCGCCAGCAGCGGCAGCGCCGTCAGGCCCGCGAGCAGCACCTGGCCCAGGAAGATGGAAAGGTTCATCGGCGCGTAGCTGGCCTCGCGCCGCAGTCGCTCGACCCGCTCGTAGAACTCCGCGTTTTCGAAGGGCTCGAGCCCCTCGAAGGCGTTCATCTTCTCCATCAGCGCCCGGTTGACCCGGGCGGTGAGCCGCTCGTTGAGGTTGCCCTCCACCATGCCCGCAAGCGGACCCAAAAGCCACTCGGCGAGCAGCGCTCCCAGCCAGACGCCGCCCCAGCGGGCGAGCGCCGCGCCGTCGCCAGTCGCGGCCGCCGCGGCCAGCCGCCCCACCGCCAGCACAACCGCCGCGGGCACCAGCGCCCGCAGGACGAGCAGTCCCCAAAACCCCAACGCCAGCGTTGGGGCAGCGCGCAGGACGAAACCCAGCGCAAAAGCCATGCTTTGAAAACGGGAAAGCATTGCGCCTCCTTTTCGTGTCCGTGAACGAACAGTCCGAACCTCGCGCCCACCAGGGGCGCGCCAACGAAAAAGGAGGCGCCTAAAGGATCATCTTGTTCGTATTCTAGGAAGCCTTGCCCGCCGCGTCAACGACGAGGAGGCCGTGACCGCCCGCAAGCTCGACGCCCACACCGCCTTCGGCCAGGTTGCGCAAGCCGTGCCCGCTGCCCAGTGGCAGCTCGGCGTCTTCCAACTCCCAGCGTCCGCCGCGGAGGGTCAGTCCCTGCAAGTCGGAAAGCGGCACCACGCTAAAGGGCGTGCCCGGCTCCAGGTCCAGCTCGAGCCCCGGCGGCACCAGCGCAAAGGCCCAGGTGGGGCCGCTGGAAAGCGCGGTGCGCACGCCACGGCGGGCCAAGGCCACGGCCAGCATCAGGTTGCCCAGCTCGTGGTCCAGCTCGCCGCCCAGGCCGCCGGCGAAGAGCAGGCTCTTTGGCCCGGCTTTTAGCGCCGCCTGGGCCGCCAGCTCGGCGTCGGTGGCGTCCTTGTCTCGCGGGTACTCCATCCGCGGCAGGTGGGCCCAGCGGGTCAGGTCTTCCAGGTTCACCGAGTCGAAGTCGCCCACCCAGAGCGCCGGCTCCACCCCCAGCGCCCCGGCGTGGCGCACCCCGCCGTCGGCGGCGATGACCAGCCGCGCCTTGCCGGCCGCTTCGACCAGCTCGGGCGTGGCCTCGAGCGGCCCGCCGAGCAAAATCAAAACGTCGGGGGCAAACTTCACGGCCGCACCTCCACCGCCCGCTCCGGGTCGATCGCGATGCGCAGGCTGGCGCCCTCGGCCGGCGCCTCGGCCGCCGGGCCTTCCCAGTAGAGCCGCACCCCGCGCGCCTCCAGCCAGACGCCCACCCGCGGCCCGTAGAAGAGCCGCTCGGCCGCGCGGGCCTCGATCTCGCCCGCGCCCGGGCGCAGCGCCCCGGGCAGCAGCACCAGCGGCCCGCCGGGCAGGCCCAGGGCCGCGGCCTCCTCGGGCGTCAGCACGTTCTTGTGGCCCAAGAACCGCGCCGTCCAGACGTCGGCCGGCTGCTCGAAGACCGCCTCGGGCGCGCCCTGCTGCACCAGCCGGCCGCTTTTGACGATGGCCACCCGCTGCGAGAGAACAAAGGCTTCGGTCTGGTCGTGGGTCACGAAGACCGCGGTCACCTCCTCGCCAGCGAGCACCCGGCGCAGCTCGAGCAAGAGGCGCTCGCGCAGCCTGAGATCGAGCGCCCCCAACGGCTCGTCGAGCAGCAAAACTTCGGGCTCCGGCGCCAGCGCCCGCGCCAGCGCCACCCGCTGCCGCTCGCCGCCGGAAAGCTGCTCCGGCTTCTTGCGGGCGTGGGCCTCGAGGCCCATCCTGGCCAGCAGCTCGCCCACCCGCCGGCGGATGCGCGCCCGATCCCAGCCGCGCTCTTCGAGGCCGAAGGCCACGTTCCTCTCGACCGTCAGGTGAGGAAAGAGGGCGTATTCCTGGAAAACGAAGCCCACCCCGCGCCGCTCCGGCGGCAGGTCGGTCACGTCGCGCCCGCCAAGGAAGACCCGGCCGGCGCTCGGCCGCTCCAGCCCCGCGGCCACCCGCAGCGCGCTCGACTTGCCCGAGCCGCTGGGGCCCAGGAGGGCCAGCGCCTCGCCCCGGGCCACCTCCAGGTCGAGCGCGAGCTCGAAGCCCGGATAGCGCACCACCACCCCCCGCCACGCCAGCACCTAGCCCACCTCCCCGCCGCGACCCAGGCCCCAGAAGACCCCACCGGCCAAGAGCCCCAGCACCACCGAAAGCGCCATCGCTTCCTGGTAGTTCACGATACCCGGCTTGCCCAGCCGCTCGTAGATGGCCACCGTCAGGGTGGCCCATTCGGGCCGCGCCAGCACCAGCGTCGCCCCGAACTCGCCGATGGTCACCGCTGCCGCCAGCGCCGCCGCCGCGCCCAGCGCCGGGCGCAAGAGCGGCAGCTCCACCCGCCCCAGCACCCGCCAGGGCCCGGCCCCCAGCGTGCGCGCCGCCTCCGCCAGACCCGGCGGCAGCCGGCGCATGGCCGCCAGCACGGTGCGGGCGAAGAGCGGGTAGGCGATCAGGGCGTAGGCCATGACGAGGAGCACCAGCGAGGCCCTGAGGCCCGGGTAGGCCAGCAGGTAGCCGACCGCCAGGCTGACCGGGCTGACCAAAAGCGGCAGGAAGCCCAGCAGGTCGAGCGTCCGGGCTCCCTTCCAGACGCCGTAGGCGTAGGCGAAACCCAGCGGCGCGGCGACGAGGAGCGCCAGCAGGGTAAAGCGCAGGGTGTTGTAAATAGCATGAGCGGCGGTGGGGGCAAAGTAGCTGGCCTGCGGCCGGGCGAGCGCCGCCCAGCCGGCCAGGGTGAACCCTTCGGGCCCCCAGAAGCTCCTCAGCACCAGCGCCCACAGCGGCGCGTAGAGCAGCGCGAAAAAGCCGGCCACCAGCGCGAAGGCCGCCCAGCCGCCCGCCCCGCCGAGCCGCGGCGGCGGGGCCGGGGCGGCGGCGCGCACCGCCAGCCGCCGCTGGGCGTAGAGGTAGCCCAGGCTGACGAGCGCCAGCACCGCGGTCTGCAGCAGAATCAGCGCCGCCGCCTCGCCGAAGGCCAGCCGCTGCAAGAGGGCGCGGTAGATCTCCACCTCCAGCGTCGCGTAGCGCGGCCCGCCCAAAATGAGCGGCAGGCCGAAGCTCGAAAAGCTGTAGACGAAGGTCAGCCCCGCCCCGGCGGCCAGCGCCCCGGCGGCCAGCGGCAGCTCGACCCGCCAGAAGCTGCGCCAGGAGCCGGCCCCCAGCGTGCGGGCCGCCTCCACCAGCCGCCCGCTGCCGCCCAGAACGCCCAGCACCAGCCGCAACGTCATCCCCAGGTTGTAGAGCAGGCTGCCCCAGAAGAGGATCCAGGGCGTCTCGCTCAGGTCGAGGCCCAAAAGCCCCCGCGGCCCCGCCCAGGCCAAGAGGCCGGTGGCCACCACCAGCGTCGGCAGTACGAAGGGAACCATGGAGAGCGCCACCAGCGCGTCGCGACCGGGGAAGCGGTAGCGCAGCAGGTAGACCAGCGGCACGGCGAAGAGGGCGACGAGCAGGCTCGAGCCCGCCCCGAAGGCCAGGCTCCAGCCGAGCCGGCCGCGCAGGTAGGGGTCGGCCAGCACCGCGCTCAGGCCGTACTCGATCCCGCGGCCGACGACCAGCCCCAACGGCCAGAAGAGCGCCACGGCCAGAAAGGCCAGGACGAAGAGGGTGGCGGGGCGGGAGATCATAAGAAGAAGGATGTGGGGGGGAGGGTGTGGGAGGTGGGAAAAGCAAAGGGAACGGCCAAAATCCGAACCGGCGCGGACGGGAACTCAACCCCGCCGCTGCTCGCCAGCACTACCCACCTCCTACACCCCACCTCCTACCTCCTGTTTCTCATCACCTCTTCCGCGCTCTGGCCGCGGACGACGACCGCTTCCCACTCGCCAATCCAGCGCTCGCGGTTCTTGGCGATGGCGTCGGGGCTCAGCTCGGCCGGCTCGAGCGGCCGCTCGGCGAACTTGAAGACGTCCGGGAGGGCCGCGTCGCGCCGCACCGGCCAGACCCACATGTTGAGCGGAATGTCCTCCTGCACCGGCTTCGAGAGCAGCCAGTCGACGAACTTCTCGGCGGCGGCGCGGTGTTTGGTTCCCTTGAGGATGCCCACGAACTCGACCTGCAAGAAGCTCGCCCCCGGCCAGAGCAGGTTGCCGGTGGGCGGCTCGCGGTAGGCCCCTTCCGAGAAGTAGACCTCGGCCGCCGGGCTGGTGGTGTAGCTGACCACCAGCGGGCGGTCGCCGCCGTAGCGGGTGAAGTGGGCGAAGTAGGCCTCGCTCCAGCCCGGGGCCACCTTGACGCCGCCGTCGCGCAGCGCCTCCCAGAACTTCAGGTAGCCGTCCTCGCCCAGCGAGGCGACCGTGGCCAGCAGGAAGGCCAGCCCCGGCGAGCTGGTGGCCGGGTTTTCGACGACCAGCAGCTTGGCGTACTCGGGTTTGGCCAGGTCCTCCCAGCTCCCGGGCAGCGGCCGGTCCTTGAAGTATTCCTTGTCGTAGTTGAGGGCCACGTAGCCGTAGTCCACCGGCAGCGCCGTCAGCGTGGGGTCGAGCAGGAAACGGCTCTGGACCGCGCCGATCTGGGGCGTCGAGTAGCGCTCCAGGATCCCCGCCTCGAGCGCGCGCGAGAGGAAGGTGTTGTCGATGCCGTAGATGACGTCGGCGATCGGCGCGCCCTTGCTGAGAATCGCCTTGTTGAGCGTCTCGCCGGCGTCGCCGCCCTCGATGAAGCGCAGCTTGATGCCGGTCTGTTGCTCGAAGCTGGCGATGACGTCCTTGGAGAGCGCGAAGCTCGAGTGCGTCAGCACCGTGAGCGTCTCCGCCAGCGCCAGACCGAAGACCAGGGGAACGAGGACCAGCAGTTTCTTCCACATAAAAACCCCTCCTTGTCACGCGGGAGGGGAAGGATGGGGCCTTGGCCCGTCACCTTCCCTACGCCGGCATTACCCGGTTCAGGTTCCAAGGGTGTCTCTCAGCCCGGTGGGGCACCCCCGGTGACGCCTCCAGTATAGCGCCGTTTGCGCGGCCCGGTCGCGGGCGAAGCCGGTTCACCCGGACGCCGCAACGCTCGGGTATCCTGTACTCATGCTCTACTACCTCATCGGCGCGGTCGTGCTCGTCGGCTTGCTTTGGTTCGTGACGAACACGACGGCCCGGGCCATCGAACACCTGCGCGAGGGCACGGCGCTGCGCCGCGACCTGCCCGCGCCCACCGGGGCCTTCGCGCCCGCTCACGCCGCCGTGGACGCCTTGGCCCGCAGCCGCGGCTACCAGGCCGCGGGCCTCACGCGGGTGCTGGCCTACCCTGAGCTGGTCGGCGCCTCCGACGAGGAAAAGCTATGGGAAGACATGGGCGCCTGGCTGGATCGCGCGCACCGGCGCATGCTGGTCGCGCAGTTCGTCCAGGGCCGGACCTTCCACCACTTCATCACCCTCTACCGCAACCCCACGGACGGACGGGAGGTGATGGTCAACACCACCGACCTGCCCGCCGAGTTCTTCCTGCCGCAGCCGCCGAACCACTACGTGCAGGCCTTCCCCGGCCGGTCGCTGGACGAGCTGCTCGCGCTGCACGAGCAGGCCGAGGCCTGGCTGGAGGGCCGGGGCGAGTATGAACGCGTGCTCGAGACCCTGCCGCTCGAAGTGCTGGACCGGCTCACCCGGGAACGCGCGGGCTACGTGACCCGGCTGCCGCTGTGGAAACCCAGGCTGCTGTGGTGGCAGCTGACGAAGGGGCGCTACCTGAACAAGCCGGTGAGCGCGCTCTACGGGTAACCGCGCCCCCTCGGCCGACGGCGCCTCGTCCCCGCCGCCGGGGCTCAGCCGTCCACCGGCGTAGGCTGGCCTTCCTCGTTGATGGCCACGTAGACGAGCTCACCACGGGTCGCCAGCACCCGGGTCGCCTCGCCGCCCCCGAAGCGCTCCTTGAAGACGTCCACCTGGACGGTCAGCGAGGTGCGGCCCACCCGCGCCACCCGGGCCACCACCTCGAGCAGGTCGCCGGCGCGGATGGGCACCTCGAACTCCACGCGCCCCACGGCCACGGTGACGACCGGCTTCTTGGCGCGGCGCGCGGCCGCGTACGACCCCACCTTGTCCATCAGCCCCAGCACGAAGCCGCCGAAGGCGTTGCCCAGCGGGTTGGTGTGTTCGGGAAAGACCATCTCGAGGGTGCGGGCTTCGCTTTCCATGCCCCCAAGCTACCAAAGCCCCGCGATAGGCACGGGGACCCAGGTCGGCACCACCCGCACCGCCCCTGCGCGAACCGGGGTGAGCAGGCGGCCGTCGCGGGTGCGCGCCCCGTACCCCAGGAACCAGCCCTCCTCGTCCAGCAGGGCGTAGAAGTAACCGGGTCGGGCGGGCGGAAGCTCCAGTTCGCGCGGCTCCGCCCCCTGCAGGTGCCGCAGCAAGCGCAGGCTGCGCAGCCGCCGGCGCTCGGCGGCCGCCTTGGCGCGCACCCCCGGCGGCACGGGAAGGGCCCGCACCTCCAGGTCACGGCGCCAGGCGAACGCTTCGTACAGGGCCGCGTCGTCCAGGACGCCCACCTGCGCCGCCCCCAGAACCTCGACCTGCTGGTAGCGGAAACGGCGGGCCTGCGCCCCCGTGACCCAGCCGTCGGTGTCGGCGACCCAGACCTCCCCGGCCGTACGCGCCAGCCGCGCGGACGCCGCCAGCAACCAGGCCTCGGCGCCGAGCGGCTGCACCCGGCCCACGAGCAGCCGCCGCCACGGGCGTACGCCGGTGCGGTCCCAGCGGAAGAGCGTCACCGTACCCGGGAGGCTGCCCTGCCCCACGTCCAGGTCGAGCAGGTGCGCGCGTCCGAAACGCCGGGCCGCGCGCGCGGCCAGCGCCCGAGCAAGGGTGGACTTGCCTCGGTCGGTGGGCCCTACGAGCACGAGGTTCACGCCCGCCTCCCCACCCCACGCTAGCAGGGCTCAGGGCAGGGGGTCCATGCGGCGGGCCACGCCGTCGTCGTAGGCCTGCCAGAGCCAGACCGCGTCGGCCAAGGCGCCCACCGGGGCGGCCGCGGTCACCGGGGTCTGGCGCTCGAGCACCGCCCCCGCGGCGTCGAGCGCCACGAGCCCGCCCGCGGCCTCGGTGGCGAAGACGGGCCCGTCGGTCACCGGAGCGGCCGCCAGCGGCCCGGCAAAGGTGTGGAACAGGACCGGCCCGGTGTCGTCGAGGCGGGTCAGGCAGCCGCCCGCGTCGTGGATCCAGACCGCGCTGGTGCGGCTGCGGCCGGCGTAGGCGCCGCAAAGGTCGTAGGTCACCGTCGGGGCGGGGTCGAGGGCGGCGTTGCCCCCGTCGAGGCGCACGCCCCAGAGGTAGAGGTCCACGTCGGCGGCGAGGGGCGGATCGGAGCCGCTGGCCTCGCGTTTCAAGGGGTAGAGGACGATCTGGCCGACGCCCGCGGGCACGGTGAAGGTCACCGCCACGCGCGACCAGCTGCCCGCCGTAAGCGCGGCGGCGTAGTCGGTCTCGGGCACGATGGGGTTGCCGGACCCGTCGCTGACGGCGTAGTAGGCCTCGCTCCCGGCCCCCGGATAGGCCCAGAAGCTGAAGGTGTAGGTCTCCCCTTCCTTGACGTCGACGGTCTGCCCCAGCGCGTAACCCTCCACGCCGGCCGTGACCTGCTCGGCGGTGGTGCTGCCGTCGGGCGCCGCGAGCGCGTCGGCGGTGATCGTCACCCCGCTGGCCGACCAGCTGGCGGCGTCCAGCGAAGCGGGGTCCTGCACCGGGTTGAGCGTGAAGTCGCGTCCGACGAGCCGCGTCCCCGCCACCAGCCAGAGCCGGCCCCAGCCGCCCGTGGCGTCCGCGGGGGCGACCTCGAGGCGTTCGTAGGTCACCGGCGCCGCGGCCGCGCTGTGGGCGTAGGCCAGGATGCGGGTGGGCGTGACGACGTAGACGTAGTTGCTGTCCGTGGCCAGACCGACGATCGATTCCCCCACGTCCAGCGACCAGGGGCCCGTGCCCGCGGCGCGGAGGACGCTGCCGGAGGCGAAGTAGGCGGATCCCGCACGAACGCCGACGGGGGTGCCCGGTTCCCAAACGGGGACCAGGCCCGTAAGGTCGGCGCCGATGTAGTACACCCCCTGGGTGGTGCGGAAGTAGAGGATGCCCTGATCGTTCCACAGCTCCAGCACCTGCCCCGAGACGGCCCGCTGGGCGAGCGCCAGCGTGTCGCTGTCCACCCGGGCGACCCAGCCGTCGCCGCCCCAGTAGACTCCGCTGCCTAGCACCACCGGACCCGCCGTGGGCACGCCGGGGAGCGCGACCTCGTCGCGCACGCCGAAGGGCAGGCTCAGGTCGAAACTGGCCTGTGCCTCACCCGAGAACGCCAGGGTGTCGACGGCCAGCGCGCGCACCGTGTGCACGCCGTTGGCCTGCAGCCCCGGATCCCAGCTCCAGGTGTAGGGGGCCTCGGTGTCGGTGGCCACCAGGTTGCCGTCGAGGTAGAACTCCACCCGGTCGAGGGTGCCGTCGTCGGTCACGTTCGCGGTCACGGTCACGGGGGCGGCGGTGGGCTTGGCCGGTACGTCCAGGCCGACCTGGGGCGGCCGCGAGGTCTGCAGGGTGAAGCTCGTCGAGCCCCGGCGCAGGCCGTACTCGTCCTGCCAGTAAAGGCGCGGGGCGTACTCCCCGGAAACCGCATCCGCGGGCACCTGCACCGTAACGGTGACGCTCTGACTGCCTCCGCTGGCGAGCGTCATCTGGGAGGGGCTCACCGAGACCACCGCGTTGCCGTTCTGATCGCCGCTGAGCAACGCGATGCCCTCGAAGCCGTTGCGCGACCGCACGGTGGCGCTGAAGCTCGTGCTGTCGCCCGGCACCAGCCGCACCAGCGCCGGCAGGTTCTGGTACTCGACGTAGGCCGAAGCGTTCCAGGGGACGTTGAGGGTGACCGCGTGGGTGGGTCCGTTCACCCACGTGCCGTCGAGCTTCATGGCGCGCACGAGCAGGTCGTGCGGCCCGTTGTAAAGCGTGGGGTCGAGGATCAACTCGCGCACGAAGTGGCTGTTTCCGTCCACGTACCAGGAATCGAGGATGCCCTTGTCGAGGAACTGCACGTCCATGCGCACGTACTGCCCGGGATCGGCCAGGTCCACGACCACGTTGAAGCGGGGTTCGGTGATCACCGCGCCGTCGGCGGGCTCCACCAGGGTGATGCCGCCGTCGGGCGGGGGCGGGGTGCCCTGGGTGTAGGTCAGGGTCACCCGCGTCGTCTGGCCCTCGAGCACCTCCACGTCGGTCGCCGGGGGATCGACGTAGCCGTCCAGGGGCAGGCCGTCGACGGTGTAGGTGCCCACGGGAAGCTCGAGGACCGTGCTGCCGTTCACGGTGCCGCTGAAGATCGTTTGCGCGCCCTGGTTCACCAGCACGTCGGCTGCGGCCACGCCCTCGAGGACGAGCTCGAGCTGCCCCTTGACGACCGGAAGGCCGACCTCGACCTCGAAGGGGCGGCGCACCCGCCAGTCGCCCAGGGAGGCCTCGAGGGTGTAGCCGTAGGTGCCTTCGGCCGACTGCGGCGGCAGCACCACGCTCGTCTGGCCGGGCACCATCAGCGGCTCCCGGGCCACGAGGGCCCCGGACGGGTCACGAAACTCGAGGGCCGCCGGACACCCAAAACGTACGCCGCTGTCGATGCGGACGGGTACCGAGATGTACCGATCGGGCTCGGCGGCCACTGGACTCGCGAGCACGAGCTGCGGAGGGTCCGGGGTGTAGTCGAAGGTGGCGCTGCGTTCCAGGGTCAGCTGGACCCCTCCGCTGCTGACGACCTGAGCCGAGACCTTGAGCAGGTTCGAGCCGTAGCACATGAGCCCTTCCAGGGGCAGGGTGTAGGTTCCGGCCGCGAGCGGGCCGTTCAGGGCCCCGGCCCCGCGGCCGTTGATTTGATACTGGATCGACAATATTTTTTCCACGCCCTCGATCTTGACGGTGGCGTTGGGCACGGTCACGACCAGCGAGGTGATGGCGGCGCGGCGCGTCGTACCGCAAGCCGTCAGCAACAGCACGACCGCAGCGAGAAGGGCAAGATGGAGGGTTCGTTTCATAGTTCAGAAAAAAGAGAGCGGCCCCCGGACCGCACGGCGGTCCGGGGGCCCGAGAGGGCTAGAAGGGAGGCTGGATGGACACGGTCTCCACGACGCTGTAGGGCATCAGCGGAGCCTGCGTGTCGGGGTTGGCGTAGTCCACGGTCGCCGTCGCCGAGTTGTTGCCTACGGCGTTGGCGTGCGCGAGGACCACGAAGAAGGCGGTGTCACCCGGAGCCAGGTCGAAGGGGGTGAAGCTCAGGCTCGAGGCGTTGAAGCCGGCCACCGTGGTGTGGCTGCTGAGGCCGCCGGTGATCGTGGCGTTGGCGTTGTCGAGGTTGATGACCAGCGAAACGCCCTCAGCGGTACCGTCGCCGGTGTTCTGGATCTGGTAGAGGTAGACGAAGTCGTCGCCGCGCTGAACCTGGCTGTTGAAGAGGTATCCTTCGTAGTTGCCGATGTTGTTCAGCTCGACCCAGGGGTCGGTGGGCTCGATCACGAAGACCCAGTCACAGTCGAACACCAGGTTGGGCCGCACCGGAATGGACGGCATGCCGATGGCCGCGGCGTCCACGCCTTCGTACGGCAGGCGGCAGTTGTTGGTGAACTGGTTCATGTTGGCCGCGGTCGCCCCGGCAACGTTGACGTGGATACCCGACAGGTTGTTGTCGAGCACCAGCGAGGTGCTGGCCACGTCACCGCCGCCCATCAGCGGAATCGTCGCCCAGAACATGCTCTTGTCCGCGAAGCCGAGGAAGTCGCCCGGCGCCGCGTTGGGAGCGAAGGTCTGGTCGGGGTTCACGCCGTCGTCGTCCACGAGGGTGATCGGGTTGGTGGTGTTGAAGTCGAGGCCGATCAGGAAGCCGTCGCCGACCACCACGTCACGCCCGTAGGGGTTGTCGCGCGAGCTGCCGTCGAACTCGGCCGGGTACTTCGCCATCAGCGAGGCGTACTCGGGCCGGTCGAGGTTGTAGAGGGTGATGTCGAAGAAGGCGTCCATGCCGATCTGGAACGGCAGATCCTGGGCGTTCGTGAGGGTCTTGTCGATGTCGAAGACCGGACGGACGGCCCAGACGATGGCCTGTTCTTCGTTGTACCAGCCGTTGAAGTCCACGACGGCCTGGAAGCCACCCTCGGCTTCGGGGGCGCCGGTGAACCAGCTGGCGGTCACGTCGCGCTGCTGCGCGCCGTTCACCACGAAGTACGGGTCTTCGTAGCAGTACTCGCCGTCGTCGTCGTAGCCGAACATGAAGGGCACGGCGTAGAACTCGGCGGCCGCGAGATCCTCAGGATCCACGCAGAAGCCGGGCTTCTGACGCACGTAGATCTGGAAGGTGACCGTGATCGACTCGCCGGGGTCGAGCTGCTTGAACTTCGGCTCGAAGGCGCCGGCGGTCTGGTAGTTCCAGGTCACCACGTGGTTGGTGGCGTCGTAGGTGCCGCCTGCGGGGTTGAGCGTGGATTCGATCACGCCCAGCTCGGCGGGCAGCTGGTCGGCGATGCTCACGTCGTAGACCGGGGCGTTGCCCTCGTTGGTCGCGGTCAGGGTCACCGTGGCGGTGAAGACCGAGTTCGCGGGCACCGCGTTGGCCGGGTCGAGCGTGTGCTCGGGGCCGTACCAGGTCAGGACGTGGTGGTCGATCTGCTTGTCGATCTTGAGGTAGCTGCCGATCCAGGTCTTGGTGACCGTGTAGTCCTTGAGATCGAACTCGTAGAGGGTCTGCCCGTAGGGCTGCACGATGACCAGCGTGGCCTTCACGGTCGCGCTGATGGGCAGGTCCTCGAGGCCGATGTCGTCGTTCGGCTGCAGGCCGATGTTGGTGTCGAAGTCGTTGCAGACCGTGGGCGAGATCACATCATCACAGCCTACGAAGTGAACGTTTTCGGCCCCGTCGACGATCTCGTAGCGGACGTAGAAGTTACCGCCGTAGAAGTCCTTCCAGAACCGGCCGTCGATGCGGAACTGCGGCTGCTTGGAGAAGACGGCGGTGTCGATCCAGAAGGTGTTGGGGAAGTCTTCCCATTCGGGCGGATAGGGATCGAAGATGTTGACCCGCTCGAAGCTCGCGCCGACGCGCTGATCGGTGGGAATCGGCTTGTCGCCGTCGAAGCCGGCCCAGAGGTGCGCGATGTTGTAGAAGTAGAACTTGAACTCCTCGAGCACGTTGGTGTCGTCGGAGTTCTCGGCGGCCGCGGTGATCTTGGCGATGCCGTAGTCCCAGTCGTACGCTTCGCTGCCGAAGGTCGCGTACAGGGTGAACTTGACCATGCCCTGCGCGTCGGTCATCAGGCCGTCGCGGAAGCCCATGGCCGCGTAGTCGCCCTCGGCGGCGCAGCCGCGGATGATGGCGATGCGGTCGTCCATCCAGGTGCCGTCGGCGATGTTGACCACGACGGGCACGTAGGCGGCCGGATCACCGTTCTCGTCGAGCGCCTGCAGGGTCACGCAGACGGGTTCCTCGGTCTGCGAGGCGTAGATCATCACGTCCTTGTTGATGTTCCGCTCCGGCAAGCCGGGCAGATCCACGCCCATCACGTCGGTGACCGAAACCACCTGCAGCGAGCGCGCGATGCCGGGTTCGCCTTCGACCGCTACCGGCTTGTACTCGAGCTTGGCGGTGACCTGGGAGCCCCCGTCGAGCACGACGAGCATCGGCGAGGGGTCGATCATGCCGCTAATGGGCATGCCGTCCAGGGTGTAGGTCCCGGGACCGAGCTCGAGCGTCTTTTCGCCCGCAACGGTGCCCTGGAAGAGCACTTCCTGCCCCTTGGCCAAAACAACGTCCGCCGCGGAAACGCCGTCAACGGCGATCTTCAACACGGCGGTCTGAGGCGGCGGGGGCACGTTCGGATTCGTGCCGTTGTTGCCCTGCGGCTGCGAGCACGCCGCGAGCACGAACACCAATCCCAATACCCACAACCACAACCTTGCTTGCTTTTGCATGTGTACCTCCAATAGGCCGAAAATGATGGGTGCTGCCGATGAAAATAGCTTGAAGTCGTATACGGATCGCAGACGGTATGCCTAGGACCTGTACTGCCGCTACCTCAGTCTCACCACCTCCCCCCTCTCGTTATTCATTGCATCCTCATCCTATGCAAGAACTTCTCAGAATACAAGAACATTTACCGTTAACATCGGCGTTAAACAAACGTTAAGTCTCTCATTATACGTGAACCCAAGCACATTTCCGGAAAAAGACGTCGACGATCGCACAGGCGATTTGACACCGCAACCCTCAGGTAACGTGTTGCGCCGGCGCGAAGAGGCAGGGTACCGAACCGGTGCGGGGTTCCCTGAACGCCGGGTTGCTTGCCGACACGTTGTGTAGGTACGAAAGGACCGGTGCCGCGCGTCTGCGGTGCTCGTAGGGGGGGTCATTGCAGCGGGCAGGCTGGCCGCCGAAGCCGGGCAGCCCGGCCTCCGCCTCGGATCATCCCGGATGCGGTCGCCGGCCTCCTCCACAGGCCACAGGCCGATCCGCGGGATGAACCGGTCACACAATAGGGCTTCTGTTACAATTTGACAAACCTGCGTCGAGAATCAGCTTCCACCGATTGTCGGCCGAAAGGAGCGGTATGACCACGGTTCCCAGACATTTCTACGTTTGGATTTTGGCGCTCTTCCCCGCCCTTCTGGCGGCCTGCGGCTCACCCCCGCCCCCCGCCGACACCACCCCGCCCCGGCTGGTGAGCCACACTCCGGCCGACGGGGCCACCGGGGTGGACCTGCACGCCCCCCTCCTTCTGACCTTCAACGAGGCCATCGCTCCTGACAGCGTAACCTCCGCCAGCGTCAAACTCAGTAGCGGCGGCGCCAGCCTGAACTACGCGTACACCCTCAGCTCCGACAAGAAGACGCTTACGCTTACGCTTACTTCCTTCCCCGCCGCCAGCCCGGCGCCGGTGACGGTAGAACTGCAGAACGTCAGCGACCTCGCCGGAAACCTGCTGGCGGCCACCTCGTTTGGTTTCGAAAGCGCTGACGTGACCGCACCCGAACTGCAAAGCCACGTGCCTTCCGACGGCGCGACCGGGGTCCTGCTGGCCGATGAGATCGTGCTGGTCTTCAGCGAGGCCGTGGACCCGGCCTCCGTCACGCCGGCGACAGTGGCGGTCCGCGACGGCGCGACCAGCCTTGGCTACACCGCCTCGTTCAACGCCGAGCAGACGGAAGTCCGGCTCGCACTACAAAGCGCTCCAGCCAGCCTCCCCACCCGCCTGGACGTGGCTGTGAGCGGCGTCAAGGACGCGGCGGGCAACCCCAGCGCCGCCGCCGGCTTTGGCTTCGACACCGCCGCCGAGTGGGCCGCGATAGGCAACCAGCTGGACGAGGTTGCGAGCAAGTACTCCCAGCACCCCATGATCGCCGCGGGCACCGACGGCTCCGTTGTGGTGACGTTCACCGAGCCCAACAACTACGGCGGCATCAACGTCTTCACTAAACGCTGGAACGCGCTAGCAGAGAGCTGGGAGCTTCTGGGAACAGGCCCGGTGGACGGCGCCCCCACCAGCAGCAACTTCAACTACGCCGCCATGACGCTGGACGGAGCCGACCGGCCGCTGGTGGCTTACACCAACGGCAACGACGGCATGACCGTCAAGCGCTGGGTCTGGGACGATGCGCAGCACAGCAGCGGCAGCTGGCAGCAGCTCGGCGGCACGATCGCCGAGGCCGCCGGTGCACAGGACATCGGCGTGGCGACCGGAGCCGACGGCACCGTAGCCGTGATCTGGTGGAACCAGGTAAGCGGCCAATACCACATCCAGCTGGCCGTCTGGAACGACACCAACACCAGCTGGGACCCGCTTGGCGCCGCCTACTCGCAGGGGGCTTCCTCACAAGCCTCTCCGGTCGTCGTGGATTCCAGCGGTGCGGTTTACTACGCCAAGCCCGTGGCCGGTGGGGTGGCGGTCAACCGCTGGGACGGGGCCAGCTGGCAGCAGCTTGGTGCGGCCGTCAACCACCAAGACACCGCCCCTGACTCATCGCGGTACAAACTCGCCCTCGGCCCCGGCGACGAGCTCTACCTTGCCAGCAACTGGGACAGCGGCACCCACGTGGACCGCTGGAACGCCGTCGCCGGGCAGTGGGACGCGCTTGGCGGCGCCATAACCACCGAAGCCGGCGCAACCACCAGGCCGCTGGCCCTGGCAACGGATGCGCAGGGCGTACCGCTGCTGGTCCTTTATCAGGATCTGGCAAGCGGCCAAGGCGGCTGGGTGATGCGCTGGAACGACGTCGAAACCAGCTGGGACACGGTCGGCGGGAAAGCCTTTTCGTTGGGCAACGCCGACACCTGGCGGCGGGCTTCCCTGGCCGTGGACGGCCACGACCTGCCGCTAATCAGCTGGCACCAGGAAGCCGGCAGCGGCGCCCACGTACTGGTGGAGCTCTACAACGGACTGGCCCGGTGAGCGGCTTGCGGCCGGGCCGTTGGACACCCGCCGGGCACGGTCGCTTCGTTTCGTAACCCGGGGGCCGTCGGCTCAGACAGCCCGGACAGCCTACGCCGGTGCGGACCGGTCGCAGCTTCGTACCCTGGGCGGTTCGCCAGGTAGCCCCCTCGCACGAGGGGGTTTTCCTGGTCCCCGCACCATGGCCGAAAGGTATGCCCAAAATACTTGATATTACCTATATCAAGTGTTATGCTTATGTACGGTCATAGGAGGAAGTCATGAACCTGGAGAAATGGACCGCACAATCCCGCGAAGCTCTGGCGCAGGCCCAGGTGCTGGCGCGTGAACTGGGGCATCAGCAGATCGACCTGCCCCATATGGTCGTGGTCTTGTTCCGCGACCCGTCCGGCCTGCCGTCCCGGCTGCTCGAGCGCGCCGGACGCGACCCCAAGGAAGCCGTTGAGGCCGCCAACAAAGAGCTGGCGGGCCTGCCCAAGGTGCAGGGCGCCGAGGGCGGGCAGTACCTTTCGCAGCGGCTCGACCGCGTGCTGAAGCGCGCCGAGCAGCTGGCCGAAGCCCAGGGCGACAAGTTCGTCGCCCTCGACATCCTGCTGCTGGCCGTCGCCGAGGAAAACTTCCCCGGCCTGCCGCCGGCGGACGAACTGAAGAAGATCATCGACGAGGTAAGGGGAGGAAGAACCGTGGAAAGCGAACATGGCGAGGGCACGTTCGAGGCCCTGGCGCAGTACGGCATCGACCTGACCGAGCTGGCCGAACAGGGCAAGCTGGACCCGGTCATCGGACGCGACGAAGAGATCCGCCGCACGATCCAGATCTTGCTGCGGCGCACCAAGAACAACCCGGTGCTCATCGGTGAACCGGGCGTGGGCAAGACGGCGATCGTGGAGGGTTTGGCCCAGCGGATCGTCAGCGGCGACGTGCCCGAAGGGCTCAAGGAAAAACGCATCATCGCCCTGCAGATGGGCTCGCTGCTCGCCGGCGCCAAGTACCGCGGCGAGTTCGAGGAACGCCTCAAGGCGGTCATCGCCGAAGCGACGGCCAGCGAGGGCCGGATCATCCTCTTCATCGACGAGCTGCACACCATCGTCGGCGCCGGCAAGGCCGAGGGCGCGGTGGACGCCGGCAACATGCTCAAGCCGGCGCTGGCCCGCGGCGAGCTGCGCCTGATCGGGGCGACGACGCTCGACGAGTACCGCGAGATCGAGAAGGACGCCGCCCTCGAGCGCCGCTTCCAGCCGGTGCTGGTGGACGAGCCCTCGGTGGAGGACACGATCAGCATCCTCCGCGGCATCAAGGAGAAGTACGAGGTCCACCACGGCGTGCGCATCTCCGACCCGGCGATCGTGGCGGCGGCGACCCTCAGCCACCGCTACATCTCCGACCGGCGCCTGCCCGACAAGGCCATCGACCTGATCGACGAGGCGGCGGCGCGGCTGCGGATGCAGCTGGAGAGCCAGCCCGAGGAGATCGACCAGCTCGAGCGCAAGAAGCTGCAGCTGGAAATTGAGCGTGAAGCGCTCAAGAAAGAGACCGATCCCGACTCCAAGGCGCGGCTCGAGGAGATCGAGAAGGAGATCGCCGAACTGACCGAGAAGATCGAGGCCATGAAGGCCGAGTGGCAGGCCGAGGTCGAGATCCTGAACGAGCTGCGCGAGAAGCAGAAGGAGCTCGACGAACTGCGCACCCAGATCGAGCTGGCCCAACGCAACTACGACCTCAACAAGGCCGCCGAGCTGCAGTACGGGGTGCTGCCCAAGCTGGAAGAGGAGGTCAACCGGCTCTCCGAGAAGCTGAAGGACGCCAAGTACGTCCGCCTCGAGGTGACCGAAGAGGACATCGCCGAGGTGGTCAGCCGCTGGACCGGCATCCCGGTGGCCAAGCTGCTCGAGGGCGAGCGCGAGAAGCTGTTGCGCCTCGAGGACGAGCTGCACAAGCGCGTGGTGGGCCAGGACGAGGCCATCCAGTCGGTGGCCGACGCCATCCGCCGCGCCCGCGCCGGCCTGAAGGACCCGAACCGGCCCATCGGCTCGTTCATGTTCCTCGGCCCCACCGGCGTGGGCAAGACCGAGCTGGCCAAGACCCTGGCCGAAACCCTCTTCGACACCGAGGAGGCGATGATCCGGATCGACATGACCGAGTACATGGAGAAGCACTCGGTCGCCCGGCTGATCGGCGCGCCTCCGGGCTACGTCGGCTACGAGGAAGGCGGTCAGCTCACCGAGGCGGTGCGGCGCAAGCCCTACAGCGTCATCCTCTTCGACGAGATCGAGAAGGCCCACCCCGACGTCTTCAACATCCTGCTGCAGATCCTCGACGACGGCCGCCTCACCGACAGCCACGGCCGGGTGGTGGACTTCCGCAACACCGTCATCATCATGACCTCGAACATGGGCAGCCACCTGATCCTCGACGGCATCAAGGAGGGCCTGCCCTACGAGCGCATCCAGGAGCGGGTCTTCGCCGTCCTCCAGGAACACTTCCGGCCCGAGTTCCTCAACCGCCTGGACGACATCATCGTCTTCAAGCCGCTCACGCGTGAGCAGATCATCGAGATCGTCGAGATCCAGGTGGCCGGACTCAAGCAGCGCCTGGCGGAGCGGCGGATCACCCTCGAGCTCACCGACGAGGCGAAGCGCTGGCTCGGCGAGCGCGGCTACGACCCGGTCTTCGGCGCCCGGCCGCTCAAACGGGTCATCCAGAAGGAGCTGGAGACCCCGCTGGCCAAGGAGATCCTCGCGGGCAACGTGCGCGAAGGCGACACCGTCCTCGTCAAGGTGGGCGAGCGCGGTCTGGTCTTCGAGACCACCCACCCCGTCGAGGCCTGAGGAATCGATCTCCGCAACGACCCCCCGCCGCAGCGGGGGGTCGTTCGTCGAAGCCGCCGAAGCGGGGTCAGCTGCACCCTGAAGGCCCCTCGTAGTACTCGGGAGGCTCGAGGATCAGCTCGAGCAGGAACCGGGCGGGTCCCTCCGCAACCCGCAAGTGCAGGATTCCCGTCCGGGTGGGCCAGTACTCCAGCTCGAGCCGCCCCGCAGCCGGCACCACGAGCGGGCCCTTGTCCATAAAGCGGGCGGCGAAGGCCCGTTCTGGAGAACTCAGCTCCGCCTCCTGGTCGAAGAACAGCCGGGCCGGCACGTTCGTTTGATTGAGCAGGACCAGGGTATAGGGTTGGTCGGTGGGCACGTGCAGCCGGGGCGGATCGGGCCCCCCGGCGGCAAACCGTATCTCGATGGGAGCTCCCGCAAGGGCGAGGCCCGCGAACAACAGCGTCCAGACCATCAGGCGTTTCATGAAACGGGGGCGGGGACGCGCGTCCCCGCCCCGTTACCTCCCTCTAAGAGTTGCCGAACAGCGCACGTGCCGCTTCCTCCACGGCGGTCGCTTGCGAATTCCGGCCCGCCCCGCCCACACCGACGCGCTTGATCTTGACGAGCTTGACGTAGGTCCCGCCGTAGGCCGAATCGCCGGCGATGGGATCGGTGAGGCAGACGTCCTTGAGGTAGGGGTCCACGGCCATCGCCGGGTTGGGCACCAAGCCCCGGCTCCGGGTGGAATCGCCCGGCACGGTCGTACCGTCGATCTCGACGTCGCTGGACCCGTAAGCCCAATGCCCGTAATGCCAGGAGATGGCCACGGAACCGGGACGAATCCCCTGGCTGACCCGCACCTTGCCCTCGACGCGCTCGCGCCGACCGGGCGCCACCTCGAAAACCCCCTCGAAATCGGGGGAGCGCACCTGCACCACGTCACCGTCCCGGAGACCAAGTCGCTCGGCGTCCTTGGCGCTGACGTGCACGAAGTTTTCGGGCTGGATCGCCTGTTGGGCGGCGTAGTTGCCCGAGGTGCGCGACTGGCCACCGTAGATCTCCTTGTAGGTGAAGAGCTTCAAATCGTATTCGGAGGGGAATTCGATCTCCGTGCCGTCGAAACCGGTCATCCGCTCGAACCGGGGCACGCCGGAGAGGCGCTTCGCGGTCACCGAGTGCACCCCCGTGCCGACGGGCTCGGCGTAAAGGTTCATCAGCTTGGACCAGGTGTGGGCCACGAACTCGCCGTCCGGCGCGTAGGCCTTGTCCCAGGCCTCGAACCGGCCGCCACGGTTCAGCACCGTCACCACCTGGCGCCACACGCCGCCGCCGACGGCCCTGCGCCACTTGTTCTCGTCGAAGACGGCCTTGGGAAGGTGACGCCGCGCCTTACGCAGCAATTCGACCTCGGCGTCCGGCGCCGCGGGGACCGGCGGATCCTGCATCGCCACGTTGGCGACCATCTTGAGGTAATAGTCCTCGGGGCGGTTGAAGTCCCAACTGGTGGCGAAGCCGTCTTTGCCGTAACCGGGCGCACGCAGCTTCTTGGCGATGGCCAGCATCACCGACTCCATGCTGATGGGCATCGCCTCCCCGTCGATCTCGACGATCTCGGGTACCGGAGCCGCGGCCGGCTGACGCAACTTCCAGCTCTTTACCTTGATCGCCGGACTGAACCCCTCGAAGGCCCAACGCTCCAGGTAGGTCAGATCCGGGAAGACGTAGTCGGCATACATGCTCGTCTCCCCAATGACGATGTCGTCGGCAATATAGAGCGGAATCTTGTCGGGATCTTTCAGCATGTCGATCTGCAGGTGGCCGGCCGGGGTCGCGAGCACCGGGGTACCCTTGTGCAACCAGAGGATCTTGATCGGGTACGGATAACCCGACGCCGCAGAGGGCACGATTTCTTGGTAGACGTCGTCGGTAAAGGGGAACCAGGGCCGCTTGGCGGGGTAGCCGTCGCGCTTGAAGAGGGTGCTGGTCTCGTAGGGGCCGCTCGCCTCGCGGTTGCTCTTGACGCCGAACGGGGTGAGGGCACCGGTGTGCATCTTCTTGAGGTCGAAGACGCCGCCCATGGCGTTGTACTTGCCGCCGCCGACGACCAAGCCGCCCTTGTGATCGATGTTGCCGATGAGCAGGTTCAGATGGATGATCGCTTGCGCGGCGTAGTACCCGTAGGTGAACTTGATGGGGCCGCGGTAGAAGTCGATCGCCGCCCGCTTGCCGTGGCTGGTGAACTCACGGGCCAGGTCGACGATGGTCGCCTTCTCCAGGCCGGCCTCCCGGGCGTAGAAGTCGAGGTCATGCTTGAAGACTTCCTCCTTCAACACCAGGAAGGCGGACTTGGCGGGCAAGCCGCCGATCCTGGTGTCGACTTCGAGGTCTCCCGTCACCGGTTGTTCGGTGTCGTACGGATCCACCGCCACCGGCCGGCCGGAGGCGAGAACCACGAACTCACCTTCTCCACCCAGACCAAGCTCGCTGGCGCGAATGAAACGGCCGGTCTCGGGATTGACGAGCCAAGTCGCGTTGCTCCAGCTCTTCTCGCCGTCGGCGGTCGCCGCCGCCTTGTTGGCGTTCCTCAGGAAGGCGGCATCGTAACGCCGGTTTTCGATGATCCAGCGGATCATACCGAGCGCCAGGGCCAGGTCGCCGCCCGGCTTGACCGGAATCCACCAGCCGTGCGCCGCCGACTTGGAAAGGCGGGGGTCGATCACGGCGTACTTGAGCTTGCCGTCGGTGGACGCCTGGGTGACCTGCGGCGTCATCGGCGGGGGTCCGAAGTTGGCTTCGGCGAAACCGGTACCCCAGAAGATCACGAACTCGGCGCCCTCGAAGTCGGGCTTCATGTGATCCTTGCCCTTCTTCCAGCTGTATTTGCCGAGTTTTTCGACCCACTGAGCGGTGGCGTACTTGTAGGCGACGTGGTGGGCCTGCTCGCAGATGGTGGTGTGGGCGTACCAATTGATCGAGCCCAGGCCGCCAAAGGTAAACCGCTTGGCATATTCCTTGCGCCCGTGCTCGATGCGACCGGCCATGAAGACGAACTGATTGTTCTTGGGACCGAGGTCGGGGTGGTCCGGGTCGATGAGCAGGTCCAGGTGGGCGCTGTGCTTCCGCTTGAACTCCTGGACCGTCATCCGGCCGGCGCGAATCGCGGCGACGTCGGCGGCCAATTCTTTGGCGAGCCGGGCGTCCTGGAGCTTGAAGACGTCCTTGAAACCCGGGTAGACCCGATCGTCACCAATGTCGGCGAAGAGTTTGCCGCCGCTCACGATCTCGTCGATGGCCTGGTCGAACGGGATCGCCTTCCATTTGCCGCTACCCCGGGGGCCGGCGCGTTTGAGCACCTTACGAATTCGGTAGGGGTCGTACTGCGTCTGCACCCCGGCCTGCCCCTTGGGGCAGATCGAACCGTCCACCTTCGCCGCTTGCCGGGGCGAGGTGGCGTAGTCGAGTTGCGGCTGCATGTTGCCCGGGCTGAAGGGGTTCCCGTCGATCTTGGAAACCACACCGTCCTGCAGCTTGATCTTCAAGGTGCACTCGGTATGGCATTGCAGGCAAAGACCGTAGATGATGTTCTCCGGCTCCACCAGCGGGTAAGTACCCTCGCCCTGGGCCATGGCGCGGTTCATCAGCCGGAGCCCCTCGGCGCCCAGCAGCGCGCCGGCCCCGGAAACCGCACCCGCTTTCAAAAGATCCCTGCGGTTGACTTTCATTTCATGCCACCTCCTTGTCGGTTACGAGCGCCAACCAGCGGTAGCCGATGTAGAAGAGCGCGATCCCCATGGCGATCACGCCGAAGAAGATCTGCCATTCGAAGACCGAGGGCAGGTAGTCGAAGCTCAGACGGTTCACCGGGGGAACGGGGTCGGTGTAGCTGCGCTCGAGCCCCCTGAGCTCGGGGAAGACGAGTCCGGGGATGACCAAGTTCAGGCGCACCGCGAAGAAGGTCACGGTAATCAACAGGCTGGCCAGGGCGATTCCCCAAGGCTTCCGGTACCCCACCAGCAGGACCAGCGGAACCAACACGCCAAGCAGCACGTGCACGATCCAGAAGTTCCACCAGAACGGGCCGAAAAGGACGTACATGAGCTTGTCGTACTCGGCGCCGATGCCGTACCACATCGGGATGGAGTACTCGGCCCACTCGAGCAGCGCATCGAGCAGCAGCAGGCCCAGCACCACCTTGCCCAGGTAGGTCACCGTTTCCCGCCAGGCGGGGGAGCGGTTGGGCCAGAAGTACGCGACCACCACGGTCATCAACGCCCCGCCCGAGAGCAGCGCGCCGGTGAGGAAAAGAATTGGGTAGATCGGCGTATGCCAAAGGTCACGGGCGATGACGGTGGCGAAGAGGGCGCCAACCCCGCCGTGAAACGCAACCGCCAGCGGAATGCCGACCCCGCCCAACCAGGTGAGGTAACGCTGGTAGCGCGCCTTGAGCCCGGTGTCGCTGACGGCGTCCTTTCGGATCGCGTAGTAGAGCTCGACCACAAGCAGAATGAAGTAGGCCGTGTACAACCAGACCATCCAAGCCATCATGGAGTGGAAGTTGGGGCGGGTGAAGACGTAGAAGAAGCGTTCGAGGTGCCCCAGGTCGAACCAGATCGTGACCAGCGCCATAAGCAGGGTGACGATCGCCGTGAACAGCGAAAGCTTGGCGATGCGCTCGAGCTGCCTCACCCCGAAAACGTAGACCAGGCTGGAAAGCAGGAAAGCGCCGGCGGAAAGCCCGATGAAGTAGATGTAGGCCGCCACCCAGTGCCCCCAGGGCACGTACGAACTGTAGTCCGCCAGCCGGTGGCCGTAGAGGAACCGATCGATCAGGCCCCACCCACCGAACACGGCTAGGGCCAGCCAGGCTACCCAGCCCACCACCGACAACCATCCGTAAGGGTATTTCTTCTGTACCATGACCGCCTCCTCTAGACCAGGTAGTAGACCTTCGGCTCCGTACCCAGCTCTTCTTTGAGCCGAACGGCGTTGTTGCGCGCGATCAGCTCGGAAACCAGCGATTCGGGATCGTTGAAGTCGCCAAAAAAGGTGGCGCGGCCGATGCAGGTGGTCGCGCACATGGGCAGTACGCCTTTCTCGACGCGGTGAATGCAGAAGGTGCACTTGCGGGCATTGCCCACCGGGCTTTGCGGGATTATGCCCTCGCCACGCTCCCAGGTCTCTCCGTATTCGAAGTTGGGCAGCTCCTCGTAGATGCGACCCGTCTCCAGCGCCAGCGGACCGTCCTTTCCGGCAGCGGCGGCGTCGGTCCAGTTTTCGCCGAAATCGAAGGTGCGGGCACTGTAAGGGCAGGCGGTGATGCAGTAACGGCAGCCAATGCAAGCGTCGTAGTCGATCTCGACGATGCCGTCCTTGCGCTTCCAGGTCGCTCCCACTGGACATACGGGCACGCACGGCGGTTTGTCGCACTGCATGCAGGGCCGCGGCAGGAACCTGCGGTCCACGTTCGGATACTCGCCGACCTCCATGTCGATGACGGGGCGGTAAACCACGCCGGGCGGAAGCTTGTTCTCCATCACGCACCCTACGGTGCAGGCATGGCAGCCCACGCACTTGCGGGTGTCGATGACCATACCCCACCTGCGCTGATCGATTGGTTTCGTAAGCGCCCGTTGCAGGTCGCGCTGCATGCGCAGCAGCACGTCCTCCTGGGCCTCCGCACCAATCTTGAAGGGCGGTGGCGGCGTCGGTTCGACACCGCTGTCGGGACGCTGCGCCTCGACCTTCGCCCCGCCAAGCACCATGCCGGCGAAAACGGCAGAGGCCACCTTCTCTAAAAAATCGCGTCGGTCCTCGTGGTTGGCCATAGCTTTCCCCCTTTCTTGCCCTCACCCTAGGCGGGGTCACGGACGCGCGGGTCCGTCGGCTTCCCACGTTGCCTGGGAGGTTTGTCCCAGTCGATTTGTGGTTCAAACTCCTACATCGCGGCAGGACGTCCCTCCCGGTGACGATTCCACGGGTCGGCTAGGATAGAGGAAAGATGCGCCGAATCGCTGTTCTCTTCCTGCTGGTCCTGGCGGGGTGCTCTCCGCAACTCCCGAGCGTCCGGCTGGGAGAGCTCGATCCCTCCGTTCCCGAGGTGCGCGTTCCCGACAGCGGGGAGGCGCTGGTCGTGGCGGTGGCTGGGATGCTCTCGCCCCGGGCTTCGGAACCCTACCGCCGCCTCGCCGGCGCGCTGGCCGAAAAACTAGGGCGCGACGTGGTGGTCCTTCAGCGCCGCACCTACTCCGACGTGCTCGAGCTGCTGCGGGAGGGCACGGCGCAGGTGGGGTTCCTCTGCACGCTGGCGGCAGGGAAAGGCGTTTCCGAAGGCTACCTGCGCGCCGTCGCCGCCGGGGTCCCCTATGAATACGCCCCCTACCGCTCGGTGATCCTCACCCGCACCGCGATGCAGGTGCAAAGGCTTGAGGACCTGGCGAATCACCGCTTCGCCTTCGTGGACCCGCTTTCCAACACCGGTTTCGCCTGGCCACAGCGGTTCTTCCGGAACCGGGGCGTGGACGCCCGTACCTTTTTCTCGCAAACCGTCTTCACCTATTCACACGACCGTTCCATTCGCGCGTTGCTCGACGGGTTCGTCGACGCCGCAGCGGTTGATGGAATCGTGTACTTCGGCCTCCTCAAAGAAGACCCTGGGCTCGGGCGGGAGTTGCGGGTGTTCTGGGAAAGCCCCGAGGATCCACCCCCGCCTTTGGTCGTACGCTCCGATCTACCTGAAACGCAGGTGCGCGGCCTGCTCGCAGCCCTCACCTCGCTCGACAACAGCCTGTTGAGCCCCCTGCACATCGCCCGGTTCACACCCACGGACTCTGCACCCTACCGGCGGGTCTGGGCGCAGTTCCTGGAGGAGCAACATGCCGCGCCGTAACGTCAGCCTGCGCACCAAGCTCCTAGGGATCGTCGCGGTTACCTTTGCCATCGTAGGGGGCGGCCTGTGGCTTTCCGCTTACGTCATCCTCAGCGATCAGGCCAACCATGCGCTCGACGCTCGCATCGAAGGCCTGTCGAAGAGCCTGGCCGGCGAGCTCACCGACTACGTGCTGATGAACGACCTCTACACGGTGCGGCGCATCCTCAAACGCGCCCAACGGCAGCATCCCGACTTGGCCTACGCCTACCTGCTGAGCCCCGGCGGCAGCCTGCTTACCCATACCTTCGACGGGGGTTTCCCGAACACGCTCCTCGAACTGGGGCAGCGGGAACGAATCGCCAGTGAAGCGGGTACGGTGCGGCAGCGGCAGGTCAAACTGCTCGGAGGGCAGGCAGGCAGCCTCTGGCTCGGCGTATACGAAAACGTCGCGCTGAACGGCGTGCGCCGCACCCTGGCCAACCTTGCCCTGGCCCTGCTTCTGGGGGGTCTTGCCGCCGCGCTGGTAGCGGGGCGCATGACCAAGGCTTTTCTCGCACCGGTACGCGGCATGGTCGCCGCGGTGGAGAGCCTGGAAAACGGCAAGCGCGCGCGGGTCCCGGTGCCGAACGACGAGCTGGGCGTCCTTGGGAGGGCCCTGGAGCGATTCTCCGAAACCGCCCGGCGGAGGTCGCTCGAGCTGAGGACCCTCAACCTGCTGGGTCAGCGCCTCAACAAAACGCTGGACCCCCAGGAGATGCTCCGGGCCACCCTGAACACGCTGGTGGAAACCCGCTGGTTTTCCTGCGCCGAGGCCTTGAGTCCCGCAACCGAGAGAGGCTCCCTCCTACGCGTGGGGTGTAAGGTTCCGCCCTCGGAGTGCCCGGCGCTGCGGCAACTGCAATTGGGCCGGCCCGTTGAGGGCTTCCAAACGCTCGGGATCAACGACGAGGTCGTGCTCGCGCTCTCGGGAGGCACGGCCAGCGAAGCTTTCTTGGCGGCGGTGGCCGACTACCTCAGGAACGGGCTCGAGCGGGCGCGGGTGCACGAACACATTCGGGAAAAGGAGCTGGAACGCCGCCGTCTGCTCCAGGCGGTACTCAGGGCACAGGAGGAGGAACGAGGACGCATAGCCAAAGACCTGCACGATCAGGTAGGGCAGTCGCTGACCGCCCTCAGGCTGGGACTCGAGGCGCTGGAACCGGCGCCGCCAACGCTGCATGCCCTAAAGCACCTCGTGGAGACGACGCTTTCCGACGTGCGCCGCATCGGCCGAGAGTTGCGCCCCGCAGCCCTCGACGAGCTGGGCCTTGAAGCCGCCCTTAAGCGGATGGTCCAGGAGATGACCGACTTCGCGGAAATCGAGAGCGATGTCTTCGTGCATTGCAGCCACCCGCTGCCGCCCGAACTCGAGACTGTGCTCTACCGGGTCGCCCAAGAAGCGCTCACCAACGTCGTCCGCCACGCCCGCGCGCGGCACGTTTCGGTGCTGCTCAAGGAACACAACCGCCACGTCCAGCTGGTTGTCGAAGACGACGGGATAGGCTTCGATCCCCGGCGGGTGGGCGAGAGCAGCAGCGGCCTGATCGGCATGCGTGAACGCATCGAGCTGGCCGGGGGTGAACTGGTCGTTGAAAGCACGGAGGGCAAGGGGACGTCGGTCTACGCCCGTGTCCCCCTCCCGGCGGAGGTCAGGGCATGATTCGGGTTTTTCTCGTCGACGACCACCCGGTGGTGCGCGCCGGAGTTCGGTACATCCTCGAGCGCTCCGGGGAAGTTACGGTCGTAGGCGAAGCGATCTCGGGCGAGGAAGCGCTAGACAAACTCACCAAAGCGGACAGCGAAGCCGACATCGCCATCCTCGACCTTTCCCTCCCCGGCATCGACGGCATCGCCTGTGCCCGCCGACTGAAGGAAGTTCGCCCCAACCTCAAGCTTCTCGCCCTTTCCATGCACGAGGAGGCCGAATACGCCGAGCGTTTCCTCGCCGCGGGCGGATCCGGCTACCTAGGCAAGAGCAGCATCGAGTACGAACTGATGGACGCGGTCAAGGCCCTGGCCCGCGGCGAGCATTACGTACCTCAGGATCTGCTCTACGCCATGATCCAGCACCGGCAGGAAAAGCCCGAGCCTACGCCCGAGGTCCTCACGGAACGCGAGCGCTCTGTGGTGCGGGGGATCGCCATGGGGATGACCTACAAGCAGATTGCCGCCGACCTGGAGTTGAGCGAGAAAACGGTGGCAACGTACCGGGAGCGGGCCGCCTCGAAACTGGGCCTAAGCTCCAGGGCTGCACTGACACGCTGGGCCCTTGAGGTGGGCCTCCTCGACGGGGACTGATCGCTCCCCATCGACCCAAGAACCCAGGCTTCGGCACCCGTCTCATGGGTTTCCTACATCGCAAGGAGATCGCAACAAACCGGGAGTGCAGGTGACAAGAAACGTTCCCGGCGCTTCCCGCCTCTCGCAGTTTGGTTGTGGATCGCGGTGGCGGGGCGCAAACTGCGGAAGCCACGACGGGCCTCAAGTTGAACACCGCCTTCGGGCTTCACGCCAACGGACAACGCGAACTGAGCCAACCTTGCCGTCCACCATCGAGACGGCCGTCCCAACCGCAGGTTCGACCCAGGACAGCAGCCCGACGAAGAGCTCTCCCACACGGGCCACGCTGACTTGATGAGCGTGGTCCGGTCTTCGAGGCCACCACCCCGTCGAGGCCTGATCCCGCAAACCTTCCGCCGACCCCGGAGCCGGGCTCCGGGGTTTTTGCCAACGCGCCCCGAGGGGCCGGCCTGCGCCTGCGGTAGAGTTTGGGCATGCACGCCGGCCGCTTCGTCATCACCGGCCTTCCCGGCACCGAGCTGCCCGCCGAACTGGCCGCCCTCTGGCGGCGCTACCGGGTGGGCGGGGTCATCCTCTTCCGCCACAACGTCGCCGGGCCCGAGCAGCTCCGGCGGCTGGTGGCCGATCTGCTGGAGGTCCTGGGACCCGAAGCCCTGATCAGCGTCGATCAGGAGGGCGGCGCGGTGCTGCGCCTGCCCTTCCTCCCCAGCCCCCCGCCGGGGATGAGCCTGGGCGCGGCGGACGACCCCGAACTGGCCCGCGCCGTGGGTGCGGCCACCGCTCGCGGGCTCGCCGCCTACGGCTTCAACCTCAACTTCGCGCCGGTGCTCGACCTCAACACCAACCCGGCGAACCCGGTGATCGCCGAGCGCTCCTTCGGGGCGGACCCCGAGCGCGCCAGCGAGCTGGCGCTCGCCTGGCACGAGGGGCACGTGCAAGAGGGCGTGGCCACGACGGGCAAGCACTTCCCCGGCCACGGCGACACCACGGTGGACTCGCACCTGGGCCTGCCGGTGGTGGAAAAGCCCCTCGCCGATCTGCGGCGGCTCGAGCTCGTGCCCTTCGCCCGTGCGGCGGGCCGCCTCCCGGCCCTTATGACCGCCCACATCGTCTACCCCGAGCTCGACGGCGAGCTGCCGGCGACGCTCTCGCGGCGGATCCTCACCGGTCTGTTGCGCGAGGAAATGGGCTACGACGGCGTCGTCGTCAGCGACGCGCTCAACATGCGCGCCATCGCGGACCGCTGGGGCGCGCCCGAGGCGGCGGTGCGTTCGCTCGCCGCCGGGGCCGACCTGGTGATGCCGCTGGGCGGCCTCGAGCTGCAGGCGGCGACGCTGGCGCGCATTCAGACCGCGCTCGACGCCGGCGAACTCGATCGGGGGCAGATGGAGGCCAGCGCCGGGCGCGTCGCCGCCTTGGCCCGCGCCTTCCCGGCCGGGCTGGGGGACTACGGTGAAGCGCAGCGGACCGCCGACCGCCGCCTCTTCGCAGCGGCCTGGACCCGCGGCCTGACCGCGGTGGGCGACCCCGCCCCGCCGCCGGAGGACGCCTGCCTGCGGGTGGTGGCCCAGGCGCGCCCGAGCGGCGACGGCGTTTCCGAGGCCGGCGCCAGCGGGGCCGAGCTGGCCAGGCTGCTGGAGGGTTACTGGAGGGTCGAACCCGTCTTCGTGGGCGACGTCGCCGAGGTTCCGGGGCTGGAGGTCGCGACGGACGGCTGTTTCAAGCTGCTCATCTCCAACAGCCGCCGCCTGTATCCGGCGGCTGGCTGGCGCTGGCGGCCCGATTTGCACGTGGCCCTGTGGAACCCCTTCGCCGCCGCGCGGGTGCCCGCCCCGGCGCTCGTCAGCTACGGTTTCCGCGCCGAAGCGCTCGAGGCGGTGCTCGCCTGGCTGCGCGGCGAGGTCCCGGCCCGCGGCCGTATGCCCGCGCCGCTCTTCGGTCCGGGGGCGTAGCACGGCTCCCCGTAGGGGCGTCCCGCCGAAGCAGCGTAATCGCGGCGACCCCGGTCGCCGTTCCGTCGAGACCCTGATCTCGTCGTGCGCCCCAGGTTGGCGCGTTCTTCGCGTCGCCCGCGAGACCCCTGAATCAAGTTCAGGGCAGGCCCTGGATCTCGCTGCGCTCGTCCGGGGTGACGAAATGAAAGGTTGCGCACACGTAGCAGAAGGTGAAAGGACAGAACGCGCTGAAACTAACTCCCGTCGTTCCGGACAAGCAGGTCGTAAGACCTGCGTAATCCCGGATCAAGTCCGGCACAGGTCCGGAACCTCGCAGAGCACGCTGAAGGAACCAAGCGCATTAAGCCCAGCCCGGGACAGGTCTGGAACCTCGACGCCAGCTCATGAGTTACCAAACGCCTTCGGTAGCGGCAACGGCGAGACCCTGAATCTCGTCCGGGGTGACGCGGGGGGGTTCGTCCGGACAGCTGCGGCCAGCTCGGGCACTCTAAGACTGCGTGGTTCCGGCCAAGCGGGCCGCAAGTCAGATATACATCGGGCCGCACAGGCCCCGTGGCCGAAGGGCTCCTCCAGCCCGGCCGCCTGCGGTATCGTGTTCCCGTGAACCGCACCCTCGTCATCGCGCACCGCGGCGCGCGCAGCCTCGCACCCGAAAACACGCTGGCGGCCGCAGAAAAGGGCCTCGAGGCCGGAGCCGACCTGTGGGAGACCGACGTGGGCGTGACCGCGGACGGCGTGCTCATCCTCTTCCACGACGACAGCCTGAAGCGCACCACCAACGCCCCCGAGGTCTACCCCGACCGCGCCCCCTGGACCTTCACCGAGTTCACCTTCGCCGAGATCGAACGCCTTGACGCCGGCAGCTGGTTCGACCGCGACGACCCCTTCGGCCAGATCGCCGCCGGCCGGGTAAGCCCCGCCGACCAGGCCGCCTACGTGGGCCTCAAGGTGCCCACGGTGGAGGAGGCGCTCGCCTTCACCCGCGACCACGACTGGACCGTGAACATCGAGCTGAAGCGGCTGCCGGCGCCGCTCGAGGACTTTCCCATCGTGCCCCGCTTCTTCGAGGTGATGGACCGGGTGGGCATCGCCCCCGAGCGGGTGCGGCTCTCCTCGTTCGAGCACCGCTGGCTCGAGGAGGCACGCGCCCTGCGGCCCGAGGTGGAGGTGCAGGCCCTGGTCGGCTACTACCGCGACCGGCCCATCGACTGGGACGCGGTGGCGGACTACCCGACGGTCAACGCCCGCGCGGCGCTGACGCCGCCGGAGAAGGTGCGCGAGCTGGTGGCGGCGGGCAAGAAGGTCAACCTCTTCACCGTCAACGACACAGGCGAAGCCAGAGCCTACATCGAGGCCGGCGCGAGCGGCCTCTTCACCGACTTCCCGCAGGACCTGGTGCCGCTGGCCCGCGCCACGGCCGGAAAGGAAACGCCATGACCCTGAACTTCCTGATCGTCAACGGTTACCCGCGCGCAAGCCGGGATAACTTCGACCGCTCCGACGTCGCTCACCCCCACGACCTTTACCGGCGGCTGCTCGACCGCTACGCGCCCGGCTCGGAGTCGCAGGTCTTCTTCATCGCCGACGTGGAGAACCCGCTGCCCAGCCTGGACGAGGTGCGCGGCTTCCACGGCGTCATCTGGACCGGGTCCGACCAGACCATCTACCGCACCCACGAGGAAAAGGTCGCCCGGCAGATCGCCTTCGCCCGCCGCGCCTTCGAGGCCGGCGTGCCCCAGTTCGGCAGCTGCTGGGGGGCGCAGATGGCGGCGGTGGCCGCCGGCGGCCGGGTGGAGGCCAACCCCAAAGGGCGCGAGTGGGGCTTCGCGCCGCGCATCGAGCTGACCGCCGCGGGCCGCGAGCACCCGCTCACCGCGGGGAAGCCGCCGGTCTTCCAGGGCATCGAGATGCACCTCGACCACGTGACCGAGCTGCCCGCGGGCGCCGAGCTGCTGGCCACCGGCGAGCACACCCGCGTGCAGGCGCTGGCGGTGGAGCACGAAAACGGCGCCTACTGGGCCACCCAGTACCACCCCGAGTTCGACCTCTGGGAGAACGCCCGCCTGATCGCCGCCCGCGCCGGGGCGCTGGTGAAGGAAGGCTTCTTCGAAAACGAGGAAGACGTGCTGCGCTACGCCGCGGAGATGAAGGCGCTGTTCCAGAACCCGAACGACGAGGCCCTGCGCCGCAAGCTGGGGGTGGACGAGACCCTGCTGGACGACCGGATCCGCCAGCTCGAGTTCGCCAACTGGCTCGAGCACCTGGTGCGGCCATCGGCTTCCTGAGCGATCCGCCGCCCGGCCGGCGGATCGCCTTCGGCGCGCCACCCCCCAGGCGGCTCAAGTCACGCGGCCGAGGACCGCAAAGCGCCCTATCCCTCCCTGCGCTCGGACGTCATCTGCCCGGCGATCGCCTGAGCGAGCCGATCAACCCACGGTCGCCCATCCTCCTCCAGCACGGTGCGAATGGCGGCGACTACAGCGCGGCGTACGATCTCGTAGGCAAGCCATATCAAGAATAAGTAAACGATTATGCTCAGTAGGACCGCGACGATCTCCGTTCCCAACCTCCTTTCCTTTTTCGAGCGCGGCCCTGGCGCACGCAGCTACCGCAGCTGCGGCCGCTCGCCCGGCCGGGGATCGACACCTCCGGACGACCGGCAGGGCTCCTACAACTCCGATAGCCAGCGCTCGCGCTCTTCGGCGAGCAGCGCCCTGACTCCCACGCGGACCACCGCGTAGGTCACCAGGCCATTCAGGATGAGCAGGGCAAGGACGTACACGGCCTCAGCCCTGACGTTCGGCGTCCGCGGCCACCGCCTTGCGAACGATCTCCACCAGCTCTTCCCGGTTGGCCTCGAGGAACTGCTGCAGCGCCGAGCGCACGGCCCAGCGAATAAGCGCGAAAAAGGCCCAGATCAGGACTCCCCATAGCGCGAGCACGATAAGAAACTCTCCGATTCCCAGGTTCATGCTTCCTCCCTCCTCGAAGTCCACGCCGCCCACTCGGTCGGGGCGCCTGCTTCCCACCAAAAGGTCCGAACGAAAGCCAACGCGAGCCGCTCGCTTCCCGGCTCCGGCGCCTGCCCCTGGGCCACGTCGAGGCGCTGGAGCCAGCGGAGCCACCACTAAATCAGGGCCAGCCCCAGCGCCCACCCGGCGGCCGCGGCCGGAGCGGCGAAGAAAAGCGCCGGACCCGGTTCCATACGTATTCCTCCTTGGAACAAGGATAAACCAATAACGCACCCCGGGTCGTTTTCCGTGGAAAGGCCGTTTAACGCGCTTGTTTGAGGACTTCGGCGTCGTCGCCCATGAGCACGTCCACGCCCAGGCCGGCGAGCTCGCGGGCTGTGCTGGCGTCGTTGACGGTCCAGGTGGCCACCCCCATGCCCTTTTTGTGCCAGCGGGCCACCCGGGCGGGGGTGACGAGCTGCCAGTGCGGGTGCACCGCCTCGATGCCCAGCAGCTCGGCCATGCGGCCGGTGTCGTAGACGCGGAAGAGGTAGCCCAGAGGGATCTCTGGGCGGTGGTCGCGCACCTTGAAGAGGGCCGCGGGGTCGTAGGAGGAGATCCAGACGCGGTGCCGACCCGGCCAGCCGGCCACCGCATCGGCGAGCTCGTGGGCGCGCCCGTCTTCGAGCCCGGGAATGCTCTTGAGCTCGAGGTTGAGGAGGAAGTCGGGGTAGGGCTCGAGCAGTTCGAAGAGCTGCTCGAGCGTCATCATCTCGGGGCGCTGCTCGATCAGCTCGGCGTAGGTCATGTCCGAGATCAACCGCAACCCCACGACGAAGTCGTGGTGGATGACCAGCACCCCGTCCTTGGTGCGCTGCACGTCGGTCTCGATCCCGTCGAGACCGGCGTCCACCGCCGCCAGGAAGGCGGCCCGGGTGTTGCCGTCGGCGAGCGTCGGCAGGCCGCGGTGCCCCAGGAGGACGGGGCGCCGGCGGTTCGCGAAGGGCAGCGTCGGCATGCTACTTTTCCTGGCTGAGCGCGAAGCCGCGGCTGAACTGTTCCTGCAGCAGCAGGAAGACGACCAGGGCGGGAAGCAGGGCGATGATCGCCCCCGCCATGACGATGCCCCAGTTGGTGGCGTCCTGCCCGCTCGTCATCATGCGCAGGCCCACCTGCACCACCTGGCGGTCGCCCTCGCGGATGATGATCAGCGGCCAGAGGTACTGGTTCCACATGTAGACGAACTGGATCACGGCCATCGCCGCCACCACGTTGAGCGACATGGGCAGCAGGATGGCCCAGGCGAAGCGCAGCGGCCCCGCGCCGTCGATCTTGGCGGCGTCGACGAGGCTGGTGGGGATCTGCAGGAACTGCTGCCGGAAGAGGAAGGTGCCCGTCGCCGAGGCCAGGAAGGGCACGATCAGCGCCGCGTAGGAGTTGGACCAGCCCAGCTTGGTGACCAGGTCGAAGAGCGCGACGATCATGATCTCCGTGGGCATCATCAGCGTCAGCAGGATGAAGGTGAAGACCGCCCCCTTGAGCGGGAAACGGAAGTAGACCAGGGCGAGCGCCGCCATGAACGAGATGATCGTCTTCCCGACGGTGACGGCGATGGCGATGTAGAAGGAGTTCTTCATGTAGACGCCCAGATGGAACTGGTTCCAGGCGATCGAGTAGTTCTCGAGCATCGCGGTGCCGAAGGTGAAGCGGGGCGGGTAACTGAAGATCTGCGCCGGGGTCTGGGTCGAGAAGATGAACGCCAGCAGGATGGGCGCCGCCACCACCAGCACCGAGAAGATCAGCAGCACGTGAACGATCAGGTTGCTCAGGCGTTTGCGCTTCACGCTAGCCTCCGTAGTGGACCCGGCCCTCGCCGACGCGGAACTGGAGGATGGTCAGGAAGACGACGGCGATGAAGAGGATCACCGACTGCGCCGCCGCCATGCCGGTCTTGTAGTACTCGAAGCCGTCGCGGTAGATGTTGAAGATGAGGATGTTCGTCGCGTTGCTGGGCCCGCCCTTGGTGAGCAGGTCGACGAAGGGGAAGGCCTCGAAGAAGGCGTAGATGGTGTTGATAATGAGCAGGAAGAAGGTCATGGGGCTGAGCAGCGGGAAGGTCACCCGCCAGAACCGCTGCCAGGGGGTGGCCCCGTCGATGAGCGCGGCCTCGAGCACCTCCCCAGGGAGGTTCTGCAGCCCGGCGATGTAGAAGACGACGTTGTACCCCACGTTCTTCCACACGGCCACGAAGACCAGCAGGCCCATGGCCAGCGTGGGGTTCGTCAACCAGTCGGGGGCGATGCCGAGCGTGATCGTGAGCAGGTAGTTCACGATCCCCGACTGGGGGTTGAACATGAAGAGGAAGATCACGCCCGCGACGGCGGGGCTGAGCGCGTAAGGCCAGATCAGGAGCAGCCGGTAGATGCGCCAGCCGGAAACCTTCTGGTTGGCCAGGACGCTGAGCGCGAGCCCCACCGCCATCGAGAAGATGACGACGAAGAAGGCGAAGATCACCGTGTTCTTGAAGATCTGCAGGTACTCGGGGTCGGTGAACAGGATCTTGTAGTTTTCGATCCCGACGAAACTCTTGGAAAGCCCCAAAAACGCCACCTGGTAAAGCGAGAGCACGAAGGTCTCGATGGTGGGGTAGTAGAGAAAGAGGATCAGGATGACGAAGGAAGGAAGCAGCAGAACCCAGGGCAACCAACGGCTTTTGTAGGCGGCGTGCGTGTCCATTTGATACGTTCCCTGTTGTGTCCCTTAAACAAAAGAAGGTGGGGCCCGGCGCGATCGCGCCGGGCCCGACGGGGTTACTTCTTGACCGAAGCGTTGTAGCGCTTGAGCGCCTGGTCGGCCTGCGCGTCGGCCTCGGAGAGGGCCTTGGCGATGTCCTTGCCCTGGAAGATCTCCTGGACCATGTTCTCGATGATCGTGCGGATCTCAGGGAAGGGACCGATCAGCGCGCCCTGGGTGGCGCGGTTGGCCTTCGACTGCAGCAGCTGATCGAACGCGGCGCGGTAGGCGGGGTTGCGCTCGAACCAGTTCTGCCACTCGAGCACCTTCACCGAGGTGTTCAGCACCGGGAAGTAACCCGTGCCCTTGTGCCAGCGCACCATGTTCTCGGTGTTGGTGAACCACAGCAGGAAGGTGAGGGCCGCTTCCTGCTCCTTCTGCGGGTGCCCCTTGGTCAGCCACAGCGAGGCGCCGCCGACGACGGTACCGTTGCGCTCGACGCCGTCGGGCACGGGGAGGAAGCCGGTGCCCAGCTCGAAGCCGTTCTCGAAGGAGGCGTTCTGCATGAAGGTCACGTCGGAGGTCGAGGTGATCTCCATGGCCGCCTGCTGGCTCACGAAGAGCTGGTTGGCGCCGTCCCAGTCCTCGGGCTTACCGGTGTAGGTGTAGTAGCCCTTGTCGTAGAGGCCCTTCCACCACTTCATGATCCGCTTCATGGCCTCGGAGTCGATGTAGACGTCGGTGGCGCGGGCGGCGCGGCCGTTCTCGTTGTTGGCGAGCAGCGCGCCCTGCTCGGCGATCCACTGCTCGACGAACCACGAGTGCAGCGGCCAGGTGATGCACTTGGGCGCGGCCTTGCTGGCGATGATCTTCTCGCAGGCCTGGGCCACCTCGTTGAAGGTCTTGGGCGGGTTCTCGGGGTCGAGCCCGGCCTTCTTGAAGATGTCCTTGTTGTAGTAGAGGATCGGGTTCGAGGAGTTCCAGGGGATCGAGTTGAACTTACCGCCGATGCGGTAGTAGTTCGCCACCGGTTTGATGTAGTCGTCGAGCTGGAACTTCAGGTCGGCGGGAACGTAGTTCTCGATGGGGACGAAGATGCCCGAGTCGAGGGCGAGCTGGCTGCCGACCTCGAAGATCTGGACGATGTGCGGCGCGTTGCCCTGCTTGGCCGCCAAAATGGCCGCGTTCAGCGTGTCGCGGTAGCTGCCCTTGTATTCGACCTTGACCTCAATGCCGGGGTGGGTGTAGTTGAAGTCCTCGACTGCGCGCTGGATGAAGGCCGTACGCCCGCCACCGAAAGCGTGCCAGAAGGTGATCTGCACCTTTTCGGCCGCAAACGCAAAGCCGAGGAGCGCCGAGAGACCGACTACCGTTGCTAATCGCTTCATAATGCTACCTCCTTTTCTTGCGAGACTCAGTATACCGCGTCCCGAAGGCCAACATAAAGCCCCTGCGTCATCCGAACGTCATTCCCGGCGCCCTCCAGAGCAGGGCGGCGAGGAGGAAGACCAGCTCGGTGGTCTCGACCGCGGCGCCGTAAACGTCCCCCGTGAGCCCGCCCCCCAGGCGGCGGGAGGACCAGAACGCGAACCCCAACGTCCACGCGCCCGCGGCGGCGGCCGGGCCGGGCGCCAGCAGCACGAGGGGGGCGGCGAAGAGCAGCCCCCAACCCCACGACCCGCCGCGTGCGCTTGCGCCCAGGCCGCCGGGGCGCGCCGAAGGGAAGAAGCCGAGCAGCGGCAGGATCCAGGTGCGCGCGGCCACCGGCGCCAGCGCCAGCGCCCAGAGGCCCGGGCCCGCGGCGATCGCCTGCCACTTGAGGATCAGGAAGACCGCGCCCACCCCCAGGGCAAAGCTGCCGTGGTGCACGTCCGCCAGTATCCGCAGGCGCTCTGCGGGGGCGCGGGGCGCGAGGAGCGCGTCGGCGCTGTCGAGCAAGCCGTCGAAGTGGAGCATCCCCGTGACCGCCAGCCACGCGGCGAGCACCAGCGCCGCCGCCAGCCCCGGGGACCACGCCTGCGCCAGCGCGGCTGTCGCCACGAGGACCGCGCCCACGACCCAGCCGACGAGGGGGTACCAGGCGACGGAGCGGCGCAGCTCCCCCGCAGTTGCGCCCTCCGCGCGCGGAACCGGAAGCGTGGTCAAGAAACCCAGGGCGAACCAGAAGGGTCGCAGGCGCTTCATCACCCCACGATACCGGCCTAGCCCTCGCTCACCCCGGCCTCGTCGAAGGTGGCCATGCCCGCGAGCACCGCGGCCGCGGCCCGCAGCACCGGGAAGGCGAGCACCGCGCCGGTGCCCTCGCCCAGGCGCAACTCCAGGTCGAGCAGGGGCTCGAGCCCCAGCGCCTCCAGCTGCCGTGCGTGCCCCGGCTCCACCGAACGGTGGCCGGCGAAGAGGTAGTCCTTCAGGTTGGGCTCGAGCCGGGCGGCGAGGAGCGCCCCCGCGGTGACGGGGAACCCGTCGGTGACGACGGGCAGGCCCGCGGCGGCCGCGGCCAGGAAGACGCCGGCGGCCGCGACGATCTCGAGCCCGCCCAGCTGGGCCGCGACGTCGAGGGGGTCGGCCTTCGCCAGGTCGCCAAGCTCGGCGGCGGCGCGCGCGAGCGCCCGCTCCACCACCGCCAGCTTGCGGGCGTAGGCCGCATCGTCCACCCCGGTGCCGCGGCCGGTCACCTCGGACGCGGGAAGCCCCAGCAGGGCGGCGGTCAGGGCGGCGGCGGCCGTGGTGTTGCCGATGCCCATGTCGCCCGCGGCCAGGAGGGTGGCCCCCTCGCTGACCGCCCGGCGGGCGGCGTTCTCCCCCGCCTGCAACGCGGCCATGGCCTCGGCCGGGCTCATGGCGGGCTCGCGGACGAGGTTGCCCGTGCCCGGGCGCACCCGCGCCGGGATCAGGCGCTCGTGGGCCGGGAACTCGGGGCCGTTCACCCCCACGTCGAGGACGTAGACCTCGGCCCCGGCCGCCCGGGCGATCTGGTTGATGGCCGCGCCCCCGGCCAGGAAGTTCAGCACCATCTGCGGGGTCACCTCGGCGGGGTAGGCCGAGACGCCCTCGGCGGTCACGCCGTGGTCGGCGGCGGCCACCACCACCGCGCCCGGCCCCAGCCGGGGCCTTTCGGTGCGCTGGATGGCCGCGAGGCGGACGCCCGCCTCCTCGAGCCGCCCCAGGGAGCCGGGGGGCTTGGTGAGGCGGTCCTGACGGGCGCGGGCACGATCGAGAAATTCGCGGTCGACGGGAGGTACGCGGCTCATGGCTCCAAGATACCGCCGCGCCCTCTCCGGCGCCTCATCGGTTTATACTCGCCACAAGAAACCCAGGATCGAGGAGGACGTCCATGGCACGGAACGAAGTCTTTCTGGACACCGGCGCCCTCGAAGTGCTGCACAAGCTGACCGAGGGCGAGTTCACCGCCCCCGCGCTCGCCGACGCCACGGGCCGCGCCCTCGCCCGCATCGTGCGCGACCTCGACCGCCTCGAGCGCCACGGCCTCGTCCAGGTCGTGGGCCAGAAGGGCGAGCACAAGGTCTACAAGGCGACGGGCCGCTCCGCGAGCGCGACGGTGGATACGGCCAAGCACCTGCTGGAGCACCTCAAGACGGGCGTGGACAAGATCGCCCGGGGCAAGGCCGAGGGCACGATGAGCGCGGTCTTCTTCCGCACCACCGAAGAACGGGCCAAGGAGGTCTTCGAGCTGATCCGGCAGCTTCGCGAACGCCTGGCCGCGCTGGAAGCGGAGGAAGAACCGGAGACGGGCCCGCTGGTCACCGTCTTCTTCGGCGGCTGGAAGGAGTAACTAGACCGCCGGCCGGGTCACCCGACCCGCCACCGCGGCGCGCCGGGCGCCGGTGGTGTGGGGCAGCACGTTGGGCAGCCCCAGCCAGCGCAGGTAGCCCAGAACCGCGAAGGCCAAAGCCTCGCGCGCCAGGGGGTCGTGGCCCACCTCGTCGAAGGTGCGCACGGGCACCGGCAGGCCGGCGCGGAGGCCGGCCATCAGGGTGCGGTTCCTGGCGCCGCCGCCGGCGACCCAGACCTCGTCGAGCCCCCGGGGCAGGACGAAGTCGCGGTAGGCGGCCACGACGGTGCGCACGGTGAAGGCGGTGACCGTGGCCACCAGGTCGGCGCCCTCGAGGCGGTCGGTGAAGGCCAGGCGCTCGAGCCGCCAGACTTCGCGCCCGGTCGACTTGGGCGGGGGGCGGCGCAGGTAGGCGTGGTTGAACCAGACCTCCACCAACGCCTCGTCCACCCGCCCCTCGGCGGCGATCCGGCCGCCCGCGTCGTAGCGCTCGCCCATGCGCGCCGCCGCCTCGTCGATCAGGCAGTTGCCGGGGCCGGTGTCGAAGGCGAGCACCCCCGCGGGGTCGCGGCCGGGCAGGTAGGTGAGGTTCGAGATGCCCCCCAGGTTGTGGACGCTGCGGCGCACCCCCTCCTCGCCGTAGAGGAGCAGGTCGGGATAGGGCACGAGCGGCGCGCCCTCGCCGCCGGCGGCCAGGTCGGCGGGGCGGAAGTCGTGCACCACCGGAACCCCCAGCGCCTCGGCCAGCCAGCTGGGCTCGCCCAGCTGCCAGGTGACGCCGGGCGGTTCGTGCCAGACGGTCTGCCCCGCGAGCGCCGCCAGCTCGGCGCGCCCCCGGAAGGGCGCGGCCGCCTCGGCGTAGAAGCGGCCGAGGTCGTGGTGCAGCCAGGCGAGGTCGCGCGGACCCAGCACCCGGTCCTGCTGGGCCTGGCGCACCCGCGCGAAGAGGCCCTCGGGGTAGGGGGCGCTCCGGCGCTCGAGCAGCTCCCAGCGCAGCCGGGGCGGCCGCCCCTCGAGCCGCACCAGCGCGAGGTCCGCGCCGTCGGCGCTGGTGCCGCTCATGACGCCCAGTACGATCACGGCTCGGCGCGCAGTTCGGCGACGAAGTCGTAACGGTCGCCGCGGTAGTGGCTGCGGGTGAACTCGAGCGGACGGCCCCCGGAGAGGAAGCTGACGCGCTGGATGTAGAGCACCGGGTCCCCGGGGGCCAGCCCGAGCAGGCGCGCCTCCTCCTCGGGCGCGGCGACCGCGCGCAGCCGCTGCAGCGCCCGCACCGGCCGCAGGCCGCGCGCCTTGAGGTAGGCGTAGAGCGAGTCGCCCACGGCCTCGGGGTCGGGGACGAACTCGGCCGGCAGCACCGCCGACTCGATGGCCATGGGCAGGCCGTCGGCGGTGCGGACGCGGGTGATCCGCGCCACCGAGGCCCCGGGCGAGAGGGAGAGCGCCAGCGCCTCCTCCGGCGTGGCCTGGCCCAGCACCCGCCGCACCTGGCGCGAGCCCGGCTCCATGCCGCGGGCGCGCATGTCCTGGCTGAAGCCGCTGAGGAACGAGAGCGGCTGCTCGAAGCGGCGGGCCACGAAGGTGCCCGAGCCCTGGCGGCGCACGAGCACCCCCTCGGCCACCAGGCTGTCGAAGGCCTTGCGCACGGTGAGGCGCGAGACGCCCAGCAGCTCGGAGAGCAGCCGCTCGGCCGGGAGTGCACCGCCGGGCTCGAGCTGCCCCGAGCGGATCATGCGCAACACGTGCTCCCGCAGCTGCTGGTAGAGCGGCAGGCCGCCCCCGTCGTCGAGCTGCAGGCGCATCCAGATCTCGTGGTTGGGTTTGGGGCCTGGCATGGTCCCGAGTATACCACTCGCATACCATTCGCCTTGCCCCGCCCCTACCCGCGCGGTATACTCCGCCCAAAGATGAACGCCGCGCCGAACCAAGCCACCCTCGAACGGATGCTTACCGCAGCCGCACCGATTCTGGAAGCGGCCCTCGCCAAGGGCGGGGTGCCGGGGGCGGCGCTGGGCGTGGTGTCGGCCAGCGGAGACCGCGCAGCGGTCCACCTGGGCCGGGCCCAGATCGAGCCCGAGCCGCGCCCCCTCGAGGCGGACGCCTGGTTCGACCTGGCCAGCCTCACCAAGGTGCTCTTCACGCTGCCGGAGGTTATGAAGCTGGTGGAGGAAGGCCGGCTCGACCTCGACGACCCCCTCAAGCAGCACCTGCCCGAAGCCGGCTGGCTGCAGGAAGACCCGGCGCTGGCGCGCATCACCGTCCGCCAGTTGCTGGCCCACCAGGCGGGCCTGCCCGCCTGGGTCCCCCTCTACACCTGGGGCTGCGATGCGGCCACCCTGAAGGCGCGGCTTCTGCAAGAGCGCTGGCGGCTGGGCGAACCGGTCTACTCCGACGTCGGCTTCATGCTGCTCGGCCTCCTGCTGGAGCGGCTGCGCGGCCGCGAGTTGAAAGACTTCGAGCTGCCCGCAGGCCTCACCTTCGCGCCCGACCCCGACCGCAGCGTCGCCACCGAGCGCTGCCCCTGGCGCGGGCGCGTGCTGGTGGGCGAGGTCCACGACGAAAACGCCTTCGCCCTGGGCGGCGCGGCGGGCCACGCCGGGCTGTTCGGCACCCTGGACGGGGTGCTCGACCGCGCCCACGCCTGGCTCACGGGAACCGAGCTCTCCCCCTCGGCCCACGCGGCCGCCGTCGAACCCCACAGCGAAGAACGCCTGCTCGGCTGGGCGCGCCGTCACCCCGGCTGGTCCGGCGGCCGCCTGGCCAGCCCCTTGGCCTACGGCCACACCGGCTTCACCGGAACCGGCGTCTGGATCGACCCAGAGCGCGGCTACGCCTGGGCGCTGCTCACCAACCGCGTCCACCCCAGCCGCCACCGCGAGAACCCCCTGCCCGAACTGCGCCGCGCCGTGGCGGGCGCGCTCGCCGGCGCCTGGAGGCCCACGTGACCACCGAAGACGTCGCCCTGCGCTTCCGCGGCCTCGACACCTGGCCCGACGCCGAGGTGCTCGAGGCCCTGCTCGAACGCAACTTCGCCGCGCTGGCCGCGGTGCGCCCGGCCCTGCCCGCGCTCGAGCGCGCCGCCCGGGGCGCGGCCGAGCGGCTGGGGCGGGGCTCCGGGCGGCTGCTCTACACCGGCGCCGGAACCTCGGGGCGGCTGGCCGCGCTCGACGCGGTGGAGCTGCCGCCGACCTTCGGCTGGCCCCACGAGCGCCTGGGCTACCTGCTCGCCGGCGGCGAGGGGGCGCTGGTGCGCTCGGCCGAAGCCGCCGAGGACGTGGCCGAAGAGGCCGAGCGCCGGGTGCGCGAAGCCGGGCTGGGGCCCGGGGACGTGCTCGTGGGGGTGGCCGCGAGCGGCCGCACCCCCTTCACCGTCGCCGCGGTGCGCACCGCCCGCAGCCTGGGTGCGTTCACCGTGGGCCTCGCCAACAACCCGCGCACGCCGTTGCTCGAGGCGGCCGAGGTGGGCGTGTTGCTCGAGACCGGCCCCGAGGTCCTCGCCGGCTCCACGCGGCTGGCCGCGGGCACCGCGCAGAAGGTGGCGCTCAACCTCTTCTCGACGCTGCTGATGATCCGTCTCGGACGCGTCTACTCGAACCTGATGGTCGGCGTCCAGGCCTCCAACGAGAAGCTCGTCCGGCGGGCGGTGCGCATCGTCACCGAGATCGCCGGGGTGGACGAAGCCCGCGCCCGTACGCTGCTCGAACGGGCCGGCGGCGACGTGCGCCTGGCCGTGCTGCTCGAGCGCGAACCCGACCCCGAAGCCGCGCTCCGGCGCCTCGCGGCCGCGGGCGGCAACCTGCGGGAGGCCCTGTCGTGAACCGACGCTTGCTCGCCCTGCTGATGCTCTTCTCGCTCGCCCTCGCCGCCCACCCGGGGCAGTTCATGGTCCTCTCCTTCCGGGGCGCCGAGCCGCCCACCGGGCTGATCGAACGCTACCGCCCCGCGGGGGTGATCCTCTTCCCCTCGAACCTGGCGGACGATCCGGTGGGTACCGTGCGCGAGCTGCGCCGGCGCTACCCCGAACTGCTCGTCCTCATCGATCAGGAGGGCGGCCCCTTCTTCAGCTACCGCGCCCCCGGCGTGCCCCGCTTCCCCGCGGCCATGGCCCTGGCGGCCGCGAACGACCCCGAGCTCACCCGCGCGGTCGGCCGCGCCATCGGCCAGGAGGTCGCCTACCTGGGCGCGAACGTGGACCTGGCCCCGGTGCTCGACGTCAACGTCAACCCCAGGAACCCGATCATCGGTCTGCGCAGCTTCGGCGCCGACCCCGAGGCGGTGATCCGGCACGGGCTGGCCTTCGCCCGGGGGCTCGAGGAGGCCGGGGTGCTCTGGACGGCCAAACACTTCCCCGGCCACGGCGACACCCACACCGACTCCCACACCGGGCTGCCGATCGTGGACAAGCCGCGCGCGGAGATCGAGCGGGTGGAGCTCGCCCCCTTCCGGGCGGCCGTGCGCGCCGGCGTTCCCGTCATCATGACCGCCCACATCCTCTACCCCGCCCTCGACCCCGACGCCCCGGCCACCCTCTCCCGCAAGATCCTCACCGGCCTCCTGCGGGAGGAGATGGGCTACGACGGGTTGATCGTCACCGACGACATGGGCATGCGCGCCATCTCGGGCCGCTGGGGCGCGGGCGAGGCCGCGGTGCGGGCGGTGCTGGCCGGAGCCGACCTGGTGCTGGTGGGCCGCGGCGGCGGCACCGCCGAGGCGGTCTACGCGGCCCTGGAAGAAGCGCTCGCGAGCGGCCGGATCACGCCGCAGCGTGCCGCGGCCAGCGAGCGCCGGCTGCAAGCGGCGCGGAGCCGGCTGCGTCCGCCCGCCCCCGAGCCCGACTGGAAGGCGCTCGAGGCGCTCAACCTGAAGGCCGCGCGCGCCGGCGTCACCTGGCTTTCCGGCGAACTGCCCGTCCCCGGGGCGGGCACGCTGGTGATCGCCCCCCGGGTGCGCGCCACCTGGGGCGCCGAACCCAGCCTGGCCGAGCTGGCCCCCAAGTATCTGCCCGGGGCGCACTACCAGGTCGTGGGCGAGGCGCCTTCAGGAAACGACATCGCGACGGCCGTGGAGCGCGCGAAGAAGTTCGACCGCGTCGTCCTCGGCACCTACCACTGGCTGGGCCGGCTGCCCGAGGAGCAGGTCTGGCTCTACGAAGCGCTGGTGAACACCGGAAAACCCGTCTACGTCGTCGCGCTGGGCAACCCCGACGACTACACCTACCTGGACCCCGCGCCCGCGGGGTACCTGGTCACCTACGGCTACCGCGCGGCCCAGGTGCGCGCCGCGTTGGAAGCGCTGTCCGGGAGCTTCGTCCCCGGCGGCAGGCTACCGGTACCGGTGGGGCCCTTCCCCATCGGATCGGGAATCGGGAGGTAAGACTATGAAGCGTTGGATCCTCAAACTGGGAGCCCTGGCCCTCGTGCTGACGATGGGCCTGGGCGCAGCCAAGACCACCAAGGTCACCGTGGCCGGGTGGGGCGGCGAGTCGGAGATCGCCCTCTACAAGGAACTCTTCAAGAAGTTCGAGGCCGAGCACCCGAACATCAAGGTCGAGCTGCTGCACATCCCCTCGCGCGACTACTGGACCAAGCTGACCGCGATGTTCGCCGCCGGCAAGGCGCCCGACCTCTTCTTCACCAACAACATCAACTTCCCCGCCCTGGCGGCCAAGGGCGTGGCCCGGCCGCTCGAGCCCTTCATCAAGAAGGACAACTACGACACCGGTATCTTCTACAAAGGCATCCTCGATGCCTTCCGCTTCGAGGGCAAGCTCTACGCCCTGCCGCGCGACATCTCCAACATGGTCGTCTACTACAACCGCGACCTGCTGCGCGAGGCGGGCCTGCCCGACCCCGACCCCGACTGGACCTGGGACGACTTCCTGCGCTACGCGAAGGCGCTGACCAAGGAAGAGGGCGGCAAGCGCACCCAGTGGGGCGTGAGCTTCTACACCTACTTCCTCTTCTGGGAGCCCTGGGTCTGGTCCAACGGCGGCCGCTGGTACAGCCCCGACCACTCCAAGTTCCTGCTCAACAGCCCCGCCTCGGTCGAGGGTCTGCAGTTCTACGTGGACCTGCGCTGGAAGCACCACGTCGCCCCCACCCCCGCCGAGGCCGCCGACCGCAGCGCCTACAGCCTCTTCCTGGGCGGCAAGACGGGCATGATCGTCGACGGCCGCTGGCGCGTGCCCAGCCTCAAGAAGAAGGCCAAGTTCGACTGGGACATCGTCCCCTTCCCCCGCGGCAAGGCCGGGAGCATCGTCGACATCGACGGCTCCGGCTGGGCCATCTCGCGGCAGAGCCGCAATCCCGACGCCGCCTGGGAGGTGCTCAAGTTCCTGGCCGGGCCCGAAGGCAGCCTCGCCTTCACCAAGGGCGGCCTGATCATCCCCGCGATCGGCTTCGACCCCAACAACCCCCAGGCCACGAACGCCATCCTCAAGGCCTTCTTCCAGCCGCCGCCGCCGCGCCACCAGCAGTACTTCCTCACCGTCAACAAGGACGCGGTGCCCACCGAGACCTTCGAGCGCTGGAGCGAGGCGCTGAACCTCATCTCCAAGGCGCTGGGACCGGTATGGGAAGGCAAGGAGGACGTGCAGACCGCCCTCGACAAGGTCGCGCCGGCGGTGCAGAAGATCCTCGACGAAGTTCAGGCCGAGCGCGCGAAGCGCAAGTAACCTTTTTCGGGCCGCGGGGGCGCGCCCCCGCGGCCTTTCCAACACGGGAAGTCCTTTTTCGAAATGTCCAGCTACCGCCGCTTTCCCTGGCTCTTCATCCTGCCCAGCCTGGTGGGCTTCTTCGCCTTCAACGCCGGGCCGATCCTGATCTCGCTCGTCCTCTCGTTCACCGAGTGGGACGTCTTCGACCCCCTCAACCTCGGCGCCGTCACAGACAGCTGGGTGGGGCTCGAGAACTACCGCGAGATGGCGCGCGACCCGGTGCTCCACAAGGCCTTCTGGAACACCCTCTACTACGTGCTGGTGGCGGTGCCGCTGGAAATCTTCATCTCGCTCTTGGTGGCCCTGGGGCTGAACCGCGATTTTCCCGGGGTCAAGATCGTGCGCACCCTCTACCTGCTGCCCACGGTGACCAGCGTGGTGGCCGTGGGCCTGTTGTGGCGCTGGGTGCTGAACCCCTACGTGGGCCCGGTCAACCTCTTCCTGCGCTGGATTGGCCAGCAGCTCGAGGCCCTCTTCGGTTTCTTCGGCCTCACCGCCCCCGGGGCGGTCCACTGGCTGGCCACCGAGGGCCCCGGCTGGCTCTCCGACGAGCGCTGGGCCATGCCCGGCATCATCCTCGCCGCCGTCTGGGCGGGGATCGGCTTCCGCATGCTCATCTTCCTGGCGGGCCTGCAGAACATCGACAAGACCTACTACGAGGCCGCGTCGCTCGACGGCGCCGGCCCCTGGCAGCAGTTCTGGAACGTCACCCTGCCGCTGCTCTCGCCCACCGTCTTCCTCAACACCCTGCTGGCGCTGATCGGCGGCTTCCAGGTCTTCGGGCTGATCTACGTGATGACCGGCGGCGGGCCCCTCGACGCCACCAACGTGCTGCTCTTCTACCTCTACCAGAAGGCCTTCGGCATCTTCCCGCCCGACATGGGCTACGCCTCGGCGATCGCCTGGCTGCTCTTCGCCTTCCTCTTCGCCCTCACCGTGGTGCAGTGGCAGCTGCGCAAGCGCTGGGTCTGGGAGGAGGCATGAAGGGCAGGAAGTGGGGAGTGGGAGGCAGAAGGTGGGCAAGGAGCGAAACCCTTTCAGAAAGGCGTTCTTCCACCAAGGGCGTGCGGGAGGTCAGGTGTGAGTAAGCAAAGGCAACGAATTACCGACGCCGTCATCTTCGTGGTGCTGCTGCTGGGCGGCCTGACCATGCTCGTGCCCTTCCTGTGGATGATCTCGACGAGCTTCAAGGAGCCGGGATCGCTCTTCGACCTGCCCATCCAGCTCTGGCCCGAGAAGCTGCACTGGGAGAACTACCAGCGGGTGCTCACCGCGGTACCCTTCGCGCGCTGGTACTTCAACTCGCTGGTGCTGGCGCTGGGCCTCACCTTCCTGAACCTCACCAGCGGCGCGCTCGCCGGTTACGCCTTCGCGCGCTTTAGCTGGAAGGGCAAGGACGTGATGTTCCTCTTCTCGCTGATCACGTTGATGATCCCGGCCCACGTGCTGATCATCCCGCTCTTCATCATCATGAGCCGGCTCGGCTGGATCGACACCTACTACGCCCTCGTCCTGCCGGGCCTCTTCGACGCCTTCGCCATCTTCCTGATGCGCCAGAACTTCATCTCGCTGCCCCGGGAGCTGGAGGAGGCCGCGCTCATCGACGGGGCCACCCCCTGGCAGATCTACTGGAAGATCGCGCTGCCGCTCGCGGCCCCGGCGCTGGCCACGCTGGGCACCTTCACCTTCCTGGGCGGCTGGAACGCCTTCCTCTGGCCGCTGATCGCCACCAACTCCATCGAGATGCGCCCGCTCACCGTGGGCCTGGCGGTCTTCAACACCCAGTTCACCACCGAGTGGACGGTGCTCATGGCCGGCCTCTCGCTGGCGACGATCCCGCCCATCATCGTCTTCCTGGCCGCGCAGAAGTACTTCATCCGCGGGCTGACGCTGGGCAGCCTGAAGGGTTGACCGCCGTTTCGCTGCGCGGGCGGCCCCGCGGGCCGAACGTCCGGAACCGGGACACATGTCCCGGCACCGTATGAGAATCTGTTCATAGGAGGACAACATGATGAGGAACGGGGTGCTGGTCATCGCACTGGTTGCCGGTCTGGGCCTGGCGTGGGCTTCCGACGCCGGGAAAACCGCCTACGACACCTACTGCGCCGCCTGTCACCAGGTGACCGGCGAAGGCGTCAAGGGGGTTTTCACGCCGCTGGCCGGAGAGGTCTACGAGTACATCGAGAAGGGCGAAAAGGGGCGGAAGTTCCTCATTCACGTGGTGCTCTTCGGCCTCCAGGGGAAGATTACCGCCATGGGGGTCACCTACGACGGCTTCATGCCGCCGCTCGCGCAGATCAGCGACGCCGAGATCGCGGCCATCCTCAACTACACCCTCACCGCCTGGGGCAACGCCGAGCACCTGCCCAAGGACTTCAAGCCCTACACCGCGGAGGAGGTGGCCAAGGAGCGCGGCCTCAAGCTGACGCCGCAACAGGTCTACCTGGAGTGGAAGGCCCTGGTCGAAGAGAAGGAATAACGGCCGGCGCCTGCCCGCGTCCTCCCGCGCGCCGCTTCACGACGAACGGCGCGCGGGGATTACTTTTGCGTAGAGGTAGCCGTCGGCCGGCTCTGGGCCCAGGTTGGGGAAGGTGAAGTAGCGGCGCATGCGGCCTTCGCGCTCGAACCCCGCTTTTTCGAGGACGCGCTGCGACCCGGTGTTGTCCACGTGGCAGGTGGCGAAGACGCGCCAGGCGCCGTTCTCGAGCAGCCAGCCGCTGACGGCCCGCACCGCCTCGGGCATGTAGCCGCGGCCCCAGGCGGCGCGCGCCAGGGCGTAGCTGAGCTCGTAGCCGTAGGTCTCCTTGCGCACGCCCAGCGTGCCCAGCGGCGCCCGATCGGAGCGGCGCTCGAGCACGTAGAGGCAGCCCTGCTTTTCCAGCGACAGGTCGCCGCCGTGACGGGCCCAGGCGGCCATGAAACTGCTCAGCATCGCCCGGACGCGCTCGGGCTCCTCGACGGGCCGGAAGCTGAGGTAGCGCACGACGCCGGGATCGGAGAACAACCCCTCGAGGAAGTCCTGGTCGTCCGTTCGCGGGGTGCGCAAGCGCAGCCGCTCGGTCTCGAGCTCGCGGGGCAGGCGCATCCTCCCCAGCCTACCCGAGCGGCAACTCCCGCCCCGCCACCACTAGGCGCACCTCGTCCGCCGCCGCGGCCACGGTGCGGTTGGCCCAGCCCAGCAGGTCGCGGTAGCGCCGGGCCAGGGCGTTCTCCGGCACGATGCCCATCCCCACCTCGTTGCTGACGACGACGAGCGTCCTGCCGCTTTCGCGCCAGGCGGCGAGCAGCGCTTCCACGCCCTCTCGCACCGCCGCCTCGCCGCCCTCTAGCAGCAGGTTGCTGACCAGCAGGGTCAGGCAGTCGAGCACGACGACGTCGTGTTTCGCGCGCCCCAGCGCCGCCGCCGCGTCGCGGGGTTCTTCGATCGTCTCCCAGGCGGCGGGCCGCTCGGCCCGGTGGGCCGCCGCCCGCGCCGCCATCTCCTCGTCGCCGGGGGAGGCGGTGGCGACGAAGCTGACCGCCCCGCCCCCCAGCGCCCGCGCCCGGGCCAGCGCCGCGGCGCTCTTTCCCGCCCGCGCCCCACCCAGGTAGAGGACGAGGCGCGGAATCCGGGGCGGGTCCGGGGGCGCGACCGGCCCCGCGCGCCCCGCAGGCTTTCGGTGCGAAAACGTCATATTTTCGATGCGCTCCATGTCCAGATGTTCCTCCAGCGCGTCCGCCAGCCGGTCGAACTCGCGCTCCAGGCCCGCCGCCGCACGGCCGAAGAGCGCCCGCTGCACCGCCGGGTCCTCGAAGAGGCCGTGCAGGTAGACGCCCAGCACGTTGCCCCGGGCGAAGCCCAGCCCGCTGGCCAACGCCTCGCGGGTCCCGCCGCCGGCGCGGCTGTTGCCGTGGTGGATCTCGTAGCCCCAGGCCTCCAGGCCGCTGAGCGCCGCCCAGTAGCCCTCCAGCTCCGCAAAACGGCCGCGGCTGCGGCGCACCGTCTTGCCGGGGTCCATCGTCGTCTCGAGCTCCAAGAGCCCGAGCCCCTGCGCCGCGCCCTCCACCCCCTCGGGGTCGTGCACCGCGCGGCCCAAAAGCTGCAGCCCGCCGCAGACGCCCAGCAGCGGTCGGCCCGAGGCCGCGTAGTCGCGCAGCGCCCGCGCCATCCCGCTCGACGCCAGCCATTCGGCGCTGGCGGCGGTGTGCTTGGAGCCGGGCAGGATCACCAGCTCGGCCTCCGCCAGCGCGGCCGGCTCGCGCACCAGCTCCACCCGGGCCAGCTCCGCAAGCGGCCAGAACTCGTCGAGGTTCGAGGCGTAGGGGTAGGCGACGATGGCGACGCGCGGCCCCGCGCCCCCCGCGGCCGTGCCCAAGAGCGGCGCGTCCTCGTCGGGGAGGCGGTGGCGCAGGTAGGGTAGCACCCCCAGCGTGGGCACCTCGGTCCAGCGCTCGAGCTGCTCGGGCGCGGGCGCGAGCAGCGCGGCGTCGCCGCGGAACTTGTTGAGCACGAAGCCCCGCACCAGCGCACGCTCCTCGGCCGCGAGCAGGCTCCAGGTGCCCCAGAGGTGGGCGAAGGCGCCGCCGCGGTCGATATCGGCCACCAGCAGCACCGCCGCGCCCGCCTCGCGGGCGACGGCCATGTTGACGAGGTCGCCGGCGCGCAGGTTGACCTCGGCGGGGCTGCCCGCCCCCTCGGCGAGCACCAGCTCGTACTCTTCGCGCAGCGCCCGCAGGCTCTCCCGCACCACCGGCCACAGCCGCGGCTTGCGCTCGTTCCAGGACGTGCGCGAGAGCGCGGGGTCGTGCCGGCCCAGCACCACCACCTGACTACGGGTCTCGGCCTCGGGCTTGAGCAGCACCGGGTTCATCCGCACCTCCGGCGTCGCTCCGGCCGCCAGCGCCTGCAGGTACTGGGCGCTGCCCATCTCGCCGCCCGCGGCCACGCGGGCGTGGTTCGACATGTTCTGCGCCTTGAAGGGGGCCGTCCGCACGCCCCGGCGGGCGAACCAGCGCGCCAGCGCGGTCACCAGCAGGCTCTTCCCCGCACCCGAGGTGGCCCCCTGGACCATCAGCACCGGGGCTAGTCTTCGCGCCATACCTCCACCAAACGCCGGGCCGGCCACTCGTAGACGTAGACCGTGGTGTGGGGAACGATCTGCAGGTCCCCGGAGAGCCACAAGAGCGCGCGCATCACCCCGGCGTGGCTGAAGATCAGGTGCCGCCCCGCCGGCAGCGCGTCCACGAAGGCGGTCACCCGCTCGAGCACCTCCAGCGTCGCCTCGCCGCCGGGGGCGCGAAAGCGCTCGAAGCCCATCATCGCCTCCTGCGTCGCCGGATCCAGGCTCTCCCAGCGCCGACCCTCGAGCCGGCCGAAGTGGATCTCGCGCAACTCGGGCACCCTTTCGGGCACGAAGCCCGCCAGCTCGGCCGTCTTCCAGGCCCGCACCAAGTCGCTCGCCCAGACGGCGTCGAAGCGTTCGCCCGCCAGTTGCGGCCGCAACCCCGCGGCCTGCGCGCGCCCCAGCGGCGTCAGCGGCACGTCGGTCCAGCCGCCCAGCCGGTGCTCGCGGTTCCAGATGTTCTCGCCGTGGCGGATCAAGAACAGGGTCTTCATTCTTCCTTGCCTCCCGGCGGAGCCACCAGGCGCACGCCAAAGTAAGGCGGTTCACGACGGGTGTGAGGCCGGCAGAGCTCGCTCACACCCACGCGCCCGGCCAGGTAACGGGCGATCTCCTGCTTGACCGGGTTGGGCGCGGCCGCGCCGGCGCGCACCTTGCAGTCGTAGACCACGAGGCCCAAGAGCACGTCGGCCAGCTGCACGTAGAGGGTGGCGTTGGAATCGAGCATCAAAGCGTTCAGCACCCGCGGGTGGCGGCGCACCTCGCGCTCGAAGTAGCGCTGCGACTCGCGCGGCTTGGTCACGTGGTCGGCGATGACCACGCCGTAGGCGCCGTCGGCCAGGGCGCTGTCCACGAGCCGGCGGGTGTAGCCGATCTGCGCCTCCCAGAGGCCGCCGTAGTTGCGTCCGGGGTCGAAGCCGGGCTGGCGTTTGTCGAGCACCTGGGCCTTGAAGCCGAGCCCCGGCACGCCGAAGAAGAGGTCCACCAGCTCGCGGTAGACCCAGGCGCTCCTCCGCCCGATGCGGGCGAACTTGAACTCGAAGCGCGGGTGCACGCGGCCGCGCGCCTGTTGCAGGAGCGCGTGCAGCTCGGCCGAAAGCGCGGCGGTGTCGGCGGTGCGCAACAGCCCCAGACCGAAGAAGGGCTGGCGCCGGTCGCGGCTGAGCACGCCGGTTTCGTCGATGAACAAAAAGTGCAGGGGCTCCATGCCTGGTCCTGATGATACCGCCCGGCTCATCCGCGCTCCTCCAGGGCGGCGGCGAGCGCCGCCAGCGCCGCCGGCGGCTGGGCCGAAAGCCGCGCCCATTCGGGCAGGCCCTTGTCGAAGAGCGGACGTACCCGCAGCCCACGCGCGCGCAAGAAGGCGGCCGCTTCCTCGCCCAACCGCGCCATGACGAAGTTGGCCGCGCCCTCCTGCACCTCGTAGCCGCGTTCGCGCAGGAGGGCGGCCAGCCGGCACCGCCAGGCGAAGAGGGTGGGGAGGGTGCCGCGCAGCCAGGTGCGCGCCGCGACCCCCGCCTGGGCGCGCAAGAAGGCGACCTCGGCCGCGCCGATGACCCACGAGGGGGCCGCCTCCGCGAGCCGCGCCGCCGGCTCCGCCGCCGGGGCGACCAGGTAGCCGGCGCGCACGCCGGTGAGGCCGTGGGCCTTGTTGGGTGCGAAGAGCCGGAAGGCCGCGGCCGCGGCCGCGACCGGCCGCTCGCTGAGGGGGGCGTAGGCCAGGTCCAGTACCAGCCAAGCGCCCGAGCGCTCGGCCCGCCGCGCCGCCTCGCGCACGAAGGCGCGGTCGTGGAGCTCGCCGGTGGGGTTGTTTGGCTGGGCCAGAAAGGCCACCGCCGCCCCCTCCAACAGGTCCAAAAACTCCCCGGGCGAACGCGCCGTCCGGTGCCGCACCCCGGCCGCGCGGGCCGCGCGGGCGTACTCGCCGAAGGTGGGCTCGAGCGTCAGCACCGGCCCGCGGCGCAGCCGCACCAGGCGGTGGATCAGCTCGCTTGCCCCCGCTCCCACCACCACGCTTCCCGCAGGAACGCGGTGATGGGCCGCCAGGTGCTCCCGTAGCGCCCCGTAACGCGGGTCGGGGTAACGGGAAAGGTCGGCGGCGCGCACCGCCGCCAGCACCGCCGGGTTCGGCCCCAGGGCGTTGGCGTTGCTGGAGAAGTCGTAGCGGGGCTCGGGGCCGCCGTCGGGCCCGCCGTGGAAGGTCACAGCCCCCACCTCCCCCAGCTCAGCAGGGCGGCCAGCGCGTAGACCGCGACCGCCACCCGCCGCACCCGCACCAGCGCCCGCCGCAGGTCGGCGGGTTCGGGCGCGCGGCCGGAAGGGTGGAGCACGTAGGCGCCCCGCTTCTCGAGCCGCACCCCCAGCGCCAGGGCCAGCGCCCCCATCGGCCAGCCGGCGTTGGGCGAGGGGGTGCGGCCGGCCTCGCGGCGCAGCGCCGCGAGGCCCCGCGGGGCCAGCAGCAAGCCGGTCAGGCGCGCGGGAATCCAGTTCAGCAGGTCGTCGGCCCGGGCCGCCAGCCACCCCCAGCGCCGGTAGCGGGGCGTGCGGTAGCCCCAGACCGCGTCGGCGGTGTTGGCGTAGCGGTAGAGCCAGGCCCCCGGAAGGCCGAAGAGGACGAAGTAGAAGAGCGGAGCCACCAAGCTGTCGGAAAGGTTCTCGGCCAGGGTCTCCAAGGCCGCCATGCGCACCCCGGCCGCATCGAGTCCCCGAGTGTCGCGGCTCACCAGCCGCGCAAGCCGCGCGCGGGCTTCGTCCAGATCGCGCGAAAGCGCCGCCTCCACCGCGGCCACCTCGCCCGTGAGCATCTGCAGCGAGAAGGCCGGCCACAGCAGCAGGCCGGCCAGCAGCGCGCGGCCGGGCGCTTCGAGCGCGCTCACACCCCACCACGCCAGCGAGGAAAGCGCGAGCACCGCCGCCGCCCCCGCGAGCCAGGCCAGCGCGCCCGCGCCCGCGCCCGCGCGCCAGAAGCACTCGAGCCCCGCCAGCAGCCGCCCGATCCCCACCACCGGGTGCAGCCGCGCGGGCGGTTCGCGAAAGACGGCGTCGAGGAGGGCGGCGAGCAGGACGGCCAACTCACACCCCCGCGCGCGCGGCGGCCGCCTCGACGAAGCGCCGGGCCAGCTCGGGCGCCGCCGGGAAGTAGAGGTGGGTGTAGCTGGCGTGCACCCGGCCGTCCGAGTAGCCCTCGCGCTCGGTCCCGTCCACCCGCCGCCAGGCCGCGGGCTCCACCGCGGGGCGGGTGGAGTAGTGGAAGGCGTGCCCCTTGGCGCGCCAGCCGCGCCGGGCCACCGGACCGTCGGCCAGCGCCTCGACGTGACGGTAGCCCAGGGTGGGGCGGTTTTGCATGCGCGCCGCGCCGGGCACCAGGCCGACCATCGCATAGCGCCCCTCGGGGGTCTCGAGGGCCTCGGAGAGGTACATCAGGCCGCCGCACTCGGCGTAGACCGGCCCCGGGAAGCGGCGCAGCGCCGCCAGCGCGCCCCGGTTCGCGGCCAGCTCGCGCGCGTAGAGCTCGGGATACCCCCCACCGATCCAGACCGCGCCCGCGTCCTCGGGCGGCCCCTCGTCCGCGAGCGGGCTGAAGGGCACGAGCTCCGCGCCCAGCTGCTCGAGCAGCTCGAGCGCCTCGGGGTAGTAAAAGCTGAAGGCGGCGTCCCGGGCCACCGCGATCCGCGCCCGCAGGGGCCGGCGCCCTTCGGGCAAACGATGCGGGGGAAGCTCGAGCGCCGGCGCCGCCTGCGCCAGCCGCCACAGCGCCTCCACGTCGAGCGTGCCCGCCGCCCGGGCCCAGGCTTCGGGTTCGAGCGAACGCTCGCCGGCCGGCACCAGGCCCAGGTGCCGCTCGGGCAGCGCGAACGCGGGGTCGCGCGGCAGGTAGCCCAGCAGCGGCACCCCCACGGGCTCGAGCGCCTCGGTCAGGATCTCCGCGTGCCGCGCCGAGCCCACCCGGTTGGCCACCACCCCTGCCAGCCACAGGCGCGGGTCGTGGTCGCGAAACCCCCGCACCAGCGCGGCGATGGAGCCGGCCATCGCCCGCGCGTCCACCACCAGCACCACCGGCGCGTCCAGCCAGCGCGCCGCCTGGGCGGTGGAGCCCTCGCGCCCCAGGGCGTCGCGCCCGTCGAAGAGCCCCATCACCCCTTCCACCAGCGCGCCCTCCGCACCCGCCGATCCGCGCCGGAAGACCTCGAGCAGCTCGGGCCGGTCGAGGAACCAGCCGTCGAGGTTGCGCGGCGTCCGCCCCGCCGCCCGGCCCAGGTGGGTAGGATCGATGTAGTCGGGGCCCGCCTTGAAGGGCTGCACGACCCGGCCCCGCGCCCGCCAGGCCGCCAGCAAGACCGCCGCCACCGTCGTTTTTCCCGAACCCGACGACGGCGCGGCGATCACCAGACGCGGCAGCTTCACGACTCCAAGAACGCGTCGAGCGCGGCGTTGAAGCGCTCGGGATGGCTCAGGTAGGGAAAGTGGCCCACGGCCCCAAGGTCGCGCACGAAGGCCTCCGGGTAGCGCGCCTTCAGGTCGGCGCGCGCCCGCGGCGGGATGAGCGGATCGTTCGCGGCCTCGAAGACGGCGTGGGGCATGCGCGGCTCGGGGAGCGCGAAGGTTTCGAAAACGGCCCGCGAACGGGCCAGGACGTCGGCCTTGCGCATCCGGCGGGTGTACTGTTCCTCCAGGTAGTAGGCGAGCAGCGCATCGCCGCCGGCAGCCGGCACCAGCTTTCGCCGGGCGTTGTGCAGCATCGCCCCCAGCACCAGCCGCTCGGGCAGCCAGCGGGCGAGCGCCGCCATGCGGCGGCCCTTCAGGATCTCGGGATGACCCGGTGGAAAGGTGTTGGCGAAGACGGCCCGCTCCACCCGCTCCGGGCGGCGGGCCGCCAGGTACTGGGCCAGCAGGCCGCCGAGCGAGGTGCCGACCACCACCGCGCTCGGCGCGCCCGCCGCGTCGAGCACCGCCCAAACGCCGCCCGCCAGCCCCTCCAGCGACCCGGTCGCCGGGTAGGTGGGGGCCACCACCCGCCAGCGCTCCGCGTAGGCCTCGAGCTGCTGGAACCAGATGTCGCCGGCGCCGGCCATGCCGTGCAGGAAGAGGAGGGTGCGCCGTCCTTCGCCCAGTGCGTAGTAACGCCAGACCCGACCATCCTGCTCCAGCGAACGCAGCCGGTGGCGACGCCGAAACGCCCGCAAGGCCTCGATCCGCCGGTCCATACCCCAGCCTAATGCTCCATGCCCTTTTGCGCCGGCACGCCGGCGTCGTAGGCGTGCTTGATCTTCTTCATCTCGGTCACGGTGTCGGCCAGCGCCACGAGCTGCGCCGGGGCGTCGCGGCCGGTGAGCACCACGTGCACGTGCCGCGGCCGGGCGCGCAGGGTTTCCACGACTTCGGTCACGGGAATCCAGCCGAACCGAAGCGGGTAGGTCACCTCGTCGAGAACGACCAGGTCCCAGTCCCCCGAGGCGATGGCCGCCGCCGCCCGCTGCCAGCCCGCCCGCGCCAGCTCCGCGGACTTCTCCAGATCGCGCGAGCGCCAGCTGAACCCGTCGCCCAACCCTTCGATGGGCACGCCCAGCTTCTCGAGCGCCCGGTGCTCGCCGAAGGCGGCGCGCTCGTGCTTCATGAACTGAAAGATGCGCGGCCGGAAGCCGCGGCCCAGCGCGCGCAGCACCAGGCCCAGGGCCGCGGTCGTCTTGCCCTTGCCGTCGCCGGTGTAGACGAGCACCAGCCCGCGGCGCTCGCCTTTAGGCCGTTCCTTGTTCATCGTCCGCTCCCTCCACCCACACGTAGTAGGGCGTCTCCACCCACTCAGGCGCCCCCTCGGGGTAGATGGCCACGCCCCCCACGCGCACGGTGCGCCCTTCGATCTCGAAGTCCAGGGTGTCGTCCGTCGTGGTGTAGACGACCGTCTCGCCCGGCGGCAGGCCGTGGCGCAACAAGAGCGGCCCGAAGCGGTTCGTGCCCGCCCGGGTGCAGGCGCGCACCTTCTCCGAGCGCACCACGGCCACGTAGCGCGCGAGCCGCGGCCCGCTCTCGCTGACCAGCCGGCGCACCTCGCCCAGGTCCACGACCAGCAGGTTCCCGGTGGCCCTCAGGCTTCCCTTCATTCCTCCACCTCCGCCCAGCGCGGCAGCACCGCCACCCGGCCCTCGCCGCGCAGGACGCGGACGTCCCCCGCGTACACCCGGCGGAACGCCGCCCCCGTGATCACCTGCTCCGGGGTTCCGGCGTCGGCGACCCGGCCGCCCTCGAGCAGCACCGCCCGGCGCGCCGCGAGCGCGTGGTTGGGGTCGTGAAAGACGCTCGCGACCCCGATGCCCTCGGCGGCGAGCCGCCCCAGCAACCTGAGCAGGGCCGCCTGGTGGTGCAGGTCGAGGTGGTTGGTGGGTTCGTCGAGGAGCAGGTAGCGGGGGCGCTGCGCCAGGGCCCGGGCGAGCAAGACCCGCTGCCGCTCCCCTCCGGAGAGGGCGGCCAGGGGCCGGTCCGCCAGCGCGGCCGTTTCCGTGACCCGCATGGCCCAGGCCACCGCGGCCTCGTCCTCCGGGCCCTCGCGGCTCCACAACCCCAGGTGGGGCAGGCGGCCGAGGCGGACCACCTCCTCGGCGGTGAGCCCCGGCGGGTAGGGGCCGTTTTGGGGAAGGTAGGCGATCCGGCGGCCGCGCGCGGCCGCGCTCCAGGCGTGCAGGGCGCGCCCGTCCAGGCGGACCTCGCCGGCGCTGGGGCGCAGCAGGCCCAGCAGCAGCGCAAGCAGCGTCGTCTTGCCCGATCCGTTGGGCCCCAGCACCGCGAGCCAGGTTCCGGGCTCGAGCCGCAGCTCCACCCCCGCCAGCACCCGCGGCCCCTGCGGGTAGCCGAAGTGCAGGCCCCGCGCCTCAAGCACGCTGCCTCCTGAGCAGGTAGAGGAAGAAGGGGCCGCCGAGCAGCGTCGTCACCACGCCCACCGGCAGCTCGGCCGGCCGCACCAGCATCCGCGCCAGCAGGTCGGCCAGCACCAAGAGCACCGCCCCGCCGAGCGCGCTCGCGGGCACGAGCGCCCGGTAGTCCTCGCCCGCGAACCGGCGCATCGTGTGGGGAACGATCAACCCCACGAACCCGACGATGCCGACCTGGGCCACCGCGGCCGCCGTGGCCAGCGTCGCCCCCAGGATCAGGCCCAGTTTGATCCAGGCGAGCGGCAACCCCAGCGTGTGGGCCACCGCGTCGCCCAGCTGCAGCGCGTTGAGCGCACGCCCGAAGAAGAAGAGCGGCAGGAGCGCGACCGCCAGGTACGCCGCGAGCCGGTGCACGTCGGGCCAGCCGCTGAAGGCCAGGTTGCCCAGGGTGTAGCTGAAGACGGCGCGCACCCGGTCGGCGTCGAGCATCATCAGGTAGGTGGTGAGGCCGATCAGCACGCTGCCCACGACCACCCCCGCGAGGATCAGGTTGTACCGCCGCGCCACCCCGCCGGCGAGGACGACGGCCAGCGCCACCGCGCCCACCGCGCCCGCGAAGGCGAAGAGGGGCACGCTCGCGGGCCAGCGTTCGGCGACGCTGTGGGCGTAGGCGCTCGAGAGCGATCCGGTAAGGGTGAGCGCCACCGTGGCCCCGAAGGCCGCCCCCGAAGCCGCGCCCATCAGGTAGGGGTCGGCGAGGGGGTTGCGGAACAACCCCTGGTAGACGGCTCCCGAAACGCCAAGCGCCGCCCCCACCAGGACCGCCATGAGCACCCGCGGCAGCCGGATCTGCCAGACGATGGGGTCGACCGCCCGACCCGTCAGGCCGTCGGCGAGCGCGGTGAGCACCCGGTCCGGCCCCAGCGGCACCGCACCCACCATCACCCCCAGCACCACGGCCAGGGCGAGGGCGCCGAGCAGGAGCAGCCAGCCGAGCGTGCGCACGTTTCGCCTACTCGCCTAGCAGGCCGGGGTGGAAGCAGTCGATAAGCACCCGGAGCCCCTCGGCGACCCGGGGGCCGGGGCGGTGAACCACGTCGGTCTGCTCCTTGGTCAGTTCGCAGACGCGGCCGTCCTTCACCGCCTGAACGGCCGCCCAGCCCGGCCGCTCGGCGATCTTGGCCGCGGTCACGCCGTAGGGCGCGTCGCCCAGCACGATCACCTCGGGGTTCTTCTCCACCACCAGCTCGGGGCTGATCTTGGGGAAGAGGCCCAGCTCGGCGGGGATCACGTTCACCCCGCGCGCCTTGGCGATGAGCACGCCGATGAAGGAGCCGGGGCCCACGGTGTAGGGGGTGGCGTCGATCTCGTAGTAGACCGTCGGGCGGTCGGCCGCCTTGGCCGCCTGCGATTCCAGCGCGTAGACCTCCCGGTTGATGCGGGCGACGAGCGCCTCGGCCTCCGCCTCGCGGTTCACGAGCTCGCCGAGGGTGCGGGCGGTGCGGAAGATGTCCTCGAAGGTCTGGGTGTTGACCGCGTAGACGGTGAGGCCCAGCTGCTCCAGGGCCTCGGTGAGCTTGCCGTACTTGCTGGTGACCACCAGGTCGGGTTCGAAGCTGGCGATGAGCTCGACGTTGGGGTTGTACAGCCCCCCGGCCTTGGGCTTGTCCGCCACCTCGGGGGGCCAGTTGGAGTAGTCGTCGGTGGCCACGATCCGGTCGCAGGCGCCCACGGCGCAGAGCGTCTCGGTGGCCGAGGGCAGCATCACCACGATGCGCTGGGGCTCGGCGGGGATCGTGACCGTGCGCCCCAGGTCGTCGGTGACGACGAGCGGGTAGGACGTGGCCAGGGCCAGGCTTGCGAGGAGGGCCAACAGGAAGACGAGCTTTTTCATACAACCACCTCCGTACCTCGGCCCCTTGCTCGGGAGGTGGGGGAAAGAAAACACCCTGCGCGCGGCAGGGTTCAGGGTCATGTGCATGACGCCCCCTAACCGCCCCCTTCCGCGAGAGGTGCCCCGTGGGGTGCGGGGCTTCCCTGGCAGGTGTTCGGGCTCGTGCTCCTCTGGGGGAGCCATGACCGTTGCGGGACAGCGCCGGACTCTCACCGGACTTCCCCACTTTAAGCCTGGGCTACGCGCGCCAGGCACCAGGGACCTCGAGGCCGAGTTGTCACCCCTTGCGGGGCTAGCCTTACGCTACCACGAAACCGCCCGGTCGGCCCCGGCGGCGACGGTAGAATGGCTTCGTGACCCCTACGGCCTACGCGCTTTGGTTCGTCGTTCTCCTGCTGCTCCTCTGGCTCGCCTGGACCTACAACCGCCTGGTGGCGGCGCGCAACGCGGTCAAGGAGGGCTGGTCGGGCATCGACGTGCAGCTCAAGCGCCGGCACGACCTGGTGCCGATGCTCGTCGACGCCGTGGGGGCCTACGCCCGGCACGAGCGGGGGCTGCTCGAGCGCGTGGCGCGGCTGCGCAGCCGCAACGTGCCCGACCTGGAGGAGGAGGCCGAGCTGAGCCACGAGCTCGAACGGCTGCTCGCGGTGGCCGAGGCCTACCCCGAGCTGAAGGCGAGCGCGAACTTCCTCAGCCTGCAGCGGCAGCTCGTCGAGGTGGAGGAGGCACTGCAGCTGGCGCGGCGCTACTACAACGGGGCCGTGCGGATCTACAACACCCTGCTCGAGTCGTTTCCCACCCTCCTCGTCGCCCGCCGCTTCGGCTTCACCCCGGCGCGCTACTTCGAACTGCCGCTGGCCACCGAAGCCCGGGCGCCGGAGGTGAAGTGGTAGCCCGGCTCCTGCCCCTGCTGCTGGTCACCCTGTTCGGCCTCGCGGGCGCCCGCGAGGCGATCCTCGACTTCCGGGCCGAGCTGGAGCTCTTGCCCGGCGGCCATCTCGCGGTGACCGAGGACCTGACCGTGCGCATCGAGCACGACCGCATCCGCCGGGGCATCTACCGCGACCTGCTGAAGCGGCCCGTGGCGGCCTGGGGGGCGGCGTCCGCGACCGCCGTGCGCTACACGATCGAAGGCGCCCGGCTCGACGGCGCGCCGATCCCCTGGCGGGTCCAGACCTCGGCCCAGGGCCTGCGCGTCTACCTGGGATCCCCGGACGCCCTCGCCCCGCTGGGGGTGCACCGCTACACCCTGCGCTACCGCGCCAAACACGCCGCCGTCGCCCGTGCCGGCCGGGGCGCGCTCGAGTGGAACGTGACCGGCAACGAATGGAGCTTCCCGATCGAGCGCACGGGCGTGCGCCTCGTCCTGCCTCCGGGCCTCGACCCCTACGCCGTGGAGGCGCGGGCCTTCTACGGGCCCCTGGGTTCGCGCGCCTCGTCCCCCCTGCGCCCCGAGGCGGAGGCGCTCGTCTTCCGCCTCGACGCCCCGCTGCCGCCGGGGTCGGGGCTTACCCTCTACGCCGCCTGGCCGCTGGCGGCCCTGCCCGTCGACGAGGCCCCGCTCGACCCCCTGGTGGCGGGGCTCGGCCTCGTCCTGGCCGCCCTCGTCCTCTTCGAGGTCTGGGCCTGGCGGCGCGTGGGCCGCGACCCCGGCGGCGCCCCGGTGATTCCCCGGTTCCGGCCGCCCGAAGGCGTGAGCGCGGCGCTGGCCGCCTACCTGCAAGACCGCAGCCTCACGCCCCGGGCCTTCGCCGCGGCGGTGGCCGAGCTGGCGGCGCGGGGCTTCCTCGAGGTTTCCGGGGGTTCCGAACCCCGCCTCGTCCGCACCGCCAAGCCGACCGACGAACGCCTACCGCGCGAGCTGCGCGCCCTGCTGGAGGCGCTGGTGCCCGCGCGGCGGCCGCAGCTCGCGCTCGACCGCGCGCACGCGGAGACGCTGCAAGAGGCCCGCTCCGGACTGGGCCGCAACCTGGCGCGGCGTGCCGCGCCCTACCTGCGCCCCAACCACGCCGCGGCGCTGGCGGGCGCGGGGGCGGTCACGCTGGTCCTCGCGGCGCTGGCGGGCCACCTCGCCGGCGAGTTCGGCGTCGCCGTCTTCGCGGGGGCGGCCGTGCTGTTCTACCTGCTCTTCGCCGCCGCGGCGCTGCACGCCGCGGCGCTGGCCTGGGAGCGCTACCGGCTCGTGCCGGGGGTGAGCCCCCTGGCCGAGCTGCTGCGGGCCGGCGGGAGCCTGCTCTTCGTCTTCGGGGTGCCGCTCCTGGGCGGCCTCTTCCTGGGCCTCTTCGCCGGTATGGCCGCAGGGCTGCTGGCGGCGGGGCTGGTGCTCGTGGGGGCGTTCGGCCTCTACCTGATGCCCGCGCTCACGCCCGAGGGGGCCGCGGTCTGGCGGCAGCTGCTGGGGCTGGCGCGCTACCTGGGCACCACCGACGCCGCCGAGCTGCGCCGCATCGAGGCGCCCGAGGACACCCCGGAGACGCTGCGCGCCCTCTACCCCTACGCCGTCGCCCTGGGCGTGGAGAGCGCCTTCGCCCGCCGGCTCGAGCGCTACCTGAGCGTCCACCCCGAGGCGGCCCCGCGGACGCTGCTCTGGAGCCCCAGCGAGGACGGGGCGCCCCGCGCTGGCTTCGCCGGGTTCAGCACCGGCGTGTCGCGGGCGCTGCAAACGGCCTACGCGCGGGTCGGTTCCGCCTCCGGCTCGGGCTCCGGCAGCTTCTCCGGTGGCTTCTCGGGCGGCGGCGGAGGCGGCGGGGGCGGCGGCGGGTGGTAAAACGATTACAAGATGGTGCGCATTCCTTCCCTCCCGGGCGTCGGCGCCGCGCTGACGCCGGCCTTGATCGTCCCCGCCTTCGCGCAGGGCGCTCCGGCCGCCGGCCCGGTCACGGGCCTCCTGGCCGCGGCGCTGCTCCTGCTCGCCGCCGGGCTGTTCGCCGTTCGCAAAGACCCGCGCGACCCGGCCGCGCCGGTGATCCCCCGCTTCCGGCCGCCCGAAGGCGTGAGCGCGGCGCTGGCCGCTTACCTGGGCGACCGCAGCGTGACCGCGCGCGTCTTCGCCGCGGCGGTGGCCGAGCTGGCGGCGCGGGGTTTCGTGAACGTGGTGGGCGGCCCCAAGCCGCGCATCGACCGGGCGCCAGGTCCGCCGGAGACGAGTCCGCCGCTCGAGCTGCGCGCCCTGCTGGAGGCCCTGGTGCCCCGGCGGCGTCCGCAGATCGAACTCGGCCGCGAAAACGGGGAAACCCTGCTCCTGGCCCGCAGCGAGCTGGGGCGCAACCTGGCCAAGGCCGCGGCCCCCTACCTGCGCCCGAACGGGGCGGCGGTCGGCGCCGTCACCGTCCTGGCGTCGCTCGCCCTCGCCCTGGCCGCGCGGCTCGCCTACGGCCACGCCGACGCGGCGCTGCTGGCCGGCTTCTTCACCCTCGGCTACGTCTTCTTCGGCGCTCAGGCGCTGCAGGCCGCCGCCCTGGGCTGGGAACGCCACCGGCGGGTGCCCGGCCTCGCCCGGCCCCGCGAACTGGCGCGCGCCGGGGCCGGCCTGCTCCTCGTGCTGCTCGCGGCCCTGCTGGGGGGCCTGGGGCTGGGCCTCGCCGCCGGCGCTCCCGCCGGCGCGCTCGCCACGGCGCTGCTGCTGGTCGCGGCGTGGGGCGCCCGCTCGCTGCCCGCCCTCACCCGCGAAGGCGCCGAGGCCTGGCGGCACCTGGAGGGGCTGGCGCGCTACCTGGGCACCACCGACGCCGCCGAGCTGCGCCGCATCGAGGCGCCCGAGGACACCCCGGAGACGCTGCGCGCCCTCTACCCCTACGCCGTCGCCCTGGGCGTGGAGAGCGCCTTCGCCCGCCGGCTCGAGCGCTACCTGAGCGTCCACCCCGAGGAGGTCCAGGCGGCGATGCTGTGGGACACCACAGCGGAGAGCTACCCGCGCATGGTGGGCCTCTACACCTACAGCCTGGGGGTCTCCCGCGCGCTGCACAACGCCTACCAACAGGCCGGCGCCTACACCCCCGAGCTCCCCGGCGGCCGGTAGAATCGGGGAACATGCGCAAGACCGCCGCGACCCTCGCGCTGGCCGCCGCCCTCTGGACCGGCTGCACCTCCGGACAGGCGCCGGACGGCGGGGGCTGGACGGCGGTCGCGCCCGCGCCGCTGCCGCCCGGGCAGAACGTCCTGAACCCCGGCCGCGGCTTCTTCACCACCGACGTCGACCTCTTCCACCCCGACGCCGAGGTCTACGCCTCGGTGCGGGCCCGCGGCCACACCCTGGCCTACCCCTACGAAACCTGGCTGCCGGCGGACCGCGACCTGACGGAAGGCGAACTCGCCACCCTGCAGCACGGTTTCGACCTGGTGCGCACCAGCGGCTTCAAGCTGATCCTGCGCTTCCGCTACAGCGAAAACGGCGACGCCGACTGGGGCCGGATCCAACGCCACCTCGAGCAGCTTCTCCCGATCGTGCGGCGCAACGCCGACGTGATCGCGGTGATGCAGGCGGGCTTCCTGGGCCGCTGGGGCGAGTGGCACTGCTGGGAAGCGACCGAGGTCTGCCACGAGGGCGCGGCCGAGAAGGCCTACGTGCTGGAACGGCTGCTGGACGCGCTGGCCGGCACCGACGTGCCGGTGGCGGTGCGCTACCCGGCGGACAAGGCGCGCTACCTGGGCGACGTGGACTTCAGCGGCGACGGCGACGCGCCGCCCCCGCCCGACCCGGTTTCCGGGTTTGCCGACGAACTTCCGGCGGCCCGGCGGAAGCGCGCCCGCATCGCCCACCTGAACGACTGCTTCCTCTCGAGCGCGAACGACGTGGGCACCTACCCGAACCATCCGCCCGAGCGCATCGCAGAGTGGCGCGGCTTCACCTACGCCGAGAACGCCTTCCTGGTCTTCGGCGGCGAGACCTGCGAGGCCGAAGACCGCGACGACCCCGCCCGCGCCCGGGGCGCGCGGGCGCTGGCCGAGCTGGAGCGGGCCCACCTGGACTACCTCAACGCCGACTACCACCCCGGCATGCTCGATCGCTGGCGGCAGGACAGGATCTACGACGAAGTCGCCGCGCGCATGGGCTACCGGCTGGTCGTCGAGGAGGCGGCCTGGACCGCGCCGGCGGCGGGGGAAGGCTGGAAGTTCCGGATGAGCGTGCGCAACGACGGCTTTTCGCGCCTCAAGCGGCGCTACGACGTGGCGCTCGTGTTGCGGCAGGGCGACCGGACCGTGGAGCGGCCGCTCGGCTTCGACCTGCGCCGGGTGGCCCCAGGAGAGCGCCTGACCTTCGCCGCCGAGGGCCTCACGGCCCCGCCTGCGGGCGCCTGGCGCCTGGGCGTGGCCGTGCGCGACCCGGCGCTGCCGGACCGCGCCGAATACGCGATTCGCTTCGCCAACGACCTCGACTACGACGGCGTCAACTGGCTGGGAAGGCTGGAAGTGCGCTAGCGAGGTGCTTCGTGACCCGTGACGACCTGCCCGTGACCCTCGCCGACGTGCTGGCCGCCCGGCGGCGGATCGCCCCCTACCTGCGGCCGACGCCCACCCACCGCTACCCTTCGCTGGACCGGGAGCTGGGGCTCGAGGTCTGGGTCAAGCACGAGAACCACCAGCCCGTGGGCGCGTTCAAGGTGCGCGGCGGGGTCAACCTGATCGCCCGCATGCCCTCCAAGCAGCAGGCGGCGGGGGTGATCGCCGCCAGCACCGGCAACCACGGCCAGTCGGTGGCCTTCGCCGCCCGCCTCTTCGGGGTGCGGGCCATCGTAGCGGTGCCCGAGGGGGCCAACCCCACCAAGGTGCAGGCGATGCGCGACCTGGGGGCCGAGGTGGTCTTTCACGGCAAAAACTACGACGACGCCCGGCTCTGGGTGGAAGAGGAGGCGGCGCGGCGCGGCTACCGCTACATCCACAGCGGCAACGAACCCGACCTGATCGCGGGGGTCGGCACCCTCACCTTCGAGATGCTGGAGGCGCAGCCCGAGCTGGACGTCCTCTTCGTGCCCGTCGGGGGCGGCAGCGGGGCGGCGGGGGCGACGATCGTGGCCAAGGCGCTGCGGCCGGGAATGCGCGTCGTCGGCGTTCAGGCGGAAGGCGCGCCCGCGGCCTACCTGAGCTGGAAGCAGGGGCGGCCGGTGGAAGCGCCCGCACGCACCTTCGCCGAGGGGCTGGCCACCGGAACCCCCTTCGAGCTTCCCCAGCGCATCCTGCGGGCGCTGCTCGACGACTTCGTGCTCGTCAGCGACGCCGAGATCCAGGCGGCGGTGCGGCTCTACCTCGAACACACCCGCAACCTGGCCGAGGGCGCGGGTGCGGCCGCGCTGGCGGCCGCACGGAAGCACGCGGACGGGCTGCGCGGCCGGCGCGTGGGCGTCGTGCTGAGCGGAGGAAACCTCAGCCCCGAGCAGCTGCGTGAGGTGCTGGGGTGCGCTTGACACCCCGCCGGCGGCTCGATACCATGAATCTTGCGCGCTACGCGCCGGGATGGCGGAATTGGTAGACGCGCTAGCTTGAGGGGCTAGTGGCCGCTTAGGCCGTAGGGGTTCAAGTCCCCTTCCCGGCACCAACCCTCCCCTGCTTCGGCAGGGCCGCGCCCCGCCTCCGGGCGGGGTCTTGCTTTATTCAGGGTTTCTGCATACGCGTGCTAGACTGGAGAATACGCAGGCGCACGATGGAAACGGTCACGATCACCCCCACCGTCCTCTGGCAGCAGCTCGAGCCCAAGCTCGACTACCTGCCCGAGGAGGCGCGCGTGCGCGTGCGCGAAGCCCTGGACTTCGCCTACCGGGCCCACGAGGGCCAGTTCCGCCGGTCGGGGGAGCCCTACATCACCCACCCCGTGGCCGTTACCGAGATCCTCGCCGAGCTGCAGATGGATCCGGACTCCCTCATCGCCGGGCTGCTGCACGACACCGTCGAGGACGTGGAGTCGGTGAGCTTCGAGACGATCCGCCAGCGCTTCGGTGAGGACGTGGCCCGCATCGTCGAGGGCGAGACCAAGGTCTCCAAGCTCTCCAAGATGGCGACGAGCGTCGAGGACCAGCAGGCCGAGAACCTGCGGCAGATGTTCATCGCCATGACCCGCGACCTGCGCATCATCATCGTCAAGCTCGCCGACCGCACCCACAACATGCGCACCCTCGAGTTCATGCCGCCCGAGAAGCAGCGGCGGATCAGCAAGGAGACGCTCGAGATCTTCGCGCCCATGGCCCACCGCCTGGGCATCGGGCAGATCAAGCTGGAGCTCGAGGACCTGGCCTTCCGCTACCTGCACCCCGAAGAGTACGCCGCGCTGGTGGAGCGGCTGGCCCACCACAGCCAGGCGCACCGCGAGGTGGTGGACAACGCCAAGGGCGCGCTCGAGCACGCCCTCGAGAACGACTACGTGCTCGGCCTCTCGGTCGACGGCTTCTCGGTCTCGGGCCGGACCAAGCACCTCTTCTCGATCTGGAAGAAGATGCAGCGCGAGGAGAAGACGCTCGAGCAGATCTACGACCTGCTGGCCCTGCGCGTCATCCTCGACCCCAAACCGGTGGCCAGCCCCGAAGAGGCCGCCTCCCGCGAAAAACAGGTTTGCTACCACGTCCTGGGATTGGTCCACGCGCTCTGGCCGCCCATCCCCGGCCGCGTCAAGGACTACATCGCCCAGCCCAAGCCCAACGGCTACCAGTCGCTGCACACCACCGTCATCACCCCGGGCGGTCTGCCGCTCGAGGTGCAGATCCGCACCCGGGAGATGCACCGCGTCGCCGAGTACGGCGTCGCCGCCCACTGGCTCTACAAGGAAGGGCTCACCGACCCCAACCAGCTAAAGCGGCGGGTGAAGTGGATCGAGCTGCTCCAGGAGTGGCAGCGCGACTTCACCACCAGCCGCGACTTCGTCGAGGCCGTACAGCACGACCTGCTCTCGGGCCGCGTCTTCGTCTTCACCCCCAAGGGGCGGGTCATCGACCTGCCCAAGGGGTCCACCCCGGTGGACTTCGCCTACCACATCCACACCGAGGTGGGGCACCGCATGATCGGGGCCAAGGTGGGCGGCAAGATCGTGCCGCTCAGCTATGAGCTGAGGAACGGCGACATCGTCGAGATCCTCACCTCCAAGAGCTCGCCCGGGCCCAGCAAGGATTGGCTCAACTTCGCCCACTCCCGCTCGGCCCGCCAGAAGATCCGCCACTTCTTCCGCGCCGCCGAGCGCGACGAACTGCTCGCCAAGGGCCAGCGCACCCTGGAGAAGTACTTCAAGCGCCGGGGGCTGCGCCTCCCGAGCGAAGCGGAGCTGGAGCGCGCCGCCGAGAAGCTGAACGTGCCGAAGAGCCCCGAAGACGTCTACCTGGCGCTCGCACAAAGCCGGGTCACGCCCCATCAGATCGCCCGCATCCTCGTTCCGGGCGAGCTGCGCGAGAAGCCCAAACCGGCGCCCAAGACCCCGCCGCGCCCCAGCGGCATCCTGCTCGAAGGGCACCTCCAAGCCCCCATCAAGCTGGCCAGCTGCTGCAAACCGGTGCGCGGCGACGTCATTCTGGGCTACGTCACCCGCGGCCGCGGCGTCACCGTCCACCGCGCCGACTGCCCCAACATGCAGCGGCTGCTGCGCACCGAGCCCGAGCGCTGCATCGCTGCCAGCTGGGACACCGGCAAGACCGGCCACTTCGTCGTCGAGATCCACCTCGAAGCCTCCGACCGCCCCGGCCTGCTGCGCGACGTGATGGACGTCTTCGCCGGCCTCGGCAAGAGCGTGCTGGGGGCCGACACCCAGGTGAGCGGCCACGTGGCGCGGATGCGCATCCGGCTCGAGGTCAAGGACGAAGAAGAACTCATGCGCTACAAGCAGGCCCTGCGCGAGATCCCCGACGTGCGCGTCGTCCGCCGCGGCTGATGGACCCGAAACAACTGCTCTTCTACGCCGCCGGACCCGCACTCGGCGCGGTGCTGGGCGGGGTGACCGTGGCCCTGGGCTGGCTCCGTCCGCGAGCCGGGCTGGCCGCCGCGCTCGTGGGCGCGCTCGCCTGGTGGGCCGGCGGACCGGGCACCGCCGCCGCGCTCTTGCTCTTCGTGGCCCTCGGCAGCCTGGCTGCGCGGGGGAATCCGCGCTCGCGCGACCGCGGGGGCCGCGAACCCCTGCAGGTGCTCGCCAACGGCCTGCCCGCGGGGTTGGGCGGGGTGCTGCTGGGCCCCGTCTTCTTCTACGGGGCGGTGGCCGCGGCGCTGGCCGACACCCTGGCCAGCGAGCTCGGGGGCCGCGCCCCCTGGGCCTGGCGCCCCGGCCGCGGCCGGGTGCCGAGCGGCACCAACGCCGCCGTCAGCCTGCCGGGCACGCTGGCGCTCGTGCTGGGCGCGGCGCTGGTGGCGCTTCCCTTCGGCGGCGAGCACCGCGCCGCGGTCTTCGCTGCCGGCGTCTTGGGCGCCGTGCTCGACACCCTGACCGGCCCCCTGGAAGAACGCCTGGGCGGGTGGACGAACGACGTCAACAACGCCGTGGCCACCGCCGCCGCGGGCCTGCTCGCCTGGATGCTGGCCTAAGGGGCGGGCGACCTTCCACCGGCGGAGGCGAAGCAGGGCGTGGGGTGTAGGGGGTGGGAGGTGGGTTGGCCACGATCCAGATGGCGGACGTTTGGCTTCGTCAGTGCCAACAACCCCCTCCCCGACCCTCCCCAAGGGGAGGGAGTTTTCATTTCGCGGCGGCTCAACCGTGGATTCCGGGTGCGGCATGGGCCCGATGGGTCGGCTTCGCCGGGGTGTGGGATGAATCAGGATGTGGGATGTCGGGTGTGGGATGTGGGGAGATCTCCTTTCGTTATTAATATGCCGTTTACAGCCTCGTCAACGGGCTTTTCGAGAAGGCCCGTCTCCTCACCCCACCTCCTGCTTCCTGATTTTCTCGTATCCCCGGACGAGGCGACCGAAGGTTGCCGAGATCCGGGAGCCTGCCCTGAACTCGATTCAGGGCCTGCCCTGAACTTGATTCAGGGCCTGCCCTGAACTTGATTCAGGGTCCATGCTGGGGGAAGCCGAGATTCAGTTGCCGTTGACGGGCCCGCTACAGGCCACAGACCGCAAGCCGGGCGGACACGCAGGTCCGACCCTACGACGTACTACGGACCTGCACCGACGACCATCGCAAACCGACCTCCTACATCCCACCTCCTACATCCCACTGCCCACCTTTACCACCCACACCTGCCGCGTGCGCGGGCCATCGAACTCGGCCAGGAAGACCTGCTGCCAGGTCCCCAGCGCCAGCCGACCTCCGCTCACGGGCAGCAGCTGGGCGTGGCCCACCAGCGCGGTCTTGAGGTGGGCGTCGCTGTTGCCCTCGGCGTGGCGGTCGGCGGGGTGGCGGTGCGGGACCAGCTCGGCCAGCCGCGCCAGCAGGTCGTGGGCCACGTCGGGGTCGGCCCCCTCCTGCACCACCACGCCCGCGGTGGTGTGCGGCGAGTAGACGAGCACCGCGCCCTCGGTGAGGCCCAGCGCACGCACGGCCGCCTCGACCTGGGCGGTGATCTTCACCATCTGGTTGCGGGAGCGGGTACGCACCTCGAAGCGTTCCATACCCGCACTCTAGCGCGGGCGGATGCCCCGGCGGGCCTGCCGTAGAATGGGCCGCATGAACCTGGTCGTCATTGGGCTCGTTCTCGTCCTGCTCAGCGCGCTGATGGCGCTGTTCTCGCGGCGCTGGTCGTCGCCCGCGGTGCTGGGGGTGGTCACCGGCCTGGCGCTGGCCGCCTTCGGCCTCTGGCCCGGCGGCTCCGAGGAGCCGGTGGGCACGGTGCTCGCCTCCGACCGCGCCCCCGCCGCGGCCATGGAGGCGGCCGCACCGGAAACGGGCGTTCCCGAGGACGCGGCAGTGGCCAAGGAGGACGCGCCCGGGGCGGCCCCGCCCATTCCCGAACACCTGATCCCGGGCCGCGCCGGAGCCTGGGTGGGCGAGCTCGAGCGCCTGGTCCAAGAACCCAACCGCTTCCCCCTGGCCCAGTCGGGCGCCGCCCCCGAAGGCGCGCCCAACGAGGGCGACCGCATCTACGAGTACGTGGACCTGAACCTCGCGGACCGCACCCTGCAGACCGTCTTCCTCTCCAAGCACCCCACCGATCCAGAAACCTGGATGGTGCACCTCGAACCCGGCGCTCAGGGCCCCCCGATCCAGCCCGAGGAGCTGGGCAAGGTGCGCATCCTGGGCGAGGGCGGCAACTTCCTCGTCTTCAAGATCGAAGACGGGCCCCTCGCCGGGAACTACCTCGTCTGGGCCACCGGCGGCCACCGCGGCGGCGGCGAGGCCGTACGCGTTTACAGCCCCCGCTTCCTCGAACGCGAGCAGGGGCTGGCGCAGCAGATCGCCCGGGCGGCCGGCGAGTAGCTAGAGCGGCCGGCCCAGGACCGCCCAGGGGCGGCCGGCGATCCGGGTGAGGAAAAGGGTGAGGGTCGGGCCGCCGCGGGCGAGGGCGGCCTTCAGCTTCTTTTCGAGCACCGCGGGCTCGATGGGGCTGCGGCGGCGCTTCACCTCCACCGCGCCGGCGCCGTGGGCGGCCAGCCAGGCGGCGACCGCTTTCTGCCGGAAGGGGCCGTGCTCGAGCACCCGCCAGCCGCGCGCCAACGGCGTGCTCCGGGGGGCGTCCGCGCTCAGGTAGGCCACCTGCGGGTCGAGCTGCCAGGCGTCCAGCTCGGCCGCGAGCCGCCGCACCAGACCGGCGCGTATCACCGCGGGGTCGGGCTCGTAGAGGCAGGCCCCCACCGGACCGGTCCGCTCGGGGCCCTCGGGGCCCGAGAGCCGGACCCCCGCGGGCAGCACCGCCGCCCAGGGCTCGGGCGCCGCCAGCTCGCCGAAACCGGCCAGCGCCTCCTTCAGCTCGCCCGCGAGCGAGACGAAGCCCAGACCCGCCCGCGCGGGAAGTTCGGCCTTGTCGAGCGCCGGGGCCAGCTTGACGGCCACCGCCGGCAGGCGGCCTGAGAGCCGCTCGAGGTCGGAAAGCGGCGGCTCCATCGCGTCGAGGCGCACGGTCCGGCGCCCGCCGCTGCGCCGCGCCGGGTCGGCGAAGGCCGCTTCCACGTCCAGTTCGAGCGTCCGCCAGTCGGCGCGCACCACCCGCAAGCGGTCCGCCAGGCCCAAAGCGGCGGCGTTGTGCTCCAGCAGCGCCGCCCGCACCGGGTCGCGCTCGACGGCCAGCACCCGTTTGCCCACCAGCGCCAGCGCCAGCGCGTCGCCGCCGATCCCCGCGCCCAGGTCGGCGACCCGCGCGTAGGGAGCGAAGACATGCTCCGCCCGCCAGCGCGCCATCGGTCCAGCGCTCGCCTGCTCGAGCGCCTCGGCCTCGAAGAGCAGGGCGTCCGCCTGGGGGAACTTCGCCCGCGCCTTGCGCCGCAGGCGCACCTGGTCGTAGAGCCAGGCCGCCTCGTCCGCGCTCCAGCGCTTGCGCAGCGCGGCAAGGGTGGTCAGGGGGTCGAGCGGCCCTTCGGCCAGCGCCGCCAGCTCGGCCTGGGCGGCCGGGCCGGAGAGGAAGCGCACGGCCTCGGGGGTGAGCCTTCGCACCCCCTCAGTATGCCCGGCGCGCGCGGGCTAGCCCAGCTCGAGCTCGACCGTCGCGGCCGGCGCCTCGAACCCCGCCGCCTTGTGGCTGCCGTCGCAGAACGGCTTGTTCTGCGAGTGGCCGCAGCGGCAGAGCGCCACCTGCGCTTTTTCGATGACCTCGCCGTCAATGGCGGCGCGTCCGCCCGTGGGCACCAGGTAGGGCCCGTCCTTCGTCGCGGTGATCTTCATCTCTTTCCCTCCCGCCTCCAGCCTAGCGCCGCGGGCCGCGGACCACCGTCGCCCGCGCTACCTTCCGGTAAGGTGAGGGCGTGGAGCCCGCCTACACCGCGCTGCACCTGACGCTCGCCTTCCTGATGGGGCTGGCGCTCGCCGGGGCGCTGGCCGCCTGGCGCGGTTCGGTCTGGACGCGGCGCGAACGGGCGCTGGTGCGCGAGCTCGAACGGGCGCGCGCCGAGCTGGAGGCCGAACGGACCAAGAACGCCTGGATCGAAGGGGCCAAGGGCGAGCTCGCCGACGCCTTCGTCGCCCTCTCGCACCGCAACCTGGAGCAAAGCGCCCGCAGCCTGGCCGAGCGCAGCGCCGAGCTTCTGGGCCGTCTGGAAGACCAGCTGGGCGGGCGGCTCAGCACCCACAAGGCCGAGCTCGCGGGGCTCGTGGGGCCGTTGCGCGAGCACCTGGCGCGGCTGGAGGCGCAGGTGCGGGCCCTGGAGGAGAAGCGCGAGGGCGCCTACGGCCGCCTCGCCGAGCAGCTGCGCACCCTTGCCGAGCAGCAGCGGACGCTGGAGCGGGCGACGACGACGCTGGGTCAGGCGCTCCGGAGCTCGAGCGCGCGCGGCCAGTGGGGCGAGCTGCAGCTGCGCCGCGTCGTCGAACTCGCGGGGATGACGGCCCACGTGGACTTCGACGTCCAGGTGCACACCCCCGCGGGCCGGCCCGACCTGGTCGTGCGCCTGCCCGGGGGCGCGGTGCTGCCGGTGGACGCCAAGGCCCCGCTGGCCGCCTACCTGGCCGCGCTCGAGGCCGCGGGCGACGCGGAGCGCGCCGCCAAGCTGAGCGAGCACGCCCGGGCGCTGCGGGCGCGCATCAAGGAGCTGGCCGCCAAGGCCTACTGGAAGGCCTTCGACCCCGCCCCCGACCTGGTCGTCGTCTTCGTGCCCAGCGAGGCCGCGCTGGCCGCGGCCTTCGAGTCCGACGGCCGCCTGCTCGACGACGCCCTCGCCCAGAAGGTGCTGCCCGCCGGGCCGGTCACCCTGGTGGCCTTGCTCAAGGCGGTGGCCTACGGCTGGCAGCAGCAGGCCCTCAGCGAGAACGCCCGGCGCATCGCCGACTCGGGGCGGGTGCTGATCGAGCGCCTGGACACCCTCACCGCCGCGCTCGCCGAGGTGGGGCGAGGGCTCGAGAAGAGCGTGACCGCCTACAACCGCGCCGTGGGCAGCTTCCAAAGCCGCCTGGCCCCGGCGCTCCGGCGCTTTCGCGCCGACCTGGGCGAGGACGAGGGCCCCGAGCCCGAGCCGCTGGACCGCGCGCTCCGGCCGCCGCCCGGGGAAGAAGGACCGGGGGGCTGAACCCCCCGGTCCCCTGCGCCTCCGGCTAGCGCCGCAGCAGCGCGGCGAGCGACAGGCCGTAGACCAGGTGGGCCAGGGCGAAGATCCAGCCCGGCAGGTTCTGGGCGAGCAGCGGGGCGGCGGCGCCCTGAACCAGCGCGGCCACCGCCCAGACGCCCAGCCCGTAGACGATCCCCGCGGCGGGGGTGCTGGCGGCGGGCCGCACGATCCAGGCGTACAGGGCCCCCAGCAGCGCGCCGGTCGCCATGTGCAGCATCAGGCCCAACAGCACCGGGAACGCCCCGTTCAGGGCGGCCTCCCCCAGCAGCGCGCTGGCGATCAGGCGCAGGGGCTCGACGAAGCCCAGGCCTACGGCGAGGCCGAGCATCATCGTCAGCGCCCCCATGGGGATCGCGGCGACGAGGCCCGCGATCAGGCCGCGTACGGTTCGGTGGGTCGGGGTCGTGGCGTTGGTCATGTCCTTCCTCCTCCCCTCCACCCTGCGCCCTGCGCCGGGCCGGCGACGTCGTCCAGCCGACAGCGCAGCCTGCGTGCTAGGCTGGGGCCGATGATCGCGCGCTACCAGACCCCGGAGATGGCGGCCCTGTGGTCGCCCGAACACCGCTTCCGCGTCTGGGCCGAGGTCGAGCGCCTGGCGCTGGAGGCCTGGGAAGGCCTGGGGGCCGTCCCCGCGGGCGTGGCCGAGAAGCTGGCGCGGGCCCTGCCCGCCGGCGACTTCGAACCCGAGTTCAGCGAGCGGGTGGCGGCGATCGAGGCCGAGACCCACCACGACGTGGTCGCCTTCGTGCGCGCCCTGGCGGAGCGCAGCGGCGACGCGGCGGTGCGGCGCTACCTCCACTACGGCCTCACCAGCTCCGACGTGGTGGACACCGCCCAGAACCGGCTGCTCGCCGAGGCGCTGGACCTCGTCCTGGCCGAGCTGGAAGGGCTCCTCGCGGCGCTCGCCGACCTCGCCGTGCGCTACAAGCGCACCCCCGCCGTGGGCCGCACCCACGGGGTGCACGCCGAGCCGACGGCCTTCGGCCTGCGCTTCCTGAGCTTCTACGCCGCGGGGCTGCGCGACCGCGAACGCCTTCGCCGCGCCCGCGAGGCCATCGCCACCGCGGTGGTGAGCGGCTCGGTGGGCAACTACGCCCACACCCCGCCCGAGGTGGAGGCCTACGTGGCCGAACGCCTGGGCCTCGTACCCGAGCCGGTGAGTACCCAGGTGGCCCCGCGCGACCGACACGCCGAGGTGCTGGCGGCGCTCGCGGTCTTCGGCGCCAACCTCGAGCGCGCCGCCGTCGAGCTGCGCCACCTCGCCCGCACCGAGGTGCTCGAGGTCAGCGAGCCCTTCCGTACGGGGCAGACGGGCTCGAGCTCGATGCCCCACAAGAAGAACCCGGTGGCGCTCGAGAACGTCTCCGGCCTCGCCCGCCTGCTCAAGTCGAACCTGCAGGCCGCCCTCGAGAACGTGGCCCTGTGGCACGAACGCGACATCAGCCACTCCTCGGTGGAGCGGGTGATCCTGCCCGATTCCACCACCCTGGCCCACTACCTCACCCGCCGCCTCACCCGGGTGCTGCGGGGGCTGGTGGTGCACGAGGACCGCATCCAGCGGAACCTCGCGCTCACCCGCGGCCTCGTCTACAGCCAGCGGGTGCTGAACCTGCTCATCGAGAAGGGGCTGGAGCGCGACCGCGCCTACCGCCTGGTGCAGCGAAACGCCATGAAGTGCTGGGAGGAGGGGCGCGACCTGGCCGAGCTGCTGGCCGCCGACCCGGAAAACCCGCTCACCCCCGAGGAGCTGGCCGCGGCCTTCGACCCCGCCCACTACCTGCGGCACGTGGACACGATCTACGCCCGCTTCGGGTTGTAAAATAATCCAAAGCCGCCTTCGGTAGACCGCCGCACCGGACGTCCCCTACGTGCCGGTCGGGCCGTGTTTACCCTCAACGGGCGCCCGCCCCGAGGCGCGGCGGGGCGGGGCCGCCCCGGCAGGCCGCGCAGGGCTCAAGCGAGGTGAAGCATGAAGGCGATGACCTTTGACTTCTGGGGAACCTTGATGGTCGAGGGGCCGAACTACGCCGCTCAGGTGCTGCCCGAGCGTTACGAGATCCTGCTGGCCGCCAGCGACGAGGCCGGCGTGCCCGCGGGCGAGGCCGAGGTGCGCGACGCCTGGAGCCAGGCGACCCGCAAGTTTAACGACGCCTGGCGCGCCGGGGTCTTCATGGCCCTCGAGGACCGGGTGGCCTACGCCTTCAAGCTGCTGGGCGTGCGCTACGACCCCGACCTCGTGCGCCGCACCGCCCGGGCGCTGGCCGAGACCGGGCGCGACGCCGACCTGGTCGTCCGCCCCGGGGTGCACGAGGCGCTGCCCGAGCTGGCGCGCCACTACAAGCTGGCCATCGTCTCCGACACCGGGGTCTCGGGCGGGGCGATGCTGCGCCATTACCTCGACCGCGAGGGGCTGCTCCCCTACTTCTCCGCCTTCTCCTTTTCCGACGAGACGCGGGTCTTCAAACCCGACCCGCGCGCCTTCCTGACCGCCCTCGAGGCGCTGGGGGTGGAGCCCTCAGCGGCGCTGCACACCGGCGACCACCCGCGCACCGACATCGCCGGCGCCCGCCGCACCGGGTACCGGCACGCGGTGCTCTTCGGGGATGACCACGCCGGCGAGCCCGGGCCCGAGCCCACGGCCCGCATCCGCGATCACCGCGAGCTGCTGGAACTCGTCAAGGCGCTCGAGCCCGCCCCCTAGCCGAACGGCGTTTCTTTACCGAACCGCAGGGGCTTGTGACGCTCTTGTGACGCTTCGCCGCTAGCCTCAAGCTGGAGGTGAAGCGCGATGAAATGGAAGCTTCTTGCCCTCGCGGTCCTGGCGGCCGCGCTGCTCGCCGCCTGCGGGGCCCCCAAGGTGGCGACGGTGCAGATAACGGGCGTCGTCGTGAACTCGAACGGCCTGCCGGTGCCGGGGATCCGCGTGCTCGTGCCCGGACAGTCGGTGGTCACCACCGACGGCAGCGGCCGCTTTTCGTTCGACGGGATCACCACGCCCTACACCCTGATCGTGGAACAGAAGAGCAACGACTTTGTTGTCTACCAGGGTCTCACGCGCACCGATCCCTACGTCTTCGTGAACGACAGCACGGGGTCGTACAGCGCGGACGTGAGCGGGGACGTCCAAAGCACGACGTCGGGCGACACCGTCGGCGTGCAGGTCGTCTCGGACCACGCCCTGGGCTACACCAGCGTGACGGCGCCCGGCAGCACGACCAGCTACAGCCTCAACGTCAAGCTCCTTCAGCCCGTAGCCAGCGCCGCCGTCTACGCGCTCGAGTGGAGCGAGGACGCGAACGGGAACGCGCAGGACTTCGCGGGGTACGGCACCCACGCAGACCTCAACCTGGCGACCGGTGACAACCTGGCGAACGTGGACGTCCTGCTCACCCCCATCTCCGGCACCCACGACCTCACCGTCACCACCGACATCCCCACGGGGCTGAACCCCTCGATCCAGGCCGCGGGCGTCCGCTTCGCCGCTCCGGACGTCTGGGGGCTTGCCATCGTCACCTACCAGGACACCAGCCCTGCCGGCGCCCAGTTCACCGTGCGCAGCCCCACCCTCGCCGCCGCCCGGACGGTGCTCTACGCCGCCGCCTCGGGCGGCAGCCAGCTGTTCAGCGTCCGCTGGACGGGCGTCCCGACCTCCGCGACCGCGCACACCCTGGCCCTCTACGATCCCGTCGCCCTTCTCGAGCCCAGCGACGGGGCCAGCATCGCCGCCGACGCGCCCTTCCGCTGGCAGCCCCCGGACGGGGCGATCACGATGCTCGCCTTCAGCGGCGACCTCAACCTCACCGTCTACACCGCGGGGAGCGAGTTCGTGCTGCCCGACCTGAGCCCCTTCGGCGCGAGCTACGGCACCAACCCCTACACCTGGCAGGTGGTCGCCTTCCGCCTCGACGGACTGCTCGAGGGCGACCTCGACCAGCTGACGGCCGCGGGCCAGACCCCGCCCATGCTTATCCTGTTGGCCACCTTCTTCGGCGCCCCGCTGAGCGAGAGCGGCTACATGGTCAGCAGCGACCCGTACGGCTTCTCGCTGCAGTAGACGCCGGCATCCCCCATGACGGCGCGCCGCCCCCGGGGCGGCGCGTCAAACGATGCGGCCCTCTTCGTCCAGCGGCGGGTAGGGCAGCCCCTGCCGCCGCAGCACCGCGGCCTCGCGCGGGTAGGCCCACTCGAAGAGGGTGCGTCGGTAGGTCTCGGGGTCGAGCCGCGGCCGCGCGTAGAGGCCGGCGGCGAGCCGCTGGCACTGCGCCTCGAAGAGGATCACCGCGGCGGCCACCGAAACGTTGAGGCTCTGGACCATGCCCATCATGGGGATGATGACGTCGGCGTCGGCGAGCTCGGCGGCGCGCGGGCTCACCCCCCACTTCTCCGCGCCCAGGAGCACCGCCGAGGGGCGGGTGTAGTCGACCTCGCGGTAGTCCACCGCGCGCTCCGAGAGGTTGGCGGCGTAGACGGTGAAGCCCCGCCCCTTCAGGTGTTCGAGGGCCGCCTCGACGTTCGGGTGCACCCGCAGGTAGACCCACTTCTCGCTGCCGCCGGAGGTGTCGTGGAAGGTCGGCACCCCACCGGTGGGGTTGACCGCGTGGGCCTCGTAGACGCCCACCGCGTCGGCGGTGCGCAGGATGGCCGAGAGGTTGTGGGGCTTGTGGACGTTCTCCATCAGGACCGTCAGGTCGGGCTGGCGCTTGTCCAGCACGTCCCTGAGGCGGCGGTAGCGCTCGGGCGTCACGAGGGCATTCTACCGGGGGTCGGCCCCGCCGCCGGCCCGCGCCGCCTCGCGGAGGCGCTCGATCAAGGGCCAGAGAACGGCGCGCTTGAGCTTGAGGGCGCTCCGGTTCACGACCAGGCGGGCGCTCGAGTGCGCCAGCACCTCCACCTCGACGAGGCCGGCGGCGCGGATCGTGCTGCCGGTCTGCACCACGTCCACCACCGCGTCGGCCAGGCCCGTGAGCACCGCCAGCTCGACGTTGCCCGAGAGCTTGACCACGTCGGCCACCAGGCCCCGCGAGCGCAGCCAGGCCTGGGTAAACCGCGGGTACTTGCTCGCCACCCGCCGCACCGGGGCCCCGTCGCCCGGCCGGCGGATGAGCGAGAGCCGGCAGGCGCCGAACCCCAGGTCCACCGGTTCGTAGAGGTCGCGCCCGGCCTCGAGCAGCACGTCGCGCCCGGCCACGCCCACGTCGGCGATCCCCAGGTCGACGTAGGTGGGCACGTCGCCGCCGCGCAGCTCGAGCACGGCCACCCCCTCCCCTGCGTGCCACAGCTCGCGTTCGCCGGCGGCCGCGGGCAGCGGGTAGCCCGCGCGCGCGAAGATGCGGTAGGCGTCCTGCATCATCCGCCCCTTGGGCAGGGCCACCACCCAGTCGAAGCTGGAGAAGGTCACGGCCGCACCTCGCCTTCGGGGCCGGCGATGCGGGGGATCCCGCGGGCGTGGGCGTAGGCCCGGAGTTCGTCCAGGTCGTCGGTCCAGGCGAGCTCCACCACGAGGCCCTGCGCGCGCAGGGCGCGGGCCGTGGCCGCGTCCAGCGCCAGCGCGTCCGGCACCGGCGCGGCCGCGGGCCGCCCGGCGGCCTCGAGCACGCGCTCGAGCCCCAACGCGAACCCGGCGGCGAAGGGCACCCCCGCGCCGTCGTAGCGGCCGCCGCCGAGGAGGGGCAGGCCGAAGTCGGGGGTGTAGGCGCGGAAGTGGATGCCCGAGTAGTAGTCGTAGGCCCGGGCCATGCCCAGGTCGAAGAGCGGCTCGACCCCCGCGGGCAAGAGCGCCAGCACCTCCTCGAGCCAGTCGAGGTCGATGCGCGCCCGCTCGCTCACCGCGTGCCGCCGCGCCGCCGCCAGCACCTCGCGCCCTCCGAAGAGGTCGGGCAACGCCAGAAGCGCCTCCGCCAGCGCCCCGCGCACCCCGTAGCGCTCGAGCCGCTCGGCCAGCTCCGGGGTGTTCTTGCGGTCGATGGCGGCGTGGAGCCGCCGCACCGGTTCCGGCTCCAGGCCGGTGGCGTCGAGCAGGTCGGCCACGAAGGCGGGGAGGCCCACCTCGATGCGCGCCCCCGCGAGCCCCGCCGCCGCCAGCGCCTCGGCCGCGAGCGCGATCAACTCGGCGTCGATCCGGGGCGAGGAGGCCCCGAAGACCTCGACGCCCACCTGCGCGAACTCGCGCATGCGCCCCAGCCCCACCTCGCTGTCGCGCAGCCACAGCCGCCCGGCGTACTGCAGCCGCTGGGGCGCCGGCCCCAGGTCCTGCGTCTGCGCCATCCGCACCAGCGCGGTGGTGAACTCCGAGCGCAGCGCCAGCACCCGGCCGCTCTTGTCCACCAGCTTGAAGGCGCGCTCCGCCAGCGGATGGGCGGGGTCGAAGATTTCCAGCGCCGGCAGCTCCACGGGCGCGTAGCCCCAGGCGGCGAAGAGCTCGCGCCAGCGCGCCGTCAGCTGCAGCCGCGCCTGCGCCTCGGGCGGCAGGTAGTAGCGGGTCCCTTCGGGGATCACGTTGCGGGCCTCCTCGCGCGCGTCACGCTCCACAGTATAGGGGGAGCTCTGCGTCCCATACGAGGCCCGCAGGCTCGACGCGCGCCCGCACCGCCCGCGCCCAGAGGCCGGCCTCGAGCGCCCGGCAGAGCGCGCGGCCGAAGGCGGGGTCGACCGGGCAGGGGGCGAACCGCTCGGCGTCGGCCCGCAGCACCGCGAAGACGAGCGCCCCCCGGTGCCGGACGAGCAGCTGCAGGTGCCGCAGGGCCCGCGCCGAGGGGGCGTCGGGGAAGCAGGCGCCGCCCGCTTCCACGTGGGTGACCGACTTGAGCTCCAAGAGCCGCTCGCGCCCCGCTTCGTCGCGGACGAGGGCGTCGAGCCGGCTCCCCTCCACCCGCGGCTGGGCGGAGACGAACCCCCAGCCCCAGCGCTCGAGCAGCCGCGGCAGCCCCGCCTCGGCGTACGCCGAGTCGAGCAGCGCCCAGACCGCCCCGTCCCGCGCCAGCAGCACCCGCCCCTCGGTGCGCCCGCCCGAGCGCGGCAGGTAGCGCAGCCGCGCCTCCGGCGCCAGCCAGGCGAGCCGGCCGGTGTTGGGCAGGTGCAGCCGCAGCTCCCGGCCCTCGCTCCGGGCCCGCACCACGAAGCGGTTCTCCCGCCGAATCAGGCGGGCCTCGAGGCTCTCGGGAAAACGCACGTCCAACCCCACCCCATCAGCCTATACCCGCCGTTGACAGCGGCCCCGCCCCGGGGTACAATCACTACAACCCAGAGGTAGTGGGACTACACAATGGGAACGAACGCAAGGGTACTCTCACGCATCAACAGCTTCTACGACAAGCTCTCGCCCTCGGAACGGCGGGTGGCCGACTACGTGCGCGAGCACCCGGAACAGGTCATCCACATGCCGCTGGCCAAGCTGGCCCAGCAGGCGGGGGTGAGCGACCCCTCGGTGCTGCGCTTCTGCCGCGCCATCGGCTACCGCGGCTACCTCGACTTCAAGGTGGCCCTCACCCAGGACCTGGCCTCGCCGGTGCAGTTCATCCACGAGACCGTCGACCCCTCCGACGGCCCCCGCGAGATCGCGCAGAAGGTCTTCGCCGCCGCCAACCGGGCGCTGCTGGAGACCCTGCAGAGCCTCGACACGGCCGGCATCGAACGCGTCGTCGACCTCATCGACGGCGCCAAGCGCACCCTGATCATCGGCGTGGGCACCTCCGCACCCATCGCCCAAACCTTCTACAACCGCCTCTTCCGCCTGGGCCTGCCCGTCTGGATCCAGACCGACTCCTACCTGCAGCTCATGCACGCCGCCCTCCTGGGGCCGGACGACGTGGTGGTCGGCATCTCCCAGACCGGGGCCTCGACCGACCCCGTGCTCACGCTCGAGGAGGCCAAGAAGCACGGGGCCGCCACCGTGGCCATCACCGGCTCGCTCTCGTCGCCCATCACCCAGCAGGCCGACGTCACCCTCTACTCCAGCTACCACGAACTGCGCCCGGAAGCCGCCTCGTCGCGCATCGCCCAGATCGCCATCGTCGAGACGATCTACGTCGCGCTGAGCATGCGCCGCCTCAAGACCGCCGACTCCGACGAGCGGCGCATCTGGGAGGCCCTGTCCCGAAAGACCCTGTGAGCACGGAGGGAGGTGAGAGCGCGACCAACCGCACCGGACCGTTCGGCCTGAAATCCCTTTTGCATTCACCGCACCCCCGCGGTGCGACCGAAGGAGTGGTTCCAAATGGGTAAACCCGACCTCAGCCGCCGTAAATTCATGATCCAAAGCGCCCTCGCCTCGATGGGCATCGTCGCCGGCCCTGCCTTCCTGCAGACCGTGCGCGCCGCCGAAGGCAAGAACCGGCCCCTCAAGGCCGCCTTCTCCAACGCCGGCCTCCAGGCCACCTGGTGCGCCCAGGGCAAGGACACCGTCGAGCAGTGGGGCGAGTGGCTGGGCGTGGAGATCCACTGGTACGACGGGCAGCTCGACGTCGCCAAGCAGCGCGCCGCCGTGGACGCCATGGCCGCCAAGGACTGGGACTTCGTCGCCATTCAGTCGCTCTCGATCGGCTCGCTGGTGGAGCCGGTGCAGAAGATGATCGACAAGGGCATCCCGGTCATCGCCATGGACACCATGCTCGCCCCCTGGGGCAAGATCAAGCAGCACACCTTCATCGCCCCCGACAACGTCTGGATGGCCGAGCAGGTTACGCAGGCTCTGGTGGACGCCATCGGCGGCAAGGGCAACATCGTCATGACCCAGGGCTCGCTGGGCCACACCGGGGCCCAGGGGCGGGCGCAGGGCTTTTACAACGTGGTCAAGCGCTACCCCGATATCAAGGTGATCGACGAGTCGCCCGCCGACTGGGACGTGGCCAAGGTGGCGCAGCTTTGGGAGAACCTCCTCAACCGCTACAAGAAGATCGACGCCGCCTTCTTCCACAACGACGACATGGCGCTGGCCGCCTACCACGTGATCAAGAACGCCGGCCGCGAGAACGAGATCGTCCTCGGCGGCATCGACGGCATGCCCCCCGCGGTCCAGGCGGTGCTCGACGGCAAGCTGCACGCCACCGCCCGCAACTCCTCGGCGCGCATCCACTGGGGCGCGCTGGTCGCGGGGTACTACGCGGCCATGCTCAAGGAGCAACCGGGCAAGGACATCCCCGAGTTCATCCTCGCCGACGGCCCCGCCATCCTGCCCCCGAGCAAGGAGAAGACCGACAAGCCCTGGCTGCTCAAGGGCTACGGCATCGGCGCCGGCCCCGGCCTGCTCTGGCAGGAGAAGCACTTCCTGGCCTAGCCTCCCCGGCCCCCGGCCCCGCGGGGCCGGGGGCGCCTCCCCGACATGGAAACGACCGCACCCCTGCTCGAGCTCCACCACGTCGCCAAGCGCTTCGGCGGCATCCAGGCCCTTTCGGACATCGACTTCGACGTGCGCCGCGGCGAGGTGCACGCCCTCGTCGGCGAGAACGGCGCGGGCAAGTCCACGATGATGAAGATCCTCGCCGGCGTCATCCCCGACTACGAGGGGGAGATGGTCTGGCAGGGCCGGACGGTGCGGCTCAAGAACCCGCGCCACGCCCTCGACCTGGGCATCGCCATGATCCACCAGGAGTTGAGCGTGATGCCCGAGCTGACCGTCGCCGAGAACATCTTCCTGGGGCGTCAGCCGCTCTCCGGCGGGGTGGTGGACTGGCCGCGGATCTTCCGCGAGGCCGAGGCCATCCTGGCCGAGCTGGGTTTCGCGCACGTGAACGTCCGCGAGCCGCTCGAGCGCTACCCGCTGGGCGTGCACCAGCTCACCGAGATCGCCCGCGCCCTCACCTCGGGGGCCGAGCTGATCATCATGGACGAGCCCACCAGCGCCCTCAGCCCCATGGAGACCCGCCACCTGCTCGAGCTGACGCGCAACCTGGCGCGCGCCGGCAAGGCCGTGGTCTACATCTCCCATTTTCTCGAGGAGGTCACCTGGGTGGCCGACCGGGTCACGGTGCTGCGCGACGGGCGCAAGATCGCCACGCTCGAGGCCGGGGCCACCGACAAACAAGAACTCGTCCGGCTCATGCTGGGCAAGGAGGCCGCCTTCTTCGAAGAGTCCTACATGGGCGGCCGCACCGTCGTCGACCGCCACGCCGCCTCGGAGCCGGTGCTCGTCGTGGAGGGCCTGACGCGGCCGCGCACCTTCACCGACGTTCGCCTCGAGCTCCATCCCGGGGAGATCCTGGGCCTTTACGGCCTGATCGGCTCGGGCCACTTCGAGCTGGGCGAGGCGGTGTACGGCCTGCTCAAGCCCGCCGCGGGCCGGATCCTCCTGGAAGGACGGCCGGTCGGCGTCGGACCGCGGCGGGCCATCGACCGCGGCGTCGCCTACGTGCCCCCTTCCCGGCGCACCGGGCTGTTTTTGGAGAAACCAATTTACCAAAACGTAACCCTGCCCTGGCTGGCGCAGATCTCCGGGCTGGTGCCGCAGATCCCCCGCGAGGTCGCCGTGACCGACGAGGTGATCCGCCGCGTCGGCGTGCGCCCGCCCGATCCGCTCAAGGAGGTCGTCTTCCTCAGCGGCGGCAACCAGCAGAAGGTGGCCATCGCCCGCTGGCTGGTGGAACCCCCGAAGGTCTTCGTCGTCAGCGAGCCCACGCGCGGCATGGACGTCGGGGCCAAGGAAGAGGTGATGAAGATCCTGCGTGAACTCAGCCAGGCCGGCGTGGGCGTGCTGCTCATCTCCTCGGAACCCGAGACGGTGCTGGCCGCGAGCGAGCGCATTTTGGTGATGGCCAAGGGCCGCATCGTGCGCGAGTTCGTGGGCGAGACCGTGACCAAGGAACAGCTGCTGCACGCCGCCGCCGGCGAGCTGGCCGAAGCGAGGTAACGCCATGGCAAACGAACCCCACGACTCCCCCAACCCCTCCGGCCGCTGGCGGACCTTTCTGGCCAAGAGCCGCGAGTTCGCCCCGGTCTGGACGCTGCTGGCGCTGATCCTGTTCTTCTCGGTCTACTCCGACAGCTTCCTCACGCTGGAGAACGCCGCCAACATCCTCAACCAGGTCGCGCTGCTGGCCATCATGGGCACGGGCATCACCTTCGTGCTGCTCACCGCCCAGATCGACCTCTCGGTCTCCTACATGGCCACCTTCGCCGGGGTGGTGGCGGCCTACTACACCGCCGGCCACCTGCCCCAGCCCTGGCCCATCGTCGCGGCGCTGCTGGCCGCGGGCGCGCTGGGCTGGATCAACGGCGTGGGCACCGCACGGCTCGGCATCCCCTCGTTCATGGTCACCCTGGCCATGTCGCTCATCGCCTCGGGCCTCAGCCTCTACCTGACGCGCGGCCGCATCCTCTTCGACCTGCCGCCGCTCTCGGAGACCCTGGGCAGCGGCCGCATCCTCGGGGTCAAGTGGCTGGTCATCGTCGCCGCGCTCACCCTCCTGGTCGGCCACCTGGTGCTCAAGTACACCCGCTTCGGCCGGTACGTCTACATGACCGGCGCCAACCCCAAGGCCGCCGAGCTGGCCGGGGTGAACACCCGGGGCGTGGTCACCGCGGTGATGGTCATCGGGGCGCTCACCGCCGGCCTCGCCGGCGTGGTGGGCATCGGCCGCCTCGGCAGCGCCACCCCCACCGCCTTCGACGGCATGCTCATCGACGCCATCGGCGCGGTGGTGCTCGGCGGCACCTCGCTCTTCGGGGGCGTGGGCGGCATCCCCCAGACGATCGTGGGGCTCTTGATCCTGGGGGTGCTGCGCAACGGCCTCGACCAGGTTTCGGTGGACATCTACATGAAGACCCTGATCACCGGCGTCATCTTGCTCGCGGCGCTGGTGTTCAACATCCTCTTCGCGGGCAGAAAGGAAGCATGAGGTGAACGTAGGCGGCGAGCACTACCGCACGATCTGGCTCAAACCCGGCGACGACCGGGTGGTGCAGATCATCGACCAGCGGCCCCTACCCCACGCGTTCGTGATCGAAGACCTGGCGAGCAGCGACGCCATGGCCCGGGCGATCAAGGAAATGCACCTGCGCGGCGCCGGGCTGATCGGCGCGGCCGCCGGCTGGGGCATGTACCTGGCGGCGCTCGAGGCCCCGCAGGCTTCGATGGAAGCCTTCCTGGGCTACCTGCAGGCGGCAGGCGAGAAGCTCAAGAAGACCCGCCCCACCGCGGTCAACCTCGAGTGGGCCGTGGACCGCCAGCTGCGCGAGATCACCGGCCGCGCCCGGACCCCCGCGGAAGGGGTGCGGGTCGCGCACGACACCGCCCAGGCCATCGCCGACGAGGACGCCGAGTTCTGCCGCCGCATCGGCGAGCACGGGGTGAAGATCATCGAGGAGATCTACGAGAAGAAGGGCGATACCGTCCACATCCTCACCCACTGCAACGCCGGCTGGCTCGCCTTCGTGGACTACGGCACCGCCACCGCGCCCATGTACGAGGCGCAGAAGCGCGGCATCCCCATCCACGTCTGGGTGGACGAGACCCGGCCCCGCAACCAGGGCGCGCGGCTGACGGCCTGGGAACTGGTGCAGCAGGGCGTGCCCCACACCGTGGTGGCCGACAACGTGGGCGGGCACCTGATGCAGCACGGCCTGGTGGACCTGGTGATCACAGGCGCCGACCGGGTGACCCGCTGCGGCGACGTGGCCAACAAGATCGGCACCTACCTCAAGGCCCTGGCCGCCGCCGACAACGGCGTACCCTTCTACGTGGCGCTGCCCAGCAGCACCCTCGACTGGTCGATCTGCGACGGCGTCGCCGAGATCCCCATCGAGCAGCGCGGCGAGGAGGAGGTCAAGTACATCCAGGGGCTCTCCGACGGCGAGGTCAAGCGCGTCCTCCTCACCCCGCCCGAAAGCCCCGCCGCCAACTACGGCTTCGACGTCACCCCGGCCCGGCTGGTGAAAGGCCTCATCACCGAGCGCGGCATCGCCGCCGCCAGCGAAGCGGGCCTGCTCGAGCTCTACCCCGAAAGGAGGTAACCGTGGCCTACCAACCGCTCACCCCCGAAACGCTCCTCGACTACCTGAAGGGCCGGCCGGCGCTGGCCGGGATCCTGCCGCCGGACGAGACCTACGACGTCCAGGAGGTCGGGGACGGCAACCTCAACCTGGTCTTCGTGGTCCAGAGCCGCGAGAACCCGGTGCACACCCTGGTGGTCAAGCAGGCGCTCCCCTACCTGCGCGTCGTCGGCGAGGACTGGCCGCTCACCCGCGACCGCGTCATCTACGAGACCGAGGCGCTCAAGCTCCACAACAAGTACGCCCCCGGGCTGGCGCCACAGGTCTACGACCACGACTACGAGATGTCCACGCTGATGATGGAGAACCTGAACCGCCACGAGATCATGCGCAAGCCGCTGGTCCGTCGGGTCAAGTTCCCGAACTTCGCCGAGGACATCGCCACCTTCCTAGCGAACACCCTCTTCCACACCTCCGACCTCTACCTGAAGGGTGAGGAGAAGAAGGCGCTCGTGGAGCGCTTCATGAACCCCCATCTGCGCAAGCTGCAGGAGGACTTCGTCTACACCAACCCCTTCAAAGAATCGCCCGAGAACAACTGGAACCCGCTGCTCGACGACCTGGTGCAGGAGGTCCGCCGCGACGGCGAGCTCAAGGAGCGCGTGGCCTGGCTGAAGGAAGGCTACATGAACCATGCGCAGTCGCTGATCCACGCCGACCTGCACACCGGCTCAATCATGATCAACCAGGAAGAGACCCGGGTCATCGACCCCGAGTTCGCCTTCGTGGGGCCGGCGGGGTACGACGTGGCCGCGGTGCTGCAGAACCTGATGCTCAGCTACGCCTCCCACTACGCCCACACCCCCGACCCGGAAGAGCGCGCCGACTACCAGGCCTGGCTCATGGAGACGATGAAGCAGATCTGGGAGCGGTTCGCCCAGAAGTTCGAGAACCTCTGGGTCGCGCACCCCGAGGGCGACCTCATGCCCGCGGACTACTGGGACTACCCGGGCGGCGAAGCCGACTTCGCCCGCTTCCGCAAGGACTACCTCGCCGGCATCTTCCGCGACATGGTGGGCATCGCCGGCACCAAGGCGCTCCGGCGCATGATGGGCATCGTCAGCGTCTGGGACATCTCCAGCATCGAGGATCCGGAAAAGCGCGCCGTGGCCGAGCGCTTCGCCATCCAGGTGGGGCGCCGCTGGATCAAGGAGATGGACGAGATCGCGAACATCGACCGGTTCCTCGACGTCATGCGGGAGGAGGCGGAAAGGGTTCATGCCTGAGACCCTGCTTTCGGTGGGCGTGCTCGCGGCCGACCTGGGGCGGCTGGCCGAGGAGCTGGCGCGGCTCGAGGAAGCCGGGGCGGACTGGATCCACCTCGACGTGATGGACGGCGTCTTCGCCCCGCAGATCCTGGGCGACGTCGCCCTCTTCAGGGCGGTGCGCCGCCTTACCAGCCTGCCGCTGGACGTGCACCTGATGGTGCAAAACCCCGAGCGGCACGTGGCCGCCTTCGAGGGGGCGGACTGGATCACCGTCCACGCCGAGGCGGGGCCGCACCTGCACCGGGCGGTGGCCGAGGCCAAGCGCGTGGGAGCCAGGGCGGGCGTGGCCCTGAACCCCGGGACCCACATCAGCGGCGTGGTGGCGCTGGTCGACGAAATCGACCTCGTCCTCTTCGTGGCCGTGGACCCGGGCTTCCCGGGCGGCGGCTTCGTTCGCGGTACGCTGCGCAAGGTCGCGCAGCTGCGCCGGAAGCTCGACGACCTGGGGGTGAGCGGCGTCCGCATCGGCGTCGACGGCGGCATCGATCTGACCAACGCGGCCGAGGTCGCCGCCAGCGGCGCCGACGTGGTGGTTTCGGGCTCGGCGGTCTTCAAGGGCGCCGGACCCGAGGAGAACATCCAAGCGTTCCATACGGCCTTCGGACGGAAAGGATAGGAGGAAGGACATGCGAGAACTCAACATGGACTGGGGCATGAAGAACCGCTACCACAGCGTCTTCAACGAAAAGAGCGGGCGCACCATCTTCTTCGCGGTGGACCACGGCTACTTCATGGGGCCGACGACGGGCCTCGAAGACATGTACAAGGCCATCCACCCGGCGATCGACTACGCCGACGCCCTCATGCTCACCCGCGGAGCCCTGCGCAACGCCGTGGATCCCAAGCTGAAGAAGCCCATCTCGCTGCGCGTCTCCAGCGGCACCAGCATCCTCAACGAGGACCTGCTGCACGAGGGCATCTCGGTGGGCATCGAGGAGGCCGTGCGCATGAACGCCGCCTTCGTGGCCTTCTCGGTGATGGTGGGCACGCCGGCGAGTGAGCGCGACACCATCCTGGAATTCTCCAAGATGGTGGACGCCGCCGAGCGCTACGGCATCCCCACCCTGGGCGTGGTGGCCGTGGGCCGCGGCCTCGACCGCGACGCCCGCTACCTCAGCCTCGCCACCCGCATGGTTGGCGAGCTGGGCGCGCGCCTGGTGAAAACCTACTACTGCGAGAACTTCGAACGCGTCATCGAGACCAGCCTGGTCCCGGTGGTCATCGCCGGCGGCAAGAAGATCCCCGAGCGCGACGCGCTGCAGATGGCCCGCGACGCCCTCGACGCCGGCGCCATCGGCGTGGACATGGGCCGCAACGTCTTCCAGGCCGACGACCCGGTGGCGATGATGCGGGCGCTGGCCAAGCTGGTGCACGAAGACGGCAGCGTCGAGGACGCCTACGCCTACTACCAGGAGCTCAAGGGCAACTAGCGACCGCGCCGGGGGCGGCCCGCCCCCGGCCGCGAAGGAGGCCGCCGTGCGCGTAGCCATGTACTACAACAACCACGACGTGCGCCTGGAGGAGCAGCCGGTCCCCGAGATCGGGCCCGGCGAGGTGCTCATCAAGATCGTCGCCAGCGGCATCTGCGGCTCCGACGTGATGGAGTGGTACCGCATCAAGAAGGCGCCGCTGGTGCTGGGGCACGAGATCGCCGGCGACATCGTGGCCGTCGGCGAGGGCGTGACCGGGTTCCAGCCCGGCGACCGCGTGACCGCCACCCACCACGTGCCCTGCGGCCGCTGCGAATACTGCCAGCGCGGCCAGCACTCGCTTTGCCCCCTGATCAGCAACACCACGTACGACCCGGGGGGCTTCGCCGAGTACGTGAGGGTGCCCGCGATCAACGTCGAGACCCGGGGGGTGCTCAAGCTGCCCGACTCGGTGAGCTACGAGGAGGGCAGCTTCACCGAGCCCTTGGGTTGCGTGGTGCGGGGCCTGCGGGTGATGGGGTTCGAGCCCGCGCGCAGCGTGCTGGTGCTGGGGAGCGGGCTCTCAGGCCAGCTCGTCATCCGCACCGCCCGCGCCTACGGCGCCGGGAAGATCATCGCCACCGACATCAACGACTTCCGGCTCGAGATGGCGCGCAGGTCGGGGGCCGAGGTGGCCCTCCACGCCACCCGCGAGGACGTGGTGCAGCGGGTGCTCGAGGAAACGAACGGCGAGGGCGTGGACTACGTCATCCCCACCGCCGCCGCGCCGGCGCTCTTCGACCAAGCCATGCAGACGGTCAGGAAGGGCGGCACCGTGCTGCTCTACGGCATCATGGCCCCGGGCACCAAGGTGGCGTTCGACGTCTTCCCCTTCTGGAAGAAGCAGGTCAAGCTGCTCTCCACCTACGCCGCCGCGCCGCGCGACCTGGCCGAGGCGCTGGAGCTGATCCGGGCCCGGCGGGTGCCGGTGGAGGACCTGATCACCCACCGTCTGCCGCTCGCCGAGACGCAGAAGGGCTTCGAGCTGACCGCCGCCGGCGGCGACTCGATGAAGGTCATCATCGAACCCCAGCGCTGAGCGCCCACCGTCCCTACCCGCGCGCCGCCGAAACTCGGCGGCGCGCGGGCGTGAGGGCGGGCTCAGTACTCTTCGATGTACAGCTCGCCGGGTTCGCGGCCCTTGGCCTTGCGGTAGCCGGCGTTGGTCTCCAGCCAGGCCGCGACGTTTTCGACCATCTTCGGGTTACCGCAGAGGTAGACGTGGGTCCGCTCGGGATCGAGCGCGATCCCGCTCGCCTTCTCGATCTCGCCCGACGCCAGCATCTCTTCGATCCACATGCGGTGGCCGTTCCAGGTGGCGTCGGCGTCGGTGAGCGTCGGGAGGTAGTGGAAGTTGGGAAAGGCGTTGCGCAGGAAGGCCAGCTCGGCGTAGTACCCCAGGTCGCGCTGGTGCGAGGCCCCCTGAACCACCACCATGCGGCTCTGGGGCCGCTCGGCGACGTGGGAGCGCAGGAAGCTGATGAACGGGGTGATGCCGGTGCCGGTGGCGATCATGAGGATGTCCTGCTCGGGTGGGACGTCGGAAAGCCGGAAGCTGCCGACGATGCGGTCGCCCACGAAGAGGCGGTCGCCCACCTCGAGGGCGAAGAGGCGCGGGGTTAGCTGACCCGACTTCACCTGGGTGATGTAGAACTCGAACTCGCGCGTCTCGTGGCGCGCGGAGGCGATCGAGTAGGCCCGGCGGATCAGCTTGTCGGGCGGCGCCGGCTTGAACTCGTCGTCGGAGTTGGCCGAGCGCGGCTCGAAACCGAAACGGCCCAGGGTGGTGTACTGCCCCGCCGAAAACTCGGCGCGAGGTTCGTCGGTGACCGCCCGCAGGATCATCAGGTTGGGGGTGACCATGATCTTGCTGACGACGGTCGCGTTGTACTGGGTCTCGCGCAGCTGTTCGGGTGTGCTCATCGCTTCGCTTCCTTTGCTGGGCGCCGCCGCGCCCGCGCCATTATACGCAGGCCCCGCCCGGGACGCACAAGGAAAGCCCCCGGAACCGGGGGCTCTTCTGGAGCGGGAGACGGGACTCGAACCCGCGACCCCAACCTTGGCAAGGTTGTGCTCTACCAACTGAGCTACTCCCGCGTGCACCAGGCGCTCAGCAAGAAAGATGGTACAACAGGAGCGGTTTTTCTGCAAGCGGCGGTCGGCCCACAGGACGACGCCCAGAGGCAGGATCTTAGCGGGGGCCGAATGAGGTCCAGGGTCGGCGCGCCCGGATTTTACATGCTAGAACGTGCCGGTACGGACCGTTTTAGGCTCGAATAGACCTTGACAATCTGGTTTTTTCGAGGGTTTAGGTGCGCCCGAGACGGCCGGTCCATTATCCACCCCGATGCTTATCGCATATTTCGCATTTTTTGCCCCGAAAAACGGCCAAAAGGGCCTTAGAATTTTCCATATATCCGGTCAAGTGGCGCGAACGCCGTCGTAGACGGGGCCGAGAATCGCCCTGTCGCAAAAAGAAAAGCCCCGTAAGGGGATGAACCGTTGCCGCCCTTCCCGCGGGAAGGGCGGTTCCTTTTGCTGGCTTTCCAGCCCACAACCGCACCAAACGCGGGTTTTCGCGCGCTAGGCGGCCGGTGCGGAACGGGGGCTCAGGGCTCTTGGTCCCGGAGCTTCGTTTCCCACTCCCCGGTCGCCGGGTTCAACCGCGGAACCTTCGCGCCTCCACTCCAGACCGCGCGGCGCCGGCCGCCGGGTCAAACCGGACGCCGGTCCCACGTGCGGGCCAGGGCCTCGGCCAGGGCCAGGTCTTCGGGGAAGGTGACCTTGAACATGCGGCGGTCACCGGGAACCAGCTCGACGGGGTAGCCCAGCGCCCGCACCAGCTGGGCCTCGTCGGTGGCCAGCAGGCCCCGGGCGCGGGCGAGCTGGTGGGCCTCGGCGAGCAGCTCGCGGAAGAAGGCCTGGGGGGTCTGCACCAGCGCGTAGCGGCCGCGGTCGAGCGCGGGCCCGTAGCGGCCCTCCTCGGGCTCGATCAGGGTGTCGGGCACCGGCACCACCGGCACCGCCGCCCCACCCGCGGCGACGGCCTGCAGCAGCCGGTCCACGACCGCGGGAACCACGAAGGGGCGGGCCGCGTCGTGCACGAGCACCACGTCGCCCCGGGCCCCCTGGAGCAGCCGCGCCACGCTCTCCTGGCGCTCCTCCCCGCCCTCGAGAAAGCGGACGTTGGCCGGCGCCGCAGGCGGCTCGGCCTCGGGCGGCAGGGCCACGCGCACCTCGTCGGCCCAGGCGAAGGCTTCGAGCACCCATTCGAGCAGGGTGCGGCCCCCCACCCGCACGAAGGCCTTGGGGCCGCGCCCCAGCCGCGTGCCCTGGCCGGCGGCGGGGACGAGGACGGAGACGGTCGTGGACGGGGGCACCCTAACCTCCCCAGCGCGCCCCGTCGCCCTCGAGGCCCAGATGGTCGAGGATGCGTTGGGAAACGAAGCCAAGCAGGTCTTCGATCGTCTCGGGCCGGTGGTAGAAGCCGGGGCTCGCCGGGAGGACCACGGCGCCCGCCCGGGCCAGCTTGAGCAGAGCCTCGAGCGTCACCTCCGGCAGGGGCGCCTCCCGCGGCACCACCACGAGGGGCCGCCGCTCCTTGAGGTGCACGTAGGCGGCCCGGAGCAGCAGGTTGTCGGCGATGCCGGCGGCCAGTTTGCCCACGGTGGTGGCGCTCGCCGGCACCACGACCATGCCGGCGGTGGGGAAGCTGCCCGAGGCCGGGGCCGCGCCCAGGTCGTCGGGATCGTAGACCACGTCGGCGTGCGCCGCCAGCTCCGCGGGGTCGCCCCCTTCCCGGGCGTAGACCCGGAGCGCCCCGCGGCTGACGATGAGGTGGACCTCGACGCCCTCACGAACCGCGAGCTGACCCAGCAGGTTGCGGGCGTAGGGCATCCCCGACGCTCCGCTGACCCCCACGACGATGCGCTTCACCCTTGCAGCATACAAAAGCCGCGGCCGGGTGGCCGCGGCTCGGGAGGGGCGAAGGCTACTTCGGCGGGGTCCAGGGCTCACCCGAGAAGAAGCCGCGCGTCAGCTTGGCCACCACGCCGCCCAACAGCACCAGCGCGATCAGGTTGGGGATGGCCATGAGGCCGTTCATGGTGTCGGAAAGCTTGATCAGCGTGGTGAAGCTGCCCAGGCCGCCCACGAAGGCCATGACCACGTAGGCCAGCCGGTAGGGCCAGCGAATGCCCTCGCCGAAGAGGAAGGTCGCCGACTCTTCGCCGTAGAAGGCCCAGGAGATCAGGGTGGTGAAGGCGAAGAGCGCCAGCGCCACGGCCAGCAGCGCCTGGGCGGAGACGATGCCGCCGAAGCCCTGGCCCAGCACCTCGTACGGGGTGCCGCCGGCCATCCAGGCGCCGGTGGAGAGAACGACGAGCGCGGTGAAGGTGTTGATCACGATGCTGTCGACGAAGACCTCCATCACCCCCCAGAACCCCTGCCGCACCGGGTGGTCCACCTGGGCCTGGGCGTGGGCGATGGCCGCGGAGCCGAGCCCGGCCTCGTTGGAGAAGATGCCGCGGCCCACGCCGGCCTTGATCATCTCGATCGTGGCCACCCCCACGGCGCCGCCGAAACCGGCCTGGAGGCTGAAAGCGCTCTCGAAGATCGAGCGCAGCGCCGGCCAGATCCCCGCGGCGTTGAGGGCCAGCACCGCGACCGCGAGGATCAGGTAGAAGAGGATCATCAGCGGCACCAGGGCCTGGGCGAAGTAGGCGATGCGCCGCACCCCGCCCGCGAGCACCACCGCCACCACCAGGCCGGCCAGCAGGCCGGTCCAGGCGGGGGCGATGTGGAGCTGGGTCTCGAGGGTGCCGGCGATCGCGCTCACCTGCACCACGTTGCCGATGCCGAACGCCGCCACCGCGGCGAAGACGGCGAATAGGCCGCCGAGCCAGGGGAGGCCCAGCCCGCGGGCGATGTAGTACATGGGACCGCCCGAGACCGACCCGTCGGCGAACTGGCGGCGGAAGTGCACGGCCAGGGTGGCCTCGGCGAACTTGGTCGCCATGCCCACCAGCGCGGCGATCCACATCCAGAAGATGGCGCCGGGGCCGCCGGCCAGGATGGCCGCGGTCACGCCCACGATGTTGCCGATGCCGATCGTGGCCCCCATGGCGATCATGGTGGCCTGGAAGGGCGAGATCTCCCCGCCGCTGCCGAGGGTGCGCTCGCGGATGGCGCCCAGGGTCTCCCGGAAGATGACGCCGATGCGGGCGAACTGGATGAAGCCCGAACGGATGGTCAGGTAGAGGCCGACCGCCAGGAAGACGAGCATCATCTCGAAGCCCCACACCCAGCCGTTGATCTGGTTGATCCACTCCATTACGTTCATCGTCCCCTCCCCTCAGCCGACCGTGGTCAGCTCGGGTTGTACGCTCAGTTTGATACCGCGCCCCGCGCGCAGCTTGCGCAGGTCCTTGTCGTGCAGCATGATCCGCCCCGGGATGTCGGCCCGGGGGCGCACCTGAAAGAAGGCCTCCTGCCCCCGCGGCGACCGGACGCGCACGCCGAAGGGGTGCGGCAGCAGCTTCTGCCACTCGCGGTGGAGGGCCTCGTCGACGTAGGCCACCCCGGTCTCCTTGCCGTAGAAGCTAAGGGCGACCAGCTCCTCGCCGCGCATCTCGCTGGGAGTGCGCAGCTCCAGCACCCCCTCGCCCAGCATCCGGTCCAGGGCCTCGGCCACCTCGACCGGCGGCGCCTCGGCCTCCTCGAGGATGCGCGCGATGGAACGCCCTTCGACCAGCCCCAGCACCTGGAGCATCACCGGCGTCAGCTTCATCTCGCCGCTCTTGCGCGAAAGCGCCAGCTCCACCTGCCAGTCGCCGGGAAGGTGCACGAGCCCCGACCAGCGGTCGCCCACCGCGAGCATCCGCGCGAGCGCCGCCTCCAGGGGCAGGTTGAGGTTGGGCTCGGACGGCAGCGGAATCGTGTCGTCGAAGACGAACGGGGCGCGCGGCAGCCCCGCCAGGAGCTCCAGCGCCGCCCAGCCGCGCCGCGCCCCCGCGCGCGCCGCGTAGAGGCCGCCCTCCTTGAGGGCGACCCGTCCTTCGAGCCAAGGGGGCTGCACGACCAAGACCCCGCTGCGGCCCGCGGCGGCCAGGGTTTGGATGAGGGTACCCAGAGGGAATTCTGAGAGGTTGCCTTTGAGCACGTTGCCTCCGAGAACGAACGTCGCGTACAGCTCCCTTTAGATTAACACTAACTTTACATGGAACTCTCACCCCGTCGGGCTTCGCGGGGGATAATGGGGGCGTGAACCCGGTACTGCTCATCCACGGCTTCACCTCGCACCCGACGCGGGTCTGGGGTCCCCTGCCCGAAATCCTCGAGGAACGCGGCTTCGCGGTGCGTTTCGTCACCCTCGCGGGGCACGGCACCCGCCCCGAGGACCTGCGGGGGGTGCGCGCCGACGACTGGCTCCGCCAGGTGCGGGACGCCGCTGCGGACCTCGAGGACTACGCGCTCGTCGGCCTCTCGATGGGGGCCCTGCTGGCGGCGGCGCTGGCCGCGGAGCGGCCGCCGCGCGCGCTGGTGGCCGCGGTTCCCGCCCTGGGGCTCGGGAACCCGCTGGTTCCCCTGGTGCCCTACCTGACCTGGCTGCTGCCGCGCCTGCCCGGCACCGACTCGATCGAGGACCCGGAGCTGAAGGCGCAAAACCCCAACTACCCGCACTTCCCCAGCCCGGCGCTGGTGGAGCTGCTCGCGCTCGTCCGCCGCACGCCGGCCTGGTTGCGGTCGGTGCGCGCGCCGGCCCTGGTGGTGCGGGCGGAGGGGGACAAGGTCATCGCACGCACGGCGGTGCGCCGCTACCTCGAGGGGCTGGCGTCGGAGGACAAGGAGCTCGTCACCGTGCGCGGCGGCCACGACTTCCTGCTCGACCGCCACGCCCGCGAGGGGGCGGAGCGGATCGCCGGCTGGCTCGCGCAGCGGGCCTAGCTCATCCCGCGCTGAATGTACTGTTCGAGCTGCTCGATGTGGAACTTCTGCTCGTCCATGATCGACTTGACCACGTCGCCGATCGAGATGAAGCCGACCAGCCGGCCCTCCTCGAGCACCGGCAGGTGACGCACCCGCTTGTCGGTCATCAGGGCCATGCACTGCCAGTCCGTGGTCTCGGGGGTGATGTAGAGGACGTGGGTGCTCATGATCTCGCTCACGGGAATGTCCTTGGAGGCCTTCCCGCGCAGGATCACCTTGCGCGCGTAGTCGCGCTCCGAGAACAGGCCCACGATCTGGCCCGAGGCGTCCACGACCGGCAGCGCCCCCACGTTGTACTCGGCCATCTTTTCCAGCGCCTCGAAGACGGTGACGTCGGGAGCCACCGTGTAGACCTCGTGCCCCTTCTTGTCCAGCATCTGGCGTACCGTTGCCATGACGGCCTCCTTTTCCCCGGTGGGGTCTGTGGCTCTCATTGTAGCGCGGGGTATCCTGAAGGGGTATGGTCCGCCACGCAATCCTGCAACTGAAGCCCGAGAAGGGCCGGATCGGGCGCAACCTCGAGCACCTGCAGCAGGCCCTCCTGGGCCTCAGGGACGAAGGCGTCGACGTGGCCGTCGTGCCCGAGGCCTACCCCACGGGCTACTTCCTGCAGGGGGGCGTGCGCGAGCTGGCGCTCGAGGCCGCCGAGCTGGAAGACCGGCTCGGCCGCTGGCACGCCGCGCACTACCGGGAGCCGCTCGACCTGGTGATCGGCTTCTACGAGCGCGACGGCGGCAGCTACTACAACGCCGCGGCCTACCTGGAGCTGGGCGGGCGCGGGCTGGTGCACCTGCACCGCAAGATCTTCCTGCCCACCTACGGCGTCTTCGACGAGGAGCGCTTCCTCGACCGCGGCCACGAGCTGGCCAGCTTCGCCACCCGCTTCGGCCGCGCGGCCCTGCTGATCTGCGAGGACTTCTGGCACACCGTCACCGCGACCACGGTCGCGCTGCAGGGGGCCGAGATCATCTACGTGCCCTCGGCTTCGCCCGCCCGCGGCTTCGGCGGCGACGCCCCCGCCAACGTGGAGCGCTGGGCGACGCTGGCCCGGGCGGTCTCCGGCGAGCACGGCCTCTACGTGGCGCTCGCCAGCCTGGTGGGCAGCGAGGCGGGCAAGCTGATGAGCGGCGGCAGCCTGATCGCCGGACCCGAGGGCGAGGTGCTGGCGCGGGCGCCCGAGTTCGAGGAGGCCGTCCTCCTCGCCGACGTCGACCCGGGGCGCATCCCCCCGGTGCGCTACGACAACCCCATGCTCGCCGACCTCAAGGCCGGCCTGCCCCTCCTCTTCCCCGAACTGCGCCGGCTGGTGGAGGAGCTATGAAGATCGTCCGCGGGACCCCCAACCACGAGGTGCTCGACCTCAACTACCCGCTGGTGGCCGCCGCCCTGGAACGCTTCATCCGCGAGGAACTGGCCCAGCGGGGCTACGCGAAGGCGGTGGTGGCCGCGAGCGGCGGCGTCGACTCGTCGGTCACGCTGGCGCTGGCGGCGCGGGCCCTGGGCCCGGAGAACGTCCACGCCCTCAGCCTGCCCCACCGCGACTCCTCCCCGGAGTCGGTCGCCCACGCGCGGCTGGCGGCCGAGCGCTTCGGGGTGGCGCTCGAGACCGTGGACATCACCCCCATGGTCGAGGGCTACGCCGCGCAGACGCCGGACCTCACCCCCCGACGCAAGGGCAACGTCATGGCGCGGGCGCGCATGATCGTCACCTTTGACAAGTCGGAGCAGTACCGCGCCCTGCCGCTGGGCACCGGCAACAAGACCGAACGCCTCTTCGGCTACTTCACCTGGCACGCCGACGACAGCCCCCCGGTCAACCCCCTGGGCGACCTCTACAAGACCCAGGTCTGGGGGCTGGCCGAACACCTGGGGGTGCCCGACGAGATCGTGCGCAAGGCCCCCACGGCCGACCTGGAACCGGGCCAGACCGACGAGGCCGACCTGGGCGTGCGCTACCGCCGCGCCGACGTGATCCTCGAGCACTACCTCAAGGGCTACCCCGACGCCTACATCGTCGGCCTCGGCTACACCCCCGAGGAGGTGGCCCTGGTCAAGCGCCGGGTCAACCGCACCCACTACAAGCGCCATCTGCCCGCGGTGGCCCTGATCTCGAGCACCGCGATCGGCGAGTTCTACCTGAGACCGCTGGATTTTCGCCTCGAGGACTGAACAAACGTCCCTCCCCGGACGTGCTAGCTTGAGCGCGTAGGACGCACCCGTACCGTGGAGGGCACATGGCCAAGGACGAAATCATCGGTGTGGTGACCGACCCCGGCAGCAGCCTCACCCCGGAGGCCGCGCGCCGCAAGGGGGTGCTGCTGCTCGATCCTACGGCCCCCCTCGAACCCCAGTACCGCCGCCTGCTCGAACACTTCGACCGGCTGCTCTCGCTGCACGCCTCGCCGGAGCTCTGCCCCATGCACGACGCGGCCGCCGAGGCGGCCGAGGGGCTGGCCGACCGGGTGCGTGTCGTCGACACCCGCCTGGGCTCCGCCGGCCTGGGGGCGGCGGCGCTGCGCGCGGCGGAGTGGATCGCCCACGGCGCCGACGAGAAGGAGACGCTGCGGGAGGTCGAACGCCTGGCCCGCGAGGGGCGCTTCTTCCTCCTCACCCACGACCTCAGCCAGCTGGTCGAGAACCGCATGCTGCCGCCGCTGGTGGGCCGTTTCGGCCAGGCCCTGGGGCACTGGGCGCTGATCGGCCTGGAAAAGGGGCGCTTCCAGGCGCCGCGCCCGGTGCGCGACGCCAAGCTGCTGTCCACGATCGCCGGCCTGCTGAAACGCCGCTACGGACCGGTGCGGCTGCGGGTGCGCGCCACCTTCGGCGACCTGCCCGAGGAGGTGCGCGGCCGCCTCAAGGAGGCGCTGGCCCGCGAACTGCACCTGGAGGCCGGCACCCTCGCCCCCATGGACCCGGTCGCGCGGATGCGCGTGGGCGACCACGCCCTCGCCGTCTTCGCCTACCCCGTCTGAGCCGCAACGGCGCGGCCGGCCCCGGCGCGCCGGGGCCGGCCGTTCGCGGTCCCGCTTAGGAGGGCCGGACCGGGGTTACCGCGGCTTCGTTCTCCTCGCCGGTGCGGATCCGCACCACCCGCTCGACGGGCAGGACGAAGATCTTGCCGTCGCCCACCTCGCCGGTGCGCGCCGCGGCCAGGATGGCCTGGATCGTCGGCTCCACGAAGGCCTCGGAGACGCCGATCTCGAGCTTCACCTTGTCGTAGAGCCCCATCTTCACCGTCGTCCCGCGGTAGGTCTCCACCCGCTCGGTCCCCCCGCCGTGGCCCTGGACGCGGCTGATCGTCAGGCCGCGCACCTCGGCCTTGAACAGGGCCTCGAGCACGTCGTTGAGTTTCTCCGGCCGGATGATGGCCACGATCATCTTCATGCCGCACCTCCCGCACGCTCGCCGTCGAGCACCAGGATCGCCCCCTCGGTGGTGGGGTAGGCCTCCTCACCGTGCTGCACGGCGTCGAGCCCCACGGCTTCCTCGCGCTGGGTCGCCCGGAGGGGGAGGACCAGCCCCACCAGCTTGAAGATCACGAAGGAGGCCGCCGCGCTGAGGAGGACCGCCGCGACGACGGCGACGATCTGCACCCCGACCTGCGCCGCGTTCCCCTCGAGCAGCCCGGGGGTGCCGCCCCAGGCCTCGGACGCGAAGACGCCGGTCAGCACCGCCCCGGTGATGCCGCCGATCCCGTGGGCCCCGAAGACGTCGAGCGAGTCGTCCAGGCCCAGCCGCGGCCGCGCCAGGATGAAGAAGAAGCTGGGGAAGGCGGCCAGGGCCCCCAGCCAGATCGCCCCCAGCGGCCCCACAAAGCCGGCCGCGGGGGTGACGGCGACGAGCCCCACCACCGCCGCGGTGGCCGCGCCCACCGCGGTCGCGCGGCCGTGGCGCCAGAGCTCGAGCAGCATCCATACCGACATCGTCGCCGCCGGCGCCAGGAAGGTGTTGGTGAAGGCCAAAGCGGCGCTGCCGTTCGCCCCGTAGGCGCTGCCGCCGTTGAAGCCGAACCAGCCGAACCACAACAGCCCCGCGCCCAGGAGCACGAAGGGGATGTTGTGGGGCAGGAAGGCGAGCCGGCCGAAGTCCTTGCGCGCCCCCAGGACGGCCACGCCCACGACGCCGGCGATGGCGGCGTTGATGTGGACCACCGTTCCCCCGGCGAAGTCGAGGGCGCCCAGGTCCTTGAGGAACGCCGACCCCGCCGGCCCCCAGACCCAGTGCGCCAGCACCGCGTAGTCGAAGACGGTCCAGAGCGCGATGAAGAGCAGCCACGCGGGAAAGCGCATCCGCCCCACCAGCGAACCCGAGATCAGCGCGGCGGTGATCACCGCGAAGGTGCCCTGGAAGGCCACGTCTAGGAGGGCGGGCATCTCGCCGGAAAGGTCGAGGCCGTTCAGGAAGGCCATCGAGAGGTCGCCCACGAACTTGTTCCCGGTGCCGTAAGCGATCGAGTAGCCGAAGAGGGCCCAGACCAGGGTGACGAAACCCAGGGCGCCGAAGCTCATCATCATGGTGTTGAGCACGTTCTTCTGGCGCACCAGGCCGCCGTAGAAGAAGGCCAGGGCCGGCGTCATCAGCAGCACGAGCGCCGTGGAGACGAGCATCCAGGCCGTGGTGCCGGTGTCGGTGTCCCCTGCGGCCAGGGCCGCGCCCGGCAGCAGGAACAGGAATAGGGTCCCGAGTCGCATCATCATCCAGACTTCCTCCCTCCGGCCGCAGGCCGGTCAGTCCGAGTGTAGCGAGTGGAAATACGCTTTGTCAAGTATTCTTGTATCTTTATGCAATCTTCACCGGGTACATTAGGCAACCCATCGCGATATCCTGCATTTTGTTCTTCGATATAGTGACGCTAGGTCATTTTCCCTTGCGCATCTTGCACACGGGCGGGCCTGCGGTATCGTGGTTCCGTGACCGAAGCGGAGGTCTACCAAGCGCTGCTCGAGGGCCCCAACGAGCGCCGGGTGCTGCTCGGCGCCCAGGTCGCGCCCGAGGCCCTCGCCCGTTACGCCGCGGGCCTCGCCAACCGCGACGGCGGGGTGATCCTCCTGGGGGCCCGGCCCTCGGGGGGCGTGGAGGACGCGGGCGGGCTCGAGCCCCTGCAGCTCAGCCACGCCCTCTTCGAGCTCACCGCCGGCGCGGTCCTCCCGCACGTGGAGCGCGTCGAGACCGCCGAAGGGGTGGTCTGGGCGCTGCACGTGGCCAAGAGCCCCTACGTGGTCTCGGCCGGCGCCGGCCCCGCCCCCTACTGGGACGGCGCGCGCCTCGTCGCCGCGCCCGCCGGGGACGCGGCCGCCGCCCCGCCCGACCCCACCGCCCGGCCCCTCCCCGAAGCCGGCCTCGACGACCTCGACCCCGCGGAGCTGGCGCGGATCGAGGACCGCCTGCGCGAACGCGGCAGCCCCCTCGCCGAGGCCCCGCCGCTCGAACGGCTGCAGGCGCTGGGCATGGCGCGCGAGGTCGACGGCCGCTGGGTGCCCAGCGTGACCGGGTTGCTGCTCGCGGGCCGGCCGGCGGCGCTCGCGCGCCTGCTGCCGCAGGCCGAGGTGAGCTACTACCGCCACGAGGACGACGACGTCGACTACGCCTTTCGCGAGGACCTGCTGCGCCCCATCCCCGCGGCGCTCGAACGGCTGCGCGAGCTGATCCAGGGCCGCAACCGCTTCCACCCGCTTACCGTGGGCCTCTTCCGCCTCGAGGTCTGGGACTTCGACGTCGAGGTCTACCGCGAGGGCTTGCTCAACGCCTTCGTGCACCGCGACTGGACGGCCCACGCCACGGTGCAGGTGCACCACCACCCCGACCGTCTGGAGATCGCCAACCCCGGGGGCCTTCCGGCGGGAATGACGCCGGAGAACATCCTGCGCCACCCCCCGCACCGCCGCAACCCGGCGCTGGCGGCGGCGCTGGCGCGGCTCGGCTACGTCGAGCGCGCCGGACAGGGGGTGGACAAGATGTACCGGCTGATGCTGCGCTACGGCAAGGAGCCCCCCGAGTACCGCGCCTGGCCCCACGCCGTCACCCTGGTGCTGCACAACCCCGGCTTCGACGCCGAGTTCGTCCGCTGGGTCTCCGAGGCCCAGAACCGCCAGGGCAGCTTCACCCTCGACTACCTGATCGTCGCCGCGGCGCTGCGCCGCGGCCCCCGCCCCACCGCCGAGCTGGCGCGGGCGCTGGCGCTGGAGCCGCCGCAGACCCGCAAGCTGCTCGCGCGCATGGAGGCGGCGGGGCTGATCGTCCCCGAGGGCCAGGGGCGCGGGCGGCGCTGGCGCCTGGCCCCCCTGCCCCGATAGACTTCGGGCATGCCTAGCGAAGAACGCCTGCAACGTTACGCCGATCTGGCCCTCCGCGTCGGACTCAACCTCCAGGAGGGCCAGCCCCTCGTCCTCAGCGGCTCCGCCGAGTCGCGACCGCTGCTGCGCGCCCTGGCCCGCGGCGCCTACCGGTTGGGGGCGCGGGCCGTCGTGGTCGACCTGCACGACCCCGTCCTCGGCCGCATCGGCCTCGAGGAGGTGCGGGAGGCCTACCTCGACGAGGTCCCCGACTGGTTCGTGCAGGCCCGGGTGCGCGCCGTCGACGCGGGCGCGGCCCTGCTCAGCCTGACCGACGAGGACCCCTTCCTGCTCCGCGGCGTCGACCCCGCGCGCCTGGCGCGGCGCATGCAGGCCGCGGCGCGGGTGCGCCGCCCTTACCTCGAACGCGTCGGCGCCCACAAGGTCAACTGGCTGGCGCTGGGTGCGGCGACGCCCGCCTGGGCGCGGGCGGTCTTCCCCGAACCGGAACCCGAGGAAGCGACCGAACGCCTCTGGGAAGCGATCTTCGCCACCGTCCGCTTGGACCGCCCCGACCCCGAGGCCGCCTGGCGCGACCACGTCGCCGGCCTCGAAGCGCGGGCGGCGGCGCTGAACCGAGCGCGCTTCGCCGCCCTGATCTTCGAGGGGCCCGGTACCGAACTGCGCGTCGGCCTCGCCGAACGCCACGTCTGGAAGAGCGCGGTGGCCAAGGCCCAGAACGGCGTGCGCTTCGTGCCCAACCTGCCCACCGAGGAGGTCTTCACCGCCCCCGACCCCGAACGGGTCGAGGGCGTGGTCACGTGCACCCGCCCGCTCAACATCGGCGGCACCCTGGTCGAGGGGCTGCGCGTCACCTTCGCCGGGGGGCGCGCGGTCGAGCTCGAGGCGGCGCGCGGCCTCGAGGCGGTGCGGGCGGTCCTCGAGACCGACGCGGCGGCGCGGCGGCTGGGCGAGGTGGCGCTGGTGGAGACCCCCAACCCCGTCTTCGACACCGGGCGGCTCTTCCTGAACACCCTCTACGACGAGAACGCTTCCAGCCACCTCGCCTTCGGCCGCGCCTACCCCGACACCCTAGGCCTCACGGAGGGCGACGACGCCGCGCTCACCGCCGCCGGCGGCAACGCCAGCACGGTGCACCTCGACTGGATGATCGGCTCCCCCGAGGTGGACGTCTGGGGCGAGCGCGCGGACGGCACCCGGGTGCCGCTCTTGGAGCGGGGGCGCTGGGTGGACGCGGCGCGGTAGGCGCGTTCGCGCGGGGGTAAAATGAAGCCGTGACGGAGCGTCAGCGGAGGCTGCTACACCTGCTCACCCGCGCCTACATCGAGACCGGCAAGCCGGTGCCTTCGCGCTGGCTCGCCGAACGGCTCGGGGTGAGCCCGGCGACGGTGCGCTACGACCTCGCCGACCTGGAGGCCGCGGGGCTGATCGAGAAGCCCCACGCCTCGGCGGGGCGGGTGCCGACGCGCCAGGGGTTCCGCCAGTACGCGCTGGCGCAGCTCCCGCCCGAACCGCTGCCGCACGACACCGTGGAGCGGCTCGCCCGCGTGCTCACCGGCTCGGGCAGCCGCTGGCCCCAGCTCGCCGCCCAGATGGCCACCCGGCTCGGGGGCTACCCGGTCGTCGTCCGCCTGAGCGAACCCGGCCCGCCGCGGGTGCTGCAGGTGCACCTCTCCAACCTGGGCGGAGGGCAGCTCCTGGCCGTGGCCGTGCTCGAAGGCGGCCGGGTGCTCGAGGGGGTGGTCCCCTTCGACCTCGACGGCGACGACTTCCTGGAGCAGGCGGAGCGCTGGCTGCGCGGCCCCTACCCGCTCGCCGAACTGGGGCGCCGCAGCGCCCCCACGCCCCAGCTCGCCGAGCTGGCGCGCAAGCTCACCAGCGCCTTCGCCGGGCCGGGGTCGGAGCGCTACCTCGAGGGGCTCGGCGCCATGCTCGCGCAACCGGAGGCGCAGGACCCCGAGTTCGTGCGCCGCGCCCTCGATCTGCTCGAGCAACTGCCCACGGGCCCCATCACCCCGGCGCGCCGGCTCAACGTCCGCGTCGGCGACGTGGAAGGCCTCAGCCTGGTGCAGGCGGGGTTCCAGCGGGGCGGGCGCGCCGGCGAGCTGACCCTGATCGGTCCGCTGCGCATGCGCTACCGCGAGGCGCTCTCGGTGGCCGAGAGCCTGAGCCGCGCCCTGGAAGGAGAAACCGTTCATGCGCGTTAACGTACGCCTTTTCGCCCACTACCGCGAAGCGGCCGGAACCGGCCGCCTCGAGCTCGACCTGCCCGAGGGCAGCACCGTCGCCGACGCCAAGGCCGCGGTGGAGGCGGCCGTGCCCGGCCTCGACCTCTCCGGGGGCATGGCCGCGCTCGGCGAGGAGCTGGTGAAGCCCGACACCCCCCTGCGCGAAGGCGCCGAACTCGCCTTCCTGCCGCCGGTCTCCGGCGGCGGCGGGGACGACCGCACCGGGCTGACCGAGGAGCCGCTCGAGCCCCTGATCGGCGAGCTCGTCGCCTGGGCCACCGCGCCCCCCTACGGCGCGGTGGTCAGCTTCGTGGGCACGACCCGCTCACCCAACAAGGGCCGCGAGGTGCGCTACCTCACCTACGAGGCCTACGAGAGCATGGCCGAGGCCACCCTGGCCCGCATCGCGGGCGAAATGCGGGCGCGCTGGCCGCTCGGGCGCGTGGCCATCGTGCACCGGCTGGGGCGCGTGAACCCCGCGGAGGCCTCGATCGTGATCGTCGTCTCCTCGCCCCACCGCCCCGAGGCCTTCGAAGCCGCCCGTTACGCGCTCGAGCGCGTCAAGCTGATCCTGCCGGTCTGGAAGAAGGAGCACCTGGAAGGCGGCGAGGTCTGGGTCGAGGGCGGCGCGGCCGAAGGGTACCGGCTCTAGACCCAATCGAGTTGGACATTTCCTCTATAATGCGTGAGTAAGGAGGCGTATGCCGCAAATCGAACGCCTCGTGGTCGAGGCCCTCACCGAGTACGCGTCGCCGGTTGCGGCGCAAAATATCATGAACCGGGCGCTTCGCCGGGCCGGCGTCAACCCCGACGCCATGGGCCCGGAGGCCTGGGTGCGCTTCGTGCGCGGCCCGCTGCTCGCCGAGCTGCAGCAGGTCTTCCCCATCCAGGAGCCCACGGGCGCGCTGCGGCGGGTGCTGCGCGGCCTGGAGGAGGCCGCAGCGGCCCGGCCCCAGCCCGCCGCGCCGGCGCCGGCGCCGGCCGCCGCCGGCGACCGCAACACCCTGATCCTTCCGCGTCGCGAGGTCGACCTGGACCGCGCGGAGGCCCGCGAAGGCTTGGTCAACGAGCTGGCCCGCGAAGAGGGCGTCAGCGGGGTGCTGCTGCAAGGCCCCTCCTACCAGGAGGCCCGGCTCCCCGGGGTGGAGGACCTGGCCCCCATCCTTGGGGTGGTGCACAGCCTCCTGCAAAAGCAAAAACCGTATAAACTATTTTATAGCGTTTTCCAGGAGGGTCAGGTGCTCGTGCGCCCCCTCGGACCTGCACTGGTCGCCCTCGTGGCCAAGCGCGAGGCCAACCTCGGCAGGTTGCTGCACGTATTAAACAGCTACGAGGCCAAAGGAGGTCAACCATGAACCACACCCGTTGGATCGTTCTAGTCTTTCTCTTCGCGGTCGCTTGGGCGATGCCGCTCCCCCAGCTCTACGACCAGCTGGCCCCCAAACTGGAGACGGCGCGCACCGAGCTGCTGCGCGATCCTACCGCCAGCCTGCAGGCGCTCGACGACGCGCTCAACATTTTCCGCAGCGGCGCCGAGAACGTCCCCGAGGCGTTGAGTGAGGGTGTGGTCCAGGCGTTGAACAACGCCCGCATCGCCGTGTCGCGCAAGAGCAAGGCCGACCTCGAAGGCCAGCTCTGGGTCGTGCGCGGCTCCCTGGGCAAGCTGATGTACGAGGCCATGTTCCAGGCCGTCTACAAGGGCAACACCGACGAAGCCCTGGCGCTGCTCGACCGGCTCATCGAGATCACCGCGCGCACCCCCGACCTCAAGACCAAGGCGGTGCCGCTCATCCAGGCCGGCGACATCGAGGGGTTGCGCACCCTCTTCGAGCGCGCCTATGCCGAGGCGATGTACAAGTCGCTGCAGCTCGCCCAGCAGAAGAAGCAGCGCGCCTCGGCCTACGCCCTGACGGCCAAGGCCTACGGCCTCTACCTCGTGGTGCAGGACTCGCCCCGGGTCGACAACCTGGCGCGCGACTACGTGGACGCGCTCGCCAAGCTGGTCGCCGGCGACGAGGCCGGCTTCAAGCAGCAAACCGACCGGCTGATCGCCGCGGCGCAACGCTTCTTCCGCGCGGCCGGCCCCGCCGCGGCGGCCGCACCCGCCGCCCCCGCGCAGGCCCCCGCGCCCGCGCCCGCCGTCGAGGCCGCGCCCCAGCCCACCGCACCGCAAACGCAGCCGGCCCCCGCGCCCGCGCCTGCGCCGGCGCCGGCGCCCGCCGCGCCCGCGCAGGCCCCCGCCCCTGCGGCCGCCGCCGCGGGCAAGCCCAAGATCCAGGCGCAGGTCCTCGTCTCGCCCATCGAGCAGCTCAACCAGGACATGACCTTCCTGATCGGCGACAAGAAGAAGGCGGAGAAGGTCGCGCGCTCGATGGCGCAGGTCGGGATCTACAGCTACACCGACTGGCGCAACAGCCTCTACATCACCAAGGGCCTGCTGGCTACCGCCCAGGCGTACGTCTCCGTGGGCCGCGCCCAGGACGCCCGCAGGTACATGGAGTACGCCCGCAACCGCTACGTCTACGAGATCTATCCGCTCGTCGAGGCCATCGACCCCAAGGCGGCGAAGGTGACGCTGGCGATGTTCGAGCAGCAGATGGGCGGCGTGGGTCTGCGCACCTCGGACCTCACGGTGCTCAACGCCCAGCTGGAAAACGTGGCCGACATCGTGCTGGAGCGGCCGCTGGGCCCCTGGCACGACTTCACGGTCTCGCTGCAGCGCGCGACCTTCGGCCTTCCCCGCGCGGTCTTCTTCATCCTCGTCGGCATGCTCGCCCTCTTCCCGCTCTACCTGATCTACCTGACCTTCGGCGGCCGCAACATCTACTGGCGCCTCATGGGCCTCGCCTTCTTCTTCCTGCTGCTGCCGGGCATCATCGAAGGCCTCAGCTACCTCGGCGACATCCTCGCCACTTACGGGGGGGTGCCGCAGCTCTTCGTGCTCGACAACCTCTCGATCCTGCAGAACATCGTGGCGCAGCTGGCCTGGGGGGCGTTGATCTTCCTCGTCGTCGTCTTCGCCACCTGGGGGCTGCGCGGCATCGCCATCCAGTTCGGCCTCATCCAGGACCGCCGTCAGGCGGCCACCACCGTGCAGACCTCGGCCGACATGACCGGGGAACGCAACCCCACGCTCACCAGCGAAACGATCGTGGAGTGGGACGAAGAGTTCTAGCTCCACCCGGAGGTAAACCGACGCCGTGCCCCTACTGAGCCGACTCCAAGAAGCCCTGGAACCCCACCTGGGGGCCCGCACCCAGGCCGTCCTCAAGGAGGGCCTGGCCCGGCTGGGGCTCGAGCCCGGAGCGCTCGACCCCGACCGCGCCGCGATCCTGCTCAAACGCTTCGTCTACCGCGAGCTGCAAGGGCAGATGGACGCCGCGAGCGCGCGCAAGGTCGTCGAGGAGACGCTGCGCGCCCTCGCCCAGGAAACGCCCGCGGCGCGGACGCCGGACCCCGCCCGCCGCGACCCCAAGCGGGCGCTGCAGCAGGCCGTCTCGCGCTTCAAGCTCTACTTCGAGTGGCCCGAGGTGCAGCGCCTGCGCAGCCTGGCCGCGCTCGTCGAGGCCAGCGAGAGCGAGGGCGAGTCCACCGAGGAGCTGCTCAAGGAGGCGCTCGCCCAGATCGACCTGCTCGAGGAAAAGCTGCAGAACGCCCTGTTGCGGCAGGCGCGCGACATCTCGGACCTCGAAGACGCCCTCGAACGCGTGAAGAACATCGGGGGGCCCAAGCCCCGCCGGCTGCGCTCGCTGCTCAAGCAGATCAAGGAGGCACAGCAGCAAGAGACCCTGGCCACCGCCGAGGTGGAGCGCGCCCGCAAGCTCGCCGCCGACCTGCGCAAGCTCGTCGAGTCGTCGGTGGTGCAAAACCCCACCCTCGTCCCCGAAATGGCGCCCGAGGCCGCGGGCGACGCGGGCGTGATCGCGCTGGAGGACGAAGAGGTCCCCGAGCTGGTCGCGGGCGAGGGGGAGGGCGAGGAGTTCGAGATCCTCATCGACTTCGAGAACCTCGAGCCCGAGGTGGCCGACCGCATCCGCGAGATCGACCTGGCCGAGGAGCGGCGCCGCCTGGAGCGGCTCAAGGAGCAGTACGCGGCCGTCCTCGCGGCCGAGCGCGTCGCGCCGCTGCTGGAGGCGGTCGAAGCGGCGCTCGCCGCCGGCGAGCTCGCGGGCGAGCGCCTGGACGAACTGCAGCGCGCGCTCGAGGAGGCCTTCAAGGACGCGGTGGCCGAGGCGCGCGCACGCTACGAGTGGCTTTCCGAGCGGCTTCGCAGCCTCGAGCTCGAGGACGCCGAGTTGGGCAGCCAGCGCGCCCGAACCCAGCTGGAACTCATCAAGGAAAGCCTCGAGATGGGCGTGCTCCCGGGCGACCTGGAGCAGGCGGAGCGCCAGGTGAAGGCCCTGGAGGAGGCCCTCGCGGCCAAGAAGCAGGAGAGCGCGCGGCAGAGCCGGCTGCTCGAGGAGGCGCGCAGCCTGGTCGAGCACGCCCGCGAGGCGCTCCCCGAAGACGAGCTGCCCGAGCTCGCGGGCTTCCGCGAGCGGCTGGCGCTCCTGGAAACCGGGCTCGAGGCCGGCGAGGTCGACGAGGCCCTGCTGGGCCGCCTCAAGGCCGAGCTTCCCGAACTGCTGAGCCAGCTGGCGCAGGCGGGCGAGGCCGCCCGCGCGCTGCGCGCGCGGCTGCTGGCCGAGCTGGACGCCCTGCCCGACCTGGAACCGCTGGCGCGCACCCGCGACAGCCTTCGGGTGCGCCTCGAAGAGGGGGCGGCGGCCGGCGTCGAGGACGAGGTGGCCGCCCTGGCGGCGGAGGCGCGGCGGCTCACGCAGGCGCGCCTGGACGAGCTGGCGGCACGCCTCGAGGCCTTCGGGCTGGCCACCGGCAGCGTCGACGAGGCCCGCGCCGAGCTCGAGGCCGGTCGTTTCCCCGACCTGAGCGCGCTCGAGGGCCGGGTCGAACAACAGATCGCCGAGGCCCAGGGGCACCTACGCCAGGAGCTGCGTTCGCTGCGCGCCTCGGCCGAGCGCCTCAAGGAGCTCGGCGGCGACAAGCTGCTCGAGGCCGTCGCCGAGGCCGAGGCCGCTTTGGAGACGGGGCTCCCCGACCTCGCCCCCCTCAAGGAGCGCCTGCACGCCCTGCTCGAGCGCCGCGAGGCCTGGCGCCAGGAGCTGGACCGCCGCTACCGCACGCTGCGCGAACGCTTCGAGGCCGCCCGGGCCGTGGGCGGCGAGACCGCCTACCGGGCGCTGACGCTGCTCGACTTCCTTGAGAAAGGGGCGCGGCGCATCGAGCGTCTGGGGACGAGCGGCCTCGCCGAGATGGAGCGCTCGCTGGGGGAGGCGGAGCAGCTGGTCACCCAGCTCGAGCAGGAGTTCGCCGCCGCCCGGGAGGTGGCCGAACAGCTTTCGGGCGCCGACCTGGACGACCTACTGGGCGTCTTCGAGGCCCCCGCCGAGGCCGAAGCTCCGCAGGCCGAAGCTCCGCAGCCCGAACCCGAACCTCCGGCCGCGGGCGAGGGGGCCGAGGACGCGCTCGCGCCCTTCCGCATGCGCGGGGTGACCTGGGTGGGCTGGCTCGAGGAGGCCCCGCCCGCCGACCTGGACGTCGCCCGGGTGCGCGACCTGCTCACCGAGCTCGACCACCTGCGCCAGGAGGTCGGCGCGCAGCAGGTGCGGCTGGCCGTCCTCACCCTGCCCGGCCACGCCTTCCTGCTGGCGCCGTACGCGGGGCGCCACCTGGTCATCCTCGCCGAGAAGGCGCAACTCTCCCGGCTCGTCACCCTGATCCACCGGAGTCTTTCCGCCACGCCTTGATCCGGCTGCACGACGAAGACGCCACCGCCCGCCTGGCGCACGCGCTCGCCCGGCGCTTGCCGCCCGGCGCGGTGGTGCTGCTGTCCGGCCCCATGGGCGCGGGGAAGACGACCCTCGTCCGCCACCTCGCCCGCGCTCTGGGTTTTCGGGGCCGGGTCACCAGCCCCACCTACACCCTGATGCACACCTACCCCACGCCCGCGGGAACGCTGCTGCACGTCGACGTCTACCGCCTGCCCGACCCCCGGTCGCTGTGGGACCTGGGGCTCGAGGACGCGATGGCGGGGGCGCGCCTCACCCTGATCGAGTGGGGGCGGCCCCAGGACTTCGACGCCGACGTGCTCGTGGAGCTCGAGCCCGAAGCACGGGCGCGCCGGGCGCGCCTTGAGGCGCTGCGGCCGGAGCTGGAACCGCTGCTCGCGGAGATCGCCCGGGAAGCGGCCGCGGACGACGAACCGGCCTAGCCCGCGGCCGCCGTCACCGCCGCGCAGACGGCCTCCTGCACCAGGGCCGAGAGCGCCGCCAGCGGCGCTGCGGCGCCGCGGCCGGTGCTGAGCACGAAGACGGCGTCGCCGTCCCAGGGGGTGTGCGAAGGGCGGATCACGCGGCCCAGCGCCGCCTGGCCCGCCTCCGCGAGCATCCGGGCTTCGCGCTTGTCGAGCGGCGCAGGGGTGGCCAGGGCCACCAGGGTGGTGTGCTCGGCGGGGCGCGGCTCGGCGCGCATCCAGGCCTCGCGGTCCCCGTGCCCGGCGACCAGCCGGCCGCCTGGGTCGTAGACGTCGCCCACGGGGTTGACCACGGCGAGCGCCCCCACGCGCAGGTCCCGCCAGCGCGCCAGCGCGCTGCCCAGCCCCGTGGGCACGGGGGCCTTGTACTTGCCGGCGGTGGCTCCGGCGCCGGCCCCAACGGGCCCGGACGTCACCGGGTCCGCGCTCGCGGACGCGGCGGCCGCGTAGCCCTCCCGCGGCCCCGGCCACACCGGCTCTCCCACCAGCAGGTCGTAGATCACCGCGGCCGGAACGATCGGCACCGGGCCCATGCGCGTGGGGTGGCCTACGCCGCGCTCGTGAAGAAAGCGCACCACGCCATCGGCCGCGGCCAGCCCGAAGGCGGAACCGCCGGTGAAGACGAGGGCGTGCACCCGCTCCACGCGTTTCTCGGGGGCGAGCAGCGCCGCTTCGCGGGTGCCCGGCGAGGGTCCGGCGAAGCTCGCGGAGGCCACGCAGCCCTCGTCGGGGCAGAGGATCACGGTCACGCCGGTGCGGGCGACCGGGTCGCTCCAGTGGCCGACCCGCAGCCCCGCGACGGCCGTGAGGCTGGCGTTCACGCCCCCAGCTTACTCTGGAAAGAGCGGCACCTCGAAGCGGGCCGGAGCCGCCAGCACGTCGACCCGCAGCCCGTGCACCGCCGCCGGGCTCGAGCGCGCCCCCGAGGCGTCCAACAGGGCCACGCGGCCGGTCACCACCTCGGCGCGCCCTTCGGGCCCGACGACGACCGCCGCCCCGCGCTCGAGCCCCACGCCCAGCAGGTCGGGCCGGCCGATCACGACCTCGCTGAGCCGATGGAAGGCTCCGGCGCCCTCGAAGGCCTCCTGGACGGCGAGGCCGGGCAGCAGGCCCAGCCCGTAGCGCACCGCGGGCGTCTCCCCGCGGCCCAGCGGCACGGCGCTGCCCAGCAGCGGCGAGGCCTCGAGCGCGGCCGCCACCACGCCCCCGCGCAGGTGCACCTGCGCCAGCGCGTTCACCAGCCGCGTCCCCGTGATCAGCTCCAGCAGGCGCTCGCCCTGCTCGTCGACCAGCAGCACCAGCGGGGCCTCGGCCACCTGCCCGGCGATCCGGGCGTCCATGGCCTGCTCGCGCCGCGACAGCGCCAGCACCCCGGTGTGCCGGGCCCCGTGGGTGTGAAAGATCTCGCGCCAGGCCTCGACGAGCGGCAGCATGGCCTTGGGCGTCACGAAGAGCACCACGCCCCCGGCCATCTCCAGAAGCCGTTCCTCGACGGCCCGGGTCTCGCCCCGCAGAGGATCCGCATGCCCCAGCAACGCGAACCATCCGCTTCTGCGCATCGTCGGCCTCCTGCCCCCTATTCTAGCCCAACCGTATAATGCAGTAAATAGTGTATTTTTATACGGCTTAACACCGATTTCTCATGCATAAACCGTGTACCTATGCTAGAGTGAAGTACGTGACCACCGAAGCCCGGAGCGTCCCCAACAAGCGCGACATCATCCTCGAGGCCACGATCCGGGTACTCCGCGAACGGGGTCTGTCCGGGCTCAAGGTCGAGGAGGTGGCCAGGCAGGCCGAGGTGGGCAAGGGTACGGTCTACCTCTACTTCGAGGACAAACAGGACCTGCTCAAGGCGCTGGTGGAGTACCACACGCAGCGTTTTTACGCCGACGCCGCCGAGATCACCGCGTCCGAGCGGCCCTTTCGCGAGCGGCTGGAGCGGCTGCTCGCACGGCGGCTCGCCTTCGTCGACGAGTGGCGCGGCCTCTGGGCCGCGGTCGCGCGCGAGGCCAACCCCAAGGGGCAGAAGGCTTGGCTGACCGGTCTGCACCAGCACTACCAGGGGATCCTCGAGCGCTTCGTCGCCAGCGGCATCGCCAGCGGGGAGCTGCGCCCCGACCTCGACGTCGAGCTCACCGCCGCCGCACTGGCCGCCTTCGGCTGCAGTCCTCAGCTCGATTTCCCTCGCGAGCCCTACATCCAGCAGCTCGCCGAGGTCTTCATGAAAGGAGTTTGCGCGTGAAAGAGTACCGTCCCGGAGACAAGGTAGTGCTGCCCCCCTACGGCGTGGGCGTCGTGGCCGGCATCGCCCAGCGGACCGTGGCCGGCATCGGCCGATCCTACTATCAGGTCGAGTTCCCCGGCTCGCGTTCCAAGGCGTTCGTACCGGTCGAGTCGCCCCAGCAGGTGGGCCTGAGGCCCGCGCTGACGCGGGACGAGGTGCCCCAGATCCTCGAGCACCTCAAACACGGCCAGCTCCCGCTGCCCAAGCAGTGGGCCGCGCGGCACCGCCGGGTCACCGAGATCCTCTCCGAGGGCAACCCGCACCGCATCGCCATCCTGGCCGGGCAGCTGCGGCGCTGGGACGCCGAGCGCGGCCTGCCCGACCTGGACCGCCAGGCGTTCCGCCGCGCCATCAACCTGCTCGCCGAGGAGGTGGCCCAGGCGCTCGAGATTACGGTCAGCGAGACCCGCGTCGTCTTCGAAGAGGCCTGGGGCGAAGAGCTCAACTGATCCGTCCGCACCGCGGACCCGGCCCCGCCCGCACACGGCGGGGCTTATCTTTTCTCTAGCCGCTTGCCGGTCTCTGGATTGACACGCGTTAGCTCGTTATATAGACTGGGTCAACCCAATGAGCCACCGCGACCCGACCTCGGAGACCCATGAACCCTACCGCCCGGCTGCCCCTGACGCTCGCGCTAACGCTCACGCTCGTGCTGTTGGGCGCCTGCGGCGCCGCCGGTACGGACGCGGATCCCGGGCCCGACCCACCGCCCGCACCCACCCCGCCGCCCACGATCTACGTCGACCCCGGGATCGACGCCGACGCCTGCGACGACTACGACCCCGCCGCGCGCCGCTGTGGCTCCGGTGAGGAGCGCGCCTACCGCACCCTCGCCGCCGCGGCCGCCGCGGCCGTGGCCGGGGACGTCGTCGCACTCCGCGGCGGCACCTACCGCGAGGCCCTGCGCCCCGCGAACTCCGGGCGTGCGGACGCGCCGATCGTCTTCCGCAACCACGAAGGCGAGCGCCCGGTCCTCACGGGCGAGGCCCTGAGCCCCGCCATCGAGATCTCCGGCCGCAGCTACCTGGTGATCGAGGGGCTGACCGTCGAAGGGGTGCGCCGCTGGCTGTACGCCCGCGACGCACACCGCAACGTGCTGCGCGGCAACACCTTCCGCCGCGCCCTCGATCCCTACGGAAGCTCGAAGACGGGCCTCTTCTTCGAGCGCGCCCACTTCAACCGCCTGCTGGGCAACCGGTTCGAAGACTCGACCCAGGACCACCTGGTGCTCATCGACTCCGATCGCAACCTGGTCGAGGGCAACGTCTTCCGCGCAGCCGACCACGCCTTGTGGGCGATCAAGTGCGGCGACTTCAACGTCCTGCGGAACAACGACTTCCACAACGCCGATCAGAAGATCGGCGAGATCTACGACTGCGACGGGGTCGGCTTCGACAAGGACGTCACGGCCGTGAACGCCACCCGCCGCAACCTGGTCGAGGGCAACGTCTTCGCCTACACCCCCTCGAGCGGCGACGCCTCGCCCTACGCGGGCATCCAGCTCGCCGCCCAGCAGACTTTGGTGCGCTTCAACCTCTTCCACGACACCACCGGCCCCGGCCTCCAGATGGCCCTCTACGGCGGGGAGGCGACGCACAACACCGGGAACCGCGTCGTGCACAACGTCTTCTTTCGCACCGACTACGCCGGGGTGGAGCTCTCCGGCAACACCCGCTACACCTTCGGGGACAACGTCTTCAAGAACAACGTCTTCTACCGCAGCCGCTTCGTGGCCAACGACACCCGCTGGAGCTGGTACACCGACGTGCTCGACGGCCGACCCGTGCAGATCAAGACGGGACGGACCGACGGCTTCCTCTTCGAGGCCAACCTGATCGCCTACGACGGAGGCGACGACCCCTACCTGGTGGTCCACGGGGTGACCTCCGCGCGTTCGGCGCCGCGCACCGTGGGCGCGTGGCAGGACGCGCTGCCCGGGCGCTTCCGCGGCAACCTCACCGCGGCGCCGCGCTTCCGCGACGCCGAAGGGCTCGACTTCACCCCCGCGCCGGACAGCCCCCTCGTCGACGCCGGCGCCTTCCTGACGCAGGCCGTCGGCAGCGGTCGCGGCACCGCCCTGCCCGTCGACGACGCCGGGTACTTCTACGACGGCTACGGCCTCCCGGGCGAACGCGGCGACGTGATCCAGCTGCAGGGCTCCGACCTGCGGGCCCGCGTCGTCGCCATCGACGACGAGGCCAACGTCCTGCACCTGGACCGCGAGCTGGACTGGCAGGACGGCCAGGGGGTGGCGTACGCCTATGCGGGCACGGCCCCGGACATCGGCGGGTACGCGCCGTGAAGCCGTTCGCCACCGCCCGTTCGGCAGCGCCGGCCAACCGCGGCCGGCACCCTGGAGGTCGCGCATGATTGCACGCATTCGGATGGCTCCTTTGCTCGCCCTCGCCCTGCTCGTGGCCTGCGACCCGGCCGCGCGCACGCCGCCCGGCCCCGGAGGCGGGTCGCCCCCGGAAAGCGGCGCTTTCGAACCCCCCATCGGCATCCCGCCCCCCGAGTTCGGGATCGTCGAGAAACTCGAGGACTACTACACCCGCCCCGACCCCTGGGACGAGGAAACCCCCGGCTGGTACTACGTGCAGCACGACCACCCCAGCGCCAGCGACGCCCGTATTTACGGCACCCCCGCCGCCCCCAGGGCGACGATCCCAGACCCCATCCCCGCGGGCTCGGTGGTGGTGCTGGCGGGCGCTTACGCCTTCGCCCCGACCGGCTACGACTCGATCCTGGCCGAAGGCACGGCCGAAGCGCCGGTCTTCATCGTGGGCGAAGAGGGCGCGGTCGTGACCCGGAAGTGGCGGATCCAGTCGACGTACCTGATCGTCGATGGGCTCGAGTTCACCGGCGGGGGCAGGATCGAGATCCGCTACCCCTCCCACCACGTCGCCTTCCGCAACGGCGAGCACCACAACACCGTAGGCAAGTTCGGCGGCGGCGGCGCTTCGCCGGCTGAGTACATTCACGACATCGTGATCTACAACAACAAGATCCACTCGCAAGAGGGCTGGAACGAGGGTACCGAAGACAAGGACAACCACGGCATAAAGTTCGGTCCCTACACCGAGGACGTATGGATCCTCGACAACGTGGGTTACCACAACGCCGGCGACTTCATCCAGGTCGGCGACTGGGGCGACGGCAGCACCGAAGCGCTCAACCGCGCCCGCCGGTTCTACATCGGCCGCAACGTGGCCTACGCCAACCGCCAGAGCGCCCTCGGCATCAAGCAGGCGACCGACGTGATCGTTTCCCAGAACGTCTTCTACGACAACAAGAAGATCCAGAGCAACGTCGGGGGCCAGGCGGGCATCTACTTCCTGTACGGACCCGAGCGCATCTGGCTGATCTACAACCGCATCTACGACTCCAACTCGGGCATCACCGGCGGCAGCAACAGCGGCGGCACGGGGCAGGAACAGTACCTCATCGGCAACGTGATCTACGACATCGCCGCCGCCCCTGACGACGACAAGCCCCCGGGATCCGCGTGGGGCGCTGCGGCCATCCGCCTTAACGGCGGTCAGAACCGCTACGTCGTGGACAACACGATCTGGAACGTCGACGGCGGAATCTACAGCCCGAGCAACCGACCGCTTTACGTTCACGGCAACGTGGTCGCCGGCGTTCGCGGAGGGCACCACCTCGTCATCGACACCAAAGAGGGCGCGAACCTGAGCCGCATCGAGGGCAACCTCTTCTTCCAGCCGGAAGGGTCGCCGACCTTTCGTATGGGTTCCTCCACGGTCTACACCGGCGTCTCCGCTTTCGAAGCCGCCTGGCCCGCCCGTGTGCGCCATAATCTGGAAGCCGACCCGCGTTTTACCGACATCACCGCGCGCGACTTTCGGCCCCAATCCGGCTCGCCAGCCATAGACTCGGGAAGCGAGCACGACGTCTACCAGCGGTTCTTCGACCTCTACGGCCTCGACATCCGCCGCGACGCGGCGGGCACCCCCAGGCCCCAGGGAGCCGCCTGGGACCGGGGGGCGTACGAACGCCCGCAGTAGCGCGGGCAGGAAAGGAGAAGATGGCTTTGCGCGCAACCCGCAAACGGTACCCCACGATCTTCCTCGCCTTCGCCCTGGCCCTGCTGGCCGCCTGCAACCCGGCCAAGGAGAACCCCCCACCCGGCGGCTCCCAGCCGCCCCCCGGCGCCTGGGTGGCGCCCGCGGGGGTGCCCGACCCCGAGTTCGGGATCGTCGAGAAACTCGAGGACTACTACACCCGCCCCGACCCCTGGGACGAGGAAACCCCCGGCTGGTACTACGTCGACCAGTATCACCCCGACGCCAGCGACGCCCGTACCTACGGCACCCCCGCGGCCCCCCGCGCCACCCTGCCCGATCCCATCCCCGCGGGCTCGGTGGTGGAGGTCCACGGCCGCTACGACTACGCCCCCACCGGCTACGACGTGGTGCAGGCCGAGGGCACGGCCGAAGCGCCGGTCTTCATCGTGGGCGACGAGCCCAGCGGCAGCGGACCGGCGCTGGTGACGCGCAAGTGGGTCGTCAAGTCGAGCTACACGATCCTCGAAGGCTTCGAGTTCACGGACTTCGGCAAGGTGACCTTCAACTACCCCTCGCACCACGTCGCCCTGCGCAACAGCGAGTTGCACGACATGGCCGGAAAGATCGGCGGCGGCGGCCGCTCCGACGCCGAGCGGGTGCGCCACATCGTGATCTACAACAACAAGATCCACTCGCAGGACGGCTGGGATCAGAATCCGGACGTCGACCTCGACAACCACGGCATCAAGTTCGGGTCCTACACCGAGGACGTCTGGGTGCTCGACAACGTGGGGTACCACAACGGCGGCAGCTTCATTCAGATCGGCGATTGGGGCGACGGCAGCACCGAAGCGCTCAACCGCTCCCGCCGCTTCTACGTGGCCCGCAACGACCTCTACGCCAACCGTCAGTCGCCGATCGGCATCAAGCAGGCGACCGACGTCATCATCTCCGAGAACGTCCTCCACGACAACCAGAAGATCCAGAGCAACGCCGCCGGCCAGTCGGGGGTCGTCTTCCAGTACGGGCCCGAGCGCGTCTGGATCCTCTTCAACCGCATCTACAATTCCAACTCGGGCATCACCGCCGGCAGCAACAGCGGCGGCACCGGACAGGAGCAGTACATCATCGGGAACGTGATCTACGACATCGCCGTTCCGCCCGACTTCACCTACAACCCCAACACCGGCTGGGCCCCCGCAGCCATCATGCTGGCCGGAGGGCGGAACCGCCACATCGTGGACAACACGATCTGGAACGTCGACGGCGGCATCCACTCCCCGGGCGGCGACGGCAGCCTGCAGATCCACGGCAACCTCGTCGCCAACGTCCGGCAGGGGCGGCACGTCTTCGTCGAACTCGGCAACGCGGTCAGCGCGAGCCGGATCACGGGCAACGTCTTCTTCCAGGCCGGCGGCGCACCCACCTTCCGGCTCGGATCGACCGCCTTCACCGGCGTCGCCGAGCTGGACGCCGCGGCTCAGGCCTCGGGCAACCTCGAGGCCGATCCCCTGCTCGCCGACCCCGCGGCCGGAGACCTGAGGCCCCAGGCCGCCTCCCCCCTCGTCGACTCGGGGAGCGAAAACGACGTCTACCAGCGGTTCTTCGACCTCTACGGCCTCGACATCCGCCGCGACGCGGCGGGCACCCCCAGGCCCCAGGGAGCCGCCTGGGACCGGGGGGCGTACGAGTACGTCCGCTGACACCCTCCTCGACGCGCCGCCCCGGGGGACCGTCACCCCCGGGGCGGCGGCTGGAAGGCGGGCCGCACCCCCGCGCCGAGACCCATTTCGCTCCATCGATTGACAAGCGGGGGTTTCGTTCCCTAGACTGGGACCACCACCCCAAACCAACGGGTTGGTTACAAGGAAAGGAGACGGTATGAACCTTAGAACGTGGCTCTTGGCTCTTGCTTTGTCGTTAGGGGTTTTGGTGGCGTGTTCCACGCCCCCGAACCAAGCGGGCACACCTGATCTCTCCGTTTCGGCCGAATCGGTCGCCCCCATCTACGGGCAGGACGCCGAAGCCGCGATTCCGGGGCAGTACATTGTGGTCTTCAAGAAAGGCGCCGCCGCGCCGGTATTGCAGCAGCTTCAATCGGGCAACGTATCGGGACTGGGTGTATCGGATCAAGACGTTCAACTGTTGTACGTATACTCGACTGCGCTTCCCGGCTTCGCGGCCGTGTTGAGCGACGCTGCGCTCGTGCAGCTCGCCAGGGATCCGCGGGTGGCCTACATCGAGGCGGATCAGCGCATCACCCTCTCCGCCACCCAAAGCGGGGCCACCTGGGGGCTCGACCGCATCGATCAGCGGGACCTCCCGCTCGACGGGAACTACAGCTACACCGCCACCGGTGCGGGCGTGCACGCCTACATCATCGACACCGGCATCCGCACGACCCACCAGGAGTTCTCCGGCCGCATCGGTAACGGCTACACCGCCATCAGCGACGGGCTTGGCGTCGAGGACGGCAACGGGCACGGCACCCACGTGGCCGGCACCGTCGGCGGCAGCACCTACGGCGTGGCCAAGTCGGTGACGCTCCACCCCGTGCGCGTTCTCGACGCGAACGGCTCGGGCACGACCTCCGGCGTCATCGCCGGCGTGGACTGGGTGGCGGCCAACCACCAGAGCCCGGCCGTCGCCAACATGAGCCTGGGCGGTTCGGCCAGCCAGTCGCTGGACGACGCCGTGCGCAACGCCATCGCTTCGGGCGTGACCTTCGCGGTCGCCGCCGGCAACGAAAACACCGACGCCTGCACGAAGTCGCCGGCGCGGGTGGCCGAGGCGCTCACCGTGGCCGCCAGCGACTCGAGCGACGTGCGCGCCTCCTTCTCGAACTTCGGCTCCTGCGTCGACCTCTTCGCCCCGGGCGTCTCCATCACCTCCGCCTGGAACACCTCGGACACCGCCACCAACACGATCAGCGGCACCTCGATGGCCACCCCCCACGTGGCCGGTGTGGCCGCGCTCTACCTGGAGACCGACCCCGGCGCCTCGCCGAGCACCGTCAAGCAGGCGATCCTCGACTCCGCCAGCGCCGGTCGCATCAGCGACGTCGCCGGCTCGCCCAACCTGCTGCTCTTCAGCGGCCTCACCCCCGAGACCGGCGGGGGCGGGGGTGGCGGCGGCAGCACCGCGCCCTGCACCGGCTGCGAGTACTACAGCGGCACCCTGACGGGCTCCGGCGATTACGACTACCAGCCGAACGGCAGCTACTTCTACGCTCCTGCGGGGGTGCACAAGGGCTGGCTCGAAGGGGCCGCCGGCACCGACTTCGACCTCAAGCTCTGGAAGTGGACCGGTTGGGGTTGGCGCACCGTCGCCAGCTCGACCAGCTACACCTCGAGCGAGCAGGTGACCTACAGCGGCACCGCCGGCTACTACGTCTGGCGCATTGAGTCCTACAGCGGCTCGGGCAGCTACGACTTCTGGATGGAACGACCGTAACCACGGCTCCCCGCGACCCCCGGCAGCCGCCGGGGGTCGCCTTCATGCGGTAGCCTGGTGCGGAGGTCCCGCCGTGCCCTACCTGGTCAAGCTGGTCGTCAGCGCTCTGCTCATCGTTCTCGCTTCGGAAGTCGCAAAACGGAGCACGCTGCTGGGTGCGCTTCTGGCTTCCATACCGCTCGTTTCGGTGCTGGCCATGGTCTGGCTCTACCTGGAGACCCGCGACGCGGAGCGCATCGCGGCCTTCGCCCAGGACGTCTTCTGGCTGGTGCTGCCCTCGCTGGCGCTCTTTCTGGCGCTGCCCTGGCTGCTGCGCGCGGGGGTGCACTTCTTCGCGGCGCTGGGCCTGGGCCTCGTCCTCACCGCACTGGCGTACGCGGGCACCCTCGCCCTGCTGCGGCGTTTCGACGTTCCCTAACAAAGACCCGCCCCCTTGGGGGCGGGCGTTTTCTGGCTCCGCGGGCAGGACTCGAACCTGCGACCAATCGGTTAACAGCCGACCGCTCTACCAGCTGAGCTACCGCGGACCGCGGCGCCAGGCAAGGGCTACTATATCAAATCGCGCCGCCTTTGACAACGCGTCCTGGAGGGGGCTACGGGGCGTAGATCCAGGCGCGCGAGCGGGGCAGCTCCACCCGCCCCCGTTCGTCGGGCTTGGCCAGCAGCACCTGGTGCACGGCCAGGTGGCCGGCGGCGAACTGATAAGCGGAGACGCTCATGTAAAGCCGCCACAAACGGGCGCGCGCCTCGCCCACCTCGGCGGCCGCTTCCGCGAAGCGCGCGTTCAGACGCCGCACCCAGTGGCGCAGGGTGACGGCGTAGTGTTCGCGCCAGTCCTCCACGTCGCGCACCTCGAACCCCGCCGCTTCGGCGGCCTGGAGGTGCGTCCACAGCGGCAGGATCTCGCCGTCGGGGAAGACGTAGCGGCGCAGGAACTCGCCGGAGGCCAGCTCGCCGGAAAAACGGCTGGGCACCGGGCCGCGGGTGATCACGTGGTGCAGCATCAGCCCGCCCGGCTCCAGATTGGCGTAGGCGATGCGGAAGTAGTCGGGCAGCCGCTCGCGGCCGACGTGCTCGGCCATCCCTACCGAGGCGATCTTGTCGAAGCGTCCGCGCACCTCGCGGTAGTCTTCGGGGCGAACCTCCACGCGGCCCTCGAGCCCCAGACGGCGAACCCGATCGCGGACGAAGCGCACCTGCTGTTCGGCCACGGTGACCCCGACCGCGTGAACGCCGTAGCGCTCGGCGGCGAAGAGGACGAGCCCGCCCCAGCCGGCGCCGATGTCGAGCAGGCGCTCGCCCGGGGCCAACCGCAGCTTACGCGCGATGTGCTCGAGCTTCTTTTCCTGCGCGGCGTCCAGGTCCTCGTCGCCCTCGGGGAAGTAGGCGCAGGAATAGACCATGCGCCGGTCCAGCCACAGGCGGTAGAAGGCGTTGGAAACGTCGTAGTGGTGTCGGATGGCCGCCCGGTCGCGCGGCTTGGAGTGCGTGCGCCCGCGCAGGCGCGCGGCCAGTCCAAGGTCGCGCAGCCCCGCGCGCAGCCCCCGCACCTCGCGCAGCAGCCCGATCCAGTGACGCGGGCTCAAGCGGGCGGCGTGCCGCTCGAGCGCCTCCAGCACCGCCTCCAGGTCGCCTTCGACGTCGAGGGAACCCTCGAGGTAGGCCTCCCCCAGCGCCAGATCCAACGGGGGATCGAGCAGCCGCGCCAGCACCTCGGGACGGCGCAGCACCACGTCGGCGCGCGCGCTCGCGCCCGGGCTCGGCGGCAGGTACGTCCCGTCCCAGAACTTCACGCCGAAGGGGCGCTCGCCCTCGAACAGGCGTTCGACGAGCCTCCGGGCCGCTTCTTGCAAGCGGTCGCTTCGGGGTACGGTTTCGGCCATGGCCTCCTCCCCTCTGCACGACGTTCTGCTGAACACCTCATTCTACTCCTCCGCCCGCGCCGGGACCAGCGCGCCCGGGGGCCGGCGTTATAGTGAAGGGGCTATGAAAGCCGTGGACATTATGACCGCAAACCCCCTCACCGCCACGAAGGGCGAGACCCTCTGGGTGGCGGCCGAGCGGATGTCGGCCCACCACTACGGGGGCCTTCCGGTGGTGGACGAAACGGGCGTGTACCTGGGCGTCCTGGAGATGGACGACCTGCTGCCCAAACCGGAGAACATTCCGGGCGCACCGGACGTGATCGCGCTGCAGCTCTTCGACAAGTGGGTGGACGAGCACTCGATCCACGACTTCGTCCAGATCTACAAGGAAAAACGCGTCGAGGAGGTGATGCGCACCGAAGTGCCGGTACTGAAGCCCGGCGACCCCCTGCGCGTCGTGCTCGACAAGCTGATCGAGAACCTCTACCGCCGCATGCCGGTCGTCGACGAAGGGGGGCGCCTCGTCGGCATCATCACCCGGGGCGACCTGCTCATGCTGCTGATGGGGAGAAAGTAAACGATGAACCCGATCTTCGTACCCCTCGCCGGGCAGGTGACCGAGGGCGGAATGGCCCAGGCCGAGGCGGTGGAAAAAGCCCTTTCCGCCCACCTCTTCGAGATCTTCATCCTCATCCTGGCCACCCAGGTGGTGGGCTGGATCTTTCAGAAGATCAAGCAGCCGGTGGTCATCGGCGAGCTGCTGGCCGGCGTGATCGTGGGGCCGGCCCTGCTGGGCTGGGTCGTCGAGGGCAGCCTGATCGAGTTCATCGCCGAGCTCGGGGCCATCTTCCTGCTCTTCATGGTCGGCCTGGAAACGCGGATGCACGACATCCTCAAGGTGGGCAAGGAGGCCTTCGTCGTCGCGGTGGTGGGGGCGATCCTGCCCTTCTTCGGCGGGTACTACTTCGGCCTCTACATCGGTTTCAACCAGGTGGCCGCCCTCTTCTTGGGCGCGGCGCTGGTGGCGACGAGCGTGGGCATCACCGCGCGGGTGATGCAGGAGCTGGAGGTGCTCTCGCGCCCCTACAGCCGCATCATCCTGGGCGCGGCGGTGATCGACGACATCGAGGGGCTGATCGTGCTCGCCATCGTCTCGGGCATCGCCACGACCGGCGCGGTCGAGACCTCCGGCATCGTGCGCCTGGTGCTCATCTCCTTCGCCTTCGTGGGCGCGGCCATGGCCCTGGTGCCCTTCGTGCGCCGGATCCCGCTCGACCGTCTGCCCTTCCAGTCCCCCCTGGGGGTGGCCATCGCCTTCGGCATGGGCATGGCCACGCTCGCCTCGTTCATCGGGTTGGCGCCCATCGTGGGGGCCTTCATGGCGGGCATGGTGATGGCGGAGCTGCGCGAGGAACACGAGCTGGAACCGCCGATCCACGCCATCGAGTCGTTCCTCGCCCCCATCTTCTTCGCCTACATGGGCGTGCAGCTCGACCTGGCGGCGCTCACCAGCCGCGAGGTGCTGATCGCCGGCGTGGTCATCAGCCTGATCGCGATCGCCGGCAAGCTGGTCTCCATGTTCGGCGCCCTCTCCCAGGGCCTCCGGCAGGCGCTGGTGGTGGGCGTGGGCATGGTGCCGCGCGGCGAGGTGGGGCTGATCGTGGCCTCGATCGGGCTCTCGGCCGGGGCGGTCGACGAAAAGGAGTTCGCGATCGTGATCTTCATGGTCGTGGTGACCACGATCATCGCGCCGCTCTCGCTGCGCCCGCTCATCGCCTGGGCCGACCCCGAAGTGCCGCTGACCGAAGAAACCGCCTGATCCGCGCTATACTGACCCCTAAGGTGAAAACGTTCGCCTTGGGGGTCTTGCTCGTTCTGGGCGGCGCGCTGGCCGGAAGCTACCGGGTCCAGCCCGGCGACACCCTTTGGCGCATCGCCGTGAGCCACGACGTCGACCTCACCGTCCTGCTGCTGCTCAACCCCGAGGCGGCGGGTGGGCTGCAGGCCGGGGCGGTGCTGCGCCTGCCCGAACGCCACCGGGTCGCAAAGGGCGAGACGCTGTGGCGCATCGCCCGCCGCTACGGCACCGACGTGGCCACCTTGAAACGCCTCAACGGCCTAGCGGGCGACGCGCTGGCCGTGGGGCAGGAGCTCTGGGTCCCCCCCGCCCCTGCGGCCCCGCCCGCTGCGCCCGAACCCGCGCAGCCGCCCGTGGATCCGGGGCGGCTCGAGCGCATCGCCTCGGCCTATCTGGGCGCCCCTTACCGCTGGGGCGCCACCGGCCCTGACGCCTTCGACTGCTCGGGCTACGTGGGCCGCGTCTACGGCGAGCTGGGCGTCGCCCTCCCCCGCTCCACCCGCGACCTCTGGGCCCGGCTCGAGCCCGCCTCCGACCTGCGGCCCGGGGACCTCGTCTTCTTCAGCTTCGGCGGGCGCGGCGTGGACCACGTGGGCATCTACCTGGGGAACGACCGCTTCATCCACGCCAACAGCGTAAAGAACCGGGTAATGATCGAGCGGTTCAGCGCCCCCTGGTACCGCAAGGTCTACCTGGGCGCGCGGCGCGTCACCCCGGCCAAACGAACCAGTCTTCGCTGAAGCGGCCGTCCTCCTGGACGACCTCCCCGTCCGCGATCAGCGCCCCGCCGCGGCGCAGGTCGACGATCAGGTCCCAGTGGATGGCCGAGCGGTTGGTTCCTCCGGTGGCGGCGTAGGCCTGCCCAAGCGCCAGGTGCACCGTGCCCCCGATCTTCTCGTCCAGCAGCACCAACCCGGTGCCCCTTTCCAGACCGGAGTTCGTGCCGATGCCCAGCTCGCCCACGCCGCGCGCGCCCGCGTCGGTGGCCAGCATGGCCTGCAGGTAGGCGTCCCCCTCCTCGGCCGAAGCCTCGACGACCCGCCCCGCCTCGAAGACGAGCCGCACGCCGCGCACCCAGCGGCCGCCGGCGAGGATGGGCAGGTCGAAGCGCACCTCCCCCTCCACGCTGTCCTCGAGCGGCGCGGTGTAGACCTCGCCGCTGGGGAAGTTGCTGCGCCCGTCGGAGTTGACCCAGCGGCGCCCCTCCACCCGCATCCGCAGGTCGGTGCCCTCGGCGCGGATGCGCAGCTCGCGCACGCCCTCGAGCCGCCGGATCAGGCGGGCCTGCGCCTCCGAGAGCGCCCGCCAGGCGGCCGCGGGATCGGGCCGGTCGAGGAAGAAGGCGCGGCGAACGAGGCGGCGGTAGGCGGGCTGGCTCATCCCTGCCATGGCCGCCAGACCGGCCGTGGGCCAGAGGGTGAGCGTGCGGCGCCCGTGCGGCGGCCGCAACGCCCCCCAGGCCTTGCGGTGTCGGGCCAACCGCTCGCCGTCGACCCCTGCGGCGGCGAAGGGATCGGAGGGCGAGAGGACGCGCACGAAGGCGTCGCTGGCGGCGACGAGCGCCCGCTCCGCCTCGGGCACCCGCTCCAGCCACGCCCCGGCGCGCTCGAGGAACTCCGCATCTTCGCCGGGGTAGGCCATCCGCAGCAGCGGGTAGGCCCCGCGCGCGAGCGCCTCGCGGTGGAGCTCCCGCAGCAGGGGCCAGGCTTCCATCTCGGCCTGGATCAGCAGCGTCTCGCCGGCCTCCACCGGCCGGCTGTAGTCCAAGATCAGGCGTGCCAGTTCCCGTTCCATACCCCAGGGTACGTGCTGCAGGCGCGCGCGGCTAGAACTGGGCTATGATAGGGGGAACATAGGGAGATCCGAGATGACGGAACCGAAGATTACACCCCTGGCCAGGCGGCTCGCCGAAGAAAACGGCATCGACTGGCACAACCTCGAGGGCACGGGCCCCGACGGGACCATTGTGGAGCGCGACATTCTGGCCTTCCTCGCCAAGGTGATGGCCGGCGAAGTGGAGCTCCCCCCCGAACCGACCGACGCGGCCCCTCCGGAGGCCGTTCCCGACATCAGCCAGGTCCAGGAGGTGCTGGCGCGCGAGGGCGTGGACATCGGCGACCTCGTCCCCGAAACCCCCGTCGAACCTCCGGCGCCGGTCGAGGCGGCGCCTACCGCGGAAGAAGTCTTCGTCGAGGAGGAGACCTTCTTCGAGGTCGACTTCGAGGAAGAGGTCGCGGAGGTCGCGGAGGTCGCGGAAACCCCCGCCTCCGAGCGCGAGCCCGCGGGCGCGACCGGCCTGGACGAGGAGGGCTGGACCGTGGTCGAGCCCGAGGCCGAGGCGGCCTCGCCCTGGCTCGAACCCGAACCCGAGGAGGCTGCTCCCTCCGAGGAGGCTCCGGGCTGGGAGGAACCGGTCGAGACCGCCGCCGAGGAGCCCGCCTTCGAATGGGAGGCGCCCGAACCCGGGCCCGCGGAGGAGATCGCCGCGGCGCCGGAACCCGCCGCCGAACCCGAGCCCTTCGCGGGCGTCGACTTCGGCGAACCCGCCCCGGAGGCGGCGGCCGCAACGGAGGAACCGGAGGCCGTCGAGCCCCTGGACGAAGCCAAACCCCTGGAGGAAGAGGCCGCCGAGGCCGCGTGGCCGATGGAGCCCGAAGAGGCCTTCGCCGAAGCGCCCGAGCCGGAACCGTCGGCGGCCGAGCCGGAGCCCGAAGCCTCCGAACTGGAGGCCGCGGAACCCGAAACCGCGCCCGCGGAAGCCGAGCCGGAACCCCCCGCCGCACCCCCTCCCCCGACCGAGCCGGCCGTGGAAGAACCGGCCTTCGCCGCCCCCGCGGAGGAGGAAGCGGCCTCCGCGGCGGCCGTCGCCTTCCCGCCGGCGTTCCGCCGCGCCGTCGACCTGGCCGCCGCCGAACGCGCGCGCGCCGACCTTTCCGCCGCCTGGCGGCGCGAGGTTCCGCTCGAGCTGCTGCTCTTCCGGGCCGCCGACCGCGCCCTGGCGGAGCTGGAGGTGCCGTTGCGCCCGGTGCTGGGCCGCCTCGAGGGCGAAACGGCGCGGACCCTGGCCGTGCAGCCGGCGCTGGGCCTGCGCGACCTCTTCGATCAGATGCTGGCCGCCGAAGAGGGGGGCGAAGGGCTGGTCGTCCTGGACCTGAGCGAAACCCCCTACGCCGAGGTGATCCTCCCCGGCCAGGTGCTCCTCGCCCTGGGCCGCGCCGGGCTCCCGGAAGACCTGGGGCTGCTCTCGATCAGCGGCGAGCTGCCTACCGACCGCACCCGCTTCCTCGAACGCGTGGCCTTCTACCTGGAGCGGCCCATCCTGCTGGCCTGACCGGCACCCCGGACTCCCTGCCCCCGGCCCCGCGGCCGGGGGTTTGTTCGGGCGGTTCGTAGTGCGCAGTTCGTGGTACGTGGTGCGTCGTGCAAAACGGAAGCCTGTAGCCGTGGCCTGTAGCCTGTGGCGTTTTTCTTCGCCACGAGAAAAAAGCCACTGGCTCGGTCGCAGAGCAATAGAACTCCTCCTTGGGGAGGGCCGGGGTGGGGGTCGTTGGCGATGCCTGAGCCAAAAGCCCGTCGCCTATACATGGCCAGCCCACACCCCACCCCCTACACCCCACACCCCAACTCACCTCCGCCGCCGGCGCTTCTTGCGGCTCGGCGGCGTGGCCTGGGGCAGCGCCACGCCCTTCAGCTGCGCCTCCAGGGCGCGGAGCTGGTCGCGCAGCTCGGCGGCCCGCTCGAAGTCGAGGTCCTGCGAGGCCGACCACATGGCCAGCTCCAGGTCGGCGATCTGCCGCTTCAGCTCCTCCTCGTCGACCGCCGCCGCCGGCTCGGGGGCCTCTTCGAAGTCCTCGGGCTTGACCATGCGGCGCACGCTCTTGTCGATGGTGCGGGGGGTGATGTTGTGCTCGCGGTTGTAGGCCTCCTGAACCGCGCGCCGCCGGTTCGTCTCCTCGACCGCGGCCTTCATCGCCTCGGAGACCTCTTCGGCGTAGAGGTAAACCTCGCCGCCGGCGTTGCGCGCCGCCCGGCCGATCGTCTGGATGAGGCTGCGCTCGCTGCGCAGGAAGCCGGTCTTGTCGGCGTCGAGGATAGCCACCAGGCTCACCTCGGGCAGGTCGAGCCCCTCGCGCAGCAGGTTGATGCCCACGAGCACGTCGAAGTGGCCCAGGCGCAGGTCGCGCAACAGCGCCTGGCGCTCGAAGGCGTCGAGCTCGTGGTGCATGTAGCGGGCGCGCAGGCCGTGCTCGCTCAGGTAGGCCGTCAGGTCCTCGGCCATGCGCTTGGTCAACACGGTCACGAGCACGCGCTCGTCCCTGGCGGCCCGCTCCTTGATCGCCGCCATCAGGTCCTCCATCTGCCCCTCGGCGGGCTTGACGGTCACCTTCGGGTCGAGGAGGCCGGTGGGGCGGATGATCTGCTCGACGACCTGGCCCGACATTTCCAGCTCCTCCGGGCCCGGCGTCGCCGAGACGAAGACCATCTGGCCGGTGCGCTCCAGAAACTCGTCCAGCTTGAGGGGGCGGTTGTCCAGCGCCGAGGGCAGGCGGAAGCCGTACTCGACGAGCACCTTCTTGCGGGCGTAGTCGCCGTTGTACATGCCGCGGATCTGGGGCACGGTGACGTGCGACTCGTCGATGAAGGTCACGAAGTCTTCGGGGAAGTAGTCGAGCAGCGTGTAGGGCGGCTCGCCGGGGGCGCGGCCGGAGAGGTGGCGGGCGTAGTTCTCGATGCCGGGGCAGTGGCCCATGAGGCGCAAAAGCTCCAGGTCGTAGAGGGTGCGCTCGCGCAGGCGCTGGGCCTCGAGCAGCTTGCCCGCCTTCTCGAACTCGGCCACCCGCGCCTTCAGCTCGGCCTCGATGGCCTGGATCGCCGGGCGCAGGCGCTCTTCCGGGGTGGCGTAGTGGGTCGCGGGCATGAGCATCAGGGTGTCCAGCTCAGCGCCGCGCTCGCCGCTGATGGGGTGGACGGTGTGGATGCGGTCGATCTCGTCGCCCCAGAGCTCGATGCGCACCGGTTCGGTCCCGTAGGCGGGCCAGACCTCGATCACCTCGCCCTTGGCGCGGAAGCGCCCGGGCTGCAGATCGATGTCGTTGCGGTCGTAGGAGAGCTCCACCAGCCGCTCCAGAATCTCCTCGCGCCGCATGACCTGGCCCACCCGCAGCACCAGGTGCATGGCGTAGTAGTCCTCGGGGCTGCCCAGGCCGTAGATGGCGCTCACCGAGGCCACCACGATCACGTCGCGGCGGGTGAGCAGGCTCTGGGTGGTGGAGTGGCGCAGGCGCTCGATCTCGGGGTTGATGCTGGCGTCCTTCTCGATGAAGAGGTCGCGGCCGGGCACGTAGGCCTCGGGCTGGTAGTAGTCGTAGTAGCTGATGAAGTACTCGACCGCGTTCTCGGGGAAGAGCTCGCGGAATTCGGCCGCCAGCTGCGCGGCCAGCACCTTGTTGGGCGCCATCACCAGCGTGGGGCGGCCCAGGGCTTCGATCACCTTGGCCATCGTCACCGTCTTGCCGGTGCCGGTGGCGCCGAGCAGCGTCTGGTAGCGCAACCCCGACGCGAAACCCTCTACGAGCTGGCGAATCGCCTTCGGCTGGTCGCCCCTTGGCTCGGGGCCGCGGTAGACGAAGTTCGCTGGGGTCTGGTCTGCGTGGAGGGTGCTGCGGGTCGTGGACATGCTCAGGGACCGAGGCGGTTCAGCTCGTCGCGGGCCGGGCCGTATCCGGGGTAGCTGCGCAGCAGGAAGCGCAGCGTGCTGCGGGCCTCCTTCACCCGGCCCAGGCGCTCGAGGGCGCGCGCCTGCCAGTAGATGGCCTGGGGCTTGAGCGGGCTCTCGCTCCCCAGTTCCAGCTGAGCGCGGCGGAGGAGGGCGAGCGCCTGCTCCGGCGAGGTGGCGAGCAGCGTCAGGCCCTGGAGGAAGAGGGCGCTGGCCCCCGAGCCGCTGCGCTCGGCCTTGCCGAAACCAAGCCGGGCGCGCTCCGCATCCCCCTGGGCCAGGCCGACCGCGCCCCAGAGGAGGGCGTACTCGGGCCGGGGCGACAGGGCGACGGCGCTGCGCAGCGCCGCCCAGGCGGCGGGCCAGTTGGCCCGGGCGCTCTCGATGCGGCCCTTCTGCCAGTAGTAGGCCGCGTCGTCGAGGCCCGCTTCCCGGGCGCGCTCGAGCCAGTGCTGGGCCCGGTCCAGGTCGCCCTCGAACAGGTAGACGTCGCTGAGCAAGCGGGCCGCGGCGACGGGGTGGTCGGCGATCTGCTTCTCCAGGGCGATCTCGGCCAGGGCGTACTCGCCGCTGCGAATCAGCTGCTCGGCGTAGCTGAGGGGCTCTTCGGCCGCGACCGGCGAGGCCAGCAACAGCCCGAGCAGCGCCAACAGCGTGATCCGCACCCGGTTCATCGGCCCCATTATGGCACCGCAAAATGAGAACCCCCGCCCGGGGGCGGGGGTTCGGCGTGCGAGTTCGGGATTAGAACTCGACGGAGTAGCTGACCTTGAAGGCCTGGCCGTGGGTGGTGTTGCCGCCGTTGTTGACGATGGCGTCGATGTAGGCGAACTGCATGCCTTCGTAGGTCCACTCGAAGAAGTAGCCGGTGAGGCTGCCGTTCGTGGTGCCGGTCGAGGACCAGACGCGGTCGTCGGCAGGGTTGAACGGATCGAGCAGCTGGGTGTCGGCAAGCAGCACGCTGGCGACGTTGGTGGCGGTGTAGCTGGCGTAGCCGCCCTTGAGGCTCGAGCCGAAGATGAAGTCGCCGAGCTCGAGGCCCACGCCGTACTTCATTTCCGAGGTCGTGCCGGTGGTGCGGCTGACGAAGTCACCCGTCAGGGTCGGCTTGAAGACCACGCCGAGCTCGCCCACCTTGACCTGCGCACCGTACTTGATGGTGGAGGTGCCGGGGGTGGGGGCGTGGTAGCGGAACATCGGGTGGATGCCCACGACACCGAAGTTGGCGTCGAAGTCACCGTAGACCCAGATGTGGCTGTTGCCGCTGACGGTGTACTTCTTGTACTTGGCGGTCAGGTTGAGGCCGCCGATCAGGGCGTTCTCGCTGCCGCCGTCGTGGGTCAGGCTGGCGCCGTAGGCCGACTCGCCCTCGGTGGTGGGCAGCGGGCCGTCCACCGCCGTACCGCCAAGGGTGGCCGAGCTGTAGAAGGCCTCGAGGGTGAAGCCCTTCATCGGGCCGATGGCGGCGCTACCGCCGTAGGTCACCTCGTCGTTGGTCGGGTCGGTGGCGTCGGCGTTGTAGTAGTCGTAGTTGCCCTTGAGGGTGATGACGCCCAGGCCGGCCTCGGCCGCCGCACCGTACTTGTCGATCTGCGAGGTGGCGGTGCCGGCGAAGTCGGTCTGGTGGTCGTAGTAACCGCTGACGCTGAACGCGCCCAGCTCGGCCGCGGCGTCGAAGCCGTAGCCCTTCTGGTCGTTACCGAAGGGGGCGCCGTTGATGGTGTTGCCGTTGGCGTCCTGGCTCTGGTAACCGGCGGTGTCCACGTCCTGAGAGACACCGGCGAAGTTCGGGTCGATGGCGCGGTAGTTGGCGTTGGCCTTGAACTTGCCGTCGCCCAGGTTCAGCCCGCCCTTGAAGTACATGACGCTGGCGGCGGTGCCGTCGTTGCTCATGTCGTACTCGCCCTCGAGGCTGAGGGGGCCGAAGCTGGCGGTGGCGTGACCACCGTAGACGGTGTTCGAGTAGGCGGGGCCGTAGACGTCGGCGGCTTCCTGCACGGCGTAGGCGGCGATCGAGAAGTTCTCGAAGCTCTTGCCGGCCATCACGCCGCGGTAGTAGCGGTTGTCGGCGTTGACGGTGTCGGCGTCGCCGGTCGAGCCGTACACGCCGGTGATGTCGAGGATGCCCTTGTACTCGACGACGTAGCCGGTGCCGCGGCTGTAGTAGTCGTTGTCAAAGACGTACTCGGTGAAGTGGGCCTTCGGCTGGCGCGCCAGGGTGATCATCAGCGGGTCGTTGCCCACGGTGAAGCTGGTGCGCACGCCGGTGATGTCCCAGAAGCCGCCGGTGGTGCCGGTGTAGCTGCCGCCGCTGACGTTCCAGGTGCCGTTGATCTCGATGCCCTTGATCGTCAGGCCCGCGGCGTCCACTTCGTAGGCGTTAGGGAAGAGCAGCTGAAGGGTCAGGCTCGAGCTCCAGGTGCCTTCCTGCTGGAAGCCGGCGCCCAGGTCCGCCTTGGCCGCCACGTCGCCGGTGTCGCTGGTGGCTTCGCCGGTGCTGAAGGCGGTGCCGAAGAGGCGGTCGGCGTCGAAGTCCTCGAGGCCGCCGTCGAGCACGCGGTAGACCGAGTACTCACCCGAGATGCTGCCCGAGACGGTGAACTGGTAGAACTTCAGGCCGTCCACCTGGTCCTGCAGGTCGCCCACGTTGGCTTCGAGGGCGCTGACCTTGTTCGAGACGTTGACCAGGTCGCCGCGGATGGCGGTGACGTAGTCACGCACCGACTGCACGTCGTCCTTGGTGGCGACGCCCGAGAGGTCGGTCATGCCCGAGGCCTTCTCCAGGGCGGTGACGCGGTCCTGGAGGCTGAGGACGTCCTGGTTGAGCAGCACGGCCAGCTCGTTGAGGGCCTTGATGCTGTCGGCGTTGGCCGAGGCCTGCGCGCCCACGGCGTCCACCTTGCCCTCGAGGGCCTGCACCTGCGCCAGCGCGGTGTCGGCGGCGATGGCCGCGGCTTCCACGCGATCGGCGAGGTCCTTGAGCGCGGCGCCGCTGGCGCCTTCACCCGAGGGCATGCCCTTGAGCTCGGCGATCATCTTCTCGAGGCGGGCCACGTCGCTCTTGGAAGCGGCGTTGTCCTCGAGCGCGCTCACGCGTACGCCCAGGGAAGCCAGTTCGGCAGCGAGCTCCTGAACCGCGTTGCGGAGGGCGGTGATGGTTTCCTGATCCATCGCGCCCATCTGGCCCGGCTCCAGCTTCTGGAGCAGGCGGTAGATGATCATGGCCGCCTGATAACGGGTCAGGTTCTCGTTACCACGGAAGGTCCCGTCGGGGAACCCGAGAATGATCCCCTCGGCCGCGATCTTCTCCACGGCTTCCTTGGCCCAGTGCCCGGCGGGAACGTCCGAGAACTGCGCCGAAGCGAAGCCCATGGAGAGCACGGTCAGGAGACCGGCCAACAAGATGACTGCTTTCTTCATACCTACACCTCCTAAGGTGTTTGCCAAAAGCGCGCGGGAGGTGTACGGCTCGGGGCGAGTTGCCGTGTTTCCTCTCCCGAATCAAGGCGTCGCCCGCGCGGGAGCCCCCGTTCACCCGTGACCCCGCGAGCGGGGTTAAGCACGACCGTAACGGGGTGCATCCAACACGCATCCTAATGGCGCGCTCATGCCGCTGTCAAGCGAATTTTCTTCATGCACGGGCGCGCCGACGGTATACTTTGGGGGCGGCGCAGGCCGGCCGTGGAAAGGGGGTGGGGCAGCAGGTTTTCGGGGAGCGCAGGGAGTGCGTGCAGCACGCACTTTACGAGGTGGTGGACCCCCACGGGGGATAACCGGCGCGCCGCCGGGAAAGATCGAACGGTTCCGCGGATGCCACCAGGGCCGGCCCGGCCCTCCCGACCCAAGAGGAAGCCGAAGGGGAAAGCCCACGCCGCGAGGCGGGGACAACCCGAGGCGGGGCGCGTGCACGAAATCGAACGGGAACGCGACTGCAAAAGCGGGAAAAACATCACGTGAAGACGTTCCCAGCCTTGGGCTGGGCAAGGAGGACGCATGTGCGGCATCGTAGGCTACGTAGGCTTTAAGAACGCCACCGACGTGTTGATCGACGGGCTTAGGCGGCTCGAGTACCGCGGCTACGACTCGGCCGGCGTGGCCGTGAAGACGAACGGGCGGCTGGAGGTGCGCAAGAAGGCGGGCAAGCTGGCGCGGCTGGTGGAGGTGCTGGAGGAGGATCCCCTTTCGGGCCACCTGGGCGTGGGCCACACCCGCTGGGCCACCCACGGCCCGCCCACCGACGAGAACGCCCACCCCCACCCGGTGGAGGACGGTTCGCTCGTCGTCATCCACAACGGCATCATCGAGAACTATCTGCCCCTCAAGGAGCGGCTGCTCGCCGAGGGGCACGTCTTCAAGAGCGACACCGACAGCGAGGTGCTGGCGCACCTGATCGAGAGCCACTACCAAGGCGACCTGGAAGCGGCGGTGCGCGCGGCGCTGGCCGAGGCCGAGGGGGCCTACGCCCTGGTGGTGGCCCACAAGGACCACGACGAGCTGGTGGTGGCCCGCACCGTCAGCCCGCTGGTGATCGGACTGGGCGAGGGCGAGAACTTCGTGGCCTCCGACGTGCCCGCGCTCCTGCCGTACACCCGCCGGGTCGTCTTCCTGCACGACGGCGACATGGCCGTCGTCGGCAAGGACGGCGTGCGGGTGATGGACCTCGCGGGCAATCCGGTGGCGCGCGAGGCCAGCGAGGTGGACTGGGACGTGGAGGCGGCCGAGAAGGGCGGCTACCCCCACTACATGCTCAAAGAGATCTACGAGCAGCCCTGGGTGCTGGAGAACACCCTGGGCGGCCGCCTGCACGAAGAAGAGGCGAACGTCGAGCTGGGGCTCGACCTTGACCTCGCCCGCTTCGACCGGGTGCACGTCATCGCCTGCGGCACCGCCTTCTACGCCGGCTGGGTGGGCAAGTACCTGATCGAGGAGCTGGCGCGGCTGCCGGTGGAGGTGGACGTGGCCAGCGAGTACCGCTACCGCAACCCGGTGGTGGACGAGCGCACGCTGGCCGTCGTGATCAGCCAGTCGGGCGAGACGATCGACACCCTCGAGGCCCTGCGCGAGGCCAAGCGCCGCGGGGCGGCCAGCCTGGGCGTGATCAACGTCAAGGGCTCCTCGATCACCCGCGAGACCGACGCCACCCTCTACATCCACGCCGGTCCCGAGATCGGGGTGGCCTCGACCAAGGCCTACGTCGCCATGCTGGCGGCGATGGAGATGCTGGCCATCGCCCTGGGGCGGGCGCGCGGCACCCTCGACGCCGGGACGGCCCGGCGGCTCTTGGGCGAGCTGCGCAAGCTGCCGCGCCTCGTCGAGGAGACCCTGGAGCGCCGGCCGATCGTGGCCCACGTGGCCGAGAAGTACCACCAGGCCACCGACTTTTTGTTCCTGGGGCGGCACGTGCAGTCGCCCACCGCCTACGAGGGGGCGCTGAAGCTCAAGGAGATCAGCTACATCCACGCCGAGGCCTACCCCGCCGGAGAGATGAAGCACGGCCCCATCGCCCTCATCGACCCGCGCCTGCCCGTCGTGGTGCTGGCCACCCAGGGCCCGCTCTACGAAAAGACGCTTTCCAACATCCAGGAGGTGGCCGCACGCGGCGGCCGCGTCATCGCCCTGGCCAGCGACGGCGACGAAGGCATCCGCCAGCACGCCGAGGACGTGATCTACGTGCCCGAGGTGCACCCGCTGCTGGCCCCGATCGTCAGCGTGGTGCCGCTGCAGCTCTTGGCCTACGAAACCGCGGTGCTGCTGGGCCGCGACGTGGACCAGCCGCGCAACCTGGCGAAGAGCGTGACCGTCGAATGAAGCGCATCGCGCCCGTGGCCCGCAAGCGCCCCCTCAAGCAGGGCTGAGGCTGCCTCCACCTTGGCGACGCCCGCTGTGGCCTCCAGGCGGGCGTCGGCCGCGCTACGCCCACTTTCTCCTTGCTCCGCCGAGACGGCCATGCCGTGCCGGGCCCCGCTCCAGCGCGACCCTACCGTCATCGCCCATACGCCCGCCGCCCACCCGGCAGGAAGTGCGGGGCAACGGCATGTGAACTGTTGCAGATAGTCAGGGCCGCTTTGCTATCATGTCTTCATGTTTACGCAACAACGAAAACTGGCATTGGGCGTCGCCCTGTTGCTCGTGAGCGTTGTAGCAGCTGGCTGCGTCACCACGACACCGGTTACGCAAACCGACACCCAGGTCAGCTCTCCCTTGGACCGTCCGGCCCCTCCCATCTTCGGGGGTGAGGGGAAAGGCAACACCGTTAGCGGCTGGGTGCATCACCTCTTCAATCCCGCCCCCTCCGACAGAGACGCCGTGTGCCGTAAGGCCTACGAGGATGGGCAAGCGGACGCGTACGACAACCCCTTCCCCTACGTCAGCGTCAAGTTGCAGGGCGGTGGATCGATCACCTTCTCACCGGTCTTGGACCAGATTTACACGACCTGCTTTCTGGCGGGCCTGGACGGTGAACCCCGGCCGCTCAACCCACCCACCCCGCCTGCCTTCATATCGATCGAAGACCCGCTCTTCATCCAACCCGGGGACGCATCGCAGGTGTTGTGGCGGCTGACGAGCACGACGGGCGGTCCCGAGGGAGGCGAGCCGGTCAACTACCGCATCACCTTCGCCTTTCATAGCGGCACCAAGGTCCGGCTCGTAACCCTACCGCCGCCGGCGAACACCGAGGTCCATGCGGTACCCACCTTCGACGCGGTCGACGACTTACCCAACTTCCTCTCCGGTGTCTACTACTACGGCGCCTACGGAGGCCTAGGAGACGCGGAGGTGTCGATCGGTATGAACTTCCTGGATATGAGCCGGGAGCTGAAACGAATCATCCTACGCGCCGATGCATTCCAGATCATCGTCACGCGCGGATTCGGAGCCGAGTCCCTGGACATCGCCGAGGAAGCCTATCCGGACCTTTGAAGACCGCACGCCGCCGCGCCGGCGCAGCGGCGTGCCAGCTACGGCTGGATGTGGAGGTCGTCGCCGTCGATGTCGGCGAAGGTGTTGCTCGTGAGGATGTCCGAGTTGTAGGCCGTCTCGGGGGCCACGGAGACGCCGTGGCCGGAGGAGTGCTGGATCGTACTGTTCTTGATCTCGATCCACTGGCTCGAGGCGTTGCCCGAACTGTAAACGGTGACGTTGGCCTTCAGGTCGGGGTCGGTTTCCGCACCGCCGTACTCGACGACGACGTAGTGCAGCAGGTTGTCGTGGCTGTCGGTGTCGTTGAAGATGAGCCCGTACCAGTAGCCCTTTTGAGGCTGGAGCGCGGTGAAGGTGATCGGCTCGGTCACGGTGCCCACGGCCTTGAGGGCCGAGTTGCTGCCGTAGGCCCACAGCGAGGCGTCCTGTTCGAAGACGAGCGTGGCGCCCGGGGCGATGGTCAGCACCTGGCCGCTGTCCGTCGCGGGCGCCCCCATCACCCGGTAGGGCACGTTGAGCCGCTGCCAGGTCTGCGTCTGGACGTAACCGTAATCGCCCGAGAAGCGGACGTAGTCGTAACCCGCGTCGTTTCCGGTGAAGTCGTTGCTGGCGTCCAGGAAACCCACCTCGTTGGCGTACATGATGACCGGGAAACCGGCGTTTTGGGTCACGGTGTTGTGGGCGAAGTCGCCGTCGCGCAGGTCGTCGCCGCCGATGATCACGTCGGTGCTCATGCGCAGACCGCTGCCCGCGCTCTCGCGGATCAGCGAGTAGGTCATCTTGAGCCGGCTGCGGCTTTCCAGGTCGAGCGCCGCGCGGTAGTTGCCGTAGGCCCCGCCGTCCCAGCGCTGGTCCGCACCGGCGTACTCGATCTCGACGTACTTGAGTTCGTTGTCGAAGCTGTTGGCGTCGGCATCGAAGACGATGCCCTTCCAGTAGCCGCGCACCTTGGACGCCCCGGTGAAGAGGATCTTGGCGCCGGCGGTCCCGACCGCTACCAGGGCGCCGTGGCCGCTCACGTAGAGGCCGGTGTCCTGAGCGAACTCGAGCGTGGTGCCGGGTTCGATCACCAGCTTTCCGGGCTCCTCGACGTAGAGGTCCCCGGTCACCCGGTAGGGGTTGCAGGCCGAGGGCGTGAGCGTAACCTGGGCGTCGATCGTGCCGCTCAGGTTGCAGCCCGTTACGCCGCCGCCACCGCCGCCGCCTCCGGGCCCGCAGGCGGCGAGCGCCAGCAGCGCGAGGGTCAGTGCCGTGGTCTTGAGCTTCATGCCGCACCTCCACCGTGAGGGTAGGCCGGCCTGCGTCACAACCGCGTCACAAAACGCCGCGCGCCGCCCTCGGGCGGCGCGCGGTCCAAGAAGGAAAGTGTCAGGCGCTCACGCGGCGGCGCTTACCGCGCGGCCGCTCGTTGCGCCGCGCCGGGGCCGGGGCGGCCTTGACCTTGGCGGCCGGGCGCGCCCGCAGGCCCTGAACCGCGTCCAGCCGGTCCAGCTCGCCGGCGCGAACGTCGGCGTAGGCGACGCCGCCGGCGAGCTGGATGCGTCCGATGTCGGAAAAGCCGGCGCGCTTGAGCACGGCCACGACCTTGCCGGCCGAAAGCTGCGGGGCCTCCAGCTCCAAGGTGCGCCAACCCTCGTCGCCGGTCAGCAGGCTGCGCGGCTTCGGCGCGCCCCCCAGGAGCATGGCCAGCAGACCCGCGAGCGACTCGACGTCCTCGCGCTCGATCCAGGCCTGGGCGACCTCGCGCCAAACGGCGCGGTCTTCCTCGGACTGCGCGGCGGCGCGGCGCAGCAACCCGGCGATCTTGGCCTGCTGCACCTCCTCGGGGGCGGGGGCGCGGCCGTGCTCGAACTTGCGCCCGACGGCGCGCTCGAGCTGCCCCAGCTCGCGGCGCTCGCGGCTCGAGTGAAAGATGATCACGGTGCCGCTGCGGCCGGCACGGCCGGTACGGCCGGAGCGGTGCTGGTAGGACTCGGCCCGCTCGGGGAGGCGGAGGTGGACGACCAGGTCCACCTCGGGGATGTCGAGGCCGCGCGCGGCCACGTCGGTGGCGACGAGCACGCCCACCTGGCCGCTGCGGAAACGGCCGACGGAGCGCTCGCGCTGGGTCTGGTTGAGGTCGCCGTGCACCGCTTCGGCGGCGTGCCCGCGGGCGGTGAGCGCCCGGGCCACCTCGTCGGCCTCCTTCTTGGTGCGGGTGAAGACGATGGCGCGCTCGGGTCCGTGCGCATGCAGCAGGTCCGAGAGCGCGCTCATGCGCGCGGAGGGCGAGGCCTCGATGGCGATCTCGCGGTAGCTGACCTCCTCGTCCTGAACGACGTTGACGACGGTCGGCTCCTTCAGGTGACGGCCCACCAGCCGCTTGGCCCAGCCGGGAAGGGTGGCCGAGAACATCAGGGTCTGGCGCTCTGCGGGCGTAGCCCCGAGCAGGGTCTCCACGGCCTCTTCGAAGCCCATCGAGAGCATCTCGTCGGCCTCGTCGAGGACGGCGATGCGCACCTGCGCGAGGTCGAGCACCCCACGGTTGAGGTAGTCGATGGCGCGGCCGGGCGTGGCCACCACGACGTCGGCGCCGCGCTTCAGCGCCGCCGCCTGGCTGCCGTAGCCGGTACCGCCGTAGACGGTGACGATCCGCAGGTGCGGCGCCACCCACTCCAGCTCGCCCGCGACCTGCAGCGCGAGCTCGCGCGTGGGCGCGAGGACCAGCGCCCGGGGAGGGCGGCCGGGCGTGCGCGAGGGCTCGAGCCGCTCGGCTATGGGCAGCGCGAAGGCCAGCGTCTTGCCGGTGCCGGTGCGCGCCAGGCCGAGCACGTCGCCCCCCGCGAGTGCGGCGGGTAGGGCCTCGTTCTGGATGGGGGTGGGGGTGGCGATGCCTTTTTCTTCGAGCGCGGCCAAGGCCTGCTCGCTGAGTCCGAGTTCTCTAAACATGCTGTTCCTTTCCGGGGCCCCGCCCATGCCCCGTCCAGGAACCTCGGGTGGGTTTTGCCCGCAAACTTGTTAATTTTATACCTTTCAGGAGCGTAAGTCAAGCCTCCGTATAATCAGGACGTGACGCGCGCGGTCCGCCTCCCCCTCGCCCAGCTCGCCGCCGGCGGACGGTTCGAGCTGCCCGGCTGGCCGGGGCTGGAGGTGCGCCGGCTGACCGCGGCGGAGGCGCGCGGCGAGGGCCGCGCGCTCTACCTGCTCGTCGCGGGGGAGCTGCTCGTCGACCTGCCCGACGGACGCTACCTGCACCTGCGGCCCGGCGAGGCGGCCGAGGTGGACGGCGCCCACGCGCTGAGTCCGATCGAGGAAGCGGTGGTGCTCGAGTGGAAGCCCTCCTCCTAGGGGCCGCCCTGGGCCTGAGCGCGGGCCTCAGCCCCGGCCCCCTGCTCGCCCTGGTGCTGCGCGAAGCGGTGCGGAAGGGCGCCCGCGCAGGCATGCTGGCGGCCACGGCGCCGCTCCTCAGCGACAGCTGGGTGGTGGCGCTCGCCTGGTGGGCGGGCGGCGCGCTCCCCGCCGCGGCGCTCGGCGCCTTGCAGCTGCTCGGCGGACTCTACCTGCTGCGCCTCGGCTACGCGGGCCTGCGGCCCGCGCCCGCCGCCCCGGCCGAACCCGCTCCCGCCGCCGAAAGCCTGCGCGCCGCCGTCGTCATGAACCTGACGAACCCGCACATGTACCTCTTCTGGTTCCTGGTGGGGGCGCCGCTGCTGCACCGGCTGGGCGCGGGCGCCTGGGGGTTCCTGCTGGGTTTCTACCTGACGATCGTCGGCAGCAAGGCCGTGCTGGCCTGGCTGGCGGCGCGCATGCACCGCAGCACGGTGCAGCACGCGCTGGTGCGGCTGGGCGACCTCGCCCTGCTGGGGCTGGGCCTCTACCTGATCGCGACGGCCTGGATCAGTCGTGGCTCGACTTGAGGGTGTCCCAGGGGAACTCGTCGAGGGGGTAGAAACGGTCGGCCTGCTGGGCGAGCCGGTAGGAGGAAAGCGCGTGGAAGGTGGCGTTCTCGACCTGCATCCCCATGTCCTGGATCACCCGCACCACCTCGGCGAAGTCGCCGTCGCCGCTGACCAGCACCCCCACGTCGTAGGCGCGGGCGTAGGCGAGCCGCAGCATGTCGACGGCGATCTGGATGTCCACGCCCTTCTCCACGAAGGTGTCGCCGCGACGCTCGAGCCGCCCCAGGCGGACCGAAACGTAGGGCACGCGTTTGAGGTAGTTGAGGAAGCTCTGGTGCGCCCGGCTGGCGGCGTCCTCGGTGGGCAGGGGTGCGTTGTAGTAGTAGGCCCTGAGCAGCTTGCGGCCGGCGACCAGGGTCTCGATGAACTTCACGAAGTCGAGCCGGTACTCCGAACCCAGCGTGGAAACCAAACCTTTATAAAGGTTGCTGCCATCGATAAATATGGCTACGCGTTCCATACCGCCCCCTAACTTGATAACCCGCGCGGCCCGGGCCGCATATCGGGGATCCCCTCCTTACTCTACCGTGTTTTGCGAATGAGTTTCGTGGGCAGGCCGGCGGCACGTTTGGTCGCAACGGCGCGGTCAGGAAGGGTTAGCGGCTGGCGCTCAGGCGGTAGGAGGTCAGCACGGTGTGGGGGTAGTAGTAGGCGAGGATCTCGCGGTAGTTCCAGCCGCGCTTGGCGAAGCCCCGGGCGCCCCACTGGCTCATCCCCACGCCGTGGCCGGAGCCGCGGCCGCTGAACGTCCAGCCGGAGAGGGTGGCCAGGGTTGAGGGAAGGCCCAGCGCCCGCAGGAAGCGGGCCGACTTGGGCGTCCCCAGAACGATGCGCGCGTTCGTCCCCACGACTTCCAGGCGGGTGATGCGGCCGCTCGGCCCCTTGTCCAGCACCTTCAGCGACTGCACCGCGCCGGGGCTGTAGCCCAGGTCCTGCAGCACCCGCTGCACCTGGCGCCCGCTGACCTGCACGCGCCAGCGCTTGGCCAGGGACCAGGGGTCGTCGCGGGCCTGCAAGTAGGGGATGGAGCCGCCCCAGACCTCCTCGGCGGCGGCCGTGGTTCCGCCCGAATCGGCGTGGTAGACGGCGGAGATGGGCTCGCCGCGGTAGGCGAGGATGCGCCCCGCGGTGGCGCGCACCGCCTCGGTGTGGCGGGGGGTCTCGGCGTCGAGGCCGAGGTAGACCTGGCAGCGGGCGGTGTCGCAGAGGTCGTAGTAGGGGTTGGACCCCAGGCGGCTGAGCGTGTAGGTGCGCGCCAGGATGGCCTGGGCCCGCAGCACCTCGAAGGGAAAGGAAGCGGGCACCTCGCCGGGAAGGACGCCCTGGAGGTAGTCCTCGAGTCCGATGCGGTTGATCAGGAGCAGCCGCCCGTCCTGCCAGACGACGCGCAGGAAGCCGCGGTAACGGCGGCCCGAGACGGCGAAGGCCCCCTCGCGCGGCACGAAGGAAAGGAGGTTGCCCATGTAGCCGCTGGCGGGGCAGGGAGGGTCGTCGCAGACGAGCTCGATACCGCGATCGCTGGCGAGCAGGCGGTAGACGCGCGGCCCCCCGTCGTCGGCGATGCGTCCGGCCCAGTTCCAGAGGCTGTGGGCGCCCTCGAGTTCAACCACGGCCAGCCCGGTCTCCTCGAGCAGCACCCGCACCGGCGGCGACTGGGCCGCGGCGCCCAGGACGAGCGCGAAAAGGATAGCGAGGAGGCCGCGTTTCATACGAACTCAGTCTAGCGCAGCCCTCAGGCCTCGAGGGTCACGTGGCCGCGCGCCGGGGCCTTGCAGAGGCGCTCGAGCACGTCGGGGCCGTGTTTGAGCAGGAAGCCCAGGAAGCCGTAGACCCGCTCCTGCGGCCGTCCGAGGGGGCGCAGGTGGGTGAGCAGGCGCCGGAACTGGTCGCGCACGATCCGTTTCTGCTGCAACTCGGCCGCGAGCAGCTTGCCGCGCAGGCGCTCGATCTCGCCCTCGAGCCGCCGCTGGCTGCGCTCGAAGGCGCCGATCAGCGTGGGGTCGAGCGCGGGCAGCGCGGCGAGCATGCGGCTGAACTCGTCCTCCACGCGCCGCAGCCCCCGTTCCAGCTCGGCCGCGGCGGTGCTCGTGCGCGCCAGCGCCTCCAGCATCGCCTCCTCGGGGGCCTCGAGGAAGGCCCAGGGGTTGAGGGTGTACTTCTCCAGGATCCGGCGCACCGGGGGCTCGAGCACCAGCCCGTGCATGCGGTCGATGACCGCCGGGGGCTCGAGGCCGTGCAGCCGGTAGACCCCGGCGAGCTGGGCCACGTAGGCCATCTCCCCCGGGCCCACGACCAGGCCCGCGGTGGGAACGACCGCGTCCTGCACCACCGGCCGGAGGCCCGCCGCGGGGGTGATCCGGGCGGGGTCGCTATGCAGGATCGCCTTCAGGTCCGCGAGGCGGTAGCTGCGCACGCCGTCGGAGAACACCCCGTCGTCGTAGTAGAGGAGCCGGCGCCGGCCGTCCTCGCCTTCCAGGAAGACGTTGGTCGCGCCCGCCGGCCGCCCCAGCGAAGGGGGGATGCCCAGCGACTTGAGCGCCTCCCCGGCGGCGTTGATCGCCATCGACGAGGCCAGCGGGTCTTCGAGCTCGCGCTCCATCGCGGGGGCGAAGAGGGGCGCCAGTTCGGGGGCCATGGGGTCGAGGGGCACGACCCCGTGCGGCCCCAGGAAGGCGAGCAGCAACCGGGCGAAGGCCTCGGCGTAGGTCCATTCGCCCTCGAGGGCGCGTTCGATCCGCTTGCGCACGCCGGCGTCGCCGCCGAAGGCCTCGAGGAATTCACGCACGCGGTCGCGGTAGGGCGCGAAGGGGACGCGGGCCACCGGGACCGCCGGGGGAAGTTCGAGGGCGAGCTCACGGATCCGCTCGTCGGCGTCGAGGAAGTGCACCCGACTCACCTCGGCGGTGTCGTGGTCCTGGCTCGCCACCCAGAAGAGCCCGACCACGGGACGCTCGGCGTCGTCGTAGGCGTAGGCGAGCTTCAGCGCGGAGTGGGCCTTGTAGAGGGTGAAGGCCGGGCCCGTCAGCAACCCCGCCTGCTGGCCGGTGATCACGACGCGGCTTTCGGGATGCGCGAGCCGGCGGGCGGCCGCGAGGCTCGACTCGGGCGCCCCCAGACGCTGCAGGTAGGCCTCGACGGCCGCGGCCAGCTCGGCCCGCGGGGCCGCGCGCTCCGCGGCGATGCGCGCGGGCAGGTCCTCGGGCCCGAACGGCAGGAAACTGCGCAAGCGTCCTTGCAAGAAGGCCGAACGTACCTTACTCACGATCCTCCCCCAGCCCCGAGGCCAGCCGGCGGACGGCCTCGGGGTCCAACACCACCACCCGGCGGTAGTTGATCTCCAGCAGGTCGCGCAGGGCCAGCGCGCCCAGCGCCCGCGTCACCGTATCACGTCCGGTGCCCAGACGGTGGCTCATCTGTTCGTGGCTCAGCGGCACCTCCAACCCCTCGCGCCCGGGGCGCATCTGCTCGACGAGCAGCGCCGCCAGGCGCGGCAGCACCTCGTGGTAGCGCCGCTCGCGGTAGCGGTCCTGGGCCGCGTGCAAGCGCCGGACGATCCGCTCGAGCAACCAGCGGCGCACCTCGGCCGACCGCCAGGCCGCCAGCAGGCCCGGCCGCGGCAGCCGCAGGACCCGCGCAGGCGTCAGCGCCTCGGCGTGGTGGGCGTAGCGCCCCTCCTCCTCCAGCGCCTCTTCCCCGAAGAGTTCGCCGGGGTCGAGCACCAGCGTCGTCACCTCGCGTCCCTTGGGGCTGAGGCGGTAGAGCCGCACCCAGCCCGAGGCCACCAGGTAGAGCGCCGCGGCGGGCTCCCCCTCGGCGAAGACCTCGCGGCCCGCGCGCAAGGACAGCGGCTCGAGCGCGTCCGCCAGGGCTTCAGGGAGGTCCACGGGCTCTTCCGGGCGCATCCTCATCAGTCTAACCGAGCCCCCGGCCGGGACATCTGAAACTGGATACCGCGCATTCCCTGCCGTTTACTTAACTTGAGTGTTTAGGAATGAGGAGTATACCATGAGCGAATCGCGTCATCAGGTCCTGATCATCGGCGGCGGAACCGCGGGCATCACCACCGCGGCCCGCCTGACCCGCTCCGGCAAGAAGCTGGACATCGCGGTCATCGAACCGTCGGACAAACACTTCTACCAACCCTTATGGACGCTCGTGGGCGCCGGGATCGTACCCAAGGAGATCACCGTCCGCAAGGAGGCGTCGGTGATGCCCAAGGGGGTGACCTGGATCCGCGACGCCGTGGTCGAGATCGACCCCGACGCGAACCAGGTGCGCACCGCCGGCGGACGGACCATCGGCTACGACTACCTGGTCGTGGCCCCCGGCATCCAGTACGACTGGGACGCCGTGAAAGGGCTGCGGGAAACCCTGGGCAAGAACGGCGTGGTCAGCAACTACACCTTCGAAACCGCCGAGAAGACCTGGGAGGCCATGAAGAACTTCGAGGGGGGCACCGCGATCTTCACCAACCCCCTGGGCCAGGTCAAGTGCGGCGGCGCGCCGCAGAAGGTGATGTACCTCGCCGACGACTACTGGCGCCGCAGCGGCGTTCGCGGCAAGACCAAGATGATCGGCGCCTTCGCCGGCACCGTCATGCTGGGCGTGCCCGAGATCAACAAGAGCCTCGAGCGGATCGTGCAGCAGCGCGGCATCGAGATGCGCTTCTACCACAACCTGGTCGAGGTGCGCACCAGCCCCAGGAAAGAGGCCGTCTTCGACGTGCGCGACCCCAAGACCGGCGAGACCACCCATCAGGAGGTGATCCCCTTCGACTTCCTGCACGCGACCCCGCCCATGAAGGCCCCCGACTTCGTAGCAGGCAGCCCGCTCGCCGTGCCCGAGGGGCCCCACAAGGGCTACGTCGACGTCGACATCCACACCCTCCAGCACAAGCGCTACCCCAACGTCTTCTCCCTCGGCGACGCCGCCGCCCTGCCCACCGCCAAGACCGGCGCGGCGGTGCGCAAGCAGGCACCCAAGCTCGTCAAGAACCTGCTCGCGGTCATGGAGGGCAAGCCCGCCGAGGCCAAGTACGACGGCTACTCCTCCTGCCCCATCGTGACCGCGCGCGGCCGCGTGCTCCTGGGCGAGTTCCTCTACGACAACAAGTACAAGCCCACCTTCGTCTTCCTCGACCAAACCAAGGAACGCTGGGACATGTGGCTGCTCAAGCGCTACGTGCTGCCGCCCCTCTACTGGTACGGCATGCTCAAGGGCCTGGCCTGATCCGCGTCGCCTCCTTTCCGAAGGAACCGCCGCCCCTCGGGGCGGCGGTTCCTTCAGCAGCAGAAAAGGGGGTTCGGGTTCGGAGGAACGAGGCCGCGCGCCTCGGCCCGGGCGAAGAGCTCGCGCACCGCGGCCTCGCCCTCGGCGCCCACGTCGAGGGAGAAGTCGTTGACGTAGGTGCGGATGTGGGCCCGCGTCACCGCGTCCGAGAGCTCGTCGGCGTAGCGGCGCACGTAACCCATGGGCTCGTCCGGGTGGGCGTAGGCGTAGGCGAGGCTCGCCCGCACCGCCTCGTTCACCTCACGGATCCGCGCCGCACCCAGGTCGCGCCGCGCCAGGATCGCCCCCAGGGGCAGGGGCAGGCCGGTCTCCCCTTCCCACCACTCGCCCAGGTCGAGGAGCTTCTCGAGGCCGTGTTCGGGGTAGGTGAAGCGCGACTCGTGGATGATCAGCCCCGCGTCCACCTCGCCCGCGGCCACCGCGGGCATGATGCGGTCGTAGCGCAGCTCCACCGGCTCGAAGGCGCCCTCGCCCAGAAGCAGCGAAAGCAGCAGGAAGGCGGTGGTGTAGCGGCCCGGGTGGGCGATGCGCGCCCCCTCGAGCGGCCGCGGCCCGCGGGCCACCACCAAGGGCCCCACCCCCCGGCCCAGCGCCCCGCCGGCGCGCAGGGCCACGTAGCCCTCGCGCAGGTGGCCGTAGGCGGCGTAGCTGATCTTGGTGAGCTCGAGCCGCCCCTCGAAGGCCCAGCGGTTGAGCGTCTCCACGTCCTCCAGCACCTCCTCCACCGGCTCGGGCGCGGGCACCTTGCCGTGGATCAGGGCATAGAAGATGAAGGTGTCGTTGGGGCAGAGCGAGTAGCCCAGCTTCATGCCCCCAGGCTACCCGAAGCCGCTATCCTGGAGGCATGAACGAAAACGAGCCGCGCGGCCCCGTCTACCTGAGCGAGGAGCGGATCCAGGCCCGGGTGGCCGAGCTGGCCGCCGAGATCACCCGCGACTACGCCGGCAGGACCCCACACCTGATCGCCGTGCTGAACGGCGCGTTCGTCTTCATGGCCGACCTGGTGCGCCGGATCGAGCTCCCCCTCACCCTCGACTTCATGGCCGTGGCCAGCTACCAGGGCACCGAGAGCTCGGGCGAGGTGGAGCTGATCAAGGACCTCGGCCAGCCCATCGGCGGGCGCGACGTGATCGTGGTGGAGGACATCGTGGACACCGGCATCACCCTCGAGTACCTGCTCGACTACCTGCACGCGCGCAAGCCCGCGAGCCTGCGCGTCGCGGCGCTGCTCTCCAAGCCGGCGCGCCGCCTGCGCGAGGTGCCGGTGGACTACCTGGGCTTCGAGATCGAAAACGCCTACGTCTACGGCTACGGCCTCGACCGCGACCAGCTCGACCGCAACCTGCCCTACATCACCTCGCTTCCGGCCGATTAATCCGTCTTCGGGCCGGCGAAGGCGGGGACGGGACCACGGCGCCAAGATTCCCGATCCGGGCGCTTTGCGGCTCGTCGGGGATGACGGGGGGTGGGGGTAGGAAACTTAAAATGCGCAAGCTTACGCCACTGCCGGTCCTGGTCCGGACGTCGGGGTGCATGCGCCATGTTTCGCCCCCTCTACGAAGTGTCCGCCCAAACTGCGCACTACGCCCCACACGCTACGTATCGCCCCTTCCCCGCCATTCCGGACGAGGGGGCCACGTGGCCCGCGGGATCCGGAATCTTACTTGGTCATAGACACAGCGCCGATCGCTTCGAGTACAGAAGGCGACGGCCGCACCGGTTCGTTGGCGTACGCAGCACCGATAAGATCCCCGATCTCGCCGCTCCGCGCCTCGTCGGGGATGACGAAAGAAAGAAGGCGAGTGGGAAGCCGCAACAAACCTCTGGCTCGAGGGCGCAAGGGCACGCTACGATGTTTCCACCAAGCCACAGGCCACTGGCCCTCGTCTTTCCCCAGGGGAAGGTGCCACCGGCGGCGCACCCTGCCTTATGATGGCCCCGGTGCCTGCGCACCGGGGGGATCATGAAGACCTACCGCTACCTCGACCTCATCACCGCGGCCTTCGTGGCCGTGCTCATCATCTCGAACGTCGCGGCCACCAAGGTGGTCGTGCTCGGCCCCTTCACCTTCGACGGGGGCACGCTGCTCTTCCCGCTGGCCTACATCTTCGGCGACGTGCTCACCGAGGTCTACGGCTACGCCCGCAGCCGCCGGGTGATCTGGACCGGCTTCGCGCTGCTGGCGCTGGCGAGCCTCACCTTCAGCGCGGTCGCGGCGCTGCCCGCGCTCGCGGACCCCGAGGTCGCCCCCTTCGCCCGGGCCTTCGACCTGCTCTTCGGCCTGGTGCCGCGGATCGTGCTGGGCAGCCTGCTTGCCTACTGGGCCGGCGAGTTCGCCAACAGCTACGTCCTCGCCAGGATGAAGGTCCTGAGCCGCGGCCGCTTCTTCGGCGCGCGGGCGCTGGGCTCGACGCTGGTGGGCCAGGCGGTGGACACCGGCCTCTTCCTGCTCGTCGCTTTCGCCGGGGTCTACCCCCCCTACGTGCTGGGGCTGATGTTCGCAAGCAACTACGTCTTCAAGGTGGGCGTCGAGGTCGTCTTCCTGCCGCTCACCTACGCGGTGGTGGGTGCGCTCAAGCGCGCCGAGAACGAGGACTACTTCGACACCCACACCGACTTCAACCCCTTCCGCCTCGGGGGGTAGACTGCGCTCATGCACATCGTGGAGCGCGACGAAGACCTGCGCTGGATCCTGGGCAGCGCCTACACCGTGGCCGTGCTGGGGGCGCACCCCGACCCGAAGCGCCCCGCGCACTACGTGCCGGCCTACCTGCGTGAGCACGGCTACCGGGTGCTGCCGGTGAACCCGAGGTACGCCGGCCAAGAGCTCTTCGGCGAGCGGGTGCGGGCCCGGCTCGACGAGATCGACGAGCCCGTGGACGTGGTGGACGTCTTCCGCGCCGCAGACAAGCTGGAGGGGCACCTCGAGGAGATCCTGGCGATGGAACCGCCGCCGGGGGTGGTCTGGCTGCAGCTGGGGATCAAGAACGACGCCTTCGCCGAGGAGCTGACCGACGCCGGCATTACCGTGGTCCAGGACCGCTGCATGCTGGCGGAGCACCGCCGTTTGATGTGAGGGGGCCGGCCATGGAAGTCGAAACCGTCCACGACCCGCCCATGGAACGCCTGGAAGCGACGGGCGTCTTCGGCCGGACGGTCCGGATCCGGGAGGCGAGCGGGTTTCTCCGGACCTGCGGCGGCAAGGCGACCGGCTGCTTCTCCGAGGGCAGGGGCGCCGTCACCCCCCGCGCCGGTCGAGGGGCCGGCGGCGGCCTGGCCACCTTTCCCCGGGGAGCGCGCCGCATTCGGAAGGCGCTCCGGCCGGTGCGCAAGCACTGCACCCTTGCGTAGGGCGATGCTCGTTCTGACCCTTCTGCTCGCCGGCTGCGCCGCGCCGCCGGCGAACCGGGTGCTGCCGCAGCGCTCGCCCGACGGCCGCTACGTCTTCGACTTCGACCGGGGCGTGCCGCTAATCCGGGAGGGCCGCCGGGCGGTCGTGCGCGACGAGGACGCCCCCTTCCGCAAGGGCCCCGACCTCTACTGGCTGTGGGACGAAGCCGACCGGCTGTGGCTCTACCGCGCTTCGGACGGCGCGGTGGGGTACTACGCCCGGGGCGCGGAGGGCTGGCGGCGGCACGTCTGGACCGGCGCACGCTCCGAGCGCCCCGAGCGCGACCTGCTGCCCCCGCCGGGGCTCTACCCGCCATGCCCGAGCCGCGAATGACCCCCGCGCTGCGGCGGGCGCTGCTCGCCTGGTACGACGCCGAGCGGCGCGCGCTGCCCTGGCGCGGCACGCGCGACCCCTACCGGATCCTGCTCAGCGAGGTGCTCTTGCAGCAAACCCGGGTCGAGCAGGCCCTGCCCTACTACCGTCGCTTCCTCGAGCGCTTTCCCACGCTGGAAGCGCTGGCGGCGGCGGACGAGGAGGCGGTGTTGGCCGCGTGGCAGGGCGCGGGCTACTACGCCCGGGCGCGCAACCTGCTCAGGCTCGCGCGCGAGGTGGCCCGCGCGGGCTGGCCGCGGGACCGCGCGGGGCTCTTGCAGCTGCCGGGCGTGGGGCCCTACACCGCCGCGGCGGTGGCGAGCATCGCTTTCGGCGAGCCGGTGGCGGCGGTGGACGGCAACGTGCGGCGGGTGCTGGCGCGGGTGCACGCCGAGCCGGAGCCGGGCGCGGCCTGGCTCGGGCGGGCGGCCGCGGACTGGCTCGAGCCCGCGCGCCCCGGCGACTGGAACCAGGCGCTGATGGAGCTGGGCGCCCGCGTCTGCACGCCGCGGAACCCGGACTGCGCCGCCTGCCCGCTCGCCGGGATCTGCCGGGGGCGGGCCGCCCCGGAGCGCTACCCCGCGCCGCGCAAGCGGCGCGCACGCACCGAGGAGCGCTGGGCGCTGGTGCTGCAAGCCCCCGGCGGGGTGGTGCTCGAGCACCGCTCCACCGGCCAGCTCGCCGGGCTGTGGGGCGTGCCGATGGGCCCGGGCGCGGCGCCGCCCGCGGTGGCGCTCGCGCGCTACCGGGCCCGGGCGGTGGAGCCTGCGGGCACGGTGCGGCACGCCTTCAGCCACCGCCGCCTGGTCGTGCACGTCTTTCGCGGCCGCGCCCCCGAAGGCGGGGTGGCCCCCGGTGCCCGGCCGCTCGCCGAGCTGGACCGCAAGCTACTGCGCGCCGCCGGGCTCGAGGGCGCGGCCGAGGGCGAGGCCTGAGGCCGCCCGCGCGGCGGGCGGCGCGTGGCCCGCGGCCACCCGCCCGGTGGCGTAGAGGCCGGCGAAGCGGCTCAGCCGGCCGCTTGCCGCGTCCCACTCCCCGGGAGCGAAACGCTGGAAACGCACCGCGTAGGCGGGCGCGCCGTCCGCGGCGGCCACCTCGTAGCCGTCGGGCACGAAGGCGAAGCCAAGGCCCTGGAGGTGCTCGTAGAGGTCGGGGTAGGCCGCCTCCCCCAGCCGCCCCGCGGCCTCCTCGAGCGCCCCCGCCGAGAGCCGGGCGCCCAGGAAACTGCCCACCGCCAGCACCACCGCCCCGGCGCGGAGGTCGAAACCCTCCCAGGTGCGCACCCCGGCGGCGCGGCCCTCCTCGAGCAGGAGCGCCACCACCGAAGACTGCAAAAGGTGGAGGTTCTCAAGGCCCTCGAGCGCGTACTTGGCCCGCCGGTGCAGCGTCCAGAGGTCGCCGCTCGCGGCCTCGGCCAGCAGGCTGCCCGCGGGCGCCGCGCCTTCGGGCGGCACCTCGGGCCGGTAGACGCTGTCGAGGCTGTCGGTCACCAGGCCCACGGCGAACCCCCGGCGCGCCAGCGCCCAGGCGGCCTCGCTGCCGCTCGGCCCCGCCCCCACCACGAGCACGTCGTAGCCGCTCACGACTCCGCCCCGCCCAGCATCGGCGCCCCGCGCTCGAGGCGGAAGGCCAGGTAGCCCTCGCCCGGGGCGTGCAGCATCAACAGGTGCTCTTCGGGCGCGGCGAGCCAGAGGAAGAGCGGCAGCTTGGTGCGCGGCCAGCCCCGCTGGTAGCGCTCGCCCTCGAAGGTGTAGGCCATGAAGATCTTCTCGTCGTCGTCGGCGTACCCCGGCTCGTAGAGGACGACCAGGTCGCCCTCGCCCGCCTCGGCGCGCTCCATGACCTCCCACAGCCAGATCTGCGCCTCCACCGGGGTGAGGAAGACCCCGGCCGCTTCGCCCAGCCAGGCGTAGGCGGCGTTCGGCAGGCCGGGAAAGGAGACGAAGACGCCCTCGGCCCCGTGCACCAGCTCGACCACCTCGTTGGCGTAACGGGCCCCGCCCGCGCTCTCGCGCACGAAGCCGGCGAGGAGGCCGTGGCGCTCTTCCAGCTCGCCCGGGGTGAGCCCCAGCTCCAGGGCCTCGATCAGGACCCGGTAGTTGCCCAGCTCGCGCGCCCGCTTCACGGCTTGTCCCCCACGTGCACCGCGGCGATGCCGGCGGTGAGCAGGCGCCAGCGCACCCCGGCGAAGCCGGCCGCGCGCATCATCTCGGCGAGCCGCTCGGGCCGCGGAAAGCGCTCCACCGAGTTCGGAAGGTAGCGGTAGGCCTCGGGGCGGCCCGAGATCACGCCGCCGATCCAGGGCAGCACCCCGTTGAAGTAGAACCGGTAGGCCCGACCCAGAAGCCCCTCGGGGGGCGGCGGGAACTCGAGGATCACCGCCCGTCCGCCGGGGGCCAGCACCCGGTAGAACTCGGCCAGACCGCGTTCGTAGTCGGCGAAGTTGCGAAAGCCGAAGGCGACGGTGACCGCGTCGAAGCTCGCGTCCGCGAAGGGCAGCGCCAGGGCGTCGGCCTCCACGAAGCGCACGTCCAGCCCCGCCCGCTCGGCCTTGGCGCGCGCGAGCTCGAGCATCTGGGGGGTGAAGTCGCCCCCCACCACCTCGGCTTCGGGGCGCGCCCGCTTGAGCAGCAGGGCCACGTCGCCGGTGCCGGTGGCCACGTCGAGGATGCGGCGGGGAGCCTTTTCGGTGGCCAGGCGCACCGCCAGCCGCCGCCAGCGCTGGTCCACCCCGCCCGAGAGCAGACGGTTGAGCAGGTCGTAGCGCGGCGCGATCTCACCGAACATCGCGCGCACCTTGCGGGCCTTGGCCTCGGTCTCGTTCATCGGGCCCATCCTACCGCGCCGAGCGGGGCTCACCCGCCCGGGGGCATGCGTTACAATCGGGGGCGTGAACCGCGTTTGGTTAGCCCTCACCTCCGCCGTTTTCCTGCTCCTGCTCGCCGTCAGCCCCTGGGCGATCGCGATGCGGGCCTTCGGGGGGAAAGGGGTGCTCGTCACCCTCTGGGGCACGGTCGACCTCTACGGCCGGGCCAAGGCGCTGCCCGACGTCAGCTGGCTGGGTTACTTCACCGTCTTCTGGGTGGCCCTGGCCCTGGTGGCGGCGGTGGCGGCGTTCCTCCCCCAGGCGCGCACCCGCGCCCGCATCTACTTCGCGCTCGGACTCGTGGGCGTGGCCGTCTTCGCACTGGAAGCCTACCTCTTCTACCACGCCGTCTGGGCGGTCAACGACGCGGCCCTGGCCGAAGGCGCCCGCAGGCCCCCGCTCAAGCGCTACAGCCTCTCGCTGGGGGCCTACGCGAGCTTCCTCTACAGCCTCTTCCTGCTCGCGGTGGGGCGGCTGCAGCTCCCCGGAGGCCGGGCGCTCTTGGTGCGCTGGCGCGGGGTCATCGTTCCGGCGGTGAGCATGCTGCTCGCCATGGTGGCCGGCGCGGTCGTGGTCTGGATCCTCAAGGACGTCAAGATGCCCGAGGGCAGCGGCACCCTCGCCTACCTCGCGGCCAAGCTGGACCTCGTCACCTACACCTTCCAGCTCCTCTTCGGGCCGCTGCTCACCGCCTCCGGCTGGTTCCAGAGCCTGCTCATCGCCACGCCGCTCATCTTCACCGGCCTGGCGGTGGCCTTCGGCTTCCAGGCGGGGCTGTTCAACATCGGCGCCCCCGGGCAGCTGACCATCGGCGCCATCATGACGATGCTCGTGGGCGTGCACCTGGCGAACGCCCACTGGTTCGCGGGCCTGCCCGACGGGGTGGCGCGGGCGATCTTCCTGCCGCTCAGCATCCTCGCCGCCGCCGCGGGCGGGGCGCTTTGGGGCGCGATTCCGGGCTGGCTCAAGGCGCGCTTCGGGGCGCACGAGGTGATCAACACGATCATGATGAACTACATCGCCGCCTCGATCTTCCTCTTCATGATCGCCTCCAACGAGTACACCTTCTTCGGCAAGTGGACGCTCCACATGCCCTTCAAGTTCCCCGGCTACGAGGCCCGCAGCTACGAGGTGGCCGAGTCGGCCCGCATTCCGCTGATGGTCAACCTCTTCGGCTTCCAGCAGGACGCCTCGGGCGCCTGGACGGGCGCGCTCAGCTGGGCGCTGCCGCTGGCGCTGGTGGCGATGATCGTCGTTTACGTGCTCACGGCGCGGCTCGAGCTGGGCAAGCGGCTGCTCGCCGCTCTGGGCGCGGGCGTGGCCGGCTACTTCGTGGGCGGCTTCCTGCCCGGCATCCCCATGGAGCTCTCGCCCAAGCTGGCGTCGGTGCGCCTCAACGGCGCCTTCGTGATCGCCGCCTTCGCCGTGGCCTTCTACAACTACTACATGTGGCGCACCCGCGACGGCTACGAGCTGCGCGCGGTCGGGCTCGCCCCCAAGGCGGCCGAGTACGGCGGGGTGAGCATCGCCAAGAAGACGATCCTGGCCATGGCGATCTCCGGCGCCCTCGCCGGACTGGCGGCCACCCACTACGTCCTCGGGGGCGGCATCGACGAGTACCGACTCAAGCAGTCGCTGCCCACCAACGTGGGCTTCGACGGCATCGCCGTGGCGCTTTTGGGTCAGAACACCCCGATCGGGGTCTTCCTCTCGGCGCTGCTCTTCGGGGTGCTGCTCACCGGCGGGCTGCAGCTCGACCTGCAGCTCGGCATCAGCCGCGAACTGGTGATGATGCTGCAGGCGCTGATCGTGCTCTTCATCGCCGCCGGCGGCTTCCTGCCGCGCTACTTCACCGATCCGATCCTCGCGGCCCAGGCCGAAGAAGGCGTGCAGGGGGTGATCTGAGATGAGCCTCGAAAGCCTCCTCACCGCGGCCTTCCTGGTGCCGCTCCTGCAGACGACGCTGCGCTCCACCACCACCCTGCTGCTCACCGCCCTGGGCGGGATGTTCAGCGAGCGCAGCGGCGTGGTCAACATCGCGCTCGAGGGCATGATCATCTTCGGCGCGCTCACCGCCGCCGTCAGCGCCCAGCTGATGGAGGCCCCTTACCTGGCCGAGAACCCCGGCGCCCGCATCTGGTGGATCCCCTGGGTGGCCGTGCTGCTCGCCATGGTCGTGGGCGCCTTCATCGGCTGGATCCACGCGGTCGTCTCGATCAAGTACAAGGCCGACCAGATCATCAGCGGCACCGCCATCAACCTGCTCGCCGCGGGCCTGCCCTCGCTCGTCCTCGCCTACTTCTACGACAACACCACGGCCTCGAAGGAGCTCGTCAACCGGCTCCCCGAGTGGCTGGGCTTCAGCCCGCTCGTCTACCTGGCCTTCGCGCTGGTGCCGATCACCTGGTACGTGATGTTCAAGACCCCCTGGGGCCTGCGGCTGCGCAGCGTGGGCGAGCACCCCGAAGCCGCCGACACCATGGGGATCAACGTCTTCCGCACCCGCTACACCGCGGTCATCCTCTCGGGGGTGCTGGCGGGGCTCGCCGGCGCCTTCCTCTCGATCGGCGTCCTCAACCAGTTCGTGCGCAACATGTCCGCCGGTCAGGGCTTCATCGCCCTGGCGGCGCTAATCTTCGGCAAGTGGCACCCCATCGGGGTGCTGGGGGCGACGCTGCTCTTCGGCTTCGCCAAGGCGCTGGCCATCCAGCTGGGCGGCGGCGACATCATGCCGCCGACGGTGATCGAGGCCTTCCCCTTCGTGATCACCATGCTGGTGCTGGCCGGCTTCGTGGGCACCTCGCGGCCGCCCAAGGCGATCGGCAAACCCTACGAAAAGTAACCGCGGCCCGAGCGGACGCCGCCCCTGCAGGGGCGGCGTCATTCGTGGGTGCGGAAGCGGGTCCCCAGGGCCCCCAGCCGCACCTCGAGGCGGCTGCCGTCGTCGAACCAGACCTCCAGGTGGCGCCGGTTCAGGCGGAACCGTTCGATCCGGGGCACCAGCCCGGGGGCGGCGCCGCCCGCTTCGGGCGCCCAGGCCTGCACCCAGCGGGTGTGGGGGTCGTGGCGAAAGTGCAGAAAGCTGCCGTCGGCGAGGAGCAGCTGCGCCTCGAAGAAGCCGCGGCCCACCTTGAGCCGGCGCGCCTGCCGGCGCACCCTTTCGGCCCACACGGCTAGCGCTTCCCGAGCACCCGCGTCTCGGACGCCGGGTAGCCGTACCGGTAGCGCCCGAAGTAGAGCAGCGCCCGCACCCGCGCCGGATCGAGGGCCTCGGCGGTGAAGGCCGCGGGGTCCTCCCAGACGCCGCGGAGCCGCCCCACGAAGAGGGTGTGGTCGCCGGCCGGCCACGCCGCCGTCTTCTCGAGCTCGTAGGCGGCGTAGAATCCGCCGAGCAGCGGCACGTCGAGGGCGCGGCCGCGCACCACCTCGAGGCCGAAGGCCGCCACCTTGTCGACCTCGCAGCCGCTCACCGAGCCGAGCCGCTGCACGCGCTCCGCCTGCTCGTAGGGGTGGAAGGTCACGCTGAACGCCGACGCGGCCTCGAGCAGGCCGTGGGTGAAGCGCTTGGGGCTCACGCTCACGCCGAACAGCGGCGGATCGAAGGAGAGCCCCACGTTCCAGACCGCGGGCATGAAGTTCACCCGCCCCTCGGCCTCGACCCCGATGACCGCGGCGATGGCCGGATAGAAGTGGTTGAAGTGACGCGGTTTTTCCTCGACCCGTTGAAACTCCACGGTTACCCCTCCTTGTCGCGGGGGCGCAGGTCCTCCTTGGGCGCCGTGATCACGCCCCCGCCCTCGGTGTAGAGGTCCACGGTCCCGGCGAGCGGGTTGAGCTTGATCACCTTGCCGCAGACGCCCGCCGAGGTGCAGACCTTGGCGTTCTTCTTGGGCATGTCCGCCAGCAGCTCCTTGTAGTGGGGGTGCTCGTAGGCGAGGCAGCAGAGCAGCCGGCCGCAGGGCCCGCTGATCTTCTCGGGGCTCAGCGGCAGCTGCTGGTCGCGCGCCATGCGGATCGTGGCCGGCGCGAACTGCTGCATCCAGGTGCTGCAGCAGCTCTCCAGGCCGCACATGCCCAGCGTGCCCAGGAAGGCCGTCTGGTCGCGCGGCCCCTTGGCCACGAACTCGACCCGGGCGCCGGCGTGGCGGGCGATCTCGCGCACCACGCCCCCGAGGTTGACCCGGTTCTCGGCCGAGTAGTAGACGACGACGTGCCCCCCGTCGAGGGTGTAGTTGCAGCCGAGCACCTTGACCTGGGGCAGCTTGGCGCGCAGGCGCGCCTTCAGCCACCACTTCAGGCTCTCCTCCTGCTCGCGCAGGCGGTGGGCGCGGTCCAGGTCGCCGGCGTCGGCGACGCGCACGACTTCTCCGAAGGGCTTGTTCGCCTCCCGCGGCGTGGCGCGCACCTCGCCCAGCTCGAGCCCCCGGGGGGTGCGCGTCACCACCTTGGCCCCCACGGCCGGGGCCTCCCCCTTGAAACGCATTTCGTAGAGTTTGGGTTCCCTACCGTGAAACAGTCGAACCCGAACGCAGTTCGGCATAAAGCCTCCTCAGGGTCAGGGCCAGCCGGGTGTAGACCAGGTCGGCGGCCACGTAGGCTTCGAGCGCCTCGCGCGCCTCCAGCAGCGCCTCGAGCGCCTGCCGGCGCGCGGCGGGGGGCCAGACCTCGAGCGCCCGGGCCACGAAGACCCAGGGGTCGAAGGGGCCCTCGGCGAGCCGGCGCAGCACCTCGGTCTGCGCCAGCAGCTCGGACGGCTCCCCGGCCAACGCCTGGATCCACGCCTCGGCGGCGCTCGCCGCCTCGGCCAGACCCGCCGGATCGGCCAGGGCGGCCTTCAACCGGCCCACCGCACCCTCACTGTACCGCAGCGCCGCTTCGTCGCCGGTGAGGCGGCGCAGCTCGTCTTCGGGCAGCGGCCCGAACCCCACGGTCAGGCTGCGGCTCGCCAGCGTGGGAAGCACCGCCTCGCGGCTGGGGGCGATCAGGATCAGGTAGGCATGCGCGGGCGGCTCCTCCAGCATCTTGAGCAGGGCGTTGCCCGCCGGCTCGCCGAGCAGGTGCGCGGAGTCCACCACCCCCACCTTGGCGCGGTGGCGGGGCGCGGTCGCGAGCCACTCGAGCAGGCTCTCTTCTTCCGAGCCGGCGCGGGGGGCGATCTGATCCAGGTGGATCTGGGGCCGGCGCGCCGTCTGCCCCGTCTTGGTCAGGGTGCGCGGGGCGACCTCGAACAGGTCGGGGTGGTGCTGCAGGCGGCAGGAGGCGCAGGCGCCGCAGGGCGGGAAGCCGCGCTCGCAGTTGAGGCCGTAGGCGAACCAGCGCGCCACGGTGCGGCGCCCCACGCCCTCGGGCCCCACGAAGAGCAGGCTCTGCGCCGGCTTGCGCGCCAGGAAGCGCCGCTGCCGCTCGTGCCCGATCACCTGGGTCACGGCCTACCTGCCCTTCTTGAGCCGCTGATGCAGCGCGGGCGGGAAGCCCACCTCCTCGACCCGCCGCGCCACCGCTTCGATCTCGTAGGCGACCCGGTAGGCGCGCACCGTCCCCGCCTCTTCGTCCCAAACCGCGTAGCCGGCGAGAGGCACGCCGTCACGCGGCTGGCCCACCGAGCCGGGGTTGACCATCGCCCGCGCCTTGGGGCCCACCTTGAGCAGGTTCTCGGGCTCGGTGAAGGGCTTGTAACGCACCCAGGGGCCTTTCGGGCCGTCCAGGGCGGTGAAGGCTCCGGCCAGGTGGGTGTGGCCGTGGAAGATCCAGCGGGCGGCGGTGCAGCCGAAGGCCGCCCGCGCCAGGTCGAGGTCGTCGACGTAGAGGAAGGGGTCGCAGGGGCTGCCGTGCACCGCCATCCAGCCCTCGCCCTCGCGGGTCCAGGGCAGGGCGGCCAGCCAGGCCCGGTTCTCCTCGCTCAGGTGTTCGCTCTGCCAGCGCAGGATCTCGAAGACGTACCCCTCGCCCTCGAGCACGTCCTGGGTCAGCATCCAGGCGTCGTGGTTGCCCATCACCCCCTCGGCGCCGAGCGCCCGCAGACGGTCGATCACGGCGTCGCCGTCGGGGTAGTACCCGACCGCGTCGCCCAGGAAGAGCACGCGCTCGAACTCGTGACGGCGGGCGTGCTCGAGCACCGCCTCCAAAGCCGCCAGGTTGCCGTGGATGTCGGAAAGCAACAGGGTGGGCACGTATAGAAGAATAGCACGCGTGCGGTAAGCTGATTTCATGCCGGGACCGCTGCTGGACGCCATTACGACCGACCTGGAGGTGTTTTCCCGGTACACCCGCGCCCGGGTGGACGCCTTCGGCACCGTGCTGGCCACCTTCGAGGGGGCGCACGGCGGCGCCACCCTGCTCGTCTGGACGCCGCGCGAGCTCGCCGCCGAGGTGCTGCGGCGGCTGCCCTCCGCCTACCGCGGCCGCATCGTACTGGGGCTCGACGCCTCGGGCGGGGACCTGCTGCCCTTCGAACACGCCCTCGAGGGCTCGGGGGCCGAGGCGGTGCTGCTCGTCCGCGAAGAGCCGGGCCTGCACCACGCCGGGGGCGGCTGGAAGCTGGCGCGGCTGGACGACGAGCCCGCCCGCGTGCCGCTGGATCACGCGGCGCCGCCGATCGAGGAGGAGCGCACCGCCCCCACGGGGCTGCGCTACCGCGAGCGGCGCTTCTACCCCGGATGGTCCTCGCCGGCGCTCGACGGCTCGCGCCCGGGCAGCCCCGCGCCCCAGGGCCACGCGGCGGCGGCGCGGGGGCTCGGGGTCTACGCCGCGGGTCTGCTAGACTTGGAAGAGGCTTGGACGCCGCTTTTCGAGCGCCTGCGGGCGCTCCCGTGAGGGAGGGAACATGGACTGGTTGATCTACGTTGCGGTCTTCGTGGTGGGGGCCCTGGTGGTCACGGGCGTCTTCTACCTGACCTTCAACCCCCGCATGCTCGCCACCGAATCGGGCGAGGTGGACCTGGTGTTGATCGGGCGCACCCTGCTGATGATCGTCCTGACTTCGGTCGCCGTCGCGGCCATGCTAATGCTGGGGCGGTACTACGTCTACACCCCGCCGGCCATCGGCGGCCCCTGAGCCGGCCGGCCCCTAACCCAGATAGGCGAGGTCGGCTTCGATCTCGCCTTTGGTGTAGTTCAGCACGGGCTCGAGCTCCGGAGGGAAGGCGCGCTCGAAGGTCTCCAGGCAGGGGAGGACCTCCTTCTCCAGGAAGCCGCGCTCCCAGGCGCGCCGGGTCTCGCCCCCCCGCGCCGCCGAGGCCGCCATCTGCTCCATCTTCTGCACGAAGCAGACCCGCGGCACCCCGCCGGTGGCGCGGCAGATCAGGCTGTCGTGGCCCGGGCAGTGCGCCAGCGCCCGTTCGAACGCCGCCGCCAGGTCCGCGCGGCCGATGAGCGCCACGCCCAGCGGCCCTCCGAACAGGGCCGCCAGGCGCTTGTAGCGCGAGCTGCGCAGATGGCGGATACGGCTTTCGTTCTTCATTAACCCGAGCCTACGCCGGTCGGCACGGTGACCTGGAGGGACAATCCGCCCCGGACCGCTTCACTTCTTGGCCATTTTATCCATAACGGCCTCGATTTCCTCCATTTCCCGGCGCAGGTGGGCCAGCGTCCGCGGCAGGAGGCGCAGCAGGAGGAAGAGCAGACCGAGGGCCTGCTGGATCTCGGGATCGTTCAGCTGCGAGAACAACCCCACGGGCCCCACCCGGGGCGGGTTCTTGACCACCTCCGGCGACAACGTCTCGCCCGCGGCCTTGCGCGCGGCCTCCACGAGCATCCCCAGCGCCGTAGGGTCGATCTCGGCGAGCACCTCGGTCAGGTTGGCGAGGTGGGCCAGCATGCGCAGGTTCTTGGGCTCCATCAGCAGGCTGAGGTTGCGCATCAGGGTCTCGGAGGCGTCGCCCGCGAGCTGGAGCACCCCGCTCTTGTCGATCTTCTCCAACGCCTCGGCGGCGTGCTCGAGGGCGTCGGCCTGATCGAGGAAGCGGTCGAGGATCGTGAGCAGGCGCAGGTTCTTGGGCTCCATCAGCAGGCCCATGTTCTGCACCAGCGTGGGCCCCGCCTTGAGGTCGGCCAGGAACGCGATCCCGCTGTCCTCCAGGATGCGTTCGATGCGCTCGAGCCTTTCTTCTACCTTGGCCATGGCTGCCTCCTAAAAGAGGGTGGCGAAGAACATCGACTCGAAGAGCATCTTGGCGATGCGCACCGAGCGGCCGCGGGCCATCACGCCGCAGGACGGCATGCCCCGCCCGGCCAGCATGTCGGTGAAGTCGCACTCGGGCAGCACCGCGTCGTCGCCGAAGTCCATGATGCACATCGCCACCGGGTTGAAGGGCTCGCCGATGTAGGCGCCCCGCAGGTCCGCGGCGATCACCCCGGCCACGTACTCGCCCTGGTAGTGGACCACCACGCCCGCGGGGGGCAGGTTCAGCCCCGGGTTCACGGTGTCGCCGATGACGAAGATGTTCTCGTACTGCAGGGAGCGGAAGGTGTCGGGGCTCACCTCGGGGAAGCCGTTCGGGCCGGCGAGCGGGGACTCCCGCACCACCTTGTTGGGGGCGAAGGGGGGCACCAGGATCAGGCGGTCGTACTCGAGGGTGCGGCCGTCGGCCGCCTTGACGACCCCGTCGCCGCCCTCGGTCAGCTCGAAGCTGCCGTGGAACTCCACCCCCTTGCGGTCGAGGATCTTCGAGATCGCGTGCGAGATCACCGGCCCCATGCCCGCCAGCGGCGCCGGGTTCATGTGGAAGATGGCGATGCTCGAGCGGTCCCGCAGCCCCTTCACACGCAGCGCGAAGTCGAGCTGGCCGGCCACCTCGAAGGGCGCGGGCGGGCAGGGGTAGTAGGGCGAGGAGACCCCCACGACCCAGCGCTCGCCCTTGGTCTCCTTGAGCCAGGCCCGCAACGCCAGCGCCCCCTCCTCGCTCCAGGGCGCCTGGGCCCCCTCCACCGGATAGGCCAGGGGCTCGGCGCCCAGCGAGACCACCAGGTAGTCGTAGGTGAGCTCGCCGCGTTCGGTCTGGACCGCGTTGCGGTCGGGCTGGAGCTCCTGCACCTCGGCCTGGAGGAAATGGATGCCCTTCTTCTGCAGCGCGACCAGCGGCCGGCGGATCTGTTCGATCTCGCGCAGGCCGAAGGCCACCCACGGATAGGCGGCGATGAAGGTGTGCTCGGCGTTGCGATCGACGACGGTCACCTCGACCTGATCCCCCAGGATCTCAACGAGCTTGTTCGCGGTGATCACGCCGCCTGATCCACCACCCAAGATCAGCACTTTCTTGCGCATACCTACCTCCACGGTTCCGACTTGTGGTTCGCCCGTATTCTGTACCCCGTACCCCTGCGCGCGACAGTGTCAAATGCCCCCAGAGCCCATCAGGACGGCGGTTTCCTAGGTTTTGGAACGCGTGACATTTGCACCTGCGCACCCCGGCGGCGGGAAGGTTAAATGGGTGCAAGACGCGCTGAGGGAAGGAGGGTCCGTGAACCCGCTCCACCACGTCGCACGATGGGCCGTCAACCAAAAGCTCGGCCGGCTGCGCTGGGAGGCGCCGGGACGGCTCGCGGACGGGGTGCGCCCCAGCCGCTCGTTCCTCTACATCCACGTACCCTTTTGCGAGTCGATCTGCCCCTTCTGCATGTTCAACGCCCACAAGCTCGACCGCCGCTCGAGCCAGGTGCAGGACTACTTCGAGGCGCTAAAGCGCGAGCTGCTCATGTACGAGGCCGCCGGCTTCGACTTCGGCGCGGCCTACGTCGGCGGCGGCACCCCGGCGCTGGTGCACGAGGAGCTGGCCCGCTTCCTCGAGTTCGTGCGCGGCCGCTTCGACCTCACCGAGGTTTCGGTGGAGGCCAACCCGCGCATCCCGGACGCCGCGGTGCAGTCGCTGGCGGCCGCGGGCGTGGACCGGCTCTCGGTGGGCGTGCAGAGCTTCGACGACGGCATGCTCGAGCGCCTGGGGCGGCTCGAGGCCTACGGCTCGGGCGCCGAGATCCGCGAACGGGTGAACCGGCTCTTGGGCCGGTTCCGCATCGTCAACGTCGACTTCATCTTCAACCTTCCGAACCACGACCCCGAGGTGCTGGCGCGCGACCTGCAGATCGCGGTGGACGACGGCATCGACCAGCTCACCACCTACCCGCTGATGGAGGCCCAGCAGAACCGTGGCTACGTGGACCGTCAGGGCCGCATCAGCTACGACCTCGAGGCCTACCTCTACAAGAGGGTGATCCTGCCGACGCTGCGCGAGCACTACACCCCGGTGAGCTCCTGGTGCTTCTCCCGCAAGGACAAGCCCGAGGTCGACATGCTCGACGAGTACGTGGTCGACTACTTCGACTACGTGGGCATCGGCACCGGCTCGATGAGCCTGCACGACGGGCGGGTGAGCGTCAACGCCTACACCCTGCCGCTCTACCAGCGGCTCGTCGCCCAGGGCAGGCTGCCGGTGGTGCTCGAGTCGGCGCCGCTGGCGCGGCGCGACTACATGCTCTACTACCTGATGATGGCCCTCTTCGGCCGGCGGGTGGACTGCAAGAAGTTCGAGGCGATCTTCGGCGTGCCCCTGAGGCGCGCCCTCTGGCCCGAGTGCACGGCGCTGCGCGCCATGGGCCTGGTCTACGCCCGCGGCGACCACATCTACACCAACGAGCGGGGGATGTACGTCTTCCTGATGATCCTGCGCGAGTTCTTCACCCACGTCAACCGCTTCCGCAGCCTCGCGCGCGAGGCCTCGCACAGGCTCGAGCGCCAGCCCGCCGCCCCCAAGCTGAGCTTCGAGCCGGTGCTCGACTAGAGGGCCCGCAGGTCCTCGAAGAGCAGCCAGCCCACCCCCGCCGGCGTCGCCTCCAGCACGGGCGCCAGCCGTTCCTGCAGGGCCGCCACCCAGGGGTGGAGCGCGTTCGGGTCCCGGTCCGTGAGCACGAGCGCGGTCAGCTGGTAGAAGCGCTGGGAGGCCGTGGGGGTGCCGTCGTCGAAGAAGGCGAAGGGCGGGCGGATGGGGTCGACCAGCAGCACGGCGTCGGCCTCCCCCAGGTCCAGCGTCGCGGGGAGCTCGAGCTGCGGGTCCCACGCCCGCTCCTGGGGAACCCAGAGGTAGCCCTGCAGGAGCCGGACCGCCCGCTCGCTCACGGCCTGGCGGCGGAGGCCGGCAGCGTCAGGCCCCGGCGCAGCAGCTCGCGCACGAACGGCGCCGGCTCCTGGAAACGGTGGGTCATCAGCCCCAGCTCCGCGGCCGCGGCGATGTTCCCCTCGTGGTCGTCGACGAAGAGCACCTCGCCCGCCGGCAGCCCCATGCGCTCGAGGGCCAGCTCGAAGGCGCGCGCGTCCGGCTTCTTGACGCCCTCCTCGTTGGAGAAGAAGACGGCGTCGAAGCGGTCGAAACCTTCTCCCGCGCGCAGGTAGTCGGAGATCACCGGGTAGTTGTTGGAAAGCAGCCCCACCGTCACCTCGGCAGGAATGGCCGCGAGCAGCTCGTACATCTCGGGCCGCGGCGCCACCGAAGCCAGGAAGAGGGCCTCGAAGTCGTCGTAAGGCGCCTCCACGCCCAGCGCCTGCGCAAAGTAGGCCCAGAAGCGCGGCAGGCTCCACTCGCCGAGCTCGAGCCGCTGCACCTCGGCGAAGTAGGCGTCGGCCACGCGCTCGCGGGGCAGGTCGAAGCGGCGGGCGGTGTTCGCGACGACGCGGCCGTCGAAGGTCCCCACGGTGAAGACCCCGCCCCAGTCGAAGAGGATGCCCCTCGGTTTCATGGGAAGGAGTTTACCGCATGTTCGCCGCCGCGGGGAGGCGAACGGCGGCCCGCCCCTTCAACCCTTGACCACGATCACCGGCCGCAGCCGCGCCACCCGGCGCCCCAGGCCCGCCCCCTCGACGACCTGCACCACCTCGGCCACGTCCTTGTAAGCCTCGGGGGCCTCCTCGGCCACGGTGCGGCGGCTGGTCGCCCGCAGCTCGATGCCCGCGGCGGCCAGCTCCCGCACCAGGTCGCGCCCCTTCACCTGCTTCTTCGAGCGCGCCCGGCTGAGCACCCGACCGGCGCCGTGGCAGCTCGAGCCGAAGCTCTTTTCCATCGCCCCCTCGGTGCCCACGAGGACGTAGGAGTACCGCCCCATGTCGCCCGGCACCAGCACCGGCTGCCCCACGGCGGCGTAGGCCGGGGGCAGGTCGGGCGCGCCGGGGCCGAAGGCGCGGGTCGCCCCCTTGCGGTGAACCAGCACCTGGCGGCCGCCGTGGGTCTCGAACTTGGCGTTGTTGTGGGCCAGGTCGTAGACGACCCGCAGCGCGTGCTCGCGCGGGGCGAAGCCGGCGGCCTCGAAGGCCTCGCGCACGTAGTGGGTGATGAGCTGGCGGTTGGCGAAAGCGTAGTTGGCGGCGGCGGCCATCGCCCCCAGGTAGGCCCGCCCCTCGGGGCTCTCGATGGGGGCGGCGGCGAGCTGCCGGTCCACCAGCTCGATGCCGTACTTGGGGGCGACCTGCAGGAACTTCTGCACGTGGTCCTGGCAGACCTGGTGGCCCAGCCCCCGGGAGCCGGTGTGAATGAGGACGGTCACCTGCCCCTCCGCGAGGCCGAAGGCCGCGGCGGCCTCGGGGTCGTAGACCTGCTCTACGTACTGCACCTCCAGGAAGTGGTTGCCCGAACCCAGGGTGCCGAGCTGCGGCAGGCCCCGCTCGTAGGCGCGCTCGGAGACGCGGCCGGGGTCGGCGCCCTCGAGCCGCCCGCCGGACTCGATGAACTCGAGGTCTGCCGGCTCGCCCCAGCCCTGCCGCACCACCCAGCCGGCCCCCTCCTCGAGCACCCGCGCCAGGCTGCGCCGGTTCAGCTTCACGTCGCGCCGCTTCGAGCCCACCCCCGCGGGGACGCGCTCGTAGAGGCGGTCGGCCAGCCAGGCCTTGCGCGGCTCCAGGTCGCGCCGCTCGAGTCCGCTGGCCAGCAGCCGCACCCCGCAGTTGATGTCGAACCCCACCCCGCCGGGGCTCACCACCCCGCCGGCGGCGGGGTCGAAGGCGGCCACCCCGCCGATGGGAAAGCCGTAGCCCCAGTGGATGTCGGGCATGGCCAGCGCCGGCTCCACGATGCCCGGCAGGGTGGCCACGTTCATGAGCTGCACCAGCGACGCGTAGCCCTCGCTCTCCAGGTGGGCAAGGATGCGCTTCGAGGCGAAGAAGACGGCGTCGGCGCGCATCTTCCCCTTCCGCGGGATGCGGAAGGTGTAGCGGTCCTCCTGCACGAACGATACGTCCACGGTCCGCCTCCTCTCAGACGTCCAGAATCACCCGCGCCCGAAAGCGCCCGTCCGCCCCCTCCACGACCAGGCCGTGGTAGGTGGCGGCCTTGACCTCGCCAGCGAAGCGGTCCTGCACCTCCTCGAAGAGCAGCAGGTCCAGCTCGGCCTCGAGCCGCTGCCCTTCCGGAACCTTCCCCAGCCGCACCCGCGTGCGCACCGGAACCTCACCCCGGGTCTGCACCCGGTAGATCAGCTCGTCGAGCCAGCGCACCATCAGCGTCTCCAGGTCGGGCGCCGTGAGCGCGAGCCGCTCGGTGCGGCGGCCCCGCCGCGGCAAACCACCCTCGAAGAGCACGCGCAGCAGCGCGTCGGCGGCAGCTTCGAAGACGCCGGCGAGGGAGTCGGCCTCCACCTCGAAGCCCACGTCCGCGGTGTGCTCGAGCATGCGCAGACGCGCCATCAATCCAGCCCTTCCCGCCCCTCCCCTTCGTAACCAACCAGGTGGAAGGTCTCCTCCAGCAACCGCGGCGCGGCCGCGTTCATGATCTTCAGCACCGAAAGCGCCTGGGTGCGGTACTGCGCCATGGCCTTGAGCTTGGCCGCGAGCGCTCCGTGGTCGAGCGCGACCCGGTGCGTCGGCGGCTTCCACCCCTCCCGGAAACCCGGATAGGGCCGCGGCGGCGCGTAGTAGTAGAGCTTTACCGGCCCGTAGCGCGCGAGCGCCTCCACCACCCAGCGGTGGGTGGCCACGTGGTCCGGGTGCCGGTTGAGCCCGTTCGGCGGAAAGGTGACGACGCGCTCGGGCGCAAGCGCCTCGAAGCGCTTCACGAGCAGGTCCACGATCTCGGGGTGCTCCGCCACGCCCTGGTCGGGAAAGCCGTGCACCTCCAGGTGCCCCACCCGCAGGATCGCCGCCGAGCGACGCAGTTCCTCCTCGCGCACCCGGGGCAGCTCCTCGCGGCTGCACAACCCCAGGTCCTTGCCCCGGTCGCCACGGGTGAGGGTGATCAAGCCCGTGCCCCAGCCGCGCCCGGCGGCCTCGTAGAGCACCCCGCCCGCCCCGAAGACCTCGTCGTCGGGGTGGGGCACCACCAGCAGCAGTTCCACACCCCTATCCTAGCGCAGCCCCCGGCAAAGCCCGGCGCGGCGGTTGACAGCCTTCCCCGCATTTGCTATCTTGAGTCTTGCGCCCAGCGGGTGCGGGGATCTTGAAAGCACGGATCAGGGAAGGCGAAGAACGCAGGCCAGACGAGGGTAAACCCCACAGCGGTCTGCGTAAATTCAGCCTGCAGCACACCTAAAAGCAAGCGCGCGGGCGCGGGGGTTCACCCCTTCGCAACGCCCGCGACGCCATGCGCAAACCCGCAGAGTTTCTGCGGATCTTCTCTTCGAGTGTTAGGCCTCAGGGCCTAGGACTGTGATGGAGAGTTTGATCCTGGCTCAGGGTGAACGCTGGCGGCGTGCCTAAGACATGCAAGTCGTGCGAAGCTTGCCCGGAGTCTTCGGACACTGGGTAAGCTTAGCGGCGGACGGGTGCGTAACACGTAGGTGACCTACCCGGAAGACGGGGACAACCCGGGGAAACCCGGGCTAATCCCCGATGTGGACCCGCCCCTTGGGGCGTGTCTAAAGGGCTTCGGCCGCTTCCGGATGGGCCTGCGGCCCATCAGCTTGTTGGTGAGGTAAAAGCTCACCAAGGCGACGACGGGTAGCCGGTCTGAGAGGATGGCCGGCCACAGGGGCACTGAGACACGGGCCCCACTCCTACGGGAGGCAGCAGTTAGGAATCTTCCGCAATGGACGCAAGTCTGACGGAGCGACGCCGCTTGCGGGATGAAGCCCTTCGGGGTGTAAACCGCTGAACAGGGGACGAAAACCCCGCAAGGGGAATGACGGTACCCTGCTAATAGCACCGGCCAACTCCGTGCCAGCAGCCGCGGTAACACGGAGGGTGCGAGCGTTACCCGGATTTACTGGGCGTAAAGGGCGTGTAGGCGGCCCGTTAAGTCCGGTGTCAAAGCCCACGGCTCAACCGTGGAAAGGCGCCGGATACTGGCGGGCTAGACGGACGGAGGGGGTAGCGGAATTCCCGGAGTAGCGGTGAAATGCGTAGATACCGGGAGGAACGCCGATAGCGAAGGCAGCTACCTGGACGTCCCGTGACGCTGAGGCGCGAAAGCGTGGGGAGCAAACCGGATTAGATACCCGGGTAGTCCACGCCCTAAACGATGAGTGCTGGGTGTCGGGCTTTGGCTCGGCGCCGTAGCTAACGCGTTAAGCACTCCGCCTGGGGAGTACGGCCGCAAGGCTGAAACTCAAAGGAATTGACGGGGGCCCGCACAAGCGGTGGAGCATGTGGTTTAATTCGAAGCAACGCGAAGAACCTTACCAGGCCTTGACATGCCGGGAACCCCCTGGAAACAGGGGGGTGCCCTTCGGGGAGCCCGGACACAGGTGCTGCATGGCCGTCGTCAGCTCGTGTCGTGAGATGTTGGGTTAAGTCCCGCAACGAGCGCAACCCCTGTCGCTAGTTGCCAGCGGTTCGGCCGGGCACTCTAGCGAGACTGCCCGGGAAACCGGGAGGAAGGCGGGGATGACGTCTGGTCAGCATGGCCCTTACGGCCTGGGCGACACACGTGCTACAATGGCCGGCCCAAAGCGCAGCGACCCGGCGACGGGAAGCGAATCGCAAAAAGCCGGTCTCAGTTCGGATTGCAGTCTGCAACTCGACTGCATGAAGGCGGAATCGCTAGTAATCGCGGATCAGCCATGCCGCGGTGAATACGTTCCCGGGCCTTGTACACACCGCCCGTCAAGCCATGGGAGTGGGTTCCACCTGAAGTCGCCGGGAGCCCGTCAGTGGGCAGGCGCCGAGGGTGGGGCTCATGACTGGGGCTAAGTCGTAACAAGGTAGCTGTACCGGAAGGTGCGGCTGGATCACCTCCTTTCTAAGGAGTTCTCGTTCCGCAAGGAACCACTTCTTACCAAGCTGCAAGCGAGCCTGCCCTGATCCGTGCTTTCACCCCCCGCGCCCTGGCGCACCTGCCCCCGGCTTCGGCCGGGGGTTTTTGTTTGGGAGGTAGGAGGTGGGGTGTGGGAGGTAGGTTTTGCTACAGGTGCCGGTGCGTAGTACCTGGTACTTGGTGCGTACTTTGTGGTGCGTAGTTCGTGGTGCGCAGTACGTAGTGCGTCGTAGGGGCGGACCCGCGGGTCCGCCCGTGATGTCAGGAGCATGGCCGACAACGGCCAAGTCCGACAACCCCACCCAAACGCTCATCAACGGTAGGGGAGGGTTTGAAACCCTCCCCTACGCCCCCGGCCTTTCAGGAACGAAATTTCGGATTACCGCCCAGCGTAGACCCCTGCTTTCGCAGGGGCCTGCCCCGGATCAAGTCCGGGCCGGGCCCTGAATCAAGCTCAGGCGGGCTCCCGGGTCTCCCACGGCTATTAATCTCGGTCGTCCGGGGGACACAAGAAAAGCGGGAGGCAGGGGGTGGGGTGTGGGGCGCAGGTTTTTGTTCGAAGAAGCCTGCCGAGGGGGTCGCGGGCAGTACGCCGGATGCGAAACTCGATTTTTCCCACCTCCCACTCCCTACATCCCACACCCCGGCGATGCATGACCGGCCTGCATCCCGCTTCCCAGTTCCGAGATCCCAGGCCTTCAGATGCATTTCGCCAGCGGCGGTGTTCCCGAAAAGAGTCCAAGGGGTCCCGTTCACTGGCGACTCACCCGGACGGGAGCAGTTCGACCCTCCTGCTCATGCCGGAGCGGCGACGCCGAGATCTTCTAGGGCCTCGGCCGCCGAGCGATAGGGCGCCCCCGGGCAGGCCCCCGGATCGAGGGCCTCCATCAGGTTCTCGGCTTCGCGGCGGTTGTGCGCGCGCAGCTCGGGCAACCCCAGTGCCGTGCGCAGCAAGCGGCAGGCGCGCCGCGGGTCCCCCTGCGCCAGCTCCAGCCGCGCCCAGACGACCAGGCCGCGGGCCACCTCGGCCGCCTCCCCCACCCTCCACGCCGCCGCCAGGCCTTGCCGCAGGTGCCGTTCGGCCTCCACCCACCGCTGCAGGTGCGCCGAGGTGAGGCCGAGGTTGATCTGGCAGCTCGCCTCGAGCACCCGCTCGCGGGAGCGCCGGCTCCCCTCGAGCGCCGCCTCGAACCGGCCCAGCGCGTCCACGTACCTGCCGGAGGCCAGCGCCAGCTGCCCCAGGTTGTAGAGCAGGAAGGGTTCGATCTGCCCCAAGCCCAGACGCCGCGCCCGGCGCAGCCCCTGGTTCAGCATGCGCTCCGCCTCGTCGCTCCGGCCCATGACCCGCAGGAGGTTGCCCAGGTTGTTGTACGTCTTGGCCATGTCGGCCTCGTGGCCGTGCGCCTCCTGGGTGGCCAGCGCCTCCAGGAAGAGCCGGCGCGCCGCCTCGTGGTCGCCCATGGAAAAAACCGCGATGGCCCGGTTCTGAAGCGCCGCCGTACGGGCCCAGGGATCCGCGCCTTCCCGGGCGAGCGCCGCCGCCCGGCCCCAGTGCTCGGCGGCGGCCGCGAAGTCGCCGCGGCGGTAGGCCAGCATCCCCCGGTTCTGCTCGAGGCGGGCGTTGCGGGCCGGATCCGCCCCCACGGCGACGCCTTCCATCAGCCGTTCTGCGGCCTCGAGGTCGCCCAGGCGGATCCACAACCAGGCGGCGGCCAGGGCGAAGGGGGCGCGCAACCCGCCGTCCTCGGCCCGGGCGAGCACGGCCTCGAACCAGCGCCGCCCCTCCTCGAACCGTCCCTGGCGGTCGAAGAAACGGAGCAGCGGCTCGGCGAGCGGAGCCAGGCGGTCGTGCCAGCCCCAAGCCGCGGCCCGCTCCCAGGCGGCCCGCAGGTTGGCGTGGTCGTTGCGCATCAGCGCCAACGTGGGCTCGTCCCCACGGTTGAGCCCCTGCACGTGGCGCAACAACCGGTCGAGGTAGTGGCGCGCGTGCGCCGCGCGCACCTCGGCCTCCTCCCCCGGCCGCCTCGCGAGCCGGCGCAGGGCCAGCTGCCGCAGCAGCGGATGCAGGCCGAGCCGCCCGTTGCGGGCCCAGACCATGGCGCGGTCGCTCAGGACCGCCAGCGTGCCGACGTCAGCACCCAGCACTTCCGTGGCGGCCTCGGCGTCGAAGCCGCCCTCGAAAACCCCCAGCCCCGGGAAGACCCTTCGGGCAGCGGAAGGCAGCTGTTCGTAGGCCTCTTCGAGGAGGGTCTCGAGGTCGCCCTCGCCGTTGCGCGGGCGCGGCAGGTGCGGGGGCGAAAAGCGCCGCGCCAGCTCCTCGGCCGGGAACAGGTCGGCCCAGGACGCGGCCAGCTCGATGGCCAGGGGGTGGCCCTGCCAGACCCGGCAGAGCTCTTCGACGGCGGCGGTGCCCTCCCCCAGCGCGGCGTGCACCCTGCGGGCGCGCTCAAGGAAGAGAGCGACCGCCGGCGACGGCTCCCCGGGGACTTCGGGATCGACGCTCAGCCCGTCGAGGTGGAGGCAGCGCTCCTCGGCCGCCCCCAGGCGCACCCGGCTGGTCGCGAGCAGGTGCAGGTTCGGGCAGCGGACGACGAGGCGGGCCAGCTCGCCGGCCTGGTCGTGGAAGCGCTCGATACCGTCCAGAACGATGCAGACCGATCTACGGTCGATGCGGGCGGCGAGATCTTCCCACCCCAGTCGGCGCGGGTCGGGGGTCAGCTTGAGGGCCTCGGCGATGCGCGCGGGGAGGTCGGCGTCGGCGTCAGCGTCGAGCTCCACCCAGACCACCCCGTCGGCGAAGTAACACCTGCGGCAGAAGCGCTGCGCCGCCTCGATGGCCGTGCGGGTCTTCCCCACGCCCGCCAAACCGACGAGGGTGACCCAGCGCTGCCCCTCGCGCACCAGCAGCCGCTCGATCGCCTCGAGCTCTTCGCGCCGCCCCAGGTGGCGGGTGACGGGCCGGGGAACCCGACAGGGAACGGGCTCGGCGCGCCCGTGCTCGCGAACAAAGTCGTCGAGCAGCGGGCTGCCGCTCTTGCGGAGGAGCTCCACCGTGGTGGCCGGGTCGCTCAGCCCCCAGGCGCGCTCCAGGGCGTACGCGGCCTCGGCGTGCGCGCGGGCGCGGTCGAACGCCCCCCGGTGGAGCGCCTGATGGCCCAGCTCCAAGTGGGCACGGGCGACCCAGACGGCCACCCGCTCGCGCATCTGGAAGACCCACTCCTCGAGCTCGTGCCCCAGGCGCAGGTCCAGCCCTTCGGCGAAGGCCCCGCCGTAGAGGCGGACGGCCCGCGCCCACTCGCCGCGGGCCACCGCGTCGATCAGCTCGTCCACGTCCGTGGGGAGCGGCGTGTACAACCGGCGGCCGTGCGTGCGCACCGCGCCGGGATGCGCCTTGTTCAGCTGGGTCAGCGCCACCGAGAGGCTGCCCAGCGGCCGCTTGGCCTCGGGCCAGAACAGCTCAGCGAGGAAGCGGCGCTCGCGCGAGCCCTCCAGGGCCAGGTAGGCGAGCAGCAGCAGGGGCTTGGGGCGGGTGAAGCGGACCCCCTCGAGTTCAAGGCTGCCAAGCAGGCGTAGGCGCATCGCTGCAGGACCCCCGTTAAGACGTTGTTAAGGGCATTGTGGCTAAGGTCGTGGGCAAATGCAAGCTTATAAGCGTTCCTACACCTTCGGTCCTTTGCTCCTCCTCGGGCTCGTCTCGCTCCTCGCGGCCTGCCAGGGAGCGACGGCCCCCCAGTCCACGCTCGAACTCAGCTTCTCGGGCAGCGGCAGCGGCAAGGTGCGGATCACGCCCCCGGACGTCGAGTTCACGGCGGGGACGACGCAAAGCTACGCGGCGGGCACCCAGGTCACCCTGACCGCGACGCCCGACGCCGGATCCACCTTCCTGGGCTGGAGCGGCGACTGCAGCGGCAGCGGAAGCTGCGTCCTGACCCTGGACACGGACAAGCGCGTGACCGCTTCGTTCAGCACCCAGGCCAGCGGCGCACTCACGGTCTACGGCCCCGGCGATTTCAACGGAAACACCCTCACCGTCCAGCTCCCCGGCCTGCAACCCGCCGACTACGTGGCCCTGATCCCCGTCTACGCCGGCCAGGACAGCAGCGGCACCGACCCCGACGGCATCCAGTACGCCATCACCACTCAGAACGTCGCGACCGCCTCCCTGGGCCAGGCGGCGGACGCCGGGCCCGCCGGGCCTCGGGTGCCCTCGGACGCCGCGGCGTTGCAGGCGAGCCGCGCCTTCGTCGCCGAGGCCCGGAGCGCTGGAATCGAACCCCTGAACCGGCAGGTGGGCGCGCAGGGGTTCAGCGACAACTGCCCCGGCCCCTACCAGGCGGGGGTGACGCAGTGCGACTTCTGGGTCTTCACCGACGTCAGCACCTCGCCCCCCACCCAGGCGCTGATCAACGCCACCGTGCAGTACGTCAGCGCCAGTGCGGTGTGGTTCGTCGAAGACGGGCTTACGGGGGACGACGTGCTCAGCGCCAGCGAGCTCGGCGCGCTCGCGAACACCTTCGAGACCGCCGTTTGGCCCACCATCGGCACGACCTTCGGCAACGCCGCCGACTTCGACGGCAACGGGAAGATCTTCATCGTCCTCAGCCCCAAGGTCGGCAACGCCGGCCTCTTCGGCTACGTCTACTCGGCGGACCTCTACCTCGACAGCGGCTCGGCGCCGCGCAGCAACGAAGGCGACATCTTCTACGCCACGACGCCCGGCCCGCCGATCAACCTCTACTCCTGGACGCGCGACGCCTTCCTTAACGTCGCCCTGCCGGGGACGATGGCGCACGAGCTGAAGCACCTCGTCGCGATGGGCTACCGGGTGGCGGCCGGGTTCCCGCTGGAGGAGATCTGGATCGAGGAACCCTCGGCGGAGGTCGCCAAGGAGCTGAGCGGCTTCGGAACCGCCCAGGGGCGGATCCAGTCGCGCGCCAGCGACGCCCTGGCCAACCCCGAGGCGTTCCGCATCGTCCACGCGACGCGCCCCTCCGGCGCCGAGGGCCGCGCCATCTACGGCTTCAACTTCCTCCTGATGTGGCGGGCCCACGAAAAGGTCGGCGCCTCGCTGTGGAAACCCTGGGTCCAGAGCAACCTCGTCGGCATCGCCAACTTCGAGGCGGCTACCGGCCAGAGCTTCGCCGACGCCCTCGTCGACTGGGCGCTGACGCTGCTCTTCGACGACACCGCCCGGCTCGCCGGCTACGAGTACCAGAACCTCGCGCTGCGCGACGGCAGCTGGCAGACGCTCTACTACCAACCCCTGGCCGCGGTGAGCAACCGCACCCTGCGCTCGATGGCGTTCTACGTCGGGCGCGGTACCGGCGCAGACGCCACCGTCACGCTGAGCGTCAGCGATCCCTCGCGGATGCGGGTGGCCGTGGTGCGGTTCGCGGGCCCGCTCCCCTACTAGGAGGCGGCGTGATCCGACGAATCGTGTGTGCGCTTGCCCTGGGGCTGCTGCCCGCACTCGCCACGACCTACCGGCCCGTGACCGTAGCCGACGCCGTTCAGGGGCGCGTGGAGGCCGGCTACGTAAAGGTTTCCGGCCGCTTCCTGGCCTCGGGAGCGTACCAGGGGCTCGTCCGCGGCGTCGTCGCGGGCGCCCGCTTCGCGCTCCCCGTCGAGGGGCAGGTGTTCGACTACCGGCCGCAGCCGGGCGCCTTCCTGGAGGTCTGGGGCGAGCTCGTGCGCGGCCCCGACGGCTGGATGCTTCGTTTCCACAACGCCCGCCCGCCCGGCGAAGCCCGCGGCCCCCGGCCCGTGGGCGACCCCCGCCCCGGCGAGGTCCTGAAGGTGTGGTTGCGCGTGTATTCCGCAGGGGGCGTCGCCGCCCGAACGATCGGGCGGAGCGAGGACGGGCGGTCGTTCTATTTGCGCAACTACACCGGGGGCCCCGGGGTGCACTGCCTCGTGGGCCGTCTGCTAGAGGCCGACGTCTTCGAGGTCACGAAGGCGTGCGCGGACGAATGAGGAGGTCGAAAATGCACGCGTTCCACCCACCGCACCGGCGGCTCTGGCGCGGCGTCTGGCTGCTGGTGCTCCTGTTCGCCGTGGCGGGTTGCGGCGGCGCCCGCCCGCCCGCCAACGTCATCGGCCACCTGGGACCGGCCGGAGGCTGGCTCGAGGGCCCCGACGGGATCGCGGTCTCGCTGGTGGAAGGCGCGATCGAAACCTCGATCGCGGTCGTCCTCGAGTCCGCACCGCAGCCGACCCTGCCCCTTCCCACAGGCGTCCAGCCCGTGGGCGACGCCTACCGCATCGCCGCCGACCGGGACGTTCCCGCGAGCGAACCCTTCGTTCTGGTCGTTCCCCTCCCCGAGGGCGCGGACCCCACCGGCCTGGCCCTCGCGGTCTACCACCCCGGCGGCGCCCCGCACGCGCCCGACCCCATGTGGTTCCGCATTCCGGGGACGCCCACGACGGAACTTGGCGCCTTCCTGGTCCAGCTTCCCTCGCTCCCGCAGGAGGGGCTGGTCTTCCTTCCGGTGCGCGACGGCGCCGCCGAGCTGCCCGCGGCCGCAGACGGGGGCGTGCGTCCGGCCGACGGCCTGGGCAGCGCCTGGCTTCCCCGCGGCAAGGCGATCGTCACCCCCAAGGGCGCATTCAACAGCACCGCAGTCGCCGCCTTCGAGTCGGCGATGAACGAGATCCTCAATCTCTACCGCCGCTCCAAGCTGCGGCCGCCGCTGCTGCAGGTGGTGGGCGCGAAACCGATCGTCCAGGGCCGGGGAACGCCCGTCCGCATGGACTACACGAACGCCAGCTACGGCTTCTACATGATGCCGAGCGGCACCGGCGCGTGCGGCGCGAACGTCCTGGGCTTCTACGATCCTCGCGCCCGCATCATGGTCGTCTGCGCTCCCACTGACGGTTCGATGTCGGCGCTGATGAAGCGCACCCTCATCCACGAAATCTTCCACGCGGTACAGGGGCGCTACGGCAGGAGCGCCTTCTGGTGGGCGGAGAGCACCGCGGCGCTCTCGGAAAACTCGATCCAGGACGCGGCCTTCCAGCCGCTGCTGACGCCGGACTACAGCGCCCGCAGTGACTGGATTCCGCTTCCCTACTTCGGCCGCAAGGCCCATTACCGCAGCCAGGACTTCTGGTACCACGTGCTCAGGGAGCGCGGGCTGGCCTTTGACGCGGCCATGGACGCCTACATGCGCCACCCCATGACGGTCGCGGGTGCGAACGATGCGCTGGGGGGGAAGCTGGCCGACGAGTACTGGCACTGGTTCAAGGACCAGACCTACGTCAAGGGCGCGGCGACCGCCCGCCCCGCGCCGGGCTGCCGGCCCGACCCCAACACCGCGATCAACGTGGCGCAGCTGAACGCCAACACCACCTCCGAGACCTTCGTGGACCACAGCTACAAGCGGTACGTCTTCTCGGGCGCCGTCTTCCGCTACAAGCTGCCGAACACCGAGCCCTTCCCCGTCACCTGGAGGCTTTGGTTCACGATCTCCGGCGACCCCCTCACGCCGAACGACCGCAACGCCGTCGACACCCAGGCCTGGAGCTGCAGCTGGCAGACGGGCCCCGTGGAGATCCGGGTGCCCCCCGGGCAGACCCTCGAAAGCGGCGCCCTGGCCGCCAACGTCGACCTGGGCGCGGCCGCAGACGACGAGGCGACCCTGGTGGGGGGCGGGAAGCCCTACCGGCTGCACGCCAAACCCCTGCGCGGCAAGGTGGCGCTCGACGGGCCGACGGGGGGGCTGAGCGTGACCGTGACCGAGCTCAGCACCCTTGGTTCGATGAGCTTCGCCCTGACCGAAACCTCGCCGGGGAGCGGCACCTACCTGATCGGCCTGCCCGTGGGCCGCTACGACATCCGCGCGAGCGGCAGCGGCGGCTACACGGCCACGTACCGCAACGTGGCGGTCCAGGAAGGCGCCACCGTGACCCCGGCTCCCGAAAACCCGCCGGGCCGCGAGGTCGTCTTCCTGGGGCGGTCGTCGGGCGGTCCGTTGAACCTCTACCTCTGGGACCTCGATCGGGGAACGGTGCGCGCCCTGACCTCGTTCGCCGACGATACCTGGGCCGACCCCGCGACGCAGGCCGTGTCCTTCGCGGCCGTGCGCACCGCGGCGGGGGACCTGGTGGCCGTGATGCTCCAGGATCCGGGCTCGAGCGGCACCGAGGTGCTCTACCGCCTCAGCCTCGCCGACGCCCAGGCCGTCCCCGTGGCCAACCTGCCCGGGAGCTACCAGCTCAGCTACGTCAACCTGAGCTTCCAGGAAGGCGGCACCCTGCCCGCGGCGCTTCGCTACTTCGACGACACCCTCGGGACCCAGCAGCTGCAGATGATCGACCTGCAAACCGGCGAGGTCGTCTGGACCGCGGACGTGAGCGGGTACGCCACGCAGTGCAGCTGGCGCCCCGGCCGCAGCGTCTGGGCCGGAGGGTACCTGCTGGGCTGTGGAAACATGAATCCTGACTCGAGCTGGACGGCCCTGGTCGCCGCCGTTCCCTCGCCGCTGGGCGGTTACCAGGGCACCCTCGCGCGCAACCCCGCCTTCATGCAGTTCGAAGGCCCCGCCGACTTCGGCGGCATCGAATTCGGCAACTCGATGATCTTCGTGGAGCGCGCCCTCTACCCCGACTTCTCGGAGGCCACCGGATTCGTCGTCGACGCCAACACCACGACCAGCACCTTCGTCGCACTGCCCGGAGAAACCCCCTACGGCTGCAGCCCGGCACCCAAGCTCATGCAGGTGGCCTGCCTGCGCACGGGCGGGGTGGTCGTGCACACCGTCGACGGCACCGGCGCCGTCACCCAGACCGAGAGCTTCGCCCTGCCCGGGGGGTACACCATCGACACCGGCCAGCTGGACGCAATCGACTTCGTGGAGCCGCTCGAGCGCTGAACGCCCCGCAACGAGCGACGCGGGGGCGGGCCCGCCCCCGCGTCGCGTTTGGCGCACCTAGCTCGAGGGTTGCTCGGGGCCCTTCCACAGCAGGCGGCCGCAGCTGGGGCAGCGCACCACCTGCTGCCCCTGGTAGACCCGCTGGGCCACGTGGGTGGGCAGCTGCACGCTGCAGGCGCTGCAGCGGTAGACGCCCCCCTTGGCGTAGACGAGCGCCACCCCCACGCCCTTGCGGGCGCGGCGGATGGCCTGGTACTCGCGCAACAGGTTCTTGGGGATGCTGGCCGCCATCTCCTCGCGCTTGGCCAGCTTCTCCTGGTACTCGGCCTCAAGCTGGGCGACGCGCTCGGCGTTCTTGGCCTCGAGCGCGTCGAGCTCGGGCTTCATCTCGGCCATTTCGGCCTCGAGCGCCTGGATCTGCTCGGCCAGGTTTTCCATCTCCTCGAGGATGGGCATGGTCAGTTCGGTGAGCTCGTCGATGCGGGTCGAAAGTTGTTGGATGCGGTTTTCGAACTGGGTCTGCTCGCGCACGCTCGAGGACTGCATCTGCTCGTCCTCGGCCTGCTTGCGCTTGGCGGTGAGGTCTTTGATCTCCAGGTCGTTCTGCTTGTACTCGCGCTGCAGGGTTAGGTAGCGCTCCTTGAGCTGGCCCAGCCGCGCCGACAACTCAGCCCACTTCTCGCGGGCCTCGATCAGCTCGGGCGGCAACAGTTCCTGCTGTTCCTTGATTTTATCAAGCTCTTGGTCGCGCTCCTGAAGGGTGTACAAGTCGGCAAGGGCACCCGCAATATTCACGTCCTCCATCATAACACCCCGGCGGGCTCAGGCGTTTCGCCGGTTAGGGCAGTCGTCCGCCAGCACGCAGGCGTCGCACTTCGGCTTGCGCGCGGTGCAGACGTAGCGGCCGTGGAGGATGAGGGCGTGGTGCACAAAGACCCACTTCTCCCGGGGAAAGAGCGCTTCCAGCTCGGCCCCGATCTTCTCCGGGGTCCGGGCGCGCGAGAGGCAGAGCCGGTGCGCCAGCCGCGCCAGGTGGGTGTCCACGGCGATGCCCGGCACCCCGAAGGCCGCGCCCAGCACCACCGTGGCCGTCTTCCAGCCCACGCCGGGCAGCGCCATCAACGCCTCCTTGTCGCGCGGGACCTCGCCGCCGTGCTCCTCCACGAGCTTGCGCGCCAGCGCCACCAGGTTGCGCGCCTTGGTGCGAAACAGCCCGATGCGGCGGATGAAGGGCTCCACCTCCCCGGGGGTAGCCGCCGCCAGCGCCTCGGGGGTGGGAAAGCGCGCGAAGAGGGCGGGGGTGGCCTCGTTGACCGACTTGTCGGTGGCCTGGGCGCTGAGCACGGTGGCCACGAGTAGCTGGAAGGGGTTCTCGTGGCGCAGCTCGGTGCGCGCCTGGGGGTAGGCGGCCTCCAGCTTCTTCAGGATGCGCAGGGCGCGCTCGCGCTTTTTGGTTTTGGACTCGCGCGGGCAACGCAGCTTCGCGGGCGCCATGGGGCCGATTATACTGGCCGCATGCCCCGCCCCAAGCGCGGCCTGATCGTGCGCGAGCCCTACGCCGGATGGATCGTCGACGGCGTGAAGACCTGGGAGATCCGCAAGCACCCCACGCGCGTTCGCGGCCCCATCGGCATCGTCAGCGGCGGCCGCCTCATCGGGCAGGTGGACGTGGTGGGGGTGGAAGGGCCCTTCGGTGCGGAAGAGCTTTCGGCCTTCGAAGACCGCCACCGCGCGGGCGCGTTCCTGGAGGCCTACGCCCAGGGCAGGCCGCTGTGGGCCTGGGTGCTGGAAAACCCCCGGCGCTACCCCGAGCCCCTGCCCGTGCCGCCGCGCCGGGGGCGGATGCTGTGGGTGGACCTCGACGGGGTTCAGTGGCCCGGCTCGGACCAGACCGAGCCGTAGCCGACGTAGACGATGCGGTCGGGCTCGAGCGCGGCGCGCACCTCCTCCCGGTGGCTGCTGACCACCAGGGTGATCCCCGCCTCGCGCGCGAGGCGGGCCAGCGCCCGGGCGAGCCGGCGCGCGTTCGGACCGTCGAGGTGGGCGGCGAACTCGTCGACGAGCAGCAGGTCGGGGCGTCCGGCGAGGAGCAGCGCCAGCAGGAAGCGTTCGCGCTGCCCGGTGGAGAGCTGGTCCGGCAATGCGCGCCAGAGGACCGCGTCGGCCAGTCCCATCCGCCCCAGCAGCTCCGCCGCGGCCGGCACGTCCTGAAGCCGGCGCGCCACCCGCTCGAGCAGCACCTCGTCCCCCGGAGCGGGCTCGGCGACGCCGGGCAGGTAGGCTTCGACCCGCCCCTCGGGCACGTCCACCCAGCCGGCGTCGGGCATCTCGTCCCAGAGCAGGCGCAGGAGCGTCGTCTTCCCCGCCCCGCTGACGCCCCACAACAACTGCACCGTTCCCGGTTCGATGCGCAGCTTGACGCCGCGCAACACCCGGCGCTCGATGCGGCGGCGGCGCACCCCGAAGGCCTCGAGCAGCCCCCGCACCTCGGGCGCCAGGTCCTCCAGGTCCAGGTCGCTGGCGTACGCCTTGTCCACCCCGTGGAAGACCACGGGGCCGGCGAGCCCGCGCACCCGGCCGTAGCGCGGGCGGTAGAGCCGCCCGCGATGCTCGACGGCGTAGGGATCGGACTGCAGGAAGCGGCGCATGCGGCGCGCCGCCGCGTCGGTGAGCGGGTAGGCGAGGACGGGCCGCCCGGAGGCGGTGTCCCACAGGTAGCGGAACCCCGCGTTCTCGAAGAAGGGGTGGTAGCGGGCCATCTGCGCGACCGTGCACACCAGCTCCTTGTCGCGCCGCCCGTCGGGAACGCCGCGCTCCACCGCCCACTCGAGCCCCAGGCGCACGATCCGCGCGCCCAGGCCGTCCGAGCGGTAATCCGGGTGCACGACCACGCGCGCGATTCGCGCGGCCGCCACCCGCACCCGGTCGATCGCCCGCTGCGCCGCTTCTTCCCAGGGCCGCCCCTCGGGCAGCAGGTCCTTGACGTCGAAGGTGGGGTGGAACCAGTCTGCAGGAAAGACCTCTTCACGGATCCGCCGCTCGACCCCGCCGGGGGTGCGCCGGTGCATCGCCGGCAACGGCGGGTCGAGCCGCAGGTAGGCCACGATGGCCGGCTCGAAGGGCTTGCGCTCGGCGAGCTCCATGACCAGGAAACGGCTCGCCGGGGTGGAGCCGCGGATGTCGAGCAGCCGCCCCTCGCCCTGCCGGCAACGCGGCTTGGCGGACGCCCGCACCCGGCGGCCGTCCGGGCAGCGCCACACCGCCACGGTCTCGTGGTCCGAGGCGTAGTGGTACTGCTCCAGCTCGGCGATCGCCTCGTAGTCCTGCTCGAACCGCGCCTCGCGCACGCGCAGGGCGTAGCCGTAGAGCGTGCGGGCGTAGACGCCGGAGCGCGCGTGCTCGACCTCGCGCTCGAAAGGGGGCCAGTGCACCCGTCCCGCCCGCTCGAGGACGTAGTCTTCCGCGTCGAGCAGGTTGCCCGCGGCCCCGCCCCGAATCCGCAGCTGCACCTCCTCGCCCTCGCGCAGCCAGCGCGCCGCGTCGCCGCTCATCCGCAACGTGGGCCCGCCGACGAGGTCCACCTCGCCGAACCAGCGCCAGTAGACGCGCCGCGCCGCGATGCGGTAGTTCATGCGTCCAGCCTACCGCGGGGGCGGGAGGCCGCGGCGTGGATCAGTAGGCCTTGGCGAAGAGGACCCGCTTGCCGTAGGCGCTGGGCCGACCGCAGCGGACGCAGACCCCCTCCTCTTCGGGAAAGTCGAAGGGGATCAGGCGGGTGGTGGCCTTGGTCTCCTCCTGGATGGCCTTCTCGCAAACGGCCTCGCCGCAGTGGAAGGCGGCGGCGAAACCGCGCTCCACCTGCGCCTTGAAGGCGTCGTAGTCGTCCACCCGGCGCACCCCGGCCTCGCGGAAGGCGAGCGCGCGCTCGTAGAGGGCCCGGTGGAAGCCCTCGAGCCGCTCGGGCAGGAGCCCCGGCAGGTCGCGCAGGCCGATGAACTCCTTCTCGCCGCCCAGCCGGCTCTTGAGGACCGCGTGGCCGGCCTCGACGTCGCGGGGCCCGATCTCGATCCGCAAGGGCACGCCCTTGAGCTCCCACTCGTTGAACTTGTAACCGGGGCTGTACTGGTCGCGGTCGTCCAGGTGAACGCGCACGCCGGCGGCGCGGATCTCGCGCACGAGCTCGCGCGCGGCCTCGAGCACCACCTCGCGGGTGTTCTTGCGGTAGATGGGGACGACGACCACCTGAATCGGGGCCAGCCTGGGCGGCAGGATCAGGCCCTGGTCGTCGCCGTGGGCCATGATGATCGCCCCGATCATGCGGGTGGAAAGCCCCCAGGAGGTGGTCCAGACGTACTTTTCCTCCAGGTCCTGGTCCTGGAAGGTGATCTCGAAGGCCCTGGCGAAGTTCTGCCCCAGGAAGTGGCTGGTGCCGGCCTGGAGCGCCTTGCCGTCGCGCATCATCGCCTCGATGGTGGTGGTGTAGACGGCGCCGGCGAACTTCTCCTTCTCGGTCTTCATCCCCTCCCACACGGGAATGGCGGCGTAGTCGCGGGCCAGCTGGGCGTAGACGCCCAGCATCCGCCGGGTCTCCTCCTCGGCCTCCTCGCGGGTGGCGTGGGCGGTGTGGCCCTCCTGCCAGAGGAACTCGGTGGTCCGCAGAAAGGGCCGCGGCCGCTTCTCCCAGCGCACCACGTTGGCCCACTGGTTCATCAGCACCGGCAGGTCGCGCCAGCTGCTGATCCACTTCGACCACATGTAGCCGATCACCGTCTCGCTGGTCGGCCGCACCGCCAGCGGTTCCTCCAGCTCCTCGCCGCCGGCGTGGGTGACCACCGCCAGCTCGGGAGCGAAACCCTCGACGTGCTCGGCTTCCTTTTGGAGGAAGCTCATGGGGATGAAGAGCGGGAAGTAGGCGTTCTCGTGCCCGGTCTCCTTGATCATCCGGTCGAGCTCGCGCTGCAGGTTCTCCCACAGCGCGTAGCCGTAAGGGCGCATGACCATCGTGCCGCGCACCGGGCCGTAGTCCACCAGCTCGGCCTTCTGGATGACGTCGATGTACCACTCACTGAAGTCCTGCGATTGCGGCGTGACGCCTTGCTCCTTCGCCATAGGGCCTATCCTAACCCGCCGGGGCGAGACGGGCGCGGCTCCCTTGCGCGCCGGAGGTCACGGCCGCGCGCGCAGGCGCACCCGCACCGGGTTGTGGTCGGAGCTGGCGAAGCCCAGGTCCTCGGTGCGCACCTCCTGCACCTCGACGTTGGGGCTCACCAGGAAGCCGTCGATCACGGTCACGTAGTTCTCGCCCGGGCGCCATGGGCGGCTCACGGAGCGGTTGGTGGGCGTACGGGCGTCGTAGGCCCAGGTCCAGCCCGCGGGCGTCCAGTCCTCCGGGAAGGGCAGGTAGAACCCGGGGCGCGGCTCGCTGTGGGCGAAGGCCGCGTCCGGGTCCACCCCGGGCAGGATCAGGTTCCAGTCGCCGCCCACGACCACGTAGTTGCCTCTCGCGTACTCGCGGGTCATGACCTCCTTGATGTAGCCGAGCTGCTGCTCGCGCAGCTGGCCGGCGTCGAAGGCCGAGTTGTGGGTGTTGATCACCACCCAGTCGCGCCCGTCCGCGGCCGGGTAACGGGTGAGGACGAAGGCGCGGTCGAGCTGCACCAGCTGCACCAGGAAGCCGTAGCGGCCGGGGAGGGCGTGGCGCTCGGCGGCGGCGGGGCGCCAGCGCGACAGCGTCATCAACCCCGACTTGACCCGGCCCATCGGCCGGGCCACGGGCACCGGAACGAAAGCGACGTCGTAGTTCTTGGCCAGGACGAAGGCGTAGTCGGGGAGCGCCCGGGCCAACGCCAGCGCTTCGTTGATGCCGTAGCTGCGGCGGGAAGCCAGGTCCACCTCCTGGATCAGCACCACGTCAGCGGGGCGGTCCTTGAGGTGGGCAGCGATGCCCGCAAGGTAGCGCTCCACCTCGGCGCGGCCGGGCCAGCCGTGGGTTCCCCCGTCGAGAAAGAAGTCCTGCTCGGCGCCCAAGCCGGCGTAACCGATGTTCCAGGTCAGGAGGCTCAGGCCGGCGGGCGCACCGAAGCTTCCCTGCCCCTGAACCGCGAGCGGTTCCACGGGCTGCGGCCGGTAGTCGGTGATCCAGAGCCAGCCCACGAGGCCGGCGAAGGCCAGGGCCGCGAGCAGCACCAGGCCGAAGAGGGCTGCGAAGAAACGCCGGAGGATCGTCATGCCCCCATGCTACGCCGGACGGAAGCGGCCACCGCCGCCCCGGACCCAGACGAAGCCCAGGACCGTTAACAAGGCCCCCAGGGCCATCAGCGGGAAGAGGGCGCCCAGCCCTAGCGCCGCGGCGACCGCACCGCCCACGGGCGGCCCCACCAGGCCGCCCAGGTCCCAACTGGCGGTGAAGAGGCTGAAGGCCGAACCCCGCAGCTCCGGCCGGGCGGCGCGGGTGACGGCCACGATGTTCGCGGGCAGGTAGAGCCCCGCCCCGGCACCCATGAAGAAGCCGGCGGCGAAGGCGAACGGCGGCAGCGGCAGCGCCCAGAGCAGGAACAGGCCCAGCGTGGCGCTCACGAAGCCGGCGAGCGCTACCCACCCGGCTTCGAAGCGGTCGGCCAGGTACCCGGCGGGAAGGCGGAAGAAGACCGAAACCAGGCTGTAGAAGGCGAGGAAGGCGCCCACCCAGGCGGCCCGGAAACCGGCCTCGCTGAGGACGAGCGGGTAGAAGGTCTGCAGGGTGGCGAAGACGGCGGCGAAACCGGTGTTGGCCAGCGTGGGCGCGAGGATGCCCCGATCGCGCAGGACCGCGCCGAAGTTGGCCCACCAGGGGTTGGCGGAGGGCGCATCCAGCGTCTCGGGTACGCCCCAGACGAAAAAGGGGATCCAGACGAGCTGCACCCCGAGCACGAGCAACCACACCGCCGTGAACCCGTAGAGGTCCACCACGAAGCCGCCCAGGGCGGTGCCGCTCATCACCCCGATGCCCAGGATCAGGTTACGGGTGCCCATCACCCGGCCCACCACGTGCTCGGGCACCAGGTCGCTGGTGATGGCGAGCGAGCTGGGGGCGAAGAGGGCCATCGCCGCGCCCTGGAGAAAGCGCCCGACCAGCACGGCGGCGAGGGGCCCCAGGTAGAAGAGGCCCGAAAGCGCCCCCAGGCCCAGACCGATCAGGCTCGGCTTCTTGCGGCTCCAACCGTCGGAGGCCCAGCCCCCGAACGGCCGCAGCGCCAGCCCCGCGAGCGGCATCAGCGCCACCGCCCAGCCGATCCAGGCCGCCCCAAGGCCCTGGGCCTTGAGGTAGAGGGGCAGCGTGGGCACGGTCAGGCCGTAGGCCAGGAAGAAGAGGAAGGTGGCGAGGTGCAGGTTCCATACGGCGCGCACCCTTCCAGCTTACCCCGAAACTGACCCACCGGTCAGCCTTCGCCGAGGCAGAATGGAAGGGTGACCGCCCGCCAGGCCGCGGCCCTCGCCGCCTTCGGCCGCCGCCCGGGCTTCCGCGTGCGGTTGCAGATCGTGGACGGCCGGCCCGCGGTGGTGGCCCGCTTCCCGGAAGCGGGCTTTCCCGTGGAGGTCTTCGCCTAGGCGCGGCCGGCGCGCGCCCAGCGGGCGGTTCGGCACCTGCGGGTGGAGGCCCGCTTGCTCGAGCTCCACGGCGAGCCGCTGCGCCGCTGCGTGCGCGCGCTCAAGGCCCGGGGCGTCAAGACCGAGCCCGCCTTCGCCCGCTGCCTGGGGCTCGCCGGCGACCCCTACCTGGCCCTGCTGGGGCTGGGACGCGCCACCGACGCGGAGCTCGCGCGCCTCCGCTTCCGGCCGGAGCGCGGGGCGAAGCAGGCGGGCCTGTCCGGCCGCGGATCCGCAGCAAGCGACCGCGGACGGCGCCCCGCGGCTTTATAGTGCTGGAGATGGACGCCACCACCCAGACCGCCCTGGCTACGCTGGCCTTTACCGCAGGTTTCCTCTGGGTCGCCGCCCGCGCCCGCGGCTGCCGCCACCCCCGCTGCACCCTGGGGCTGGGCTTCGCCCTGGTGCTCCTGGTGCTGGTCCTCGTGGCCCTGGTCACGTTCGCGGTGGCCTCCGGCCGGATCGCCCCCTCCGAACTGCCCCTCTGGGTCACGAAAGGGTTGGGTTCGCTGCTGGGCCTTTCGGTCGCCGTGGCCGCGGTGAGCTACCTGGGGGCGCTGTTGCGGAGCGAGGAAGGCGGCCAGCCGCCGCGGCCGCAGGGCTAGGGCCGCAGCGGGCGGGCGCGCCAGGCCTTCCAGACCTCGAACGCCGGCCGCGGTCGCCCCGCGCCGTCCTCGAGCCCGTCGTCCTTCCAGATGAGCAGGGCCGGATCGTCGAAGCCGTGCTCCCTGAGGAAGGCGTAGCCCTCGTCGTAGTCGCGCACCTCCCACCAGACCACGAAGCGCGCGCCGAGGCGCTCCAGGTCGCCGAGGAGCCGCTGGACGTGGGCGGCCTGCAGGCCGGGCGTGGCGCGAATGTCGAAGCCGTAGGCGGGGACGACCAGGTCCTCGGCGGCAAAGCCGGTCCCGCTCACGGTCAGGGGTTTTTCGGGGTCGAGCGCCGCCCAGACGTCGAGCCAGCTCTCCGGGGGCGGGCCTTCGGCGCGGCCGCGGCGCGCCGCCTCGGGGGTGACGTAGGGGTAGGTCGAGAGGGCGATCAGGTCGGTGTGGAGCAGCAGCCGCCGGGTCACCTCGAGCCGGTCGGCGCGGCTCACCTCCCAGCTGTCGGTCTGGAAGGTGAGGAAGACGGTGAGGTCCGGGAACTCGCGCTTCAGCGCGGCGTAGACCTCGCGGCAGAAGGCCAGGAACTCGGTGAATCGGGGGTCTTGGGGGTGTAGGCGGCGTTGGCCTCGATGCCGTAGGCGGGCAGGTCGGGCTCGAGCGTTCGCACCAGCCGCCGGTGGTGGTTCAGGTAGGCGGCGATCACTTCGGGGTCGTCGAAGCCGCGCCCCGCCCAGTCGGGCGGCTGGGCGCACGCCGCCGCCAGGAGCAGGGTCGCCAGGAACGCGATCCGGGCCCGGACGTCCCCATTTTCGCACCCTTTCCTTCTTCGTGTGGCGGTCCCGACCGCCCTTCCACCGGGGGCGTAGAATGATAGCAGGGGAAAACCGATGCCCGACGGGAGGGCAACGTGAACCGCGACCTCTTCGGGGTGGTGGCCTTTGCCGCGGCCGCGAGCGCCAGCTACCTCTGGCTGGCGCTGTGCGCGGGGCGGTGCCGCGACGCCGGCTGCGTGAACCGCGCGGGGCGCTGGCTCGGGATCCTCGCCTTCGGCTGGATTGCCGCGCTCGTCGCCTGCTTGGTCTGGGGGCGGCTGACGCAGCAGGGTCCGTTTGCGCCCGGGGTCTTCCGAACCCCGCTGGAGCGCTGGCTCGCCTGGATGGTGGCGGCCTCGTTGCTCACGGCCGCCGCGGCCTACCTGCGGGCGGTGGCCCGCTGGGGGGAATAGCGCTTAACCTCTGGGTATGTTCCAGGCTATCGTCTTCGTAACCATTTGGAGCCTGCTGTTCTGGCGGCTGGGCCGGCGGATTCGCACCGCAAAATGCGGCCGCGAACTCGCGCGCACGGGGTACGCGCTCTTCGCGCTGGCGCTGGGGGGCACCGTCCTGATGGCCTTCGGCGCCGCCATCGATGCCGGTCCCGCAAGGCCCCTCACCGCGGGCGAACGGTTGCTGATCGCGGGGGCGGCGCTGTTCCTGCCGGTGAGCGGCGGGTCGGCGATGCAGGCCTACCTGAAACGCGCCGCGGGGTGCGACGGTTGACGGGAAAGGCCCCCGGGCGCGCCCGGGGGCCGGCGCCGCCGCCGACTAACGGCCCTTGCCGTTCACCTCGCGCTGGTGCGGCAGCGGGATGTACTGCACGCTCGGCTTGCCTCCGCGCGGCTGCGGGTAGAGCTCCATCAACTCGTACACCTCGGGCGGCATCTCGGTGCTCACCGGCAGGCCGAACCCCCGCGCCTGGGCGACGTCGATGGGGTAGTCGTGGGTCCAGGTGCCCTGGCTGAGCAGGCTGGCCACGTCCTCGACGCGGTCGTCGGGGATCGTGTTCTTGAGCAGCCCCATCACGGTCTCCTTGACCTGCTTCAGCGCCTTCTTGGACACGTCGGCGAGGATCAGGGTCTCGTCGTCGATGTCGGCGATCTCCTTCATCTCCAGCACCTTGACGATCGAGGCCGCGGGCTTGTTGCCGAGCTGCGGGTCCACCGGCCCCAGGACGGCGTTCTCGTCCATGACGATCTCGTCGGCGCCCAGGGCGATCAGCGTGCCGCCGGACATGGCGTAGTGGGGCACGAAGACGGTTACTTTCGCGGGGTGGCGCTTGAGGGCCTCGGCGATCTGCTCGGCCGCCAGCACCAGCCCGCCGGGCGTGTGCAGGATCAGGTCGATGGGCACGTGCTTGTCGGTCATGCGGATGGCCCTGAGCACCTGTTCGGAGTCGTCGATGTCGATGAAACGCGCCAGGGGGATGCCGAGCAGGCTGATGGCCTCCTGGCGGTGGATCAGGGTGATCACCCGGCTCTTGCGCTTCTTCTCGAGCGCCGCCATCTTGCGGGCGCGCGCGGCGAAGAGGGCCTGCTGCTGAAAGTAGGGGCTCATCATCGAAAAAATGATGAAGAGCCAGAACAGTTGGCTGATCCAGTCGCTGCTGTTCACCTATGCACCTCCTAGAAACCGTACATGCCGTGCCAGAAAGGCTCGGCCTTGTATTCGCGCCGGGGCCGGGAGAGGTAGGTGAGCAGGTAACCCACGATGAACCCGCCCACGTGCGCCCACCAGGCCACGCCCGGCAGGCCCAGGGCCCCGTAGAGGACCTGGATGAGCACCCAGTAGCCGATGAAGAAGGCGGCCGGGAACCAGAAGAAGATCGGGGGCAGCGGCCAGATCAGGGTCAGGATCCAGGCCGTGGGGAAGAGCAGGAAGTACGCCCCCAAGACCCCGGAGATCGCCCCCGAGGCGCCGATCATGGGCACGGTGCTGCCGGGGAGGAAGAGGGCCTCGACGAGCGCGGCGCCAATGCCCGCCAGCAGGTAGACCAGCAGGTAGCGTCCGCCGCCCAGGCGCGCCTCCACCGCCGGGCCGAAGATCCAGAGGAACCACATGTTGCCCAGGATGTGCTCGAAGCCCCCGTGCAGGAACATGCTGGTGAAGATGCGCCCGAACTCGCCCGCCGGGTCGGCGAAGAAGAACTTGGGCACGAAGCCGTAGGCGTTTACCGCCCAGCGAAAGCCCTCGGGGCCCAGGCTCAGCTGCCAGAAGAAGACGAGGACGTTGGCGGCGATGAGCAGGCGCGTCACGAGCGCGGGGCCGTGGTGCCGGATCGAGTCGCGGATGGGAAACACGGATCAGCCCTCCTTCCTCAGGTTCGCCCAGCCCAGGCTGCGCCGGGTCTCGGGATCGTAGAAGATCCTCCGCGGCAGCGGCCGGGCGCGGAAACGGCGCTCGAGCGCGCGGTCCGCCGCCGCCGAGCGCGCGAAGGCCAGGAAACGCCCGCCCTCGGGCTCCGGCGTCCAGAAGCCCACGCGCAGCGGCCAGAACGTCCCCTCGCCCTCGCGGGCCTCGAGCGAACGGTACAGCGGCGCCGACTCGGGGAGGATCCGCGTCAGCTCCGCGGCCTCGGCCGAGGCCAGCGCCGCCCGGTAGCGCCGCGCCGCCGCGGCCAGCCAGGTTTCCAGTTCGGGCTGCAAGACGTCGGGCGCCTCCGCGCGCCCCTCGAAGAGCTCCAGCTCGAGCTCGCCCTCCACCCGCCCTGCGGCGGTGTCCACCACCAGGACGCGCCGCCGCGCCGGCTCCGCCAGGGGCAGGTCGGCCGGCGCGAGCGCCTCCAGCTCGGGCTGGCGCGCCAGCAGCGCCTCCAACATCGCCGCCGCCAGCTCGCCGGCGCTGCCCTTGAAGGCGTGCTGGGTGAAACGGCGCATCTCGGCCGCGAAGGCCTCGTCGCGCTCGATGGCGTAGGAGAGCGCCGCGGTCAGCAGGGCCTCGCGCAGGGCGGCCCCGGGCAGGTACGCCGCCCCGTCGCGCCGGGGGAAGCCTTCGGGGCCGGCGGCCAGGGGGGCGAGGGTCTCGAGTACGAACACGCCTAGACCTGCTTGAGGAAGACTTCGGGGAACTCGAAGAGCACCCGGTCGCGGGCGTAGTCGGGGCCTTCCTGGTAGGCCACGGAGACGTAGCCGGCGGCCTCGAGGCCGCGGTAGATCTCCTGGGCGGTGGCGTGGTCCACGCCGAGCTGCCGCTCGAAGAACTCCAAGGCCTCTTCCACGGCCTCGTCGCTGGCGCCCACGAAGGCGCCCCACTCGCCCTTGACCATGCGCGCCAGGGCGGCCATCGAGACCGGCTTGCTGGTGAAGACCCAGCGCGGGCTCGTACCGGGAAGGTGGTGGGCGTGCCCCTCCTTCTCGAGCTCGCTGGCCCAGCGCACGGCCTCCGCGTGCCCCATCCCCGTCTTCATGAAAAGGGTCACCAGCGCGTCGCGCTCCCCCACCAGCCCCTGGGGGTAGGTCCGCGCCAGGTACCGGGCCAGTTCGGTTACGTCGCCCCGCTCGAGCAGCTGTTTCACCTGATCCAGGTCCACCATAACGGCCTCCTTTACTCCAACTCTACGAGACCGTGCACGTCCTCGCCGGGATTCATGGCCTCCGCGGCCTCGAGCAGCAGCAGGCCCGCCTCGTTGATCGAATTGCGCCCCACGAAGCCGGCCGCCCGGGCGGCCTCGAGCGCGTCCTCGAAGACGTCGCGGGGCAGCCCGCTGTACTCGATGGCCTCGCTAAGGTTGCGCGGCAGGACGCGCACCCGCTTCTCCTTGACGTAGAGGCTGCCCACGGCCCGCAAGGCCTCGACGACCCGGAAGATCAGCGGGTTCACCGGGTTGCCGAAGCCCTCGGGCACCCCCGCGAGCGCGCGGTCGAGCCGCTCGCCGGCGCGGGTCTCGACGACGTTGCCGTCGGGCAGGCGGTCGATCAGGTGGCGCGCCTCCAGCTTTTCGAGCGCCCAGCGGATGCGCTCGCGGTCGAGCTTGCCCTCGAGCGCGGCGTAGACCTCGTCCACGCTCATGCCGCGGGCGGGGACGGCGTGGAAGACCATCAGCTCGTAGCGCGAGAGGTGCGGCAGGCGCTCGGCGTGCTCCGCCAGCTGGGCGTAGAGGAGGCCCGAGCGCGTGGGTTCGGCGCTGCCCACGAGCCCTTGCTCGCGGGCCTCCCGCCACCACGCGTGGCCCGGCGCCGAGAAGGTCTTGCGCGTCATGGTGACGGCCTTGACCGCGGTGGCGCTCACGTCGCGGCGGTTCGCCCGCTGATCGTCGAGGACCAGCTCGCCCCAGTCCGTCAGGTAGAAGACCTCGCGGCCCTTCTCGTCCTCGCCGGTCTCGAGGAGGCCGAAGGACTCCAGGCTCAACAGGGCCTCGCGCAGGTCGAAGTTGTCGTCGTACCAGCGCGCCAGATCCGCCGCGGTCTGGAAGCGTTCGGCGATGAGGCGCTGCTTTTCGGGCATCGCGTCGAGCTTGCGCCCGTACTTTTCGACGAGCGCCTTGTACTCGGCCGCCTTGCGGTCGATCATCGCCCGCCGGAGCACCTCGAAGCTCGGGCGCTCCTCGGGGTTCGTCTCGCTGGCCTTCTGCCAAAGCGCCGCGATCTGCTCGAGCACCTCGGCCTCCTCGGCCTCGAGCGCGAAGCTCCACACGTCCTCGCGCACGCCGCCCTGCCACAGCCGCAAGGCCTCGAGCGCCCACTCGCCGGCCGGCAGCAACTCGCCCGCGGGGCCCACGTAGCCCAGGGCCTGCAGCGTGGCCAGCCCCGCCTCGGTGGCCTCACCGGCGTCGACGTAGTCGGCCAGGGCCCAGAGGATGTCGGCGGTGAGCACGTCGCCCTCGCCCCAGCCGCCGGTGGCCAGCGCCTTCTTGACCGCCTGACCCAGCGCGGTGAAGGCGAAGACGTCGGAGTCGGGCAGCGAGTAGGCGACGAGGCGCATGGCCTCGAGCCGCTGCTCGTCGTGCGCGGGGGTGGGCAGCTCGCTCGCCGGCGCCGGGCCCAGCGGCAGCTTGCGCACCACCTCGGCCAGCGCCGCGTCGATCTCGAGGCCCGGCTCGGCGGCGCGGTAGATCTCCAGCACCTTGCGGCCGGCGGTGGAAAGGGTCAGGTACTCCTTCTTGGTGGCGCGTTCGCGCACGCGCACGGCCAACCCCCGCTCCATCAGGGCGTCCGCGGCCAGCGGCCCCACCCGCCCCGCGCGCTCGGCGGCGTCGAGCATGGCGATCACCTCGCTGCCGATCCAGCGCCAGCCCTCGGGCCAGGCCTCGGGGCGGGCGAGGCCGCGCCCCTCGAGCACCACGAGCTCGCCCTCCGCCTCCTCTTCGGCTTCAGAGCGGGCGTCGGGGCCCTGTCGGTAGAGGTCGCGGAGCAACAGCGCCAGCTCGCGGCCGAAGTAGGTGGGCACGATCCGCACCGGTGTGCTGAAACGCGCCAGGCCCGCGAGCTCCAACTCCACGAAGGTCGGTTCGTCCACCTCCTCGAGCGGGGTGTAGGGCTTGTTGGCCTGCTCGTCCGCGAGCAGGCGTTCGAGCGCCTGCGCGTGTTCCTTTTTTATCACCATCTTGTGCTCCTCCTATCCTTCAGTCTAGTCCGGCCGGGCGCGGCGCCGCGCGCCAAGCCGGCCCCACACGGGCAACCTCGATACCGCAACATTATTGATTGCACATCACGGCGAATATGTCAACGTAATGACTTATGCTTCTTGACATGAATAGACTATAGTCCAGGCGCCGCCGCCTCCGGTACCGCCCTTTGCCGTGGGTTCAGGTTTCTTCGTCGAAGAAGAGCTCGGCCTTGATCTCGCGTTCCTCTTCCAGGTTGCCGCCCAGCGCCGCCCCGAGCACGCCGATCGTCGCGGTGAAGACGGCGTAGCGCAGCAGGTGCTCGGCCGTGGGCGCGAGGCCCATCCAGGCTTCGAGCAGCGCCCGGGGCAGGACCCAGGCCCCGGCGAGCGAGAGCAGGAGCAGGCCCAGCCACAGGGAGAGCATCCCCAGCCCCAGCGTCCCCAGCAGCACCAGGCGGGTGCGGGCCAGCTGCTCGCGCCAGGCGTGCTCGCGGCCGAGGCGGCCCAGGTCCTGGCCCGAGAAGATGAAGACCGCGGCGGCCACGATGCTGAGTGCCGCCAGGCCCAGCACCGCCCGCCAGGAAAGGTGCGCCCCCAGCGCCCAGGCGTCCGAGGTGAGCAGGAAGTAGACGACGCTGACCGCCGCCGCGGCGCTGAGCCGGCCCAGGTAGATCGGCATCCGCCAGGGGCGGTAGCCCCAGATGGCCGAGAGGATCTCGCGCGGGTCCTTGGCGAAGGTGCGGCCGTAGAAGCTGAGCGCGCCCCAACGCACGCGCACGTCCTCGAGGCGGGTGCGGGCCACCTCCTCGAGCTGGCGCCGCGCCTGTTCGCGCTGCGCCTCGGGAAAGGGCGCGAGCGCGAGGTCCTCGGGGCTCTCAACCGGGCGCATGGGCCCCGACCCGGCGTGGTCCAACCCCCAGAGGTGGCCGAGCAGGTGAAGCGCCAACGCCGCCAGGCGGCCGGCGAGCCGGGTCCCCGAGCCCAGCCGGCTGCTCGAGGCGACCGCCGCCTCCAGCGCCGAGCTGGGCACGCCCAGGGTGCTGGGTCCGTGCCGCGAGATCAGCTCGTTGGGCACGACGACGAGGACGTAGTCCCAGTGCCGGTGCAGCTTTTCCGCCACGCCGACCTCGAGCAGGTCGACGGGGTCGAGGGCGCCGCGGGGCATGAAGGCGCGGCGCTCGGAGGTCTCGATCCGCCAGGCGAACTCGGGAAAGGCGGCGCTCAGGTGGTCGTGCAGCCGCTTGCGGGCGGCGTCGTAGGCGGCCAGCACCTCGGGGTCGCGCAGGTCGGCGCCCAGCACCCACCCCAGCACCACCTCGGGGCGGCGGTCAGGAATGGGCCTCCTCCTCCCCTCCGGGATGGCGGGGCGGCGGCCAACGAACCGCCAGGGTGCGGGCGAGCATCAGCAGCAGGATGCCCGCCGTCCACCAGACCACCTCGAGGCCCTGGTAGTCGTGGGCGTAGAGCTTGATGATCAGCTCCCGCAGCAGGAAGATGGCGCCGGCGTCGAGAAGGACGTGAATGCGCACCCGCTGCCACTCGAAGTAGTCCACGAAGGTGCGCACCAGTTCGATGACGACGAGCAGCGTCAGCGCGTCGGTGATCAGCGTCTGGAAGGCCTCGGGGGTGGTGCCGGGGCCCAGGGTGTGCCCCAGGTTGGCCAGCACCCGCCACACCCCCACGAACATGCCCAGCACGAGCACCACGATGGCCAGGTTGAAGGCCACCTGGATGCTCAGCTTGTACAGCCGCGTCACCGGCCCTTGCATCGTCCTAGCAACCGCTGGGTTCGGCCAGTTCGTACTCGCCCTTGTTCTCCAGGTCGGTGATCAGGGGTTTGGCCCGGGCCTCGAGCGCGGCCGCGGCGCGCTCGGCCAGGGTGTTGAGCGCGAGCTTGTGAAAGCCGGTGAAGGCCACGTCCACCTTCCCGTCCGCGAAGTAATGGACGGTGGGGACGTGGGTGGCGCCGAAGGCCTCGAGCACCGCGCACCCCTCGGCGACGACCGGGTACCCCTCAAGGTAGTTGCCCAGGTAACCCTTCACGTAGCGCTCGGTGGCCTCGCGGTCGGCGCTGGAGACGAGCCAGACGGGCAGGTCGGGCAGCATCTCCTGCAGCTTGCGCAGGAAGCCGACCACGTTGCGGCTGGCGGCGACGTCGGGGTGGACGAAGGCCAGAACCAGCGCGGCCGGAGGCGCGGCGAGGTCGAGCTCGCGTCCGTCCAGGGCGGTGAGCTTGAGGTGGGGCGGTTCGGCTCCTTTGGGCAGTACGTTCATTCGGGCCTCCTTTAGAGCATGCGGCGTTTCCACAGGCGTGCGGGCTCGAGCCCCAGGGCCTCCAGGGCCGCTTCGGGAAGGTAGGAGCCCTCGGCGTCCAGCACCTCGACGTCGAGGGCGCCCACGGTGCGGGCCACCCCGAAGGCCTGCTCCAAGAGGCGCAGGGCGTGCTCGGGAGTTTGGTAACCGGGGTCGAGCACGAGCCGGTCCACCACGGCGACCGGACCGTCGTCGTAGAGGCCCCGCCGCAACCACAAGGTCACCGCGCCCACGACCCGGCCGTCGTCCTCGAGCACGACCAGCGTGGTGCCCTCGCCCCCCAGGAAACGCAGCAGCTGGGCGTTCAGTTCGCCCACCAGCTCCGGCTCCAGCCGCCTCCCCACGATCCCCTCGAGCAGGCGACGCAGGTCGGCGGCGTCCCGCGGTTCTCCCGCCCGCACGCGCATACCAAGGCGATTATACGCGGCCGCCGGGGGACGGCCGTCCGTCTCATGAGGCCTTGCGCAACGCATGCCAAACTGGAAAGGATGCGCGTCGTCGTGATCAGCGGCCTCTCCGGCGCCGGCAAGAGCACGGCCCTGGCCCACCTGGAAGACCTGGGCTACTTTGCGGTGGACAACCTGCCGCCCGCGCTCTGGGCCGAGCTGGTCGCGACGCTGAAGGCCGCAGGGGTGCGGCGGGTCGCGCTCGGGATCGACGTGCGCGCCCGCGCCTTCCTGGACGCCGCGCCGTCCGCGATCGACGCCCTCGCCTCCGGCGCGGAGCCGGTCCTCGTCTTCCTCGAGGCCCGGCCCGAGGTCCTGCTGGCGCGCTACAACCTCACCCGGCGGGCCCACCCCCTCCGCGGCGGGCACCTGCTGCGCGAGATCGAGGCCGAACGCAGGCTGCTGGCCCCCCTGCGCGGCCGCGCCGACTGGATCCTCGACACCAGCGAAACCGGTCCGGGCGAGCTGGGCCAGCGGCTGGCCCAGCTGCTCGGCGAGGAGCGCCCCTTCGTGCTGCGCCTGATCTCCTTCGGCTACAAGTGGGGGCCGCCCCAGGTGGCCGACCTGCTGCTCGACGTGCGCGCCCTGCCCAACCCCCACTGGGAGGAAGCGCTCCGCCCGCGCACCGGCACGGACCCCGAGGTCGCCGCCTACGTCTTCACGGGGGAGGCCGAACCCTACTACCGCACCCTGCGCGAGGCCGCGCGCCGCGCCGCCGAGGCGGCCCGCGCCGCGGGGCGCAGCGGCTACACCGTCGCCGTGGGCTGCACCGGCGGGCGCCACCGCTCGGTGGCCGTCGTCGAGCGGCTGGCGCGCGAACTGGGCGAAGACTTCGAGGTCGAACGGGAGCACCGCGATGTGGGCAAAGAGGGCTAGGCGGCTGCTCGGCTTCCTGCGCTGGCTGCGGCCGGGCATGGGGGTCAAGCGCTACGTCCTGGTCGCCGCGGCGGGCATGCTGCTGATGTTCCTGGGCGTGGCCCAGCTGAGCTGGCAGGGCGTCTTCCTCGACTGGGTGCTCGACTTCGTGCTCTTCACCCGCAACCTGGGCCTGCCGCTTTGGCTCTCGGGCACGGTCTCCTTCCTCGTGGGGCTCGGGGTGTTCAGCCTGGGCATCCGCGCCATGAACCGCTCGATCCTCTCGGCCGTCACCGACCCCGACGAACTTCCCGAACGCATCTGGAAGAAGCGGCGGCTCGAGGCCGGCCCCCGCGTCGTCGCCCTGGGCGGCGGAACCGGGCTTTCCAACCTGCTCGGCGGCCTCAAGACGCGCACGGCCAACCTGACCGGCGTGGTCGCGGTCACCGACGACGGCGGCTCCACCGGCCGCCTGCGCAGGAGCTTCGACGTGCCCGCGGTGGGCGACCTGACCGACTGCCTGGCCGCGCTCAGCGAGGTGGAGCGGATGCCCGAGCTGATGAAGTACCGCTTCCAGCGCGGCGAGGGGCTTTCGGGGCACACCTTCGGCAACCTCTTCCTGGTCAGCCTCTTCGAACTCACCGGCGACTTCGCCGAGGCCGTACGCATGGCCGACCGGGTGCTGGCGCTCTCGGGCGCGGTCTACCCCTCGACCCCCCACCCCGCGCGCCTCGTCGCCGAGCTGGTCAGCGGCGAGCGGGTGGAGGGGGAGTCGCGCATCCGCGAGACGCCGGGCCGGGTGCGGAAGGTCTGGCTCGAGCCCGAGAGCCCCCCGGTGATGCCCGAGGTGCTGCGGGCGCTGGCGCGGGCCCAGCTGATCGTCCTGGGGCCCGGCAGCCTCTTCACCTCGGTCATCCCCAGCTTCCTCCCCCCCGACCTGCGCCGGGCGATCGCCGAGAGCCCCGCCCGGCTGGTCTACGTGACGAACGTCATGACCGAGCCCGGCGAGACCGACGGCATGGACGCCTACGCCCACTACAAGGCGGTGGCCGAGCACCTGGGCCGCCGGCCCGACGCGGTGCTCGTGCACACCGCCCCGCTCGAGCCCGGAGCCCTCGCGCGCTACGCCGAAGAGGGGCAGTACCCCGTCGCCTACGACCCCGCCCCCTTCGACGCCGACGGCGTGCGCGTCGTCGAGGGCGACTTCGCCCACGCCGGCGCCTTCGTGCGCCACGACCCCGAAAAGCTGACGGCCCGACTTCTGGAGTGTGTACGGTGAACTGGTTCGTTCTCGCGCTACTGCTGCTTACCGACCCGGTCGGCGACGACCACGGCGCCGGCCTCGACTACCCCCGCGCCGCCGTCTACCAGCAGGTCGGCGCCGCCGACCTGACCGGCTTCAAGATGAAACGGGTGGAGGGGCGCTGGCGGCTCGGCGTGCGCCTCGCCCGCTACCCCGACCCCGCCGGCGCGCCGCTGGGGTTCTCGCTGGCCGTCGTGGCCGTCTACCTCGACACCGAACCCGGCGGTGAGGAAGCGCTGCCGGGCGCCGGTCTGCGCACCCCCGCGGACGGCGGCTGGGAAGAGGCCTACCTGATCAGCGGCTGGGGGGCGGAACGGCGCACGCCGGATGGCGCCGCCGCCCCCGTGCGCGCCTGGCGCGAGGGCGACTGGATCTGGGTCCAGACCGACCTGATCCGCCGGCCCCGCGCCTACGTGGCCGCCGGACTCTACGACCCCTTCGAACCCTGGGGCTTCCGCCGCGCCCTGCCCGGCGGCGGCGTCTGGTACCTGGACGGCCCCGCGGACGCGCCGCGCGCGCTCGACGTGATCGCCCCCGACCAGGCGCAGGTCTGGAGCTCGGGCGTGCTGCCGCCCGCACGCAAGCGCTTCCCCTGGCGCTCGCTCTTCGCCGGCGCGCTGGGGCTCGCCGGTGCGGGGCTCGTGGGGTACGCCTGGCGCAGACGGTAGGATGAGGACGATGAAGTTCGTCCTGGTTCTGCACGCCCACATGCCCTACGTTCGGGCCCACGGGGCCTGGCCCTTCGGCGAGGAGACCCTCTACGAGGTCATGGCCGAGACCTACCTGCCCCTGGCGCGGGCGCTCGACCGCCTCTGGGCGGACGGGGTGCCGGCGCCGCTCTCGATCGGCCTCACCCCCATCTTGGTCGAACAGCTCGCCGACGCGGACGTGCAGCAGGGGTTCGTGCGCTATGCGAAGGACCGCCTGGAGCGCGCCCGGAGCGACCTGGAGCGCTACCGCGGCGGCGACCTGGAGCCCTCGGCCGCCTTCCAGCTGCGCTTCTGGGAGGGCACCCTGGCGGACTTCGAGGCGCTGGCGGGCGACCTGCCCGGCGCCTTCCGGCGGGCCCAGGCGCGGGGGCAGATCGAGCTCGTGACCTCGAGCGCCACCCACGGCTACTCCCCGCTTCTCGGATACCCCGAGGCCCTGACCGCCCAGGTGCGCACCGGGGTGCACACCTACCGCCGCCATTTCCGCGCCGACCCGCTGGGGTACTGGCTGCCCGAGATGGCCTACCGCCCCCCGGGGCTGTGGACCCCGCCGGTGCCCGGACCGCCGGCGGGCATGCGCCCGGGCGTGGACGAGTTCCTGATGGACGCGGGGCTGCGCTACGCCTTCACCGACGCCGCGTTGGTCGAGGGGGGCGAGCCCGCGGGGCCCTACGGCCGCTCGAACGAGGAGGGCGAGGGCGAGCGCGTCCACCGGGTGCTCGAGCTGCCCTCGGGCCTGCGCATGCTCGCCCGCAGCCGCGCGACCTCGCTGGTCGTCTGGAGCGCCGACTACGGCTACCCCGGCGACCCCGTCTACCGCGAGTTCCACCGCAAGGACCCCGAGTCGGGGCTGCACCACTGGCGCGTCACCTCGCGCCAGACCGATCTGGGCGGCAAGGCCCCCTACGACCCCGAGGCCGCCTTCGAGCGCGTGCGCGTGCACGCGGGCCACTTCGTCGCCCTGCTCGAGGACCTGGCCCGCCGGCACCCCGCTGGGGTGACGACGGCCGCTTACGACGCCGAACTCTTCGGCCACTGGTGGTTCGAAGGGGTGGCCTGGCTGGAGCAGGTCTACCGCACCCTCGCCTCCCGCCCCCTGGAGGCCGTGACCGCGCGCGTGGCCGTGCAGGAGCCCGCCCTGGCGCTCACCCTCCCCGAAGGCTCCTGGGGCGAGGGGGGCGACCACCGCGTCTGGCTTAACGAACGGACCCGCGACTACTGGCGCACCGTCTACCAGGCCGAGGCCGAGATGATCCTGGCCGCGCGCGGGTGCCGCGAGGAGCGGGTGCGCACCCTGCGGCAGATGATGCGCGAGCTGCTGCTGCTCGAAGCCTCGGACTGGCCCTTCCTGATCCACACCGGCCAGGCCGCCGACTACGCCCGCGAGCGCTACCGCGAACACGCCCGCGCCTTCTTCGCGCTGGCCGAGGCCCTGCGCGCCGGCCGCACCCCCGAGGAGCTCGAAAGCCTCGAGGCCCGCGACAACCCCTTCCCCGAGGCCAACCCGCGCCTCTACCTGCCCCGGGAAACCTGACCGTGCGCCGTTTTCTGGCCCTGGCCCTGCTCTTCGGCCTGGCGCTGGCCCAGGTGCCGGCGGCGTGGCTGGGCCTCGAGGTGCACGAACAGGAGGGGGCGGTGGTCTTTCGCAAGGGCGCGCTCGCCTTCAGCTACGTGCCCGGCCTGGGCTGGACCGCGCCGCTCGACCCGGCGCTGCCGCCGCCCCGCGGCCCCGGCTACCGCCTCGACGAACGGGTGCTGCGCGCGGCGGGGCTGGTCCCCGAGACGCTGCCCACGGCGCGGCTGCGCCACCGCCTGGCCAAGGACCGCCTGCGCCTCGTCCTCGACCTGCCGCCCGGGCCCGCCCCCGAGCTGCCCCGCGCCGAGGGCGCGAGCCCCGGCTGGTTCACCTTCTTCGTGCCCTACTTCGTGCCCAACCCGCCCGCGCTGGAGGGGCTAACGTTCCGCTACTCGGAGCGCGGCACCGAGATCCGCTTCCTCGCCCCCGAAGACCGCGTCTACCGCTGGCGCACCTTCGAGCTGGGCGCCCCGGCGCGCTTCGTGATGGACGCCTACTTCGTGCCTCCGCCCCGGGTCCAGCGTGTCGCCCCCGGCTTCGAACTGCGCCGCGAGTACGTCTGGACGCCGGAGCCGCTGGAGCTGGTGCGCCTCGTCGCCGCTCCCGGAGCCTGGCGGATGCGCCCGGTGGGCACGCCGGGCCGGCGCGCCAAGCTGAACGCGCTCGCCCCCGGCGCCCTGGCCGTGCTCAACGGCGGCTACTACGACCCCAAGACGGCCACCCCCATCGGGCTGTGGGTGGTCGACGGGGTGCCGCGGAGCCTGCCCTACGGCCGCAGCGCCCTGATGTGGGACGGCGGCCTGCCCCAGGCGGCGGTGCCGAAGTTCGAGGCCTGGGTCGAGACCGGCTCCGGCGAACGTTACCGCGTGGGCCTCAACCGCTGGCCCGCCCGCCTCACCGCCCACACGCTGCCGGGGCGCGTCGGCCGCAGGGGCGAGAACGTGATCGTGGTGGAGGGCGACCGGGTCGTCCACACCTACCCCGCGCCGGTCGACCTCGAACCCGGACGCTGGGCGCTCAGCTACCCGGCCGGCGACGCCGACTGGACCGGGCGGCTGCGCCCCGGGAACCGGCTCTCGCTCTACGTCAACCTCGACCCGCCGGTGCGCTACGCGCTCGAGGCGGGCCCCCTGCTCGTCCAGGCCGGCCGCCTCGCCTACCACCCCGCGGCCGAGGGCTTCGCCGCGGACGCCCCGCAGATCACGAAGGTCACCTACCAGGCGGCCGTCGCCTGGACCCGCGAGGGCGAGCTGTGGTTCGTGACCAGCGGCAAGACCACGCCCGGCGTCCTCGCCGAGCGGCTGCGGGCGCTGGGGGCCTGGGGCGCGATCCGCATGGACAGCGGCGGCTCGGCCCAGCTCTACCTGCAGGGCGCGCTCGTCTTCCCCGAGCGCGAGCGCCCGGTGGTGAGCGGTCTGGCGCTGTGGCCCCGTTAGCCGCGGCGGGGCTGGGTATACTCGGCTCATGAGCGTCAAGCCCGACTGGTGGATCCGGCGGATGGCCCGGGAAGAGGGGATGATCGAACCCTTCGAGGAGAACCTGGTGCGGGAAGGGGTGATCTCCTACGGGGTCAGCTCGTTCGGCTACGACCTGCGCGCCGCCCCCGAGTGGAAGGTCTTCACCAACGCCTACGGTGCGGTCGTCGACCCCAAGGCCTTCGACCCCCAGAGCTTCGTCGAGATCGAGGGGGACGCGGTGCTGATCCCGCCCAACTCCTTCGCCCTCACCCGCTCGGTCGAGTACATCCGCATGCCCGAGAACGTGATCGCCATCGCGCTGGGCAAGTCCACCTACGCCCGCTGCGGCATCGTGGCCAACGTCACCCCGCTCGAGCCGGGCTGGGAAGGGCACGTGACGCTCGAGATCTCCAACACCACCCCGCTGCCCGCCCGCGTCTACGCCGGCGAGGGCATCGTGCAAATCCTCTTCTTCGAGGGGGAGAAGCCCGAAACCACCTACAAGAGCCGCCGCGGCAAGTACCAGGGCCAGCGGGGCATCACCCTGCCGAAGATATGAAGCGCGCGCTCTTCCTGCCGACGCTCGTGCTGCTCGCCCTGGTCGGGACGGGCTGCGCCCAGTCCCAGGGGCCGGCGTCCGTGACCCTCTACGTCGCCGGCGACATCGCCACCTGCTGGTCCGACGCCGACGAGGCCACGGCCGCGCTGATCGAACGCCTGGCCCCCGAGGGCGCGACCTGGTACGTCCTCGCCCTGGGTGACCTCGCCTACTCCGCCGGCACCGACGCCCAGTTCCGGGACTGCTACGCCCCCTCCTGGGGGCGCTTCAAGAACCGCACGCTGCCGGTGCCGGGCAACCACGAGTACTACAGCGGCGGGGGCGGGTACTTCCGCTACTGGGGCGCGCGGGCCGCGCCGACCGACGGCTGGTACGCGACACGGCTCGCGGGCTGGCGGCTCTACGCCTTGAACAGCAACTGCGACTGGGTCGGGGGCTGCGGGGAGGGCTCGCCCCAGTACGCCTGGCTCGAGGCCCGGCTGCGCCAGGAGCCCGAGGGCTGCGCGCTCGCCTTCGCCCACTACCCGCGCTACAGCTCCGGCCGCCACGGCGACCTTCCCGGAATGGACGCGCTGTGGGACCTGCTCCACCGCTACCGCGCCGAGCTGTACCTGGCGGGGCACGACCACGACTACGAGCGCTTCGCCCCCCGCGACGCCGCCGGCGCCCACGACCCCGAAGGAGGTCTGGTGCAGTTCGTCGTAGGAACCGGGGGCGCGGGCCTGCGCCGCGTCGACGCCCCGGGCCCGCTCAGCCGGGCGTTCGTGGACGACGCGCACGGGGTGCTCGAGCTCACGCTGGAGCCGGGCGCCTACGCCTGGCGCTTCGTGACCACCGACGGCGATGTGCGCGACGCGGGGCGGGCGAGCTGCCGCTAGCCCACCGCCCCTTCATTTCCCCGCGGTATCCTGCCGGTATGCGCACGACCCTCGTCCTCGCCCTGGCCCTGGCCCTCGGCCTGGGGCTTTCGGGCTGCAAACCCAAGAAATCCGAGAGCGCGGCGGGCGGGACCGCCCCCGCGGCCGCGCAGAAAGCAGGCGCCATGGAAACCCTGGACTACCTGAGCGAAACCCCGGTCCGCAGCTTCGACAAACCCGAGGTCGTTACCGACCACAAGAAGTACGACTACTACGCCGAGATCGAGACCAGCAAGGGCAAGATCGTCATCGACCTGCTCGAGGACAGCGCCCCCAACACCGTCAACTCCTTCGTCTTCCTGGCGCTGCACCGCTTCTTCGACGGCCTCAGGTGGCACCGCGTCGTCCCCGGCTTCGTGGCCCAGACCGGCGACCCCACCGGAAGGGGTTCCGGCGGGCCCGGCTACCGCTTCGGCCTGGAGATCGACCCCGCGCTCAGCTACGACGCCGCCGGCTGGGTGGGCATGGCCCGCACCGCCGACCCCAACACCAACGGCAGCCAGTTCTTCATCACCCTGGGCCCCGCGCCGCACCTGACCGGCGGCTACACGATCTTCGGCAAGGTGACCGCGGGCCAGGACGTGGTGGAGAAGCTCACCCAGCAGGACACCATCAAGACCGTCCGGATCCTGAGGAAGCCCAAGCCTTGAAGCCGACGATCGTCTTCGACCTCGACGGCACCCTGGTGGACTCGCTCGCGGACATCACCGCGAGCTTCCACCACGTGCTGCGCGAAGCCGGGCTGCCGCTGCCCACCGATGCGGAGATGGCCGACTTGATCGGCCGCCCCCTGGCCGAGATGTTCCGCCGGGCCGCCCCCGGCGCCGACGCCGAGGCGCTGGCCGAGGCCTACCGCGCCCACTACCGCGCCCACATGGCCGACCAAAGCCGCCCCTACCCGGGCGTGCCCGAGCTGCTCGACGAGCTGCGCGGGCGCGGCTTCGCGCTCGCGGTGGCCACCACCAAGCGCAGCGGCACCGCCCGTCGGCTCGCCGAGGCCGTGGGGCTGCTGCCGTTGCTCGACCACGTTCAGGGCACCGACGGGCTGCCGTCCAAGCCCGCGCCCGACGTGGTGCTGGCGGCGCTCGCGGCGGTGAACGGCCGCGGCGTCTGCATGGTGGGCGACACCACCCACGACGTCCTGGCGGGGAAGGCGGCGGGGCTGTGCACCTACGCGGTCAGCTGGGGCACCCACCCGCCCGAGGTGCTGGCCGCCGCCGAACCCGACCACCTGGAGCCCGACCTGAGCCGGCTGCCGCGGTTGCTCGAGGCGCTCGCCGCGCGCTGAGCGGTTGACCCTAACCCGGCCGCGGCGGCACGATGGCGGCCTCGAGGCCCAGCTCTTCGAGCAGGTCCTTGAAGGTGCCCAGGTTTACGAGCGCCTGGCCGCGCGGGGTGTTGTGGAAGACCACCCAGGCCTCCCGCAGCTCCCCGGCGCGTTCGGCCAGGGCGCGGACGTAGGGGCGCAGCTCCTCGGGGGTGTAGAGGTAGTCGTAGCGCTCCTCGCGCTCCTCGTGGTCCCACCACTTCGCGGCGTTGCGCCCCATCAGGCGCAGGTAGGCGACCGGGGCCGTCGCCACCAGGCCGCTTTGCGGCAGGCCCGCGAGCGGCGGGTAGTCGGCGCTCACCCAGACGAGGCCCAGCTCGCGGAAGGCGTTCCAGACCGGATCGCGGGCCCAGCTGTCGTGACGCAGCTCCACGGCGAGGGTGTGCCCCTCGAAGCGGCGGGCCACCTCGAGCAGGTAGCGCCGGTTCTTGGGGGTGCGGTGGAAGCCGTAGGGGAACTGGGCCACGAAGGGCCCGAGCACGCCCGCCTCGGCGAGGGGCCGCGTCGCCTCGAAGAGGCGGGCGTAGACCCCGTCCGTCGCATCGCGTGCGTGGGTGACCGAGCGGTGCACCTTGACCGCGAAGCGCACCCGCCCGCCCGAGCGCTCGAGCATCCCCGCGAAGGTCCTGGCCGTGGGCACGTGGTAGAAGCTGGCGTTCACCTCCACCGCGTTGAAGTGGCGGGCGTAGTGCCACAGGTAGTCGCTCGGCTTTAGCCCCGGCGGGTAGAAGACCCCTTTCCAGTAGGGGTAGCTGAAGCCGCCGGTTCCCAGGTAGAGCTCCATGCCCCAGCCTACCCGCAAGCCGCGGCCTTCAGCCGGCGAAGTGGCAGAACGACCCGGCACGGGGTATGCTGGGTCCAGTAGGGGGTATGGGTATATGTCGATGCGCACGACCGACCTGGGCGACGAGACCGTAGACAGCATCATCAAGCGTCTGCGCCGCATCGAAGGGCAGGTGCGCGGCCTGCAGAAGATGGTGGGCGAAGGCCGCCCCTGCGACGAGGTGCTGACGCAGATGACGGCGACCAAGAAAGCCATGGAGTCGGCCGCCAACCTGATCCTCAAGGAGTTCCTGACGCTCTGCGCCACCGACGTGGCCGAGGGCGACCCCGCGAGCCCCGAGGAGATCGCCAACGTGCTGCGCAAGTTCGTCTGAGCCCGCGCACGCGAAAACGCCGGCCCGCGCGCGGGCCGGCGTGGTCTTGTGGGGCGGCTTAGAGGAGCAGGTCGAAGACCCGCTCGAGCCGCTCCCAGTGTTCGGTCTGGGGGTTCTTGACGTCCGGGTCCAGCTCGCGGATCACGCGCGCCGCCGCGACCACCAGGGCGCCCGCCAGCTTGGGAAGCAGCGCCCGTACGTCGTCGCTGACCTCCAGGTCCAGCGGCGGCAGGCCCGCGAGGTGGTCGAGGACGGGCTCGAGCTCGGGGGCGACGTCCATCTGCTCGAACTCGCGGATCGTCTCCTGCAACCCCTTGGTGACGGGCAGGTCGGGTTCGTAGATGACGTCGCGGGCGTTGTACTTGGCGTTGCGCTCGGCGACGACGAGCAGGTCGTAGATCTTCTTGCCCAGGAAGTCGGACAGGCGCTTGAGGTCGTCCTTGTCCACGTCCAGCGACGCCGCGATCCGGAAGAGCCGCTCGAACTGGGGCGCGCGCATGATCACGGGCACCACCTCCCACCCCGCTTCAGGACTCGACCTCGACCTGGATCTTGCGCGGCTTGGTCTCCTCCGCGCGCGGAACGGTCAGGTAGAGCACGCCGTTCTTGAACTTGGCGGCCACCTTGCCCAGGTCGTAGACCGCGGGGATCGAGAAGCTGCGCACGAAGGTGCCGTACGGCCCCTCGACCCGGTGGTAGGCCACGTTCTCCTGCTTCTCGAAGGGCCGTTCGGCCTTGACCGTCAGGGTCTCCTCCTCGGCCGTGACCTCGACCTTGTCGGGTTCGATGCCGGGCAGGTAGACCGCGAAGTGGAGTCCGTGCTCGTCCTCCCAGACGTCCACCAGGGGCGCCAGGGTCTGTTCGCCGCGCGCCCCCCGGCCCATGCCCAGACCGCGGCCCAGCCGCTCCTGCAGTTCCTCGATTTCCTTGAACGGATCCCAACGCATCATGGTTGCACCTCCATCCGTGTTCACCAGCGTTTGAGCCCCGCAAGACCGCCGAACTCGCGTTCGAGGCGGTCCGCGTTGTCTCCGCGAACGAACTCCACGCGCGCCCCGAAGAGGCCGGCGAGCTCGACCAGCGTCTCGGCCAGGTCGGCCTCCTCCGCCGCGCCCGGGCAGACGGCCTCGGCGCGTTCACGCGCCAGCGCGGCGTAGCCGGTGTCGGGGCAGCGCCAGACCTTGCCCTGCGGGTGCCAGGGCATGACGAGCACGTAGACCCGCCCCTCCTGCAGGGCCTCGAGCACGTTCTCGGTGCCCCAGACGCCCTCTTCGCGGATGCGGTCGAGCAGCTCGGCCTCCTTCCGGCGCTCCACCTCTTCGATGGCCGCCTCGGTGAGCGCCAGCACCTCGCTGGCGTCCACCTTGCTGCCCCCGGCGGGCATGGGCAGGTGGGCCACCACCCGCTCGCGCACGGCGCGCGGGAGCAGCTCTTCGAAGTAGCGGGTCTCCTCGGGCACCCCCATCAGCATCAGCCGCTCGGCCCCCAGCCGCTCGAGCCAGCGCTCCAGCTCCCCGGCGAGCTGCCGGTAGAAGCGGTGGGTCCAGGCCAGCACCCGGCGGTCGAAGCGGTCGCGGCCCATTCCGCCGCGCGCCGTGGTGCCGAGCGCGCCCGGACCCATGGGGGTGGCGGGCTTCGACTCCGAGAGCTTGCGCCAGGTCTCGGGCGCGACCGCCCGGAAGGCGTCGGCCACCTCGCGCACGTCGTTCAGGTAGACCTCGAAGAGCCGCCAGCGCTCCTCGTCGAGCAGGACCACGGCGTAGCGTTCGTACTCGTCGAGCGCCAGCACCAGGGGCAGCACGTAGGGCTCGCCCCAGCGCGCCAGCACCTCGCCGTGGGGCAGGTTCACCACCGGCAGGTCGACGTTCAGGTCGTAGATCTCGATCTCGTCCTCGGTGGCGAAGACCGCGCGGGTGCGGCCGCGGATCACGTCGTGCTCGAGCCGGTCGAGCACCCGGTCCCGCACCTTCGCGGGAACGCCCAGGGCCGCCATCGTGTCCTTGGCGCGGATCACGAAGGGCTTGCGCTTCCCGGACGCCGAGTAGTCGAGCACGTCGCGGCTGGCGGGGTTGGTGGCCAGGTAGAGCGAGAGGACGGGTCCGGAACGCAGCCCGATCTCGTTCCTCAGCTTTTGGATGGCCTCTTTGGAGATCACGGCCGCCTCCTTTCTATGCGCCTCCGGCGTGCGACTCCATGCGCGTCACCACGTCCAGCAGGTCGCGGTAGTTCTCTTCTTCCTCGTGCTGGATCCGCGTCAGCAGCTCCCGCAGCTCGGGGTCGTCGGCGCCGTAGGCTTCTTCGAGGTAGCGCACCTGGTCGGCCTTTTCGGACTCGAAGGCCTCGAGCACCTCCCGCCAGGTGGGCGCCGCGGGCAGCCGGGGCGGCGGGGGCGGCGTGCCGCCCCGTTCGCGGATCTTGGCGCGCAACCACTCCGCGTGCTTGCGCTCGCGCGCGGCGATGCGCCTCAGCACCTTGCGCAGGTGCTCGTACGGCAGACCTTCGGCCGCCGCCTCCACCAGGGCGGCGTCGTGCAGCTCGTCCGCGTAACGCTCGGCCAGCACCTCGAGCAGGCGGTCCTTCTGCTTCGGGGTCATGCGTCGCAACCACTGCGCCCACACGGCTCTCGCCCCCTTTCGCTACCTGTAACATATCATTTGATATTACTCATGTCAATCTTAATGTGCGTCGAATTGTACGTATCCTGCGGTCGGCGGGGCCGCGGCGGGAGTAGAATGCGGGCATGGACCTCCTCCCCCACCTCAAGGAACTGAGCCGCACCACGCCCAGCAAGATCCTCTTCGTCGTGCTCGACGGGGTGGGCGGGCTGCCCCGCGAGCCGGGCGGGCCCACGGAGCTGGCCGCGGCCCGCACCCCCAACCTCGACGCCCTGGCCGAAAAGGCCAACCTGGGGCGAGTCACCCTGGTGGCCCCCGGCTTCGCGCCCGGCTCCGGGCCCGGCCACCTGAGCCTCTTCGGCTACGACCCCTTCCGCTACGAGGTCGGGCGCGGCGTCCTCTCGGCGCTGGGGCTGGGCATCGAGCTGGGGCCCGACGACGTCGCGGTGCGCGGCAACTTCGCCACCTTGAACCCCGACGGCACCATCGCCGACCGCCGCGCCGGCCGCCCCCCCACCGAGGAAAACCGGCGGGTGCTCGCCAAGCTGAGGGAGCGCATCCGCGAGATCGACGGCGTCAGGATCGAGCTCCACACCGAGTCGGAGCACCGCTTCGTGCTGGTGCTGCGGGGCGTGGGGCTGGGCGACCGGGTCCACGACACCGACCCCCAGAAGACCGGGGTGCCGCCGCTCGCGGCCCGTCCGCACGACGAAAGCGACGAGCCCAGCGCCAAGACGGCCGACGTGCTCAACAAGTTCAGCGCGCTGGCGCGGCAGGCGCTCGCGGACGAGCCCAGGATCAACGGGGTGCTGCTTCGCGGCGTCTCCAAGCGCCCGGTCTGGCCCACCCTGGGCGAGATCACCGGGCTCACCCCCGCGGCGGTCGCCAGCTACCCGATGTACCGCGGGGTGGCCTCGCTGGTGGGGATGACCGCGCTGGAGGTCGAGGTGGGCGAGGACCCCGACGCCCCCGAAGGCAAGCTCGCGGCCCTGAAGGCCCACTGGGAAGCCTTCGACTACTTCTACCTGCACTTCAAGAAGACCGACTCCACCGGCGAGGACGGCGACTTCGACGCGAAGGTGCACAAGATCGAGGCCTTCGACGCCCTGCTGCCCGAGCTGCTGGCGCTGGAGCCCGAGGTGATCGCCATCACCGGCGACCACTCCACGCCCAGCGTGATGAAGGCGCACTCCTGGCACCCGGTGCCCTTCCTGCTCTACGGCCCCAACCTGCGCGCCGACGCGGCCCGCCGCTTCACCGAGGACGAGGCGGCAGGGGGCGCGCTCGGCGACCTGCACGGCACCCACGTGCTGCCGCTCCTGCTGGCGCACGCGGGCAAGCTGCAAAAGTTCGGGGCCTAGGGGCGCGGCGGCGGGCCGGCGCCCTGCACCTCGGGTTTGCCGATGATCGGCGGGAGCGGCACCGCGGGCTCGAGCCCCGGGGGGCCGACCAGGAAGACGTCGCCCCAGGGGCGGTAGACGCTCTCGAAAACGTCCTCGTAGACGCGGCCGTCGGCGTAGTAGACCTTGCGCCGCACCACCGCGGTCAGTCCTTCGGCGGCCCAGTCGATCTGCTTGCGGTAACCGGGCTCGAGGGTCTCGTCCACGACCTCGCGCGGCTCGAGCGGCGGCTTGCGGTCGCGGATGAACGGCCCCTCCCACTCGACGCTGCGGTCGGCGGTGCCGAAGAGGCGAACGTAGAGCTTGTACCCCCGCACCTGGGCCAGCACCAGGACGTCGCCGGGGGTGTCGTTGGTGAACCGGAGGTCGCGCCAGGGTTGGTAGATCGTGGCGTCCAGCCCCACGGGTCGGTAGTAGCGCAGCTGGTAGCTGTGCGGGTAACGCTCGGTCACCGGCAGCCCGGCGAAGAAGGCGGCGCGGAAGGTGGTGGTGGAGACCTGGCAGATGCCGCCGCCCACCCCCTTCTCGGTGGCGTCGCCGACGATGACCAGCGACTCCACGTAGCCGTGCTCCTCGTCGATCGCGCCCACGGCGCGGTTGAAGGAGAACTCGGCGCCGCGGGGAATCCAGGTGCCGCTCAGGTGCGCCGCCCCGGTGCGGATGTTGTGGATGCGCGCCGGGCTCGAGCCCCAAAACCCGGTCACCCCCTCGCCGATCAGCTCGCGCACGCCGCGGGCGTACCATTCGGTCACGCTCGGCTCGGGCTCGATCGCCTCGACGGGGATCACGAACTGGGTCCTGCCCAGGAAGGCGGCGTCGCGGTAGGCCACCACGGCGGCCTCGACGTCCATGCGGTAACCTCGGCGCTGCAGCGCCACCCAGCCGCGCTCCGGATCGTAGACCCAGCGGGCGGGCCGGGCCTCGCGGCGCACCACCTCGGCGAGGGCCCGCACCTCTTCGATGCCGTTCACGGGGTAGACCTTGGTGCCCACGTACGTGCGCAGTTCGCCGTTCACGATCTCGTGGTCGCGGATCACCCAAACAGCGTTGACCTGGGCCAGCGCCGGAACGGCAAGCAAAAATACTCCCAAAATCTTCCAAATTTCACGCATTCCAAGATCCCCGCAGTCTTCCCATCCTACTCTAAGGCCGTCCGGGGCGCCGTTCATACCCCCGTTTGAGGGAAGAATTGCGTAACCATGGGCGTTTAGAATGGTCGGGATGGCTCCCTGCACCCCTCTGCGTCCGCGCCTCGCCCTCTGGATCGTCCTGCTGATCCTGCTCGGGGTGCCGGTGCTGGGGCAGGGGGTGCAGGTCGAGCGGGCCTCCCCCGAGGTCAAGAAGGCCGCGCCGGGCGCGACCGTCACCCACGTCTTCGTCCTGCACGGCTCCGGCCGCGTGCGGCTGCGCCTCGCCTCCGAACACGGCTGGCCGCTGCTAGCCCGCGAACGCACGATCGCGCTCGAAGCCGGGCGGCCCTACTACTTCCCGGTCACGCTGCGCGTGCCCGAAGGCGTTCCCGCCGGAACCCGCGACCGCCTGCGCCTCCAGGCCGACGGCGCTTCCGCCGACGCCTTCACCGAGGTGGCCTACGCTCCCGGGCTCGAGGCGCGCTGGCCGGCGGAGGTGGCCTACCTCCCGCCCTTCGGGCGCTTCGCGCTGGAGGTGGCGAACACCGGCAACGGCGCCGACGTCGTCCTCGTGCGCCTGCTCACCCTGCAGGGGGTGCCCGTCTACCAGGCGCGCCTTCCCCTCGAACCCGGCGAGCGGCGCGAGCTGCGCGTGACCGTGGCCGAGCCGCGGGTGCTGCGGGTGGTCGTGCGGCTCGAGCGCGGCGGGCTCGAGCGCGAGGGGTACCTCGCCGTCCAGCCGGCGCGCGCCAAGAGCGACGGCCCCTTCCAGCTGCTGGGTCGCCTGGGCGCCGCCTACCGCTACCCCGGCGACCTCTCGTTCTCCTTGGGCGCGGCCGGACCGCTTTCCGACTTCACCCACTTCAGCCTCGGCGCGGGCTACGCCCTGGGCAGCCAGCCCGCGGGCAGCCTGGGCCTGAGCTGGCAGGGGGGCTACCTGAGCGCCGCCTTCGGCCCCAGCTACGGGCTGGCCCTGGGGCTGTTCGAGGGCGCGGTCAGCACCCAGATCGCGCTCAGCGGGCCCGTCTGGCGGGGCAGCATGAACTTCGACGTCAGCGGGCGCGGCTACGGGTTCGGCGCGTCCGCGCTCCTCGACGAGGATCCGAGCCTGCGCCTGCGCGCGGACCTCGCCACCGGGGAGGGCGAGGCGGCGGCCTTCCGGCCCGGCACCCTTACGGCCTCCTTGACGCTGCGGCCCTTCCGCCCCCAACTGAATGGCGAACTCGCCTACGGTTTCAGCTACCGCGACTGGCCGGTGCGGCTGCAGGGCGGCTTCACGGGGGAACCGGCCGCCCCCGTCGAGTTCCGCTTCAGCGCGGACGTCAACCCCGAGCCCTTCAGCGTGGGGGGGCGCCTCGCCTGGACCGGCCTGGGCGTCGACGACTGGGGGCTGGCGGCGGCAAGCAGCAGCGAGCGGCTCGAGCTCGACCTGCCGCTCGCGGTCACCTTCGGCGCGGCGGCCGGCCCCGACCGCCTGAGCGCCTTCGCCCGCACGCGGCTCGACCTGCCCGCCCCCTGGAGCGACCTCGGCGCCGAAGCCCGCGTCGAGCACCGCGCGGGGCGCACGTCGTTCACGATCTCCGGGGGCAGCGAGGCCAGCGCCGCGGAGGGCCTGGCGCTGTTCGCGCTGAACGGCCGGCTCGGTTGGCCGCTCGAGGAGAACGAACTGCAGCTGGGCCTGCGTCTGGGGGGCAGCGAGCTGCGCACCCGCGCCGACCTGGCCTGGTCGCCCTGGAAACCCGACCTGAAAACCGCCCTGGCGTTCGAGGCGCCCGCCGGAGGCGCGCTGCTGCAGGCCCGCGTCGACCGCGAGTGGTACAGCGGCCGCACCACCCTGGGCCTCGGGGCGCAGATGCCGCTGGTGCTCGAGGTGCCGCCCGCCGTGACCCGCCTCTTCGGCGGCCGCAACGTGGGCGTCGTCACCGGCGAGGTCGTGGTCGAGGGCCCCGCCCGGCTGCGCGAAGGCCTCGTCGTGCGCGCCGGCGACCGCGAAACCCGCACCGACGCCGAAGGGCGCTTCCGGCTGGAACTGCCCCCGGGAACCTACACCATCGAGGTCGACCCCGCCCGGCTGCCGGCCGTGCTGGTGCCCGTGCGCGCCCAGGTCCGCGTCGAAGTGCGGCGGAAGCAGAGCGTCTCCGTTCGCCTCGTGCTCGCGGCGCGCAGCGTCCTCGAGGGCCGGGTGCGCGTCGTCGCCGAACCCGGCCGCGAGCTTCCGCCCCGCCGCTTCGCGGTCGCCATCGAAGACGCTTTGGGGCGTCGGATATCGCTCTTCACCGAGCCCGGCGGCGCGTTCACGGTGCCCGCGCTCGCGCCAGGGCGCTACACCGTGCGCCTGCTCGAAGACCTGCTTCCTGAGGGTTGGGAGGCCTTGGTCCCGCCGGCCACCGTCCTGCTGCGTCCCGGCGAGACGGGGCGGGTGGAGCTGGCCGTCCGCCCCCCAGAGCGCAAGGTCTACACCGGCGGCAAGGTGCAGATCCTCGAGGTCCGGCCCGAAGCCGACCGGGTTCCGCCGGGGGCCGCACCCCTCCTTGAAGCGCGCCTCCAGGGCGAACCCGGCCGGGTCGTCGTGACCCTGCAGGGCCGCATCGTCGGCGTCCTGCTGCCGGCTGCGGAGGAAGAGGGTATCTGGCGCGGTCGGGTGCACGTTCCCACTGACACCGAAGGATCGCTGGCGCTGCAGGTGGAAGCCCTGAACGGCGCGCTCGCGCGCTTCCCCTTCTTCCTGAGCGTCAGCCCCGACGCCCCCTGGGGGGTGGCGCGGTCGCTCCCGGTGGCGCGCCCCGGCCAGACCCTGGAGGTCGCGGTGCACTGGTACGCCCCGGTGGAGGCGAGCTGGCTCGAGGTCGCAGGGGAGCGCGTCGAACTGACCGGCCAGGGGGCCGACTGGGCCGGGAAGCTCGTCGTGCCCGCGGACGCGGCGGCGCGCTGGAGCTATGCGGCCAAGGCGCGGCTGGCCTCCGGCGAGCTGGTGGAGCTGGAGAAGTTCGTCTTGATCCGGAAGAACTAGGGCGCGTAGGGTTTCAGCTCGGGCGTCTCGAACGCGCCGCCGCGGACGCCGAGCGTCGCGGCCGTCCTGCGCACGAAGAGGCCGGGCGTGAGCGTGAGCTGCGCGCTGCCGGTCTCGTTGCCGTGCAACACCAGCCGCGCCGGCAGCACCCAGGTAAAGACCGCGGTCCAGCAACGGTCGTTGTACAGGCTGCGGCAGGTGGGGTAGCGGCGGTTGAAGTTTCGTACGTCCGAGATCTGCGGGGCGCCGAAGGAGATCGTCTGCGAAGCCTGCCAGGCGTTCCAGGAACCCGTGAGCGGCGGCACGCCGGCCGGCGGCGTGGTGAAGGGGCTGAGGAACTGCCCGTCCACCCGCCCCAGATCGCCGCGGGCGTCGACCTGCAGGGCGTACGCGCGCTCGATCAGGCGCACGAGCGGATCCGTGCCGTAGGTGCGGTCGTCGGCGCGGCGGCGGCCCCAGAACTTGACGGTCAGGACCGTGGCGTAGACCGGGTCGCCGGTGTTGGGGTCGGTGCCGTAGACGACGACCGGAGGCGCGGCCGGGCAGCCGGCGGGGAGCGTGAGGTTGCCCACCGTCGCCCCGCCCGCGGGCGTCGCCCCCGGCTCCAGCAGGCCAGCGCACATCAGCTCGAGGGCGCTGGGGTTGAAGTTCAGGGTGCTTGGGTCGAAGCGGTTGTCCTGGTCCACGTTGTAGTACCAGACCTGAGCCGAACCCAGACCGGCCAGGACGAGCAACAGCGCCGCGAAGCCGCGCCTCACCGGAGCGCCACCTCCCCGTAGAGCGGCGGGCCGCCGTAACCCCCGGCCGGGCCTTGGGGCTGGATCTCGATCTGGGCGAGGATCGCGTCTTCCGGAAGGTCCTCGGGGAGGGCCAGCCGGTAGCGCACCAACCCCTCGCGCAGCAGCACCCGCTCGGGCAGCGCGACCCGCCGCGCCACCTCGCCCGCCGTGTCGACGAAGCGCAGCTCCCCGTTGAGGCGCAGGTAGACGTTGCCGGTGTTCACCACGTCGGCGACCAGGTAGCGCTTCCCGGAGCCTTCGTCGGCCACGACCGTGACGCCTTGCAGCTCGGCGGCGGGCTGCTCGGTGCCCTGGACGGTGACGTAGACGACGGCCAGCGCCCGGGTGCGCATCAGCGCCACGATGCCCTTCCGCTCGACGGGCCGCGGCTCGGTCGTAAAGGCCAGCGCCGCCCGATAGCTGCCGGAAAGCTCCGGACTCGCCGGAACGCTGACGGTAAAGCGCACCTCGTGGGTGGCGTCGCGCTCGAGCGTGAAGGGATCCAGTGCGGTGCGCAGCCACGCTGCGGCGCTGTAAGGCAAAGATCCCGGGGGAAGCGTCTTCACGCCACCGTCGGGATCGATCAGCCAATCCACGAGGCTTACCTCGATGACCTGATCGGGGGTGTTGCGGCTGAACAGGGCCACCGTCTGGGTGGTGGAATCGCCGGGGGCCAGCACCAGTTCGTAGCGCGGCGGCGCTACGCCGATCCCCGACTGCGCCAACGCCGAAACCAGCAACCAAAGCAGAAGAACCCCCGGCGACCAGTTCCGGGGGTTCGAGAGGTTCCTAAACACCGTTCCAGTATACCCAAGGGGGAATGTGGGCATTACGGAGCGGAAGCGGTGTAGGTAACGAGGGTGGTGACGGCGCTGGTGGTGGCCGCGGGGGCCGTGGGGTCGACGTCGGCAGCGAAGGTGAGCGGGATGGCGTACACGCCGGCGTACTGGGTGTACAGGCCATCGTTATGGGTGGCCAGACCGGCTGCGGTGCCGGTAGGAATGTTGGTGAAGGCAATGCCGGACGCGTCACCGAAATCGGGGGCCACCTTGTAGGTCACGCCGGAAGGAAGGCTGTCGGCCAAGACGGTCACCGAGTAGGTGGACGAGTTGGTGATGACCAGCAGCGAGCCGTCGGCGCTCCCCAGACCGTTCCAGTTCACGGTGTAGCCGCTGGTGGAAACGCTGGTGGGACCGAACTCGCAGCTGCCTAGCGAGCTAGGGTTCGTGGGAGCGCTGTTCTGCGCGGTAACGCTCAGCGACGAGGTGACGAGGCTGCCGATGCAGCTCTGCAGGTTGGCCTTGGACGCCTGGCCCGCAGCCCCCGCGTACACCACGGTTCCGGTCGTGGTGGCGGTGAAGTCGAAGTCCACCGAGCTGGTGTTGGTGTAGACGTAGGCGTAGACGGGGAAGCTGAAGTTCCAGTTCTGCTGCGCTTGGGCCATCGCCCCAACGCTCAGGAGCGCACCGGCCAACACCAAGAGTCTGATCGCGTTCTTCATCGTCGTATCTCCTCCTTGTAGGGGTTTGGTCGGTCGCGCCACTGGCTCGCCGCTCGTCCCTTGGCGCCCGTATAGGGACCTGGCGGGTCATCGCCTCCAACTACACATCCCAGGCTAGGCAAGCCGCCCCGGCTTGCCTACCCCCAAATGGGGGCACCCAAGCGGGGGTGGGGGCCTTCGTTGCACCTCATCGGAACGGGTTCAACGAGGGCCGGTTTCCTATCACCCGTTTGGGGGTGTTCCCGGCCGCCCCGGAGCGCTAGGCTAAGGGTACGAGGGTCCGCCAGCGGGGCGGGCGCTCGCGAGCCGCGAGACGGCTCAAATCTTGGAGGCGATGAACCGTGTGTCCCCAATCTGGGCACCAAGGGGCACGGGGAGCCAGTGGTGCAACCGGCCAAGAAGATGATTACGTTTTCGACGATCACTTCCCCCCATCGAGCACGACCGGTTGCATTCCACCCACAGAGGAGTGGTGGGAATGCAGAAGAAGATATGGATTGCGGCGTTGACGCTGGTTCTGGGCCTGGCCTGGGCGGGCGGCAACACGACGAATTTCGTGGTGCGGATGCCCGAAATTCTGTGGCTCGAAATCAACGGCCAGCCAACGGAACAGGTACCCGTCCGCGTGGAAGACGGCAGGGTTTCGCCGGGCGTGCTGCACGTCCGCGTGGTGGGCAACACCGCCTGGCGCCTCACCGTGACGGCCACTCCGCTCGCCGGGCCGCTTACGCTGCCGCCCGAGCGGTTGGTGCTCGCGGGGCAGACGCTTTCGTCCCTCGAGCGCACCGTGCGCGAGGGCGTGGGCAGCGCCCGCTTCGACCTGAACCTGGGGGTCCGGCTCGAGCCCGGTGAACCTGCGGGCCCCTACGAAGGCCTGCTCACCTTCGTGCTCTACCGGCTCTAGCGCTACTCGTACCCGAGCTCGCGCAGCGCTTCCGGGTCCTTGCGCCAGTTGGGGTAGACCTTGACCTCGAGGTCGAGGAAGACCGGGCGGTTCAGGAAGAGCTCGAGCTGCTTGCGCGCCGCCCGCCCCAGCTCTTTCAGCATGCGTCCCCCCTTCCCGATCAGGATCGGCTTGTGCGCCTCGCGCTCCACGTAGAGGACGGCGTGGGCGTAGAGGGTGCCGTTCTCGCGCTCGGCCACCTCCTCCACCTTGACCGCGACCGCATAGGGGATCTCCTGGCGCAGCCGCTTCATCACCTCTTCGCGGATCGTCTCGGCGATCCAGTCCTCGATGGGCTGGTCGCTCTTGGCGTGGTCCGGGGGGTAGAAGAAGGGCCCTACGGGCAGCAGGGCCAGGATCTCGGCCCGCAGCTTGGCCACGTCGCGTTCGGACAGGGCGCTGATCTTGCGCACCTCGGCCCCGGGCAGCAGCGCCGCGTAGGCCGCGAGCGCCTCGTCGGGGTACTTGGCGGCGTCGGCCTTGTTGCCCACGAGCAGCACCGGCTTCTTCCCTACGAGCGGCTCCAGGGTGCGGGCCACCAGCTCGTCTTCGGGGGTGGGCGGGTGGCGCAGGTCCACGAGCCAGAGAACGACGTCCACGTCCGAAAGCGCCTCGGTGACCTGGCGGTTGATGTAGTCGCCCAGGGCGTCGGCGGGCTTGTGCAGCCCCGGGGTATCCACGAAGACGATCTGGCGGTTTCCTTCGGTGTAGATGCCGCGCACGCTCTTGCGGGTGGTCTGGGGCTTGGGGCTGATGGGGGCCACCTTGACGCCCAACATCTGGTTGAGCAGGGTGCTCTTGCCTACGTTGGGCTTGCCCAGGATGGCCACGAACCCGGAGTGCGTGCGTTCGGTCGCTTCGTTCATCGCCCCCAGTATAGGCGCGGGCGGTAAGCGGGCTTGCATTCGCCCCGAAAGCGTGTTGCTATAATGTGCAACACGCTGGAAGGGGGCGCTATGAAGCTCATCGACAACTACGGCCGCGTGCTCCGGGACCTGCGCATCTCCATCACCCCGCGCTGCAACTACCACTGCGTCTACTGCCACCCGCTGGGCATGGAGATGAGCGACCCCCCCGGAACCGTGACCACCGACGACGTGCGCCACTTCCTGCGCGCGGCCGCGAGTCTGGGCATGGACGCGGTGCGCTTCACCGGCGGCGAGCCGCTGGTGCGGCGCGAACTGCCCGAGATGATCGAGGCCGCGGCCACCACCCCGGGCGTGCGCGACGTGGCCGTGACCACCAACGGCACCCTCTTCCGCCGCCGCCACCGCGAGTTGCTGGACGCGGGGCTGTCGCGCGTCAACATCTCGATCGACGCGGTGAACCCCGACGTCTTCCGCAACCTGACCCGCGGCGGCGAGATCGCCCAGGTGTGGGACGCCATCGAGCTGGCGCTCGAGCTGGAGCTCCACCCCGTCAAGCTGAACGCGGTGGTGATCGGAGGCGTCAACGACCAGGAGGTGGGCGACCTGGCGGCCCTCTCGGTGGACCGCCCGCTGCACGTCCGCTTCATCGAGTACATGCACCTCAACAACGCCCCCTTCGACGAGTACCAGCGGCAGTTCGTCTCCGGGGCCGAGACGCGGCGGCGCATCGAGGAGCGCTTCGGCCCCCTCGAGGAGGTGCCCACCGACCCCAGCTCGCCCGCCCGGGTCTGGCGGATCGCCGGCAGCCAGGGCACCATCGGCTTCATCAACTCGGTCTCCGAACCCTTCTGCACGAACTGCACCCGCCTGCGCCTGACCTCGGACAAGAAGATCCGCCCCTGCCTGCTCACCGACCTGGAGCTCGACATCGCCTGGGCGTTCGAAGCCGACGATCCGGTGGCCGCGCTTCAGGAGGCCCTGCTGGCCGCCGCGGGCAAGAAGCCGCGGCAGGGCTCGACGCTGCCCACCGTGCGCGAACGGGTGATGCTGGGCATCGGGGGCTAGCTACTCTTCTTCCATGTAGCTCTTGAGCACGGTGTCGATCACCACCAGCAGCACGCTCACCACGTTGGCCGCGAGTGCGCCCCAGGCGAGCGAGACCGCCTCGGCGGGGTTCCCGGCGTAGAAGAAGTAGAGCGCCGGGATCAGGTGCAGGTCGGCCACCAGGCCCGTGGCCATCAGCTCGGCCGAGAGCACCCTCCCCTCACCCACCTTGAGCAGCGTGGCCGCCAGGTTGGTGACCACGGTAACGAAGAGCTCGACGCCGTTGGGGAAGACCACGAAGCTGACGTTCGTCGTCAGCGCCATCAACACGAAGAAGTCGGTCAGCAGTTTACGGGAGCTCACGTTCCACCTCCAGGCGCTCGCGCAGCTTCTCCAGCCGCTCGGCGCGTCCGAACAGGATCAGGGCGCAGCCCGGCTGCACCTCGCGTTCGTCGTCGAGTTCCAGCTCCAGCCGGCCCCCGGGCAGCCGCAACGCCACCACGTTGGCCCGCAGCTCCCGCCGCAGCTCACCCACGCGCCGGCCCGCCCAGGGGTGCCCTTCCTCGATGCGCACCTCGAGCAGGTCCACGTCGGTCTCCTCCCCGAAGGCCAGCCGGTCGAAGAGGCCCTGCAGGTAGCTGGACTCGGGGTGGAACAGGTAGGCCGCCAGCCGGCCCGCGACCATGCGGCCGGGAAAGAAGGCGCGGTTCGCGCCCAGCTCCTCCAGGCGCTCGACGTCGTCGGGCGAGGAGGCGAAGGAGTAGATGGCGAACTCCTCGGGCTCGGGGCGCAGCAGCCGCGCCACCGCGATGATCGAGATGTTGCGGGCGTCGTCGCCCAGGTTGACCACCATCCCCTCGGCGCGGCGGATGCCCGCGGCCAGCAGCGTCTCCTGTTCGAACGGGGCCTCGGGTAGGTAGTAGGGCAGGCGCGACTCGGCGATGCGCGCCAGCCCCTCCTGGGTGTCGTCGAGGACGACGAAGGGCACCTTGCGGCGCTCGAGCAGCCGCGCCAGCTCGGCCGTCACCTCGTCGAACCCGGCGAGGATGTAGTGCCCCTCCAGCTTGTCGATGGCGTTCATCATGGAAAGCCTCCTCCAAAGGTGCTGCAGTTCTTCCTTGAAGATCACGCGCGCGATGACGGTGATCGTGCTGGTGAAAACCCCTACCCCGCCGAGCGCCAGGAAGGTGGTGAAGATGCGCCCGGCGCGGGTGTCGGCCCCCTGCACCACCTCGCCGAAACCGATGGTGCCGATGGTGATCACGGTCATGTAGAAGCTGTTGATGAAGTCGCCGCCGGAAAGCACCATGTACCCCAGCGTGCCCACGGCCAGCGTGAAGTGGAGGATCACCAGGGGGATCGAGAGTTCCCGCAGGATCTCGAAGAGGCGCCGCTCGTAACGCTCGCGCAGGCGGGTGCGGCGGCGGCGCTTCCGTCGTCGCATGAACGGATTCTACCCGGTGCCGGGGCGCCCAGCCCGGCGCCCGCCCCGCGGCCGCGCGGAGCGGGGCTAGTCGAGCAGGGCCGCGATGCGGCGTCCGGCCTCGGCGAGCACCTCGGGCGGCTGCACCAGGGCGAAGCGGACGTAACCGTGCCCGCCGGGGCCGAAGCCGCGGCCCGGCGCCAGCGCCACCCCGGCGTGCTCGACCGCGCGCAGGGCGAAGCGCACGTCGTCCATGCCCTCGGGCAGCTTGAGCCAGAGGTACATGCTCGCCTTGGGGCGGCTGACCGGCACACCGCAGCCCTGCATGGCCTCCACCAGGGCGTCGCGGCGGCTGCGGAAGACCTGCACGTCGCGCAGCACCCGGTCGGGGGGGAGCCGCAGCGCGGCGATGCCCATCCGCTGGATGCCCAGGTACTGGTTGAAGTCCACCGGGGCCTTGGCCGCCTCCAAAGCGGCGATGGCCTCGGCGTTGCCCAGGGCGAAGCCCAGCCGGAAACCGCCCATGTGGAAGCTCTTGGAAAAGCTGAAGAGCTCGACGGTGCGCTCGAGCGCCCCCTCGAGCACCAGCGGACTGACGGCCTCCCCTTCGTAGACCATGTCGATGTAGGGGTTGTCGTGCACGATCAGCAGGTCGTGCGCCTCGGCGAAGGCGAGGGCGCGCGCCCAGAAGGCGCGGTCCGCGAGCGCCGCGGTGGGGTTGTTGGGGTAGTTGAGCACGATCACCCGGGCCCGCTCGAGCACCCCCGGGTCCAGTTCCTCGAAGACCGGAAGCAGGTCCTCGCCCAGCTTCAGGGGCACGGCCTCGAGCCCCGCCAGCGCCGCGGCGCCCCAGTAGCTGGGGTAGGCCACCTCGGGAATCAGCACCGCGTCGCCGGGGTCGGCCACCGCGAGGAGCAGGTGCGCCAGGCCTTCCTGACTGCCGATCAGGCTGAGCGCCTGGGTGGAGGGGTCGAGCTCCAGGCCGAACCGGCCCGCGTACCAGCGGGTCGCCTCCTCCAGAAAGCGCATCGTGCAGCTCTTGAGGCAGTACCCCCAGGTGGCGGGGTCGCGCGCCGCGCTCTCCAGCTCGGCGATCAGTTCGCCCGGTACCGGGAGGTCGGAGGCGCCGATGGAAAGGTCGATGACGCGCTTGCCCTGGGCGCGCGCGGCGCTCTTGGCGCGGTCCATCAAGAGGAAAACGGACTCGGGCATCGCCCGAACCCGCTGGCTGGCCCAACGGTTGGGTGACGTCATGCGCCCTATTTTATACGGGCTAGGTGTGTTCGTGGCCCCCCGGCACGCTGCGCCCGCTCACCTGCTCGACCGCGTGAGGCAGGATTTCGAGCAGCGCCTCCACCGACTCGCGGGCCCCCTTGGGGCTGCCCGGCAGGTTGATGATCAGCGTCGAGCCGCGCACCCCCGCGACCCCGCGCGAGAGCGCGGCCATCGGGGTCTTCTTCACCCCTTCGCTGCGCACCAGCTCGGCGAGGCCCGGCACCTGCCGGTCCACCACCTCCAGGGTGGCCTCGGGCGTGTGGTCGCGCAGCGCCAGCCCCGTGCCGCCGTTGGTAAGGATCAGGTCGAGGCTGTCGCGGTCGGCCCACAGACGCAGCACCCGGCGGATCTGGGCCACCTCGTCGGGCACGACCTCGTAGGCGACCACCTCGTAGGGCCCGCTCGCGAGCGCCTCGCGGATCGCCTGGTGGGTCGTGTCGGCCCGCTCCCCGCGGGAGCTGCGGTCCGATACCGTTAAAATTCCTACGCGAATTGCCATGTCTTACTCATAGTACAGCATCCGACGGCATCGGGGGCTATCCCAGAAGCGGCGCGATGCGCGCGAGCGCCTCGGCGGCGGCCTCGTCGGGGAGGTCGCGGTGGGCGACGAAGCGCACCCGCTCGGGCCCCAGCGCGTTGATCAGCACGCCCGCTTCCCGGAGCCGGGCGGCGAAGCCGGGGGCGTCCTCCACGCGCGCGAAGACCATGTTGGTCTGCACCGACTTCAGGTCCACGTCGAGGCCCAGCCGCACCAGCCCCTCGGCCAGCTCCCGCGCCAGCGCGTGGTCCCGGGCGAGCGCCTTCGGGCCCTCGGTCAGGGCGATCAGCCCGGCGGCGGCCAGCACCCCCGCCTGTCGCATCCCTCCTCCAAGCATCTTGCGGTAGCGTCGGATCTCGCCCTCGAGCTCCGCGGGACCCAGGAGCAGGCTCCCCACCGGGGCGCCCAAGCCCTTGGAAAGGCAGATCGAAACGGTGTCGAAGCCGGCGGCGACCTCGCGGCCCTCCACCCCAAGCGCCACCGCGGCGTTGAAGAGCCGCGCCCCGTCCAGGTGCACCGGCAGCCCCGCCGCGCGCGCCACCGCCTGCACCGCCCGCTGCACCTCGAGCGGCACCACCGTGCCCCCTGCGGTGTTGTGGGTGTTCTCGAGCGCGATCAAGCCGGTGGGGGCCTGGTGGGGCGAGGTGTGGACGGCGCGGCGCACCTCCTCGGGGTCGGGCACGCCGTAGGGCGAGGGAACGAAGCGCGGCGAGGCGCCCGAGAGGTTGGCCATCGCCCCGGGCTCGAACTCGTAGACGTGGGCCCCCTCGGTCAGGATGACCTCCTGGCCGCGGCGGGTGTGCACGAGCAGCGCCACCTGGTTGGTCATCGTCCCCGAAGGCATGTAGACGGCCCGCTCGAAGCCGAGCATCTCGGCGGCCAGGGCCTCGAGCCGGTTCACCGTCGGGTCTTCGCGGTAGACGTCGTCGCCCACCTCGGCCTCGGCCATCGCCCTGCGCATGGCCGGGCTGGGGCGGGTCACGGTATCGGAACGGAAGTCGAGGATCCTCATGCGTCCATCGTACCCAAGGCGCCCTGCGCCTCCACCCAGCGCGCGAGCGCGAACAGCGCGGCGTCGCGGCCGGGGGCGGCGGCCAGCATCAGGCCCAGGCCGGGGGCGAGGGGCAGGCTCACCGCCGGGCCGGCGTAGAAGTTGAAGAGCATCGTGTAGGCGAGCACCCGGTCGTTGGCCCGGAAGAAGGCCTCCTCGGAGGCCTCCACCTCGGCCAGGAGCGGCGGCGGCACCGGCGCGGTGGGCAGGACCAGGGCGTCCGTGCCCCGCAGTCCGGCCCAGAACGCGGGCACCCGCCGGGCGCGTTCGCGCCTGAGCTGCACGTGGTGGACGCTCGGGCGCTCGGCCACGGCCAGCACCCGCCGCACCACCCGCGGGTCCATGGCCGCCCCGTGCTCGGCGATCAGGCCGCGCCAGCGCGCGTAGGCCTCGTGCGCCGCCAGCGCGCCGTAGCGGCGGTAGAGGTCGTAGACCTCCGCGAGGCCGGGAAGCGGCCGCCGCTCGAGCCTTGCGCCCGCCGCCTCGAGCCGCGCGAGCGCGCGCTCGAAGGCGCCCTGCACCTCGGGCCGCGCCCGCTCGAGGAGGTCGGCGGGAACGAGCAGCCGCGGCGGGCCGGAGGGCCGGGCAAGCGGCCGGTGGGGTTCGCCCGCGAGGGCGAGGAAGAAGGCCCAGGCGTCCTCGACGCGGCGCGCGAGCGGACCCACGGTGTCGAGGCTCACCGCCAGCGGCGTCACCCCGCGGGTGGAGATCCGGCCCCAGCTGGGTTTGAAGCCCACGAGGCCGTTGAAGGCCGCGGGGATGCGGACCGAGCCGCCGGTGTCGGTGCCCACGGCCAGCGGCACGAGGCCGCGCGCCACCGCGACCGCCGAGCCCGAGGACGACCCGCCCGGCACCCAGTCGGGGTTCAGGGCGTTTTGGGGCGTGCCGAAGTGGGGGTTCAGGCCGAGGCCCGAGAAGGCGAGCTCGTTGAGCTGGCTCTTGCCCACGACGACCGCGCCCGCCCGCTGGAGGTTCCGCACCGCGGGGGCGTCGCTGGCCGCCGGCGGGCGCAGCCGCGCGAGCACCGCGGAACCGGCCGCGGTGACCGTTCCGGTGACGTCCAGGAGGTCCTTTACGAGGACGGGCACGCCGTCGACAGGCCCCAGCGGCCGCCCGGCGGCGTAGCGCTCCGCGCTCTTGTGCGCGGCGGCCAGGGCGCGCCTTTCGGTTCGCGCCGCCACCGCCGGACCGGGCTCGAGCCGCTCGAGGACGCGCTCGGTCTCGCGAACGGGGTCGCGGACGCCGCGGGCGTAGTCCCGCACGAGGTCGGCGGCGGTCTCCACGGCCCCAGTCTACCGGGCGGTGTTAGGGTGGAGGGGTGGAAGTCTGGCTCGTGCGCCACGGCGTCACCGCCCACAACCAAAACGGCATCTGGCAGGGGCAGCGCGACGTGCCCCTGGCCCCCGAGGGTCGGGCGCAGGCGCGGCGGCTCGCCGAGCGGCTGGCGCGGCTGGACCTCACCTGGACGACGCTCCACGCCTCCGACCTCAGCCGCGCGCTCGAGACCGCGCGCATCGTCGCGGAGCGCCTGGGCCTCGGCGTGCGCCCCGACCGGCGGCTGCGCGAGGTCTGCGTGGGCGAGCTGGCCGGCCTCACCCGCCCGGAGGTGCAGGCCCGCTTCGCGGACTACGTGGCCCGCTCGCAGGAGGACCCCTGGCACACCCGCTTTCCCGGCGGCGAGACCCTGGCCGAGCTCTACGACCGCGTCTGGGCCTTCTTGAACGAGCTCGGCGATGGGCGGCACCTAGTCGTCTCCCACGGCGGGGCGATCCGCGCCGCGGTGCTGGGGGTGCTGGAGGCGCAAAGCGCGGTGCCCTGGCGCATCCGGCTCGAGAACACCTCGATCACCCGGCTGCACTTCCCCGAAGGGGCGGCGGGTGGGGGCTTCGTGCACACCGTCGGCGACGCGGCCCACCTGGAAGCCGGCTGGGACCTGGACGGTTGAACCGTGCCGCTGGGGCTCAACCTGCTCGCTATCTTCGCCTTCGCGGTCAAGGGGCTGGCGGGGTTCGGCCCCGCCCTCTTCATCGTGCCGGTGCTCGGCCTCTTCTGGCCCCTGCGCCAGGTGGTGCCCTACACCGCCTTCCTGCTCTTCCTCGCCAACCTGCCCATGCTCTGGCTGGTGCGCAGGGGGCTCGCGCCCCGGCGCGACCTGCCCGCCGCGGCCGCCTACGCGCTGGGGCTGGTGCTGGGCACCCGCCTGCTCGTCGCGCTTCCGGAAGCCCGGCTCAAGTTCGCCCTGGGGCTGGTGCTGCTCGTCTTCGCGCTGTGGAGCCTGGTGCGGCTGCCCAGCCCCGAGACCGCGCCGCCCGCGGACGTCGCCGAGCTGGTCCGGCTCGGTCTGGTGATGCTCTCGGGCGGCCTCATCGTGGGGGCGCTGGGGGCGGGGGCGCTGCCGCTCTTCGTCTACCTGCCGCTCCGCTACCCGCCTGCGGCGATGCGCGCCCTCTTCACCAGCGCCTTCGGCCTGGGGACGCTCGCCTGGACGCTGGCCAACTGGCAGGCGGGGCTGCTGACCTGGCCGCTGGCGCGGCTGGCTTTGCTGACGCTTCCGGGGACGCTCGCGGGCCTCTTCCTGGGCGCATGGCTCTTCGAGCGGCTGCCCCGGCGGGGGCAGGTGCGGCTCGTCTCGTTGCTGCTCGTTCCGGTGGCGTTGCGGTTGATGGGGGTCTTCTAGCGCCGCCGCTTCAGGGCCTCGAGCCGGCGCACGTCCTCCTGGATCAGGTCGTCGCGCCAGGCCAGGCTCTCGACGTGGTGGCGCAGCTCGTGGAGCAGGGTCTCCCAGGTCTCCGCCTCCCAGTCGAAGCCGGGGTCGTGGCGGGCGATCTCGGCGAAGGAGCCGTAGTAGAGCGCAATGTGGCGGCCCAGGTGTACGTGCCCGGCGAAGACCGAAGGCGGGCCGGGGTCGGTGTACTCGCCGAGCCGCACCACCCCGGGCAGGCCGCTGGGGTCCTCTTTGAGCTGCGGCAGCACGTGCACCCCCTGCAGCTCGACCTTGAACTCCTCGGGGATCTCGTCCCAGAGCCGGGTCACCAGATCCACGAACGCCTCGTAGGTCACGCTTCCAGGTTACCGGAGGCGCGCCTGAGAAGTACGCTGGGGGCATGGCGACGGTGCGCCTGGTGGCGGGCAAGGGCGGTGTGGGCAAGACCACGGTGGCTAGCGCCCTGGCGCTCCACGCGGCCGGGCGCGGCGAGCGGGTGCTGCTCGTCTCCACCGACCCCACCGGGGCGCTGGGGCAGATCTTCCCGGGCGTGGGCGACGAGGTGCGCGAGGTCGCGCCGGGGCTCGAGGTCGTCGAGCTGACGCGGCGCGCGGTGCTGGCACGCTGGCGCGAACGTTTCGGCGAGGAGGTCTACCGGGTGCTCCGCAGCCTGCTGCCGGTGGAGCGCGACGTCCTCGACTACCTCGAGGGCGTGCCCGGCCTCGAGGAGGAGTTCCTGCTCAGCTACCTGCTCGACGCCCTCGACTCGGGGCGCTACGACCGGGTCGTCTGGGACGCCGCCCCCACCGCGGGCACGCTGGCGCTTTTGGAGGCCCAGGCGCTGTTCTACGACCACCTCACCCAGGCCCACCGCCTCTACCTGAAGCTGCAGGGCTACCTGAAGGGCGCCGACCCCACCCCGCTGATCGAAGGCTGGCGCGCACTTACCGGCCGCATCCTGGCGATGCTGCGTGAGCGCACGCGCGCCTGGGTGGTGGCCCAGCCCGAGCGGTTGCCGGTGGTGCAGGGGCTCGAGCTGATGGCGGCGCTGGACCGCTTCGGGATCGCACTGGAACGCGCGGTGCTGAACCGGGTGCTGCCCGAAGACGCCTGCCCCGGCTGCGCCTTCTACGAGGCCAAGGCGCGCGAGCAGCGCCGCTGGGCGCGGCGCTGGCGCGAGGAAAGCCCGGTTCCCGTGCGCGAGCTTCCGGAGTTCGCCGCGGCCCCGCTGGAGCCGCGCGCCCTCGAGGCGGTGGCGCGGCGGCTCGTGGCGGAACCCGAGGGCGATCCGCGCGCCTGACGAACCCGCCGCGCCGCCCCGGCCGCGGCGCCCCGCGGGCGCCCACGAGAAAAACGCCCGGGCGGTCGCCCGGGCGCCCAACGGTTGCGGCGTCACTTCATCAAGCCCGGCAGCCAGAGGCTGAGCTCGGGGAAGAAGATGAGCAACACCAGCACGAAGAGGAGCACCGAGTAGAAGGGGATCACCCCGCGCACCACCTCGCCCAGCGGGGCGCGGGTGATGCCCGAGATGACGAAGAGGTTGAGCCCCACCGGCGGCGTGATCATGGCGAGCTCCATGCTGATCGTCATCACCACGGCGAAGTGGATCAGGTCGATGCCCACGGTCTCCAGGATCGGCTGGAGCACCGGCAGCGTGATCAGGATGATCGAAACGGCCTCGAGGAACATGCCCAGGATGATGAACATGCCCGAGGTGACGGCGAAGACCGCGTAACGGCCCATCCCCGTGGCGGCGATCCACTCCGCGGTCAGCTGCGGCACCTGCTTCTGCGTCATGTAGAGCGAGAAGAGCATGGCCGCGGCCACGATGAGGTAGATCATCGAGGTGATGCTCACGCTCTCGCGCACGATCTCGATCCAGTCGCGCCAGGTGGTCTCGCGGTAGATGAAGAGGCTCACGAGCACCGCGTAGAAGAGGGCGATCACCGACGACTCGGTCGGGGTGGCGATGCCGCTGTAGATCGTGCCCATGATCAGGAAGGGCAGGAAGGCCCCCGGCAACGCCACGAAGAGCGCCCGCCAGCGCTCGGACCAGCCCGCCCGGGGCAGCCGGCCGTAGTCGTTCTTGATGGCGTACCAGATGGCAAAGACGATGAGGCTGCCCCCCAGCAGGAGGCCGGGAATGATGCCGGCGATGAAGAGCTTGCCAATGGACTGGTCGGTGGTGATCCCGTAGATGATCATCGTGATGCTGGGCGGGATCAGGATGCCCAGCGTGCCCGAGGTGGCCACCAAGCCCATGGCGTAGCGCTTGGAGTAGCCGTTCTGGATCATGGCGGGGATGGTCACCGACCCGATCGCGGCCGCGGTGGCGGGCGAGGAACCCGAGATGGCCGCGAAGATCATCGAGGAGACGACGACGACCACCGAAAGGCCGCCGGGAAGGTGCCCCACCCAGGCGCGCACCGCTTCCACCAGGTACTTGGCGATGCCCCCGCGGGCCATCACCACCCCGGTGAAGACGAAGCCGGGGATGGCGAGGAGGGCGAAGGAGTTGATGCCCTCGAACATGCGCGAGGCCGCTTGCAGGATGTTGAAGTCGCCCTGGATCCAGAACGTGATCAGGCTCGCAACGGCGAGCGAAACGCCGATGGGCACGCGCACGAGCAGCAGGACGACGAAGGTGCCGAACAGGATGGTCATCGCAAGGCCCACGCTCATACGCCCGCCACCTCCTCGTGAATCGGCTCGCGCCCGCGCAGCACGTCGAACAGGTTGATGGCGAACTGCAGGGCAAAGAGCAGGAAGCCCAGGGGAATGATCAGCTGCAGGATCCACTCGGGGATGTCGGTGTAGATCGACTTGAGGCCCAGCGTCTTGAGGAAGACAACGAGCTTCCAGCCCGTGACGGACATGAAGGCGGCGAAGACCAGGCCGATGAAGTTGGCCAGCAGGTCCATGCCGTGCTTGACGCGATCGCTAACCGCCGTGTAGAGCAGGTCCACGCCGATGTGGCGCCGTTCGCGAAGGGCCACCGAAAAACCAAACATCGCCCCCCAGGCCACGAAGACGCGGGCGAACTCATCGGCCCAGCCCAGCGGGTTGTTGAACACGTAACGGGTGACGACGCTGATCATGACCACGGAGAGGCCTGCGGTGAGGTACACGGCCGAGAGCACGTCTTCGATCGCGGCGATCGCCGCTTTGAGGAGGGGCCACCGTTCCGCCAGCCAGGCCAGGGCGAGCATCGTGGCGGTGACGACCGCGGTCCAGGCCATGAGTTCGGGCGTGCTTACCATGCTCCACCTCCTGGATGGAGCGCCGGGGGGCGGGCCCCCCGGCGTGCATTCCAACGACCTAGGGACCGCGGACTACTTGAGGGCCTTGATGGCGTTGATCAGGTCCCAGCCCACCTTGGGTCCGTACTCGTCGTAGACCGGCTTCATGGCCGCTTCCATGGCCGCGCGGTCTTCGTCGGTGAGCTTGACGACCTCCATGAGCTCGCTCAGCTTGGCCAGCGCGTCGGCGTTCAGCTTGACGGCCTCCTCGAAGGCCACGTCGTTGGCGTGGGCGATGCCGTCCATGAAGATCTTCTTCTGCTCGGGGTCGAGGCTGTTCAGGAAGATCTTGTTGGTGATCACCACGTAGTCGAGGCGGCCGTGGCCCGTGAGCGAGAGGTACTTCTGGACTTCGTAGTAGCGCTGGGTGTAGATGTTCGACAGGGTGTTCTCCTGGCCGTCCACCACGCCCTGCTGCAGCGCCTGGTAGACCTCGGAGAAGGCCAGGGGCACGGCGGTGGCGCCCAGCGCCTTCATCTGCGCCTCGAGCACGCCCGAGGTCTGGGTGCGGAACTTGAGCCCCTTGAAGTCCGCGGGCCGGCGCAGCGGCTTGTTGGCGGTGAAGTGCTTGAAGCCGTTGGGCCAGAAGCCCAGACCCACGAGGCCGGCTTTCTCGAGGCTGGTGAGCAGCTTCTGCGCCGCGTCCGACTGGGTGAACTTCTTGAAGTGGTCGTTGTCGCGGAACAGGTAGGGCATGTCCACGAACTGGAAGGCCGGGTTGTAGCCCTTGAGTTTGGTGGCCGAGGGTACGAGCAGCTGGATGTTGTTGAAAATAAGCGCGTTCAGGCCTTCGGCGTTATCTTTATACAGCTGGCTCGAGGGGTAGAGCTCGACCTTCATGGCCCCGCCCGACGCCTTCTCCACGTACTCTTTGAAGGCCTGGGCCGCCTTGCCCTTGGGCGTGTTCAACGTGGTGACGAAGGAGAACTTGATGGTGACGGGCTTGACCGCCAGCGCCATGGGCGCCAGCGCGGCCAGGGCGAGGGCTCCTACCAGGATGCTGATTCGCTTGAACATGTGCTTCACCTCCGCTGCAAAAGTTATACCTACACGAGGTATTCTACGTATATTCCGCACCGGGGCTCAAGGGCATTTGGCCCACGTTTTTCCGATGGGGGCGGTAAATTCCGTAGAATTTAGGTAACCCAAATCACATTCCCGCGTTCCCGCGGTTCGGCTAGACTGGGCAGCATGACCCCTGGCGCCGCGGCGCTCCTACGCCTCGCCCTGTGGGCCCTGCCCCTGGTGCTGGGCTACCTCGCCGGCCGAAGCTGGGGGCGGTTTCGCGTCATGGGGGGGCTTCTCCTGGGGGCCCTGGCGGTCGGCGCTCTGGTCAAACCCTTCCCCCTGGGATGGGTTCTGATCGTGCTCGGGTTCCTTGGGGGCGTGCCCCTGGGGCGAAGGTAGGGCGGGCTACCCGGGCTTGGCGCGGGTGTGCACATAATGTTGCCGTGAACGTACTGGGTATTTCCGGAAGCCTGCGCGCGGCCAGCACCGCGCGCGCCGCGCTGGCGCTGGCGCTCGAAGGTGCCGCCGCGGCCGGCACCAAAACCGAGCTGCTCGACCTGCGCGAACTCGACCTGCCCCTCTACGACGAGGACGAAACGCGCTACACCCCCGCCCAGCGCGCGGCCACAGCCCGCCTGCAGGAGGCCGCGGAGGCGGCCGACGCCTTTTTGTTCGCTTCGCCCGAATACCACGGCGGCCTGAGCGGGGTACTCAAGAACGCGATCGATCACCTCGCCGGCCGCCACTTCCGCGGCAAGGCGGCCGGGATCGTCGCGGTGGCCGGCGGGCGCGTGGCTCCGGTGAGCACAGCGTTGATGCTGCGCACGGTGCTGCGCCAGCTCGGAGCCTACACCATCCCCCAGCAGGTGCTGCTCCCCGAGGCGGAGAAGCTGTTCGACGCCGACGGAAACCTCGCGGACGAAGAGCTGGCCCGGAGGCTCGAGGACCTCGGGGCCCAGGTGGTGCGGCTGGCGCGGGCGCTGGCTCACTCGAGCTGAGTCCGTACCCTGCGCGCCAGCAGGTAGACCCCGACCACGAAGAGCCCGGCCGCCTCCGCGGCGAGCGCTGCCAGCAAAGCAGATTCACCGGTGCGCAACACCTCGCTGGCCAGGGTGACCGGGTTCGCCAGCACCAGCGCCCGCACCCAGGGGGCCAGGCGGTCCAGGGGCACGTAGACGCTGCTGACGTACTACAAGATCGCACTTGTCAGGATGGTCAGGATCGACATCTTGGTGATGTCCCGCACCACAATCGACAGCGCCGCCAGCAGGCCGCTGGTGGCGAAGGTGAGCAGGAGCAGCACCAGCGCGGTTTCGAAGCTAATCAAGGCCGCGCTGCGCAAGATCCCGACCGCCGCGAAGACCAGCGTTGCCGCTGCCACGAGCAGGCCCATGGTCACGCCCATCACCAGCTTGACCGCCACAACTTGCCGCACCGAGAGCGGCAGGCTGAGCCAGTAGCGCAGCGACTGGTGGGAAAGGCCGAGCACCACGGTGATGGTGCCCAGCGAGGCCGCGGTGACGGTGGAAAAGGGAATCCAGCCAAGCACGAAAAAGCGCTGCGCCGCCGCACCGCCGAAGGCGTCGAAACCCCGCGAGACCATGAACAGCCCCAGCGTGGCCGAGAAGACGTACGGCAGCCAGAGCTCCCAGCGCCGCAGGGCGCTCCCCGCCTCGTAGAGGGCGACGGTGCTCAGCTCGCGCAGCGGCATCGCGAACCTACGCCCCCTCCGAAACCCCGAGCACCCGCACATCGTGCTCCACGAGCAGCTTGAGCAGCTCGGGCAGCGCCGCCTGGTTGTCGCGGGTTTCCAGCTTCAGTCGGCAGCGCTCGAAGAGGGCGTCCATCGAGATCTGCGCCCCTCCCGCCGCTGCACTCTCCATCCCAGTCTCGTCGGCGTCATCTACGAAGACGACCCCTTTGAAAAGCTCCGGCGGGATGCCGAGCCGCTCTAGAACCTCGGGGTTGGGCTCGACCTCGTAGCCGATGACCGGTTTGATGGCCTTGATCTTCGGGTCCAGCTCCGGCTTCCAGGTGCTCAGCTCGAGCACAAGCTTCTGCACTTCTCCCGCCATGCGCGCACTCCTTTCCTTGAGTTCGTCGAAGTCGATCACCCGGTCGGCTGCGGGCAGCAGCTCCGTGTCGTGGGTTACGAGCACCACCGTGGCCTCCTGCCGGCGCAAGCGCTCGAGCTCCTCCCCGAGCAATTCGATCCCCTCGCGGTCCAGGCCGGCGGTGGGCTCGTCCAGAAAATAGACCTCGGCGTCCTGCGCCAGCGCCTTCACCAGCTCGGCCCGCTTCTGCTGGCCGCCCGACATGTGAAAGGGCGTGGCCTCGAGCGGCACCTCGAACCGCCGCACCAGCTCCGCCATGCGCTTTTTGGGGATCCGGAAGAGCGCCGCGTGCAGGCCCAGGGTGCGCCGCACCGGATAGCCGCCGTCGAGTGAAAGATCCTGGAAAGCCACGGCCACCTGGCGACGCACCGATGGGTAGCGGTAGGGGTCGCGCCCCATTAGCCGCACCCGCCCCGCGTCGGGCCGCAGCACGCCGATCATGGTTTGCAGCAGGGTGCTCTTGCCGCTGCCGTTTCGGCCCACGATGGCCACCTGCTCGCCCTTTTCGATGGCGAGCGAAACCGGGTGCCGCCAAGCGCGGCGTTTGACCAGCTGCCAAACCTCGACCGTCACGGTTCACGCCCTTCAATACTAGCGTTATCAGACCCATTCTACACCTTACGTCTCCAAGTCTGGCCGCTCCGCCGCGAAATCCAGCTCTTCAATGGCCAGTGGTCCCGCCCGCTCGTGTACCCCGCGCCAACCAAACCAGAACCACCACGGCCACCGTGGCCGCGCCCAGAGCGGAGATGGTCGTATCCGCCTCCAGTCGGTCAATCAGCCACGGCGCGACGGCAAAGCCAAGGGGCGTGAGCAACATGGCCAAAGTATTGACCGCGGCGAAGGCGCGGCCCAGCAACGCTTCGGGCAGTTTGGCCTGCAAGTAGGCGATGAAGATCGTGCCGCCGACGTTGGCCATGGCGTCGTTGAGGGCGCCGAAGGCCGCCGCCGGCGGCAGCGAGCGGCTGCGGCCCAGCCCCACCAACGCCAGGCCCTGGACGAAGCCGGCGGCGAAGATCAGCTTTTCGCTCGAGCGCAGAACGACCGTCGCCAGGGCCAGGTTGGAAACCGTCATGCCCAGGTTCATGGCCGAAAGCAACAAAGCGTAGGCTCCGGCCCCGCCCAAACTGGCGGCGTACAGGGGCGCGGCCACCTGAAAGGCGGCGGCGAACAGGTTGGTGGCCGCAAAGAAAAGCACAATGAACACAATCTTTGGCGTTCGGATCAGGTAGGCAAAACCCGCCCATACGAAGCGCAGGTCGAGCGCTTCTTCGGCGCCGCTTCGCGGACGTGAAGGCAGACCCAGCAAAAGGCCGCCATACACCACCGCCAGCGCGGCGGCGAAAAGCAGCGCGCCGGCAGGGCCAAGAACAGAGAAGAGCGCTGCCCCCATTAGCGGCCCGGCAAAGTGGGCGGCGTCGTCGGCCAGGCTCAGCTGGGCGTTGATCCTGGCCAGTTCCTCGGGGGGAAACAGCGCGGAAACGAGAACGTAGCCGGCGGAACCGAACAGGCTTCCCAGGATCGAGAGCGCCAAGTTGCCGGCCACGAATACGGCCGGGCCCGCCCAAAAAGCCAGGGCCGCGGCCATCGTCAGCAAGACCAGGGCGTTCGCGAATGCGCCGGCGAGCAAGGCGCGCCGGGGCTCTACCCGGTCGGCCAGGCTGCCGCCGACCAGGTTGAGCAGCAAGGAGGGCAGCATCCCGGCCAGCAGCGTTCCCCCCAGGGCCGCGGCCCCGTAGCGGCTGGAGGCCCAGGCGAGCGTGAAGTTCACCAGGGCGCCCGAAAGGCCGCCCAATCCGTAGACGAACCACAGCAAAACGCGGTTGCGCATCATCTTTTGCTCCTTCGGTGATGGTCGCGGTCCAAGGCGACCTCTCTTTTCTTGTCGGGTTTACGTGGAAAAAACGACAGGCCCGCAGCGACCCACGCTGGGGCGTAACGCTAGAGCCGGCCCGGGTTCGCAGTTGCAAACAAAAGGCGGGTTCTAACGCGGCAGGGTCTTATGGCGCATCCTGGGCATCTTGGACGTTACCTTTCGGAGCCAGTTTAACATCACCCGTACCGCGCTGGGCGGAGGCGGGTGACGGACCCGCGCTTCATTTGCTAGACTAAGGGGCCATGGACGCACGTGAACTGAAGCAGAAACTCGACGCCCTCCGGGGGTATCTTTGACATCGCCGGCAAGAAGGCGCGGCTCGAGGAACTCGAAAAAGAACTAGGCCAGGAAGGCCTCTGGGACGACCCGGCGGCGGCGCAAAAGTTAACCCAGGAAGCGGCGCGGCTGAAGAAGGTGGTCGAGGAGTACGAGCAGCTCTCGGGCGACTTGGAGAGCCTGATCGAGCTGTGGGACGAGGCCTCGCCCGAGGAGCGGGAAAGCCTCGAGCCCGAGCTGGAAGAGGCCGCGAAGAAGCTCGAGGACCTCTACCATCAAACCCTGCTCGGCTTCGAGCACGCCGAGAAGAACGCCATCCTGACGATCAAGCCCGGCGCCGGCGGCACCGAGGCCATGGACTGGGCCGAGATGCTGCTGCGGATGTACACCCGCTGGGCCGAGCGCCACGGGTTCAAGGTGGAGCTGGTGGACGTGACCCCGGGCCCCGAGGCCGGCATCGACTCCGCCGAGCTGATCGTGCGCGGCGAGAACGCCTACGGCTTGCTCTCGGCCGAGCGCGGCGTGCACCGGCTGGTGCGCCCCAGCCCCTTCGACTCCACCGGCCGCCGCCACACCAGCTTCGCCTCGGTGGAGGTGAGCCCCGAGGTGGACGACACCGTGGAGATCGAGATCAAGCCCGAGGACCTGCGCATCGACGTCTTTCGCGCCCAGGGCCACGGCGGCCAGGGGGTGAACACCACCGACAGCGCGGTGCGCATCGTCCACCTGCCCACCGGCATCATCGTCACCAGCCAGGCCACCCGCAGCCAGCACAAGAACAAGGAGCTGGCCATGAAGGTGCTGAAGAGCCGCCTCTTCGAGCGCGAGTGGCAGAAGCGCCAGGAGGAGATGGCCAAGCTGCGCGGCGAGCAGAAGGCGATTGAGTGGGGCAGCCAGATCCGCAGCTACGTCCTCGACAAGCAGTACGTCAAGGACCACCGCACCGGCCTGATGCGCCACGACCCCGACAAGGTGCTCGACGGCGACCTGGACGACCTGATCTGGGCCGGGCTCGAGTGGCGCGCGGGGCTGCGGCAGGCGGAGCCGCACGAGGTCGACGACCAAATCCCAAACCGCTAACCCTAGCCGGCCCCGAACGCGGCTGGCGCGTTCGGGGCCGTGTGCCGCTCCGCAGCAAGAGCTCGTCGCAACGGGGCCGCTCGCAAAGCGAACGGTTCAGCGTTTCGAGGCCTCCGTAACCGGCCGTTCGTGCGTCAGCAGGATCAGCACTGAGGCCAGAGCCAACAACAACGCCACAAGGAAGTTAAGCGTCGCGGGAGACAGGAAGTGCAGAGCAAGAAGGCTCAGTGGGGTCAGCACCAGCGCGACGAGGGCCAGCGACCCTCTGCCCAACCTCAGCGCCGGCAGGTAGAGCAACAGGACTGCGAAAGGCAGCAGGGGCCCGAACGGACCCGGCGTGCCCGATTCGAAAATGCCCCAACCAACGATCAGCGCCAACACGGCAACAACCACCGGCACTCCAGGAAAGACGCCGGACAGGTTCGCGCCCGCCCTGTCCCGGTCCCCCACGAGAGCAGCAAGCACCCGAGGCGCTAAGAGGGCCACGATCGCGAGGGCGCACAGGAACGCCACCAGCCACCAATCTGACGTGTTCACAAGCCCCACCTTCCCCTAGCAGTTCGCTGCAACCCAATCGCTTACTTGCTCTTGGCAAGAGTCTACCTGATCGGACCAGTAGTCCACAGCATCAACAGCGTCGTAAAATGCGTCCCTCGCAGCAAAGTAAGCGACCGTCAAGCCTGCGCACGGGCCACACATACCCACCACACCGGCAGCGCAGGCTGAACACGCAGCCCACATGGCTGCAGCAGCCACTTCGTAGGCGTCCAGCGCATCGTACATGCGATCCACGGCTGCGTTGAGGTTGTCGACGGCAGAAAGGAGCGCACTATACATCGGTGCATCCGCGGCACTGCACAAGAGGGAAATGGCGCTATCCTCGCGTATGCCGTGAATTAGGGCTGCAACTCCGGGATTCAGCGGGGCGACCTTCGCAGAGCTTAATGCCTGCACTACAGTCTGAAGAATTCTTGTCGACTGATCGCTCGTACGCACCACTTCCGGCTCGTGTGTTTGCAAGTTTGTAACGATTGATATAGTATTATAATCAAGATTTAAAATCTCAGCGCTCGTCTTCGTCGAATCATATCCAATAATCAAGGCTCCCTTTGCCTCGCCTCGAAACACGTCTACGTGCAGATAGGTGTTACCCTGGTCTCCGACGGGTACACGCACCGCAAAGCTGTTGGGGTCATCGCTGGGCGATTTTACCTCTGCATCGTCCCATTGCAGGCTCAAGCCAGCGTGCGACAACGCCGTCTCAACGTCTGTAACGTACCTTTTGGCGACCTGCAGCGGAGCTGCCTCTTCCGAGTACGCGCGGTCAGAAGAAACGTTGCAGGCAACAAGAAATCCCAGCATTACAACAAACAAGCCTAAGCTTCTCATGCTCCACCTCCTCAGGTGTATTCGTTGAGAGATTGATAGCTTGGCAACGCTAGGTTGGGAGGATTATACGCCCCCCCCCCCCCGCCCATTGTCAATATCTCTTCCAAACTTGCCACGCTGGCCTTAGCAGGCAGCGCCTTTATAGTCAAATGAACACCCCTTATCCGACAAGGTGCTCGACGGCGACCTGGACGACCTCATCTGGGCCGGGCTCGAGTGGCGCGCGGGGCTGCGCCGGGCGGAACCGGTGGCGGAGGCGGAGGAGGACTAACCGCCGGGTGGCGGCCGGGCGACCGGGTGCTTCGGGAACCCGCAGCGAGGATCGCCAACCCGGTGGGGGCTGTCCTCCGGCCCCCTCCCCCGCGCCTACCAATCGAGCGGCTTCAGGTCCGGGCCGAAGAAGCCGCCGGTGGGGCTGTCCGGGCCCAGGGTGGCCAGCCAGACGATGGGTTCGGCCCCTTCCTCGGGGCGGCCGGGCGCTTCGGGTCCGCCCATGCGGGTGCGGATCCAGCCGGGGTGCACGGCGTTGACGCGCACGCCGCGGGGCGCGAGCTCGGCGGCAAGGACCCGGGTGACCATGTTCAGCGCCGCCTTGGAGCTGCGGTAGGCCAGGTAACCGGGACCCGCCGAGGCGAGCTGGCCCATGACCGAGGAGACGTTGACGACGTTGCCGCCCTGGCGCACGAGCAACGGGGCGAAGGCCTGGGTGACGCGCAGGGGGCCGAAAGTGTTGACCTCGTAGGTCGCCCGCACGGCCTCGATGGGAAGCTCGAGCCCCGGCAGGCGGCGGTCTTCGTCCAGGAGCACGCCGGCGTTGTTGACCAGGGCGTCGAGGCGGCCCAGGCGCTCCTCCAGAGCCTGGAAGGCCGCCGCTACGCTGGCGTCGGAGGTGACGTCCAGCTCGAGCGGCCAGACCTCCAACCCCTCGGCAACCAGCCGGCCCGCGGCCTCCTCGGCGGCCGCGAGGCGGCGCGCCGCCAGCGCCACCCGGTAGCCGCGCCGTGCGAGCCGGCGCACCACCTCGAAGCCGATGCCGCGGTTCGAACCCGTGACCAGCGCGACCTTGGTTTCCATAGGGTCAGTCTAGCGCTACTGGGGCGCGGCCATGTCGAGGGCCCAGTAGGCTCCGCTACGGCCCAGCCCCGCGTCGCGGTAGGTGGGGCTCATCAGCGCCTCGCAATGGCCCGCGGTGCTGTCGAGCCAGCCCTGGAGCACCGCCTGCGGCGACGGGTAGCCCACGGCGATGTTCTCGGCGATCGCCGAAGCCAGGTAGCCGACGTCGAGGATGCGCTCGCCGGGGGTCGCGCCCACGGCGAAGTGGACGGCGCCCACCGGGGTGGTGTGGCTGAGCACCCCCGCAGCGTCCATGTCCTCGGCGTGCCACTGGGCGGCGCGGTTCAGCAGCTCGTCCTCGCGCAGCGGGTCCACCGGGGGCATGAAGTGATCGCCGCCTTGCTTGCAGGTGGTGCCCGTGGCGCGCACGGCGTTGATCCGATCGAGCAGCTCCCGCAGCTCCGGGGCCAGGGGCGGCGGCGCGCTGCAAGCGGTCAGCGCGGCCAACAGCAGGAAGGCACCCAGGAGCTTGCGCATCGTGCCTGCAGTCTACCCGGCCGGGCGCAGGCGAACTTGGACGCCGTGAAAGACGGCCTGCCGCCCCCGGTCGGTAAGGCGCTCGGGGGTCAGGGCGTTGGCGGGCTCGCCGTCCGGGGCCGCGTCCGCGGGCCAGGTGCCCTCCATCACCAGCACCCCCGGCTGGGTGCGGTCGGTGACGCGCAGCCGCCGCTTCACCCGGCCGGCCTCGCTTTCGAGCCAGACGTAGACCCCGCTCGAGAGCCCCTCGCGCGCGGCGTCGTCGGGGTGGAGCCAGACCTCCGGCTCGCCCCCCTCGGCCGCGCGCAGGCGCTCGAGCGGGGCGTAAATGGTGCCCAAAAAGTGGTGCGCCGGCGGGGTCATGAGCAGGTAGGGGAAGGCGTCCGTGGTCTCGGGAACGACCACCGCGGGCGGCGGGCCGAAGCGCACCCGGCCGCCGGGGGTGTTCGCGCCCTCGGCGTGGGGCGCGAAGGGGCGGGGCAGGTTCAGCTTGAGCGAGCCCGCGGCGCGCAGCTTCTCGAAGCTGACGTTCGCCAGGTAGGGGTGGTCGGCGCCGTCCAGTGCGATCCGCGCCGCCTCCTCGGCGCTCCAGTAGAGCTCGGGGGCCTCGAGCCCCAGCCGCCGCGCCAGCTCGGCGAAGACCCAGGTGTTGGGCCGCGCCTCGCCCGCGGGCTCCATGACCGCATCGTTCCAATGCAGCCAGTAGGTGCCGTAGCTGGTGTAGAGGTCGGGGTGCTCCAGAAAGGTGGTCGCCGGCAGCAGCCAGTCGGCGTAGCGGGCCGTCTCGCTGAGGGCGTTTTCGAGCACCACCGTGAACAGGTCCTCGCGCGCCAGGCCCGCCCGCACCCGCGCCGAGTCGGGGGTGCTGACCGCGGGGTTGGCGTTGAAGACGAAGAGCATCCGAATCGGCGGGTCCCAGCGGGTGAGGGCGCTGGCGAACTCGCTTTGGTTGACCGTGCGCACGCCGGGGTCGGGGCGGAAGTAGCCCGCCTGTCCGCTCGCGCGCCGGAGCCAGTACTCGCCCTCGAGCCGCTCGCTGGCGAGCCGGAAACCGCCGCTGGTGCTGAGCAGCGCCCCGCCCGCCGGGTGCTTCCAGGCGCCGGTGAGCGCCGGCAGCAGGATCACCGCCCGCAGCGCGTCCGCGCCTCCCGGCTGCCGGGTCATCCCGTAGCCGACGCGGACGAAGCCGGGCCGGGCGCGGCCGAAGCGGCGCGCCAGCTCGAGAACGTCAGCGGGCTCGAGGCCGGTCACCTCCGCCGCCCGCTCGGGCGTCCAGGCCGCGGCCGCGGCGCGGAAGGCCTCCACCCCCTCGGCGTGGTCGTTCAGGTAGCCCCAGTCCACCAGCCCTTCCTCGAAGAGCACCCGCGCCACCGCGTAGGCGAGCGCGGCGTCGGTCCCGGGGCGGATCTTCAGGTGGCGGTCGGCGAAGCGGGCGGTGCGGTTTTCGTAGGGGTCGACGTGCCAGATCTCGGCCCCGTTCCTGCGCGCCTCCTTGAGGAAAGGCACCAGGTGGGTGTTGGTCGAAAGCGGGTTCGTCCCCCAGAGCACGATGAACCCGGCCCCGCCCACGTTCTCGGGGTCGGTGCCGGTCTTGTGCGGGCCGTAGGCCATCTCCCAGGCCTCGCCGCCGGCGCTGGCGCAGATCGTCTCGTCGAGCTCGCAGGCGCCGATGGCGCGAAAGAAGGCCACCGGCCGCCGCCCCTCGTTCAGCCCGGTCGTGCCGGCGTAGTGGTAGCGGGCCACCGCCTGGCCGCCGTGCGCGTCGAGAACCCGCTTTAGCCTTTCGGCGATCTCGTCCAGCGCTTCGTCCCAGCTGGCGCGCTCGAAGCGGCCCGTGCCCTTGGGCCCCGCCCGGCGCATGGGGTAGAGCGGCCGGTCCGGGTGGTGCTGACGCTCGCCCCAGCGGTTCGTCTTGACGCAGGCGAAGCCGCGGGTGGTGGGGTGGTCGGGATCGCCGGCGACCCGGACGACCCGCCCCTCCTCCACGGTCACGAGCAGGCGGCAGCGGTCGGGGCAGTCGAGCGGGCAGGTGACGCGGTGCGGCATGGGGGCATTCTACCCGCCCGCCCCGCCATGAAGGGGCGCGCCCGCGACCGCGGGCGCGCCGGTGGTGCAACCGTCTAGAAGCTGTACTCGAGCTCGGTGCGCAGCTCGCTGTTGTTCCGCCACACCCCGAAACGGGTGGCGTCGGCGCCGTAGAAGAAGGCCGCGCTCAGGCGTCCGGTCACGCCGTCCGCGAAGGCGTACTCGAGCCCCGGCCGCACCAAGCCCGAGCCGTCGGAGATCGTGTGCAGCCACGCCCCCTGGAGGGTGAGGCGCTCGTCGTACTCGTAGCGGGCCATCAACCCCAGCGTCTGGGTCCAGGCGTCCGCGGCGGGCGCGTCGGCCTTGGCCCAGCGCAGGTCGTAGGCAAGCACCGTGGTGGGCCCGCCGCTCCAGGCGTACTCGAGGGCCAGCCCGCCCTCGGCGTAGGGGTTCTGGACGTTGGGGTCCGCCCCGTCGGGGTCGGCGGTGAGGGCGTAGGCCGCCTCGCCGCGCAGCACCAGCCCTTCGGCGACGCCGGGGATCGAGAAGGCCAGCGCGAAGTCCGCCCCCACGAGCGTGCGGCGGTCGTACCCCATCACCAGGCGGAAGGGGCCGGCGGGCTGGGCCGGATCGACCGGCTCGACGCCCTGCGGGCTCGGGAAGGGGAAGTAGCCGTAGACGACCTGGCCGCCCAGGTCGAGCCCCTCGAGCACATCGAGGCTCGCCGTCGCCCGCAGGCCGAAGGTGCCGCTGGCCAGCTCGGCAGGGGGCTCCTCCACCCGGACCTGGGTGACGCCGGGCGGCAGCGTCTGGGGCGGCGCCCATTCGCCCGCGGGGGGCGTGCTGGGGGTGAAGAGGGGGATCCAGACGGCCTCGAGCTGGTAGCGCCCCTCGGCGTCGGGGTAGGCCGTCGCGTGGACCATGCCCACCGGCAGCTTCGCCTGGTCCAGCGGGCTGCTGAGGTCGCGCGGGTTGAGCACGTCGAGGGGGCTCAGCAGGTCGAGGCGGCCCCAGGCGACGACCTCGCGCCCCACGCTCAGGTCCACGCTCGGCAGGAAGAGGGTGGCGTAGGCCTCGCCCAGCCCGAACTCGGGGGAACGCGTGCGCGCGTCGTAGGCGAAGCGCAGCTCGGCGGTGAAGGCGGCGTCGCCCTGGTCGTAGCGCACCCCCAGGTCGAAACGGGTGCGGTCGAGCGTGAGGGCCAGGTCCTGGGTGCGCAGGCCGAAGCCCGTCTGAAAGCTTCCGGAGAACTCGGGCTGGGCCAGGGCCAGCGCGGCCGTGAGGGCCAGGAAGAGGGTGAACGAGCGGGTCAGTTTCATCGTGATCCTCCCGCTAGCGCTTCTTCATGAAGCGCTCGGTAAAGACGGCGTCGTCGATGGGAACGTCGATCTGGAGGTCCTTCTGCTCGAGCACGGTCTTGTGTCCGCTGGTCACGTTCTCCATCTCCAGCAGCGTGGGAATCAGGTACTTGCCGTCCGCGAACGGCTTGACCTCGCGGTTGGTCAGCACCTTGTAGAGCTTGCCCTTCTTGTAGAACTCGATGCGGCGGGGCACGAAGGTGTCCGCGGGCACCCAGGCGATCTGCTTGGAGTAGCTGCTGTCCACGCCCGGCTTGGGGGTCGACTCGACCACGTAGACCTCCACGCCATCCTCGTTCTCGGTGCGCAGCAGTTCGTGGGTGTAGTCCTCGATGTCCAGGCCGCTCAGGTTGGAGATGTCGTCGTAGCTGAAGTCCGAACCCATGAACGAGCCCTTCTTCTGGCTGCCGGCGATGCGGCGCACCCGCTTGAGGGCGGGCAGGTAGAGCTTCATCTCCTCCTTGCCGCCCTTCTTGATCGTCAAGAAGGCCGTGCCCTTCACGTCGGCCGGGGCCACGAACTTGATCAGCATCATCTCCCCGTCCTCGGTGCGCTTGCTCCAGACCCGGATCTCGCGGGTGAGCACCTTGCCCTGCTTGCCGATCAGCTGCATGACCATCGTGCCCTCCATCGAGGCCGGGCTGGGGTGGGCGTCGACCTTCCGCATCACCTCCTCGCCGCTGATCGCGAGCGCCAGGGAAGCCGAAAGAAGCAGTGCCGCCGTGAGTACCTTACGCATCCTGAACCACCTCGTGCTTTCTGTCCTTGCGGACGAAGACCAACAACGCTGCGGGCAGCGCCGTGAGCGCAAAGAGTGCGGTCGCGCTGACGGTGAAGCCCATGAGCTTGGCGAAGGTTTGGATGGGCGCGAAGCCCGAGAAGAGCAGGGCCATGAAGCCGCCGCCGATGGCCAGGGCGGTGAAGAAGACCGCGCGGCCGGAGACGTAGACGCTTTCGCGCGCGGCCTCGGCCGAGGAGCGGCCCTTGCGCAGCTCCTCCAGGTAGCGGACGATGATGTGCACCGAGTAGTCGCCCACGCCGATGGCGATGGCGCCGATCAGGGCGGTCGCGGTGTCGAGCGGGATCCCGAACAGCCCCATCAGGCCGAACTGGCCCGACACCGTGAGCACGAGGGGCACGATGCTCACCAGGCCCACGATCCACGAGCGCAGCAGCCAGGCGTTGAAGAAGGCCACCAACACGAGCGCCAGCCCCAACGAGACGTACTGGTCGTGCAGGATCAGGCGCATCGTCTCGAGCATCAGCACCGTGCTCCCGGTGGTGTTCACCGCGGACGCGTGGGGGCCGATGATCGCCTCGGCGTCGGCCTGAATGCGGTCCACCAGGTCCTGCATCGCCCCCGAGGGCAGCGAGCGCACCTGCACCGTGACCTGGGCCGTGGTCGCCGCCTCGTCCATGAACTGGGCCAGGTCCTCGGGGTCGCCCGACATCTGGTAGAGCAGGATCTCCTGGGCCACGCCCTCGCGGCTGTCGGGCAGGCCGTACGCCCCCGTCAGGGCCTTGTGCAGCTCGCGGATCACGTCGGCGATCGAGGCCGCCGAGCCCACCTCGGGGTAGGCCTGGACCTTCTGTTCAAAGCGGTAGATGGCCCCCAGGAGCGCCGGATCCTTGAGGTCGCCGTCGACGATCAGGATGACGTTGTCCGACCCGCCGAAGACGCGGTCCACCAGCTCAGTGGCCTGGCGCGGCGCGGCGCTCTTCGGGAAGTAGGAGAGGAAGCTGGTCTCCGCCTGGATGCGGGGGATGAAGACGAGCATCGCCCCCAGGAAGAGCAGCGCGGCCACGAGCACGCCCTTGCGGGCGCCCAGGAGCCAGCCCCCCAGGCCGCGCATGGCGCGGCTGATCGCGTCGGGGCGTTCGGGATCCATGATCCGGCGGGGGTTCTTCAGCAGGACCAGGATCGAGGGCACGAGCAGCGAGGAGGCCAGGAAGGCGGCGAGCACCCCGAAGGCGGCGAGCAGCCCGAACGACTTGATCTGGGGGATGCTCGAGGTGAAGAGCGCCGCCAGCCCCGCCCCCGCGGCCAGCGCGGAGACGAGCACGCCCAGCCCCGTCTCCCGGGTCGCCAGCAGCACGGACTCGCGGCGGGACGCGCCCGCGGCCAGCTCGTGGTAGAAGCGGTTGAGCACGTGCAGGGTGAACGAGCTGCCCACGGCCAGCACCACGACCGGCAGGATGGAGCTGATCATCCCCAGCTTGAAGCCGAGCCAGCCCCCGAGCCCCAGCGCCCAGACCAGCGCCACCAGCACGGTGAGCAGCGGCAGCAGCACCCCGCGCTGGCTGCGGAAGTTGACGAAGAAGACGAGGCCGATGATCCCGATCGCGAGCAGCAGCTGCCGCGGGATGTCGCGCGCCATCGTGTCGAGGATGTACCCCGAGAGCGCGGGGGTCCCCGCCAGGTGCACGGGCCCGTCCCAGGTGGCCGCCAGGGCCGCGCCGATCTCGTGGTTGAGCCGCTTCATGTCGGCGGCGGGGTCCACCTCGACGATCACCGCCGCGTAGCGGCCGTCCGCGCTGACCAGGCGGCCGGCGTAGAGCGGGTGCCCTTCCACGTAGGCGCGGATGCCGGCGACGTCGGCCTCGTCGAGCGTCTCGGGGAGCAGGTCCTCGACGAGCAGGAAGCCGTCGTCCTCCTCCATGCGCTTGGCGTTCGCCAGGCTGGTGACGCGCTGGACGCCCTCGACGGCGGCGACGGCGTCGGTGGCGGCGCGCAGCTGCTCGAGCGCCGCCGGGGTCCAGACCTCGCCCTCGAGCGCGGCGAGCTCCATCTCGCCGCCGCCGAAGGTCTCGCGCGCCTGGTCGAGCAGCAGCTTGGCGGGCAGGTCGGGCGGCACCAGCGACTCCGGCGAGTTGTCCAGCTCCAGCCCCCGCAGCCCGGCCCCGAAGGCCGCGCTCAGAACGAGGAAGAGCCCGATCACCCGCCAAGGGTGCCGGATGGCCATCTGACTAAGTAGATGCACGTTGGGTTACGCCCCTTTCATAGGACAAGGTATCTAACACGTTTACAGACTGTATACTTTGCTATACACTGTGTCAAGCCTCCGCGCACGGGGGCGCGGGGAGTCTGCCATAATGGGGGCGTCGATGAACACGGAGACGGCCAGCCTTCAGGAAAAACGGCGCGAGAAGCGGATCCGCGAGATCCTCAGCGCCGCCCTCGACGTGTTCACCGAGAAGGGCTACCCCAAGACGACGATGGACGACATCGCGGAGCGGGCGCTACTCACCCGCCCCGCGCTCTACAAGTACTTCGGCGACAAGCAATCGATTCTCAAGGCGCTGGTGGAGTGGAAGATGGAGGAGCTGATCGCCGAGTTCGAGGCGATCGCCGGCGAGGGGCCCGAGGGCTTCGAGCCGCAGCTGCGGCGGCTGGTGCGTTCGGCCATCGCCTTCCAGAAGCAGAACCGCGGCGCCTTCCACGCGCTGCTGACCGCCAACTCGCTGCCCAGCCTGACCAAGGACGAGCGCTTCGTGGCGCTCAAGAACCGGCTGGTGGGGGTCGTCGCCGGGATCCTGCAGGCGGGCATCGACGCCGGCGAGGTGCGGCCCGAACCCGCGCACGACCTGGCCGAGCTCTTCCTCTCGCTGCTCTTCCACCCCGCCGCCAAGGGCTTCGTGGAACCCGACAACGAGGACGCCTACGACGGGCGGCTGATCGAGCGGGTCTTCCTCTACGGCGTGGCCGCGCGCTAGCGCTCGAGCCGTTTCCAGAACCCGGCGATCCGCTCGGGATCGAGCCGCGCGGTGAGGTTGCGCGGCGGCAGCGGCTCTTCGTACATGAAGCGCGGCAGCGGGGCCACCTCGGGCTGGCCGGCGGCGCGGTTGAAGGCGAGCTCCAGGGCCAGCACCTCGCGGCCTAGCCGGTCGAAGGCGGCCGCGTCCGGCTCCTCGTCCAGGCCCGCGGCCAGCGCCGCGGCGCGCACGGCGGCGTCCTTCTGCGCGTAGGTGACGCTGCCCCCGAAGATGCACAGCCCCAGCGCGTCCGAAGCCGCGGCGTTCACCTGGGCGGCGAAGCTCAGGTCCATCAGCTCTTCGAGGCTGCGCTCGCCGGGGTTTTCGCGGGGGACGTTGCCCGCGGTATGGTCCGCCCCCTGCGGCGTCGTCATGTAGGTCACGCCGGTGCCCTCGACGACGCGCGGGTCGTAGGCGCTGATGCCCTGGTCGCGCACCACCGGGACGCGCGCGTGCCCGAGCGCGCGGCCGAGCCGCGCGGCCCCCGCCGCGTAGCGCCGCCCCTCCTCCGTGCCCGCGAGCAGGGCGCGGTAGACGTCCTCGACGAAGTCCAGGTCGGCCCAGGGGCCCAGGCCCGCGTCCATGGCCACCCCCAGGGCGGCGCCGAACTCGATGGTGTCGACGCCCAGGTCATTGGCCCAGCGGTTCATCCGGGCCACGGCGTCGAGGTCGTCGAAGCCCAGGTTGCTGCCCACCAGACCCAGGGTCTCGTACTCGAGCGGGCTGACCACCACCTTTCCCCAGGCGTCGGGCACCTTGTTGGAGCAGCGGATCACGCAGCCCGGCATGCAGGCGTGCGCCGTGGCCCCCTCGCCGTCGCGCTCCAGGATGAGCCGCCGGAGCGCCTCGCCGCCGAGCGGGTTCTCCCCCTCGGCCAGGCGGCCGCGCGAGAAGTTTTTCACCGGCAGGCCGCCGAACATGTTCTGGAAGTCGCCCATCCCCGCGGTGCCCACGCTGGTGTAGCGCTTGATGCCGTCGCTCGCGAGCAGCGCCCGCGCGTAGGCGCGCATGGCGTCCTTGAAGGCGGCGTCGCCGGCGAAGGCGGGGGACGCGCCCTCTTCCACGACGATCGCCTTGACGCGCTTGGCGCCGAAGACGGCGCCCACGCCGCCGCGGGCCGCGAGCCGACCCGGCTGGCCGTCGGTGTCGGTGACGGCGAGGCCGGCCAGCAGCCCTCCGTACTCGGCCACCGGTCCGACGAGGGCCAGACTGGCGGCCGCGGGAAAGTCGTTCCACAGGTGCTCGGCGGCCGCGTAGTTGCCCAGCCCCAGGTAGGGCGCGGCGTCCGCGAAGCGCACCCCGTCCGGGCCCAGCACCAGCACCACCCAGTCCGGAGCCGCACCCACGAGGGTGAGCCCGGCGACGCCGATCCGCCCCAACGCGTAGGCGAGCGTGCCCCCCGAGTTGGCCTCCTTGACACCCCCGGTCAGCGGACTGCGGGTGCCCACGCTGAGGCGGTTGGCGTTGGAGTAGCTGGAGCCGGCGAAGGGGCCGGCGGCGAGCACGACGGGGTTGTCCGGAGCAAGCGGGTCCGCGCCGGCCGCCCCGAGGCGCTGCAGCTCATGCACCGTGCGCCAGCGCCCCCCGCGCAGCACCTCCTCCGGCCCGAGCCGGCGCTCGGTCAGCGAACGGCGGTTCAGGTCGACGGTCCACCAACGACGGGTCATACCTGCATTTTAGCGACGGCGCCGACGAACCATCCGGCGGTCCGCCATCGTTTATATTGGTTCCTATGTTGCACGGGTTGCCTGGAGGGCCGTTGCGGTGCGGGGCCGCCGATGAATAACCGCGCCTCCGTATGGTTGCGCCCAGGCCGGGAGGCTTCCTCCAGGTCGCGCATCCAGGCCCTGGAGGCCCTGCTGCTGGTGGGTATCGGGGTTGCGGCGTTGCGCGCGGCGGGCCAGAACCCCCTGCAGCTGGGGCTGGGGTGGCTGATGGCGGCGGGCGGCCTCGACGCGCTCGTGGGTCTGGCGCGCGCCCGCTGGAAGCCCGCGCTGGAGCTGCGAGGGGCGCGGCTCTGCCGCGGCAGGGACTGCCGCGACCTGGGTGCGGTGCGCGGGGTGGCCCTGTCCTGGTACGACCCGTACCTGCTGCGCCCCGACCTGCTCGCCGAACTGCGGATCGTGCTCGACTGGGGCGGCGACCGCTGGATCGTGCCGCTGACGCACGACAACTGGGACGTGCTCTGGGAGGCCCTGCGGGAAAAGCGCCCCAAGATGCTTCCCTGGTGGTGCACGGAGGCGGTGCACGAGGCGCTGGCGCAGACGCACGAGGTGCCCTACCACGTCCCCCTGCAGGTCAGCACCGACGTCGAAGACCCGCCCAAGTGGGTGCTCTGGCTGAGCGGGGGCGTGGCTTTTCTTGCGGGCCTAGTGCTCAACGATTTCACGAGCGCGCGCTGGGGGACGGCGATCCCCGATCCTGCGGTCTACGGGGCCGGCGGCCTCGCGGCGCAGCTCGCCAACCGCAAGTTCAAGAAGATCCGCGTGGCGGTGCGCCCGCGTCGGGAGCGCGCGCCGTGAATCCGCACACCCCCGGACGCAGCTGCGCCCGTGCGGAACGCCCCGTCCCCCGGCCGCCGGTGCGCCTGGGGCGGGCGGTGCTGGGGCTCGCCCTCGTTGGGCTGGGGCTGCGCTTCCTGGCCCTGGGGATGACCCCGTTTCTCGTTCCCGCGGCAATCGTCCTGGGCGGCGCGCTGCTCGTCTACGAAACGCTGCGCGTCAGAAAGCCGCTCGTCTACGAGGTCTCGCCGCTCTGGATCTCCCGCGGGAGCGACGCGCGCCGGCTGGCCGCGCTGCGGGCGGTGCGGCTCGATTGGTACCGGGCCGCCTCCTGGCAACCCTGGCGGCCGGCGCTGCTCCTGGAGCTGGCGCGCGAAACCTGGCCGCTGGACCTAGGGCTCGAGGGCTGGTACGACGTCTGGGACTGCCTGCGCGAGCTGCGGCCCGAACTTGAGCTGCCCGACTGGCGCCGCCACCCGGGGGTGCTGAAGCTGCTCGCCCAGCGCCGCCGCCACGGGGTGCGGCTGCCGCCGGGGGTCGTCGTGCACGAGCCCAGCATAGCCGCCATGAGCGTCACGGCCGGCCTGGCCGTAGCCTTCGCTGAGCTCTTCGTCCTGCCCGCGCTCGGCCCCGCGGCCGCTTCCTGGGAGCCGCTGATCTTCAGCGGGGTGGCGGGTCTGGCCGTCTGGCTCTACACCCGCCTGGATCCGCCCAGGCTCAACCACGTCCCTCCGCCCAAGAACCGTTCCCGCTCCCCGAACCCCGGAAGCGGTCGCATGTAAAATAACTCCAACCCATGCTGGCCCGCGCCCGCTCCTTCACCCTGCACGGCCTCGACGCCCTGCCCGTCGTGGTCGAGGCCGATGTCTCGCCCGGCTTTCCCGGCTTCACGGTGGTGGGGCTGCCCGACGCGGCGGTGAACGAATCGCGCGACCGGGTGCGCGCCGCGCTCAAGAACAGCGGTTTTCCCTACCCGCAGATGCGGATCGTGGTCAACCTGGCCCCGGCCGAGCTGCGCAAGGAGGGGCCGCTGTACGACCTGCCGATCGCCCTGGCACTGCTGGCGGCCCAGGGGGTGGTCCCGGCGGAGAGACTGGAGGGCTGGGCGGTGGCCGGCGAGCTGGCGCTCGACGGCGAGCTCAGGCCCATCAGCGGGGCCATCAACCTGGCGCTGGGGGCGCTGGAGAACGAGCAGACGCGGCTGCTGCTGCCGCCGGGCTCGGCCGAGGAGGCGAGCGTGATCGAGGGGCTCGAGGTCTACGCCCCGCGCACGCTGAGCGAGGCGGTGGCCTTTCTGCTGGGCGACCGGGAGCTCGAGCCGTCGCGGCCGCCCGACCCGGCGGAGGCGCTGGACGAGCTGCTCGACCTCGCCGACGTCAAGGGGCAGGCCAAGGCCAAGCGCGCGGTGGAGATCGCCGCCGCCGGCTTCCACCACCTGCTGATGGTGGGCACCCCCGGCTCGGGCAAGACGATGCTGGCCCGGCGGCTGCCCTACCTGCTGCCGGCGCTGGGGCGCGAAGAGGCGCTGGAGGTGACGCGCATCCACGCCGCCGCCGGCCGCCTGATGCGGGGCCTGGTGCAGCGGCCGCCGTTCCGCAGCCCCCACCACACCACCTCCGACGCCGGCCTGATCGGCGGCGGGGCGGTGCCCAAGCCGGGCGAGATCAGCCTGGCCCACCGCGGGGTGCTCTTCCTCGACGAGCTGCCCGAGTTTCCCCGGCGCACCCTCGAAGTGCTCCGGCAGCCGCTCGAGGACGGGGTGGTGACGGTGAGCCGCGCCAAGGCGAGCCTGACCTTCCCCGCGCGCTTCCTGCTGGTCGCGGCCATGAACCCCTGCCCCTGCGGCTGGTACGGCGACCCCGAGCGGGCCTGCACCTGCTCGCTCACCGCCCGCCGGCGCTACACCGGCCGCATCTCCGGTCCGCTGCTCGACCGCTTCGACCTCGTCGTCGGCGTGCCCCGCCTGACCGCGGCCGAGCTTTCCCGCGCCCCCGAGGGCGAACCCACCGCGGCCGTACGCGAACGGGTGCTGGCGGCGCGCGATCGGATGAAGGCGCGCCAGGGAAGGCCCAACGGCGAGCTGGTGGGGCGGGAGCTGGCGGCGGCCCTCCGGCTCGACGAGGGCGCACGGGGGCTGCTGGCCGCGGCCGCCCGCAAGCTCCAGCTCACCGGCCGCAGCTACGACAAGGTGCAGCGGGTGGCGCGCACCGTCGCCGACCTGGCGGGCTCGGAGGCCGTGACGGAAGCGCACGTGGCCGAGGCCCTCGTCTACCGCGAAGAACTGAACTGAACCAGACAGCGCCGCAGCAACCCGCTATAATCGAGAGGAATCGTCGAGCGGGGTGAAGCACTACATGGAGCTTAGCGGCAATCTCAAAGAGCTGGACTTCGCGCAGCTCGTCGCGCTGATCGCGAACATGGAGGGCGTGCTCGAGCTCTGGAACCTGCCGCGCCGCCGCTCCGCTCAGCTCTTCATCAAGCGCAAGAAGCTACGCTGCGTGCGCATGAACGGGGCCTTCCTCGACCCCCTGCAGGCCAAGGCGCTGATGGCCGAGCTGGCCGCGGGCACCCAGGCGGCCTTCGAGTTCACGGCCAAGCCCTTCCGCACCCCTTGCGACCCGCCGCTCAACTGGCCGCTCGACAAGCTGCTGCTCACCGTCTTCACCCAGTACGACGAACGCCTGCGCTACCTCGACCGGCTGCCCGACCCCGACCGGCGGTTCCGGCTGACGGCGCTCGCCAACCCCGACGGCAGCCTCTTCCTGCGCGCCGCCGGCCCGCTTCTGCTGCGCGACGAAGGCGCCACCGCGCGCGAGATCGCCCACGATCTGCGGCTCCCGCTCGACCAGGTCCGCTACTACCTGCACAAGCTCCTGCAGCGCGACAAGGTGGAACCCGCCAAGTAAGCTGAACCCATGCGCCCCCTCGTCCTGGGCAGCGCCGGCTCGCAACCCACCCCCAAGGCGGGATGCGGTTGCCGGTTGTGCGCCCTCGCCCGGCGCGAAGGCGGCCGCGCGGTGCGCACCGGCCCCAGCCTCTACCTGCCCGAGGCGGACCTGCTGATCGACACGCCCGAGGAGGCCAACCAGCAGCTCACCGGCCACGACCTCGCCCCGCGCCGCGTCGCCTGGACCCACGCCCACCCCGACCACGCCGCGGGCCTGCGGGTGGTGCAGTTCCTGGCGCAGGCCTCGGGAAGGCCGGTCGAGGGCTGGCTGCCGCGCCCCCTCTACCCGGTGCTGGCCGAGCGTTACCCGCTCGATCACCTCGTAGACGCCGGCTACCTGGAACTTCACCTGGTGCCTCCGGGCCGCCCCTTCGAGCTCGGCGGGATCCGCGTCACGCCGCTCGCGCACGCGTTCGAGGAACCCGTCTTCGCCTACCTCTTCGAAACCGACCGCGTGCGCGGCCTCTACGCCCCCGACCACCTGCGCAGCCTGCCGCTGCCCGAGGGGCCGCTGGACTGGGCCGTGGTGCAGATGCCCATCCCGCCCCTGGACGCCCTCCCCTTCGAGCTCCCCCCCGAGCACGAGGCCTGGCGGACCTTCTACACCTTCGACGAGGCCCTCGAGGTCTGGCGCGGGCGCGCCCGCCGCCTGGTCTTCACCCACGTCTACGAGAGCGTGCGCATGACCCCCGAGGAACTGGACGCGGTGGCGGCCCGGGCGGGGGAGTGGGTGCGTTTTGCTCACGACGGGATGGAGGTCGCCCCGGAACCGGCCCGCGACGAGGCGGCGCGGCTCGAAGCCTTCCGCGCCGAACAGGCCCGCATCGAGGCGGCCTACGCGGACGACCCCAAGCGCATGCGCGCCGAGCTGCGCCGGCTGTGGCAGCGGTTCAAGCCCCGAAGCTAGAAGTCCCCGTGCGCTAGGTCGTTGAAGCGCACGTGGGCGGCGTGAAACTGCAGCTCGACCGTGCCCACCGGACCGTTGCGCTGCTTGCCGATGATGATCTCGGCGATGCCCGCCTTCTCGGAGTGCTCGTTGTAGTAGTCGTCGCGGTAGATGAAGAGAACCAGGTCGGCGTCCTGCTCGATCGAGCCCGACTCGCGCAGGTCGCTGAGCATGGGGCGCTTGTTGGGGCGGCTCTCCACCGCGCGGCTGAGCTGGCTGAGGGCCACCACCGGCACCTCCAGCTCGCGCGCCAGGCCCTTGAGGCCGCGGCTGATCGCGGCGATCTCCTGCTGGCGGTTCTCGCCGCTGCGGGTGGACTGGCCGCCGCTCATCAGCTGCATGTAGTCGATGACGATCAGGCCCACCTTGTGGTGCACCGCGAGCCGGCGCGCCCGCGCCCGCAGCTCCATCAGGGTGAGGCCCGGGGTGTCGTCGATGAAGACCGGCGCCTCGTAGATTCGGCCCGCGGCGGTGACGAGCCGCTCGTAGTCGCGGTCGGAGAGCTGCGCCTGACGGATGCGGTTCATGTCCACCCGCGCCTCGCTCGAGAGCATGCGCAGCACCAGGTCGATCGCGGGCATCTCCAGGGAGAAGAGCGCCACCGGGGTGCCGTCGCGCAGGGCCACGTTCTGGGCGATGGTGAGCGCGAAGGCCGTCTTGCCCATCGAGGGGCGGGCGGCGATGATGTTGAGGCTGCCGGGGCCCAGCCCGCCGATCATGCGGTCCAGGTCGGCGAACCCGGTGGCTAGCATGTCGCCGGCGGCCCCGTGCTCGCGCAGCCGGGCGATGCGCTCGTGGGCCTCGGTGACGAGTTCGCGCATCTCCTGAAAGTCGTGCCGGGGGCCGTGGGTGGCCACGTCGAGGATGAGCTTGCCCGCCTGGTCGACGATCTCCTCCACGCTGCCGGCCTCGTCGTAGGCCAGCCGCATCACCTCGCCGGCGGCGGCGATGAGGCGCCGCAGCACCGCCTTCTCGGCGACAATGCGGGCGTAGTGCTCGGCGTAGGCGGCGGTGGGGGTGGCCTCGCTGAGCCCCACCAGGTAGGTGAGGCCGCCCACCTCGTCGAGCTCGCCCGCCTTCTTGAGTTCTTCCGAGAGGGTGACCAGGTCCACCGGCTCGCTACGGGTGCGCAACGCCTCCATGGCCCGCCAGATCTTGCGGTGAGCCTCCTTGTAGAAGACGTCGGGCGTGATCAAGCCTTCGATGCGGTCGATGGCCTCGTTGTCCACGAGGGCCGAGCCCAGCACGCTGGCCTCGGCTTCCAGGTTGTGAGGGGGGATACGCCCCGTGGGCAGGCTTCTCGCCGGTTCGGCCATGATATCGAGCTCCCGATACGTCCCCCTAAAGGGACCTTATGCTACCAGCGACCGGGCCGCGGGTGGTGAAAACGAACGCGGCTGCAGTAGGATAGCCGCAGGCGGCGCGCCCCGGCAGCGCCGGCCCGCCGCCCCCGGAACCCTGCCCCCAACCTGCACCCGGGACGAGGAGCGCACGTGAACCGACGCTGGAACCCCACCCTTCGCCGTGCGGCCAGGGCCCTGGCCATCGTTTCCGGGCTGTGGCTGCTCGCCGCCTGCACGAACCCGTTCCAACCCGACCCCGTCATCTGGGAGGTCGAACCGGACGCGCTGCTGTTTCGCGGTCCCGCGGGCGTCACCGCCCCCACCGCCTCCTTCGTCCTGCGCAACGCGGGCCGCTCCGCCGCCGACTTTCGCGTCGAGCCGAGCAGCGACTGGATCCTCGTCGAACCGGGAGCGGGCCGACTCGCCCCCGGCGCTTCGGCTGCGCTGCGCGTCGGCGTGAGCGGCTGCAGCGGCGCGGAACTGCGCGCCGGCCTGATCGTGGTTACCGGGCCGGGGGCGCGCGCCACGGTACGCGTGGTGCACGAATGCACCAGCGACAACGCCCCGCCGACCGCGGTGCTCACGGCCTCGCCGCAGCAGGGGGCGCCCCCGCTGAGCGTCGTCTTCCGCGTCGAAAGCTCCGACCCCGACGGCGACGCGCTTGACTGCGAACTCGACTTCGGCGACGGCGGCCCGCCGGTGCGCGTCTGCGGAGGCGAGACGGCGCACAGCTACCTCGAACCCGGTGCGTACACCGCGGTACTGACCGTAAGCGACGGCGTCACCGACACCCAGGCGGCCCGGACGATCACGGTGGGCGCCGCCGATGCGCCCACCTGGGTGGCGGAACCCGCCCGGCTGACCTTCGACGCCACCGTTGGCGGCGCCGCCCCAGATCCTCAGAACCTGCGCCTCCGCAACGCCGGGGGCGCCGCGGGGTCGTTCACGGCGACCGCCGACCGCGCCTGGATCACGGTGAACCCGTCGTCCGGAACGCTGGATCCCGCATCGGAAACGCAGCTCGCCGTCCGCGTCGCCGCCTGTGAAGCGGCCGGCAGCGAGAGCGCCCGCCTGACCCTCGCGGGCGGCGGCGCCCGGACCGAGGTGACGGTGGTGCGCAACTGCGCGTCGCCGCAGAACCGGCCCCCCACCGCCGCCCTCGCCGCCGACCCGACCACGGGCGCCCCGCCCCTGACCGTGCGCTTCACCACCGCCGCCTCCGATCCCGACGGCGACGCGCTGACCTGCAGCCTCGCGTTCGGGGACGGCGCCTCGGCCGCGCTCGCGTGCGGCACCGCCGTCGGCCACACCTACGCCGACGCCGGCCGTTACACCGCGGTGCTGACCGTCCGCGACGGGCAGGGAGGTACCGCCCGGGCCGAACAGACGATCGAGGCGGCGGCGCCCAACCGTCCGCCCTCGGCCACGCTTACCGTCGACCCGGCCTCGGGCACCGCCCCGCTGAGCGTTACCTTCGGGCTCACGAGCTCCGACCCCGACGGCGACGCGCTGACCTGCGCCCTCGACTTCGGCGACGGGCAGAGCCAGGCGCTCTGCAGCGGGAGCGTCGCCCACACCTACGAACAGCCCGGCACCTACCGGGCCGTCTTCACGGTCGAGGACGGCCGCGGCGGCCGCAGTTCGGCGGAGGCGCTCGTGCGCGTCGCCGCGCCCTCCAACCCGGGGGCCTTCGACATCCGGATCCTTTTCGTCGAAGAACCCGCCGACCCCGACGTGCGCGCCGCCTTCGAAAACGCCGCCGCGCGCTGGGAACAGGTCCTCACCGGCGACCTGAGCGACGTCCAGGTGAACGTTCCCGCGGGGGCCTGCCTGGACCGCAACCCCGGCTACCAGGGGACGATCGACGATCTCCTGATCGTGGCCGACGTGGTGCCCATCGACGGAGCTTACGGCATCCTGGGCAGCGCCGGGCCCTGCTACGTGCGCGGCGACGCCGGCCAGCCGGACTACTACCTGCCCTTCTTCGGGGTCATGCAGTTCGACTCGGCCGATCTGGACCGCATGAAGCAGAACGGCACCCTCGAGGTCGTGATCCTGCACGAGATGGGCCACGTGCTCGGGATCGGCACCCTCTGGGAGGCGGGGCCGTTCGCCTTCCTGAACCACAACGCCGCCAACTGCCAGGACGCCAGCGACGTGACCTACGACGGCCCCGCGGCCATGGACGCCTGGCATGCGCTCGGGGCGGTGGGTGAGGTGCACGTGGAGAACACCGGGGGTGCGGGAACCAAGTGCGGCCACTGGCGCGAGGCCACCTTCGACACCGAGCTGATGACGGGGTGGATCGACGGCGCCGTCGCGCCCCTGAGCCGGGTGACCGTCGGCAGCCTGGACGACCTGGGGTACGCGGTGAACTACGCAGCAGCCGACGGCTACGCCCTGCCCAGCGGCGACCTGGCCCAGTTGGCGGGCGGGGAGCGGCTCGAGGAGGTCCTGATTCTGCCCCAGCCCCCGACCCCCTAGCCCGGGCGGCGGACGCCGCGCACGACGAAAGAACCGCCGCCCCACGGGGCGGCGGTTCGGTACGGCGGGCGAAAGGCTCAGCCGCCGTTTTCTTCGCTCTCGACCACGACCTTGAGCTGGATGGGCACCTCGGGGTGTGGCTTGTAGACCAGCTCGTAGCTGCCCAGCTCCTTGATGGGCTTGGCCAGCTGCAGGCGCTTGGGGTCGATGGTGATCTCGTGCTGCTTCTCGAGCGCCTCGGCGATGTCGCGGCTCGTGACCGAGCCGTAGATCTTCGTCTCGCCCGCCTTGACCTTGAGGGTCAGGGTAAGCGGCTCGAGGATCTCCTTGAGGCGCTCGGCCTCGGCCTTGCGCTCGGCGGCCTTCTTGGCCTGGGCGCGGATCTTGGCCTCGAGCGCCTTGAGGTTGGCCTCGGTGGCGAGGGCCGCGAGCCCGCGCGGCAGCAGGTAGTTGCGGGCGTAGCCCGGTTTGACGTTGACGACCTGGCCCACGTCACCGAGTTTTTCCACGGGTTCGAGCAGGATGACTTTCACGGGGGCCTCCTACTTACGGACCAGCTTCTCGGTGAAGGGGATGATCGCCAGGATGCGGGCGCGCTTGATCGTGGTGGCGAGGCGACGCTGGTGCTTGGCGCACACGCCGGTGCGGCGACGCGGCAGGATCTTGCCGGTCTCCGAGATGAAGCGCTTCAGCATCTTGGCGTCCTTGTAATCGGTAATCTCCAGTTCGCCGGTGCAGAACTGGCATACCTTGGGTTTGCGGAACCTGCGGGGTCCGCGGGGTCTTCTGCTGCTCAAAACGGTAAATCCTCCTCCGGTGGGAAGTCTTCGAGGCCTTCGTCGATATCCACCCCGCCCGTCTGGGCCTGCTTGGCAGGGGCACCGGTCCCACCACTACGTCCGGGGCCACGTGCGAGGCGTTCCAGCCGGTTGGCTTCCACCCGCGTGGTGAAGCGGCGCTCTCCGGTCTGCGTCGTCCACGAGTCGTTGACCAGGCGTCCCATGACGAAAAGGCCGCCGCCCTTCTTCAGGCCGGCGGCCCACTCGGCGAGTTCGCGCCAGGCCTGCACGTCGAAGAAGTGCGTCTTTTCCTGCTCGCTGCCGCGCGAGACGTAGCGCTCGTTCACCGCCAGGCCGATGCGGATGACCGCCGTTCCCTGGGGGGTGTAGCGCAGCTCGGGGTCGCGGGTCAGGTTGCCGATCAGGACCACCTCGTTGAGCCCTTCGCGCAGGCGCTCCTGGCCACGGGCGTCGGAGACGGTCTGCTCGTCCCCCTTGTCCGCCCGGTCGAGCACCTCGATGCGGTCCACGCGCACGTCCACCGCGCTGCGGCGGCCGCCTTCGGCCTCCCAGCTGCGGTAGTCGAGGCGGCCGTCCACCAGCACCGGGGTGCCGGCGGTAAGCTGCTCGACCAGCATCTCGGCGTAGCGCCCGAACATCTTGACCCGGTGGTACCAGGCCAGCTCGCGCTCTTCGCCCGTCTCGGTGGTGACGCGGTCGTTGCCGGCCACGGTCACCTCGAGCACCGCCAGACCGCCCGGGGTGTAGCGCATCTCCGGGGTCTGGGTCACGGTCCCGATCAGCAGGATTCGGTTCAAACCTTTCGCCATAGGAACATTCTAGCTTAAGCTAGCCCTTCTTGGTCTTCCACTCGGGTCGGTCGCGCACGATGAGCACACGCCGCACGTTGTCGCGGATGCGCAACTCGGCTTCCAGGGGCGCGGCTTCGCCCGCCTCCATCTCGACCGTGTAGAAGATGTAGTAACCTTCCGGGTCCTTCTCGATGGGGTAGGCGAGGCGGCGGTTGCCCCACTCGTCGATCGCTTTCACCTCGGCCTTGTGCTTGTCCAGCGCCGCCTGGATCATGTCCTTCTCCAGCTGGAGCTGGGTGGGCTCGAGGTTGGGGTTCAGGATGATCCCCACGTCGTACTGTGGCATGTTCACCCCCTTTCGCTCGTGGGCTGGCCCGACTCGGGCCGCAAGGTTTGATTATAGCAGCTCCCCGCCCGGTCCGGGCGGGGAGCTGGACCGCGCCGCTCAGGGCAGGTCGCGCGCGCCCAGGTCGCTCGCGTCGGGCCGCGGCTCGGCCTGGAGGTGGCGCCGGTACTGGTAGTCGATCGGGGGCAGGCCCTCGGGCAGGGGCTGGGCTTGGTCGCGGACCAGCGGGGTGTCCACCGGCTCGAGGGTCGCCGGGTCGAGGGGAACCGGAGCGCCGGCGACGTCGAGCAGGTTCTCCACTCCGGTCACCGTGGGCGCGCCCGCCGCCCCGGCGTAGTAGCACTCCGAAGCCGCCCCGTCCATCTGCCAGTCGTCCGAGAGCCAGTTCACGCCGAAGTGGATCGTGCCCTGGTTGTTGTCGTCCAGGCAGAAGTACGAGGCCTCGCCGCTCTCGCCCGTGAAGTAGACGATGTTGTTGAACATCTCCACCGTCTCCAGCGAGCGCGAGGGGGCGTCGCGGTTGCCCAGGTAGAAGAGGCGGAAGCGCCAGGCGTCGTCGCGGTCCTGCAGGACGAGCACGGTGTTGCCGTAGAAGTAGAGGGTGCCGTTGTGGGAAAGCGCGGGGTCGTTGTCGCTGCCGTAGTGAACGAGGTTGCCGGACTTGGTCGTGCTGCCGACGTGGCGGAAGAAGTTGCCGTAGACGTAGCTCTTGCGGTAGGCGGCCTCGGCCTCCTGCACCTTGGCGAGGCGGTCGGGGTCGAGGCCAGGGCAGTTGTCGACGCTGTCGCAGCCCAGTTCCCGCAGGTACTCGGAGACGAGATACCAGGGCGCGGCGTCCTCCACCTCGACCAGGTCGAGGGTGCGCGCGCTCCCGGAGTCGAACCAGTTGTAGCGGATCACCGATCCGGCCACGCGCTCCTTGAGGGTGACGCCGTCCGAGCCGGGGTCGTTGGGGCCGAAGCGGTTGTACTGGTAGACGACGCCGATGGCCTGGATGTAGACGCCGTGCTCGAGGTAGCTGCCGGCCTGGCCATGGCCGTGCAGGTAGTTCCCCTCGATGAGCAGGTTGCGGGTGAGGTGGGCCTCGTTGTAGCCCTGCGACATCGTGAAGATGCCGTTGCCGCAGTTCTCCAGTTCGTTGCCGCGGATGACCACGTCGTCGGCGGCCTGGATGCGGATGCAGGCGGCGCCGTCCTCGTAGTTGTCCGTAGAGCCGTCCATGCGGGTGTAGGTGAAGGTGTTCTTGGCGTTGCGGATGTGCAGGCCCTCGATGACGACGTGGTGGACCTTGAGGTCGTAGTCGCGGTTCCAGATCAGGACCATCGCCAGCCCTTCCATGGGGGCGTAGCTGCCGTAGGCGCCGGCGTCGTCGGGGTCGTTCACCGCCCCGTCGCCGTCGAGGATCGGCCGTTCGCCGTTCGGGCCGGGCACGCCGCAGACGCGCAGGGGTTCGGCCTCGCTGCCGTCGGTGCGGATCACGATCTTCTCGCGGTAGGGCTCGTCGCGGTAGAAGATGCGCACGGTGTCGCCTGGGCCGAGGGCGTCCCAGGGGACGTCGTGGAGCGAGGTGTAGGGCTGGCCGGGGCCGACGGCGTAGTCCTGGCCGCTGCCGGTGTGCTCGCAGACGACGGGGTTGTAGGGCGGAGGGTTGGTTCCGCCGCCGTTGCCGTCATCGCCGCCGCCGCCATTGCCGCCGCCGTTGCCGCCGCCGAAGGGTTGGCAGGCGGCAAGCAGCAGGAGCGCGGCGGCCGCCAGGATCGATCGCATCTTCCAAGGTTTGTTTGGCATGTGTCCTCCCCTACTATACGTAAGTAGGGGCATTCTACCATGTTTCGTTATTATTTTATTTAACTATTACCTTAACAATGTTCTGGTATCACAAGCGTGAAAATATCGTGCGCATCTCGTCGAGAACGGCCGCCAGGCGGGCCTCGTCGACCGGCTTCCCGGGGGCGAAGTACTCGGCGGGGTCGACGGCGGTGCGCAGCAGTTTGAGCTGCCAGGTGTGGGCCGGGGGGAGGGCGCGCTCGACGCGCTCGAACTGGTCCAGGATGGCGGGGTCGATGAAGTGGGCGATCGAGGGCACCTCGTGGTCCATGAAGACGTGGGAGCCGTCCTCGGCGCGGGTGTAGCCGCGCACCAGGTAGTCGATGACGACCACGTCGGTGTCAAAGAAGCGGAAGATCTCGTCGAGCGAACGCAGCGGGCTGATCTCGCCGCAGGTGGAGAGCTCGATGTCCACGCGGAAGCCCAGGATCCCTTCGGGGTGGGCGAAGTCGGGGTAGGTGTGGGCGGCGATGTGGCTCTTGTCGAGGTGCATGCGCACCGAGGACGCCCAGGCGGGCGCCGCCCCCGAGCCCGCCTCGTCGGAGAGCAGCAGCAGGGCGCTGGCGCCGTAGGGCTCGTAGTCCTGCTCGCTGGCGGAAAGCACCTCGGCGTCGATGATCTCGGCGATGCGCTCGAGCAGCCCGCGGATGCGCGCGGCCGCGTAGCGCTCGTTCAGGTAGGCGGCGTAGCTCTTGCGGTCGGCCTCGTCCTGGGCCACCACGAAGTCGTAGAAGCTGAAGCTGAGCAGCTTGCGAAGGTTGTTGAAGCCGCTGAGTTTGAGTTTGCTCACGCCGCCCCCTGCAACAGCGCCTGCAGGCGGGCCGGCAGGGCGAAGGCGGCGGCGAGCGCCTCGGGCCCGGTGTGGGCGAGCTCGAGCCCGCGCTCGTGCGCGCGCAGCTCGAAGAGCGCACGGTGCTCGGCGTAACCGCCGGGGATCAGGTCCGCCGCCCCCGCGAGAACGAACCCCCAGAGGCTGTAGAAGCTGGGAACGTTCATTCCGTAGCTCACCACCCGGCCGAAGACCGAGCCCAGCGCCCCCCGCACCCGGCGGTGACCGGCGACCTGGGCGGGGGTGAGCGGGCCGGCCTGGGTGGCGAGCACCGCCCCCGGGGCGAGCGCCGCGGCGAGTTTGCGGTAGAACTCGGGGCCGTACAGTTCGGCGGCGGGGGACGAAGCCTCGCTGGCGTCGATGAGGTCGCCCACCACCACGTCGAAGCCGCCCGGGGTGTGGTCGAGGTAGGCCACGATGTCCTCGTGCCGCAGCTCGAGCCGCGGATCGTCCCAGGCCCCTTCGGCCCAGTCGGGGATCAGGCGCTTGCAGAGACCGACGAACTCCTCGTCCAGGTCGACCATCACCACCTCGGTCACGGTGGGGTGGCGCAGCACCTCGCGCAGCGTCGCCCCCTCGCCGCCGCCCATGATGAGGACCCGCTTCGGGGCCGGGTGGGCCAGCATCGCGGGGTGCACGAGGGCCTCGTGGTACAGCCCCTCGTCGGCCTCGCACGACTGCAGGTCGCCGTCGAGGGCGACGCAGACGCCGTGCACCTTGCTGCGGAAAAACAAGTAGTGCTGCCATGCGGTGCGCCCCACGGCGAGCACTTCTTCGATGGAATGCCGGACCTGGTCGCTGGCGTTGAGGTCTTGCCTGAGCTCGAGCATTTCACCTCCCGTGAGCCCTTGCGGGCCCCGTCTCACCGCCCACTCTACAAAATGCGGCCCGCGGCCGCCGCGGACGTCCGCCCCCGCCGCGGCGTAAGATGGAGCGATGCACGCGCCCATCCTGCGCCTCGACCCCTCGCTGGAAACCGCGCTGGCCTCGGGTCACCCCTGGATCTACCGCAACCACCTTCCCCCCCACCGGCTCGAGACCGGCGACTGGGTCCGCCTGGTCGCGGGCCGGGCGGAGGCCGTGGGCGTCTACGACGCCGCGGGTCAGGTGGCCGTTCGCCTCTTCGCCCGCGAGCGCGTGCCCGCCGCCGCCGACCTGGCCGCGCGGGTGGAGGAGGCGCGGGCGCTGCGCCGCCGGTGGGTGCCGCCCGAAACCGACGCCTACCGGCTCCTCTTCGGCGAGGGCGACTTCCTGCCGGGGCTGGTGGCCGACCGCTACGGGCGCTTCCTGGTGGTCAAGGCCTACAGCGAAGGCGTGCGCCGGGCGGTGCTGCCCGCGGTGGTGAAGGCGCTGGGGCGGGCGCTGAGGCCCCGGGGCATCGTCCTGCGGAACGCCGAGGGGCTCGAGCCCCTCTACGGCGAACCGCCTCCGCCCAAGCTGACCGTGCGCGAGCGCGGCCTGCGCTTCGTCGCCGACCTGCACCGCGGCCAGAAGACCGGCCTCTTCCTCGACCAGCGCGAGAACCGCCAGAAGGTGCGCGAGCTCGCCGCCGGGGCACGGGTGCTCAACCTCTTCGCCTACAACGGCGGCTTCTCGGTCTACGCCCTCGCCGGGGGGGCGGCCTTCGCCCGCAGCGTGGACGTCAGCGAAGGCGCGCTCGCCGACGCCCGCGAGAACGCGCGGCTGAACGGACTGGCGGAGCGGCACGAGGCCGTGCGGGCCGACGTCTTCGAGTTCCTGAACGCCCACGAGGAGACCTACGACCTCGTCGTCCTCGACCCGCCGGCGCTGGCGAAGAAGCGCGCGCAGCTGCGCTCGGCGCTGCGGGCCTACGTCCGGCTGGGCGCGGGCGCGATGCGGCGGGTGCGCCCGGGCGGCCTGCTGGCCGCGGCCAGCTGCACCGCCCAGGTGAGCCCGACCGCCTTTCGCGAGGCGCTCGCCGAGGCGGCGCGGCGCGCCGGGGTGCGCACCCAGATCGTGCACGAGGCCGGCCACGCCCCCGACCACCCGCTCCGGCCCGAGTTCCCCGAGGGGCGCTACCTGAAGTTCGCCGTGCTGCGGGTGCTGGAGCCCATCGGGTAAGCTGCTAGGTGTTCCGCCCTCGGCGGCCCGTCCTATGGAAGCCCTCAGCGAAATCCTCGTCCTCGTCGGCGGCTTTTTCATCCTGGCGCTCGCGGCCAACACGATCGGGCAGTACGTCACCCGTTACAACCTGCCGCTGATCAGCGGCTTCCTCTTCGCGGGCATCCTGATCGGGCCCTACGTGCTGGGCATGATCACCCCCGAGGAGCTCGAACGCCTGCGCTTCGTCGACGAGATGGCCCTGGCCTTCATCGCCTTCGCCGCCGGGGCCGAGCTCTACCTGGGCGAGGTGCGGCCGCGGCTGCGCCCCATCGCGGTCATGACCGCGGTGCAGACCTTCACCATCGCGCTCGTGGGCGCCTGGGCGGCCTACCACCTCTTCGGCTTCATCCCCGACCTGGGCGAGCCCGCGCGCCGCGCGGTCGCCCTGATGACCGGGGTGGTGCTGGTGGCCCGCTCGCCCTCCTCCACCATCGCCATCATCAACGAGCTGCGCGCCAAGGGGCCCTTCACCCAGCTCGTGCTGGGGGTCACGGTCGTGACCGACGTGGTCGTCATCGTCCTCTTCACCCTGGCCTACGAGCTGGCCCTCGTCTGGGTGCACGACCGGCCGTTGGGCCTGGGCTTCCTGCTGCTGCTGGCGGTGGAGATCGCCGCCTCGGTGGCGCTGGGCTACCTGCTCGCCGCCTTCTTCCGGCGCCTCATGGCCACGCGGCTGCACGCCTGGCTCAAGGGCGCGGTCGTGCTCGCCGCGGGCTACGGTATCTTCGCGGTGAGCCACGTGCTGCGTGCGACGAGCGACCGCTTCCTGCACGCCCCGGTGACGCTCGAGCCCCTGCTCATCGGCATGATTGCGAGCTTCCTGCTCGTCAACTACACCGGCTTCCGCGACGAGTTCTCCAAGATCCTCGAGGACCTGGGCCCCGCGGTCTACATCGCCTTCTTCACCCTCACCGGCGCGGGGCTGGCCCTCGACGTGCTGGGCCGCGCCTGGCCCATCGCCCTCGCCCTCTTCGCCGCGCGCATGGTCGGCATCTTCTCCGGCTCCTTCCTGGGCGCGCTGCTCGCGCGCGAACCCCTGCGCCACGCCGCCTACTCGGGCCTCGCCTTCGTGACCCAGGCGGGGGTGGCCCTGGGGCTCACCAAGAAGGTAGCCGACGAGTTCACCGGCTTCGGCGAGCCCTTTGCCGCGGTGATCGTGGGGCTGATCGTGCTCAACCAGCTCGTGGGGCCGCCGCTGTTCAAGTGGTCGCTCCTGGCCGTGGGCGAGGCCCACCCCCGGGGGCACGCCGCCTTCGACGGCGTGCGCGACGTCATCCTCTTCGGCGACGACGACCAAACACTCACCCTCGCCCGCCGCCTCACCGCCGACGGCTGGCAGGTGCGGCTGGCCACGCCCGACCCCGAACGCGCCGGCGAGCTGGCGGCGGCGGGGTTTCCCGTCATGCCCTACCGCGAGCTCGACGAGGCGACGCTCGCGGCGCTCGAGGCCGAGGGGGCCGACGCCGTCGTCTGCCTGCTCTCCGACGCCGAGAACCACCGCATCTGCGAGACCTTCTACGAGAAGTACGGCACCGAGAGCCTGGTGGTGCGCCTGGCCGACCGCAGCTGGGCCCCGCGTTTCCAGGAGCTGGGGGCCCTGGTCGTCGACCCCAACATGGCCACGCTGAGCCTGCTGGAGCAGTTCGTGCGCGCCCCCCAGGCGGCGAGCCTGCTGTTGGGGCTGGAAAAGGGCAAGCAGGTCGTCGACATCGAGCTGCGCGACCCGACCCTGCACGGGGCGCTGCTGCGCGAGCTGCGGCTGCCGCCCGACACCCTGGTGCTGGCCATCCACCGCGACGGCCAGGCCATCGTCACCCACGGCTACACCCAGCTGCGCCTGGGCGACAAGGTAACCGTGATGGGCAGCCCCGAGAGCCTGCGCGAGGTCGAGCTCAAGTTCGCCGCGGCGGGAACGGGGCGTTCGGCCTGACGGGGCCGGTATAATCGCCCCATAGATGCGCGTCTGCTTCTTCGTCACCTGCCTGGCCGACCAGTTCTTCGCGGAAGCCGCCGCCGACGCGGTGCGGCTCTTGCGGGCGCTGGGCGTGGAGGTCCGCTTTCCCCGCGCGCAGACCTGCTGCGGCCAGCCCGCCTTCAACGCCGGGCACTGGGGCGAGGCCCGCAGGATGGCCGCCCACACCCAGGACGTCTTCGAGGGGTGTGACTACGTGGTGCTGCCCTCGGGCTCGTGCACCACGATGCTGCGCGCCTACAGCCCCCGCCTCTTCGAGGGCGACCGCCCCCGCTACGACACGGCGCTGGACCTGGCGGAGCGCAGCTACGAGCTGGTGGAGTTCCTGGTGCGGGTGCTGAACGTCGGAAGCGTGGGCCGGGGGCTCGCGGGCCAGCGGGTGGCCTACCACCACGGCTGCCACGTCAGCCGCGAGCTGGGCATAAAGGAGGAGCCGGTGCGCCTGCTGGAGGCGGCCGGGGCCGAGGTCGTGCCCTGGGAGGCCGACCAGGAGTGCTGCGGCTTCGGCGGCGTCTTCTCGGTCAAGAACGCGCCCGTCAGCCTGGCCATGGCCGACCGTAAGCTCGACACCCTGCCCGAGGTGGACGCGCTCACCTCGGCCGACGGCGCCTGCCTGCTGCACCTGGCCGGACGCGCGAAGAAGCGCGGGCTGAAGGTGCCGGTGCGGCACGTCGCCAGCCTGCTTTGGGAGGCCCACCATGGCGGCTGAGGGGTACAAGGCGGCGGCCCGGCGCACCCTTGAGCGCACGCCCGAGGTGCGCGAGGCCGTCACCCGCGCCACCCTCCACTTCGACGCGAACCGCGCCCGCGCCTACGGCGAGGTCGAGGCCGAGGCCTGGCGCGACTGGGCCGCGGCGACGAAGCGCCACACCCTGAGCCGGCTCGACCGCTACCTGCTCGAGGCCGAACGCCGCCTCACCGCCCGCGGGGCCGAGGTCCACTGGGCCGAGGACGCCGAGGACGCGCAGCAGATCCTGCGCGAGCTGGCCGAGCGCTACGGCGTGCGGCGGGTGGTCAAGGGCAAGAGCATGCTCAGCGAGGAGCTGGGGGTGAACCGACTGCTGGAGCGGTTGGGGGTCGAGGTCTTCGAGACCGACCTGGGCGAGTACATCATCCAGCTCGCGGGCGAGCCCCCCAGCCACATCGTCGGCCCGGCGATCCACAAGGGGCTCGAGGAGATCCGCGCCCTCTTCCACGAGCACCTGGGCACGCCGCCCGACGCCGGCCCCGAGTCGCTCGCCGCCGCCGCCCGCCGGGTGCTGCGCGAGGCCTTCCTGACCGCCGACATGGGCATCAGCGGCGCCAACTTCGTGGTGGCGGAGACGGGCACGGTGGTGCTGGTGGAGAACGAGGGCAACATCCGCCTCACCACCAGCGCGCCGCGGGTGCACGTGGCGCTCGTGGGCATCGAGAAGCTGCTGCCGCGCGCGTGCGACCTGGAGGTCTTCCTGCAGCTGTTGGCGCGCGCCGCCACCGGCCAGAAGATCGGCACCTTCGTGAGCCTGATCAACGGCCCGCGCCGACCCGAAGAGCCCGACGGGCCCGAGCACCTGCACGTCGTCTTCGTGGACAACGGCCGCACCAGCGTCCTCGCCGACCGCGAGATGCACGAGGCGCTCGCCTGCATCCGCTGCGGCGCCTGCCTCAACGCCTGCCCCGTCTACCGCCAGACCGGCGGCCACGCTTACGGCCAGGTCTACTCCGGGCCTATCGGCATCGTGCTCACCCCCGGCCTCAAGGACCCCCGCCTGGCCGAGGACCTCGGCTACGCCTGCAGCCTCTGCACCGCCTGCGCCGACGTCTGCCCGGTGAAGATCCCCCTGCCCAAGCAGATCCTCGCCTGGCGGGTGCGCAGCGCAAAGCACGCGCCCGCCGCCGAGCGGCTCGCCTTCGCGGGCTACGCCGAGGTGATGACGCGGCCGCGCTTCTACCGGCTTTCGGGCAAGCTGCTCCGGATCGCCGCGCCCCTCACCGGCGCGCCCTGGCTGCCCGTCCTGGGCGCCTGGGCCGCGGGCCACGGGGCGATCGAGCCCAGCCCCAAGAGCTTCCGCGAGATCTGGGAGGAGGAACTGGACGGTGCCTGACGCCAAGCGCCGCATCCTCCGCCGCGTGCGCCGCGCCCTCGAGGGCCGCTGGCCGGTCGAGGCGCCCACCGGCCCCTGGCGCCCCGCCGCCGAGGCCGCGAGCGCGGTGGAGCGCTTCCTCGCCCACGCAGAGGCCAGCGGCGTGGAGGTACGGCGTTTCGAAAGCCCCGCCGCCGCCCGCGCCTGGCTTGCGGACTGGGCCGCGGGCTTCCAAAGCGCGGCGGTGAGCCCGCGCGTGCCCGCGCCGCTTGCCCCGGCGCTGCCCACCGCCCCGCCCGAGGAGGCCGGGCTGGGCGTGAGCCGCGCCCTCGCGGCCGTGGCCGACACCGGCAGCGTGCTGCTTTCGAGCGCCGAGGGGCGAAGGCTGCAGCTCCTGCCCCCGGCGCACCTGGTCTGGGTGGACGAGGCCGAGGTGGTCCAGCACCTGGGCGAGGCGCTGGGGCGGCTCGCAGACGACCCGCCCAGCGCCCTGGCGCTGCACTCGGGCCCCAGCAAGTCGGCCGACATCGGCCAGATCATGGTGCAGGGGGTGCACGGCCCCGGGCGGCTGGTCGTGGCGGTGGTGCGCGGCCTGGCGGAGCTGGAGGCCGGCCCCGCGGAGCCGCCCCCCACGCGCGAGGCCCCTTCTCACACCCCCGAGGCCACACCCCCCGCGGGGCTCGACTGGGCGGCCGTGCGCGCGCTCGAGGGACGCCGCCTCGCCACCAAGCGCGGCGACGCCTTCACCGTGGAGAAGGTCACCGAGAACACCGCGGTGGTGCGGGTGGGCTCGAGCAACAAGACCTACACCCTGCGCCGCCACTGCCTGGAAAAGGCCGCCCGCCTGGCCGCATCCGGCACCCCCATCCCCGGCCCGGTGGCCTACCGCAAGCTCGCCTGCAACGAAGCCCCCGCCTACGCCTGGGCCGTCCTGCGCGCCCTCGGCCGCGTCTGACCGTGCGCCTCGACTGGCGGACCTACACCCTCGAGCTGGCCCACCCCTTCCGCATCGCCCACGGCACCAGCTGGACGCGGACCGCCGTCTTCGTGGACCTGGAGGGCGGCCTCGGCGAGGCCGCGGTGGTGCCCTACCACGGCGAAAGCGTGGAGGCGGTGACCGCCTACCTGGAACGGGCCCGCGCCCGGCTCGAGGGCGCGCCCGCCAGCCTGCAGGGCAGGCTCGCGCGCCTGCCCGCCGGGGGCTCGCGGGCGGCGCGGGCGGCGCTGGAGATGGCGCTCTTCGACCTCTGGGGCCGGGCGCTGGGCGCGCCGCTGTGGCGGCTCTTCGGCCTCGATCCGGACCGCGCCCCGCCCACCTCGTTCACCGTCGCCATGGGCGACCCCAACGAGATGGCCGGCCTGGCCCGCGCCGCGAAGATGCCCGTTCTCAAGCTCAAGGTGGGCTCGGAGGACGACCTGGCGCGGCTCGAGGCGGTGCGCGCCGCCCGCCCCGACGCCCGAATCCGCGTCGACGCCAACGGCGGCTGGACGCCCGAGACCGCGCGCCGCCTCCTCCCCGAGCTGGTGCGCCTGGGCGTCGAGTTCCTGGAACAGCCCCTCCCGCCCGAAGAACGCGCGGCCTACGCCGAGCTGAAAGGGAGCCTCCCCCTCTTCGCCGACGAACCCATCAAGACCGTGCGCGACGTGGTGGAGTGGGCCCCCTACGTGGATGGGGTGGTGATCAAGCTGGCCAAGAGCGGCGGCCTCGCGCCGGCGCGGGCGATGATCGAGACCGCCCGCGGCCTCGGCCTGCAGGTGATGCTGGGCTGCATGGTCGAGACCCGGCTGGCCGTGGGCGCGGCCGCCCACCTGGCGCCGCTGGCCGACCACGCCGACCTCGACGGCCCGTTGCTGATAAAGAACGACCCCTTCACGGGCCTGGACTACGACGGCCCCCGCCTCGTCGGGCCCACAGGCCCCGGGCTCGGCGTCCGGCCGCGAACTTAGGAAAACCTTCACGGGCAAGGCTAAGATGAGGGCATGAAGCGCGTTCTCGTCCTGCTCACCCTCCTCGCCGGCCTGGCGCTGGCCGAGCGTCCCCTGGCCGTGGCCACGATCCCCCCGTACGCCGCGCTCGCCCGCGCGGTGCTGGGGGACGGCTGGCAGGTGGAAAGCCTGGTGCCACCCGGCGCCAACCCGCACGTCTTCAGCCCCACCCCCGCCGACGTGAAGAAGGTGGCCCGGGCGCGGCTCGTGATCCTGAACGGGCTGGACCTCGACGAGTGGATGATCGACAAGCTGGTGCGCCCCAACAACCTGCAGGCGAGGGTCTACCGCGCCGAGGACTCGACCAGGCCCCTGGTGCGGCCGCTGCCATCGGGCGCGCCCGACCCCCACGTCTGGACCGACCCAATCGCCATGACCTTCGTGGTCCGGGACCTGGCCCGCGTCGCCGGAGAGCTCGACCCCGAGAACGCCGCGGCCTATCAGGAGCGCGCCCGCGCCTACGAACGCGCGCTCACCGAGCTCGACCGGACGATCCGCGTTCGGCTGGCCGCGGCGCCCACGAACCGCTTCGTGGCCTTCAAGAACCCCTTCACCTACCTGGTGGCCCGGTACGGCCTCGAGCGCGTCTATCTGATCACCCCCAACCCCGCGGCCCAGCCCAGCCCCCGCGAGCTGGCCGAGGCGGCGAAGGTGCTCGCACGTAGCGGCCTTGGTTACCTGGTCGCGCCGCTGCAGCTCGAAGGCGAGGCCGAGCGCGTGGCCCGCACCCTGGGCGTGAAGCCGGCGCTCCTCGACCTGCTGGGCCAGACGGGCGACGACTACCTGGCCGTCTGGGAGGCCAACGGGCGCATCCTGGCCCGGGCGCTGGGCGCAGAGGAATGAAGCGGCCGCGCACCCTGGGCGAGCTGAAGGCGAGCGGCTGGCCGCTCGAGCGGCTCTCGCGCAGCGTCCGCGACGAGGCGCGGGACAACCTGGCGGCCAAGCTGCGCACCGGCGAGCCGCTCTTCCCCGGCGTCTACGGCTACGAGGAAACCGTCGTTCCCGCGCTGGTGCGGGCGGTGCTGGCGCGGCAGCACTTCATTCTGCTGGGGCTCCGGGGGCAGGCCAAGACCCGAATCCTGCGCAGCCTGGTGCGCCTGCTCGACCCCGAGCTGCCGGCCCTCGACACCCCGCTGCGCGACAACCCGCTGAAGCCGGTCAGCCCCGAGGGGCGGCGGCTGCTCGCCGAAGCGGGGGACGACGCCCCCCTCGTCTGGCTCGCCCCCGAGGACCGCTACGTGGAGAAGCTGGCCACCCCCGACGTGACGGTCGCCGACCTGATCGGCGAGCTCGACCCCATCAAGGCGGCGCGCCGCGGCGAGGGGCTCGGCGACCTGGAGGCGGTGCACTACGGCCTGATTCCCCGCGCCAACCGCGGCGTCTTCGCCCTCAACGAGCTGCCCGACCTGCCGGCCCGGGTGCAGGTGGCGCTGTTCAACGTGCTCGAGGAGGGCGACGTCCAGGTGCGCGGCTTCCCGCTGCGGCTGCCGCTCGACGTCTGGCTCGTTTTCAGCGCCAACCCCGAGGACTACACCGCCCGCGGGCGCATCGTCACGCCGCTCAAGGACCGCATCGACGCCGAGATCCGCACCCACTACCCCCGCAGCCTGGCCGCGGGGATGCGCATCACCCGCGCCGAGGCGCGCCTGCCCGAAGGCGTGCGCATCCCCGACTTCGTGGCCCGCGCGGTGGAGCGGGTGGCCTTCCTGGCCCGCCGCGACCCGCGCGTGGATCCGGCGAGCGGCGTCAGCCAGCGCCTGGCCATCGCGCTGCTCGAGCAGGTGGCCGCGGGGGCCGAGGCCCGCGCCCTGACCCACGGCGAGGCCCCGCTGGCGCGGCCGCGCGACGTCTACGGCGGCCTGGCGGCGATCACCGGCAAGCTCGAGCTCGAGTACGAGGGCGAGCTCGTGGGGGCCGAGGCCCTGGCGCGGGAGCTGATCGCCCGCGCCTTCGCCGAGGAGTGGGGCGAACGGCCGGGGCTCGAGGCCGTGGCCGCCTGGTTCGAGGAGGGGGGCAGCCTGGAGCTGCCCGACGCGGCGGAGGCCGCCTGGGCGCGCGTCCGGGAGGTGGCCCCGCTCGCGGAGCTCGCCGCGCCGCACGCGTCGAGTGCGGCCGAGGGGGTCGCCTGGGCCGAGTTCGCCCTGGAGGCGCTGGTGGGCCGGGGCGCGCTCACGCGCGCCGAGGCAGGGTACCGCATGGCGCCTCCGCCCGAGGCGGCGGGCGGCCGGGAGACGCTGCCCCCCTGAGGCGGGCTAGCCGAGGTTGCGTTTGAGGAGGTTGATCAGCTCGGAGAGCTGCTGGCTGAGCTCGCGGTTCTGCTCGACCAGCGTTTCCAGCTTGGCCTCGAGCTTGCCCTCGGAGGCCTGCTGCTCTTCCTGGGCCCGCCGCGAGACCTCGATGGGAATGGCCTTGAAGAGCAGCGAGGTGTTGCCGCAGATCGGGCAGATCAGCCCCGCGGGGGCGACCGAAGGGCCGTAGAAGATGCGGGTGGAGTCCTGGGGGCAGAGCAGGTACTTCTGCCCGCCCGCCTCGCCCAGGTAGACGCGCTCGGCGAGTTCGTGCGCCTCTTCGGAGGCGAAACCCACGTAGTAGTCGCCGCCGATCTCGACGTAGCCTTCGGGGAGGACCTCCCGCGTGGGCACGAGCTCCGACTTCAGCCCGCTGGGGGGCGAGATCCAGGCGAGGCCGTTCCACTTGAGGTGGCGCAGGTGGCGTCGCCCCTGGTGGTCCTCGACCTCGATGATGAGGGTGACCTCCGGGTCCTTGGGGTAGTAGAAGAAGCGCACCGCCCGCACGCCCTCCAGGCCTTCCTGCGGCGGCAGGGTGTACGAGAGCGGCCCCTGGCCGCGCTCGGGGTAACCGACCATCCGCTCCAGGTCCTGCCGCGTCAGGCCGGGGGTGCGCTCGTCCCCTTCGAGCAGCAGGCGCACTTTCCGGAAGGCGCGTTCCAAACCCGGGTCGGCTTGCATACCTCCAGTCTACCGCAAAAAGGCCGGCCCCCAGGGGCCGGCCTGCACCGCTCGGGTTCGGAGGCCTAGTTGGCGCCTTCGCCCGCAGGCTGCGCCTCGGCGGGCGCCGGCGTCTCCGGCGCGCCCTGGTCGGGGGCCTGCTGGGTCGCGGGCTCCTCGGTCTTGGGCGCGAGGCTGCCGAGCACGTCGACGATGTTGTTCTCCACACCGGCCTGCTGCTTCAGCTGGTCGATCCACTCGGCGGCCAGCTTGGCCCGCTTGGCGGCCAGCGCCAGCTGCTCGGCCTCGGCCTTGACGGCCTCGAAGGGCTTCTTGACCTCGGCCTTCTTGTCTTTGACGAGGACGACCATGTAGGTCTTCTGGTTGTCCTGGCCGGGCAGCTCGACGACCTCGGAGACGCCCCAGTCGCCGGCGCGGGCGTAGTCGGCGTCGGTGGCGAAGACCAGCTGCTCGACAACCGGCGGCAGGCCGCTGCCGGGGTTGACCGTGCCCAGGTCGCTCACCTGGCCGCCCAGCCCCTTGGCCAGCTCCTCGAGGGGGTCGCCGGCGATCAGTTTTTCGCGGAACTTGTCGGCGGTCTCCTTGTCCTTGAAGCTGACCGTCTTGACGGTGGCCGACGCCGGGATGCTGAAGCGCGCGGGGTTCTCCTCGTAGTACGCGCGCACCTCGTCCGGGGTCACCGTGACGTCCTTCGTCTTCCAAAGCTGCACGTCCTGGGCCTTCTGGGCGCGGGTGCCGATGAAGGGCTCGCCCGAAGCCTCGGCCTGCTGCAGCAGCAGCTCCTCGGTGATCAGCTGGTCCGTCGCGGCCGGGAAGAAGAAGGAGACGGCCAGTTCGCCTAGGCCCTGCTGGATCAACTGGGGCACCTGCTGGTCGGAGAAGACCACCTGGATGACGTCGGCCAGCTTGATCGTCTTGTCCCCCACCTTGGCCACGTCGGGGTTCTTGTACTCGTAGGGGATCTGCTCCTCGGTGAACTTGACCACGGCGCGGTCGCGCACCTCGCGGATGTAGTTCTCCACCGCCCCGTTCTGCTTGACCGAGAGGGCGTCGCTCTTCACCCGGTCGGCCACCTCTTCGTAGGGGACGTCGCCGCCGGGCAGGAACTCCTCGACCTTGACGATGTAGTAGCGGCCCCCGGTCTCGATGACCTCGGTCATGCCGCCGCTCTTCAGCTGGAAGACGGCGTCGGCCACGGGGGTGGGGAAGACGAGGCGGGTGACGGGGCCGGGTTCGCTCGAGCCCGGCTCGGCGCCCACCGCGCCGCCCTGCTCCGCGCCCACCTTGGAGTACTGCCGCGCCAGCTCGGCGAAGTCGGCGCCGCCGATCAGCTGCTTGTAGACCTGGTCGGCGGTGGCCTGGTCGTCGAGGACGATCTGGCGCGCCTTGACGCGGTCCTCGGCGGCGTACTCGCCCTTGTGCAGCTCGTAGTAGAAGCGGGCCTCCTCGTCCGTCAGCTTGACCTTCTTGCGCAGCTCGTCGATGCGCTTCTGGATGCGCAGCTGGGTGCGGATCTCGTCGCGCAGCTGGCTGTCGGTGTAGCCGATGGACTGCAGGAAGCGGTCGTAGCCCTCGCGGTCCGTGACCCCCAGGCGCTCGCGCAGCTGGTCCACCTGCTGCTTGACCTCGGAACTGGAGACGCGGATGCGGGCGGCGTCCTGCCGCAGCGCCTCGAGGGTGATGACCTGTTCCAGGAAGTAGGTGTCGATCAGCGGCCGCAGCACCCCGGTGGGGTTGAGGGTGAAGAGCGGGTTCGTCTGCGCTTTGCGCATCAACTCCAGCTCGTTGATGGGCTGGCCGTTCACGTAGAGGATGGGCCGGCCCTCCTGCTGCGGGTTCCCCTGCGGGGTGAAGAGGAAGATGGTGCCGATGGCAAAGGCCGCAGCCAGAATGCCGAAGATGATGGTGATGGCGCGTTTACTTATTTTCACTTGACGTCCTCCTTCGGGCGGTGCTAGATTGCTGGGTGCGAGTGCGCCCGTAGCTCAGTTGGATAGAGCGTCGGCCTCCGGAGCCGAAGGCCACAGGTTCGAATCCTGTCGGGCGCACCACTTTTTTCTTTATAGCGGCCCAGCTTGAGTCCTGGGTGAACCCGACGCACAAACCGGATTGTAGCACGCGGCGTAGGCGGCCCCAGGCGCCCGCCGGCGTAGAATGAGGGCAGGAGGTGTCCCATGATCAAGCGTCTGCTCCTCGCCACCGACGGCTCCACCCCCGCGCTGGGCGCCGAGCGGCTGGCGGGCTACCTGGCTTACGAGCTGGAAGCGGTGCTCGAGGCCCTGTACGTGCGGGACATCCGGCTGATCCGCATGCCCGAGCTGATGGACTGGGGCGCGATCAGCATGCCCATGCCCGTCTACCACGAAGAGATGGAGAAGGTGCTGACCGCGCGCGCCGAGGCGGTGCTGGAGCGGGTGCGCCAGGAAACCGAGCAGGCGGGCGTGAAGGTCGAGCCGACGGTGCGCACCGGGGTGCCCTACCAGGTCATCGTCGAGGAGGCGCGCACCGCCGACCTGGTGGTGCTGGGCCGCGCCGGCGAGGCCAGCGGCCACGAGGCCACCGGGCTGGGCTCGACGACGGAGCGGGTGGTGCGCACCTCGCCCACGCCGGTGCTGGTGGCCCCGCTCGAGCCGGTGCGGCCCGACCGGCTGCTCCTCGCCTACGACGGTTCCGACCCCGCGACCCGGGCGCTGCACCTGGCCGCGGAGCTGGCCGCCGGGCTGGCGCTGCCCGTCGTGGTACTGACCGTGGACGACGACGCCATGCGCGCCGAGGCGCTGGCCGCCGAGGCCGTCGCCTACCTGGCCGAACGCGGGGCCAGCGCGAGCGCCCAGACCGCCGCCGGCGACCCCGACGAACGCATCCTGGAAGCCGAGGCGCCCACCGACCTGCTGGTGATGGGGGCCTTCGGCAAGGGGCTGATCCGCACGCTGCTGCTGGGTTCGACCGCCGAGCTGGTGCTGCGGCGGGCGGTGGGGCCCGTCCTGGTCGTCCGCTGAAATGTTTTTCTACGAATACCTCTTCGTCCGCGCCTCGCTGGTCTACCTGATCTACACGGCGCTTTTGGGCTTCCTCTTCTACCTCGAGCCTGGCTGGATGGCCTACCTGCGCAGCTCGCACGTGCACGCGGGGCTGGTGGGCTTCTTCCTCAACATGGTCTTCGGGGTGGCCTACTGGATGATGCCGCGTCCGGGCCAGCTGAAGCAGCCGGGCCTGGAGGCGGCCACCTTCTACGCCCTCAACACCGGCCTGGTGCTGCGCCTGGTCGTCGAGCCCTTCGCGCTCGCCCAGCGCTCGGAGACGTTGCAGGCGCTGCTCGTCCTCGGCGCGCTGCTCCAGTTCGCGGCGGTGCTGCTCTTCGCCTACGCCATGCAGCGGCGCGTCGTTACTAATGAAATGCTTTGGAAACTGCGTAAGATGAGGGAAGCGAGGCAGAACCATGGCGACACCCCCAAGGACTGAACGACCGGTTTGGACCCAGGCGCTCGACCTGCCGCCCCTGCCCGAGGCGCAGATGCGCGAGCAGCTGGCCTTCGTGGGCCTGGACGAAACGGCCAAGCGCCAGATGTACCTCGACGGCGAGCCGCTGCTGCGTCACGCCGCCGACTGGGTGGCCGCGGCCTACGACCACCTCTCGCGCTTCGCCCCCACGGCCAAGGCGCTGGGGTGGGAGGGGCGCGTCCCCGAAGACGAGCTCTACCTGCGCCGCACCTTCTTCTCGGGCTGGATCGGCCGCACCATCGGCGTGGACACCTCGGACGAGTTCGCCCGCTACCTCTTCCACGCCGGCCGCGTGCACGCCGGCTACGGCCCCGACCGCCGCTTCGTGCCGCCCGAGTGGGTCAGCCTCTCGCTGACGCTGATCCTGCGCATGTTCAGCACCGTCGTCCCCGCCGAGCGGCTGGGCTTGTGGACCAGCTACCTGGGCGTGCAGCAGGAAGTGATGCGCGCCGGCTTCGAGGCCGCGCTCGAACTCGAGAAGGGCCGCACCGTGGTCAAGGTGGACGCTTTGGGGCTGGCACTGCCCGCGCTGCCCGAACCGCTGGAGGTGCGCATCCCCCAGGGCGGTACGGTGCTGGACGCCGTCCTCAAGGTGCTCGCCTTCCGCCCGGAACTGCGCGACATCGCGCTCGAACCCGTGCAGGACGCCGAGGAGCACGCCGGCTGGATGGAAGAGGTGACCCGCTGGCGCTTCAAGCCGCGCTGGGCGTTGCTCAAGAACGGCCGCGACGTGGCCTACCTGGAGGGGCTGGCCACCCGGCTGAAGACCGGTGACACCCTCACCTTCCTGCCTCCCGGGCGCTGACCGCGACCGCGAACGACGCCCCGCCGTACGGCGGGGCGTCGGTTTTCGCCGGCGCGAAGGTTACCAGCCCGTGCGGATGCCCAAGGCGGTGAGGAGGGCGACCAGCCAGCCGAAGAACATCTGGCTCCACCCGACGTGCCGGGCCGTGACGGGGGGGCGTTCGAGCATGTAGACCGCGTAGACCGCGAGCGCCAGCACCGCCCACATCCCCAGCCAGGGGCTCACGCCCCAGACGGCCCCGAGGAAGAGGACGAAGACGCCCAGCACCGCGGTGGCGAAGGTGGAGATCTTGCTCACCGGCTTGCCGTAGGCGCGGCGCACCTGGGCGCGGGCGTAGCGGATGGCCACGAGGCCGCGCATGGCCAGCACCAACCAGGCCCCCCAGGCGAGGCGCGCGTCGCCGCCGGCGGCGAGGATGATCGCCGTGGCGACGCCGCCCATGGCGAGCGATCCCGAGAGCTCGCCGATCAAAGTGCGCCCCTTGCCCAAGGCGTCGTAGACCACCTGCACCACCACCAGCGGAAGCGCGGCGAGGAGCGGCGCGACGAAGGCCCGGTCGCCCGCGTACCAGGCGAGGAGCAGCCCCGCGAGCGCCAGCCCCCCGTAGAGCAGCGCGAAGAAGAGGGCCAGCCGGGTGCGCGGGTAGACGTGGCCGCGGCGCAGGTCGCCGGCGGCCAGCTTGGTGGGGTGGCGGGCGAAGAAGCTGGCCAGCGCCATCAGCCCCAGCCCCCAGCCCGCGGCGCTGGGGGCGACGAGGAGGCCCAGGATCACGGGCTCGAGCGTGAAGCCCCAGCCCCCGTGCTCGTTGGGAACGGCGAGGCTCTTCAGGGTGGCGGTGGGAACGGGTCGGGTCGCCATCTCGGGGACAGTCAACCACAAGCGCGCGCTAAATAAATGAGACGGGGCCCCGCGGGGCCCCGTCACCGCCCGGGTCCGGACTACTCACCCACGACCTCGCCGACGAAGGCCTCGAAGGCCGCCTCGAAGTTCTGCAGGAAGACCGCGAGCGCCCCCTCGAGGTTCACGCCCCCCGCGAGGTCGAGGTCGCTCTCGATCACGGGGTCGCGCTCATCGTCGAGGTAGACCTTGGCGAAGCGGTAGCTGTAGTTCCAGTCGTTGACGGCCTCGAGCGGGACCTTGCCCTCGGTGGAGAAGCCCGCGTAGAGCTGCAGGCTTTCGTAACCGGGCCGGTCGGGGTCGTCGTCGTAGAAGAAGAGCAGGGCCTTGTAGCCGCCCGCGATCTCCAGGTGAAAGAGCGGCATGCCCTCGCCGTCCTTGTCGAGGCTGAAGTTGTAGCCCCGCGCGGCGAGCCAGGCGGCCACCTGGGGGGCGTCGGTGCTGGTGACGACCGCGCCGGTCTGGGCCAGGGCCGGCAGGGCGAGCAGGAGGGCCGAGAGCGCGAGGGGTCGCAAGAGGCGGGTCATGGTTCGGTCATTCTACCTTCGCCCCGTCGCCAAAGACGACGTCGAGGACCCAGGAGACGATGGAGAGCAGCAGGGCGCCCCAGAAAGCGCCGGCGAAGCCCACCACCTCGAGCGCCGTCGCCTGGGCGACGAGCAACAACACCAGGGCGTTCACCACCAGGGTGAACAGCCCCAGGGTGAGCAGGTTGAGCGGCAGGGTGAAGAGCAGGAGCAGCGGCCTTACCAGGGCGTTGGCGAGGCCCAGCACCAAACCGGCGACCAGGTAGTCGGCGAGGGTGCTGCCGGGGGCGAAGTTCACGCCGCCGTAGAGCTGGGCCACCACCCACAACGCCAGGGTGTTCAGGATCCAGCGAATGAGGAAGTTGCGCATACCCCAGTTTAGCCCGGGGGTTGAGCCCGGGGGGCAGGGAGGCGCATACTGGTGTTAGTATGCGCTTACACACCAGCTCCACCGACGAACGGCTGCTCGAGGCCGCGCTCGAGCTGCTGGCCGAGCGCGGCTACAAGGGGGCGACCACGCGCCGCATCGCCGAGCGCGCGGGGGTGGCCGAGGTGACGCTCTTCCGCCGCTTCGGCTCCAAGGCACGGCTGCTGGCCGAGGCGGTGCGGCGCGCGGGGGCGGCCTTCGAGGAGGTGGCGGCCCGCCCCAGCGGCGACCTGCGCGCCGACCTGCACGCCCTCGCCGGGCGCTACCTGGGGCAGCTGAAGCGCGGGGGCGCGCTCATCTTCGTGATGGCCGGCGAGGCCTCGCGCGAGCCGGAGCTGCGCCGGGCGCTCGAGGAGGCGCTGGCCGGCCGGCTCGCGACCGTGCTCGCCTTCTTCGAGCACTACCAGCGGCGGGGCGACCTGCGCCCGGCCCCGCCGGGCTCGCTGATCCACGCCTTCTTCGGCCCCCTGATCGCCGCCTCGCTCTTCGGGGTGGCGCTCGAGGGGGCGCCCGGCCTCGACGTCGAGGCCCACGTCGAGGGCTTCCTCGGGGGGTGGGCCGCGTGAGCGGGGATCGGGCCAAGGTGCAGGCCCAGGAGCTCGAGCGCCGCTTCGGCCACCTGCTCGCCGTGACCGGGGTGAGCTTCGAGGTCTACGAGGGCGAGGTCTTCGGGCTGCTGGGCCCCAACGGCGCGGGCAAGACCACGCTGGTGCGCATGCTCAGCGGGGTGCTCGCCCCCACGACCGGCGACGCCCGCGTGGACGGGGCCAGCGTGGTGCGCGAACCCGAGCGCGTCAAGGCGCGCATCGGCTACGCCACCCAGGAGGCGAGCGTCTACCCCTTCCTCACGGTGCGCGAGAACCTGGAGTTCCGCGCGGCCATGTACCTGGAGGGCCGGGCCGCCCGCACGGCCGTGGAGGACGCGCTGGAACGCTTCGACCTGGGCGGGGTGGCCGGCCGGCGCGCCGGCGAGCTCTCGGGCGGCTGGCGGCAGCGGCTCTCCATCGCCCAGGCGGTGGTGCACCGGCCGCGGGTGGCCTTCCTCGACGAGCCCACCACCGGCCTCGACCCGCTGGCGCGGCGGGCCGTCTGGGACCTGGTCTACGCCGAGGCCGCGCGCGGGATGAGCGCGCTCGTGACCACGCACTACATGGACGAGGCCGAGCGCTGCCACCGCGTGGGGCTGATCTACCGGGGGCGGCTGGTGGCGCTGGGCACGCCCCAGGCGCTGAAGGAGCAGGTGCGCGCGCGCTACCGCTTCTACCGGGTGCCGGGGGCGGACCCCGGGGCCTGGCGCGGCCGCTCCGGGGTGGTCGACGCCTGGCAGCGCGGAGGGTCGACCCGGATCGTGCTCGAGCCCGACGCTCCCCGGCCCGAGGGTGCGGTCGAGGAGGAACCGACGATGGAGGACGTCTTCGTCCTGAAGATCCGCGAGGAGGACGCCCATGCGCTGGTCTAGGGTGCGGGCGGTGGCCAAGAAGGAAATGCTCGAGCTGCGGCGCGACCCCATCCTGCTGCGGGTCATCGTCGTGCTGCCGGTGGCCATGCTGCTGCTCTTCGGCTACGCGGTGAACTTCAACCTGAAGCACATCCCGATCGCCGTCTGGGACCGGGCGGACGACCGCATCGCCCAGACCCTGGTGCGCGAGCTGGGCCGGGACGGCAAGTTCGACGTCGTCGCCCGGGTGGACGCCGAGGCGGAGCTGGTGCGCCTCATCGACCGCCAGACCGCGCGCGTGGGCCTCGAGATCCCGCCCCGGCTGGTCGAGCGGATCCGCGCCGGCCAGGGCGTGAAGTTGCGCGCCCTCGTCGACGGCTCCGACCCCACCTTCGCCTTCCAGGCCCAGGTGGGGCTGCAGAAGGCGATCGGCCGGCTGAACGCCCGCCTGATCGCCGCCCGCATGCTCGCGGGCGAGGCCCAGCCGCTGCCTCTCGAGCTCGAGACCGAGCTGCTCTACAACCCCGAGGGCAACACCGCCGCCTTCATGGTGCCGGGGATCGTGGGCATCATCCTCACCCAGATCGCCGTCATCCTCACCGGGCTGGCCATCGTTCGCGAGAAGGAGACGCGCATGCTCGAGTCGCTCATCGCCACCCCGGTGCGCCCCGGCGAGCTCGTAATCGGCAAGGTGCTGCCCTACCTGGCCATCGCTTTCGCCGACACCCTGCTCGTCCTCTGGGTGGGCTACGTCGTCTTCGCGGTGCCGATGCGGGGCAGCCTGGCGCTGCTGCTCCTGCTGATCTTCCTCTTCGTGCTCGGCTCGCTGGCCGTGGGGATCGTCGTCTCGGCGCGGGCCCGCACCCAGATCCAGGCGATCTTCGGCACCCTCGTCTACTACCTGCCCTCGATCTTCCTCTCCGGCCTCTTCTTCCCCATCGAGGGGATGCCGCGGGTGCTGCAGGCGGTCACCTACCTGATCCCGCTGCGCTACTTCCTCGAGGCGGCCCGCGGGGTGATGCTGCGCGGCGTCGGCCTCGACGTGCTCTACGCCCCCTTCGCGGCCCTCGTCGTCTTCACGGTCCTGATGCTGGGGCTGGCCACCTTGAGCTTCCGCAAACGCCTGCTTTAAGCGGCGCTCACCGATCGCCGGTATAAAGGAGGAAGTATGAAGAAACTCTGGTTTCCCATCCTGCTGCTGCTCGCGCCGTTCGCCTGGGCCCAGTCGCTCGAGTTCGGCGTCTGGGCGGGGGGTCCGGGCCTTTCGGTCGGCCCTACGGTCAACCTCAACCTGCCCAAGGGCGACTGGACCTTCGACGCCTACCTGCGCGCCTACCTGCCCAACACCGACGAGATCTCGTTCGGCCTGGGGGCGCGCCGCGCCTTCGAGGCCGGCCCCGCGGGCCGCGGCGAGGTCGGCGCGCGCGGCTTCATCGGCATGGACGCCCACTACTGGGTCGAGGGGTTCGGAAGCGTGGCGCTGGGCAAGGCCGCGTTCGACCTCAGCGTCGGCCACACCTACAACCGCACCCCCAGCCACTTCTGGCCCCTGCAGGGCGAGACCCTGGGCACCTACGCCCGCCTGGGCGGCAAGTTTCGCATCGACCGTCACCTGACGCTGCTCGCCCGCGGCTACTTTTACCGCGGCGGCGGCCAGGCCGAGGCGGCGCTCGCCTGGCGGGTGGACCGCCAGACCTTCACCCTGGGGGCCGGCGGCGTGGACCGGGCCAGCAACGCCTACGCGGTGCTCGGCTACCGGACGCCCTACGCCGGCGCGGTGGTGGAGGGCCGGCTGCGCCTGGGGACCCTCAACGAGTTCCGCCTCGACTACGCCGACCGCAGCTACAAGGCGCACCTGACGCTCGCCTATCCGGCGCGGGCCCAGGCGGGGGTGGCCTGGGACGCCTGGGCGCTCGACGCCGAAGTGGACCAGGCCGGCTACGAGTTCTACCTGCGCTACACCCTGCCGCTGGAGGGCCTGTGATGCGTCGGGGGCTGGCGTTGCTCGTCCTGCTCGGCCTGCCGGCCCTCGCCGTGAGCGCCGAGGCCCTGTTCGACCAGGTGGCGCAGGTGCTCGACCAGGGACCCTGGGAGGCGCGCCTGCAGGGGCGGATCGTCACCCCGGGCGGCGACGCCCAGGAGGCCGACCTGATCGTCAAGACGCTGCCGGCGGAGCAGATCGTGCGCATCGAGTTCCAAAAGCCCGACGCGCTCGCCGACAACTACGTGGTGATCACCCCCGACAAGGTGTACAACTACCTCTTCCTCACCAACCAGGTCGTCGTCTACCCCCGCGCCAAGGCGCGCATCGAGGGCCTGGGCTTCGACCTCTCGCGAATGGGCGACCTGCGCAAGCTGGGCGAGGAAGGCGAGGTCGTCTGGGACGCCCCCCAGGAGGTCCGCTTCAAGAAACGGCCCGCCTGGCACGTCGTCGGCCGCGCCCCCGATCCCGACGCCTCGGGGTTCGCCCGCGTCGAGGTCTGGATCGACCGCGAGGCGAAGCGGCCGCTGCGCACGGCCTTCTACGACGCCGAGGGGCGGGCGCTCTCCGACCTGGAGTGGACGGCGTTCCGGACCACCCGCTTCACCGCGGACGACCTGGTGGCCTTCCCCCCCGACGCCGAGTGGATCGAGAAGAAGTAGACGGGCCATGCGGCGGGGCGCCCCCGCGGGGGCGCCCCGTCCGCCGGGTGCGGCTAGGAAGCCGCGCCGTGGCTGCGCAGCGGGAACATCCGCTGCGCTTCTTCGTGCACCATCCGCTGCACCAGCGCCGGAGGCATGCCCACCACGTTCTGCAGCGCTTCCTGCCAGGCCACCTCGTAGCCGTAGCTGATGATCGCGCCCAGGGTAGCGGCCAGCCGCACGAAGGCCTCGGTGACGGCGTCGGCGTTCTCGTGGCCCCGGAACTTCTTCATCACGTAGAGCACCATGTAGTCGAGCATGGCCAGCATCATCGGGTTGCTGACCTGACGCACGACGTGCACCGGCCCCACGAAGGCGAGCCACGCGAAGAACTCGTCGTCGTGCGGCCCCTCGACGATGCGCCGGAAGAAGTCGACCTGGGTGGCCTCGCGTTCGGGCCGCTCCCCCTCCTCGAAGACGGCGCGGGTGGGCTCGTGGGCGAAGAGGACGTCGTAGAAGCTGGTCACGTACTCCTCGGCGAGGGGCAGGATCAGGTCGCGGTGGGCGCGGATGACCTCGGCGTCCTCAGGGCGGAAGCGGGTCTCGGGCGGCATGTCGCCGATGGCGCGCTGGGCGATCGCGTGAAAGTCCATGGCCGGCCTCCTAGAGCACCTGCGCCAGGCGGGTGGCGAACTCGCGGGCCTCCAGGTGGATGAGGCCCAGGTTGGCGCCCGCGGGCGCGGCGAGGGCGAGCACGCCCTTGTCGCCGGCGGCGTAGACGACGAAGTAGCCCTGGTTGCCCCGCACGATCGTCTCCTCGAGGCTGCCCAGCTCGGTGGTCTGGCTGATGCGCTTGCCCAGGCCCAGGGCGGTCGCGGCCATGGCCGCGACCCGGGGCGCGTCGGCGGAGTCGTGGACGATCGGCAGGCCGTCGGTGGAGGCCACCACGACGCTGCGCAGCTCGGGGAGGGCCTGCTTGAGTTCGCGAAGGATCTGTTGCAGCTGTTCTTGTTTGGTCATCGTTCGTTTCTCCTTGGTTGGTCTCTCCGGGGAACCCGGTAGATTCGGTGGGAAGGCCGCTCAGAGCATGAGCTCCAAGAGGCGCAGGAGGGGTCCGACCGCGCTCGCGGGTTCGGTGGCGTTCAGGCCCACGACGCGCTCCGGCGGCTGCCCCAGGTAGAGGGCGACCTCGTCGGGGCCCCAGACCGGGGGCCGGTCCTGACGGGTCACGCCCACGACGTAGGGGACGGGCCGCTGGGAGAGCAGGTAGTCGAGCTGGCGGCGGGCCTGGGGGAAGTCCTGGGGGCGGTCGCCGCGGACGAGCAGCACCAACCCCAGGGCCCCCTCGGTGAGCACGTCCCACATGAAGTCGAAGCGCTCCTGGCCGGGGGTGCCGAAGAGGTAAAGCAGCTGGTCGTCGAGCCGCAGGGTGCCGTAGTCCATGGCCACCGTGGTGAGGTCCTTGCCGATGGCCTCGCTGGCGCGGGCGTCGGTGTCGACGATCTCGGTCTCCGAGAGGGTGCGGATGAGCGTGCTCTTGCCCGCGCCCACCGGCCCCGAGACCACGACCTTTAGTGGTTCCACGCCTGCCGGTCTCCGAAGAAGCGCCGCCGCAGCGAGCCCAGCAGCCGCGCCGCCGCCGAGGACCTGCGTTCCTGGCCGCCGCGGGCGCGCACCGGTGCGAGCAGCTCGAGCTGCCGCAGCTTGAGCATGTAGTAGCGGGCGTGTTCGAGCGGCATCCCCAGCCGCCGGGCCAGCTCGCGCGCCGAGGCCCCGCGGCGCAACAACGCCGCGGCGCGCTGCCAGAAGTCCGAGAGCCGGGCGTCCTCCGGCGCGCGCTCGGCGGTCAGCGCGAAGACGGTGTCCGGGTGGGGCAGGCTGCGCTCAAGGCCCTCGATCTCGTCCTGCACGGTCACCGTGGCGAGGAGCAGCCGATCCAGGGGCCAGCCCAGCGGCCGGTCGCAGCGGCGGGTGCGGGCGCCGGGGGCGAACTCGAAGCTGCCGCGCCGGGCGGCGACCAGGTGGCCGACGATGCCGCGCGCCTGCAGCGGCTCGGCCGGCCGGCCGCCGACGTAGAGGCACTGCAGCAGGCCGCCGCTGAAGTAGAGGGTGACCCGCGGGTGCTGCTCGAGGTTGAAAATCTCCAGGGCGCCGTCCTGCACCGACAAGAGCGGCAGCAGGTCCCCCAGGGACATGTGGTTCAGGTTTCCGAAAATGGCCATGCTTCCCCCTTCGCGGCCTGGGGCCGCGGACGAGGCCGGTCGCGCCACTGGCTCCCCGTCTTCCAGGCGCCCGCGTTGCGGAAGACGGTTCACTGCCTCCTGCTCTTCAAGATATAAAAGATTTACGACCTTGCCATCCCCCGTTTGGGGGATGAATAGTAACGCTCAGAAACGGTAAAAACGCGGTTAAAAAACCGTGGGGTTTTCGCGCTTGAGCTCGAGCAGGCGGTAGCCCACGCCCACCATCGTCTCGATGAAGTGGGGGTTGCGGGGGTCGTCGCCCAGCTTCTTGCGCAGCATGTTGATGTAGACGTCGACGACCCGGTCGGTGCCGTCGAAGGTCAGGCCCCAGACGGCCTCGAGCAGCTCGCTGCGGCTCCACACCCGGCCCGGGGCGCTCGCCAGCGTGCGCAGGAGGGCGAACTCGGTCTTGGAAAGCTTGAGCTCGCGCCCCTCGAGGGTGGCGCGGTAGCCCTCGCTGTCGAGCTCGAGCGGGCCCACGCGGATCCGCGGGCTGCCGTAGCTGCGGCGCAGCAGCGCCTGAACCCGGGCGGTGAACTCGAGCACGGAGAAGGGCTTGGTCATGTAGTCGTCGGCCCCGATCTCGAGGCAGTAGACCTTGGTGTGTTCGTCGTCCTTGGCCGTCAGCACCAGCACCGGCAGGCGGGGGCGCAGCGCGCGGGCGCGGCGGAGCAGCTCCACCCCGTCCACGTCGGGGAGGCCGAGGTCGAGCGCCAGCAGGTCGGCCTTGGGCAGGTAGCGCATGGATTCGACGCCGCTGGTCGCCCAGTAGATGCTGTGGCCCTTCTGCTCGAGGGCAAGGCGCAACAGCTGGGCCACCTGGGGATCGTCTTCGATCAGCAGAATCTTCGGCATACCTTACAGGCGATTATACGACCCGGAAGGTTGGGGCGTAAGGTTGGCCCTAGTTGCAGAACGGGTTGCACTGCTGCGGCGGGGGCGGCGGGGGTTCGGGCTCGGGCTTGGGTTCGGGGCGCGGCGGCGGGGGCGGTGGGGCGGGCTTCGGCGCCGGCTTCTGGAAGAGCGGGCAGCCGGGCTCGGCGTAGGCCTTGCCGGCGCCGTCCAGGGCGCGGCGCAGCAGTTCGGCGGCGTCGGCGTCGTCGGGCCGCCCCGCAAGCCAAGTGCAGGCGGCGGTCTCGGCCGCGTCGTAGCGGCCCAGCTTCAGGTAGGCGCGGATCAGCCCCAGGGTGGCCTCGCGGCTCAGCTCCTGCCGGCTCCGCGCCCGCCGGTAGTAGGCCGCAGCCCCCTCGAGGTCGCCCTGCGCCTCCAGCGCCTCCGCCAGGGGCAGGAGCACGCGCGCCTCGTAGCCGGGCTCCAGCTGCAGCGCCCGTTCCAGGGCCTCGCGGGCGGCGGCCCCCTTGCCCAGCCTCAGCGAGGCCAGGCCGTACTCGAGCCAGGCCGCGGGCTGGGCGGGGTCCCGCTCCAGCGCCCGCGCCAGCAGCTCGGCGGCCGCGGCGTAGTCGCCGGCGACGAAGCTCTGGTGGCCGCGGTAGAAGGAGCCGCGTTCCTCGTAGGGCCGCGCCGGGGAGGGCGCGCCCGCGAGCCCCAGGTCGTCGAGCGCCTGCACTTGCACGGTCAGGCTGCGGTCCTGCTGCGGCTCGTAGACCCAGGGGGCGGCGTCGACCTCGGCGACCTGCACCGGGACGCCGCCGGCGAGCAGCGTGATCCGGTAGCGCACCGCCCCCTCCACGGGCAGCCAGCGCAGCTCGAGCCGCCCGTCGTCCAGGGTGCGCAGCCGCACCTGCGGGGCCGCGAGCAGGCGGCGTTTCTCCACGCCGTCGGCGCTCACCACCGCCCCCTCGCCCGGCGCCAGCTCCCCCTGGAAGCCAGGGGCGGCGAGGGCGAGCCGCCCGTCGTAGAGGCTGATGCGGTCAACCTCGCCGCTCTGGGCGAGGAAGTCGGTTCCCCGGGGGGTCAGCCGCGCGCGGTTCAGGTTCAGGTCGAGCCGCGGCGCGGCACCGTCGCGGCGCACGGCCACGCCGCCCGCGGGCAGCCGCACCGCGGCGCTGAGGGCGCCGCCCCAGAGGCTGCGGCGGGCGCTGACCTGGGCGCGGCTGCCGGGGTCGAAGCGCAGCCGCGCCGAGCCCAGCCGCACCGTTCCGCCCTGCGGCAGCGCCCGCTCCTGGACGAGCGCGACCCGGCCCTGCGGGGTGTCGGCCTCCACCGGAACGGGAAAGAGGGGGAAGCGGGCCAGGATCAGCCCCGCGACCGCGGTCAGCACGAGCACCCGCAGGCCCAACCCCGCGCCGCCGCGCCGGCCGGGCAGGAGCCGCGGCAGCTCGACCCGGAAGCGGCTGCCGCGGCCGGCCTGGCTCTCCACCCGCACCTCGCCGCCGTGGGCCTCGACGACCCGCTTGACGATGGCCAGCCCCAGGCCGCTCCCCTCCTTCTTGGTGTCGGCGCGCTGGAAGGGCTCGAAGATCCGCTCCAGATCGCCGGCGGCGATGCCGGGGCCGGTGTCCTCGACCTGGAGGCCCACCCGGGTGCCGTCCGCGACGGCGCGCAGGACGACGCGCCCCCCTTCCGGGGTGTACTTGACGGCGTTGAGGGCCAGGTTGAGGAGGGCCTGCAGCAACCAGCGGCGGTCGCCCAGGAGCTCGGCGTCGCCGCGCAGGGGCACCACCCGCAGGTGCACCCCCGAGGCCAGGGCCACGGGCTCGACTTCCCCCGCCAGCTCCTCGAGCAGGCCGTTCAGCGAAAGCCGCTCCGCCTTGAGGCGCACGCCCTCCTGCTCCAGCGCGACGAGCTGCAGCGAGTCGTTGACCAGGGCGTGCATCCGCTGGGCGCTGGTGTGGGCCGTCTCGATCAGCTTGTGGACCTCGGCCTCGAGGCCGCGCTGGGTGAGCAGCTCGAGGCTGCCGAGGACCGCGAAGAGGGGGTTCTTGATCTCGTGCGCGAGGACGCTGAGCATGCGGGCGCTGCGCGACGACTGGTCCTCGATGGCCAGCAGCTCGCCGCGCAGGTCGCCGATCGTGGCGTGGGCGCGAATCAGCGTGCGCAGCAGTTCCTCGAGCGCCGGCGGGTGCCCGTCGGGCCACCAGACCCGCACCTCGGCCTCGACCAAACGCGGCGCCTCCTGGGGCGGCGGATCGGGAAAGCGGAGGTCCTCGACCGCCACCGCCGCGCGGCGGCTGACGTGTTCGCGCAGCGCCCGGTAGAGCGCGTGCGGGAAGTTGGGCTGGCCCAGGTGGGGGCGCAGGGCGCGAAGGATCTCGGCGAGGGTCTGAACGGTCACCCGCGGCATGGAACCATGTTACGGGGCCGGTGTCGAAAAGTTGTTAAGGCGACGCAGCCCGCAGGCGGTAACCCACGCCGCGCACCGTCTCGATCTGGGCGCCGCAGGGGCCGAGGCGGCGGCGCAGGTTCTTGACGTGGGCGTCGACGGTGCGGGTGTCCACGTAGGCCTCGCCCAGCTGGTCGAGGAGCTCGTGCCGCGAGAGCGCGCGGCCCTCGGCCTGCGCCAGCGCCGCCAGCAGCCGCAGCTGCGTGGGGCTGAGCGCGACCGGTTCGTCGCCGCAGCGGGCCTCGAAGGCGTCGAGATCCACCGCGATCGCGCCCACGCGGTAGATCCGGGCGGCCCGCGCTCCGCCGCCGACGCGCCGCAGCACCGCGCGCACCCGCGCCACCACCTCGCGGGGGCTGAAGGGCTTGGTGATGTAGTCGTCGGCGCCCAGCTCGAGCCCCACCAGCCGGTCCACCTCCTCGGCCTTGGCCGTGACCATCAGGATGGGCACGTCCGACTGAGCGCGGATGGTGCGGGCCACCTCGAGCCCCCCGATCTCGGGGAGCATCAGGTCGAGCAGGATCAGGTCGGGCCGGAAGGCGCGCCACAGCTCGAGCGCGCGCTTGCCGGTGGCCGCGCGCTCGGTCACGAACCCCTCGGCCCGCAGGTAGCGCTCGAGCACGTCGGCGATGCGGGCCTCGTCTTCGACGACCAGAATGCGCTTTTCGGCCATGGCTTCCATTTTACGCTCCATCCCCGGCGCCCGCACGCGGGCGCCGGGGCGCTCGTCGGGGCTAGCGGTTGCCGCCCGCGGGGTTGGTGGCGTGCATGACCTCCTCGACCTTGGTCAGGAGTTCGTGCACCTGTTCCGGGGTGAGCTGCAGCGCGCGCACCCGCGCCACGTCCTCGGGGGTGTAGGCGGCCGCGGTCGCCTGCGTTCCCGGGCGTTTCCAGCTGGCCTGCTCGAGGATCCAGTTCAGCAGGGCGGCCACTTCCTCGTCGTCCAGGACGGGCGCGTAACCCGGCATGAAGCCGTCGTAGGTGTAACCGCGCTGCACGAGCTCGCCCTTGAGGCCGAAGAGGGTGGTGGCGATCACGAACTCCCGGCCGTCGTCGAAGGTGGAGAGGTTCTTGATCGGACCGCCGATGAACGGGTAGGTGCCGGGGATGCCCTCGCCATCGGCCTGGTGGCAGGCCTGGCAGTACTGGGTGTAGAGCGCCTCCCCGTCCGCCGCGAACGCGAAACCCAGGGCCAGCGCGAGGAGCAGAACCGTCGCCGTCAACTTCTTCATCGTCGTTCACCTCCGCCGCCATCCTGACGCGGGGGCGGTGAACGGTGGGCGAAGGCGAGGTGAACGTTTCGTGAACTAGGAGGCTTCGCCGAAGGGCAGCTCCGCCGGAGGCAGGGCCTCGCTGATCGCGTAGCCCTGCAGGTAGTGGACGCCCACGTGCTGCAGCCACTCGCGCTGGGTCTCGGTCTCGACCCCTTCGGCCAGCACGTCGATGCCCAGCTGGCTCGCCAGCGCCACGATCATGCGCACGATGCCGGCGTCCTTGGTGCGGAAGGGCACGCCGCTGATGAAGGCGCGGTCGATCTTGATCAGGTCGATGGGGAAGTCGGAGAGGTAGCTGAGCGAGGAGTAGCCCTGACCGAAGTCGTCGAGCGCCAGCTGCACCCCCAGCTCCTTGAGGTGCCCCAGCACCCGCTTCGTCTGCTCGGGGTCGCGCGAGGCCTGGGTCTCGGTGACCTCGATCAAGAGCCGCTCGGGCTCCACCTGCTCCTCCTTGAAGAGCTGCTCGAGGAAGCCCAGGAAGCCGGGGTCCAGAAGCGAGGCGTACCCCACGTTGACGCTGACCCAGACCGGCGGTTCCGCCCCGCGCCAGCGGGCGATCTGACGCACCGCCTGGGTGAGGATCTGGCGGTCGAAGCCGGTGGCCAGCCCCGCCTCCTCGATCAGGGGCAGGAACTCCTCGGGGAAGATCTGGCCGCGGGTCGGGTGCTCCCAGCGGACCAGCGCCTCGAGGCCGCGCATCTCGCCCTGCACGTTCTGGATGGGCTGGTAGTAGAGGATCAGGCTGCCCGACTGCATGGCGGTGCGCAGGTCGGTCTCGAGCTGGAAGCGCTCGTGGGTGTAGACGTTGAGGTGGGGCGAGTAGAACTGCAGGTGCACCTTGTCGTCCTTGGCGCGGTACATGGCGATGTCGGCGTGGCGCAGCAGCTGCTCGAAGGTCTCGCCGTCGGTGGGGTAGAGGGCGATGCCGGCGCTGCCGGAGACGTGGATGTGGTGACCCTCGACGTTGAAGGGGGGGCGCAGGGCCTGGATGAGGCGCTGGGCCAGTTCGAGCACCCCCTCCTGGTCGTCGCGCCGCGCCAGCAGCCCGAACTCGTCGCCGCCGAGGCGGGCCAGCACGTCGCCGGGGCCGGTCTGCTCCTCGAGGCGGCGCGCCACCTGCACCAGCAGGGCGTCGCCGATGTCGTGCCCCAGGGTGTCGTTGACGTTCTTGAAGCGGTCCAGGTCGATGTAGACGAAGGCGAAGCCGCCCCCGCCCCCGAGCTCGCGGATCGCCTCCTCGACGCGCTCGCGCAGCATGCGCCGGTTGGCCAGCCCGGTCAGGGCGTCGTAGTAGGCCATGTGCTCGATCTGGGCCTCGTAGACCTTGTGCTCGGTGATGTCGCGGGCGCTCACCAGGATGCCGCGCACCGCCGGGTTGGCGAGCAGGTTGCGGCCGCGCACCTCGAGCCAGCGGGTCTCGCCCGAGGCCGAGCGGATGCGGAAGGTGACGTGAATGGGCCGCGAGGGGTCCTCCAGCGCCGCGCGCAGGGAGCGCTCCGCGGCGGGCCGGTCGTCGGGGTGGATGCTCTCGCCCACGGTCAGGCCCACGAGGTCGCGCACCTTGTGCCCCAGGACCGCCTCCACCGCAGGGCTGATGTAGCGGATGCGCATCTCCTCGTCGAGCACCGCGGTGATGTCCGAGGTGTTCTGCAGGATCGTGCGGAAGCGCTCCTCGCTGCGGGCGAGGGCCTGCTCGAGGCGGCGGGCCTCGGTGACGTCGCGCATGAACCAGACGCGCCCCCCGGTCTCGCCGCCGTCGAGCGGCGCCGAGGAGGCCTGGAGGATGCGTCCGTCCTTGAGCCGCAGCTCGATGTGGACGTTGCGGTCGGGGCGCTCGTGCAGCTCCAGCAGCACCTCGGCGAAGCGCTTGGGGTTCTTGGTGCGGCGGGTCAGCACCGAGAGCCCCGCGCTCCCCTCGGCGGAGAGCTCCTCGGCGCTCAGCCCCCAGATCTCCAGGAAGCGCCTGTTGTAGAAGAGCGGGCGCCACTGGGCGTCCACGGCCAGGATGCCGTCGCCCGCGGCTTCGTTGATGCGCTCGAGCAGCGAACGCTGCACCGAGAGCTCCCGGGTGCGCTCGACGCGCTCGATGCCTGCGGCCAGCGAGGCCGCGGCGGTGCGCAGCACCCGGATCATCTCGTGGCCGAAGCGCCGGTTGGTCTCGGTGAGCTCGAAGCCCGCGAAGCCCCAGAAGGCCCCGCCGATGAGCAGCGGCAGCAGCAGGATCGAGCCCACGCCGCTGGCCTCGAGCATCAGCCGCTCCTCCCCCGGGAGCTGCGCGACCGGGCCCGCGATCACCTGGCCGTGCTCGAGCTCGCGAAACCAGCGCGCGAAGCGCGGGTCGTTCTCCACCAGCTCGCCCGAGAGGGGACTGTCGATCCGGGTCTTGAGCACGTCGCGCACCCACTCCACCTGCAGCGAGGCGCGGCGGCGGCCGGTCTCGGGGTGGTCCTCCACCTTGTACAGGTAGGCGCGCTCCGCCCCCAGGCTCATGGCCAGGGTGGCCATGGCCTTGTTGAGCGGCCACGCCAGGTCGTCCTTGGCCGCCAGCATGGTGCGGGTGGCGTCGGAAACGCCCTTGAGCAGGCGTTCCTGGCGCCGCAGGGTCTGTTCGGCCAGCTTGTAGGGGGTCACCTCGAAGGCCTCGAGGCGCAGACCCTCGGTCCGCGGCTCCACGAAGACGCGCAGCCAGACGAGGCGGCCCGCCGCGTGCACCGCCCGCAGCTCCAGGGTCGTGGCCTCGCCGGTCTCGAGGACCTGCTCCTGCACCTTCTCCCAGAGGGGGCGGTCCTCGGGGTAGATCAGCCCGGCGAAGGGCTCGCCGTGCACCTCCTCGGTCACCCAGCCCAACAGGGCCTCGAGGTTGCGGGAGCGCACCAGGCGCCCCCGCTCGTCCACGCTCAGTTCCAGCGCCCGGCTGCTCGCCCGCGGCCGGGGCGCCACCACGGCCCAGACGATCAGGGCGAGGCCCAACCCGGTCGCAGCCCAGCCCGCGCCCCCGCCCAAAGCGAGGCCCAGCGCGGTGAACGCGAGGCCCAGGCCCGTCAGCAACGCCGAACGTCGCTTGCGCCACGTTCCCGCCAGCCCCACGATGAGCGCGGCCGATACGAAGAGGAGAATCCAGCTCAGATTCGGTTCCATAAATACGCGCTCCGTGGTGTTCAAGACACCAGTATACGCGTATTTTAGCGGCCCGCGGCCTCGCGGTGGTATAACCGGTGCGTGCTGCTCGTGCCCGCCGAACTGCCCTTCCCCGTAGACCCCGAGGCCCTCTACGGCCGCGCCGGCCCCTGGGTGCTGGAAATCGGCTTCGGGGACGGGCGTTTCCTGGTGGAGCTCGCCCGCCTCCACCCCGAGTGGAACCTGCTCGGCGCCGAGGTGGCCCCGGCGAGCGTGAGCCGGGCGCTGCGCCGGCTGAAACGCGAAGGCGTGGCCCAGGCGCGCCTCTTCCGCGGCGACGCCCGCTTCCTCTTGCGCAACCTGGTGGGTCCGCGGGCGCTCGAGCGCGTCTACGTAAACTTTCCCGACCCCTGGCCCAAGAAGAAGCACGCAAGCCGGCGCCTTTTGCAGGTGCCCTTCTTCCGTCTGCTCTCGACCCGGCTGGCCGCGGGCGGGGCGCTGCGGCTCACCACCGACCACCCCGAGTACTTCGACTTCGCCACCGCCGAAGCGCGCGCCAGCGGCCTCTTCGAGGTGCGGCCGGGCCCGCCCCCGCCCGAGACCCTGCGCACCAAGTACGCTCGGAAGTGGCTCGATCAGTCGAGGCCCATCTTTCACGCCGCCTTCGTCAAGACCGCCGAGGCCGACGAGGCCTTCCCCCCGATCCGGAGGTACCCCGTGCCCCACGCCCTGATGCAAGGAACCCTGCCCCCCGCCGAAGCCTTCACCAAGCAGGTCGAGACCGCCCCCGAGGCCAACGTGGTGCTGCTCGAGGCCTGGCAGGCGGCCGGTGGCCTGGTGGTGCTCGCCCGCGTCGAGGAGCCCGAGCTCGCCCAGGAGGTGCTGCTCGAGGCCCGGCCCAGCAGCAAGGGGGTCTACGTGGGCCTCCGGCCCAGCTGCAGCCCGCTGGTCACCGCGGGGGTCAAGCGGGCCGTGGGCCTGCTGGTGCGCTGGCTCGAGGGGCGGGGGCTCGAGACCGTCCAGCGCAGCTACTGACCCCGCGCCCGCCGCCACGCCCACGCGGACGCGGCGGCGACGGCGGCGAGGCCCCAGAGCAACCCCGGGTGTCCCACCCCGCCCAACCCGCCGCCAAGCAGGGCCCCCGCGGCCATGGCGAGCGCCGTCGCGGCGGTCATCGCCGCACTCACGCCCGCGAGCTCGGCGGCCCCGAGTCGGGCCTGGAGCTCCGCAAGCCCCAAGGTCTGCACCAGCGCCAGGCCCAGGCCCAGCACGCCGGCCGCGGCGATCACGCCCGCCGGCGCGGGCAGGCTCAGGCCCGTGAGGCCCAGCGCGAGCGCGACGAACCCCGCGAGGCCGGCGCGCCCAGGGTGGCGTGCCCAAGGCCCGCCAGCGAGGGCCGCGGCCAGCAGCATCCCGCCCGAGAGCGCGCCGTTGTAGGCCCCGAGCGCCACCGCGCCCAGACCCCGAGCCTCGAGCCAGGGCGGCAGCCGCACCTGCAGGTAGCCGAGCGCCACCACCGCCGCGAGCAGGGCCAGCGCGTAAGGCGCCAGCGCGCGCAGCGCCCCGGCGGGGGCGGCGGCGCGCTGTCGATCGAAACGCGGGGGCGCCCAGCCCGCCAGGCCGAACGCCCGCAGAGCGAACAGCGCCGCCGCCAGACCCAAATCGGCGCTGAGCCCCGCCCGGCCGGCCAGCCACCCCGCGAGCGGCCCCAGCACCGCGGGAAGCCCGAGCCCCACGCCCGCGAGCGCGGCGTTGGCCCGCATGCGCACCGGCTCCGCCTCCCCGCCCGCGACCACGGGGCCCACCACCCCTTCCCAGGCGTTCGCCGTCCCCAGCACTAGGTAGAGCCCGAGCGCCAGCGGTCCGTCTGGCCCCGCACCCCACGCGCCCAATGCGCACGCCCCCGCCGCTGCCAGGCTCGCGAGCATCAGCCACGCCGCGGGCGCCCGCCCCAGCCAGCGCCCCACCAGCGGGGCCGCGAGCCGGGGCGCCAACCCCACCACCACCCCAGCGGCAAGCCAGCCCTCGCCCGCCCGCAGCGCTAGGAAGGGGGCGGCCACCACTCCGAGCGTCCAGCCCGCGACCTGCAGGGCGTACCCCGCAAGGTAGCGGCGAAACCCGGGACTGAGGCCAAACACGCCCCCAAGCTAGGCGGTCGGAGATGTAAAAACCAGGGGTCGTTTTTTACATAAACGCGCTAGACTGCACCCATGGCCCCGCTGCCCCAGCCCCGCCGCCTGGAGCCCTCGGACCCCGCCGCCCGCGCGCTCGCTAGCGAGAAGGCGCGGCGCGCGCTGGCCCCCTTCCTGAACCGCAGCCGCGGCCTGGCGGAGGCCGCCCGCGCCGCCGGGCTCAGCCGCCAGGCCCTGCGCTACTGGGTGCGCAAGTTCGAGCGGCTGGGGCTGCTCGAGCGCACGCACGGGGGCGCGCGGCCCCGCTGGCGCGCGGCCGCCCCCGCCTTCTTGCTGCCCTTCGCCGCCGACCCGGCCAGCGCCGGCCTGCGGGAGTGGCTCGAGCACCGCCTCGCCCCGGAGTACGAGGCCCTGCTCGACGCCGCCGCGCGCCGACTGGAAGAGCTGAAGCTCGACCACCTGCTTTTCTACGCCGAGGAAGGCGAACCCGTTACCCGCCCCGCCGACGCCCGGGGCCGGGTGGGCCGCGAAAGCGGGCTGCTCGATGGCTTTTCCGGCACGTTGGAGCTCTCGGATGCCGACGCCGCCCGGCTGCGCCTTGAACTCGCGGCGCTTTGGGCCCGCTACGCCAGAAATCAGGGCCGCGGCCGACGCCTGCGCGTCTACGCCTACTTGGTGGACGAACCCCCGGGCAGCGGCCGGTGAAGAGGGCCGGTCCGAACCCCCGCACGGGTCTGTGCTCCCGCGCCCTACAATGAGGTATGCCCCTCGACCCGACCGCACCCGACCTGGACACCTACCAGAAGAAGTCGCGCAAGACCTGGAGCCTGATCCACACCGACCACCCCATCACCTACCCCACCCTGGGCCTGGTCAACGAGGCCGGTGAGCTGGCCGGCAAGGTCAAGAAGATCTTCCGCGACAAGGGCGGGGTGATCGGCCCCGCCGACCGCGAGGCCCTCAAGTACGAGCTGGGCGACGTGCTGTGGTACCTGGCCCAGATCGCCACCGAGCTGGACCTGAGCCTGCGCGAGGTGGCCGAGGCCAACCTGGAGAAGCTCTTCGACCGGCTCGAGCGCGGCGCCATCCAGGGCGAGGGCGACCACCGCTAGGAGGCCCCATGAGCTACGACCTCAAAGACGTCAAGATGCCGGTGCTCACCGGCCGGGCGCTGCGCACCTTCGCCGCCGCCCTCGACGGCCGCGTCACCGGCCCGGCCCTGGTGAAGAAGCTGATGGCCGACGCCGGCGTGCCCCGGCTGGCCGAACTGAAGGATCTGCCCGCCCCGCTCTTCCTGCCGCTCGCGCCCGCGCCCGAACCGGCGCCCGCGGCCCGCGAGCCGAAACCGCGCCTCGCCTCGCGCCTGGTGGCCATCTTCCGCCGCGAACCGGCCCCCGAGCCCCCGCCCGAGCCGCCCGCCGGACCGGCTCCGTTTCATAGCGCGGCCGACTTCGTCGCCGCCTACAAGAGCGGCAAGACCACACCCGAGGAGGTGGCCGAGCGTTTCCTCGCCGCCTACGCCGAGCTCAACCCGCAGATCCACGCTTTCATCGCCGTGAACCCCGACGACGTGCGCGCCCAGGCCGCCGCCTCGGCGATGCGCTGGCGTCGCGGCGAGCCGCTGGGGCCGCTCGACGGCGTGCCCGTGGCCGTCAAGGACGAGCTCGACGTCGTCGGCTACCCCACCACCGTCGGCACCGCCTTCCTAAGGGACGTGGCCTCGGAAGACGCCACCGCGGTCGCCCGCCTGCGCGCCGCCGGGGCGGTGATCGTCGGCAAGGCCAACATGCACGAGCTGGGGGCCAACCCCACCGGCCACAACCCCCACCACGGCCACGCCAAGAACCCCTACGACCCGGCCCGCGACACCGGCGGCAGCTCCTCGGGCTCGGCCGCGGCCGTCGCCAGCGGCCTGGTGCCCCTGGCCCTGGGGGCCGACGCCGGCGGCTCCATCCGCGTGCCAGCGGCGCTCACCGGGGTCTATGGCCTCAAGGCCACCTTCGGCGGCGTCAGCGAGCACGGGGCCTACCCCGTCTGCTGGAGCGTGGCCCACGTGGGTCCGCTGGGCGCCAGCGCCTACGACGTGGCCCTGGCCCACCGCCTGATCGCCGGGCCCGATCCCAAAGACCCCCACACCGCCTCGGCCCCGGTGCCCGAAGCGCCCGACTGGAACCGCGAAGACCTCTCGGGCCTCAAGGTCGGCGTCTGGCCCGCCTGGTTCGACCACGCCGAGCCGGGCGTGGTCGAGGCGGCCCGCGCCGCGCTCGCGCGCATGGAGGAGGCGGGGGCCGAGATCGTCGAGTTCGAGCTGCCCGGCCTCGACGACGCCCGCGTCGCCCACGCGGTGACGGTGCTGGTGGAGATGGGGCGCAGCTTCCAGCGCACCCAGGAGCACTGGCGCGCGCTGGCCCCGGCCACCCGCATCAACCTGAAGATCGGCCAGAGCGCCGCCGGCGCCGACTACGTGGCCGCCCAGCAGGTGCGTGCGCGCATGGTGGCGGCGCTCGACGAGGTGCTCGGGCGGGTGGACCTGATCGCCACCCCCACCACCGCCGTTCCCGCGCCGCTCATCCCCAAGGCCGCCGAATCCGACGGGATAAGCGACCTGGGCACGGTCACCCAGCTGATGCGCTTCATCTTCCTGACCAACCTGACCGGCCACCCCTCGCTCTCGCTGCCGGCGGGGTACACCGTCGAAGGTCTGCCGGTTGGCCTGCAGCTCATCGGCCGCGCCTGGGGCGAGCGGACGCTAATGGAAGCGGCGGGAGTGCTCGAGCGCGCCGGCGAGCGCCGGCGGCCGCAGGTCTTCGTGGACCTGCTGGGCTGACCGCCGGGCCCTCACTCGGGCAACGGTGCGGCGCGTTCGCCGCGCGGAGGTGCGCATGCCCAAGGTCACCCTGGTCATCCCCAGCTACTGGTCGCGGCCGCGGCCCGAGGTCTGGCGTCCGGGGGACGCCGTTTACGACCATCCCACGCCGCTGGACGCGGAAGGCACGCTGCTCAGGACGCTCGAGAGCCTAAACGTGCTCGCGCGGCGGGACTTCGAGGTGGTCGTGCTCGCGGTCCCGACCGCCGCGGAGATCGCGCCAGCGGTGGAGGCGCGGGTGGGCGCGATCGTCCGCCGTGCGGCGGCGACCCTGGACCTGCCGCTGCACACCTTCGGCCCTTCGCACCTGGAGCGGCTGCGCCGCTTCCTCGAGGGTGCGGGAATGGGCCGGCTCAACGACCTGATCTCCCTGCGCGGCTACGCCAACGTGCGCAACCTCTGCGTCCTCGTCCCCCACCTGCGGGGCCGCGACGCGGCCGTGCTCATCGACGACGACGAGGTCTTCGAAGACCCCGCCTTCCTGGACAAGGCGCTCGAGGTCCTCGGCCGCCGTATCGACGGAACGCCCGTCTACGCCGTGGCCGGCTACTACCGGCAGCCGGACGGCGGCTTCCTCGTTCCCGAACCCACCGAGGCGTGGGCGCGGGCCTGGGGACAGATCGAACGGATGAACGCGGCCTTCGAGGCCTTCATCGGCCGCCCGCCGCGCTACAAGGTCACGCCCTTCGCCTTCGGCGGCAACCTGGTGCTCCACCGCGAGCTCTTCACCCGGGTGCCCTTCGACCCCGGGGTGCGGCGCGGGGAGGACATCGACTACGTGATCAACGCCCGCATCTTCGGCTTCAAGGTCTTCCTCGACCGCACCCTCGCCGTCCGGCACCTGCCCCCGCCCAAGACCCACCCGGCCTGGCGGCGCCTGCGCGAGGACGTGCTCCGCTTCGTCTACGAGCGGGAAAAGATTCGCGGCCAGACCGACCGGCCCGGTACCGTCCGGGTGCGCGCCGAGGACTTCGACCCCTACCCCGGGGCCTTCTTGAAGGACGACCTGGAGCTCAAGGCCGAGCGGGCCGCGCGGGCGCTCGCGGAGGCCTACCGGCGGGAGGGCGACCCCGAAGGCGCGCGCGAGGCGCTGCGCACGCTCGAGCTGATGCGTGCCGCCCTGGAGGACCCGGGCGACCCTTTCGACGACCTCGTGCGGCTCCAGCGGCGCTGGGCGGGGTTGATGGAAGCGCTCGCACACCCCGAGCTGCGCCGCGGACTTGCGCCCGTCCTCTCCTGGGCGTAGCCCTGTAGAATGGGTCCCATGAATCAAAAGGGGCGCTGGGGCCACCTCGTCCTTGTGGCGTTGGCCCTGCACGGTTGCGCGGTGGCGAAGGGGCCGGCCGGACCCGCCCTCCTCCTCGGCGTCCACGCCGCCGAGACCCGCACCGCCGCCGGGTACGCGGCCAAGCTGGACCGGGCCGCGGCGCTGGGGCTGGGGGCGGTGCGGGTTCCGGTGGACTGGGCGCAGCTGGAGCCCGACGAGGCCGGGGTCTTCGACCCCGCCTACCTGGAGGAGTTGAAGCGCCGCGTCGCGGACGCCCACGCGCGCGGGCTCGGAGTCGTGATCCTGTTCGCCCAAAGCCCCGCGTGGGCCAGCGGCCGCCCCGAAGACCCTGCCTACCCGCCCGCGCCCGAGCACCGCGCCGACTACGCCCGGGCGCTGGTGCGGCTGGCTGACGAGCTGCAAGCTGCCGGACCGGTGCGCGCCTGGGAGGTGTGGAACGAGCCGAACAGCACCGAGTTCTGGCCGGCCTACGCCGGCCGCGAACGCGCGGGCAGCTTCGTGCTGGTGCCGCTCGAGGCCGCGGCCGAATACGCCGCGCTCTTGCGCGAGGCCTACGCCGCCATGAAGCGGGCCCACCCCCAGGCGGTGGTGCTGGGCGGTTCGCTGGCCGCGGCCGACGTCGCCTACCTGGAGGCGTTGTGGCGGGCCTTCGGCGCGGACGTGCCCATGGACGCCCTGGCGCTGCACCCCTACACCCGCCCCGACGAGCGCAAAGGGCCCCACCGCGGCTATGCCCAGTACCCCGACCAGTGCAACGAGGAGATCGACGACCTCTCGCCGCCCTGGTGCTTCGAGCGGGGGCTCGAGCTGGTGCGCGACTTCTTGCGGTCCAAGGGCTTCGACCGGCCGCTGTGGCTCACCGAGTTCGGGGTCTCGAGCGCCGACGCCTGGGGCGACGCGGGCAGCGAGGCGGAGCAGGCCAAACACCTGGAGATCGCGCTGAGCATTCTGGACCGCCGCGCCGGGCCGGACGATCTCAACGTCGCCGCCGCGATCTGGTACCGCCTCGACGACGAAGGCGAAGACCTCTTCGGCCTCTACCGCGAAGACGGCACCCTCAAACCCGCGGGCGAGCGGCTGCGCGAGCGCGCGGGGCCCTAGCGGGCGCGGGTCCGTTCGTCGCATCGGGTGCGCGGCACGTCGTCTTTGCGTAGGGGGCGGACCCGTGTCTCCGTCGAATCGGTGCATGGTTTATGGGGCGTTGTAGGGGTGGGCCTGTATGCCCGCCCAACCTGTACGTGGTTCGTGGTGCGTAGTTCGTGGTAACTGCATTGCCTGCAGCTCGTGGCTTATGGTTGGGCAGTCAGCGGCAAAGAAATCTCGGTTGTTTATGCAGCATGGACCCCGGATCTCCCTCTGGCTTCAAGCCCCGGTCGTCCGGGGATACGTTTTTTGGTTATGCGAAAGATAAAAAAGTGGTTCGTGTCCCCGGCCAAGCGGGCCACTTTGACCCGTGCGAGCCGGGGCCTGTCCTGAACTAGACTCAGGGTCCATGCCGCGCCATTTCGCCACGGTTCGGGTGACGCGAAAATAGTCTCCCTCCCCCGGGGGAGGGCCGGGGTGGGGGTTGTTGACGGTGCAAAAGCCCGAAAGTCAGCCGCCGATACACGGCCAGCCCACACCCAACTTCCCACACCCCCGGCTAAACCCCCTCCGGCTGCTTCGCAACCCCCGCCCCAAGGGGAGGGCTTAACACCGGCTGTTTGGTTTCCGACGAATCGCCCACTGTGCTTCAGGCTCGGGCTCCAGCGCACAGGCTTGCAGCCTGCTTGGCTGGAATGACGAAAGGGGAGTTTATTCTCCATCCGACCCGCTGTTTTTCAGGCAATGAATTCGTCATGCGAAAAAGGCTTGTTTCTTCTTTGAGAAGGCCTTGTTTTTTCGACGAATTTAGGTTGCCCCCGTTGCCACGACAAGATTCGTCACCCCAGCGAAAGCTGGGGTCCAGACCGGGTCCCCAATCCGTGACCCGTTTTGCTCTACGCCGGCTTCCCCTCACTTGAGGGAGGTGGGGGTGGACTTTGGCGGATGGCTGTGGCTGTTTTTACGCCCAATGTAGAGCAGGTGGTCGCTGGCGCCCAGGAGCGCCGGGTCCCGGCCCAGGCGGTAGTTCAGGTCCACCCACCGCGCCCAAGCCTCGCCGGTGAGGGCGTTGACCTTTTCCTCGTGCCCGGCCACCACCCCCTCGCAGCCGACCAACCCCAGCGTGGCGAACCCCTGCGCCTCCATGAAGGGCGCGATCTCGTCCGGGTGCGCGAAGTAGGCCGCGGTGAAGCCCTCCCCGGAGTCGTGCACCCCCGTGCGCCAGAGGCGCTCGACGTAGTCCCGTTGCTCGAGCAGCCCTCCGGGCTCGCGCGCCGCCAGGTCGCGCAGAGGGGCGAAGCGGGTGATGAAGGCGGCGAAGATCACGCCGCCCGGCCGCAAGCGCCGCCGCGCCTCCAGGACCGCGCGCCGGCGCGCCGTTTCCGTGAGCAGGTGGTAGAGCGGGCCCATCAAGAGGACCGCGTCGTAGGCGGCGTCGGGAAGGCGGCTGAGGTCAAGGGCGTTGGCCTGGACCACGCCTTCGAGCCCCACGCCGGCCTCTTCCGCCTTGCGGCGGGCCAGCTCCAGATTGGCCGCGGCCAGGTCCACCAGCGTAACCCGGTGGCCCCGGCGGCTCAGCTCGATGGCGTAGCGTCCGGGCCCGCCGCCCACGTCGAGCACCGCGGCCGGGGGTGGGGGCAGGTGGTCCTCAAGCGCCCGCAAGGTCACCGCGAACTCGGTGCGGTGGCGCTCCAGGCGCGCCCACTCGGCCTCAGCGTTCGCGTCGTAGAAGGCCTGGACCGAGCGCGTCTCGAAGGCGTCGTTCTCCGGCTCGTGCGCCATAGCGCCCCCAGCTTACGCCGCGGCGGCTACCCCGAACGCACCGCCCGGCGCGCCGCTTCCAGCCGCCGCGCGATCGAGGGGTGGTCGTGCAGCCAGAACTCCACCCACTCCGGCGGCTCGGGGTCGGCCAGGTTCTGCCGGGCCAGGGTGACGAAGGTGCGCTCAAAGGCCTCCAGGTTGGGCACCAGCTCGAGGGCGTAGCGGTCGGCCGCGAACTCGCGCGAACGCATGAAGGCGTTCATCGCCACCTGCGCCACCAGCATCCAAAGGTTCAGCACCAGCAGGAGCAGCGGCAGCGTCGCCGGGTCGCCGGCCCCGGCGAGCCCCCAGCGGCCGGCCGTCCAGGCGAGCGCCGCGTGCGCCAGCGCGATGCCGACCACGAAGAGCAGGCCGTAAAGGCCCAGCATCCAGGGCCAGTCCTTGTGGGCGCGGTGGCCCAGCTCGTGGGCGACCACCACCTCGAGCCCCTCGGGCCCGATCTCCTCGAGCAGGGTGTCGAAGACCATCACCTCGAGCCGGCCCCCCTTGGGCACGAGCGCGGCGTTGCCGCGCGCGGTCTTCTCCCCCGCCCGCAGCACGCTCACGCCCCCGTAGGCGAAACCCGCCTTCTCGAAGACGCGCGCCAGGCGGGCGGAGAGCTCCTCGTCCTCGAGGGGCTCGGCTTTGAACTGGGCCCGGACCATCAGCGGCTGCGCCAGGTAGAGGCCCAGCACCAACAGCACCACCACCCCCGCCAGCGCCGGCAGCCAGGCCGTGGGCCAGGCGCGGAAGACCAGGTAGACGCCCCAGAAGAAGAGGCCGAAGAGCACGGTGGAGAGAAGGCCTTGCTTGAGGTAGTCGAGCAGCCAGCCGGAAAGCGTCTGACGGTTCGTTCCCAGCAGCTGCTCCACCCGGTAGCCGAAGTACCACGCCAGCGGCAGGGTGAAGACGCTTTGCAGCGCCATCAGCGCCAGCACCACCAGCAGCGCCCCGAAAGCGCCCCCGCCCCCCAGGGCGTCGCGCAGTGCCGCGGCCCAGCCGGTGGGCAGCATGACGAGCGCGAAGAGCGCCACGCCGGCGACCTGGGCCAGCAGGCCCCAGACGCGCACCTTCTGCTGCCAGCGGGCCTTGCGCAGCCCCTCCTCGCCCAACGCCTCGTAGATCCGTGCGAGCACCGTCTCCGCCACGTCGCCTCCTAAGGGTTCAGGTGCCGGGTCAGGAAGGCCTCGGCCCTGCGGAAGAAGTCGAGCCGGTTCTCCGCCTTCAGGAAGCCGTGGCCCTCGTCGGGGTACTCCACGTACTCCACCGGCTTGCCCTTTTCCCTCAGCGCCTCGACGATCTGCAGGCTCTCGGCGCGCTTGACCCGGGGGTCGTTGGCGCCCTGGCCGATGAGCAGGGGCGCGCGGATCCGATCGGCGTGGAAGAGGGGCGAGACCTCGCGCAGGAGGTCGGCGTCGTGCTCGGGATGGCCCATGCGGGTGTAGAAGAGCGCGATCATCGGCTTCCAGTAGGGCGGCACGGTCTCGAGCAGGGTAAACAGGTTCGAAGGCCCCACGATGTCGACGCCCGCGGCGTAGAGTTCGGGGGTGAAGGCCAGCCCCGCCAGGGTGGCGTAGCCGCCGTAGGAACCGCCCATGATGGCCACCCGCCGGGGATCGGCGATCCCCTGTTCCACCAGCCAGCGCACGGCGTCGCTCAGGTCGTCCTGCATGGCCCGGCCCCACTGCTTGTTCCCGGCGTTGAGCAAGGCCTTGCCGTAGCCGGTGGAGCCGCGGAAGTTGGGCTGGAGCACGGCGAATCCGCGGTTGGCGAGCCACTGGGCCCAGGGGTCGAAGCCCCAGGTGTCGCGGTGCCAGGGTCCGCCGTGGGGCAGGATGACCGCGGGCAGGTTGCGCGGTTCGCGGCCCGGCGGCAGCGTCAGGTAGCCCTCGATCTCGAGGCCGTCCTTGGCGCGGTAGCGGACCGTTCGCCTCGGGGCCAGGGTGTAGGCGGCGAGCGCCGGGAGCACGTCGCCCAGGAGCTCGAGTTCGCGGGTTTCGCGGTCGTAGATCCAGTAGCGGGGGCTGCGGTGATCCAGCTCCTCGCGTACCGCCCAGACGCGGTTCGCCAGGTCGCGGTTGGCGATGTAGACGTCGCCTTCCAGCTCCGCGAGCCGCGCGAAGTCGGGCTCGAGCGCCGGATCGAGGACGATCCAGCCGAGCCGGTCGCGCATCACCGCCACCGCCTCGGGGCGTTCGGCGCGGGGGTGGAAGAGCAGGCCCTCGTTGTCGGGCAGGTCGTACCCCGGATCCTCGGCCAGCACCCGCTCCTCGCCGGTCGCGAGGTCCACGGCCAGCAGCGCCGCGGTCTCGCGGCCGACGGAGGAGGACATGTAGAGGGTGCGGCCCCGCACCTCGAGGGGCCAGGTGCTCAGACCGTCCTCGAAGCCCCAGCGCCGCAGCGGCCGCCAGGCGTCGCCCTCGCGCACGAAGAGCTCGCCTCCGCCGTCGTCGGTGGGGCGGAAGGCGGCGCGCACCCGCAGGCGCTCGTCGGCCAGGAAGCCCACGTAGCCGGGGTTTTCGAGGACGCGCACGCGCTCGCCCGTGCGGGCGTTCACCCGCCAGACGTCGTGCAACGCCGGGTCGCGGTCGTTGAGCAGCACCAGCAGCTCGTCGGGAAAGTCGGGGTGGGCCTTCAGGATGCGCGCCTGCACCCCTTCGCCCGGCGTGAGCAGCCGCGGCGCGCCGCCTTCGGGGTCCTGGGCGTAGAGGCGCCAGTTCTCGTCGCCGCCCTCGTCCTGCATGTAGACGAGGAGGCCGGAGGGCAGCCAGCCGTAAGCGACGATCCCGCGGCCGCGGTCGGCGGTGACGCGGCGGCGCGCGCCGGTCGCCAGGTCCTGCACCCACAGGTTCTTCACCCCCTCCCAGGGGGCGATGAAGGCGACGCTCCGGCCGTCGGGGGCGACCTGCACCTGACCCAGCTCGGGATCGCCGAAGAGGACTTCGAGGGGAATCTTCTTTACAGACATACCCCAGTTTAGCGCAGCCATCCGTAGGGGTTGCATGGTGTACTAGTGTTGTAGTACACTCGGGGCGTGGAGGTGAGGTACTTGTGGCACATCGAACCCGAGAAGGGACCGATCTACGCCCAGATCGCCGCGGAGGTGAAGCGCATGCTGGCCCGCGGTGAGCTCGCCCCCGGGGGCAAGCTGCCCTCGGCGCGGACGCTGGCCGAGGAGGCGCGGGTCAACCCCAACACCGTGGTGCACGCCTACGCCGAGCTCGAGCGCGAGGGCATCACCGAGACCCGCCGCGGCCTGGGCACCTTCGTGCGCGAGGACGTGGACGTCGAGGCGATCCGCCGGCGCGAGCTGGAGGCGGCGGCGCGCGCCTACCTGCGCACCGTACGGGCGCTGGGCATGGACCTGAACGCGGCCCGCGAGGTCCTGGAGGAGGTGGGCGATGCACCTTAGGCTCGATCGTGTGACCCGGCGCTTCGGCGGCACCGTCGCGGTCGACGAACTCTCGCTCGAGCTTCCGACCGGCGGCGTGGTGGGGCTGCTGGGCACCAACGGCGCGGGCAAGTCCACGACGCTCAAGCTGATGGCCGGGCTGCTCTACCCCGACGCCGGCGAGGTGCGGCTGGACGGCGCCCCGCCGCGGCGGGTGCGGGGCGAGATCGCCTTCCTGCCCGAACGGGGGCAGATGTACGAGTGGCTCGACCCCAAGGGCGCGGTGGGCCTGTTCGGGAGCCTCTACCCCGACTTCCGCCCCGCGCGTTTCCTCGAGCTGCTCGACCAGCTCGAGGTGCCGCGCCGCAGCCTGGCGCAGCTGTCCAAGGGGCAGCGGGCGCGCTTCCTGCTCGCGGCCACGCTGGCCCGCAAGGTGCGGCTCTACCTGCTCGACGAACCCCTGGGCGGGGTGGACCTGATCACCCGCGACCGCATCCTGGCGGCGCTGGTGAGCGAGTGGCGCGAAGACGCCACCTACGTGCTCTCCACCCACGAGGTGGCCGAGGCCGAGGGCATCTTCGACCGCGCCGTCTTCATGAAGGAGGGGCGGGTGGTCCTCAACGCCTCGGCCGAGGAGCTGCGCGAACGCGGTCAGAGCGTGGCCCAGGCCTTCCGGGAGGTGCTGGCGTGAACCTCTTCACCCTGGAACTGCGCAAACACCGGCTGCTGATCGCCGGCCTCGCCCTGCTCCTGCTCGTCTGGGTGGCCTGGCTCGCCCGCGGGGTGACCGGCGGCGACCCCCTGCTCACCCTGGGGCTGGCGCTGAGCTCGCTGCTGGCCATCGCCCCCTTCGGCGTGCTCGTGCCGATCGTGCTGGCGCGGGCTCTCGCCGGCGAGGCGGCCGGGCCCCTGGCCTTCCTGCTCGCCAGCCCCCGCAGCGGCCGGGCGCACGCAGCGGCGCGCTTCGGCGTCGGCTTCGCCGTCCTCGGCGTCTACTACGCCGTGCTCGTGGCCACGGTCCACTGGGTGGCCGCGGCGGCCGGGGTCCGCTACGAGGCCTGGCTGCCGCTCGCGGTCTGGGTCTACACGATCGCCGGCTGGGCGGCGCCGCTGCTGGCGCTGGGGCTGGTCTACGGCCTTTTGGTCAGCGCCTACCGCCCCGGCCGCGGCGGGCAGATCGTCGCCGTGGCCGCCAGCGCCGGAGTGCTGGCGGGGTGGTCGTGGCTGGGCCGCTTCGCCCTCGAGCGCTTGGGTTTCCTGCCCCAGCTGCCCCTGCCCCAGGTCGTCCTGCCGGAAAAGGTCGGCCGCTTCCTCGGCGTCGCCGGCGGCCCCCTGGACCTGAAGGCGGCGCTCGAGCCGCTGGTGCAGGGCGTCCCCACCGCGCCGGTCTGGGTGGGGCTCTTCGTGACCCTGGCGCTGCTCGCGGTGGCGGCGCGGCTTTGGGAGGAGGCGGAGTGGGCATGAGCTACGAACTCTACCTGTACCTGCCGATCGCGCTCTTCTACCTGGCGCTGCTGGCGCTGGCCCTCTGGGGGGCCTGGCTGGGCTGGACCCGCAGCAAAAGCCCCACCGCGCGCGGCTTCGTGGCGGCCATGTCGCTGCTCTGGGCGGGGTTCACGCTCACGGGTGCGGCCCAGACCTACCGCCAGATCCAGAGCGTCGGCCTCGAAGGGCTGATGACGGGCGAGCTCGAGGCCCCGCTCACCGGCGGCTACCGCAGCTGCGTCCTCTGCTACGAGGGGCCCGCGGGCCGGGTCTACGTGGTGGCCGCCTCGCGCATCGAGGGCGCGCGCTACCACCTGACGGGATCGGAGCCCGTCCGCTACAGCCTGCGCTTCAAGAGCGGCGAGGTCTTCGCGGACGGCCGCGCATTGGAGCCGGGCTGCCGCGCGGGCGAGGCGGCCCCCGGAACGAACTTCGTCGTCCGCCGGGCGACCGGGTTCCGGCTCGAGGTCGGCGACGCCGCCGGCTGCGACTGAGCCCGCCGCCCCGGCTGCCCCCTCCGGCGCGCCGGAGGGGGTTTAGCATGGGGGTATGCTCCAGGTGGACTTTTCGAACCTCGACGCCTCCCGTATCGGCCCCGACCAGGGGGTGGAGTGGTCCCGCGAACTCGAGGCGGCCGCGCCGCGGCTCGAAGCCGCGCGCGACGCGCTCTGGGAGCGGGCCGGCGACCCCGCGGCGATGCTCGGCTGGGTGCACCTCCCCGAGGCCACCGACGTGCTGCGCAGCGTGCAGCGCTTCGCGCTGGCGCAGGAGGGGGTGCGCGACGTGCTGGTGCTGGGCATCGGCGGCTCGGCCCTGGGGGCCAAGGCCCTGGACGCCGCGCTGGGCGGCTCGGGGGCGCGCCTCCACTTCGTCGACAACGTCGAGCCCGAACCGGTGGCGGCGCTGCTCGACCGCCTGGACCCGGCCGCCACCCTGGTCAACGTGATCAGCAAGTCGGGAACCACCGCCGAAACCATGGCGGCCTTCCTGATCGCGCTGGACTGGCTGCGCCGGGCGCTGGGCCCGCGCTGGAAGGACCGGGTCGTCGTCACCACCGACCCCGAGCGCGGGGTGCTGCGCCCCTACGCCGAGCGCCACGGCCTGGTCGCCTTCGAGATCCCGCCCGACGTGGGCGGCCGCTTCAGCGTCTTCAGCCCCGTGGGGCTCCTCCCCCTGGCACTCGCCGGGGTGGACGTCGCCGGCCTGCTCGCGGGCGCGCGCATGGCGGGCGCGCTCGCGCGCGCCGACGCCGCCGGCAACCTGCCCGCGCAGACGGCGCTCGCTCAGTACCTGGCCTGGCGCAAGGGCCAGCGCATCAGCGTGCTCATGCCCTACTCGACGCGGCTCGCGCTCCTGCCCGCGTGGTTCGTGCAGCTCCACGCCGAGAGCCTGGGCAAGGCCTACGACCGCTCCGGGAGCCGCGTCCACGTGGGCCCCACCCCGCTGGCCGCGGTGGGCGCCACCGACCAGCACGCCCAGGTGCAGCTCTTCCGCGAGGGGCCCTTCGACAAGCTCGTCGTCTTCGTGCGCCACCAGCAAGCCGACCGCGACCTGACCCTGCCGGCCGAGGAGGGCCTGGAGGAGCTCGGCTACCTCTTCGGCAAGAGCCTCTTCCAGCTCCTGCGCGCCGAGGCCGCGGCCACCGCCCACGCGCTGGCCGAGGCGCGCCGCCCCAACTACACGATCGTCCTTGAGCAGATCGACGCCTACCACCTGGGCTGGCTGCTGCAGCACCTGATGTGGCAGACCGCCTTTTTGGGCGAACTCTTCGACGTCAACGCCTTCGACCAGCCGGGGGTGGAGCTGGGCAAGCGCTACACCTACGCCCTCTTGGGGCGGCCCGGTTACGAGGAGCTGGCCGCGGAGCTGGCGCGCGCGGGGGTGGAGCCGTGACCGAGGCGGGGCTGGCCGCCAGCGCCGCGGCGCTGGCGGCGGGCTATCTGGGCGCCTCGTTGCAGCTCGTTTGGCGGCAGAGCCGGCCGCGGCGCGAGGCCACCGGGCTCTCGCCCGCCCTTTACGGGCTGGACTTCGCCGAGGTCAGGGTAAAAAGCCGCGACGGCCTCGAGCTGGCGGCCTGGTGGGTGCCCGGCGGGCGCGAGCGCAAGGCGGCGCTCCTGGTCCACGGCCTCAACGCCAGCAAGGGCAGCCCTTACGTGTTGCCGGCGCTGCCCGTCTACGCCCAGCTGGGGTTCGGGGTGCTGCTCGTGGACCTGCGCGCCCACGGCGCCTCCCCGGGCGGGCGCACCACGCTGGGGGCGCTCGAGCTGCGCGACGTGCTGGGCGGGCTCGACTGGCTGGCCCAGCGCGGCTACCCCCGCGAGGCTGTGGTGCTGCACGGCTGGAGCATGGGGGCGTCCACGGTGCTGCGGGTGGCCGCGGGCGAGTCCGTGCGCGCGGTGGTGGCCGACTCGGGCTACGCGCGGCTGAGCCGCCTGCTGCGCCAGCGCATGGGCCCCTGGCTCTACCCCGGGGCGGCGCTGGCGAGCCGCTGGCTGCTGGGGGTGAACCCCGCCGCCGTGGCCCCGGAGGCGGCGGCGGCGCGCCTGCGCGCGGCGGGCACGCCCCTCTTCCTGCTGCACGGCAACGCCGACCGCACCGTGCCCTACGACCACGCCCTGCGGCTGCACGCGGCCTACCCCGAGGCCCGGCTGTGGACCCTCGAGGGCTTCCCCCACGTCTCCGCCTGGCGCCACCCCGAGTACGCCGCCCGCCTGCACGCGTTCCTTTCCGGTCTAGGAGGTCGCTGGTGAAACTGCGTTTTCGCGAAGACGGACCGATCGTGATCGACCTGCCCGAAGGCAGCCGCTTCGTCCTCGACGGGGTGGAGCACACCCTCGAACGGCCGAAGCTGGCGCTGTGCCGCTGCGGCGGCTCGGCGAAGAAACCCTTCTGCGACGGCACCCACAAGCGCACGGGCTTCCGCGCCCCGCCGGGGCGGCTCGAGGTCGAGGGCTAGCCGAGCTCCTTGACGAGGCGCAGGTGCTCGAGCACCCGCCCCGTGTAGGGCTTCCAGAACGGCGAGCGCCAGCGGGCGTAGACCCGGAAGCCGAACCGCTCGTAGAGCGCGAGCGCCGCCGTGTTGCGCTCGGTCGTGGCGAGCTGGACCCCCGGCACCCCGCGCGCCCGCAGGCAGTCGAGGAAGCGCGCCATCAGGGCCGAGCCCACGCCGCGGCCGCGCGCCTCGGGCAGCGCGTTGATGTGCAGCTCGGCGGGGTAGCGGCCGGCGGGAGCGCGCTCCCCGTGCTGCCGCAGCGACCGCCAGAGGTAGGGGAGGTCGCGCAGGAAGCTCGGGTAGCGCCCCCGCAGCAGCCCCCCCAGCAGCACCCGCACGAGCCGCGTCCGCGCCCAGCGGGGCAGCGCCCCGGGGTCGCAGGCGCCGATCACGTAGGCGACGATCCGGCCGTCCGCCTCGGCCACGAAGTTGCAGCAGCCCGCCTCGAGGTAGGGCCGCACGAAGACGTCGGCCCACAACGCCTCGTCGGGGAAGAAGCGCCCGATGGGCGCGCCCAGCAGCCCGGTCCGGTGCGAGACGCGGCCCACGGCCGCGAGGTCGGAGGGGGTGGCGGCTCGGATCCGCAGGGGCTCGGGGGGCATGAGATCGTCCTGCCTTAGTATAGGTCCGTGAACCCGACGCCCCGCTGGCTCTGGCTCGCCGCGCTCGTGGTCGTCTTCGTCGGCGTCAGCGAGGCGCTGCGGCTTTGGTGGCGGCTCGACCTGCTCGAGCGGCTGCTGGCGACGGCGCTGGCCCTCAGCGTCTGGGCCTTCATCAACGGCCGCTGGATCTTCGCCCACTACCACGCCCTGCGGGCCTCGCTGATCAGCCGGCGCCTGCCGCCGCTGGCGGGGCTGGCGGCGGACGACCGCCTCCTCGTCCTCGCGCCCCACCCCGACGACGAGGTGCTCGCCGCGGCCGGCCAGATCCTGCAGGCGCGGGAGGCCGGGGCGCGGGTGCGGGTGGTCTGGCTCACCGCCGGCGACGCCTTCGACCTGGCCTCGGGGCGGCCGGCGCCAAAGCCCGAGGCCATGCGGGCGCTGGCGCTCCGCCGCATGGAGGAGGCGCGCGCGGCCACGGCGCTGCTGGGGCTCGAGGAGGCGGACCGGGTCTTCCTGGGCTACCCCGACCAGGGGCTGCTGCGCCTCTTCCTCACCCACTACTACCTCCCCTACACCAGCCCCCACACCCGCCTCTCCGAGGTGGCCTACCCGGGCAGCCTGCGCCCGGGCGCCCGCTACACCGGCCGCGACCTCGAGACCGACCTGGAGACGGTGCTGCGCGGCTTCGCGCCCACCCGGGTGCTCGTGCCCAGCCCCCTGGACGCCCACCCCGACCACCAGGCGGCGGCGTACTTCGCGATGCGGGTCATGGGCAAGCTGGGCTGGGAGGAGCGGCTGCGCTACTACATCGTCCACGGCGGCTACGAGTACCCCCTGCCCAAAGGGCTGCACCCGCGGCTGCCGCTCTACCCGGCGCCCCGCGGGCGGCGGCTGCCCTGGCGCAAGCTCGAGCTCGACGACGCGGCGCTCGCGCGCAAGCTCGCGGCCACCCGCGCCCACGCCTCGCAGCTGCGGCTGATCGGGAACTTCATGCTCGCCTTCGTGCGCCGCACCGAACTGGCCAGCCCCCTGCCCATACCGGCGCGGGTCGTCCCCGAGGACCTGGGCCTCGAGGAGGTCTAGCGGGGCAGCAGCGGCTCCAGGTAGGCGAGCGCCGGGCGCCACTCGAACTCGTAGACGCTGCCCGAGGGGGTGGTGAACTCGAGCAGGTCGGGGCCGGGCACCCGCACCTTGCGCAGCGTGAGCAGCCCTTCGGGCTCGAGCAGCTCGACGGTGGCGGTGGTGTAGTTGGGGGCGTCGTTGGGCTTGTCCTCGAGCTCCTCGGGGTCCATCGTCGGGTAACCGGGGGCCTCGAGCCGCGCCAGCGCCTCGGCCAGCTCGATCGCGAGCAGGCGCAGGCGCTCCTCGGCGGTGCCGTCGGAGAGCACGAGCTCGATGGTTTCCCCCTTGCGCGCAGCGGAGAGTCCCTTGGGCATGGCCACCTCCTCATTGAATATTATACGCTCAACTTTTATTACTGTATACGTGCAACCTCAGGCCCCCGCGCACCCGATAGAATGCGTAACGATGCGCTACGGAACTCTGCTCCTGCTCCTCGCGCTGCTCCTCGGCGGCTGCAAGGGCGGCGCCAGCTACACCGTGGTGCGCACCGGCGGCTGGGACGGACCGCCGCCCGCGCCCCGGGGCGAGGTGCTGCTCACCCTCATCACCCCCGACGGCCGCAGCTACGACCTCGACCGCGCCGGACTCGAACGGCTGACCTGGGTGCGGCGCACCACCCGGCACCACCCCCACGAGACCGACCCCCCCTCCACCTTCGAGGGGGTGCTGCTGGAACAGATCATCCGCGAGCTGAACCTCGACACCGAGGGGCTGGTGGTGCGCTTCGTCGCCCTCGACGACTACCGCATCGACCGGCCCTGGGCGGAGCTGGCGCCGCTCGAGCCGATCCTCGCCCTGGTGCAGGACGGCCGCCCGCTGACCCTGGAGAACTACGGTCCGGTGCGGGTGATCTTCCCCTACGACCGGCTGAAGCCCGACCCCACCCGGTACAATGCCCTGTGGGTGTGGCAGGTCCGCGTCGTCGAATTCCACTACTGAGCCCCAGCCTGCTGGCGGCGGGCCTGATCGTCGCCTTGCTGCTGCTCGCCGCGCTGCTCTTTTACGAACAATCGCGGCTGGAGTCGGCGATCACGAACGCCCGCGCCGCCAACTCCGCCTACCAGTACTCCCAGCTCGAACGCGACCTGCTCAAGGCGGCGCTGATCTGCAGCCGCGGCGGCATCGACCCGGTGCGCGCCACCAACCTGGAACAGCGCGCCCGCCTGGCCGTCCACAGCTTCAGCTTCCCGCTCCTCGCCCCCGAGAGCCGGCGCACCCTGGAACGGCTGCTGGCGCGGCTGGAGGCCGAGTCGGCGCGCGCCTGGCCTTGCGAACGGCTCGAGGCCTGGGCCGACCGGGTGCACCCCATCGTCATCGAGGCCACCGAGGTCTCCAGCACGGTGCGCTCGAACCTGCTGGTGCAGCTGCGCGCCTACCGCCGCGACACCCTGTTCGGCTTCGTGATCGTCCTGCTCTTCGCGGCCGCCTACCTGTACTACCAGGCGCGCCAGGTGCTGGGCCAGCGCCGACGCATCGCCGACCTGGAGAGCGAAGGGGCCTTCAAGACCCGGCTCCTGGGCATGGTGGCCCACGAGCTGCGCACCCCCATCGCCACGATCGTGGGGTTCAGCGAACTGCTCGACGACCCGGGGGCCGACCACCGGCGCTACCTGAAGCGCATTCAGAACGCCGCCCGGCGCCTGGGCCAGACGCTGGCCACCTTCCTGGACCTCTACCGGCTGGAGTCGGGGCAGCGCCTCGAGCTCGAACGGCGGCCGGTGCGGCTGGGGGCGCTGATCGCGGAGGCCGCGGAGATGCTGCAGATCCAGTTCCCGGGCCGCTTCCGGCTCGAGCCCGAGGACGGCGAGGTCGTCGTCGTGGGCGACGAGGGCCGCCTCTTCTCGACGGCGCTCAACCTGCTCACCAACGCCGCCAAGTACGGCCCCGAGGGCGAGCCGGTGCGCATCCGCCTCGCCTGCAAGAACGGCACCGCGCGCGTCGAGGTCTACGACGGCGGCCCCCCGCTGGAACCCGAGGAGGCCGAGGCGATCTTCCAGCCCTGGACGCGCCTCGCCCGCCACCGCGGGCGCGAGGGGCACGGCCTGGGGCTGGCGGTGGCGCGCGAGGTCATCGCCCAGCACGGCGGGCGCATCGGCTGGGAGGCGCGCCCTCCGGGGCAGGTCTTCTGGTTCGAACTCCCCTGCGAAAACGCTAGTCCGTGAGCAGCTCCGCGCTCTGCAGGCGCTCGAGCAGCTCGAGCGGGCTGAAGGGTTTGCTGAGGTAGAGGTCGGCCCCCGCCTCGCGGGCGCGGCGGGCGTACTCCTCGCCCTCGAGCGCGGTCAGCACCACGACCAGCGTCTCCTCGTGCCCGGCCACCCGGCGGATGCGGCGGACGACCTCGAACCCGTCGGCGCGGCTGCCGAAGAGCATCACGTCGACGATCACCACCTGGGGGTCGTGCCGCTCCAGCAGCGCCTCGATGGCGTCGCCGCTGCGCTCGGCGTGCACCTCGAAGCCCGCGGGGGTCAGGGTGGCCTCGAGCAGCGCGACCATGTCGGGCTCGTCCTCGATGAGCAGCACCTTCACTCCTGCACCTCCTCGAGCCACAGGCGGTTGGCCCAGAGGGCTTCGAGCGGCATGGCCACGAAGGCCTCGACGAGCTCGGGGTCGAAGGCGCCGCCGGCCTGCTGCTCCAGCCAGGCGGTCGTGCCCGCGAGGGTGTAGGCGGGGTCGCGGCCGTAGCCGTGCATCCGGTAGTCGAAGCCGTTGGCCACCGCGATGATGCGGGCGCCCAGCGGGATCGCCGCGCCGGCCAGCCCGTCGGGGAAGCCGGCGCCGTCCCAGCGCTCGTGGTGGTGGCGCACCCAGGGGATCCAGCCGCGGAAGGCGGCCACGTGCTCGAGCAGCGAGGCCCCCAGCTGGGGGTGGGTGGCGAGCAGCTCGCGGCCCTCGTCGTCCTCGCCCACCCAGGAGGCGATCACCCGGTCGGGCAGCGCCAGCTTGCCCACGTCGTGGGCCCGGGCCGCCGCCCCCAGGGCCGCGGGCTCGAGCGGCCGGCCCAGGGCGTCGTTGAGGCGCAGCGCCCAGAAGGCCACGCGCCGCGCATGGCCGCGCGCCGCGGGGGCCTTGAGCTCGACCAGGGTCACCAGCACGGAAAGGAAGTCGTCCTGCGAGGCGCGGATCTCCCGGTAGGCCCGGGCCAGGTCCTGCGCGTACTCCATCAGCTGGCGTTGGTAGAGTCGTCCGGTCGCCACGTCCACCTCGTAAAGTTTAGACTAGCACCCGCCCCGCCCAAGCGAGGGTCATCCGGACGACTAACCGCGCCGCCAGGGGGGCGCGGCGGGCGCGAAGAGGCCGTAGCGCAGCGCCGCCCAGCCCCAAACGAAGCCCCCCAGGTGCGCCCAGAAGGCGACGTTCGACCCGCCCAGGAGGGCGTAGAAGAACTGCAGCAACGCCCAGTAGCCCAGGTAGAAGGCCGCGGGCAGGTAGAAGGTGAGGGGGAGGATGATCCAGACCAGCGTCAGGATCTGGGCGCGCGGAAAGAGGACGAAATACGCGCCCAGCACGGCCGAGATCGATCCGGAAGCCCCGATCATGGGGCTGGTGGACCCGGGGTCGAAGACCCCCTGGGCCAGGGCCGCCAGCGCGCCCCCCAGCAGGTAGAAGATCAGGAAGCGGAAGCGCCCCAGGCGGTCCTCCACGTTGTCCCCGAAGACCCAGAGGAACCAGAGGTTGCCGAGGATGTGGCTGAAACCGCCGTGCAGGAACTGGCTGGTGACGAGCCGGTACCCCTCGCCCAGGGGATCGGCCCAGAAAAGCCGGGGCACGAAGCCGTAGGTGTAGATCATCGCCTCGCGGGCGGCGGGGCTGGCCAGCAGTTCGACGAGGAAGACGGCCGCGTTCAACGCCACCAGCGCCTTGACCACGAGGGGCGGGCGCAGCGGGCGGTTGATGTCGGCCAGCGGGAACATACCCCGAGCTTACCCCGGGTGTAGGCTTAGGGGTATGAAGATCCTCGTCACCAACGACGACGGCATATTCTCTCCGGGCATCAAGGCGCTGGCCCGGGCCATGAGCGCGCTGGGCGAGGTCTACGTGGTGGCCCCCGACGTGGAGCAGTCGGCGGTGGGCCACGGCATCACCGTGCGCCGGCCGCTGCGCTTCAAGCACACCGCGGCGGCGGGGCTGGACCCGATCCCGGCCTACCGCGTGGACGGCACCCCCGCCGACTGCGTGGTCCTGGGGGTGCACCTGCTGGGCCGGCCCGACCTGGTCGTCAGCGGCATCAACATCGGGGTGAACCTGGGCCTCGACCTCACCCACTCGGGCACGGTGGCCGGGGCGATCGAGGGCACCTCGATCGGGATCCCCTCCATCGCCTTCAGCCTCGACGTGGGCAGCCGCAACGGGATGGACTTCGAACCCGGCGCCGCCGAGGCGGTGCGCATCGCCCGCTGGGTGGCCGAGCACGGCCTGCCCGAGAAGGTGTTCCTGAACGTCAACTTCCCGGTGAACGCGCCCAGGGGGGTGCGCATCACCGAGCTCTCGACCCACCACTACGAGGACACGGTCGTCGAACGCGTGGACCCGAACGGCGTGCCCTACTACTGGATCGCGGGCAAGCCCACGGGCAGCGAGGACCCGGGAACCGACCTCTGGGCGGTGCGCGACGGGTACACCTCGATCACCCCCATCAGCCTCGACCTCGCGGAGCACGGCTTCATGCCCGCGCTGCGCGCGGCCTTCGAGGGCTAGTCGAGCTCGAGCGGCGGGGGCTCCTCCTCGGGCCCGTGCAGGCTCACCGCCGCGCCCTCGAAGAGCTTGAACTTTTCGCGCAGGGAACCGCCGCGAATGGCGATCTCCACCAGCCCCGACGAGCCCAGGTAGGCCACGGCCTCGCCTTCGGGCACGTCGGCGAAGGTGGTGCGGAACGGGATGCGCCGGCCCGCCAGGTGCACGGCCTCGGGCCGCTGCGACGGCCGCAGGTTGCTGATGGCGTTGCCGAAGCGGTCGAAGGCGATCACCTCTCCTTCGCGCCCCGCCGCCGTGGCCAGGGGCAGGCGCACCAGCTCCCCCACGTCGAGCCGCGGCCCCAGCGCGTCCGGCGGCTGCCCCAGCGCCAAGTGCGCGGCCGCGGGGGCGAAGAGGTCGCGGCCGTGAAAGGTGGGGCTCACGGGTCCGGGGGCGAAGCGCCGGGGCTCGAGCACCCAGGCCGCGCGGGGCGGGTCGAGCTCGGCGGCCAGCGTGAGCAGCCCGTTGTCGGGCAGCACGTACCACAGGCGCTCGCCGCGCACGGCCAGGGCCCGGCGGTCCGAGCCCACCCCCGGGTCCACCACCGCGAGCACCACGCCCCCCTCCGCGAGGTGGGGCACGGCCGCATAAAGCTGCAGCGCGGCGTGGCGCAGGTCCCCCGGCGGCAGGTCGTGGGCCAGGTCCACCACCCGCACCCCGGGGGCGCGGCGCACCAGCACCGCCCGCACCACCCCTGCGAAGACGTCGGCGGTGCCGAAGTCGGACAGGAAGTAGACGGTCATCTCAGAAGAAGGCGCGCGCCCAGGGCACGTACCCCGCGCCGAGGAGCAGCACGCCCAAAACGAGCCAGCCCACCATCACCGGCAGCAGGCCGCGCATCCGCAGGTAGATCAGCATTGCGCCGGCGGCCACGACCCACCACAGCAGCACCGGGGCCAGCAGGAAGAGGCCGGCCACCAGCACCGCGAAGACCGGGGCCAGCCCGGCGCCGTAGCGGGCCTGCAGCGCCGCCGGCAGGCGCACCCGCAGCAGCGGCTCGGCCAGCGCCAGCGCCGCCAGCGCCAGCGCCCCCAGGGGCAGCAGCGGGTTGAAGGGCACCGGGCCCAGCCAGGCGGTGCGGCCGCTCAACCAGGCGTAGCCGAGCACCAACGCGAGCAGCAGCACCCCCACCCAGAGGCCTTCGAGCCAGCTCTCGCGCCGACCCAGCGGGGAGGCCGCACCCTCCTCGGCGGGGCGCAACGCACCCCAGCCCAGCGCCCCCGCCACCAGCGCGGCGACGAGGAAGAAGACCGGCCGCACCACCTGCGCCTGCACCGGGGTGAAGGCCGCGAGCCAGTTGTGGTACAGGTACCAGCCCAGCCCCACGGCCGCCGCGGCGCCCAGCAGCCAGGCGAGCAACAGCGCCCCGTAGACGCGGCCCACGCCCCAGGCGTGGTCGGTGCGCACCTCCAGGGTGCTGATGGGTTCGATGCGGCTCTCGCCGTAAAGGTGGAGCCCCACGAGCAGCACCAGCCCGAGCAGCCACAGCCAGCCGGCGCGCAGCAGCTCGGCCACCAGGTTGACCCGCCCCGAGAGCTGGTCCAGGGTCAGGCCGCCGCGCCGGGTGTCGCCCATGCCGTAGTAGACGCGCGCCAACGTGGCCAGCGCCTCGGTGTAGCGGGGGTCGGCGCTGGAGAGCTCCGCGAGCGCCCGCTCCAGCGTCTGGGCCGCCTCGGGAAGCTCGCCCGCGGTCCAGAGCAGCCGCCCCTTGAGCACGAGCAGGTCGGGCCCCTCCACCTGGCCCAGCTCCTCGAGCGCCGCGGTCGGCCGCCCCATCCGTTCGAGCAGCCGCGCCGCGTCGACGCGGGCGCGGGCCTCGCCCAGCACCGCCGCCTCGCGGTAGGCCTCGAGCGCGTCCGTGAAGCGGCCCACCGCCTCGTAGGCCCGCCCCTTGACCCACGCGGCTTCGGGCCCGGGGACGAACTCGACCAGGCCCAGCGCCTCGGCGGGCCGGCCCTTGGCCAGCAGGTAGCGCGCCTCCAGGGTGCGCGTCACCAGGTCGTCGGGGGCGAGGCGCTTGAGGCGCTCGAGCAGGTCGCCGGCGTCCTCGAGGTTGCCCTCGTCCAGGTGCACCCGCACGAGCAGCTTCAGCGCGGGCACGTACTCGGGGTCGGCCACGAGCGCGAGCTCGCAGGCGGCGCGCGCCCCCGCCAGCACCTGCTCGTCGTAGAGGGTGCGGCATTGCGCGTAATACTCCGCCGGACCGGGGTTGAACTGAGCCCAGGCGAGGGTCAGCAACAACCCCGCAAATCCTAATATCCAACGCATACCTAAACTCTAGCACGGGCCTTCTCCGGTTCCGGGTAGCCGTCTTGCTACAATGGGACCGTTCAAACCCTGGAGGTGTCTATGAAAAAGTTTCTGGCCCTAGTTGCGCTCCTCTTCGCCATCGCCTGGGCGAACCCCGCCACCCTCATCGACGAAGGCCGCTTCCAGCAGGCCTACGAGGAGGCCCTGGCGCAGGGCACGGCCACGGCCTACGCCCTCGCCGCCAAGGCCGCCAGCTACTACGCAGGGTACGTGGCCTCCACGGGCAAGGACAAGGAGGCCTGGTTCTCCAAGGCCGAGGCGGCGGCCAAGAAGGCCATCGCCGCCGACCCCGGCTACCCCGAGGGCTACTTCGAGCTCGCGCGCGCCCAGGGCCGCCTCTCGCAGTACCGCGGCATCCTCGCCAGCCTCAACCTGGCCAGCTCGGTGCGCGACAACCTCAAGAAGGCCCTCGAGCTCGACCCCAAGCACGACAGCGCGCTGGTGGCGCTGGCGCTTTGGAACCTCGAGCTCGCCCAGAAGGGCGTGGGCTGGATGTACGGGGCGAGCATCAAGCGGGTCGAGCCGCTGTTCCAGGAGGCCATCGCGCTCAACCCCACCGCGATCGCGCACCGCCTCGAATACGGCGGCGCCCTGATCCGGCTCAAGAAGCCGGAGCGGGCGCGGGAACAGCTCGAAAAGGCGCTGGAGCTCCCGGCGCGCACCTGGGTGGACCGGGCCGATCAGGAAAAGGCGCGGGCCCTGCTGGAAAGCCTAAAGTAGCGCTCAGCGGCCGAGGCGCTCGAGCCGGCCCGCGACCCGCAGCACCCGGTCGAGGCTGAGCTCGGGCACCTCGGCGAAGCTGCTCAGGTAGCCGCGCACGAAGGCGCCCGCCTCGGTGGGCACCCCGGCGCGTCCGCAGACGATCGCCGCCACCGACCCCGCCTCGAAGCGGCCGCTGATCGCGTCGGGGGGCGGGCGGTCCTCCAGGTCACACCCCTCACACCCACCGAGGTGGCCCAGGAAGAAGCGGGCCAGCTCGTAGACGAGCGTCGCGTAGCGCGCGGCGTCGTCCGCCTCCTCCAGCTGGATGACGAACCGCCCCTCCCCCCGGCGCAGCCGCCCCGGGGGTTCGGGGCCGAAGAGCGGCCCCGTCACCTCCACCCCCAGGGCGCGCACCCGCAGCGTCAAGGCCTCGAGCGCCGCGCGCACGTCCGCGGCGGCCGGCGGCGGCTCCGGCGGCGGCGGCCCCTCGGTCTCGGCCACGTCGAAGACGAAGCGCAGCGGACCGCCGGGGTGCAGGAGCAGCGCCGGCTGGGCGTCCGCGCGCACCCGGCGCCCCAGCGTCCGCCACTCGGCGGCCGTCCGCACCTGGGTGGCCCCGGGTTTTTGCAGGTGCAAGAGGGCGGCGTTGTAGGGGGAGAGGTCGCGCATGCGGATCACGAAGTCGAGCAGCGCGCCGAAGGCCGGGCTCGAGCGGTAGCGCTCGGCCAGCCGGCCCAACTGGTCGAAGGCGCGCAGCTCGGCCAGGCGCTCGGCCTCGTCCTCGCGCGGCGCCGGGTTCCACTCGGGAAACAACGGGTCCTGGTGCACGGCGGCGGGTCCTCCCGCCTATTCTACGCCCGCCGCGCGCCGCAGCTCGGCCTCTTCGGGCCAGCGCCCCGCCGCCAGCGCCCGCGCCAGCGCTGCGCTCATCCGCCCCGCGGCGTCGCGCACCCGCCGCCACTCGGCCAGCTCCCGGCCCGACGGGTCGGGCAGGCCCACGTGCAGCCGCCGCGTGCGCGCCGGGTAGGCGGGGCAGGCCTCCGCGGCAGCGTCGCAGACGGTGAGCACCAGGTCGAAGTCCCAGGGGTCGGGCAGCTCGTCCAGCGCCTTGGAGCGGTGGCCCGTGAGGTCCACGCCCACCTCGGCCATCACCCGCACCGCCTCGGGCTTGACCCGGGTGCGCTCGGTGCCCGCCGACCAGACCTCGGCCGCCACCCCCGCCTCGGCCAAGTGGCGCCGCAACCAGCCCTCCATCATCTGGCTGCGGGCGGAGTTGTGGGTGCAGAGCACGAGCAGGCGCAGGGCGGGCTTCACGCCCTCATCATCGCAGAACCGCGTCAGGGGAGTTTCACGAAATGGAAAGGACGGCCGCAGCCGTCCGGGTTCTGGAGCCAGCGGCCGGATTTGAACCGGCGACCTACCGCTTACGAGGCGGTTGCTCTACCGCTGAGCTACGCTGGCGCGCAGCAAGCCTAAGTATAGGCAATCCCGCCGCCGGCTGTCCAGAAAAAGGGCCGGGCGTCGCCCGGCCCTATGCACATCGCACAAAAGGCTACTTCGGTTCGTTGGGCCAGGGGCCCTTGATCCCCGGCGCCGCCCACTCCATGGTCTCGAGCTCGTGCTTGGTGAGCCGCAGCCCCGCGGGCACGCGCAGCTTGCCCTGGCGGTCCTCGATCGGCCCCTGGAAGGGGTCGAAGGCCAGCTCCACGTCGCTCATCAGCGCCAGCTCCTTCATCACCAGGTCGTAGACGCTGATCTCGCCGAAGACGGGGTGGTCCACCTTCTTGGCCTTGAGCGCGCCCGCGAACTTGGGGTTCACCGGCTCGCCGTACTCGCCGCCCAGCTCCACCGCGCCCTGGGGCAGGAGCCACCAGTAGTCCACGTCCTGCAGGTTTTTACTGGTATAGACGCCGGCGTAGACCTTGGCCAGGAAGTCGATGTAGATCTTCTCCCAGTGCACCAGCTGCCCGCTCACCACCTGATCCGGCGCGAAGCGCTTCATCGGCGAGTAGTGGCTGAAGCTGGGCAGGCCCTTCTTGGCCGCCACCTGGATCACCGTGGGGGTGTCCTCGGTAAAGGCGAAGACGTCGGCCCCCTCGGCGATCAGCGCCTCGGTCGCCTCCTTGGCGGCGGCGGGGTTGTACCACTCGTAGATCCAGCGCACCAGCACCTCGGCGTCGGGGTTGACGGCGCGCACCCCCAGCGCGAAGGCGCTGATGTGGCGCTTCAGCTCGGGGATGGGGAAGGCGCCCACGTAACCGACCTTGCCCGACTTGGTCAGCGCCCCGGCCATCAGGCCGTTGAGGTAGTAGAGCTGGTAGAAGTCGGCCATGTAGGTGGCCACGTTGGGGGCGCGCTTGAACCCGGTGGCGTGCGCGAAGATCACGTCCGGATGCTTTTTGGCCGCGGCCAGGACGCTGTCCATGTAACCGAAGCTGGTGGCGAAGATCACCTCGCAACCCTGCTTCACGAGCCGGTCGATGTAGGCCTCCGCCTGCGCCTCGGGCACGCTTTCCACGTACTGCGTCTCCAGCCAGGGGAGCGCCTTCTCCGCCGCGATCCGCCCCTGGTCGTGGGCGTGGCTCCAGCCGTAGTCGCCCACCGGCCCCACGTAGATCCAGCACGCCTTGAGCTTGTCCCCCTGGGCAAAGCCGAACGCGCCCAGGAGCACCACCAACAACGCCAAGAACCCTTTCCGCATAGACCTTCCTCCCCTGCTACCTTCGTTCCCCACGTACGTAGGGGATTCCCAGCGCCTCGGGGGCCCCCGACGGACCCCGCCTGAGGGCGCTCAGGGACAGGACCACCACCACGAACAGGTAGGGCATTGCCTTGAGGAACTCGGGCGACACCACCGCCTGCAAGCGGTAGGAGAGGTGGTAGAGCGCGCCGAACAAGAGCGCCGCGCCCACCGCCTTGAGCGGGTGCCAGGCCGCGAAGATCGCGAGCGCCACCGCGATCCAGCCCAGCCCCGAGGTGATGCCGTCGGCCCAGCTGGGCCGGTAGGCCAGCGAAAGAAAGGCCCCGGCGAGGCCCGCCATCGCCCCGCCGAAGACGACCGCGCCGTAGCGCACCGCGTAGACGTTGATCCCCATCGCGTCCACGGTCTCGGGGTTCTCGCCGGCGCTGCGCAGGACCAGGCCGCCGAAGGTGTGGCGCAGGAAGAACCACAGCCCCACGGCCAGCGCCAGCGCCGCCGCGACGAAGCCGGCCTCGGGGAGGGGGTGGGCCAGCGGCGCGCCCTCGTAGGGCTTGCCCAGCAGCCCCGAGAGCCCAAGGCCCAGCATGGTGAGCGCCAGGCCCGCCACGTACTGGTTGGCGCGCAGCGTGATCGAGGCGACGGCGAAGGGCAGCGCGATGAACGCCCCCACCAGCACCGCCGCGAGCAGCCCCAGGTAGGGGTTGCCGCTCGACTGCGCGACCGCGAAGGCGGCCAGCGCCCCCACGGCCATCATTCCCTCGACCCCCAGGTTGACGACCCCGCTGCGCTCGGCGTAGATCTCGCCCAGACCCGCGAGCAGGATCGGCGTCCCGAAGGCGAGCGCCCGCACCAGCGTGGTCCAGATCCAGTCCTCCATCAACGCTCCTTTCGCGCCGGGGCCCAGCGCACCCGGTAGTAGAGCAGGCGTTCGGTCGAGATCAGGAAGAAGAGGATCAGCCCGTTGAAGACGTCGGTAACCCGGAAGGGCATCTGCAGCGCGATCTTCATCGCGTCGCCGCTGGCGAAGACGAGGCCCATGAAGAGTGCGGTGAGCACCGCGCCCAGGGGGTTCCCCCGCGCCAGCCAGGCGACGATGATCGCGGTGTAGCCGTAGCCCAGCGAGATCTGGTAGGCCCCCAGCAGGCGGCCGTGCACCCCCGCCACCTCGCCCACGCCGGCCAGGCCCGCGAGCCCCCCGGAGGCGAGGGCCACCCCGAAGATGACCCAGAAGACGGGCATGCGGGCGTAGCGGGCGGCCTCGGGGTTGTCGCCGGTGACCCGCACGGGGTAGCCCCACACGGTGCGCGCGAGCACGAACCAAGCCGCCACCGCGAGCAGCAGCGCCAGCAGCAGCGTGGGCCAGTGCACGTAGGTGCCGGGGAGGAGCGGCAGCATCGCCGCCTCCGGGAAGCGGTCGGTGTAGGCGAAACCGAAGGCGGTGAGTCCGCGCCAGGGTCCGTGGATCAACCACTCCACCAGGTAGACCGCGACGTAGTTGAGCATCAGGGTGGTGAGCACGTCGTTCACGCCCAGGCGCAGCTTGAGCAGCGCCGGCACCGCCGCCCAGAGCCCGCCCGCGGCGAAGCCCGCCAGGAACATCGCCGGCAGCTTGAGCGCGTCGGGCAGCGGCACGAAGAGGGCCACCCCGGCGGCGGCCACCGCGCCGAGCAGGAGCTGCCCCTCGGCGCCAATGTTCCAGAACTGGCCGCGGAAGGCAAGGACCAGCCCCACGCCCGCGAGCAGCAGCGGAATCGCCCGGCGCACCCCTTCGGCGAAACCGCTGGGGCTCAGCAGGGTCTCGGTGAAGATCGTGCGGTAGGCCACCCAGGGGCTTACCCCGTAGGCCCAGAAGACCAGCCCCGCGGCCAGGAAGGCGAGCACCAGCGCCGCCGTGGAGACGGCGAGCACCCGCCCCGGCGGGGCGACGAGGTCCTTCTCGATCAGGAAGGGGCCGACCCGCCTCACGCCTCCACCCCCGCCATCCAAAGCCCGATGCGCTCACGGTCGGCCGCCTCCGCGGGCACCTCGCCCACGATGCGGCCCCCTTGGATTACGGCCACCCGGTCCGCGAGGGCGAGGACCTCGTCGAGGTCCTCGGAGACGAGCAGCACCGCCGCCCCGCCGCGGCTCTGCTCGATGAGCAGCTCGTGGACCAGCTCGGTCGCCCCCACGTCGAGGCCGTAGGTGGGGTGGACCGCGACGATCAGGGGCGGCTCCCCGTGGAGCTCGCGCGCGAGGATCAGCTTCTGCAGGTTGCCCCCGGAGAGCAGCCGCGCCGGCGTGTGGGGGTCGGGAGGGTCGATACGGTAGCGCGCGACCTGCTCGCGGGCGAAGGCGTAGACGGCGCGGCGGTCGATCAGCGGCCCGCGCGCGAAGGGGGGCCGGGCGTAGTCGTGCAGGATCAGGTTCTCGGCCAGGTCGAGGCCGCCGGCCACCCCCTGGCGGCGGCGGTCTTCGGGGATGTGGGCGATGCGCGCGCGTTGGCGGCTCCAGGGCGCCCGGCCGAGCACCCGCGCCTCGCCGCGCTCGGGGCGGCGCAGCCCCGTCACCACCTCGACGAGCTCGCGCTGGCCGCTGCCGGCCACGCCGGCCAGGCCCAGGATCTCGCCGGCGCGCACCCGCAGGTCGACGCCGCGCAACGCGGGCAGGCCGCGGTCGCTCGCGGCGTGCACCTCGGTGAGCTCGAGCACCACCTCCCCGGGCTGCGCCGGCGGCTTGCGGCGCTCGAAGCTGACCTGCCGCCCCACCATCATCCGCGCCAGCTCGGCCTTGTCGGCCTCCTCACGCGCGATCGTCCCCACCAGCCGCCCCTTGCGCAGCACGCTGATGCGGTCGGCCACCTCGAGCACCTCGTCGAGCTTGTGGCTGATGAAGATCACCGCCTCCCCCTCGGCGCGCATGCGGCGGATCACCTTGAACAGCTCGCGCGCCTCCTGGGGGGTGAGAACCGAGGTGGGCTCGTCGAGGACGAGCAGCCTCGCCCCCTGCAGCAGCGCGCGCACGATCTCCACCCGCTGCTTCTCGCCCTCGGAAAGCTGCCAGACGGGGGCGTGGGGGTCGAAGCGGAAGCCGTAGTGCCGCGTCAGCTCGGCGATGCGGGACTCGAGCCCGCGGGTGGGAAAGAGGAAGCCCCGGGGCATGCCCAGGGCCAGGTTCTCGAGCACCGTGTGCGCCCGCACCAGGAGCGGGTGCTGCGGCACCAGCCCGATCCCCAGGCGGATGGCCTCCTGGGGGGAGCGGATCCGCACCGGCCGCCCCTGCCAAAAAATCTCCCCCGCGTCGGGGGGGTAGAGGCCGTAGAGGAGGCTGACCAGGGTCGTCTTCCCGGCCCCGTTCTCGCCGAGCAGGGCGTGCACCTCCCCCGGACGCACCTCCAGGCTGACGCCGTCCACGGCTACCACGCCCGGAAAGCGCTTGGTAACGTGTTTTAGCGTGAGCAACGCGTTCGGCTCCGTCATAGGGGGCCACCGGCAGCGCCGGATGGCTTAATTATTCCCGCGGCCCCGGAACGCGTCAACCCGTCGCGGCACCTTGCAGCCGCTCCCGATACGCTAGCGGCGGCGCGGGGTCGGGGTGCCGCCGGGCACGCTGCTCCCCGCGCCCACGCCGGCCAGGCGGGTAAACTCCTTGGGGTCGACGGCGCGCGAGAGCGCGGTCTCGTAGGAGAGCACCTTGCGCCGGTAGAGGTCGGCCAGGTGGGCGTCCATCGTGATCATGCCGAACTGCCCGCCGGTCTGGATCACGCTGGTGAGCTGGTGGCTCTTGCCCTCGCGGATCAGCGCCCGCACCGCCGGGGTGGCCACCATCAGCTCGTAGGCGAGCACGCGGCCGTCGCCGAAGGCCTTGGGCAGCAGCTGCTGGGTGAGCACGGCCACCAGGTTGTTGGAAAGCTGCACCCGCACCTGCTCCTGCTGGTTCTGCGGGAAGACGTCGATGATGCGGTCGATCGTCTCGGGCGCCGAGTTGGTGTGCAGGGTGCCCATGACCAGGTGGCCGGTCTCCGCGGCGGTGATCGCGGCCGAGATCGTGTCGTAGTCGCGCATCTCGCCGACCAGGATCACGTCGGGCGCCTGGCGCAGCACGCTGCGCAGCGCCTCGTGGAAGCCCTGGGTGTCCGTGCCCACCTCGCGCTGGTTGATGATCGACATCTTGTGCTTGTGGAAGAACTCGATCGGGTCCTCGATGGTGACGATGTGGGCCCGGCGGTTCTCGTTGATGTAGTCGAGCATCGCCGCCAGCGTGGTCGACTTGCCCGAACCCGTGGGCCCGGTCACCAGCAGCAGCCCGCGGGGGCTGAGCGCCAGCTCGCCGATGTTCTTGGGCAGGCCCAGCTCGTCGAAGGACTTGATCACCGTCGGCACCACGCGCAACACCCCGCCCACGGAGCCGCGCTGAAAAAAGACGTTGACGCGGAAGCGGCCGCTGCCCGGAAGGCTGAAGGAGAAGTCGAGCTCCTTCGACTCCTCGAACTGCCGCTGCTGCTTCTCGTCCATCAGCGCGTACATCAGCTTGCGGGTGTCCTGGGGGGTGAGCGGCTCGTACTCGGTGGGGTGGAACTCGCCGTCGATCTTGACCATCGGCGGCAGCGCCACCGTGATGACCAGGTCGGAGGCCTCCCGCTCCACCGACAGCTTGAGAAGATCGACGATGTCCGGAACCTTCTGCATCCTTGCCTCCCTTACTCGATCGTGCGGGCCATGACCTCTTCCAGCGTGGTGATGCCCTGCATGGCCTTGTAGATGCCGTCCTCGCGCAGCGTCTTCATCCCCTTGCTGCGTGCGAGTTCCTTGATCTCGGTGGCCGACTTGCCCTCGACGATGGCCCGGCGGATCTCGTCGTCGATGACCATCAGTTCGTGGATGGCGTAGCGCCCCTTGTAGCCGGTGCCGTTGCAGCGCTCGCAGCCGACGCCGCGGTAGAGGGTGACGTCCTTGAACTCCTTCTCGTCGAGGTTGAGGCGCCGCAGCACCGAGGGGTCGGGCTCGACCTCGACCTTGCAGTGGTCGCAGACCTTGCGCACCAGGCGCTGGGCCAGCACGCCGATCAGCGAGGCCGAGATGTTGAAGAGCTCGACGCCCATCTCGTCGAGGCGGGTGATCGCGCCGGCGGCGTCGTTGGTGTGCAGGGTGGCGATGACCAGGTGGCCGGTGAGCGCGGCCTCGGTGGCGATCTGCGCGGTCTCCGAGTCGCGGATCTCACCGACCATGATGATGTCCGGATCCTGGCGCAGGAAGGCGCGCAGGGCGCGGGCGAAGTCGAGGCCCGCGGCCATGTTCACCTGGGTCTGGTTGATGCCGGGGATCTCGTACTCCACCGGGTCCTCGATCGTGGTCGTGTTCTTGTCGGGGGTGGCCACCCGCTTGAGGATCGAGAAGGTAGTGAACGACTTACCCGAACCGGTGGGGCCGGTGATCAGGAAGATGCCGTAGGGCTTGCTGATGACCTCCTGGAAGCGCTCGAAGACGTCGGGGGCGAAGCCCAATCCCTCGATCTCGGGGATCTCGGTGGCCTTGCGCAAGAGGCGCATCACCGACTTCTCGCCGTAGACCGTGGGCAGCGTGGAAAGGCGCAGGTCGAGGTCGATGCTGCGGTCCTTGAAGCGCACGCGGCCGTCCTGGGGCAGGCGGCGCTCGGCGATGTCGAGGTTGCCCATGATCTTGATGCGGCTGGCGATGGCCGGGGCCGCGCCCTTGGGCAGGCGCATGTACTCGCGCAGCGCGCCGTCGATGCGGATGCGCACGATCACGTCGGCCTCGCGCGGCTCGATGTGGATGTCCGAGGCGTCCTGCAGGTAGGCCTCGCGGATGATGGTGTTGACGAGCCGCACCACCGCGTTGTCGTCGAGGTCGGTGGAGACCTCCTCTTCCTCGCGGTGCTTGTGGGCGAACTCCTTGGTCAGCTCGTCGAGGTCGCCGCTCGAGCCGTAGAAGCGCTCGATCAGCTTGACGATCTGCTCCTCGGCGGCCACCGCGGGGATGATCTCGCGCTTGGTGAAGACCCGCAGGTCGTCGATCGCCCAGATGTTGCGCGGGTCCTTCATCAGCACCACCAGGGCGTCGCCTTCGAGGTGGTGCGGGAAGACCGTGTAGCGGCGCACCGTATTCTCGCCCACCAGGTGCAGCACGCTGGGGTCGGGCGGGTTCTCCACGGGGTCAATGTAGTCGTAGCCCAGCTGGATGGCCAGGCTCTGGGCCAGCATCTCGGGGTTGATCTTGCCCGACTGGACCAGGGTGTCCTCGAGGCGGCCGCCGCCGGCGCGCTGCTTCTTGAGGGCTTCTTCCACGTCCTCGGCGGAGACGTAGCCGAGCTCGACGAGAACCTCGCCCAGCGGCCGCGCCTTGCCCAGGCGCTCCTGGACCTTGAGCGCCTGCCGCAGGCTGTCGCGGTCGAGCTTGCCGTCCTGGACGAGCGACTCGCCCAGGCGGCCCGAGCCCGGGTAGGCGCGGGCGAAGAGCTTTTCCCACTCCTCGGGCAGGGTGAGGACGAACTTCACCCGCTTGCCCAGCAGGCTCTCGACGGCCTGCTTGTGGCGCAGGTCGGAGACGACGACGCGCACGCTCTTGCGCCCCTGCTGGACGGGGATCGCGTGGTAGCGCAGCGCGTCGGTGCGCAGGAAGAGGTTGGCGGTGTCGCGGTCGACCTCGACCTTGTCGGTGCTCGGTAGGAACTCGGCCCCTTCCTGCTCGGCCAGGGCCTGGTAGAGGTCGATCTCCTGGATCAGCCCCTTGCCGACGAGGATGCGGCCCAGCAGCTCGCCGGTCTGCTCCTGCTCGACCAGGGCCTGCTCGAGCGCCTCCCGCTGGATCAGCCCCTTCTGCAACAGCAGCTCGCCCAGGCGCATCTCGTGCTCCTGGATCGGCGAGGGGGGCGGCGGGGTCTCGAGCCCCAGCTCGGGGTAGTTGACCGCCAGCGCGTACTCGAACGAGGGCCGGAGCACCTGGTAGGGCTCGACGAGCATCTCGGTGAGGTCCTCCACCTCGTCGACGCGCAGGGTGTCGAGGGGGTTGGTGAAGGCGACGCGCAGGGTGTCGCCCTCGAGGGCGAAGGGGATGGCCTCGAGCTCCCGCGCCTTTTCCGCGGGCAGCTTGGCCCGCGCCTCGGGCGGGATCTCCACCTCGTGCAGGTTGACCAGAGGAATCCCGAAGGCTTCTTCGATCACCTGGGCCATGCGCTGCTCCGAGAGCAGCCCCATGTCCACGATCACCTCGGCCAACGAGCCCCCGATTTCGCGGTGCCGTTCCAGGGCACGCTGCAAATCCTCGTCCTTCAAGTGGCCGAGTTCAATAAGTGCGGCGCCGAGCCGCTTATCGCCAATCGTCAATACGCTCATCGGTTTCCTCCAGCCGAATCCGGGCTACACGCCTTCGCCTTGGCTCAAGTATAGTCGCCCGCTCCTGCTGCGTTCGTTTATTATTCACCGGATTCCGAGCGCTGTGCACCCCCGTTTTGGGGGCCTGGAACTCGCTCCAGGATGCGGCGTTCGAGGGCCCGCACCCAGCGCGTGTGCGGCAGCCCCTTCTTCGGCTCGATCGGCTCGACGAGCACGGAATAGGCCCCGATCAGGTTGGCGCCCAGCACGTCGGTGAAGAGCTGGTCGCCGGCCACGGCCACCTCGCGCGGCGCGAGGCCCATCCGCCGCACCGCCCGGCGTAGGCTCCAGGGGAAGGGCTTGCCCGCGAGGCCCCAGCCCTCCAACCCCAGCGACCGCGCCCAGGCGCGGGTGCGCCCCGGCTTGGCGTTGGAGACGATGAAGACGGGGATCCCCGCCTCGGCGAGCGCGCGGTTCCACGCGGCCAGCTCGCCCTCCGCCGGCGGGCGGACGCCGTAGGGCACCAGGGTGTTGTCCAGGTCCACCACGAGGCCGCGAAGCCCTCGCGCCGCCAACCACTCGGGGGTGAGCTCGGTCACGCGCCGCACGCGCGCCTTGGGCCACAAAAGCCGCATCGGCCCCAGCCTACCCCGGGCGCGGGGGCACCTGGATGAGGCCCCACATGCGCCCGCTCGCCGCCCCGTCGCGGCGGTAGGAGAAGAGCGCCGGGTCGCGGTAGGTGTCGCGCCCCGAGAAGGCGAGGTGCTCGAGCCCGATCCCCAGCGCCAGCGCCTGCCGGCGGATCGCGGTGGGCAGGTCGAGCCGCGCCCGCCCCGGCTCGGGGTCGGGGAGCACGGCGTCCTCGTAGCCCGCCGCGGCGAAGCGCTCCGCCAGCTCCGCCGAAACCTGGTAGCTGGGCCCGGCGATGCCCGGGCCCACGGCCAGGCGCAGCCGCGCCGGATCGGCGCCCAGCTCCGCCAGCCGCTCCACCCCCACGGCCAGGATGTTCCCCAGCACCCCGCGCCAGCCCGCGTGCAGCGCCGCCACCGCCCCGACGGCGGGGTCCTCCAGCAGGAGCGGGTAGCAGTCGGCCACGCTCACGGCGAGCACGAGCCCCGGCTCGGCGCTCACCAGCCCGTCGCCCTCCCACACTCCGGGCCCCTGCACCGCGTGCACGGCGGTGCCGTGCACCTGGCTGAGCCGCGCCAGCGGCGCGCCGCCGAAGGCGGCCCGCACCCGGCGGCGGTTCTCGGCCACGGCCGCAGGGTCGTCGCCGGTGGCGGTCGAGAGGTTGAGCGCCGCGTAGGGCCCGGTGCTCACGCCCCCGGCGCGGGTGGTGAAGCCGTGGGGCGCGGCAAGCAGGTCCAAGCGCAGGAGGTTCACGGCTGCTTGGGCGTCCAGCGGTCCGCGTCGCGCGCTTCGTACTTGGCCAGCGCCGCCAAGAAGGCCTCCTCCAGGTCGATGCCGTGGCTGTTGGCCATGCTGATGAGGACGAAGAGCAGGTCGGCCAGCTCCTCGGCCAGCTCGCCCGCGGCCTCGCCCGGCTTGGGCGTCTTGCCGTGGGCGTGGGCCAGCACCCGCGCCACCTCGCCGGTCTCCTCGGTGAGCCGCGCCAGCATGAGGAGCGGCGGGAAGTACCCCTCCTCGAAGCGGCCGATCCAGGCGTCCACGCGCCGTTGGGCTTCCTTCAGGGTCAGGCTCACTTCCGCACCAGCTCCGTAAGCGGCGCCGCGGCGTAGCGGGCCATCAGCTCCACGGTGTGCTCGACGTCGCCCAGGTCGATCATCTCGGAAGGCGAGTGCATGTAGCGGTTGGGCACGCTCACCACCGCGGCGGGCACGCCCTCGCGGGTGACGGCGATCTCGTCGGCGTCGGTGCCCGACCAGCGGCCGTGGGCCTCGAGCACGTAGGGGATCCCGTGCTCCGCGGCCAGCGCCCGCAGCCGCGCCAGCACCCCCGGGTGGGCGTAGGGCCCCACGGCCAGGCTGGGCCCCTTGCCCAGGGCCACCTCGCCGTGCCGCTTGGGGTCCACCCCGGGCTGCCGGCTGCAGTGGGTCACGTCCACCACCAGCGCGGTGTCGGGCTCGAGCCGGAAGGCGGCGGTGCGCGCGCCCCAGGCCCCGATCTCCTCCTGCACCGTGGCCACGGCCACCACCTCGGCCTCGCCGCCCAGCTCCTGGGCCCGGCGCAGCGCCTCGAGCGCCACGAAGGCGCCGATGCGGTTGTCGATGGCGCGGCTCACCACCCGCCGCCCCATCAGGTAGCGCAGCGGCTGGTCGATCACGCCCACGCTGCCCACCTCGAGCGCCTCCAGCGCCTCCTTCTTGTCCGCGGCGCCGACGTCGATCCAGACGTCCTTCAGCTTCACCGCCTTGCCGCGCTCGTCGGGCTCTAGGGCGTGGATGGGCTTGCGCCCCACCACGCCCAGCACCTGCCCCTTCCTGCCTAGAAAGCGCACCCGCTGGCCCACGAGCACCTGCGGGTCCCAGCCCCCCAGGGGTTCGACGTAGACGAAGCCCTCGTCGGAGACGTGGGTGACGATCAGGCCGATCTCGTCGATGTGCCCGGCCAGCATGATGCGCGGGCTCCCGCCGGGGCGGATGCGGGCGTAGCTGTTGCCGTGGGCGTCGCGCCAGACCTCGTCGGCGAAGGTCTCGGCCTCGCGCACCCAGACGCGCGCGGCCTCGTCCTCGAAGCCGCTCGGCCCCACCGCGCCCAGGAGTTCTTCGAAGAAGTTGAGGTTCAGTTCCGGTTTCATCGCCCCCAGTATAGGCAGGTAAGCTGAGCGTATGAAAAAGGCGCTGGCGCTGATCGCGCACGACAAGAAGAAGGCCGACTTGATCGCCTTCGCCAAGGACCACCGCGAGCTGCTGGCGCGCTTTCCGCTCGTCGCCACCGGCACCACCGGGAAGATGCTCGCCCAGAAGGCGGGGCTCGAGGTCGAGCGGGTGCAGTCGGGGCCGCTCGGAGGCGACCTCCAGATCGGCGCCCGCATCGCCGAGGACCGCATCCTCGCGGTGATCTTCTTCCGCGACCCCCTCACCGCCCAGCCCCACGAACCCGACGTGAGCGCATTGATGCGCATCTGCGACGTGCACGACGTGCCGCTGGCCACCAACCTGGCCGCGGCCGAGGCGGTGGTGGCGTGGCTCGAGGAGATGAGCTGAGCGCGCCGGCGCCGGCTTCTTGTGCAAGGCTTCCCGTGCTTTTCTGAACCGTTCGCAGCGCAAACGAAGGGTAGACTGGGAAGGGGCCCGCCCCCAGAACGACGATGGAGACTGCCGAGATCGTCGGCGTCGGCAGCGAGCTGATTCGCGGCGAGACGCTCGACACCAACACCGCCGAAGTCGCCCGGAGCCTGCGCCCCTACGCGCTCGAGGTCTGGCGCACGCTGCGCGTCGCCGACGACCCCGCGCGCCTGGCGCAGACCGCGCGCGAACTCTGGCCGGGCGCGCGCCTGCTCGTCTTCCTGGGCGGCCTCGGGCCCACCCCCGACGACGTGACCACCGAGGCGGTGGCCCGGGGGCTGGGGCTCGAGCTCGCCGAGGACCCGGCCATGGTGCGCACGATCGAGGACCGCTTCGCGCGCATGGGCCGCACCATGACGCGGATCAACGTCAAACAGGCCGTCAAGCCGCGGGCCGCCGTCTGGCTGGCCAACCCCCGCGGCACCGCCCCCGGCTGGTGGCTGCGCGAAGGCGGCCGCGACCTGGTGGCCCTACCGGGTCCGCCGGCCGAGTGGCGGCCGATGTGGGCCGGGCTGCTGCCGCGGCTGGGGCTGCCGCAAAGCGGCGCCGTGCGCCGCGAGCTCAAGACCTTCGGCCTGGGCGAATCCCAGATCATGGCGCGCCTCGCGGACCTCTGGGACGCGGGGGTGACGAGCGGCATCTACGCCCACGCCGACGGCGTGCACCTGAGCGCCGAGGGCGCGCCCGCGGCCGTGGAGCGGTGGATGAACGAGGTTTCCCGGCGGCTGGCCGGGCACGTCTGGGGCTACGACGAGGACACCCTGCCCGGCCAGGTCCTCGCGCGGCTGCGCGAGCAGGGGGCCACGCTCGCCACCATGGAGTCCCTCACCGGCGGGCTGCTGGCCGCGTTGGTGACCGAGGTTCCCGGGGCCAGCCGGAACTATTTGGGCGGCATGGTATCCTATTCTATGGGCGCAAAGGCCCGTTTTGGCGTGCCTACCGACACCCTCACGGCCCACGGGGCCGTTTCCGCCGAGACCGCTTCGGCCATGGCCGAAGCCGCGCGGCGCGAACTGAACGCGACCTACGGCCTGGCCACCACCGGGGTGGCCGGCCCCGACGAGTTGGAAGGGCACCCGGTCGGCACCGTCTACGTCGGGCTGGCCGGACCGGACGGCACCCAAACGAAGCGTTACCGCTTTCCCCCGCTGGGACGCGAGGCCGTGCGCCTGCGCGCCGCCTACGCGGCCCTGGCGCTGTTTTGGAGCCACCGCCGATGAGACTCTTCTACGCGATCTTCCCTCCCCGCACCGTTCAGCGCACGCTGGCCGAGGCGCAGCGGATGCTGCGCGGCAACTGGAAGCCGGTGCGGGAAGACCAGATCCACCTCACCCTGGGCTTTTTAGGCGACGTCCCCGAGTCCGAGCTCGCGCGGGTGCGCGCCGCGGGCCGCGAGGCCGCCCGGGCGAGCGGCCCCTTCACCGCCCGGGTTCGGGGGACCGGCTTCTTCCCCAACGAGGGGCGGCCGCGCGTCTGGTTCGCCCGCGCCGAGGGCGACGGCTTCGAGCCCCTGGCGCTGGCGCTGCGCCGGACGCTGCCCGAGTTTCTGGAAGACGAACGGGCCTACAAGGCCCACCTGACCCTGGCCCGCCGCAAGGGGCCCGCCCCGCGGCCAGGGCCGGTGGTCTTCGACCTCGAGTTTCCCGTGGAGGCCTTCGCGCTGGTCGAGAGCCGGCTCACGCCGAAGGGCCCCCAGTACACGGTTTTGGACACCTTTGCCCTAAAGGAGCGTGACGAACGTGGAAAACAACGAACGGCAAAAGGCCTTGCAAAGCACCCTCAAGCAGATTGAAAAGCGCTTTGGCACCGGCGCGATCATGCGCCTGGGCGAGCGTCCGCGCCAGGAGGTGGAGGTCATCCCCACCGGCAGCCTGGCCCTCGACCTGGCCCTGGGCATCGGCGGCATCCCCCGCGGCCGCATCATCGAGATCTACGGCCCCGAGTCGGGCGGCAAGACCACCCTGGCGCTGCACATCGTGGCCCAGGCGCAGAAGGCCGGCGGCGTGGCCGCCTTCGTGGACGCCGAGCACGCCCTCGACCCCGTCTACGCGCGGCAGCTGGGCGTGGACGTGGACAACCTGCTGCTCAGCCAGCCCGACACCGGCGAGCAGGCGCTCGAGATCGTGGAGCTTCTGGTGCGCTCGGGCGCGGTGGACGTGATCGTGGTCGACTCGGTGGCCGCGCTCGTGCCCCGCGCCGAGATCGAGGGCGAGATGGGCGACGCCCACGTGGGCCTGCAGGCGCGGCTGATGAGCCAGGCGCTGCGCAAGCTGACCGGCGTGCTCTCGAAGAGCAACACCTCGGCCATCTTCATCAACCAGATCCGCGAGAAGGTGGGGGTGATGTACGGCAACCCCGAGGTGACCACCGGCGGGCGGGCGCTCAAGTTCTACAGCTCGATCCGCCTCGACGTGCGCCGCAAGGGCCAGCCGATCAAGAAGGGCGACCAGCCCATCGCCAACGTGGTGCGCGTCAAGGTGACCAAGAACAAGCTCGCCCCACCCTTCCGCGAGGCCGAGCTGGAGCTCTACTTCGGCCGCGGCATCGACCCGGTGGCCGACCTGGTCACCGTCGCCGTGGACCGGGGGGTGATCGAGAAGTCGGGGTCCTGGTTCTCCTACGGCGAGGTCCGCCTGGGCCAGGGCAAGGAGAAGGCCGCCGACTACCTGCGCGCGAACCCCGAGATGATCGAAGAGATCCGCGCCAAGGTGCTGGGTCTGGAAACCGCCGAAGAAGCCGAAGCCTAGGAGGAGGGCCGCCATGGAAACCATCGTCATCGTTGTCCTCACCGCCCTCCTCGCCGGCGGCGCCGCCCTGCTGATCGGCCGCCGCAGCGGCGGCGGCGCCGGGGGCGCGCCGCTGATCGAAGAGATCGAGAAACTGCGCCAGACCGCCGAGGAGGAGCGCAGCCGGCTCGAGGCCGAGCGCCGCCGCCTCGTCGAGGAGACCCAGCGCGAGGTCGAGCAACTGCGCCAGAGCGCCCGCGAAGAGGCCGCCCGCCTCAGCGAGCAGGCCCGCCGCGAGCTGGAAGAGGCCCGCGCCGAGGCGCGGCAGCTGCGCGAACGCGCCGAGGCCGAGGCCGACCGCCTGCGCGCCAAGCTCGAGGCCGAGATGAAGGAGCGCCTGGCCGAGGAACGCCAGCGCCTCGAGGCCGACCTGGCGCGCGACCGCGAGCGCATCGAGCGCGACCTCGAGGCCATCCGCCGCGAGCGCGAGGAGCTGAAGCGCCAGGACGAGCGCCTGGCCCGCCGCGGCGAGCAGCTGGACGCCCGCGCGGCGCGGCTGGACGAGCTGGAGGAGAAGCTGAACGCCGAGGAACGGCAGCTGGTGCAGCGCGCCGAGGCGCTGGACCGGCGCGAGCGCGAGATCGAGCTCAAGCTCGAGGAGATCGCCGGCCTCACCCGCGAGGAGGCGCGCCGGCAGCTGCTGGCCCGGCTCGACGAGGAGCTGGAGGAGGAGAAGGCCATCCACGTCAAGGCGGCGATGGAGCGGGCCCGCATGGAGGCCAAGAAGCAGGCCGCCCACCTGATCGCCCAGGCGGTCCAGCGCCAGGCCTCGGAGACGGCCGCGCAGCTGGCGGTGAGCGTGGTGCCCATCCCCTCCGACGCCATGAAGGGCCGCATCATCGGCCGCGAGGGGCGCAACATCCGCACCTTCGAGTCGCTGACCGGCGTCGACCTGATCATCGACGACACCCCCGAGGCGGTCATCCTCAGCTCCTTCAACCCGGTGCGCCGCGAGATCGCCAAGATGGCGCTCGAGCAGCTGGTCACCGACGGCCGCATCCACCCCAGCCGCATCGAGGAGGTGGTGGAGAAGGCCAAGGAGGAGATGAAGCACTACCTCTACGAGCGCGGCGAGGAGGCGGCACTCGAGGCCGGCGTGGTGGGGCTCAAACCCGGCCTGGTCCAGCTCCTCGGCCGGCTGCACTTCCGCAGCAGCTACGGCCAGAACGTGCTTAAGCACTCGATCCAGGTGGCCCACCTCTCGGGCATCCTGGCCGCCGAGCTGGGCCTCGACGTCAACCTGGCCCGCCGCGCCGGCCTGATGCATGACATCGGCAAGAGCGTGGACCGCGAGATCGAGGGCACCCACGTGGACATCGGCATCGCCCTGGCCAAGCGCTTCGGCGAGCCGCCCGAGGTGCTCGACGCCATCGCCCACCACCACGACCCCGAGAACGCCGAGACCACCTACGCCGTGCTGGTGGCCGCCGCCGACGCCATCAGCGCCGCCCGCCCGGGCGCCCGCCGCGAAAGCATGGAGGACTACATCAAGCGGCTGGAGCAGCTCGAGCAGATCGCCACCAGCTTCCCCGGCGTGGAGCAGGCCTTCGCCGTCCAGGCCGGCCGCGAGGTGCGGGTGCTGGTCAAGCCCGGCAAGGTGAACGACGCCAAGGCCACCCTGCTGGCCCGCGAGATCGCCCAGCGCATCGAGCGCGACATGGACTACCCGGGTCAGGTGCAGGTGACCGTGGTGCGGGAGACCCGGGCGGTGGACTACGCCAAATAGACTTCAACGCTTTACCGACAACACCGGCCCCGCGGGGCCGGTGTTGTCCTTTCAAACGCGGGCCCGGGCATCGCTCGGTCGCCTCTGCCCGCGAAAAACGGCCGCAGCGCGATTCTCGCGGCGCACTTGCTTCACCCGACGCCGGCGTCTTTGTAGCGCTCCGCCTGCAACCGCCACAGCTCGGCGTACTCGCCGCTCTTGGCCAGCAGCTCGTCGTGCGTCCCGTCTTCGACCAGGCGGCCGGCCTTGAGCACCAGGATCCGGTCGGCCTCGCGCACCGAGGCCAGGCGGTGGGTGACGAGCAGCGCCGTGCGGCCGCGGGCCAGACGGACGAAGTCCGAAAAGATGCGGTGCTCGGCGCGGGCGTCGAGGGCGGCGGTGGGCTCGTCGAGGACCAGCACCTCCGCCTCGCGAAAGAGCGCCCGGGCGATGGCCAGCCGCTGCCACTCGCCGCCCGAAAGCTCGCGGCCGCCGAAGGCGCGGCCTAGCGGCGTATCCAGACCCTGGGGCAGCCGGCCCAGCACCTCCCCGAGCCCTGCATTCCGCAGCGCCGCTTCTAGCGCCTCCGCGTCGTCCAGCCGCGCCAGGTCCGCCAGGCCCACGTTCTCGCCCAAAGTGAAGGCGTAGCGGCCGAAGCGCTGAAAGACCGCACCCACCTCCCGGCGCCACGCCGCCAGGTCGAGCTCGCGCAGGTCCACACCGCCGACCAGGATCCGGCCCTCGCTGGGGTCGTAGAAGCGCAACAGCAGCTTGATCAGCGTGGTCTTGCCGGCGCCGTTCTCGCCCACCAGGGCCACGGTCTGGCCGTAGGGGACGCGAAAGCTCACGCCCTCGAGCGCCCGCCGGCCGCCCGGGTAGACGAAGCCGACGTCTTCGAAGGCGATCTCCGGCCGCTCGGGCACGGGCCGGGGGCGGGCGGGCGGCCGCACCCGCGGCGCGGCCTCGAGGAAGCGGAAGAGGTGGCCGAAGAAGAGCGAGCGCTCGAAGAGGTAGCCCAGCGACTCGACCGCCCCCTGGGCGCTGGCCTGCAGGCGGGCGATGCCCTGGAGCACCAGCACCACCACGCCCACGCTGAGCGCGCCGGCGGCCGCCGCCTGCACCGTCCATCCGAGCGAGAGCCCGGCGGCCAGGTAGAAGAGCGCGAGCGGGGCCAGCGAACGCCAGAGCGCCTCGCGGCGCACCCGCTGCATGCGCGCGAAGACGCGCCCGAAGCGCCGGCGGTAGCGGTCCGCCAGCCAGTCCGTGAGGTTCCATAACCGCACCTCGGCGGCGTGCTCGAGCCCCAGGGCCACCCGCCCGTGGTAGTTCATCGCCCGAGCGTCGGGGCTCGCGCCGACCACCGCGCGGTAGCTGGCCTCGCGCTGGGCCACCAGCGAGCGCGCCAGCGGCAGCGCCGCCGCCAGCAGCACGAGCGGCATCCACGGCGCGTAGGCCCCGAGCAGCAGCGCCAGCGCCCCCAGCGTGACCGCGTCGCGGGTGAGGAAGACCAGGTTGACGATCAGGTTGAGCGGGTAGCTGCGCGCGCCCTGGCGCAGGACCTCGAGGTCGTCGTGGTAGGCCGGGTCCTCGAGGACGCCCAGGCCCGCGAGCTCACCGGATTTCTTGATGAGGCGCAGGTTGACGGCGGCGGTGAAGCGGTCGGCCAGCTCGCCGCGCAGCATGCGGTCGAAGGGGCCGAGCAGCCCGCCCAAAAGCTGCACCCCCGCCCAGGCGCCGACCCAGAGGAGCGGGTCGGGGCCGCCCTCCACCAACCCGTCCACCACCCGCCGGCTGATGGCGATGGCCGCCACCGGCAGCGTCCCCTGGAGCACCAGCAGCAGCGCCAGCAGGCTCACACCCCACGGGCTCACACCCCAAAGCCAGCTAAGGGCGCGCAACACGCGCGCGACGGTCGCGCGCGCTCCCGGGGGTTCGGCGGGTTGCGGCGTCACCAGGATTCCAGAATACCGCGCCCTCCCGGCAACCCGTCCGGGGCGTGGTAGGCTCGGCGCGAAAGGCTTCATGACGCCCACCGCGCTGGTCCTCATCACCCTTTCGGTCGTGGCCCACGCCGGCTGGAACTTCTTCAGCAAGACCCGGCCCAGCCTGGCCTTCTTCGCCGTCTCGGTGCTGGCCTCGATGGCCGCGCTGGCGCCGCTGGCCGCTCTCGACCGCACCCTGCTGCCGGCGGTGCCGGCCGCGGTGTGGGGGTTGGTGGCGGCGACCGGCCTCTTCCAGACCGTCTACTTCACCGGCCTCGCCGGGGCCTACCGCCACGGAGAGCTGTCCGTCGTCTATCCGGTGCTGCGCGCCCTGCCGGTGCTGGGGGTGACCGCGCTCAGCCTGCTGCTGGGCCAGGGGGCGCCCATCGCGCCGCCGGCCCTCGCGGGCATCGCCCTGGTGGCGCTGGGCTGCTTGCTGCTCCCGCTCGAGCGCTTCGCCGTCCCCCGGCCGCGCGACTACGCCGGCCCGGCGCTGTGGCTGGCGCTCGTCGCCGCCGCGGGCACGACCGGCTACACCCTGATCGACGACGCCGCCCAGCGCTTCCTGCGCGGCGAACTCCCCGGCCTCGGCCCTTTGCGGGTCACCGCCTTCTACGTGGTGCTGCAGACCTACAGCACCGGCCTCTGGATGGCGCTGGCGTTGCTCGCCTGGCCGGCCGAGCGGCGGCGGCTGCGGGCGCTGGGCGGTCGCGGGGCCCTGGCGGCCGGCCTGACGGGGTTGGTGATCACCGGTGCCTACGCCCTGGTGCTGGCCGCGATGGCCTTCGTGAGCAACGTCGGTTACGTGGCCGCCTTCCGGCAGCTGAGCATCCTGCTGGGCGCGGCGCTGGGGATGGCGTTGCTGGGCGAGCGCCCCCACGGCCCCAAGCTGCTGGGCCTGGCCGCGGTGACGGCGGGCCTGGTGCTGGTGGCCCTATACTGAGGCCCATGCGCCCCCGCCCGGCGTTGCTCTTCGTGGTCGACGGCCTGCGCCCCGACGCCCTCGACCCACGGCGCACCCCGACGATCTGGCGGCTGATGAACGGCGGCGCCCACACCCTGAACGGCCGGACGGTGGTTCCTTCCGCCACCCTGCCGGCCCACACCTCGCTGTTCTACGGCGTGGGCCCCGACCGCCACGGCGTGACCACCAACACCTGGAGCCCGCCGGTGCGCCCCACCCCCAGCCTGTTCACGGTGCTGCGCGCCGCGGGGCTGCGCGCCGGCAGCTTCTACAACTGGGAGGAATTGCGCGACATGGCCCCGCCGGGGCAGCTGGAAACCTCCGTCTTCCTGAGCGCGCCCGACGCGCGCGTGGCCGAAGAGGCCCGGCGGCACCTGGGCGGGCTCGACTTCGCCTTCGTCTACTTCGGCGAAACCGACTTGGTGGGCCACCGGGAGGGCTGGATGTCGCGGGGCTACCTGGGGGCGGTCGCCCGCGCCGACGGGCTGATCGCGCGGGTGCTCGACGCCGCGGGCGACGGCGCTGCGGTCGTCGTGACCAGCGACCACGGGGGCCACGGCCGCACCCACGGCAGCGACCGCCCCGAAGACGTGACCGTGCCCCTCGTGCTCCACGGTCCCGGCGCTCCGGAGCGGCTTCCCGAGCCCGCGGGCATCCTCGACGTCGCCCCCACGCTGACCGCGCTCCTGGGCGTCCCCGCCCCCGGCGACTGGGAGGGCCGGTCCCTGCTCCAGGGGCCGTGACCGGCCGCCCCCGCGGGGCGCGGTCCATTTCGCGCCGCGGCCGCTCGCGGCGCATCGCTGATGCACGTCCACAAATTTTTTCAAGGTACAATAGCAACGAACATGTCCGCGAAAGCGCCCTACGCGTCCGCCAATCCTCTGGAACGTTTTCTGGAGGCTTCCTACTGGCTCACGGTGGCCGCGGCGCTGGGCGTGGCCTTCCTGCTGCAGCTCGCCCGCGGCACCTTCACCGACTTCTTCATCGACGCGCTGATCGCCGTCTGGAGCCTGGGGCTCTACTTCTTCCCGGCCCGCCGCCCCTTCTGGCGGCGCTTCGTCCACACCCTCGGCCTCCTCCCCCTCTTCGCCTACTACGTGGCCCAGAACCCCACGCTGATTCCCCCGGACTTCAAGAGCGAGGCCTATGCGGTGCTGGCGATCTTCCCCATCAACGTCGCCGCCCTGACGCTAGGCCTGCCCGGCGCCCTGGCGGCGCTGGCGGTGGCCGCGGCGATGGCGCTGCTCTACTTCCGCTGGCCCGATCCCGCCGAGCTGTTCGCGATGGCCTGGCTGCTTTCGGCGCTGCTGGGGGCGAGCTACCACGAGCTGCTGCGGCGGCTGGAAACCTACCACGAACGGCTGCACTACCAGGCGCTGCGCGACGCCCTCACCGGCCTGGGGAACCGCCGCGCCATGGAGGAGGACTTCGCCCGCATGCAGGGCCTGGCCCAGCGCACCGGCCGGCGCCTCGTGCTGACGCTGTGGGACCTCGACGACCTGAAGGGCATCAACGACCGCCACGGGCACCAGGCGGGGGATCAGGCGCTGCGCGACCTGGCCGACGCGCTGCGCCAATCCACCCGGCGCGGCGACGGGGTCTACCGCACCGGGGGCGACGAGTTCGCGGGGCTGCACCTGGACCTCAAGGACCCGGACGCCCTCTTCGAGCGCGTCCGCGAACACTTCCCCGAGGTCTCGGTGGGCTGGATCGACGCCACCACCGACGAGTTCGAGGCCGCCTTCCGCGCCGCCGACGAACGCCTCTACCGGGAGAAGGCCCGCCGCAACCACCACCCCGGCTGAGGCCGCGCGCATCCGGGTATCCCCCGGCAACGCAACTTACGATGTTATCAATATATATTCCGGCATGCGATAGAGAACGCTCCCAGCGGCACTTTTTCCGTGTGCGTTTTCGCCGTTGGCCCGCTTGCGTTGGTGTTATATTTGACGCGTAAGTGCGAACGTTTGAAGTACAGCGCCGGCTCATCGGCACCCTCCTCGAACCGCTTCCCCTTGAAGAACGGCTGGCAAGGGCGCTGGCCCAGCTCTGCCGCAACCCCTGGCCGGGGCTGGCCCCGCGGGCGGCCGTCTTCTTGCAGGAGGGGGGACGGCTGCGGCTGGCGGCCGCCTACGGGCTCGAGCCCGAGGAGCGCGCCCGCTGCGACGCCGCCGGGCCCGGTTCCTGCGCCTGCGGCCCCGACCCCGAGAGCGGGGCGCGGCAGGGGCACGCCACCTTCCCCATCCCCGCCGGCAACGCGCCCGTGGGCGTGCTCCACCTCTGCCTCGCCCCCGGGGAGGAGCTGGGCGCGGCGACCCGCGGCTTCCTCGAGGAAACGGCCCGGCTCGTGGGGCTGGTGGTGCGGCACGAGCAGACGGCCCGGGCGCACCGCCGCGCCGACCGGGCGCGCCGGGTGCTGCTGCGGGCGCTCGAGGCCGCGCTGGGGGCGGAGAGCTGGTCCGGCTTCGCCCGTTCCCTGACGGAGACCCTGGTGGACGCCGGCGGGTACCCGCTGGCGGCGGTGTGGACGCGCGGCCGCGGCGCGGCCCTCGACTTCGTGGCCGGGGCCGGCGACGCCCTGGAGTACGCGCGCAGCATCAAGGTCACCCTCGACGACGCGCCCACCGGCCGCGGTCCGGGCGGCCGCGCGCTGAAGGAAGGGCGGCCCGTCGTCCTGCAGAACGCCCTGGAGGACCCCACCTTCGCCCCCTGGCGCCCCACGGCCGAACGCTACGGCCTGCGGGCCAACGCCGCCTTCCCGTTCGCGGTGGAGGGGCGGCCCGTCGGGGTCCTCTCGGTCTACGCCGGCGAGGCCGACGCCTTCGAGGGCGAAGAGCTGGAGATGCTCGAGCGGGTCGCCCAGCTGCTGGGCGAGGTCAAGGTCCGCCTCGAGACCGGAGAGCGGCTCGAGCTCTTCCGGGCCGTCATCGAGCAGATCCCCGAGTCCATCCTGATCACGGACACCGAGGGCCGCATCGAGTTCGCGAACCGCACCTTCGTCGCCGAGACCGGCTACGCCCTCGAGGAGGTCCTGGGCCGCAACCCCCGGATCCTCAAATCGAACCGCCACAGCCCGTCGTTCTATCGCAGCCTCTGGCAGGCGCTCAAGGCGGGGCGCACCTTCCGCGCCACCTTCGTCAACCGTCGCAAGACCGGCGAACTCTACCCCTCCGACCGTCTGATCGCGCCGGTGCGGGCCCGCGGCAAGGAGTACTACGTCGCCTTCGGCCGCGACACCGGCGCGGAGGAGCGCACCAAGGCCGAGCTGACCGCGGTCCTCGACGCCCTGCCGCAGCCGGTGATCATGGTGGACCTCGCCGGCCGGCTGCTGCGGTTCAACCGCGCCGCCGCCCGGGTGTTCGAGCTCAAGGACGAACACCGCGGGCGCCCGGTCCCGCTCCTCCACCCCCAGGGACCCGAGGGCTTCCTGAAGCGGCTCGAGCAGCTGCGTCGGGGCGGCGAGGTGCCTCCGCTGCACTTCCAGTGGCAGGGGCGGAGCTTTCGCGTCCACCCCCAGCCGGTCCGCGGACTGGGCCAGGAACCCGCGGGGGTCGTCGCCGTCTTCGTCGACGTCACCGACCTGGAGAAGGAGGCCGCCTTCCGCCACGCGCTGTTGCGGTTGATGCAGCACGTCGTCGAGGCCGAGGACCCCTACAAGCTGGTCCTCGACTTCGCGCTCGAACAGGTGCCCGGCGCCGACGCCGGCAGCCTGATGATCCGCGAGGAAAGCGGCGACCTGCTCTTCGTCGCCCTCCGCGGCCACCCGCCCGACCTGCTGCACCAGCGGCTGCCCAGCCACGCGCAGTGGCCCATCCCCAAGAACAAGGTGGGCATCTTCCGGCTCTCCGCCGAGGCGCACCGGCGCAGCAAGGCCCGCCACCCCAAGCTCTACGCCGCCGCGAACACCGCCGAGATCCGCGAGGTGCTCTACGTGCCCATCGCCCTGGAAGGGCAGGAGGAGCTCGTCCTCAACCTCGACGCCTTCCGCACGAACGCCTTCAGCGAGCGCGACCTCGAGCGCATGGACCTGCTCGCGGGGGCGCTGGGCTTCTTCCTGGGCTGGAAGAAGCAGAAGGACCAGGCGGCCTACCTGGCCTACCACGACGCCCTCACCGGCCTCCCCAACCGCCGCTTCTTCGTGGAGCTGGGGTCCAAGCTGATCGCCCGCGCCGACCGCGGCGAGCCCGCGGCGCTGCTGATGGTGGACGTGGACCGGCTCAAGACCTACAACGACACCCTCGGCCACCCCGCGGGCGACGTCCTGCTCAAGGAGGTGGCCCGGCGGCTCAAGGCGGCGCTCTTCGACGGCGACGTGGTGCTGCGCCTGGGGGGCGACGAGTTCGCCGCGGTCCTCCGGGGCTGCGACGCCGGCGGCGCCGAGAAGGCGACCCGGCGAATCCTCGAGGCCATGGCCGCCCCGGTCCAGGTCGAGGGGCGGGTGCTGCAGCCCTCGATCACCCTGGGCGTCGCGGTGGCGCCCGGCGACGGCACCAGCCTGCCCGAGCTGCTGCACAAGGCCGACCTGGCGCTGCTCCGGGCCCGCGAGGAAGGGCGCGCCCTCGCCTTCTTCGACGCCGAGCTGGAGGCCGCCCGCAGCGCCGAGCGGGAACTGGAGATCGAGCTCAAGTCGGCGCTGACCGGCGGCGGCCTCGACCTGGTCGTCCAGCCGATCCTCGACCTGCGCGACGGCAGCTACGCTCACTTCGAGGTCCTCCTGCGCTGGAAGGAGCCGCCCGCGCGGTTCATCGCGCTGGCGGAGCGCGTGGGGCTCGGCCCCGCCCTCGACGCCTACGTCCTCGACCGGGCGGAGGCGCTGGCCCGCCGGCTGGGCAAGCCCGTCTTCGTCAACCTGCTGCCCTCCACGCTGGCCGTGGGCGTGCCGCAGCGGCCCGACCCCCGCTGGGTGGGGTTCGAGGTCACCGAGCACGGCGTCCTCAAGCCCGAAGCCCACGCCCACGCCCGCGAGCTCGCGGCCGAGGGCTTCGCGCTGGCGCTCGACGACTTCGGTACGGGCTACGCCAGTTTGAACCTGCTCTACGACTTTCCCCTGCACCTGATCAAGCTCGACCGCGGCCTCATCCTGCGGGCCCTCGAGCAGGACGACGCCAAGGCCCGGGCGCTGCTCGAGGGCCTGGTGCCCGCCATGTCGGGCATGGGGCTCGAGGTCCTGGCCGAAGGGGTGGAGGACGAGCGCCACCTCGCCTACCTGGCCTCGATCGGGGTGCGCTACGCCCAGGGCTACGGCATCGCCCGCCCGGCCCCGCCCGAAAACTTTTCCGGCTAACCAGGACCGGCGGAAGGCGATGGCGCGGCCATCCGGGTGTCGCCGCGGCTTATGCGCCGGGGCCACAACCGCCGGCTCGTCATGGGCCGCACCGTTCCACCTGCAACCGCCACAGCTTGGCGCGCGTCCCGCCCTCGACCAAACGGCTGACGCGCAGCGCCAGAATCCGGTTGGCGTCGCCCACCGCGGCCAGGCAATGGCTGATGAAGAGCGCGGCACGGTCCCGAGCCAGCCGGCTGTGATCGCGCACCGCAACAAAGACGTACGACCAGCCGGGCGAGCGATTCCGATCCTTCTGGTCCCGCGTCACCCGGTGCTTGGGCCTTCGAAACCGGCCGAGCTTCTTGGTGTCCAAGCGCAGGGGACCCGGGAGCCTCAACCCCAAAGCGCTGGGGCGGGGCTTGGGCCCCAAAACGAAGAGTCGGTTGAGCCCCCGGCCTTAAGACGCTCCCGCCGTGCTCCCGGAGACCCAACCCTACGGGCGCTGGCATGGAGGCCCAGCGTTGCCGGCGAAGCAGGATGCCCGCTCCCGGACCTTATCAGGGGTGCGCTCGGGGCTTCGACTTGACCTAGTTTGTCCTGGAGGCCAGCTTCCCCCTCCCTTTTGGTAGCGCAAAGGCCGCTTGTAGGTGGGTTTTAAGCTTGCCCCTTGCGCTTTGGCCGCCCCCCTCACCGGCAGGCCTTCGATGATGCGAAACGCAAGGTTGAACCTTTCCTCGAACACAAGCCGCACGTTCTTGTGTGTGTTCGCAGGAGCCTGTACCCGCGCAGACGGGGACCCCCCGCGCTTGGAGCTATGCCTTCACGGCTACCGGAGTGCGGGCTCTAGTAAACAAGGTGTTGGGAGGTTGCGGCAAGCAAACATACAGCAAAAGTTGTGCCCTTAACTGCAGCATTACAACTGAAGCCTGCGCTACTATTCCTACTAAATCCATCCGCTATGGTGGGTTTTGGCAGCAAAAAAGGCTTTTTCAGCGAGTAATTAAGGAGGCAAGTAATGGGAAGACTATTTGCGATATTGCTCACCCTTGTAGCGCTGGCCTTCGCAGCTCAAAGCGGCAACTCGCCCAATAAGGCCGCTCCAGAGCAAATGAAGGCCACGGCCGCAAAGCTTGGATTGCCCAAAGGCACCATCCAGCTCACTCCCTGTGTTCCCGGCATGGGAGAACACTGGGCCAATCCGGAAAGCCTTCCTTTCGGACCCATCTATGGGGTTGTGGGGGACGAAGTGGTCTTCGTGGAGATCATGATCTCCCAGGAAGACTTTAGAGCCGGCAAGTCCTGGACAGGCGTTCTCATGCCGGCAAAAGGTTCTGCCGTGGATCATGTAGATATAGAGTTCGAACCCGAGGGGCACGAGGGTTACGAGATCCCCCACTACGACATACACGCTTACTTCGTTTCTCACGTGAACCACGCCGGGTTCTGCCCTCCCGCGTAGACGAAACACTCAGCTTGCCCGGGCCGGGCACTCGGTGAAAAACCCAAACCAATGTTGGAACAGCCACGCTGCCGTCACCATGCCCGGCCAATGTCTCTTAGTTGCCCGTCTCGCTTTTTCGCCTGAACCCGATCCCGCCACCATAATGGCGTTGACGACGCCACCGGGGGCACAGCAAAGACCCGGGGGTGGGCATGTTTCCGGCCGAACACCGCACGCCGCCCGCCAAGACCCTTCGGCCCGTCGCTTCGGGCGACGCCGGCGGCGCTACGACCGGGACCGCGCCGTCCGGGTCGCCTACGGCGACGCGGCCGTGGGGCAGCGGCTCGAGCCCTTCGACGACTGGACGGCCTACGCTGAACCGCTGGACGCGGGCCGCTGGGCGGTGGACTTCGCCGCCGGGGGCAAGACGGTGCTTAGCGTGCTGGTGGACCTGCCTGGCGGACGGGTGCTCGCCGTGGAAGCGCCGTAGGGCCCGTCGGACCCTCCCGGGGGCGTCAGCGCAGGCTCAGGGGCTCGAGCCACCAGCCCTCGGGCCCCACGTGCACCCGGGCCACCAGCTGCACGGCCCCGGCGGGCGCGCCGATCCGCACGCCGCCCGGCGGCAGGTAGGCGATGCGGGTGCCGTCGCAAAAGCTGCCGTCGGAACGGGTGCGCATCCGGTTGCCGGCCGGCAGGGGCAGGCCCTCGCAGACCGGCGGAACCTCGGGGGAGAACCAGCTCCAGGCGTAGCCGACGAGCACCACCTCGCGGCCTGCGTAGGCGGCCGGATCGGCCTCGATGCGGTTCAGGGTCGTGGCGCTCTGGGCGGGTGCCACAGCCGCAGCCAGCAGCAGGCCCAGGAGCGCAAGCCGCACGCGCCTCACCGCTACGGCGCCAGCGGTTCGCCGAACTCGACGCGGTTGCCGAGGGGGTCGGTGTAGGCCACCGTGCGGAAGCCGAAGTCCTGGTCCACGGGGGCGGTCTGGGGCTCGAGCCCCCGCTCCGCCAGCCGCCGCACCAGGGCGTCTACGTTGTCGACGGTGAAGAAGAGCCCCACACCCCGGGTCTCCGGGTCGTCCGGCCCGGCTTGGTGCAGGGCCAGCTTGGCGGGGCCGGTGTCGAACTCCACCCACTCCGGGTATTCGGCGCCCGCCCGGAACCCCACGGCGTCCTTGTAGAACGCCTTTAGCGGCCCCAGATCGCGCGCGAAGAGGATGGTGAAACCCAGCTTCATGGCGGCCTCCTTTCGGTTGGAGTCAGTATACCGCGGCTCTAAAAGTCAAAATTAATTACCGTTCATGGGTTTGTTGCAAGCTACAAGCCGCCAACCACAAGCTGCTTTTGTTTCCCCGGGCGAACGAGCCCTGCAGCGAGCGAGACCCGGGGGCTTGTCCTGAACCAGATTCAGCGCCTGCCCCCGCGAAAGCAGGGGCCGTGCTGTACGAATAGCCGAGATTTCGTTGCCGTTAACGGCGCTACTTCAGGCCACGGGCTACGGGCCATAAACCATGCTGTTACTACACACCACGAACCGATCGGGCGGACACATTGGTCCGCCCCTACGACGTACCACGCGCCACGTACCACGAACCGCGGGCCACAAGGCGCGCTAAACCTCCACCCCGATCTTCTCCGCCAGCAGCTTGCGCACCAAGTCGGGGCGGGCGGTGCCGCGGGTGGCCTTCATCACCTGGCCCAGGAGGGCGTTGATGGCCTTGGCCTTGCCGCCCTTGATCTGCTCGACCACGGCAGGGTTGTTCGCAATGACCTCGTCCACGATCTTCGCCAGCGCTCCCTCGTCGCTCACCGCCTCGAGCCCCCGCTCCTTCACCAATCGGGCCGGGTCGGCCCCCTCCATCACCTCCGGCAGCAACTCCTTGGCCACACGGCTGGTGATCTTGCCTTCGTCCGCCAGCTTCACGAGGGCCGCCAGGTGCTCGGGGGTGAGGCCGGTCTCGGCCACGGTCTTCTCGCCGGCCGCCAAGAACCCGCGCACGTCGGCGTTGAGCCAGTTGGCCAGCGCCTGGGCCGGGGCCCCGGCCGCGAGCGCCGCGTCGAAGAGGCCCGAGAGCTCGCGGTCGTAGGCCAGGATCTCGGCGTCGTAGGCCTTCACGCCGGCCTCCCGGTAGCGCCGCATCTTCTCGGCCGGCAGCTCGGGCATGGCCGCGCGCACGCGCTCGAGCCACTCTTTTGTAACGTGCAGCATGGGAATGTCGGGCTCGGGCATGTAGCGGTAGTCGGCCTCGCCCTCCTTGGTGCGCATCAGGTAGGTGCGGCCGGCGTTCTCGTCCCACCCCAGGGTGGCCTGCTCGATCTGGCCGCCCTTCTTCAAGATCTTCGTTTGCCGCTCGATCTCGTACTCGAGCGCCTTCTGCACGCTCCTGAACGAGTTGAGGTTCTTGATCTCCACCTTGGTGCCCAGCGGCTCGCCCGGCCGGCGCACGCTCACGTTCACGTCGGCCCGCATCTTGCCCTCTTCGGGGTTGGCGTCGGAGATGCCCAGGGTCTGGGCGATGGCCCGCAGGTGGTTCAAAAAGAGCCGCGCCTGCTCCGGGCTCTTGATGTCGGGCTCGGTCACCAGCTCGATCAGCGGGCTGCCGGCGCGGTTGAAGTCGAGCAGGGTGTGGGCCTCGCCGGCAGGGTGCAGGCTCTTGCCGGCGTCTTCTTCCAGGTGAACCCGGGTGATGCCGATGCGCTCGCCGGCCACCTCGAGGACGCCGCGGGCGCCGATGGGCCGGTCGTACTGGCTGATCTGGTAGTTCTTGGGCATGTCGGGGTAGAAGTAGTGCTTGCGGTGGAACTGGGTCCACTCGGGCACCTCGCAGCCGAGCGCCAGGGCAAACATGATGCCGTAGTCGACGGCCTGGGCATTGGGCACCGGCAGCACCCCCGGCAACCCCAGGCAGACCGGGCAGACGTGGGTGTTGGGCGCGGCGCCGAAGTAGTCGGCGCTGCACGAGCAGAACATCTTGGTCTTGGTCTTGAGGTGGAGGTGGACTTCCAGCCCGATCACCGGCTCGTACATAGCCCCGATTATACGGCGGGGACCATAAAAAAGAGCCCGTTCACCGGGCCTCCTAAGTATCAATATACCATGGTATGCGCTATGCAGCAAGGTTATGCATTTTGTCCGTCCTGGACGTGCTTTCTCCGCCCCGAAACCCCGGTCACACTCCCCTAAGGCGGGCGGGTTATGGTGGGTTCCATGGACGCCACCCTCACCCCCGAACGCTGGACCCTCGAAGACCTGTTTGGCGGACCGCAGTCGCCCGGGTTCAAGCGGGCGCTCGAAGAGCTCGACCAAAAAGCCGCGGCGCTGCAGGCCGTGCGCGACGAGCTGAAGCCCGGCCTGCCCCCGGAGCGCTTTCTCGAGATCGTGCGCCAGGTTGAGGAGCTGGCCGACCTGATGCACCGCGCCTACGCCGCCGCGGGGCTGTGGTTCTACGAGGACACCCAAAACCCCGAGGCCCAGGCGCTGCTCGCGCAGATGCGCCAGAAGTCGGCGGAGATCGAGAACCAGACGCTCTTCTTCGAGCTCTGGTTCAAGGACCTGCCCGACGAAGAGGCCGACCGCCTCGTCCAGGCCGCCGGGGAGCGCTACCGCTACTGGCTCGAGCAGATGCGGGCCTGGAAGCCCTACACCCTCAGCGAGGGCGAGGAAAAGATCGTCAACCTTAAGAACGCCACCGGCCGCAGCGCCCTCGACACCCTCTACGACACCATCACCAGTCGCTACAAGTTCACCCTCGAGGTCGACGGCGAGACCAAGACCCTGACCCGCGGCGAGCTGATGGTCTACGCCCGCGACCCCCGGCCTGAGGTGCGCGCCGCCGCCTACCGCGAGCTCTACCGGGTCTACGCGGAGGACGCCCCGGTGCTGGCGCAGATCTACCAGAACATCGTCAGCGACTGGAAGAACGAGTACTTGGAGGTGCGCGGCTTCAAAAGCGCCATCGCCGTGCGCAACAAGATCAACGACCTGCCCGACGCGGTGGTGGAGACGCTGCTCGAGGTCAGCCGCCGGAACGCCCCCCTCTTCCAGCGCTACTTCCGCCTCAAGGCGCGGGTGCTGGGGATGGAGCGGCTGCGCCGCTACGACGTCTACGCCCCGGTCACCAAGGCCGAGAAGCGCTACGGCTACGCCGAGGCGCGCCGGATGGTGGACGAGGCCTTCGCCGCCTTCGACCCCCGCTTCGCCGAGCTGGCCGCGCGCGTCTTCGAGCGCCGCCACGTCGACGCCGAGGTGCGCGAGGGCAAGGCCGGGGGCGCCTTCTGCTGGACGCCCGCGCCGGGCACGGTGCCCTGGGTGCTGCTCAACTACCAGGGCCGCCCCGACGACGTGAGCACCATGGCCCACGAGCTGGGGCACGCCGTGCACGGCATGCTCGCCGGCGAGCACCCGGTCTTCACCTTCCACGCCCCCATGCCCCTGGCCGAGACGGCCTCGACCTTCGCCGAGATGCTGCTGGTGGACCACCTCCTGGCCACCGAGTCCGACGCCGAGGTGCGGCGCCAGGTCCTCTTCGACCAGATGGACGGCAACTACGCCACCATCCTGCGCCAGGCCTACTTCGCCCTCTTCGAGATCGAGGCGCACCGGCGGATCCCCGAGGGGGCGACGGCCGACGAGCTGAAGGCCGCCTACCGCGCGAACCTGGAAGAACAGTTCGCCGATGCCGTGGAGCTGTCGGACGAGTTCGACTGGGAGTGGATCAGCATCCCCCACATCTACGGCACGCCCTTCTACGTCTACGCCTACGCCTTCGGCCAGCTCCTGGTGCTGGCGCTCTACAAGCGCTACCGGGAGGAGGGCGAGGCCTTCAAGCCGCGGCTGTTCCGCATTCTCGAGGCCGGCGGCAGCGTCGCTCCGGCGGAGCTGCTGGCGCGCGAGGGCTTCGACGTCACCGCCGCGGCGTTCTGGCAGGGCGGCTTCGACGTGATCGCCGAACTGCTGGCGAAGCTGGAAGAAGAAAGCGGAGCGTAGGGGCAGCCCCGGAGCGCACTGCCCGATTGACCGTGGGGGCCGGTCGGCGCACCCGTGCCTGGTTTGCGGCGCACCTCAGGCTCCGACCCACGCGCCCACCCAGGAGTGCGGGTTGTAGGGGCGGGCCGGCGTGCCCGCCCGCGGTGTTGCGGGATCGCCAGGATGCGACGACCTGGTCAAGGTCGTAGGACAAGTCCCGGATCGAGCCCGGCGCGGGCCACCAGTGCTCACCCGCCTTACAGGCTCGTCCCGGGCCACGGGTTTGCTAAGGCACCTACGAGACCCCGGGTCGCGCGCCCTTCGGGCGCTTGCCCGGGGCGACGAAGCAGGGGGCGGGGAAAACAGACGCAGACCCGGACGGGCCCCCAACGACTACCCGACCTTGGCTTCTCGCACGGCATGGACCCCGGCCTCAGCCCTGAATAAACTCGCTCACCCGGGGAAGCGCTTGTGAGTTGCAGGAAGGTGCATCAGTCGCTTCCCCGGTCACGCCGGCAAAGCCTACGCGAGCCGGGGCCTGCCCTGAACCAGATTCCGGTGCCGTGGCGCGCGGCTCGTGGCCCGGGAAAGGTGACGGGCCCGTCGGCGGCACTGAAACTTCGGGCTTCTCTTCCGGCACGAACCCCGTTTTCGCAGGGCCGGGCGATACGAAGCAGGATGTGCCCGCACTTCGCTGACCGCGCCCCACGCGAAAGGGCCGGGCTTGCGCCCGGCCCCGGTTCACGAAAGGCGGATCAGGCCTCTTCCAGCTCGCCGGCTTCGCCCTTGGGGGCCTTGCCCCAGTAGGAGACGATGATCAGGTAGCTGGTCAGGTAGGTGGCTAGGGTGCCCACGATGATGATCGTCCACAGCTGCAGGTTGGAGAAGCCGAACTCCTGCTTCCAGCCCGCCAGCGAGGTGGTCAGCATGAACGCGATCAGCGCGAAGGTCACGCTGGTGCGCACCGGGTGGCGGGTGGGCAGCTCCATGTAGCGCTGTTTGGTCTTGCGGGTGTCCAGGAAGGGCAGCAGCACCGCCGCGATGCCCAGCAGGCCGGGCACCAGCACGCCCCCGATGAACTCGGAGTTGATGGCGGCGCCGAAGGGCAGCGGGATCTTGAGGTCGCCCGGGATGATCTGCAGGATGCCGTAGATCCAGAGGAAGTACCAGTCGGGCTTCACCGCCGGCGTGGAGGCCGTGGGCGGGCCGAAGGCCTCGACCGGGTGGGCGATGTAGGTGCCGGCGATGAAGAAGACGACGGCCAGGTAGAGCAGGAAGAGGACGCCCATCATGAAACCCTGCTGGGGCATCATGGGCACGCCCAGGATCTTGCCCGGGGCCACCTTCTCGGCGTAGGCCGGCTGGGTGTGCTTCTGCTTGATCATGATCAGCATGTGCGCGCCGATCAGGGCCATGAGCAGGAGCGGGAACCAGAGCACGTGCAGCGAGTAGACGCGCGGAATCGAGTGCAGCGTCGGGTACTCGCCGCCGAAGATCAGCTGGGAGATCCACTCGCCGATGTAGGGCATCGAGGCGCCGATGCCGTAGCCAATCTGGGTCGCGGTCACGCTGAAGGCGTCGAAGGGGAGAGAGTAGCCGGTGAAGGCGGTGACGACGCTCAGGCCCAGGAGGGCGAGGCCGAGCAGCCAGTTGATCTCGCGCGGCTTCTTGTAGGCGCCCGAGACGAGGATGCGCAGCATGTGCAGGAAGGCCGCCGCGATCATCACGTTCGCCGACCAGTGGTGCACACTGCGCAGCACGGCCCCGAAGGGCAGCGAGTCGATGTAGAGGATCGAGGCGTAGGCGGCGGGCAGCTCGCGGCCCATGTACTTGATCAGCCGGCTCGAGGGCTCGTAGTTGAAGGTGAGGAAGATGCCGGTGAGCACCAGGGTGATGAAGGCGAACATGGTGATCTCGCCCAGGAAGAAGGAGTGGTGCACCGGGAACGCCTTGCGCAGGAACTTCTTGTTCAATCGGGACAAGCTGAGTCGTTCATCCAACCAACGGTACATGATCCCCTCCTAGACGGCGCAGCTTCCCCCTTGGGGCTCGAGGCCGGCCACCACGCCGACCGGGCTGGTGAATCCGCCGGCGCAGACGGGCTTGTTGCCCTCCGTCTGGATCGGCAGCGCGGGCAGCGGCCGCGGCGGCGGACCGCCGACGACCTTGGCCCCCTGGCGCGGATCGTAGATGCCCTTGTGGCAGGGGCAGAGCAGGTCGCCCTTGTCGGCCACCCAGTCGCTCACGGTGCAGCCCAGGTGGGTGCAGATGGCCGAGTAGGCGACGGTGCCGTCGGCCGCGTACTCGGCCGTCTCGGGGCTGAGTTCGGCCGGGTCGAGGCGGATGAGCAGCACCATGTTGTTGCGCTCGCCGTTCTTGATCACGCCGGTCTTGGGGTCCTTGGGGAAGGCCAGCACGAAGGGGCCGCCCTTGGGCAGGTCGTCAAAGGTGATCTCCTCGCCCTTCTTGTCCCCCTCGGCGAAGACGAAGACGTCGCCCTTCTTGGGTGGTTCGGTCTCGGGCGTCACTTCCTTCTTGGGCTTGAGCGCCCCGATGGGCACCAGCATGGAGATCGCGCCCAGACCCAGGCCCACCCCGACGGTGGCGCCCACGATGGCACGACGGGTGGTGTCGGTTTTCTTGCTCATTACCAGGGCACCTCCGAGTGTTCGTCTTCGACCAGCACCTCGTCGTCGACGAAGAACTTCTTGTAGACCACGAGCAGCAGCGTCATCACCAGCAGGATCGCCGCAGCCAGCTGCCCCATGAACGACGACTTGACCGGGCCCTCGGTCAGCCCGTAGAGGACCGCGTTCACGAAGAGGCCCGAAAGCCCCACGAGCAGGAGCGCCAGCACGAAGACGACGACCATCGGGGCCGCGCCCCCTTCCGCCTCCTCGCGTCCGGGACGCAGCTCGCCGCCCTCGAGCCAGGCGGAGACGTACCCGATCGCCCCCCAGAGGAAGAAGACGATCCCGAAGGTGATCAGGCCCAGCTGACCGACCGAGAGCTCTTCAGGCTGGTGGCCGGCCAAACGGGCGATGTGCAACCCGTCCAGGTAGGCCATGTACCACAGGGCCACCCCGAACAGGATGCCGAAGAACGGTAGAACCGTGTCGTTGCGGTACATTTCCCCTCCCTATCGCTTGGCGGCGACCTCGTCCGGCGAGACCGGACCGAAGTCGTTGCCCCAGCTGTTGCGGATGTAGGTCGCGATCGCCGCGATCTGCTGGTCGTCGTACTGCCCGGCGAAGCCCGGCATGGGCACCTTGCCGTTGAGGATGCGGTCGATGACCAGGTCCTTGTCGGCCAGGTTCTTGTTGCCGGCCAGGGCCGGGAAGGTGGCGACGCCCGCGCCGTTCGGCTGGTGGCAGCCCGCACAGCTGGCCAGGTAGAGGTTCTCGCCCTCGCTCATCACCGCCGGGTCCACCGCGGCCGCGGCGGCCGGGGCGGGAGCGGCCTCCTCCTTGGGCGCCTCGGCCGCGCCGCCGCCCAGCGAACCCAGGTAGGCGCGCAGGTCGGCGATCTCCTGATCCGAAAGCTGGGCGAAGGGGGGCATGGCGCCGAGGCCGTTCTTGACGATGCTCGCGAACTGGTCGGCGTTCTCGACGATCGGCGCGCCCGCGAGCGCCGGCCCGAACCCGCCCTCGGCGTTGGCGCCGTGGCAGCTCGCGCACTGGGCGGCGTAGACCGCCTTGCCCGCAGCCGCGTCGCCCGCGCCTGCAGGGGCGGCCGCGGCCTCCTCCACCGGGGCGGCTCCGGTTTCCTTCACGATCTCCTTGGCGCTGGGCGCGAAGGCAAAGTAGAACCAGACGAGCCCCAGCACCAGCACGGCGCTCAGCACCGCGCCGACGATCGAAAGACCGCCGCCGGTCTTCGGCGCCGCGTAGTCGCCGGTGACGACCTCGAACTCGACGGGGCCGCGCACCTGCTGGCCGTCGTCGAGGCCGTCGATGAAGGGGCTGGGCAGGTTGTCGACCTCGAAGTCGATGACTTCTTCCTCGACCTGACCGCCTTTAAAGGTGGTCACGACCCTGAGGGTGTGGGGTCCGTCGGGGATCTGGCGGGTGTCCAGGGTGACCTTGAACGGAGGGCTGGTGAGCACCTGTAGGGGCTCTTTGGACTCGTCCAGGAAGACCTCGATCCGCTCGATGTTCTGATTCATACGTCTCCTCGCCTCCTCGTGAACCGTGGTTTTTTTCGCCGCCTACAACGCGGCACCCGCGTCCTTGCTATTGTAGCCCAGCAAGGCGCGGGAGGGGCCCACGTTCAGGGGCCACCCTATCGGCGCAGGCTTAGGTCAAATGTCCCAGGCCGCGTGCAGCGCCCGCAGGCTGTTTTTCACGCCCTCAACGCCTCCGGTGACCTCCAGCGCCGCCGTGCCCGCGAACCCCGCGAGCGCCTCCTTGAACGCCGGGTAGGGCAGGCTCCCCGCCCCCACCGGCAGGTGGGCGTCGCGGTCGCCCAGGTTGTCGTGCAGGTGCAGGTGCAGCAGCGGCGCCCGCGAGGCCTGCATGGCCTCCAGGTAGGCGCGGATCTGCGCCTCGCCCCCCTGCACGTAGGCGTGGGGCAGGTCGAGGGTGTAGCCGAAGCCCTCCCCCGCACCCTCGACGAGGCGGACGAGCTCGGCGGGCTCCTCGAGCAGGTCGTGGCGGTCGAGGGCCAGGTTCTCCACGGCCACGGGCACCGGGGGCGGGCCCAGGCGCTCGAGCGCCCGGGCGAGCCGCTCCTTCGCCGCCTCGATCAGGACCGGGTGGCGCAGCGGGATCTGCCCCGTGTGCAGCACCCCCACCTGCGCCCCGACGGTCTCGGCGAACTCGAGCGCCCGCTGCATCCGCTCCAGGCTGGTCGCCCACGCCGCCTCCACCACAGAGGCCAGGTTCAGGTCCACGAAGGGGAGGTGGACGGTGAAGCCCACCCCCGCGGCCCGACCCATCTCGCGCAGCTCGCGCGCGCCCGGCAGCTGCGGGAACATCTCCTGCAGGTCCACGCTCAGCTCAAGGTCGAGCCCCAGCTCCGCGGCGAGCGCGAAGGCCTCGCGCGGGTCCACCAGGCCGGCGGTGACCGCCGAAAACCCGAGCCTCACCGGACCTCCAGAGCCTTCTTCTGGGCCTCTTCGAGCGCCTGCCGCGGGTCCGTGCGCCCCTTGAGCGCCTTCTCCAGCGCCTCGTCCAGGTAGTCGCGCCAGACCGCGAACTGCGGCACCCGCGGCCGCGGCACCGCGCGCGCGATCTGTTCGAAGGCCACCTTGCGGTAGGGGTTCTCGGCGTAGAAGTCCTCGAGCAGCGGCAGCACCGACCGGCGCAGGGGCACGTAGTAGCTGGCGTGGATCCACTCGACGAGGTTCTCGGGCTGCATCAGGAACTTCCAGAAGGCGAAGGCGCCCGCGGCTTCCTCGTCGGAGGCGCTCTTCAGCACCACCAGCTCGGCGCCGCCCATGGGCACCTTGCCGCCGGGCTCGTGGGGCACCGGGGCCACCCCCAGCTCGAAGGCGAAGGAGTACTTCTCGGCCGCCGGCCAGTTGGCGATCGAGGCGAAGACCATCATCCCCTTGGTGCGCACGAAGTCGAGCTGCGCGAACTGCGACTCGGCCAGGTTGCGCGGGATCGCGGCCTTCTTGTCGACCAGGCGGCGCAGCATCGCGAGCGCGTCCACCGCCTCGGGGCTCGCGAAGTTGGGCCGGCCGTCCGCGGTGACCAGGCTGCCGCCGCGGCTCGTGACCATGGCCTCGAAGATCCAGGAGTCGAGGATGGCGATGAACCCCTTGCTGCGCCGGGTGGTCAGCTTGAGGGCGTCGTCCTCGAAGGTCTTCCAGTCGCCGGGCACCGGCAGGCGCAGGGTGCGCAGGGCGTCGGCGTTGTAGAAGAGCACCGGCGTGGAGGTGTTGAAGGGCAGACCGTAGCGCACCCCGTCGACCACGCCGTAGTTCCAGGGGGCTGCGTAGAAGTCGGCCACGAACTCGGGGTCCAGGCCGGCGGTGAAGGCGTCGAGCGGCCGCACCGTCCCCTCGGCCACGAGGCGCGGGAAGAAGGCGATCTCGGCCTGGTAGAGGACCGGGGCGCTGCCGGTGCGCAGCGCCGCGATCAGCTTGGTCTCGGCCTCGCGGTAGTCGCCCACGTAACGGGGAACGACCCGGTAGTCCGACTGCGCGGCGTTGAAGCGCTCGGCGAAGCGGTCGATCGCCTCGCCGGCGGGGCCGTCCATCGAGTGCCAGAACGTCACGTTCACCTGCGCCAGCACCGGCGCCAGGGCGAACAGGGCTAGGATCCACCAACGTTTCATAGCTCCACCTTAACCTTTCAAGCTTCCCTCGAAGGTCTCCACGATCTTGCGTTCGAAAAGCAGGTACACCCCCGCGAGCGGCAGCGTGCCCAGCAGCGCCGCCGCCGAGAGCAGGCCCCAGTCCGAAGGGTACCTGCGCACCAGGTCGGCCATCCACACCTGCAACGTCCACCAGGTCTCCGAGGTCATCACCCGCGGGTAGAGGACCAGGTTCCAGTGGGCCGCGAACGAAAGCACCCCGGCGGTGACCAAATGCCCGGCCATCATAGGCAGGAGCACCCGCACGAGCACCACCCCCTCGCCGGCGCCGTCGATTCGCGCCGCCTCCACCACCTGCCAGGGCACGCTCCTGAGGCCCTGGTAGAGAAGGAAGACCACGAAGGGGCTGGCGGCGAAGGGCCAGACGAGCGCCCAGGGGCTGCCCAGCAGGTGGGTGCCGGCGAGCACGCCGTAGAGCGGCACCAGCAGCATCTCCGCCGGCACCGCGAGCAGGAAGAGGTAGAGGCCCAACAGCGGCGCCCCCTCGCGCAGCGCGTAGGCCGCGGGGAAGCCGGTGGCGAGCGCCAGCAGCGTGGCCAGCCCGCTCACCCCCAGGCTGTAGACGAGCCGGCCCCAGAAGCCCTCGGGGGCCAGGGCGCGGAAGTTTTCGAGGCTGAAGCCCAGCCGGGTGATCTCGCCGGCGTAGACGAGCTCGGGCGGCAAGAAGGCGGCGTAGGCCATCCAGAGGAAGGGCAGGGCCACGGCGAAGACGAGCAGGGCCACGAAGAGGTGGCGCGCGAGGTTCTTCACTAGCGTTCCTCCATGAACCGCGCCTGGGCGTAGGCCAAGCCCAGCGTGAGCAGGAGCAGCACGATCGTCGCCGCGGCCGCGTAGCCGAGGCGGTACTGCTCGAACCCCACCTCGTAGATGAAGTAGCCCAGCACCCGGGTGCCCCCGAAGGGGCCGCCGCGGGTGAGCAAGAAGACGGCCACGTAGGACTGCAGCGTGAGGATCGTGCCCACGACGAGCAAAAAGGTGACCGCGGGGCGCAACAGCGGCAGCGTCACGTAGCGCACCGCCTGGCGCGGCGTGGCCCCGTCCACCCAGGCGGCCTCCAGCAGCGAACGGGGGATCCCCTTGAGGCTCGCCGAGACCACGAGCACGCCGTAGCCCAGGTAACGCCAGAGGGTGAAGGCCACCACCAGCAAGAGCGCCCAGAAGGGCTCGCGGTCCCAGGCGGGCACGACCAGCCAGGCCGCAAGCGGGCTGTCCTCGGGCACCAGGGCGTAGAGGAGGGTCTGCAGCGCGCCGTACTCGGGCGAAAGCAGCGTGTACCAGCTTACCGCGGCGGCCGAGAGGGTGACCAGGCCCGGGAGGAACAAGAGCCCCTTCACCCAACGCTCGTAGGGCTGGCCCTCGAGCGCGAAGGCCACGAGCAGCGAGAGCAGCAGGAAGCTGGGCAGGGTGACGAGCGCGAAGACCAGCGTGACCCGCAGGCTGTGCCAGAAGGCGGGGTCGGCCAGGAGCTCGCGGTAGTTGGCCAGCCCCACCGCCTCGGGGGCCGAGAGGCCCGACCAGTCCCAGGTGGAAAAGCGCACCACCTCGACGAAGGGGTAGAGGCCAAAGACGACCAGCACCACCAGCGAGGGTGCCAGCCCCAGCCACGCGGGTTTGGGCCTCAGCCTCATGCCGGGCGGGTTACCAGAGGAAGAGCAGGCTCGCGCGGAAGAGGTCGCGGTCGTTCGTGGCCAGCTCGAGCGCCACGGGGTCGTGGTAGAGCCTGAGCCCCAGCCCGTAGCTGAACAGCGAAGCGGCCAGGCTGCCCTTAGGGAAGTAGCCCACCCCCAGGCGGCCGCTGAGCGCGCCCTCCACCGGCCCCAGCGGCGGCAGATCCCAGCTGAAGCCGCCGCCCAGGTAGCCCCCGAAGGCGCCCGGATCGGCGTAGCGCAGCTCGCCGAAGGCGCCCACGGCCATGAACTGTCCGCCCACGCTCAGGCTGGGCAGGACCAGGAGCTTCCCGGTGGCGCTCACGCCCAGGCTCGGGTAGCGCACCTCCAGGTCCAGGCCGGTGTCGAGGCCCATGGGGGCCGCGGGCAGCTGCACGCCGAGCGTGAAGACGCCCGCACCCGGGTGGGCGTAGCCCAGCCCCGCGCTGTTCTCGGGGTAGGCGGGGGTGCTGGCCAGCGCCAGGCCCGCTAGCGTCCATACCAGGATCCACAGTCGTTTCATACGCTCCTCCTTTTGGGTTCCATCCTACACGGACGGCGCGCGACCACCGGGTTGCGCTATACTTTCGTAAACGCAAGGCAAGATCCAAAGGAGGGCCTCATGCCCACGGACGTGCTGTTTGCGGTGGTCTTCATCAACCTGGCGCTCGTCTTCTACACGGTCGGCGTCTGGTGGGAGCGCCTCTCGGGGACGCTGCGCCCGGCCCACCTGGCCTTCTTCTGGGCGGGGTTCGCGTGCGACAGCATCGGCACCGAAGCGATGCGGCGGATCATGGGCGGGCGCTTCGAGCTGAACCTGCACGGCGTCACCGGCCTGACCGCGCTCGCGCTCATGTTCGTGCACGCGCTCTGGGCCAGCTGGGTGCTGGCCCGCGGCGACGAGGAAGCCAAGCACCGCTTCCACCGCTTCAGCGTCCTCGTCTGGACGATCTGGCTGGTGCCCTACTTCACGGGGTACCTGCTCTCGATGCGGGGCTAGGGGCGCGCAGCGCGAACCGAAGCGTAGCGGGCGCCAAGGGCGTTCGTCCGCCAGGCTTTCTCTTTGCCCCGGCCCCGCCGCTGGCGAAGCGCTCGCCTGCCCGAACGACCACGCCGGCCCGGTTTGTGTGTGGGCCCCTGTGGCCGGGCTAGACTGGAGCATGCAGCTCCAGCTGATCCGCAACGCCACCCTGCGCCTCACGCTCGCCGGAAAGACCCTGCTCTACGACCCCATGCTGGGGCTCGCGGGCAGCCTGCCCTCGTACGCCGGCGTCGCCACCAACCCGCTGGCCGACCTGCCGCTGCCCCCCGAAGAGGTGCTGGCCGGGGTGGAGGGGGTGATTGTTTCGCACCTGCACGGCGATCACTTCGACAGGACCGCGCGCGAGCTGCTGCCGCGCGAGCTGCCCGTTCTGGCCCAGCCGGAGGACGCGCCGCGGCTGAGGGCGTGGGGCTTCGAGGGCGTTCTGGCGCTCGAAGACTCCGCGAGTTGGCAGGGGCTGGAAGCGATCCGGCTGCCCGCCCGGCACGGCTCGAGCCCGGAGGTGCTGGCCGACATGGGACCGGTTGCGGGCTACCTCCTGCGCGCGCCGGGCGAGCCGAGCATATATTTGGCCGGCGACACCGTCTGGTACCCCGAGCTCGCGGCGGCCGCGGCCCCGCTCGCGCCCGACGTGGTCGTCACCCATTCCGGCGGCGCCGTTTGGGGCGAGGGGCGGGAGCTCATCCTGATGGACGACGCCCAGACCGCCGCCGCCTGCCCCGGACGCTTCGCCGTGCCGGAGGATGGGGAAGAAGTTGCGACTACGTAGTTGACTAGTGTTTCGTCCTTGTCTACAAATAACTGCCGAGCCTTGACTTAGATGTTGGGCGAGAAGTTGTGGGGAGGCGCGGCACGACCGCTAAACAAGGGAAATATTTGGCCGGGTAGGGGCACGAAAAGCTGGCTGGGAAGGTCGATTATAAGCCTTGCACCTCCACCAACCCCCACCAGACTCCCACCTAAGGGTATATTTGCGGCAGTTGGATCATGGGGTTTTGGACGCTGCGCAGGCTTAGGCTAGAGGGTGCCCGCACTCTTGGCTGGAAGGGCAAAATATGCAATCTCTACCCCAGTTGGCAAAGGTTGATAGGCAAAGGGCCTTGTGCTAGTGTCGTTCACTGACAAATTTTCCACTTTTGATTTGACAGTTTAGGTTGAGGAATAAATAAAACATCCATGTTGGTAAAGGTTGGCCATAAATTTATTAATTATCATAATTACAATAGGTAGTTATTTTTGGCATTTTTTAAGATAACCTTCGAGTCTATCAACTGTTTTCCCAATTTCCCATGCCTCTTTTCCCGTAAGCCACACACCTAGCTCGTGATTGACTGTTAAGCCACCATATGTGAAGTTGGCCGAGCCAAGAATGGCATGTTCCCGATTGACCACGAGTGCTTTAATATGCAACAATCCACCGCATTCAGAGGGAGCCTGAACCAGAACCCCTTCTTCTTCCAAAACCATGAGCGTTTGGCGAACCCCGGGCTCGTGCTCTCGGGGGGGACGGGTAATCACGGTCATTCTGGCGCCTGCCCGGTAATTCTTGAACAGTAAGCCTTCTAAAACCGGACCAAATGAACGGTCGAATCCGTAAGAAACAATTTGGATTTCCTTAATTGGGAGCCCGAGAACCTCCCGGATAGAAGAATCAAAGGACCGCATGCCGTTACCAACAAGCGCCTCTCCGGTGGCAAGCAAACTCTTAACAGGCATATTCTATTTTTCTAACAATAATCTTCTATCCAGCCAAAGGTTTCGATGGCGACAGCTGGTTTCGGAAACAAGAAGACAAGCGTAGCATGCTGCACCGATCGGGCTCTCGGAGTGAAACTCATTTTCCCAGCACAATGGGTCGGAAGAACACACCTCAGCCCCGGCCACCGCTTTTTCTATAAGTTCTTTAATTTTATCTGCCAGGGCAATGAGTCCGCCGAGGGTTCCGTCCGTCCCCGAGCTGGTTGTGTAAAGAAGTATGGCGCCACGAACCTGTTCCGGATTCTCGCTCAAGGCATCAAAATCCAGGTAGATCCTCTCGCTTATAGAAGCCAGGCTGTAGCCGGAGTCAACGGCGAGTACTCTAAGGAGCAAGTGTGAAAAAGTATGCCACCACACAAAAACTGGGTGAAAGCGGTGCACATCCTGATCCAGAACGTTTCCCGATTGTTTCAGCGCTTCTTTGAAAAGCTCCATCCATTTTGCCCAGCGCTGATTTTGAAATATTAAGGCTTTATCCGTCGTGATGAACAGGCCCTCCCCAAGACTTTCATAGGCTGGGTACCACTTTTTTTCACCGTCCGCGCCGGGCGGCCACATAGCACCCATGTCCACCAGTTCTCCGACCACCCCCGAGGGGTCTCCGGTGCTCCCTACGGCCCGGCGGTAGCCTATTTGCACCGTTACCGTGTGAAGCCGTTGCAAGGGGGCAACGACAAACCCGACCCCGCCCGGACCTGGAATCTCCCTCCTGACCCCAGACGGATCCATCTCGATAAGCGTTGTGGCCCCGGAGCGGGCTCCACGTTTCCTCTGGAGTGGTGGAATTCCCTCGTCCATACCACGTAGCAGTTTGCGAAACTCATTCTGCCAGGCATCCTGCGGGCTGGACGGGCGGTGGTAGCCTAGAACGCGCTCAATCGCACCAGCCAGTGCACCGGGATCTTCAGCCAGCTTCCTCAGGTCCTCAAGGTCCCAACCCCGGCGCGTAGATTCTGCTCTCTCCAGAAACATTTCGAAGACTTCCTGCAGCCTCTCACCCTCCTCAGGCGCAGGAGCGGGCAGCCCGTTTTCCCTGGTTACTTGTAGCTTTTCCTGCGCTCCCCTGAGCAAACCCGCCACTCTGAGCGTGTGTATGAGTTCATCCTTCTCTAGCTGGAGCATCCGGTATTCGCCCGCTTCCATAGGGGGGACTGTAAGGAAGGTCTGCACCTCTGGAATGCGAAGGTTAACGGCCTGGCGTTGAATCATGCGCATTTTCTGATCGCAGTTGCGCGGTCTTACGGCCCCCGCCCCGGGTTCCTCATTTTCCGGAAACCTTCCGGTACATTCGTGCTCGCCGTAATAGGCCCTGGAGAGCGGTGCCTCCTTGCCGCAAACCGGGCATACGACGTAGGTTTGTGCAAGGCGCGACCCGCGATGTTCCCAGCGATAGTATTCCTGAACTTCGTCGTGGGGCCAGGAGCGTCCGTGAACGAGGCGGGACCAGTGAACTTCATCCAGATGCCCCGCGGGGCACGCCATGACAAAGCGGATGGCCTGCTCCCGGGAACCCGCACGCTGTTCCTGTGTACATTCCGGACAGCCCCGGGCATGAAGGATCCAGTGTTCGGTACAGAGCTTCCATACTGGAAACGATTGCGTTTTCCATGCGGCTTCGGGGGGGAGAAGGAAGGCTGCGGCAGGCGTTTCCGCATCAGAGCCGGTGCCGACGTAAGGAACCTCAACCTCTAACTCATGGGGATTTATCCCCCCCTGGAACAGGCCGGTATCGGTCGATAGCACGATCCGGGGACCCCCCGGAGTCTCGACAATCGCTCCGGGTCCCAGCTGTAGAATGAAATTCGAAAGGCGAACGTTCTGCTTCTTTCTGCTCATAGCATGAAACCCCTCAATACTCGATCCCGATAGTTTCCTCTATATCCCTGAGCGACTGGGGCGCATTTTCGAAAACAACTGGCAGCCCCTCCCGCCTGTGCAGGGGGTCACCGAGGACGACTGGTTTTTCCGCCTTTCCGTATTCAACATAAACGAGATCTTGACGGCGCTTCGCGATTTGCTGCCAGCGATCCAGTCCGGAATTTAGCAATTCCTCCACCCTCTCTGAGTCCGGGCGGCGCGCTGTCGGTTGGCGCCGGCCGCGACCTCGCAGGGCTTCAACGATTGCGGTTAAATAGGCGGAACTCCTGCTAGCAGCAATGGCCGTGGCCCCGGAATCAGGCCCCCAGTCCGCTGCCGTGTTGGAGCCGTTCCTGAGCATGGCCACCATCACGGGCCCGGCTGCCCGATGCAGCGCCGCGGGCGCAAAGGGCATTACCGTGATGGGCTCCACGTGGCGGTAGACCTGCCTGTGGTAACCCACGAAGAACTCGTAATGGCTGAGGTCCCGGGGACGGCTCGGGCGGAGAAGAGACACCACCAGGCCTGCTCGATTTCTTCCTACGCGGCCTGCCGCCTGAATGTAGGAAGCAGTGGTTTTGGGCTGTCCGTGAATGACCATGAGCGAAAGCTGGGGCAGGTCAATACCCGTTCCGAACATGGAGGTTGTAAGCAATGCGTCCGGCCGCTCGGATTCTCCCGCGAGACGGTCGAGAATGTCGGGAAGGTCCGTTGAATCGATCCGCCCGGAAAGCTCTTCAATTGACTCGGAATAAAACGGTCTAGCTTTTGTGCTGGTAAGTTGTTCCAGAAACTGCAGATGCTCCGGAATGTCCTGGCGCGTGAGGGCCCTTCCGCCGGCAAGCTCGCGAATCGCGTTAAAGTAGCCGACAAGAGTATGAAAATACTTGTAATCGCCGTCCTCCCTGCCGTTCCAAACAGCCTGCAAAAGCACGGCCCATACCCGATAAATTGGCTTGAGCGTCCCCGCGCCGGGTGCTGCAATACCCACGTAAAGCTGTCCTGGACGGGACTCATAGAGCGGGTGCGCCTCACCCCCACGAACGAAGAATCGATCGTTCGCGTCAAACCCGGGAGGGGGAAAGAGCGCGATACGGCGGTCGAAAACGGCCTTTACCTGACTGCCCGCTTCCCGGATGGTGGCCGAGGACGCGACATACTTTGGTTGGAAACCTTCAAAGTCCTCAGCGATGAGGTTTTCGACAGCGGTTTCGTACAGGCCCACAAGGCTTCCAAGGGGCCCCTCCACCAGATGCAGCTCGTCTTGGAGGATAAGTTCAGGTGGGGGTAGCGGTTCGCAGGCATCCCCAAGCTTATATATGTTATCTTGACGCGTTGCCGGGCCCTGGTAGCCGGACCACGGGTGATAAAAATTGACTTTTCCAAACAAATGGGAGGTTTTGGGCTCGTATGCCATCCGGGCAAACTTGTCTACCGTGCCCACCAAAAGTGAAGGGGGGTGCGCATAGACTTGATCGTCAACGGTTAGGGCGGGTATGGGAATGCGAACGGCGCCGAGACTGTTTGTGTTGGGAGCGACCCACGGATCAATGACACGCCTGAACACACAGCGCAAAGGAGTCCCCGTTTCTGGATGAACGTTTCCAACCCCATTCAGCCTTGGGTTACCGCCAGAGCCTGTTGTCCCGTTTACGTGGAAATCGAGGTCATCCCGAGGGGCCGTTTCCCACCAGATCCCCCCCTCCCCGATTTCGCCCAGAGGGCAGGTAGGGGAGGGGCACCAGATCTCGAAGTCCTCGAGCTGAGGGCCCTCCTTGCCTCGCCGGTAACGGGGAAAATAGCCCGGTCGAGAAGCCGCGAAAGGCGCAAGATCATATGCGTAAGCTGGCCCCGATTTCCACCAGCTGTCGATGTCCTGCCGGGTCAGGGCCCGGTCCGTTTCAATGTGCACCGTCAGAATTTCAAACCCTGAGGGAAGAGGTGTAACATCCAGGATCGACGCTTTGAATCCGTCCGGGTTCCCCAGCAGCCAACCCTCTCCGGGGCCACCATCCTCCGTCCCCTTCTCCCGGCGTACTACGAGGTGTAGCAAGTGTTCACCTGGTCCTAACCCGCCCGATGGCACAGCCAAGAGTGCCCCGCAGGCGGGACAGCCAGTGACCTGAGCTGGCTCGCCCCCTCCGCTAGCCTTTCCCGCAAGGACATCCAGTGCGCCGGGAATGCTGCGCTGTGCCTCGTTGTTCCAGGTTCCCTTAAGTTTATTCGGTGTGATGGCCCCGCCAACCCAGATACCGGCGGAGAACCGTTCCGTGCCCCACGGGAAGTCTTCGTCAGGAGCCCCTTCCGGCCTCCACCCCGGCTTCCCCGCCCCGGGATCCCGCAGCACCCTGAGGTACTCGCAGGAGGTGATAACCTTGAGTGCCCGGCGAAACTGCTGGAGCGTGAGAAGTCTGAGCGTGTAGCGGGAGATTACGGCGGTCCCCCCGCCAGAACCGCACTTTCCATTCCTCCCGTGAATCCGCCGGCGGTAGGCAAGCACGAAGGCTACCAGCGCAAGATACGCCTCAGTTTTCCCCCCGCCTGTGGGGACCCAGAGCACGTCGCAAACGTCGCGATCGGGCGAGTCTGGCCGGGCAGCCGATTCTATCGCGGCAAGCAGAAAGGCCAGCTGGAACGGTCTCCACGTGAATTCGCGGCTGTCCCAACGAGCCTGTAGCCAGAGCGCACGGTTGGCAAAGGCAAAGGCCATGCGCGCATCCATTTCGTCGTGCAGTAACTCGAGACCGCGCTCCATCCGCTTTAAAGTGTCATGTAATTCTTTTATAATACGCTTAACGGCGTTGCCTTTTAGATTCCTCGCGGCGGATTCCTGTTTCTCTATCCAGTCCCGGAACCCGCGCACTAGCGGCTCCAGGTGATGGGCGATCCTGTCCGGATCCGCGCTTGATGAAAGGGTTTTCGGGTCGAACTCCGGCTCCGGATCACCGCCTACCCATGTCCAGTCCGGGGCAGACAGCGCGTACATGGGGATGAATTCGGTACGTAAGTCCGGTGCCGTGAATCGCTCTAATAAATCCGGGGACAGGGCATATGCATCGGCCCAAGTAGCCATCCATTGCTCGCCACCCGGCGCTTCCCGTTCGGGATCAACCTCTTTCCAGGTTGCCGAACATAGCAGGCCGCGAGCAAGAACCGGTAGATTGCGGTAACCGAAATCCAGCATGGCCTGCTCGTCCTCTGAAACAGGAGCCTGATTGGCGTTTCCTAATGGAATCAATACACCTTCGAGAACGCGAATACGCAAGGAGGGCTGGAAGACGCACCGTTCCTCGATTTCGCCCTCCTCCTTTACCACCACCCGGACCTGAATAAAAGCCCGGACACGGCCGCCGGCATTTTTCACCCGAACATGAAGTTGCAAATCTCCCGCATCGAAGAGGCGATTTTGATCGAGAGTGAGACGCTCGATATGCCGGTAGTTCGGGTATCGCTGCCATACCTTTCCCGCCCCACTTCCTTCATGAAGGAGGTAACGCCCCCAGGTCAGCAAAACTTCGATCTCCGGTTGCTTTCCATCCGGAACCTCCAGTTCGAAGGCAATACCAAAAACGGAAGGGCGGCTTGCCGGGTGCAGGGCGGGAAGAGGCACAGGTGGAGGAGCGACCTCTCCGTCTTCTTGGTCTTCTTCCGAGGTGCCCTGCTCACCCTCAAGCCTGACGGCCTCGGAATCCGGATCCGCCGGCCCCTGCCTGTCCCAGGATTCCGGAGGCTCCAGCACCCCCGTTAAATACAGGTTCAGCGGACTCGCAAGTTCCGCATCAATCTTCTCCTCCGGACCGTCTAGCGGGCCGAGAACCTGGCGGACAAGATCTTCAACAAGCATTTTTCTAAAGCCCATTTCCGCCTCCCTTATGACATATACGGATCAGGGGGCACCTGTCGCACGCCGGATTCCGGGGTGTGCAGACCGTCGCCGCCAGATCCAGCAGAGCGTATATATAAAGACGCGCCTGCCCCTTCGGAACCAACGACTCTATCAGATCACGGTACTCACGCTTCTTTCGCGATGACTCCTTAATCTCTAGGCCGAACACCCTTCCGAGCACGCGAAGAGTGTTTGTGTCTACAGCAGGTGCAGGAAGGTCATACAGTGCCGCAAGAATGGCAGCGGCGGTGTAGGTGCCCACCCCCTCGATCGAGGTTAGCTCTTTCATTGAAGGGGGCAACAGGCCGCCGAATTGCTCCTTAATTATTCGTGCTGCATTTTGCAGTAAATTTGCCCTCCGGTGCAGACCTAGGGGGCGTATGATTTCCAGCAACCCGGACGGGTCCGCCCCGGCAAGTTCCTCAAACCCCGGGTATTTACGCACCAACTCTTCGTACGCTGGAACCACCTGCTCCGCCCGGGTACGCTGAAGCAAGAATTCCGCCACGAAGATACGGTAAGGGTCACGCGTTCCGCGCCATGGAAAATCGCGCAGGTTTTTCTCCCCCCAGCGCAGCAGTGCGTTGGTTATCTCGCGACCTCTAACTTCCACAACGGCAGTGTTCACATCTCTTCCTCGAGGATTTCACGTATAGCGCGCGCAGCAATCCTTGAAAACACGGGACTTACGGCGTCCGCAACCATCTGATAGCGAGTTTTCATGGAAGCCCCCTCAGGGAATCTAAAGGTGCGGTCAAACCCTATCAGGGCCATGGCCTCCCTGACAGAAATAACGCGCAGGGGGACCCCGTGGCCGTTCCCGACCCAGGGGGGGAGGGTATAGGTTTTCATCACATTCCCGAAAGAGGGCGCAGGTTTTTCGGGATCAAGCCTGTACCAGCCATATCTATTTGAGCGGTACTTGTCCTCGTACCGGTTGATGGTTCTAAAGTTAGGCCAGTGATGATCAGGCGCCTCCCCATATCCCAGCCTTACGTAATCAGCAAGAACGTCCCCTGCTGTTCTTGGTCGGGAACGGCGGCGCTCTTCATCGAGTTTCCTTAAAAAGCTCCGGGCGTGGTTCACCCGCTTCCCCCGGCGGAAACCGACCGCAAAGAAGCGTACCCGCGAGGTGGGGGCTCCATACTCCGAATACCGGACCCGGGTCTCCTCAACCCAGTAATGCCGCTTCAGAGAGGTGATCTTTTTCCGAAAGCCAGGGTCGCTGGCTATAGGCAGAACGTTTTCCATCAAGAACACTTCTGGCTTGAGGGCCGTCACGGCATTCAGGAATTTAATCATTAACACGTAATCCGGGTGTGCCGGCCCAAAAAGGTGGCGGCGGCGATTCACGTTACTCCACGGTCGGCAGGAAGGCCCCCCCACCAACACCAATGGCTCTTCCCGTACCCGGGGGACTAGGTTCTGAATCTGATAATCTCGGAGGTCGGTGACGATAACCTTGCCAATGCCGTTTAACTCAAAGATGTCCGGGGAAAGGGGATTGATGTCCAGCCCTGTAACATGAAAACCCTCTTGCGAGAATCCCCACGAGATTCCACCCATCCCGGCGTAAAGGTCAATGACTCTCATAACCTCAGAAACCTTCTTTTAGTATAAGCACACGAAACGGGCAATTCGGGCTTTGCACTGCCGCACTCCATAAGGGCGCTTGCTCCAAGCCTGCGGGCACCGCAAACAGCCAGCGGGTATGTATTTTGAAGTATCTAAGCCTTGGTGCGAAAAAGCAAAATGGTCACCGCGGCTCCTTCCCCCGCTCCACCCGCTTCCGCTGGCCGGGGTCGAGAATGGCCTTGCGCAAGCGCAGGCTCTTGGGCGTGACTTCGAGCAGCTCATCGGGGGCCAGGAACTCGAGCGCCTCCTCCAGCGTCATCTTGCGCGGCGGGATCAGCTTGATGTTCTCGTCGGAGCCGGCGGCGCGGACGTTGGTGAGCTTCTTGTTCTTGGTCACGTTGACGTTCATGTCGCCCTCGCGGGCGTTCTCGCCCACGATCATCCCCACGTAGACCTCGGTCCCGGGCTCGATGAAGAAGGTCACCCGCTCTTGCAGCTTGAACAGTGAGTAGGCGAAGGCCACCCCGTTCTCCATCGAGACCGCGCTTCCGGTGGTGCGGGTCTTGAGCTCGCCGGCGTAGGGGCCGTAGCCGTGGAAGGTGTGGCTCATCAGGCCCTCGCCGCCGGTCAGGCTGAGCAGCTGGCTGCGGAAGCCGAACAGCGCCCGCGCCGGCACCACGTACTCGGCGCGGATGCGGCCGCCCGCGGGCTCCATCTGCTGCATCTCGGCCTTGCGCTGGCCCAGGTTCTCCATCACCCCGCCGAACTTGGCCTCGGGCACGTCGACGACCAGGTACTCGTAGGGCTCCAGCTTCTGGCCGTCCTCGTACTTGAAGAGCACCTGCGGCTGGCCGACGGTGAACTCGTAGCCCTCGCGCCGCATCTGTTCGAAGAGGATCGCCAGGTGCATCTCGCCGCGGCCGTGCAGCTCGAAGGTGTCGGGGCGGGGCTCGACCAGCCGCAGGGCGACGTTGGTCTCCAGCTCGCGGTAGAGCCGCTCGGCGATCTGGCGGCTGGTCACGTACTTGCCCTCGCGGCCGGCGAAGGGCGAGGTGTTGGGGGTCAGGGTGATGGCCACCGTCGGCTCGTCGACGACCAGCCGCGGCAGCGGCTCGGGGTGGAGTTTGTGGGTGACGGTGTCGCCGATCTGCACCCCCTCCATGCCCGCCAGCGCCACGATGTCGCCGGTCAGGACCTCGGTCGTCTCCAGGCGGCTGAGGCCCTGGTGGGTGAAGGCGGCGGTCACCTTGACCTTGCGCGGCTCGCCGGCCGCGCCCACGATGACCACCGTCTCGCCCTTGCTGACCGTGCCCCGGTGCACCTTGCCGATGGCGATCTTGCCCAGGTAGCTGGAGTAGTCCAGGTTGGCCACCCTGAGCTGAAAGGGGCCTTCCTCCACCCGCGGCTCGGGGATGTGTTCCAGGATGGTCTCGAAAAGCGGGGTGAGGTCTTCGGGCTTTTCGCCCTCGCGCCAGGCCTGGCCCTCGCGGCCGATGGCGTAGAGGTAGGGAAAATTGGCCTGCTCGTCGCTCGCCCCCAGCTCGACCATCAGGTCGAAGGTCTCGTTCAACACCTCTTCGGGCCGGGCCTCGGGCTTGTCGACCTTGTTGAGCACCACGATGGGCAAAAGGCCGGCCTCGAGCGCCTTCTGCAGCACGAACCGCGTCTGCGGCATGGGCCCCTCGGCGGCGTCGACCAGAAGCAGCACGCCGTCGACCATCGAGAGGGCCCGCTCGACCTCGCCGCCGAAGTCGGCGTGGCCGGGGGTGTCGACGATGTTGATCTTGACGCCGTTCCAGACCACGGCGGTGTTCTTGGCCAGGATGGTGATCCCGCGCTCGCGCTCGAGCTCGCCGGTGTCCATGATCAGCTCGTCGTCTTCGTGGCCCCGCTCCAGCGCGTGGGCCTGTTTCAGCATCGCGTCGACCAGGGTGGTCTTCCCGTGGTCGACGTGGGCAATGATGGCAAGGTTGCGGAGTTCCATAAAACAACGCATCTTAACAGATCGCGGCCGCCTTGCCCAGCGGGACGTCAGTCGCCCTCGCCGACGGGCTCGCCGCGCACGATCGCCGCCAGGTCGCCGGGGGCGACGCCCGTGCGGCCGCTCAGGGCGAGCAGGTTGTCCGCGGGCTGCGCGCCCACCCCCGCCTGCGCCAGACGCCGCAGCGCCGCCTCCAGGGGCACCCCCTCCTGCGCCGCCAGGTCGGCCACGCTCAGCCGGCCGTAACCGCCCGACCCGGCGCCTTCGGCTTCGGCGTGGGCCTCCTCCGCGCTCACCACGGTGAAGCCCCGCTCGGCGCCCCAACGCTCCCAGACCGCGTTCATCCCCTCGCTCCAGGCCATCACCTGGCGCACCGGCGTCCACCCGTAGACCGCGGCCAGGGTGACGAGCAGCAGGACCAGGGTCGCCCCGGCGGCCTCGCGGCGCACCCGGGCGGCCGCGGCCGCCCGGCGCCGCAGGTAGGCGAGGATCGAGCGAAGGTTGTACTTCAGGTGCAGCCCCACGAGCGCCAGGAAGACGAAGCCGAAGACGGTGTGCAGCGCCTCCCACTGCTCCTTCGCCAGCCACAGGAGCCGCCAGTCCACGGTCTTGGCCACCCGCCCCGAGGGGGCCAGGTAGAGCACCACCCCCGAGACCGCCAGCCAAGTGGCCGCGCCCAGGAGCACCAGGGTGACCCAGGCCCGCCACTGAAACGCCCGCCTGCGCGCCGCCGGTCCCCGCCTCGCTGCCGTTTGCATGGGTCGCCTCCTTCGCCCGCAGGCTAGGCCGGCGGCTGTGAACGAACGGGGAAGGCCCGGTGAACGTTCTAGGAACGCAGCAGGGCCGCTACCTCTTCGGTGCTCAGGTCGCGCCAGTTCCGGTAGGCGTCGGCGACGGCGAAGGGCGGCCCGGAGCGCAGGTTGGCGACCCAGACCCGGTCGGCCTCCGCGGCCACGCGCCGGGCCGCCTCCCCGGAGGCCGTGGGGACGGCCACCTCCACCCGCTCCGCCCCGCGGGCGCGCGCCTCGCGCACGGCCACGAGCATCGACGCGCCCGAGGCGAGGCCGTCGTCGGTGAGCAGGACCGGGCGTCCGGCGAGCCGCGGCGGCGGCCGGTCGCCCCGCAGCCGGCGGACGCGCTCGGCCAGGGCCCGCCGCTCCCGGAGCACCACGGCCCGCACGACGTCCTCGCCCAGGAACCGGGCCGCCTCGGGGTCCACGAGCAGCGCGCCGCCCTCGCCCACCGCGCCGAAGCCGGCCTCGGGGTTGTCGGGGAAGTGCAGCTTGCGCACGAAGATCAGGTCCAGGGGGAGCTCCAGGCCGCGGGCCAGCTCGAGCCCCACGGGCACGCCCCCGGCGGGCACGGCCAGCACGATCCCGCGCTCGGCGCCCTTCCACTCGGGCTCGAGCCAGCGCGCCAGCACCCGCCCGGCGTCCGCCCGGTCCTCGAAGACCCGGGTCCGCCCCTGCAGCTCGGGCAGCGTGCGCACCTCGCCCATGGCTCCAGCTTCAGGATAGAACGAAGAAAAGCCCCCGCGCGCGGCGGGGGCTCGGGTTCGGGAGGGGCTCAGCCTTCGCTCTCGCCCGCCGGCTCCGCCGGCGCTTCCTCCTCGAGGCCCAGGTCGGCGAGGAGGTCGCCGTAGAGGTCGCCCAGCTTGACGCTGGTGTTGCTCTCGCCGCCGACGAAGGAGCCCAGGTCGGCCCCCTGCGCGGTGGCGATGCCGGGCAGCTCGCGCTCGCGGCGCGGACCGCGGGGACCGCCGCGCTTGGGCCCGCCCTTGGCCTTCTTCTGGCGGGGACGGCGCTTCTTCTCCTGCTCCTCGTCTTCGGTGGGCACCGGGGGCGGCAGCAGGCGCTTGCGCGAGAGCGAGACGCGCTGGTCGGTGGCGTCGATGTTGAGGACGACCACCTCCAGCTCCTCGCCCTTCTTGAACTTCTCGGCGGGGTTGTCGATGTGCTCGTAGTCGAGCTCGGAGATGTGGACCAGGCCCTCGATGCCGTCCTCGATCTCGACGAAGACGCCGAAGTCGGTCACGCCGGTGATCTTGCCCTTGACCACGGTGCCCGGGGGGTACTTCTCGGGCAGCTCCTTCCAGGGGTCGGGCAGGGTCTGGCGCAGGCCCAGGCTGAGGCGGCGCTGCTCGGGGTCGATGCGCAGCACCACGGCCTCGACCTCCTCGCCCTCCTTGAGGACCTCGGAGGGGTGGCGCGGCCGCTTGGTCCAGCTCATCTCGGTGATGTGGATCAGGCCCTCGAGCCCCGGCTCGATCTCGACGAAGGCCCCGAAGGGGGTGAGGCCCACGACCTTGCCCTTGATGCGCTGGCCCACCTCGTACTTCTCGGCGGCGGTCTGCCAGGGGTCGGGGGTGAGCGCCTTGATGCTCAGGTTGACGCGCTCGCGCTCCTTGTCGACCGAGAGCACCTTGGCCTTGACCTCGTCGCCCACCTTGACGACCTCGCGGGGGTGCTCGAAACGGCCCCAGGAGAGCTCGCTGCGGTGGATCAGGCCGTCGATCGCGCCCAGGTTGACGAAGGCGCCGAAGTCGGTCACCTCGACGACCTTCCCCTCCACCTCGGCGCCGGGCTCGAGGCCTTCCAGCACCTCGGCGCGCTTCTTCTTCTGGTCCTCCTCGAGCAGCACCCGTCGCGAGAGGATGACCCGGCCCTTCTTGCGGTTGATCTCGGTGATCTTGACGGGGATCGTCTGCCCCACGAACTCGTCGAGCTCGGCCACCCGCTTGATGTCGACCTGCGACGCGGGAATGAAGGCGCGCACGCCCTCCAGGTAGGCCACCAGGCCGCCGCGCACCTTCTCGCGCACGGTCACCTCGACGGGTTCGCCCTTCTCGGCCAGCTCCACGATCTTGCGCCAGGCCTTGTCGGCCTCGGCGCGCTTCTTGGAGAGGATGATGACGTTATTGGGAAGGTCGACGCGCACCACGTAGACCTCGACCTCGTCCCCGGGCTTGAGCATCTTCTTGAGCTCTTCCTCGGAGAGGGGTTCTTCGGTCAGCTGGTTGAACGGGATGATGCCTTCGACCTTTGCGCCTACGTCGACCGCCACCCCTTCGCTGCCCACGAAGACGACGCGGCCCGTCAGCACCTGGCCGCGGCGCACCTTGGCGCCCAGCCGGCTCTCGGCCTCCTGGAGCGCTTGCTCCATCGTCATCTCGGCCGCAGGTTCGGGCGCCGGCTCGGCCGCGGGGGCCTCGGGCGCGGGCGCGGCTTCGGCAGGCTCGGCCGCGGCCGCTTCCGCCTCGGGAGCCTTCGCCTCGGCCTCGCGGACCTGGGCTTCGGGGGCTTGGGTTTCGGGGGTTTCGGTTCCGGCCTCCGCCGGGGTCTTGGGTTCCTTGTCTTCCATCCGCCTGTATCCTCCTGTGCGCCGCCCGGAGGCGGCCGCGTCGCGTCAAGTCCCCCAGAGGGTGCTCCCCCTTTAGCGCACGGCGCTTGGATTTGGTGAACCCGGGGTCTTGGGCGACGCTTGGCCCCTGTGGGGCATACCAACCCTTTATAGCACATCCCGGCCGGGAGGGCCACTCCCGCCCGGGGGTTGTAGGCTGGGTCCGAGGAGCGCGCATGCACAGGCCCGAGACCGAGACCGCCTTCCTGGTCGTCGACCAGGGCGGGCACGCCAGCCGCGCCATCGTCTTCGACGCCCGCGGACGGCCGCTCGCCGCGGCGGCGCGCGCGATCCGCGCCCGCCGGCCCGACGAGCTGCGGGCCGAGTACGACGGCGCGGCGCTCTGGGCGCAGGTCGCCGCGGCGGTGCGCGAAGCGCTCGCCGCCGCTCCCGGCCCGCTCGCCGCGGCCGGCCTGGCCACCCAGCGCTCGAACGTGGCCTGCTGGGACCGGCACAGCGGCGAACCGCTGGGCCCGGTGATCAGCTGGCAGGACCGCCGTGCCTGGCGCGCGGTGGAGGCGCTGCGCGCGCGCGAGGCCTGGATCCACGAGCGCACCGGCCTCTTCCTGACGCCCCACTACGGCGCCAGCAAGCTGCGCTGGTGCCTGGAACGCCTGCCCGAGGTGCGCCGGGCTCACGAGGAGGGCCGGCTGGGCTTCGGGCCCATGGCCGCCTGGCTCGCGGGGCGGCTGGCGGGCGGGGCGGCCCGCGCCGCCGACGTGGTGAACGCCAGCCGCACCCAGCTTGTGGCCCTGGAAACGCGCGACTGGGACGAGGAGCTTTTGCGCCTCTTCGGCGTGCCGCGGGACCCGCTGCCGCCGGTGGTGCCCAACGCCTGGGGCTACGGATCGCTGGAGGCCGCGCCGGAGGTGCCGCTGGCGCTCGTCACCGGCGATCAGAACGCCGCCCTCTTCGCCTACGGCGAGCTGGACGAGGCCACGGCCTACGTCAACGCCGGCACCGGCACCTTCGTGCTGCGGACCACCGGCAGCCGGCGGGTGCGGGCCGGGCGGCTGCTCTCCGGGGTGCTGCACGAAGGCGGGGGGCGGGTGGAGTACGTGCTCGAGGGCACGGTCAACGGCGCCGGCTCGGCGCTGGCCTGGTTCGAGCGAACCTACGGGGTGGAGGACCTGACGGGCCGGCTGGAGGGCTGGCTGGCGCAGGTGCCGGTGAGCCCGCTCGTCTTCCTGAACGGCGTTTCCGGGCTGGGGTCGCCCTTCTGGCGGGCGCGCTTCCCGGTGCGCTTCGAGGGGGAGGGCGGCCTGGCCGAGAAGGCGGCGGCCGTGGTGGAGAGCATCGTCTTCATGCTGGCCGTCAACCTGGAGGAGCAGGCCCGCTACCTGCCCGCGCCGCGGCGCGTCCGCCTTACCGGCGGCTTGGCGAACCTGGACGGGCTGGCCCAAAGGCTCGCCGACCTGACGGGGCTCGTGGTGGAGCGGCCCCCGGAGCTCGAGGCGACGGCCCGGGGGGCGGCCTTCCTGCTCGCCGGCCGGCCGGCGGACTGGGAACCGGGCGGCGCGCCCGACGTCTTCGAGCCGCGCGCGAACCCGGGGCTCGAGGCGAACTACGCCCGCTGGCGGGCGGCGGTGGAACGGGAGCTGGGGCGCTGAGGGCGGCGGCCGCGACCGGCCGGCGGCTCTGGACTGCTTTGCGTAGATTGCGTCGTTTGCGCGGAACGAAGCCGTGGACCTGCTCTACACCCCCGAGGAGATCGCCCGGGCGCTCCAGGCGGGCCCCGAGGCCGTGCGCCTCCGGCTGCGCCGCGGCGAGGCGGGGCCCGCCGGCGGCGTGGGCCTGCGGGTGGCGCTCGAGCGCCCCCTGGGGTGGGGCTGGTGGACGTGAATCCTACCTGGAGGAGGCGCTGGGCTGACCCGTGGACCCGACCATCCAGGGTACGCTGCGCAGGACCCTGCGGCGCGGGGTCGAGGAGGCCCTGGTTCGTGTCCAGGCGGGACCCCCGGCTCTTCCTCGCCGGCATCCTCGAGGCCATCGAAAAGGTCGAGCGCTACACGCGCGGCCTTGCCCGCGAGGAGTTGTGGAACGACGACCTCGTGGCCGGCGCGGTGGTGCGCAACCCGGAAATCGTCGGCGAGGCCGCCCGTCACGTTCCCGAGGGCCTGCGCGCGGCCCACCCCGAGATCGACCGGCGGCGGGTGGTGGGGCTAGGTAACGTCGTGGGGCACGAACGCTTCGCCGTCGACCTGGACGTGGTCCATGGGCACCTTCCCCAGCTGAAACGGGCGGCGCGGGCCATGCTCGAAGCCGGCCCGCAGAGCCGGCCCCTGCGGCTCAGGCGCGCGAGCGGTAGATGAGGGAAAGCAGGCCGTAGGAGACCGCGAACCCCACCAGGAAGCCCAGCAGCAGCGCCGGGGCGGTGAGGGGGTCTTCGCCCCCGCGGAGCGCGAAGAAGGTGCCCACCGTGCCGCCGGCGGCGCCGAAGAGCGCGACCGTGGCCCGCTGTTTCGCGTTCATGCCCTCCAGTTTACCGCGTCCCGCCCCAGCCGGGTTTTGTAGGTCCTCCAGACGGGGCGGCGGCGCGGTGCTAGAATGCAAAGGAAGAAAAACGAAAGAGGTTGCCATGAACCGCAAACGGAAGCGGGTCTCCCCGCTCACCGAGCAGCGCCGGCGCCTGATCCTGGAGCGGGTGCGGGCGTGGGGTGAGGTGCGCACCTCGGAGCTCGCGGGGCTGTTCGGCGTCTCGGCGATGACGATCCGCAACGACCTGAACGCCCTCAGCGAGGCCGGGGCGCTCAAGCGCACCCACGGCGGCGCCGTCTCCAACGAACCGATCGCCCGCGAGCCCTCGTACAAAGACAAGGAAACGCAACGCAGCGCCGAGAAGGCGCGGATCGGCCGGGCGGCCGCGGCGGAGCTGGAGGAGGGCGCGGTGGTCTTCGTCGGCAACGGGACGACGACGATGCAGCTCGTGCGCCACCTGCCCCGCTTCGAGCGGCTGGCCGTCTTCACCAACGCCCTCAACCACGCGGGGGCGCTGCTGGAACGCCCGGGGGTGAGCGTCTACGTGGTGGGGGGGTACCTGCGCGGCGTCTCCTACGGCATGGTGGGCGGCCTGGCGCGGCGGGCGCTCGAGGGCGTCTTCTTCGACGCCGCCTTCGTGGGGGTGAACGGCGTCTCGCTCGAGCACGGCTTCACTCTGCCCTCGCTGGAGGAGGCCGAGGTGATGGCCGAGGTGGTGCGCCGCGCCCGCCGCACCTTGGTGCTGGCCGACCACAGCAAGTTCGGCGTCGTCACCCACGCGCGCGTCGCCGACCTGGGCGGCGTGGACGCGGTGATCACCGACCGGCCGCCGCCCGCCGAGTTCGTGAGCGCGTTCGGCGAGCTGGACGTGCGCCTCACGGTAGCGGAAGGGGGTGAGAGCGAAGGCGAAGGAACGTGGCTCGAGGACACGGCCTGACCGGCTAAAGGAAAGGGGAGGTGCAGTTCATGAAACAAGGCATGCGATTCGGCCTGGCGGCCCTGCTGGCGCTTTCGCTCTTCGGCACGGCCCTGGCCAAGAAGGTGGAGATCACCTGGTGGCACGCGATGAGCGGCTCGCGGCTGAAGGTGGTCGAGGCGATCGTCGACGAATTCAACGCCACCCATCCGGACATTCAGCTGAACGCCCTCTACACCGGCAAGTACGCCGAGACCCTGACCAAGTACGTGGCCGCCTACCGCACCGGCACCGCGCCCAACCTCGTCCAGGTCTACGAGGTGGGCACGCAGACGATGCTCGACAGCGGCGCGATCGTGCCCGTGTACAAGATTCCGGGCATGCTCGGCGAGGAGTGGGACTGGGCCCAGTACGTGATCCCGATCACCAACTACTACTCCACCGACGGCAACCTCTGGTCCATGCCCTTCAACTCCTCCACCGCGATGCTCTACTACAACAAGGACCTCTTCAAGAAGGCGGGGCTTGACCCCAACAAGCCCCCGCGGACCTGGAAGGAGGTCGAGGAGTACGGCAAGAAGCTGGTGGAGAGCGGCGTGGTGGACCACGCGCTCTCGTTCGGCTGGCCCGGCTGGGTCTTCGAGCAGATGTTCGCCTACCACAACCAGCTCTTCGCCGACCACGAGAACGGCCGCAAGGGGCGCGCCGAGAAGGTGCTCTTCAACGGGCCCTTCGGGCAGATGGTGCTCGAGACCTGGACCCGGCTGGCGAAGGAAAAGGTCTTCCTCTACGGCGGGCCCGAGTACTCGGCCAACACCGCCTTCGTGGGCGGCCAGATCGCCATGCTGATCCAGTCGACCTCGTCGCTGGCGGGCATCACCAAGGGCGCCGACTTCCAGGTGGGCACCACCTTCCTGCCCCGCTTCGAGGGCTACCCGCGCGGCAACTCGGTGATCGGCGGCGGCAGCCTCTGGGTCACCAAGGGGCAGAGCAAGGAGGAGCTGGCGGCGGTCTGGGAGTTCCTCAAGTTCCTGGCCCGCGAGGACGTGGCCGTGCAGTGGCACAAGGGCACGGGCTACTTCCCCACCGTGAACAACGCGGTGCAGGCGCTCCTCAATGAGGGCTGGTTCAGCAAGGACCAGAACTACCTCACCGCCTTCCTGCAGATCCTCTCGGGCCGCCGCGACACCCCGGCGGCCACCGGCGTGCGCCTGGGGCCCTTCGTGCAGATCCGCGAGCTCGAGCGGGCGGCCATCGAGAAGGCCGTCTCCGGCAAGCTGACCCCCAAGCAGGCCCTCGACGAAGCCGCGGCCAAGGCCAACCAGCTGCTGGCGCAGTACAACAAGCTGCACTAGCCCGCCCCGGAGCGCGGGGGCGGCCGCCCCCGCGCTCCCTCCCAAGGAGCCGCCCATGATCGAGGAACGCTTTCCCGGTCACCCCTACCTGCCCTACCTGCTCGTCCTCCCCTCGCTCGCGGTCATCGTCGTCTTCCTGATCTACCCCTTCGCCCAGAGCGTTTGGGGCTCGTTCTTCATCACCTCGTTCTTCGGCGACAAGAAGCTGTTCGTGGGGCTCGAGAACTACCTCGAGCTCTTCCGTTCCCCCGACTACCTGCAAAGCGTGGTGGTGACCCTCTACTTCTCGGCCTTCGTGGTCGTCCTGGGCCTCGCGGCTTCCTTGGGCATCGCGCTGCTGCTCAACCAGCGCATCGGCGGTCTGGGCATCTACCAGATCGCCCTGGTCTGGACCTACTCGATCTCGCCCGCGGTGGCGGGGGTCATCTGGGCGCTCCTCTTCGCCCCGGCCACGGGGCTGATTCCCTGGCTCGTGGGGCTGGTGGCGCCCGGCTACACCCTCAACTGGATGACCAACGGCAGCCTGGCCCTGCTGGTGGTCTCGCTCGCGGCCACCTGGAAGATGCTCGGCTACAACATCGTCTTCTTCCTCGCCGGACTGCAGAACATCCCCGAAGAGCTCATCGACGCCGCGCGGGTGGACGGCGCCGGCCCCTGGCTCAGCTTCCGCTACATCACCCTGCCGATGTTGAGCCCCACGACGACCTTTCTGCTCTTCATGAACATGCTCTACGCCTTCTTCCAGGTCTTCGGGCTGATCGACATCATGACCCAGGGCGGCCCCGGCGACGCCACCAACCTGCTCGTTTACAACCTCTACCGCGACGCCTTCATCCACCTGAATTCGGGCCGCGCCAACGCCCAGTCGGTGATTATCTTTGTCGTCATCGCCGTCGCCGCCATGGTGCAGCTGCGCGCCGCCACCAAGAAGGCGGTCTACGCCCGCTAGGGAGGACGCCATGAGCCGCCACGCCCGCCTGAGCCTGCTCACCCACGCCGCGCTGATCGCGCTGGTGGTCGTGCTCGCCTTTCCGGTCTACTACGCGCTGGTCACGAGCACCCTCAGCTTCCGCGAGGCCTACCAGTACCCGCCGCGGCTGCTGCCCGGCACCGAGTTCCTGAGCAACCTGCACGAAGCCTGGGTGCGCGCCAACTTCGGCCGGCTCTTCTTCAACAGCACCGTGATCTCGTTGGTGGTGGCCTTCGTGAAGATCGTGCTCTCGCTGCTGGCCGCCTTCGCCTACACCCACTTCCGCTTCCGCGGCGCGGGCTTCCTCTTCGCGCTCAGCATGATCACCCAGATGCTGCCGCTGCCCGTGCGCATCCTGCCCACCTACGAGCTGATGGACGCCTTCCACTGGATCGACACCTACTACGCCCTCACCGTGCCCTTCTTCGCCAGCACCACCGGCATCCTGCTCTTCCGCCAGTTCTTCCTCACCGTCCCGCGCGAGCTCTCCGACGCCGCGCGGGTGGACGGCGCCGGGCCGATGCGCTACTTCTGGCAGATCCTGGTGCCGCTTTCCCGCACCAACATCGCCGCCTTATTCGTGATCGAGTTCATCTTCATGTGGAGCCAGTACCTCTGGCCGCTGATCGTGACCAACTCGGCCGACATGCGGGTGGTCCAGATCGGGCTGAAGATGCTGATCGCCAGCGAGCAGATCGCCCCGGAGTGGAACGTGATCATGGCCGGAACGGTGATCGCCATGGTGCCGCCCTTGGTGGTGCTGATCGCGCTGCGCAAGAGCTTCGCCCAGGGCATCGCCATGCAGTCGGAGAAATAGATGGGCATCCAGGGCTACCTCCTCGACCTCGACGGCACCGTCTACCTGGGCGAGCGGCTGATCCCGGGGGCCGACCGGGCCATCGCCGAGCTGCGCCGGCGGGGGCGGAGGATCGTCTTCCTCTCGAACAAGCCGCTGCACTCGCGCGCCGACTACGCCGAGAAGCTGACCCGGCTGGGCGTGCGGGCGAGCGAGGACGACGTGATCCACTCCTCCTACGTGATGGCGCGCTACCTGGCGCGCGAGCGGCCGGGGGCGCGCGTCTACGCCATCGGCGAGCCGCCGCTGCTCGCCGAGCTGGAGGCCGCGGGGCTCGAGCTTTCAGGCGACCCCGAACGCATCGAGTTCGTGGTGGCCGCCTTCGACCGCACCTGCACCTGGGACAAGCTCAACACCGCCTTCCAGGCCATCCGCCGGGGGGCGCGCTTCGTGGCCACCAACCCCGACCCCACCTGCCCGGTCGAGGGGGGCGAGATCCCCGACGCCGCAGCCGTGATCGCCGCGCTCGAGGCGACGACGGGGAAGAAGGTGGAGGCGGTGGTGGGCAAGCCCTCGCCCCACACCGTGCGGGCGGCGCTCGAGCGCCTGGAGCTGCCGGCCGACCGGGTAGCCATGGTGGGCGACCGCCTGGGCACGGACATCCTGATGGCCCGCCGCGCGGGGCTCGTGGGCATCCTCACCCTCAGCGGCGTCACCCGGCCCGAGGAGCTCGACTGGGCCGACGTGAAGCCGGATTACGTGATCGCGAGCCTGGCCGAGCTGCCGGATCTGGACGCGCGGCTCGCCCGGGACTAGCCGGCCATAGGCATGAGCGCTATCGGCTCAGGTTTTTGAGCGTACCAATTCCATAAATTACTCTTTTCTGGCGGATCCTCCGCCCGGACCTGGTAGGGCCGTCGTTATCGGCCGGGATGTCCGGCGCGTTGTAATCTGATTTACACTTTACCCCACAAAAGAAACTTCGGTCACAGAATTTTCCCATGCTTCGATTTCCGGGCCGGTTCGTCTCATGCCCCTCAGGTGCATATATCACAAGATCACACTATCGGTACGTATACATTGGGAACCTGGAGGTAGGGATATGAGAAAAGCAGCAGCGTTGTTGGCCCTCGGCTTAGGCTTCTTGCTCGCCGCCTGCAGTGGCGGGGGCGCCCCCGGAAACGGCGGCAACGGCGGGGGCGGCGACGTCACCGTGACGGTAACCGCCACGGGCGCAAGCGCCGCCGCCTACCGCGCTGGCGGCGGGAGCTGGCAGGTGCCGTCCGACCCCACGAGCTTCACCTTCACGGTCACGGCGGGCGGCGCCTACGACGTGGTCGTGCGTTGCGGGGACAACGTGAGCGTACTCAGCCTGACCACCGACGACCTGAACGCGCTCGACGCCTCGTGCAGCGCGGCCCCGCCCGCCACGATCTCCTTCAATGTCAGCTACGACGCTTCCGGCGTCACGGGCGCGGCCGTCGTCGAGATCGTCCACAAGGCTTCGGGGTTCGGGGGCCAGGTCAGCAACAACCTGACCGGGACCTTCAGCGTCAGCGACGGGGTCGAGGGGCAGCAGGACCTCGTGATCCTGGTTTACGACAGCAACATCCCGCCCAATCTGCTCGCGGCCAAAATGTACACGGTTACGGCGACCGACGGGGCCGCTTTCGACTTCACCGGGGCCGGGGACGCCATCACCGACAGCGACGCCCCGACCATGGCCAACCTGCCGGATTTCAGCGCCCAGGTGCCCGCCGGCTGGGCCGGCCTCTGGCGCGTTACGGCGGTCACGCCCAACGGCACCCTGGTCAGCCCCTACGGGGCGATCCCCACCAGCAGCGGCGGCCCCTACCCGGAGCTCGGCTTCGCCGACCGCAACGTCTTCATGGTCGCCGCAGAGAACCCGCCCTATGGAATCGGAAGCTTTTTCGTCCGGGCTTCCGGTGCGCCGACGATCTCCCTGCCCGCCCCCATCGACCCCAGCGTCAGCGGCTCGCCGGTGAGCGTCGCGAACCTCACCGTCGGCGCGAACCTGCTGGCCTACACCATCAACGTCGAATGGGGCACGGCCGTCGTCGTGAACGTGGTGATCAGCAAGGCCTATCTGGGCAGCGCCACCGGGTACTCCTTGCCCGACCTGACCGCGTTGAGCGGCTTCGCGGACACGCTGCCCGCGATCGGCGACACCGTGAACGTCACGGTGACCGCCGTGGAGTCCAACCGCACGATCGCGGAGCTGGCGAACCTCGGGGACACGGGCATGTTCTTCCTCCCCGACGGCAGCGACCTCATGATCTCCGAGAAGACCGTCAGCTACGGCCTTTGAACCACTCCCACGCGAAAGGGGCCCGCTGCAGCGGGCCCCTTTCGCTTAGCGCGGTTGGTTAGTCGTCGTGGTCGTCGCCGTGGTCGCCGTCGTCGCTACCGCGGTCGCTGTCGTGGTCGCTGTCGTGGTCGTCGTCCGACATGCTCCCGTCCGAGCGATCGTGGTCACTGTCGCGGTCGCTGTCGTAGCTGCCGTCGTGGCTGCGGTCGCCGTCCGAGCCGTCGTGCTCGTAGTCGCCGCGGCTCTGGCCGTGGTCGTCGTCTTCGTAGGAGCCGTCCTCCGAGCCGTGGCCGAGGGCGGCGCGGATCAGGTGCTCGAGCTTCACCGGTCGGCCGTCGATCGTTACGTAGGCGTCGGGCGAGGAGTCGCCGCTCGCGATCCACTCCACGGGGCCTTCGAAGACGGTCTGCCCCTGGGCGTCCGTGAGCTTGACGCTCGCGGCCTGCCGGAAGACGGCGTCGTCCGCCTTGTTCGGGAAGGTGTCGCTCCAAACGACGTTGCCGTCCGCGTCGTAGAGGAAGACGGCCGTCGCCTGAAGGGCGATCTGCGGCGGGACGTCGTCCGCGCTCTGGGAGCCTGGGGCCTGGGTGCCGATGGCCAGGGCCGCGCCCACCAGCAGAAGGGCGGCGGCGATCAGGGGGATGTGTACGCGTGTCCGTTTCATGACGCCCTTAGGGTGCACCCCGGGAGTAAACGCCAGGCAAACGCCGCGTTAATCCCGCGTTTATCACCCGAAAGCTCCGCGCGCCCGGGCTAGGATGGGGGCATGCCGAAGCGCTGTTCCCTTTTCGCCACGTTCGCCCTGCTCCTCTTCGTCCTCCTCGCGGTTCTGGCCGCACTGGCCACGGGCCGGACCGACGCGCTCCTCGCATACCTGGGTTCGGGGGTGCGGCCGCTCGCACTCGCGGCCCTCGCCTGGATCGCCGCGGTGCTGGGCTGCCGCCTCGGGCGCGCCTCGCGCCGGACGTGAGCCCATCAGCCATCTCATCGCCGCCGGAGCTAGCTTGAAACCATGCGTCTAGCGGGGGTCCTGATCGCGGCCGCGTTGCTGCTCGCCGCCTGCGGCACCAGCGAGGGCGGCGCCGGCGAGCCGCTGCGCATCACCGTGCGCTCGGCGCCCCCCGCGTACATCGGCGAGCGCTACGAGGCCAAGTTTCCCGCCTCGGGCGGCGTCCGCCCTTACCGCTACGAGCTCGAGGGCAAGCTGCCCCAGGGCCTGAACTTCACGAACGGCCGCCTCAGCGGCATCCCCCGCGAAAAGGGCAGCTTCAAGGTCACCGTGGTGGTCACCGACGCCGCCCTGTCCAGCCGCAGCGCCTCCTTCACGCTCGCGGTCAAGGACCCGCCCCCGCCCGCGCTCCGGATCAAGATTCCCGAGTCCGAGACCGACGCCCCCTTCATCGCCGTCTTCACCCTCAGCGAGCGGCCCGCCAGCGCCCTGCGCCTGCGCCTTACGGCCAAGGACCTGAAGCCCGACCTCGACAGCTTCAAGGCCGCGCCCGAGTTGCTCTACGTGCTGCGCTACGACGCCGAGAAGCAGACCCTCGACCTCGACGGCGCCTTCACCAAGACCTTCAAGGGCGGCGAGGTCTTCCGGCTCAAGTTCGAACCCACCCGCAAGCTGCGCCCGCGGGTGCAGGCCCAGACCCAGTTCTTCGACGCCAAGGGGGAGCCCTACACCAAGTCGCCGCCCAAGCGCCCCGCCGACCAGGGCCGCTACGCCTTCGAGGACCTGCGCGCGCTGGCGGCGGCCTGGGGCCGGAAGCCCGCGGCGCAGAAGGGCGAGCCCGCCCCGCCCGCCGCCGGCGCCCCCACCAAGGCGGAGCCGTCCGCCCCCGAGTCCGCCGGGGGCGCGGGGACGGCTCCGGAACCCGGTGCCGAAACCGCCCCGGAGGGCGGCGCGGCTCCCGCGCCCGAGGCCAAGGCGCCCCCCGCGGGCGCAGAGGGGGAGGCCGCGCCCAAGTTCGACCCCGACCTCAACGGCGACGGTGCGGTGAACGCCGCAGACCTGGAGCTGCTGCGCAAGGACTACGCCTTCAACCCCGGCGGCCGCCTCACCCCGCCCTCCGTACCCAAGGCCCCCGCGCCCGGCGCCCAGCCCGCGCCCGAGGACCGGCCTTCGGAAAACCCCACCCCGCCGGCTTCGAACCCCGGGCCCTGACGCCCGCGGTCCCGCTGGAAAATCCCCTCCGGGCTTGTTTAGAATGAAAGTATGAAGCCTATCCTGACCGTGCGGGTGGGTCGCGCATGAATCCGGGCCTCTGGGCCGCCGCGACCACGGGCGTGCTCATCGCGATCATCGGTCCCGTGAACGCGGCGCTGCAGGCGCGCCTGGGCACCTGGGGGATGGTCGCGGTGGTCCACCTCCTGGGCCTGGCCGTCGGGGTCCTGGGGCTGCTGCTCTTCGAGCGCGGCCCCGCGGCCGTGCGCCTCGACGGCACGCTGCGCTTCCTGATGCTTGCCGGGGTGGTGCTGGCGCTGGCCGTGCTGGCCTGGGCCTTCCGCGCCGCACCCGGCGAAGGGATCCCCGCCTTCGCCTACCTGGGCGGGGTCCTGGGGGCGCTCGTCGTCGTGGGCACGATCGTGGCCATCCAGCACCTGGGGGTGCTCGCCGCGCTGGTGGCCATCGTCTCCAGCCAGCTGATCGCCGCGGCCCTCATCGACCAGTTCGGCCTCTTCGAACTTCCCATGATCGCGCTGACGCCCACGCGGGCGCTGGGTCTGCTGCTGGTGCTGGCGGGGGTCTTCATGGTGGCCCGCGAAGGATGAACCCGCACGCGCGCGCGAGGCGGCTGGCCGCGGGCGAGGCGCCCGTCTACGTGGCCACCCGGCTCTACGATCCCTCGGGGCGCTATTTGGGGGCCCGGCTCGAGCGCGGCTGCGTGCGCGGCCTGCGCGCCGGGTTGAACGCGCTGGGGCTCGAGGGGCGCGAGCCCCTTACCTTCCTGCCCTTCCGCGACTCCAACAGCGCCCTCCAGGGCGTGCCCGCGGACGGGTTCAGCCGCGCCATCTACGACCTGGACCGCGACCACATCGAGCGTGGCTTCGCCCTGCTGGCCCCGCTCGGCGATCTCCAGGCCGACAGCGGCGTCGCCTTCGAGGTGGGCTACGCCGCCGGCGTGGGCACGCCCGCGGTGCTGCTCTGGCTCAACTTCTTCGTGCTGCGCTACGACGGCACCGAGGAGGTGCTGACCGCGCCACCGCTGCTCGGCCGGCTCGCCGCCCGAATCGAGAACCTGGGCCGTTTCGACCTGAGCCTGCGCTTCGACGGCCGCGAGGACTACCTGCGCCGGACGGCCGCCGCCCTCGACGAGGCCGAGGCCGCGGTGGCCGGCCTCTGCCGGGAGCTGGTGCTCCGCCCCCACGACCCGCCGCCCCCGTCCGCGGCGGCGCCCGAGGCCGGACGCGTGCACCTGGAGTTCGGGGGCGGCCAGTTCGAGGTGCAGCGTTGCTGGGCGGCGCGGATGCGAACCGAGCTGGAGCGCGCCGGGTTCGCGGTCTCGGTCTCGCGGCGCTACGAGGGCGCGGGCCCGCTGCGCGAGCGGGCCGCGGCCGACCTGGAGGCCGCCGCCGCCAGCGAGCTGGTGGTCACGCTCGCCGACGGGCCCGACGTGGACGGCGAGACCGCGGCGCTGCAGGGCTACGTCCGCGGCCTGGGGCGCAAGGTGCTGCTCTACTCGAGCGGCCGCCGCCGCATCTACACCGGCCCCGAGTACGACAACCGCCACAACCTGATGCTCCTCTACTCGGCCGACCGCACCGTGCACCGCCTCGACGAGGTGGCCCCCGCGGTGCGCGCGCTGTTGGGTTAGGCGAGCCCCACGGCCTCCAGCAGCGCGGCCGCCTCGGCCGCTCTCAGCGGCCGCGCCTGACCGGGCTCGAGCCCGCCCAGCTCGAGCGGGCCGAAGCGCTCGCGCCGCAGGTAGGCGACCGGCGCGCCCAGCGCCGCGAACATCCGCCGCACCTGCCGGTGCTTCCCCTCGTAGAGGGTCACCCGCGCCGCGCGCGGGCCCAGCGCCTCCAGCTCGGCGGGGGCGAAGTCCAGCACCCCCTCGGCGAAGCGCCGCGCCGCGTCCTCGGGCAGCTCGGAGGCCAGTTCGGCGAAGTAGACCTTGGCCACCTTCCAGCGGGGATGGGTGAGGCGGTGCAGCAGCTCGCCGTGGTTGGTGAGCAGCAGAAGCCCCTCGGTGTCGCGGTCGAGCCGGCCCACGGGGCGGAGATCGTCGCGCCACAGCGCGTCCGGGAGCAGGTCGAGGACGGTCGTCTCGCGCTCCGAGCGGGTGGCCGTGAGCACCCCCGCGGGCTTGTGGAGCAGCACGTAGAAGTGGCGCGCGTAGCGCACGGGTTCGCCGCGCACCTCGATCCGCGCGGCCTCGGGGTCGAGCTTGTAGCCGCGGTCGCGCACCACCGCGCCGTCCACCCGCACCGCGCCGGCGCGGATGAGTTTGCCCACCTCCTTGCGGGTGCCCAGGCCCAGGTGGGCGAGCACCCGGTCGAGCCGCTCCTCCATGCCTCAAGCTTATAAGCTGGGGTATGGCGCGCCACCTGCTCTACGTGCAGACCGAGGCCTCGCGCATGCCCTCGGTGCTGGGGGTGATGGAGGACCAGGACGTGCACCCGCTGGTGCTGCGCTCGAGCGAGGACCAGATCTACCTGGTCGTGCCCGTCGACACCGCCGAGGCCGACCAGCTCCTCACCCTGCTCAAGCCGGTTCTCGGCCCCGACGACTGGATGGCGCTCGACACCCCGGCCTGGACCTTTCCCGAACCCGAAGCCGCCGAGCGCGAGGAGCCCACCCCCGCCGAGGAGCTGGAGAGCGACCTCGACCAGGCGGCGCGGCTGACCCCCTGGTTCGCCTTCCTCACCGTCGCCTCGGCCACGATCGCCTTCGCCGGCCTGGTGCGCGACGATCCGCTGCTGGTGCTGGCCAGCATGATCATCGCCCCGCTGATGGGGCCGCTGATGGCCCTGGGCTTCGGCCTGCTCTGGCGCCACCGCCGGCTCACGCTGCAGGCCGGCCTGACCGCCGCGGCCGGGGCGGGGCTCGCCTGGGCGGCGGCCTGGCTGCTGGCGCGCGCCTTCCTCGCCGCCCAGCCCATCGAGCCGGGCACGCAGCTGGTGGCCCGCAGCGCCCCCAACCTCTTCGACCTGGCGCTGGCGCTGGTCACCGGTGCGGTGGGGGCCTACTCCTACATCCGCGGGCAGGGGCAGACCCTGGTGGGCGTGATGGTGGCCATCGCGCTGCTGCCCCCGCTCGTCGCCTCCGGGGTGTTCAGCGCCATCGGCTGGCCCGGGCCCGCCACCGGCGCCTTCTACCTGGCGCTGGTGAACGCGGCCGCGCTGCTCTTCACCGCGGCCGTGGGGTACGCGGTGCGCTTCCGCCTCACCGTACGCCGCCTCTGGCCGCTGGCGTTGCTGCTGGGGGCGCTGGCGCTGCTCTTGTGGTGGTCTTCGCGCGCCGGCTTCTGGACGGTGCACCCGGTCTAGTCGTCCAGGGTGAAGGTGACCTCGCGGCCGTCCGCGAGCCGCAAGCCCGCACGGGTGGGGCGGTCGCGAAAGGGGCCGATCACCTCGCCCTCGGGCGTGAGCCGCACGCTCCGGCCCGGGCGGGGCACGTAGGCGTAGTAAAGAATCGGAAAGTTGCGGCCCAGCCCGCGCGCCCGGTACCGGGCCCGGTGGTCGCGCACGATCCGGCGCACCTCGTCCAGGGCGTCGGGCCGGTCGGGGAAACCCCGCGGAAGCTCGATCACGCGGCTGCCGTGGGTCAACGCCTTGATGAAGACCGGCATGCGGCACTCGGGGTCCAGAACCGCTTCGATGAGGGGGGTTTGGAAAAGACTTTCGCTCATCATCCGTCCTTTCTGCGCCCCTGGGCTCGCAGCAAAACGCGCCCGGCAGGACCGAGCGAGCGCAGAAAAGCGCGGCTTTTCCGCTCGCTTTAGCTGCACTTCTAACGCGCCCGCAAGCTGAGCCTCAAATCGGCGCGTTTACTTTTTACCAACCGGGGTCCCGGCCGTCAAACGGGTGCGGGGCATGGAACTTGAACGGAGGAGTTTCAGGATACCCGCTAAACTGGAACCATGTCCTGGTTGGCCCTGGCGCTTACCCCCGGCGTGGGGCCGGCGCGCTTCCTCAAGGTCTTCGCGGAGGGCGAGGATGGCCTGGAGCGGGTGGGCGAGCTGCTGGGCGTCGAGCTGGAGCGCGCCTACCGGCGGGTGCTCGATGCGGGCGGGGCCGAACGCGTGAAGGAGCGGGCGGCGGTGCTGGGCGTGCGGCCGGTGGGCCTGTGGGAGGCCGACTACCCGCCCACGCTGCGCCACCTCGCCGACCCCCCGCCGCTCGTCTACCTGAAGGGCGGCTGGAGCGGCGGCCGTCCGGCGGTCGCGGTGGTGGGCAGCCGCAAGGCCCAGCCCTGGGCGCTCGACTTCAGCGAGCGGCTCGCCCGCAGTTTGGCCGGGTCCGGCGTGGCCGTGGTCAGCGGGCTGGCGCGGGGCGTGGACACCGCCGCCCACCGGGGCGCGCTCGCCGGCGGGGGGCCGACGCTCGCGGTGCTGGGGAGCGGAGTGGACGTCGTCTACCCGCCCGAGAACGCCGAGCTGGCCGGGCGGGTGACCCTGATGAGCGAGCTGCCGCTGGGCAGCGGGCCCAGCGCCGGCAGCTTTCCCCGCCGCAACCGGCTCATCGCCGCGCTGGCCGACGCGGTGGTGATCGTGCAGGCGCCCGAGAAGTCGGGGGCTTTGATCACCGCGGCGCTGGCCGCCGAGCTGGGGCGCGAGGTGCTGGCGGTTCCGGGCCGGCCCTCCGACTGGGCCAGCCGCGGCAGCAACCGGCTGCTCGCCGACGGCGCGGCGGTGGTGCAGGCGCCGGAGGACGTGCTCGAGGCCCTGGGAATCGGCGGGGCCGCGCCGCGCCCTGACCGGCCGGAACCCGAAGGGGCCGCGGGGGCGCTCTGGGAGGCGCTGCGCCGCCGCGGCGAGGCCCTGCCCGACGACCTGGCGCTCGACCTGAACCTGGGGGCGGCCGAGGTGTTGGGGCTGCTGACCCAGCTCGAGCTCTCGGGGCACGTGCGGGCGCTGCCGGGCGGGCGCTACGAGGCCGTGGGGTAGGCTGGGGCATGTTCCACGACCTGCCCGAGGCCCTGCGCGCACGCATGGCCGAGCTGGAGGCCATCGACGCCCGCGACCGCACGGACGGCACGCCCCACCGCCGGCGCCTGCGGCAGGTCCCGCCCGAGACCGGGCGTTTCCTGGCGCTCCTCGCCGCGGCCGCGCCCGCGGGGGCGATCGTCGAGGTGGGCACCAGTGCGGGGTACTCCACGCTCTGGCTCGCCCTGGCCGCCCGGGCCAGCGGCCGCACGGTGACGACCTTCGAGGTCCTCCCCGAAAAAGTCGCCCTGGCGCGCGAGACCTTCGCCCGCGCGGGCGTGGAGGACGTGGTGCGGCTGGTGGAGGGGGACGCCCGCGACCGCGTCGCGGGCCTGGACGCCGTGGGCTTCGCCTTCCTCGACGCCGAGAAGGGCGCCTACCCGGCGCTCTACGAGGCGCTGCTGCCGCGCCTCGTCCCCGGCGGCCTGCTGGCCGCCGACAACGTGCTGAGCCATGCGGAGGCGCTCGGTCCCTTCGTGGACCGCGTGCTCGGCGACCGTCGCGTCGACGCGGTGGTCGTGCCCATCGGGAAAGGCGTCCTGCTGGCCCGCCGGCCGGGCGCCCGCGCGACTGCAGGCGGAGCCGAACCCCCCGCCGCAGGTGCGGGAAAGGCTTAGTACAATGCACCCGTGAGCCTGCGCGTCTACCTTGCCAAGCCCCGCGGCTTCTGCGCCGGCGTGGTCATGGCCATCCGCGCCGTGGAGAAGGCCGCCGAGGAACTTGCGGAGGAGGGCGACCTGGTCGTCTACCACTCGATCGTGCACAACGACGTGGTGGTGAACCGGTTGCGCGAGCAGCGCGGGGTCCACTTCGTCGAAGACCTCGCCGAGATCGCCGACCTGGAACGCCGCCACAAGCTGGCGCGGACCGTGGTCTTCTCGGCCCACGGCATCCCGCCCCAGGTGCGCGAGCAGGTGCGCGCCATGGGCTGGGGCTACATCGACGCCACCTGCCCGCTGGTGACCAAGGTGCACACCGAGGCCCGCCGCTACGCCGAGATGGGCTACACCGTGCTGCTCATCGGCGACTCGGCCGACCATCAGGAGGTCAAGGGCACCTACGGCGAAGCGCCCGAGCACACCGTGCTGGTGGCCGTGCACACCCACGTGGGGCGCGACCCGCGCCTCGCCGACCCCCGCACCGTCGAGGTGCCCGACCCCGACCGCGTCGTCGTCCTTACCCAGACGACGCTGAGCGTCGACGACACCGACCGGACGATCGAGATCCTAAAAGCGCGCTTCCCCAACCTGGTGCTCCCCAGCCGCGACGACCTCTGCTACGCCACCAAGAACCGCCAGGACCAGGTCAAGCGCATCGCGCCGCACGTGGACCTCTTCTTGGTGTTGACGAGCTCCTATTCCTCCAACGGCATGCGGCTCTACGAGATCGCCCGCAACATGACGCGCGCCGAACGCATCGACACCGCCGCCGACCTGCGGCCCGAATGGTTCGAGGGCGTGGGCGCGGTGGGCATCACCTCGGCGGCCAGCACCCCCGAGGACCTGGTGCAGGACGTGCTCGCCTACCTGCGCCGGCTCTTCCCCGACCTGGAGGTCGTCGAGGAGGGCGAGTGGGAGCGGATCCGCTTCCGTGAGCCCGCCCGGGTCGCCCCGGGTGTGGGTGGGGTGTGAGATGAGCGGCCACCGGCTCGCGCTGGCGCCGATGATGGAGCGCACGGACCGGCACTTCCGGTTCCTGATGCGGCTCGTCTCCCGCCGCACCCGGCTCTACAGCGAGATGGTGGTCGACCGCACCCTGATCCACGGCGACCCGCCACGGCATCTGGACTTCCACCCCGCCGAGCACCCCGTCGCCCTGCAGCTCGGCTCGGCCGATCCGCGGCTGGCGGCCCGGGCGGTGGCCGTTACTCGACCCTGGGGCTACGACGAGGTGAACCTGAACGTCGGCTGCCCCTCGCCGCGGGTGCAGGCGGGCGGCTTCGGGGTGGTGCTCATGCGCCGGCCCGAGCGGGTGGCCGAGATCGTACGGGCCGTGCATCAGGAAACCGGCGTGCGGATGACGGTCAAGCACCGCGTGGGCCTGGACGAAGACGACGATTACGCCTTCCTGGCGCGCTTCGTGGAGGTCGTGGCCGCCGCGGGCGTGCAGGTCTTCGTCGTGCACGCCCGCAAGGCCTGGACCGAGGGGCTGGACCCGAAGGCCAACCGCACGGTGCCCCCGCTCGAGCACGCCAAGGTCTACCGCCTGAAGCGCGACTTTCCCGAGCTCACGATCGTGACCAACGGCGGGGTCGCCGACCCCGAGGAGGCCCGCGCCCACCTGGAGCACGTGGACGGGGTGATGGTGGGCCGGGCGATGTGGGACCGCCCCTGGCGCTGGGCCTCGGCCGACCGGGTGCTCTGGGGCGACGCCCGCGTCCCCGACCGCCGCACGGTGCTCGAACGCTACGAGGCCTACCTGCACGAACGGCTCGCCGAGGGGGTGCCGCTGCGGGCGCTGGTGCGGCCGCTCTTCAACCTCTTCAAGGGCGAACCCGGCGGCCGACGCTGGCGCCGGACGCTCGACGCGGCGCTGCGGGCGGGCCGCCCGCCGGCCGGCGGCCTGGCGGCGCAAGCGCCCCTGGAGGTCGGGGCGTGAAGGCCCAGGACGCGCGCTCCCTCGGGCTGGCGCGCTGGAGCGTGGCCGTCGGCCTCGGGGTCTTCGGGATCAAGTGGCTGGCCTGGGAGCTGACCGGCTCCGTGGCCATCTACTCGGACGCGCTCGAGTCGATCGTCAACATCGTCGCCGCGGTGGGCGCGCTCGTGGCCCTGGCCGTCGCCGTCCGCCCCGCCGACGCCACCCACCCCTTCGGCCACACCAAGGCCGAGTACTTCTCGGCGGTGGCCGAGGGGGCGCTGATCCTCTTCGCCGCCTTCGAGATGCTGCGGGCCGCCTGGGGCCGCTTCCTGCACCCGCAGCCCTTCACCGAGCCGGCGCTGGGGCTGGGGCTCGTGGCCCTGGCCGGGGGCATCACCGCCGGCTGGGCCTTCCTGCTCCTGGCCCAGGGGCGGCGCGTGCGCTCCCCGGCGCTGGTGGCCGACGCCCAGCACCTGCTCACCGACGTGGCCTCCACCGTGGGCGTGCTCTTCGGGGCGAGCCTCGCCTGGCAGCTGGGGTGGTGGTGGCTCGACCCCCTGGTGGCCGCGGGGGTGGCCCTCAACATCCTGGTCGTCGGCCTGCGGCTGGTCCGCCGCTCGGTGGGCGGGCTGATGGACGAAGCGCTGCCGCCGGACCAGGTCGCGCGCATCCAGCGGACGATCGAGAAGAACCTCGACGGCGCCCTCGAGTACCACGACCTGCGCACCCGCGCCAGCGGCCCCCGCGCCTTCGTGGAGTTCCACCTGGTGGTGCCCGCCACCATGACCGTCGAGGAGGCGCACGCGATCACCGACCGGCTCGAGCGCGCCCTGGAAGAGGCCCTCCCCGGGGCCGAGACGGTGATCCACGTCGAGCCCGAGAGCGAGGCCAAGCACGGCGGCTGGCGCGCCTGAGCCCCCGCCGCCGGGACAAACGTACCGTCCCCGGCGCATTTTTTTCTATATAACCGTTTACCCGGTGTGATAAAATTTGTTCGTTAGGAAAAGGAGGTCGCTATGAAGCGGTTCTGGAAGAGCGGTGTTCTCGCTGCGGCCCTGGCGTTGTTCGGCGGGGCCTTCGCCTTTAGCCCCGGCAACGTGGAGTGCATCGCCCCGGCCAACCCCGGCGGCGGCTGGGACTTCACCTGCCGCACCGGGGGCAAGCTGCTCTACGACCTGGGAATCGTCCCCCGGCCGGTCAAGGTGACGAACATGCCCGGCGGCGGGGGCGGCGTGGCCTTCGCCCACGTGGTGACCCAGCGCAAGGGCGACGCCAACCTGCTCGTCGCGGCCTCGCCGGCCACCACCCTGCGGCTGGCCCAGGGCAAGTACGGCAACTTCACCGCCAGCGACGTGCGCTGGCTGGCCGCCATCGGCGCCGATTTCGGCGTGATCGCGGTCAAGGCCGACGCCCCCTGGAAGACCCTCGACGACCTGATCGCCGACCTGCGCAAGGACCCGACCAAGATCGCCATCGGCGGCGGCAGCGCCGTGGGCGGGCAGGACCACATGAAGGTGCTGCTGCTGGCCAAGGCCGCGGGGATCGACCCCAAGGCGCTCAAGTACGTGCCCTTCGACGGCGGCGGCGAGGCGCTCACGGCCATGCTGGGCGGCTTCGTCCAGGTCTTCCCGGGCGACGCCTCGGAGACGATCGGCCAGATGCAGGCGGGCAAGATCCGCATCCTGGCGGTGCTCAGCGAGAAACGCCTGGGCGGCGACTTCGCCCAGATCCCCACAGCCCGCGAGCTCGGCTACGACGCGGTCTGGGCGGTATGGCGCGGCTTCTACATGCCGCCGGGGGTGCCCGACGACGCCTACGCCTTCTGGGTGGACGCGATGAAGAAGCTCGAGGCCTCCCCCGAGTGGGCCAAGATCCGTGACGAAAGCGGCCTCGGCCCCTTCTTCAAGGGCGGCGCCGACTTCGAGGCCTTCGTCAAAAAGCAGGTCGCCGACTTCAAGGAGCTGTCCAAGGCTCTGGGGCTGATCAAGTAACCGTGGAACGCGGCCGGCGCACCGACCGCATCGCGGGCGCGCTCCTGCTGCTGGTGAGCGCCGGCTACGGCCTGGAGGCGTACCGCCTCCAGGCCGACTTCCTCGCCGATCCCCTGGGCCCGCGGGCCTTCCCGCTGCTCTTGGCCGCGAGCCTCGCGGTCTTCTCGCTCTACCTGCTCGTCCGCCCCGACCCCGACCCCGCCTGGCCGCCGCCGCACGTGCTGCGCGGCCAGCTGGGCATGCTGGCGAGCTTCGTGGTCTACAGCTACGCGCTCGCGCCCCTGGGCTTCCTGCTCGCCACCACGCTGGAGATGGCCTGGCTCTCGCGCCTCTTCGGGGCGAGCTGGCGCACCGGACTGCTGGGCGGCCTGGGGCTCGCGGCCGTGCTCTACGTGATCTTCGTCTTCGGGCTGGGCATCCCCCTGCCCCTGGGCCGCTGGTGGCCCGCTTAGGAGGCGCGGTGGACGTTCTCGCGCAACTCGCCCACGGCTTCGAGGTCGCCCTCGCCCCCCTGAACCTCTTCCTCGCCTTCGCCGGCGCCTTCCTGGGCACGCTCATCGGGGCGCTGCCCGGCATCGGCCCCGTCAACGGCGTGGCCATCCTCATCCCCATTGCCTACGCCCTCAAGCTGCCGCCCGAGTCGGCGCTGATCCTGCTCGCCGGGGTCTACTACGGCGCCGAGTACGGCGGGCGCATCTCGAGCATCCTCCTCAACGTGCCCGGCGACGCCGGCGCGGTGATCACCACCCTGGACGGCTACCCCATGGCCCAGAAGGGCAAGGCCGGCGAGGCGCTGGCGCTCTCGGCGCTCAGCTCCTTCATCGGCGGCACCCTGGCGGTGATCGGCCTCACCCTCTTCGCCCCCTACCTGGCCGAGTGGGCGATCCGCTTCGGCCCCGCCGAGTACTTCGCGCTGATGGTCTTCGCCTTCACCACCCTGGCGAGCCTGGCGGGCAGGAACCCGGTCAAGGCGCTGATCGCGAGCGTCTTCGGCCTGATGCTCGCCACCGTGGGCATCGACCCCGGGAGCGGGGTGCCGCGCTTCACCTTCGGCGAGCTCAAGCTCTACGACGGGGTGGACTTTTTGGTGGTGGCCATCGGCCTCTTCGCCATCAGCGAGGTGCTGACGCTGATGGAGCACACCTTCCTGGGCACGGCGACCCGGGTCAAGGTGGAGACCGCGCTGGTCTCGCTGAAGACCTTCATGGGCTCGCTGTGGACGATCCTGCGCAGCTCGCTGATCGGCTTCTTCATCGGGGTGCTGCCGGGGGCGGGGGCCTCGATCGCCAGCGCCGTGGCCTACACCACCGAAAAGCGCCTGGTGGACCGCGAGGGCACCTTCGGCACCGGCGACCCCCGGGGCGTGGCCGCCCCCGAGGCCGCCAACAACGCCGCCTCGGGCGGAGCGATGGTGCCGATGCTGACCCTGGGGGTGCCGGGCAGCGGCACCACCGCGGTGCTGCTGGGGGCGCTGATGATGTTCAACGTCACCCCGGGCCCGCTGATCTTCGAGCAACGGCCCGAGATCGTCTGGGGCCTGATCGCCTCGATGTACATCGGCAACGTGATGCTGCTCGTGCTCAACCTGCCGCTGGTGGGCTGGTTCGCGCGCATCCTCACGGTGCCCCGCTGGTTTTTGGTCCCGGCCATCGCCGCGCTCAGCTTCATCGGCGTCTACGCGGTGAACAACAGCGCCTTCGACCTGCTCTTCATGACCGGGATCGGGGTGGTGGGCTACCTGATGCGCAAGGCCGGCTTCCCGCTGGCTCCGGTCATCCTGGGCCTGGTGCTGGGGCGGCTGATGGAGATCAACCTGCGCCGGGCGCTGGCCATCAGCGGGGGCGACTACACGATCCTCTACGCCAGCCCGCTTTCCAAGGTGCTCTGGGCGCTGGCCATCCTCAGCCTCTTCTTCCCCTGGCTGGCGGGCCGCTTCGCCGCGCGGCGCGTGCCCGAAGGCGAGTGATCCATCCCCCATTTGGGGGTTCCGTGTAAAAACCCCGTTAACTTAAACTCTTTTCGAGGAGGTCTGCCTTGACGGCCCTTTTGATTTTGCTGATCCTCGTCGCCATTGTCGGCGCATTTATGGTTCTTACCTACAACACCCTCATTGCCCGCAAGAACCAGATCGACTACGCCCAGGGCGCGATCGACGCCCTGCTCAAGAAACGCTACGACCTGATCCCCAACCTGGTGGCCACGGTGAAGGGGTACGCCAAACACGAGCGGGAACTGCTCGAGAAGGTGACCGAGCTGCGCGCGCGCATCGGCCAGGCGCGCTCGGACGACGAACGGCTGGGGCTGGAGGGCCAGATGTCCGGCCTCCTGGGCCGGCTGCTCGTCCAGCTCGAGGCCTACCCCGACCTCAAGGCCAACCAGAACTTCCTGCAGCTGCAGGCGGCGCTCAACGAGATCGAGGAGCAGATCTCGGCGGCCCGCCGTGCCTTCAACGCCGCGGTGGTCGAGTTCAACAACGCCATCGAGATGTTCCCCTCGAACATGGTGGCCGGGTGGATGGGCCTGAAGCGCCGCCGCGTCTTCGAGGTGGCCGAGTCCGAATCCGAGGCCCCGAACGTCGGCCGCCTCTTCGGCAGCTAGGACGATGTCCACCTCCCCGGGTCCCCTACGCGCCTACTACCGGCTCGTGCCCCGCATCCGCGGGCTCGAGCCCGAACGGCGCCGGACCTGGGTCAGCCTGATCGCCGCCTGGGCGGGGCTGGTGATCCCGGGGCTGCTGCTGGGGATCTGGCTCTGGCGCCTGGGCGGGGGCTGGTTCCACCTGCTCGCGCCGCCACTGGCCGCGGCGGCGCTGGCCGCCTGGCTCTCGCCCAGCCTGATCTACCCCTTCAAGCACGAGTTCAAGCGCAAGGTGATCCGGCCGATGATGCGCGAACTCCTCCGGGACGTGGACTACGCGCCCCTGGGTTCGGTGAGCCCGATGGACCTGGAGGCGAGCCTCCTCTTCCAGGCCCCCTTCAGCGGGGTGGAAGGGGAGGATTTGGTCATCGGCCGCTTCGACGACGTCGAGATCAAGTTCTCCGAGGTGGTGGGCTACCGCGAGCTGGAATCGCAGGGGTCGGGCGCGCCGCTGGCCCCCCGCAGCGGGCAGAAGCTGCGGACCAAGCAGGTGGTCTTCCGCGGCCTCTTCTTCGTCGCCGAGTTCAACAAGCCCACCCGCGGGCAGGTCGTGGTGCACCCCGACCGCCTGGAGCCGCACCTGGGGCCGATCGCTGCCGCGCTGCAGCCCCGACGCGACGAGGCCGGGCTGGTGCACGTGCGCATGGAGGACCCCCGCTTCGAGCGCCACTACGTCGTCTACGCCTCGAGCCCCGAAACCGCGCACTACGCGCTCACGCCGGCGCTGATGGAACAGCTGGCCGAGTTCCGCGAGCGGGTGGGGGCGCCGGTGGCCTTCTCGATTCACTACGGCAAGCTCTACATGGCCGTGGCCACCCGCAAGAACATGCTCGAGCCCCCGCTCTTCGGCCCGCTGGCGAGCCCCCGCGTCTTCCGCGGCTACCTGGAGGACGTGGAGCTCTTCCTCTCGCTCGTCGAATCGCTGGGCCTCAACCGCAGGATCTGGGGCGAGGGGACGTGGCCCTAGAAGCCGGCGCGCCGCGGCTCGACCTGGACGACCTGATCCGCCGCGCGCAGGGGCTCGAGGCCGACCGGAGTCGTGCGCGCGCCGCGGTGGCGCGCGTCTGGCTCTCCGCCGCTGCTGGCGCGGCGGCGGTCTACCTCCTCAGTGGCCCGCTGCTCGGCCCTTTCGGCGGGTTCGTCTTCCCGGCGACCGCCTTCGCCCTGCTCGTCTGGGCGCTGCTGCGCCACCGGGCGGTGACCAAACCCTACCGCGAGGCCTACAAGCGGCGGGTGCTCGCCCCCCTGGTCGAGGCGGTGCTGCCCGGCTTCCGCCACGAACCCCACGCGGGGCTGCCCCAGGAGGTCTACCTGGCGAGCCGCCTCTTCCCGGCCCGTCCGGACCGCTACGCCAGCGAGGACCGCTTCAGCGGCGCGGTCGCGGGGGTGCCCCTCACCTTCGCCGAGGTGCACGCCGAGCGCGAGCACGAGGACTGCGACAAGGACGGCTGCCGCACCGAGTACGTGACGATCTTCAAGGGGCTGCTGGCGGTGGCCGAGTTTCCCAAGGCGTTTTCGGGCACCGTCCTCGTCTACCCCGACCGCAGCGAGCGCCTGCTGGGGCCGCTTTCCCAGAGCCTGCAGCGGCTGGGCGGGCGCACCCGGGGGCTCGAGCTGATCCGCCTCGAAGACCCCGGGTTCGAGCGGCGCTTCGTCGTCTTCGCCGACGACCCGGTCGCCGCCCGCTACGTGCTCAGCACCCGCTTCATGGAGGCCCTGCGCGGCTACCGCGGCCGCCACGGCCCGCTCTACGCGGCGGTGATCGACGGCACCCTCTACCTCGCCCTCCCCACCCGCGCCGACCTCTTCGAGCCACCGCCGCTGTGGCGCCGGGGCGTTGACGTGCGCAGGCTGGAGCGCTACGCCGGCGCGCTCGCCACCATGCGCGCGGTGGTCAGCGAGCTGGACCTCGATGTGCGCATCTGGGGCGCTCGCGCCCTCAGTTCAAGGAGGCCGAAGTAGCGCCGCCCAGGCGTCGGCCTGCCCCGCGTTCGCGGCGAAGAAGCTGCCGTAGCTGACCCCCGCGAGCCACACGCCGCCTCCGGGCCGCAGCCCCAGGGCCCGCGCCTCGTCCCGCGCCGGCGTGCCCGCCTGCCAGCCCCACGCGGGGCGGCCCGCGGGGTCGAGGCGGGCCAGGAAGGCGTCGAACCCTCCGGCGGAGGCCGCGAAGAGGGCGCCCGCCGTGGCCCCGGCGGCCCAGAGCGTCCCGTCCACGTCGCGCGCGAGCGCGTAGGGCAGGTCGGCCGCGGGGCTGCCCCACTGCACGCCCCCGGCCGGCGCGCCGTCCGCGGTCAGCCGCAACACGAAGGCGTCGCGACCGCCCGCGAAGGCGCCGTAGAGCGAACCGTCGGTCTGGCCCAGCACCCAGACCCCCGCGCCGTCCGCCGCCAGCGCCACGGGCCGCGAAGCGGCGTCCAGGCCCCAGCGGTAGGCCCAGGCCAGCTCGCCGGTCGGCCCGTAGCGGAGCACGAAGCCGCGCTCGCTGACGCGGCGGCAGTCCTCGTCGACGTCGCTGTAACCGTCCAGGTAGACGCCGCCCGCGCCGTCGGGGGCGGCGGCGGTGAGCACGTCGTCGTCGTCCGTACCCCACTGCGCGCCCCAGAGCCGCCGGCCGTCCGCCGCAAAGCGGGCGACGAAGGCGTCGCGCCCGCCGGCGCCGGGTCCGAAGACGCGGCCCTCGCCGAATCCGGCCAGGTAGACGCCGCCATCGGGGGCCGGGGCCAGGGCGCGGGCCTCGTCGGTGAGCCGACCGCCGACCCGCGCCTGCCAGACGAGGCGGCCCGCGTCGTCGAGGCGGGCCAGCCAGGCGTCGGTCTGGGCGCGCATGGCGTCGCCGGCGGCCCCGCCCCGGGTGCCCGCCAGGTAGCGACCGCCCGCGGCAGGCAGCAGGGCGTAGGCGCGTTCGAGCCCCGCCAGCTCCGACTGCCAGGGTCGCGGTTTGGAGCCGTCGAACCGGACCACGAAGGCGTCCACGTCCCGGACCGGCGCGAAGAGGCCGCCCGCGGTCCAGCCGGCCACCGCCCCCGGAGACGCGGCGAAGGCCCCTTCCCAGGCCGGCGTGCCCCACTGCCAGCCCTGCACCGCCGCGCCGGAGGCCAGGACCAGGCCCCCCAACCAGGCCAGCACCGCGGCGCGCAAACGCCTACCCGTCATGGGCATCAGGCTATCCCAAAGCGGGCGGCGGCTAGCGCCGGGTCCACCAGTAGGCCAGCAGGATGAGGGCGATCCAGATCCACCAGCGGTTGCGCCAGCTGAAGAGCGCGCCCGCACGCGCGCGTCGCGGCGGCAGCACCGCGCCCGGCACCTGCTCCTCGCGCGGCCGCAGCCGCATCTTCTGGGCCTTCTTGAGCAGGCGCACCATGCGATCGATGCGGCCGCGGCGCTTTTCCAGGGCCGCCATGCCCTGGTAGACCTCGGGGTAGTTCTCGTTCGCCTTCACCGCTTCGGCGTAGGCGGCCTCGGCGGCGTCGAGGTTCCCCAGCTCGAGCTCGGCGTTGCCCAGGTTGGTGAGGGCGCGCCAGTGCTGGCGGTCGCGCCGCGCGGCCTCCGCGAAGGCGTCGCGGGCGTCCGCGAGCCGCCCCTCGGCCACGTCCAGAAGCCCTTTCTGCACCCAGGCCTCGGCGCCCACCACGGGGTGGGCCAGCCAGTCCTCGAAGCGCTCCTCGGCCAGATCGGCGAGCGCCCGTTCCAGCTCCTCGACGTCGATGAGCTCGGCGAGGGCCTGACGGCCGGCCTCGGCCGCGGCCCGCGCCCCTTCCGCGTCGCGCATGCGCAACGACAGCCGGATCCGCTCGAGCGCCTCCAGCGCCTCGCGGGGGCCCTCGCCGGCCAGGCGCACCCGCGCCAGCGCCTCGGCGATCCGCCCCTCGGCGACGAGCGTCTGCAGTTCTTCGTTCACGAAACCGCCTCCTCGTAGAGCTCCCGGTAGGCCTGCGCCCGCCGGCCCCAGGAGAAGTCGCGCGCCATCCCGGCGCGCGCCAGGGCCTCGGCGTCGAGGTCGAGGATCCGCCGCACCCCCGCGAGCACCCCTTCGCCGCTCGCTTCCTCGAAGAGCACCCCGGTCACCCCGTCCTCGACGGTGTCGGCCAGGCCGCCGGTGGCGCGGGCGATGGGGGGCGTGCCGTAGCGCATCGCGATCATCTGCGCCAGCCCGCAGGGCTCGTAGCGCGAGGGCATGAGGAAGTAGTCGGCGCCGCCGTAGATGCGGTGGGCGCGCGCCTCGTCGAAGGCCGCGTGGAAGGCCACCCGCCGGGGGTAGCGGCGCGCCGCCTCGGCGAAGCCGCGCTCCAGCTCGGCCTCGCCCGTGCCCAGCAGCACGAAGTTGACCCCCAGGTCGAGGATCCGGGGCAGGACTTCGAGCACCAGGTCGAACCCCTTCTGCCAGGTGAGCCGGGTCACCGCGCCCACGGCCGGCAGCCCCGGGTCGAGGCGCAGGGTGGCCAGCAGGGTCATGCGGTTGCGGCGCTTGCGCTCCAGGTGGTCGGCGTCGTACTTCTGCGGCAGGAAGCCGTCGGTGGCGGGGTTCCAGTACTCGGTGTCGAGGCCGTTGAGGATGCCGGTGAGCTTGCCGCGGATGCTGCGCAGCACCGCGTCGAGCCCCATGCCGAACTCGGGGGTCTGGATCTCGCGGGCGTAGCGGGGGCTGACGGTGGTCACCCGGTCGGCCGCGAGCAGCGCCCCCTTCATGAGGTTGACCCGGCCCTCGTGCAGCAGGTCCGCCTCCGGCGCCTCGCCGGTGAGGCGTTCGAAGCGGTCGGGCTCGAGCTCCCCCTGGAAGGCGAGGTTGTGGATCGTGAAGACGGCCGGCCGCGGCGCGCGCCGCACCACGTAGGCGGCGTGCCAGTCGTGGGCGTGCACCAGGTCGTGGTCCTGCTCCGCCAGCCAGGTGGCCGCAGCCTGGGTAAAGGCCAGGTAGCGCGCGTCCTCCGGGGGTTCGTAGGGGGCGGACCAGTCCGGGTCCACCTCGAGGAAGCGGTAGGCCACGCCGCCCAGAGCGGCGCCCCAGACGCGGGCGCGGCGCGCCTCGCCGCAGCAGCGGTAGGCCACCTCGCCCAGGGGCTCGAGCGGATCTGCGATTTCGCGGTAGCGCGGCAGCAGCACCGTGGAACGCACCCCGGTGGCGGCCAGCGCCCGCGGCAGGCTGCCCAGCACGTCGGCGAGCCCCCCCACCTTGACGAAGGGGAGGGCCTCGGCGGCGACGTGAACGACGCGCATGGCTCAGATGGGCTGACCCGGGGTGCTCCAGCTGGTGTAGGCGTAGAAGCGCCCCACCTCGTGGGTCTCCAGGTAGTGGAGCAGCGGCTCGGCCAGGGGGAGGTGGGTGCTCAGGCGCTCGGCCACCTCCTCGGCGTCGAAGAAGCGGGCCTCGACGATGTGGCCGTCGGGGTCGCGGGGGTTGAGGAGGCCGTCCCAGCTCGCGGTGAAGGCCATGGCGATGGTGCGCTCGCGCTTGCGCCGGTCCTCCACCTGGGCCACGTAGGCCAGCTGGTCCACGCTGCGCACCGCAAGGCCGGTCTCCTCGCGCACCTCGCGCACCAGCGCGTCGGGGATCGTCTCGCCCGGCTCGACCATGCCCCCGGGCAGGGTGTAGCGCACCCGCCCGCGGCGGCCCCAGTCGTTGGCGACGAGCAGCACCCGCCCGCGGGCGTCCTGGAGGATCGCCGCGGCGACGAGCAGCTCGCGCCTAAGCGTTCTGGGCCTGTCCGCTGAGTTCTTCAAGCATCCTCTCCTGGTCGGCCTTCTTGAGGGCTTCGGTCAGTTCGTCCAGCTCGCCGGCGAGCACGCCTTCGAGGTTGTGGGTGGTGAAGTGGATGCGGTGGTCGGTGACCCGCGACTGCGGGAAGTTGTAGGTGCGGATCTTCTCGCTGCGCTCGCCGGTGCCGATCTGAGCCAGGCGGCTGGTGCGCAGGGCCGCCTCCTCCTCGGCGCGCTTCATCTCGAGCAGGCGGCTGCGCAGGATCGAAAGCGCCTTCTCGCGGTTCTTGATCTGGCTGCGCGAGTCCTGGATGGTGATGATGATGCCGGTGGGCTCGTGCACCACCCGCACCGCGCTGTCGGTGGTGTTCACCCCCTGGCCGCCCGGCCCGGAGGCGCGCATCACGTCGATGCGGACCTCGCTCATGTCGAGCTCCACGTCGCTCTCCTCGGCCTCGGGCAGCACGGCCACGGTGGCGGTGGAGGTGTGGATGCGGCCCTGGGTCTCGGTCGCGGGCACCCGCTGCACCCGGTGCACCCCCGACTCGTACTTGAAGGTGCCGTAGGCGCCGGGCCCCTTGACCATGAAGCTCACCTTGGAAAAGCCGCCCAGATCGGTGGGGTGGCTCTCCAGCATCTCCACCTGGTAACCCAGCCGCTCGGCGTAGCGGGTGTACATCTCGAAGAGGTTGCCGGCGAACAGCGCCGCCTCCTGGCCGCCGGTACCGGCGCGAATCTCGACGATGGCATTGCGCACGTCGGCCGGGTCGCGCGGCAGCAGCAGCAACTCCAGCTTCTTCTCGAGCTCGCCCAGTTTTTCTTCCAGCTCCGCCGCTTCCTCGCGGGCCATCTCGCCCAGCTCGGGGTCGGCGGCGAGCTCGCGGGCCTGCTCGAGCTCGTCCTGCACCCTGCGGTAGGCGCGGAACGCCTCGATCACCTCGCCCAGCTCGGCGTAACGGCGGCTCTTCTCCCGGAAACGGGCGGCGTCGGCGAGCACCTCGGGGTCGCCCAGTTCGCGCTCGAGCGCCCGGTATTCTTCTTCCAGTTTTTTCAATTTATCCAGCATTGCACGTCCCTACCCCTGAGGATACCACCCGGGGCTTGCGGATTGGTTTAGGCAGGTCTAAACTATTATATCAGGAGTTTTAGGTATGACTAAATCCCACCGCGCCCACCTCTCGGAAGCCCAGGAAGACTACCTCAAGCAGGTCCTGCTGCTCTCGGGGGAAGGGCCGGTGACCACCCAGGCCCTGGCCCGTCGCATGGGGGTGCGCCCGGCCTCGGTGACGGGCATGCTCAAGAAGCTGGCCTCGCTGGGCCTCGTCGACCACGCCCCCTACCGCGGGGTGACCCTCACCGAGGCGGGCCGCGCGGTGGCCCTCGAGGTGCTGCGCCACCACCGCCTGATCGAGACCTACCTGGCCGAGGCCCTGGGCTACGACTGGGACGAGGTCCACGAGGAAGCCGAGCGGCTCGAGCACCACATCTCCGAGGCCTTCGAGGCGCGCATCGCCGAGTGGCTGGGCCACCCCGAGCGCGACCCCCACGGCGACCCCATCCCCACCGCGGGCCTGGCCCTGCCCCACGCCGAGGGCCCGCGCATGAGCGAGAGCCGGCCGGGGCGCTACCGGCTGCTGCGCGTGCGCGCCCAGGACGAGGGCACGCTGGCGCTGCTGGCGCGGCTGGGGCTGGTGCCGGGGGCGCGCTTCGAGCTGATCGAGTGCGGCCCCGAAGGGGCCCGCATCGAGCTGGCCGAGGGCCGCTTCCTGCTGCCGCCGGAGCTGGCGGCGGCGCTCGAAGTGGAGGCGGCGCCGTGAAGGCCGCGCGTGTGCGCTTCCAGCGCCCCTTCTGGTTCTACCTGGGGCCCGCCTTCCTGGTCTCGGTGGGGTACATGGACCCGGGCAACTGGGCCACCAGCCTCGAGGCCGGCAGCCGCTACGGCTACGCGCTCCTCTGGATCGTCACCCTCTCCTCGGCCATCGCCGTGCTGATGCAGGTCCTCGCGGCCAAGCTGGGCATCGCCACCGGCATGGACCTCGCCCAGGCCATGCGGGCGCGCTACTCGCCGCCGGTGGCCCGCTTCCTCTTCGTCACCGCCTTCCTGGCCATGATGGCCACCGACCTGGCCGAGTTCATGGGGGTGGCGCTGGCGCTCAACCTGCTCTTCGGCATCCCCCTCACCTGGGCGGTGGTGCTCACCGTCTTCGACGTGCTGCTCATCCTCTGGCTCGAGCGCTTCGGCTTCCGCTGGGTCGAGATGGTGATCCTGGCCTTCGTGGCCACGATCGGGATGGCCTACGTGCTCGAGATCTTCTTCGCCCACCCGGCGCTGGGCGCGGTGGCCTGGAACGCCTTCGTGCCCAACGGCACCGTCTTCGAGAGCACCACGGCGCTCTTCATCGCCATGGGCATTCTGGGGGCGACGGTCATGCCCCACAACCTCTACCTGCACTCCGCCCAGGTGAAGACGCGCACCAGGGGCAACCCCGAGAGCAAGCGGCGCGTCTTCTTCTGGAGCGTGGTCGACACCGTCACCGCCCTCTCCGCCGCCTGGCTGGTCAACGGCGCCATCCTGGTCATGGCCGCGGCCGTCTTTCACGAGAACGGCCTCCTCGTCACCGAGATCGACCAGGCCTACCTGACCCTGAAGCCGCTGCTGGGGCAGGCCGCCGCCCTGACCTTCGCCATCGCCCTGCTCGCCTCGGGGATCTCCAGCTCCACCACCGGCACCCTCGCGGGGCAGGTCGTCTTCGAGGGCTTCCTGAACGTGCGCGTCCGCAACGTCGCGGCGCTGCGCCTCTTCGTGCGCCTGCTCACCATGGCCCCGGCGCTCGTGGCCGTCTGGTTCTCGGTGCGCCCCGTAACCCTGCTGGTCCTCAGCCAGGTGATCCTCTCGATGCAGCTGCCCTTCTCCGTGATCCCGCTCGTCCTCTTCACCTCGGACCGGCGGCTGATGGGCGGCCTCGCCAACCCACCCCTCCTCCGCGCCCTGGCCTGGATCAGCACGGGCGTCATCGTGGTGCTGAACCTCTTGCTGCTCGCCTTTGCCACCCTGGGGGTCTGAAGTGTTCGAGGGTCTGCAAGGTTACCACCCCGCCCTGCTGGCGCTCCTCGCCGGTCTGTTCACCTGGGGCATGACCGCGTTGGGCGCGGCGACGGTGCTGACGACGCGCGACATGCCCCGGAGCTGGCTCGACGCCATGCTCGGCTTCGCCGCCGGGGTGATGATCGCCGCCAGCGTCTGGTCGCTGCTGCTGCCCGCCATCGACCTGGCCGAGGCCGCGGGCAAGCCGCCCTGGCTGCCCGCGGCGGTGGGGTTCCTGCTCGGCGGCGGCTTCCTGCGCCTGGTGGACAAGTACCTGCCCCACCTGCACCTCTTCCAGCCCGACGAGGCTGCCGAGGGCGTGAGCACCACCTGGCGGCGCACCACCCTGCTCATCCTCGCCATCACCCTGCACAACCTGCCCGAGGGCCTGGCCGTGGGCGTGGCCTTCGGCGCCGCCCACGTGCTGGGCGGGGGCGAGGAGGCGGCGACGCTGCTGGCGGGCGCGGTTACGCTGGCCATCGGCATCGGGCTGCAAAACCTGCCCGAGGGCGCGGCGGTGAGCATGCCGCTCCGGCGCGAGGGGCTCTCGCCGGGAAAGAGCTTCTTCTACGGCCAGCTGTCCGGCGTCGTCGAGCCCATCGGCGCGGTGATCGGCGCGGTGGGCGTGCTGCTGGTACAGCCGCTCTTGCCCTACGCGCTCGCCTTCGCCGCCGGGGCGATGATCTTCGTGGTGGTGGAGGAGATCATCCCCGAGTCGCAGTCCTCGGGCAACGGCGACATCGCCACCTTCGGGGTGATGGTAGGGTTCACGGTGATGATGGTGCTCGACGTGGCGCTGGGGTAACGGGCGCGCGCCCACCCGCACCTCATTGCACGATGCGGCCGTCGCACATGAGCGGGACGCGGTCGGACCGGGTGGCCGCTTCGGGATCGTAGGTGACGATGACGAGGGTGCAGCCTTGTTGGTGAGGCTCGTCAAACAAGTCGTGGATTTCGTCGTGCGTCCTATGTCCAGGTTGCCGCTCGGTTCGCCGGCGAGGAGGGCCTTGGAGCCGATCGCGAAGGTGTGGGTAGGGGACGAGCGCAAGCCAGCGCCCGCGAACCGCTGGGAAAAGTTGAGAATTTATGTGTCACCCTCCCGATACGTTGTCTGTGCGCGGCGAACCGCGAAGCGGCCCTCCTTTGATCCAAACACGTACAAAAACCACCCGGGGATTGCTTGCAAGCTTGCCGCTGTCACGATAAATAGTGGTTGCCGACCGCATCGTGCAGCCTTTCCGGTGCATTCGGTGCCATACCTTGCGGAGGTGTGTATGTGCTGACACCCTACGCGCGTTGCGGATCGCGAGGCTCACGGCAAGCGTAAGCGGGGAGGTTTGGTACCTCCCCGCTGACAAGTGGCCTTTGGGGCAGGGGGCAACCGCGCTCTAATTGCACCCGCTGTATGCGTCGCTATCCGACGAGATGGTTTCGGGAAAACCGGCTACCGTGACGTATGCGGATGCAGCACCGTAGCTGCTGCAGCTCCGGTCTCCGTATTTAGCAGCTGACGCATACGACCCGTCTCGCCCCGAGTCCCGGTTCTGGACCACACTTCCTTCGGCCTCGGCCCTGGCATAAGAGTTATTGTACGCATCCACGCACGATCCCTTGGCGTAAGCCTTGGCCCCGGGGCCGGCCGTGGTGCGCATGGCGGATGCGCACGTACAAGGAAGCAGGTGCGCGGGCGCAACGGATGTGCTTTAAGGTTGGTGAAGATTTGGCTTCACAAAGCGGTCGTACAATTCTTGCTTTTGGGCGGGCGAGAGCCGCTGAAGGTTTTCCCACCCCTGCTTGACGTTGTCTAAGGCGTGGTTCAGCTGGCGCTGAATCATCTCGGCCACGGAGCCGTCCTTGGAGATGCCGTTCACGTCGAGACTCTTCAGGAAACTTTCAAACTGAGGCAGCGTGCGCTCGGTGAAAAAAGGGGGGGTCCATGTGAATGCGCACGCCGTCCGCACGTACGTCAACCCAGACCCCGGGGGCCACTTCCTTCAGCCTTGCGTCAAGCGCCGACCTCATCGCCATCATTTCTTGTACTTCCTGCTCCACTGCGGCATCATCCAGACGGGCAGGGGTGCTGGAAGGTTGAGCTTTGGAACTCTGACACGAAGCCAGCAGCAGGCTAAGCCCTATTGCCAGAGATACCAGCACCATAGAGGGTCTTGACTTACGCATGCTGCCTCCTTTCGTGTACACATGACCGCATTACAGCTCTAGGCTAGGATGGAAATGGGCAGGATTCCACCCTAAAACCTGGAGCTCCCTCCCAGGTATCTAGAGGTGCATGCTTTTCAAACACATGGAGCCGTGGGTGTGGCCTGGAACGCCTGGTTAAGCTGGTGGGTCATGTCGGATCAACCCGAGGTAGGTCAGCACGAGTTCGTGCTGGCTTTCGGCCCCAAGTTTTTCGCGCAGGGCCTGGTAGTAGGTGTAGACGGTATCGCGTTTGACCCCCAGGCGGCGGGCGATGGCGTCGCTGCAAAGCCCCCGGGCCAGCAGGCGCAGGACCTGGCGCTCGCGGGTGGTGGGGAGGTCGAAGGGGAGGGTGGGGGGCGAACCCACGGGCCGGCCCGCGGCCACGAGGTCCAGCGCGGCGTCAATTTCGGCGAGTGAACCGGGTGTGACCAGCAAACCCACGGGCCGACGTTCGAAGAGGTCCAGCAGGTACAGCGGGTACGGGTTGAAGGTGACCACCAGCGCGGGGGCGGGCAGCGGGTCCAGACCCCACAGAGCGAAGCCTGCGGGCTGGTCCAAGACCAGGTGAACGCGCTCGGGCACGGCGTCCGCGAGGAGGTCGCGCCAGAGGCCGAAGTGGCTCCGTCCGGCGTGCAGGGGCATGGGTTGATTATACTTGTTCTTCTTTGTTTGCAGTACGGAATTTACGCTTTTCGCATTCGATAGAGGATTTTCCCCGCCCCGAAGCGTAGGATGGGGGCATGGCCCAGGAGGTCCGCCGGGCGGAGCCGGGCGAGGTCGGGGCGCTGCGGCGCGTGCTGGTGGCGGCGTTCATGGACGACCCGGTCATGGCCTGGTTCGATCCGGACGCAGGCGCGCGCGAGCGGCGGCTCGCGCGCCTATTCGGCCACGTGCTGGAAAAGCACGGGCCGCGGGGAACGGTCTGGGCGAACGCGGACCGTAGCGCCGCGGCCGTCTGGGTGGCGCCGGGCACGCCGGTGACCGCGGCCGACGTGCGCTTCTACCTGCGGCTCTACAGGGACCGGCCGTTGAAGGGGCTCTTCTGGGCGCTCTTCGTGGAGGGCCGGCGGCCGCGCTTTCCGCACTGGCTGCTCCTCTACCTGGGGGTGTTGCCCGGGCGTCAGGGCCGGGGGCTGGGCAGGGCGCTGCTCGAAGCGGGCCTCGAGCGCGCGGCGGCGGAGGGCCGGCCCGCCTACCTGGTGGCCAGCTCACCCGGATCGCGGCGGCTCTACGAGCGCTGCGGCTTTCGGGTGTTGCGCGAGGTGCGGCTGCCGCGGGGGCCGGGCGTCTGGCCGATGCTGTGGCAGCCCGGCTAAGTCGGGCGGCAACCGCGGGCACGCCCGGCGGCGAACTCCGCCTCCATGACGTCGGGAACGGCGACGGGAACCGTGCACACACGAGAGCGCGCCCTATCAAAAGCTCCTTGCCGGCAAAACGCTCACGCTATGAGCGAACTGCGCTCACGCCGTGAGCGATTTGACAGGTTCGGCGGCCTCAGCCGGCGAGCGCGCGGTGGAAGAGCGCCCGCACCCCTTCGCGGTCCAGCCCCGTGACCACGCGCACGTTGGGCGGCTCGGCGCTCCGGCCGTGGTCGAGGACGAGCTGCCCGCGGGTGTGGGCGCCGCAGGTCTCCACCCAGCCGCGGTGGCGTTCGACCGACGTGACCAGGCCGGGCTCGAGCGCCGCCGCCATGGCCAGCGGGTCGGGGATGAGCAGCCCCGGAAGCCCCCTTTTCTCCAGGAAGCCGCGGGTGGTGCGGGTGACGGCGGCGTAGAAGCGGGCCCGGGGCGTGTCCAGCGCCGCCAGCGCCTCGTGCTCGGCCCAGAGGATGGGGTGGGCCAGGGTGGTTTCCCAGGTCACCAGCGTGAGCTCTTCGAAGGCCTGGACCGCCATCTGGGCCGCCTCGGGGTCGTAGTAGAAGTTGAACTCGGCGGCCCAGTGGGGGGTGTTGCCGCGGGCGGTGTGGGCCCCGCCCATGACCACCAGGCGCCGGAGCAGGCGGGGCAGCTCGGGCTCGAGCCGCAGCGCCAGCGCCAGGTTGGTGAGCGGCCCCAGCGCCACCAGGGTGAGCTCGCCCGGGCGCTCGCGGGCGCGGCGCGCGATCGCCACCGCGGCCGGCTCGGGCTCGGGGCGCACCCGGGCGCGGCGATTTGGGTAGTCGCCCAGGCCGTCTTTGCCGTGGAACTCGGTGGCGTGCACGCGCTCCCCGGGCAGCAGGGGCTCGCGCGCCCCGGGGAAGACGGGCACCCCCTCGGCCCCCATCACGTGGAGCACCTCGAAGACGTTGGGGACCACGTGCTCAAGCGGCACGTTGCCGCCCACCGCGGTCACGGCCACCACCTCGGCGCCCGGGTGGGCCAGGGCCAGCATCAGCGCCAGGGCGTCGTCCACCCCGGCGTCGGTGTCGACGATCAGCGGCTCGGGGCGCATCGCCTCATTCTAGCCGCACCGCCCGCGGCCCTAGGGCGAGGTCAGGATCACCCCGCCCCGCCCCACCGCGGCGAAGGCGCCCGGGCGGTAGGCCGCGGCGTAGAGCCACTCGTCCGTGGGCCGTTCCGCGGCGGTCCAGTTCGCGCCCTCGGGCGAGGTGTACACCGCCCCCTCGCTGCCGACGGCGACGAAGCCGCCGGCACCGTAGGCCAGGCCGTAGAAGGAGGCGTCCGCGCCCATGTCGCGCAGCGTCCAGGTTTCGCCGTCGGGCGAGGTGAGCACGGTGCCCGCGTCGCCCACGGCCACGAAGCGGCCGTCGCCGTAAGCGACGGCGTTGAGGTCGCGGTAGGTGCCGGTCGCGTGCGCGGTCCAGGTGATGCCGTCGGGGGAGGAGATCAGGGTGCCGGCCTGACCCACCGCCACGAAGCGGCCCGCAGCGAAGGCGACGTCCTGGAGCCAGTTGTAGGTGCCGGCGTCCCGCTTGCTCCAGGTTTCGCCGGCGGGCGAGGTGAGGACGCGGCCCGCATACCCCACGGCCACGAAGAGGTCGTTGCCGTAGGCCACGGCGGAGAGGTCGTCGTAGGTCCCGGAGCGCCGCGCCGTCCAGCTCGCGCCGTCGGGCGAGACGAGGACCGTGCCGCTCGAGCCCACGGCCACGTAGGTTTCGGGGCCGCGGACGACGCCGTAGAGGGAGTACCCCGAAGGCGAGGCGCGCTCGCCCCAGACCGCGCCGTCCGCGGAGGCCACCACGGTCCCGCCGTACCCCACGGCGAGGAAGCCCCCGCCGTCGGCGATGACGGCGTTGAGGGTGTCGCGGGTGCCCTGCGGCCGACGCGCCCAGGCGCCGGCGTCGGAGGAGGTGAAGACCGCGCCCCCCTCGCCCACGGCCACGTAGACGCCTCCGCCGTAGGCCACGCCGGCCAGCGCGTGGTAGGTGCCGGTGCGGTGGAGGTTCCAGCTCGCGCCGTCGCGGGAGTCAAGGACGACCCCGCCGTCGCCCACGACGACGTACCGCCCCCCGCCAAAGGCGGCCGCGGAGAGGTTGTAACCCGTGCCCGCGTCGCGCGCCGTCCAGGTTTCGCCGTCGGGCGAGGTGAGGAGGGCGCCGCGGAAACCGGCGGCCACGAAGCCTTCGTCGCCGTAGGCCACCGCGTCGAGAGGAACGCCGGTGCCCGCGTCCTGGGTGGTCCAGACGGCTCCGTCGGCGGAGGTGAGCACGGCCCCGCCGGACCCCACCGCCACGAAGACGCCGTTGCCGTAGGCGACGGAACGGAGTTCCTGGTCCGTACCGGAGACCCGGCGCTCCCAGGCCGCGCCGTCCGCGGAGGTGAAGGCCGCGCCGCCCTCACCCACGGCCACGAAGACGTCCCCACCGTAAGCGACGCCCCGCAGGTTGCGCGACGTCCCCGAGGTGCGGACGCTCCAGGCCGCGCCGTCCGCGGAGGTGAGCACGGCGCCGCCGTCGCCCACGGCCACGAAGCGTCCGCCGCCGTAGGCGACGGCGTTCAGTCGGGGGTAACCCGCGGCCGGGTGCGGCGTCCAGCTCGCGCCGTCGGGCGAGGTGAGGAGGGCGCCGCTCGCCCCCACGGCCACGAAGCGATCGGCTCCGTAGGCTGCGGCGAGCAGCGCCACCGAGCGCGGCGTCCAGCGCACCCCCGTGCCGCTTTCGACGGTCACGGCCAGCGCCGTCGCGGCCGAGGCCGTTGCGGCCCGTCCCCGCAACCGCAGGTCGAGTGCGCCGGGCGGAACCGTGAGGCCGGCGGCGAGGTCGAGGGTCAACCGCGCGGGCCCGCCGCCAACCTCGACGCGGCTCGGGGACAGGTGGAGGCCCGCCGGCGCGGCGGCGCCGTCCGCGGTTTCCAGGCGCAGCTCCACCGCTCCGGTGAAGCCGTCGTGCGGGGTTACCGTCAGGGTCAACCCGGCGCCGGCACCGCCGGGCTCCACGGTGAGCCGGTCGGGATCGAGCGCGAGCGTGAAGCCCGGCTCGGGCGGGGGCGCGACCTCCCCGCGGCAGGCGGTCAGAACCGCCGCGGCGAGTAAAAGCAAGCCTGCGGTACGCATCCCATGGGCAAGTGTCTTCATTGGCGTCCTTTCCTGGGCTTTACGGATTCCTGCTCCTGGTCGGCTCGTTCCGGAGATGGTATAGTCTCTCTCGTAACCGTTTCATATAAAGCCCACGGGAGTATACCCCATCCGTCGGTGCCGCCGTGTCGTCTGGGCGACACGGGGCCGTGACCCCTCCGTGATGGTTGCGGGACGGTTCCGTGAGGGGGCCCGTCTAGCCTGCGGGGGAGCTGGACGCTCGAAAGGAGAACGCGATGAAACGAGCATGGACGATGGGACTGGCGGCGCTGACCCTGGCCGCGGCGGCGCAGATGTCGGGGGACAAGGACAAGATGGGTTCGGACGCGATGATGGGCAGCTACGCCTTCGAGGTGCGCGTCGAGAACGTGAGCACCCCGACGACGTTGATGACGATGAAGGGCGGCGTGGCCGTGCCCCTGGCCCCGGGCGTGTGGGCGGTGCACGAGGGCGCAAACCCCCTCTTTACGCCGGGCGAGGCGGCGGGGCTGGGGCTCGAACGGCTCGCCGAGGACGGCGACCCCGCGGCGCTGGCCGCGGAGCTGGCGATGAAGCCGGGGGTGGCTTCGGCGGGCGTCTTCGCCGTGCCCGCGGGCAAGGACGCGCCCGCCCCCATCTTCCCGGGCGAGGCCTACACCTTCCGCATCACCGCCGCCCCGGGGGCGCGGCTCTCGCTGGCGACGATGTTCGTGCAGTCGAACGACTGGTTCTACGCGCCGGGGCCCGAGGGCATCGAACTCTTCCCCATGAACCACCCGCTCGAGGGCGAGGTGACGATGTACTTCAAGCTCTGGGACGCCGGTACCGAGGTGAACGAGCCCGCCGGCGAGGGGCCCAACCAGGCCCCGCGGCAGATGGGCAAGAACTACGGGGCCGACGAGGGCGGCGTGGTCCACGACGTGATGGGCGTCGAGCTCACGGGGCCGGTGATCAAGGTGACGGTCGCGCCGGTGAAGTAGAACTCTATATCCGGACTACCGCACGGTCCTAACAAGGCCGTGTGGTAGAATATTTCCTATGATGAATCCTCTAGGCTTTTTGAGGTTCTTTCGCTCCGAAATTTTATATGTTTATCTTGGTCGACCGGATAAATATAGCATTGAGTTTGGGTTGCACGGTGGCCATATTAAGTCGACTGAGAGCGCACCTCCAGAAAACCTCATTAACTTACGCTTCGCTTTTCGAGAGCTCCCTGACGGAGAACTAGCCATTGCGGCATATAAGCCTGATCTTATGAAGAATACGGCTGCGTCAGAACAATCGAAGTGGGACTGCTTCGAACTAGACCCGTCTGAATTTCAAGACAGCCCAGACCCTAAATTTGAAGAGTGGGTTTCTGTCTACTTGAAAGGAGACTGGGCAAAAGAAACGCCTCCTTTGCAGCAGCTAATTAAACAGGTTGAGTGGGCCAATGCGCTGTCTCAAGTACATGCGGGTTGCGGAATTTTCTCTATTCGACATACCGAGTTAGTATCCCTTCGGTTTCCATTTGTGAATCACACGCACGCCTATGAGGATGCACACAGAGAGCTTTATCGATATATTAACGACGCATTAGATGTGGAATGCATTAATAAGTTAGGCAGCATTCTAAAAAGAAAATCATCTAATAGCAAGAAAGGTTATAAGGCTCTGAAAGCAGCGTTTCCAGAGGCTACATATTTACAAGAAATCCTTGGACACATTAGTAAGTATCGAGGAAAGAGCGTTCATAAGGTGCGTGAAAGCGCGGTCAGATGCGAGGCTTATGAAACGTTTGTCTACGATCTAGAGCGGCTTGCCAAGAGTGTGGAGCATCTCGTTTATATATTAGAATATAATTTTTACACTGGAAAAGAAAAAGCCTTAGCGCTTGCCAGTTTGCCTACATACTCTGACACCCCCGTTGATAAACCAGAGAATACGAATTTATCGAAATACCTCCATCAGGAAATCAGTGGTGTTGAGGTCTGCGAAATCAAGAAAAGTGGAGAAGTCTCAAGAGACGCCCTGCGGATTCGATTCAACAGCGGCTCGCAAATTGCAATCACTTTTCATGCGGACGGAATAACCTTCATTAGCAAGAAAACGCCAGCCGCATCCGACATGAGTGTGAGTTTCTCGATTATTGACCATGACGCTATTAAGCAACTCAAATTGGAGTGCAGCGAGGATCTAACAAAGCTTTATATACATCAAGGAGTCATACAAAAACTTGTAGGCCGTCAGCTTGTTGGCTTCCGTATCCATGCCGTAACCGAAGATAGCGCATACTTGCCGCAGCGCCAGCTGTTATTCTTGGACCTTGAAGACGGTAGCAGTGTTGTTGTTGAGCCAACATGGAACCTAGGCGACAAGGTAGAAGATGGTTTGGTTCATCTAGTGGGTGAAGACACGATGCCCGAAAGTATTCACCTACAGCTAGGGCTGGTATATATCCCGCCCTGGTAAGGGTAGCTTGATCTCAAAGCGGCTGCCCGCGCCCGGGGCGCTCTCCACCTCGACGCGGCCGCCGTGCAGGCGCAACGCCTGCTGGGCGATGGCGAGGCCCAGTCCGGAGCCGCCGTCGCGCCGCTGGAAGGTCCGTTCGAAGAGGTGGGGCAGGTCCTCGGGGGCGATGCCGGAGCCGGTGTCGGCCACCGCGACCCGCGCCTCGCCCTCCGCCTCGGCCAGGCGCACCGTTACCCGGCCGCCCTCGGGCGTGTGCTCCAGCGCGTTGACCAGCACGTTGACGAGCGCCCGCTCCAAGAGCCCCGCGTCGCCCTGCACCACGAGCGGCCCCGGCGGCGGGGCCAGCTCGAGCGCCACCCCACGGGCCTCGAAACGCGGGCGCAGCTCGAGCACCACGTCCTGCACCAGCTCGGCGAGCGCCAGCGGCTCGGGGGCGAAGGGCCAGGCCCCCGACTCGAGCCGCGCCAGGGTGAAGAGGTCGTCGGTCATCCGCGCCAGCCGCGCCGCCTGGGCCCGCGCCGCGGCCAGGTAGCGGGCGCGCTCGGCGGCGCTCAGGCGCTCCCCCGCCTGCTCCAGCGTCTCCAGGTAGCCCGAAAGCACCGCCAGCGGGGTGCGCAGGTCGTGCGAAACCCCGGCCACCAGCTCGCGCCGGTGGCGGTCGGCCTCGCGCTCGGAGGCGAGGAGCGCCCGCACCCGGGCGGCCAGCTCGGCGAAGCGGGCGTGCAGGCGGTCGATCTCGTCGCGCTCGCCCGCGGGCGGGTCGGGCGGGCCGGCCTCGGCCGCGGGGTCGAAGCGCTCCATCGCCGCCTCCAGGGCGGTGAGCCGCCGCGTCAGCCCCCAGGCGGTGCCCGCGGCCACGAGCGCCGCCAGCAGCACCAGCCCCAGCCCCGCCCACAGCGCCAGCCGCAGCACGGTGCTGCCGGCCACGGCCTCGGCCACCGAGTCGAGGGCCAGGTCGGAGAGGAGGACGTAGATCCAACCGCCCCCGGGCACCGGCGCGGCCGAGAAGACCTGGCGGCCCCGCGGCCGCTTGGGGTCGTCGCCCAGCAGCGGCCCCCGCACCTCGCCGCGCACGAAGCGCTCGAGCGGGCGCAGGTCCACCCGCTTGCGCACCAGGGCGTCCATGGGGGGCGAGGCCCCGACGATGCGGCCCTCCGCGTCGAGCAGGTAGACCTCGACGCCGGGGTTGGTCATGGCCAGCTCGGCGGCCAGCGCGTCGAGCGCCCCGGCCCGTTCGCCGCCGACCATCAGGTCCGGACTCTTGTGGAGCAGGTTGGCGGCCAGGTCGCGGTACTGGTTCTGGGCGATCTCCTGGTGGTAGCGGCGCGCGGCGTCGAGCGCCCCCCAGACGAAGAGGGCCCCCAGCGGCAGCACCAGCAGCGAGAACGCCAGCGCCAGCCGCGCGGCCAGGCGCCTCACGCCTCCCCGCCCCCGAAGCGGTAGCCCACGCCCCAGACGGTCTCGACGTAGACGGGGCGTTTGGCGTCGGGTTCGATCTTGGCGCGCAGGCGGTTGATGTGCGAGTTGACGGTGTGCTCGTACCCCGAAAATCCCGCGCCCCAGACGCGCTCGAGCAGCTCGGCGCGGGTGTAGACGCGCCCGGGGTGGCGCGCCAGCTCGTAGAGCAGGTCGAACTCGCGGGCGGTCAGGTTCACCGTCCGCCCGTCCACCCGTACCCGCCGGGCGGCGGGGTCGATCTCGAGCGCGCCGAAGACGAGCGGGCCCGCGGGCTTCGGCTCGGGCCCGACGCCGCGCCGCAACAGCGCCCGCACCCGCGCCTCCAGCTCGCGCAGCGAGAAGGGCTTGGTCAGGTAGTCGTCCGCGCCCAGCTCGAGCCCCAGCACCCGGTCCACCTCCTCGGCGCGGGCGGTGAGCATCAGCACCCGCGGGTAGCCGGGCCGGCGGCGCAGGCGCTCGACGATCTCGAAGCCGCTCACCCCCGGCAGCATCACGTCGAGGACGAGCAGGTCGTGCCCGCCCTCGAGCGCCTCCGCAAGCCCCGCCTCGCCGTCGTGCACGACGCGCACGGCGTGGCCGGCGCGCTCCAGCTGCGCGGCGGCGAGGGCGGCGATCTCGCGGTCGTCTTCGACGATCAGGATCCGCGCCATGCCTCAGTATGGCGCAAGGGGTTCACGAAACCCTCCCGTCAGGCCGCGGCCCAGAACGCGCGCAGCCGCTCCACGAAACGGTCGGGATCGACGAGGTGGGGGTAGTGCCCGTACTCGGGCCAGACCTCGACGGCCGCGCCGGGAATGCGCGCCGCGAGCCAGTCCACGTAGGCCGGCCCCGGGTCGATGCCGTGGAGCGCCAGGTAGGGCGTCCGGTACCCTTCAAGCAGCTCGTTCACCAGCACCGCCAGGTCGTCCTCCGAGAGGACCCAGACGTCGTGCCAGATGCCCAGCACGGCCTCCTGGAGCGGCCGCCGCAGCGCCCGCAGACGGGTGCGCTCGGCGGGGTCCAGGCGTTCGCCCTCGAGCTGGCCCATCAGCTGCTCCATCACCGGCCCGAAGGTCGCGGGGTCCTCCAGAGGCGCCCGCAGCGGTTCGAGCATGGCCTTGAACCCGGCGAGCGCCAGCGGCTGGTCCACGTTCGCCACCGAACGCACCGGGTAGGCGTTTGCGAGCGCCGAGGCGACCAGGCCCCCCAGCGAGTGCCCCACCACGTCGGGCCGCTCGATCCCCGCGGCCTCGATGACCGCGATCACGTCGGCGACCATCGCCGCCAGCCCGTAGCCGTCCGCGCGCCCCGAGGCCCCGTGGCCGCGCAGGTCGAGGCGCACCACGGTGCGCTCTCCGGTCAGGCGCCGCGCCACCGGGTCCCAGACCCGCAGGTTTTCGGTGATCCCGTGCACCAGGACGACCGCCGGTCCCGAGCCTTCGGCGGTCCAGGCGATACGGGTGCCGTCCGCACTCGTCGCATGGTTCATCTTTCCCTCCTTGCTTGTTCAATGTACCACGGCTATATGTCCCTGCCGGAAAGGGCACCTTCGGCTAGAATGAAGGCGTGGCTCGAGACGACGTCGCCGTCTGCACCACGTTGACGCTGCATCCCGAGGCGCTCGAGCGCGCGCGGGCCGCCCTCCCCGACGCCGACACGATCGCGCGGGCCTCGGTGCTGCTCAAGGCCCTGGCCGACCCCACGCGGATGCGCATCCTGCTGGCCATGAAGCAGGGGGAGCTGTGCGTCTGCGACCTCTCGCACCTGCTGGGCATGAGCCAGAGCGCGATCAGCCACCAGCTGCGCGTGCTTCGCGACAACCGGCTGGTGAGCTGGCGGCGCGAGGGGCGCCAGGTCTTCTACCGGCTCGCCGACCGGCACGTCGAGGAGATCCTGGAAGACGCGCTCGAGCACGCCGGAGAGTAGCGGCGCGCCGCGCTCCTTCGCGGGCGCCGCCCCGGTGGGAGAGGCAATACTTGAACGACTGCTCATATTAGCATAAGATGGACCCATGAACGCCCCCGTACGTGAACTCACCTTCGACGTCGAAGGTTTGGACTGCGCCGACTGCGCGGTCAAGATCGAAAAGGCGGTCCGCAAGCTGCCGGGCGCCAAGGAAGTGGTCGTGGCCTACGGCAGCGGCAAGCTCTTCGTCAAGCTGGACGCCCAGGCCCGTCCTGAGGCGGTGGCCCGGGCGGTGGAGCCGCTGGGCTACAAGGTGCGCCCCGAGCGCGAGCCGGCCGGCGAGGCGCCCTGGTGGCAGAACCCCAAGGTGAAGATGCTGGGCGTGAGCGCGGGCTTCATCGTGCTGGCGCTCGTCAGTCAGCTGCTCTGGCCCGCCGCGGCCCGCTGGGTCTGGAGCGCGGGCGCCCTGGTCAGCGTGGCCCCGCTGGCGCGCAAGGCCTGGGCGGTGCTGAAAAGCGGCGGTGGCCTCGACATCAACGCCCTAGTCTCGATCGCGGTCGTGGGCGCGATCCTCATCGACGCCGCCCCCGAGGCGCTCGTCGTCGTCTTCCTCTTCCTGATCGGCGAGGTGCTCGAGGGCCTGGCGGCCTCGCGCGCCCGCGGCACCCTGCGCGAACTGGCCAAGCTGGCCCCCACCAAGGCGCGGCGGCTCGAAGCGGACGGCCGCGTGCGCGAGGTGCCGGTGGAGCTCCTGGCGGTGGGCGAACGGGTCCAGGTGCCCGCCGGGGAACGCATCCCCGCCGACGCCGTGGTCCTGGAGGGCGCGGGGGCGGTGGACGAGTCGATGCTCACCGGCGAGTCCGCGCCCGTGCCCAAGCGTGCGGGCGACCCCATCTACGCGGGCACCGTGCTGCTCGAGGGGCAGCTGGTGGCGCGGGTGACCGCGCCGGTCGCGGACAGCGCGCTGGCGCAGATCCAGAAGCTGGTCGAGCGCGCCGACGCGATGAAGAGCCCCACGACGCGCGTCATCGACCGCTTCGCCCGTTACTACACCCCGCTCGTGGTGGTCGCGGCGGCGCTCGCGGCCACGGTACCGCCGCTGCTCTTCGGCCAGCCCTTCGAGGTCTGGATCTACCGCGGGCTCGCCCTGCTGCTCATCGGCTGCCCCTGCGCCCTGGTGCTCTCGGCGCCGGCGGCCGTCACCTCGGCGCTGGCGCGCTCGGGGCGGATGGGCGTCCTCGTCAAGGGGGGCGACGTGCTCGAGACCGCCGGACGCCTGCGCGCCCTCGCCTTCGACAAGACGGGCACGCTCACCGAAGGGCGGCCGCGGCTCGTGCGGGTCTGGGGCATGGACGAGCGCGAGGTCCTGCCGCTGGTGGCGGCGCTCGAGCGCTCGAGCGCCCACCCCATCGCCGAAGCCGTCCTCGCGCGCGCCGAGGAACTGGAAGTCCCGGTGCCCGAGGCCGAAGACCTGGACGCCCTGCCCGGCGCCTGGGTGAAGGGTCGGGTGGCGGGCCGCGAGGTCTGGGTGGGCAGCCCCGCCGCCGCGGGCGGCCTGCCCGCGGGCGTGAGCGAGAACGGCGAGACCGCGAGCGTGGTCAAGCTCGACGGGCGTACGGTGGCCGTCCTCTTCTTCGAAGACGCCCCGCGGCCCGAGGCGGCCGAGGCGCTCGAGCGGGTGCGGGCCCTGGGCATCGAGACCGTCATCCTCTCCGGCGACCGCGAGCCGGCGGTGCGCCGCCTCGCCGAGCAGCTGGGCGGGGTCCGTTACCACGCCGAGCTGCGCCCGGAGGACAAGCTCGAGGCCCTCGCCGAGCTCCCCCACCCGGTGGGCATGGTCGGCGACGGCGTGAACGACGCCCCCACCCTGGCCGCCGCCGACCTAGGCGTGGCCATGGGCAGCGGCACCCAGGTGGCGCTCGAGGCCGCGGGCGTGGCCCTGGTCGAGCCCAACCTACTGCGGCTCGCCCACTTCCTGAACCTCGCCCGCGCCGCGCTCGGCAACATCTACACCAACGTCGCCGTGGCCCTGGGCCTCAAAGCGGTCTTCCTGGTCACCACCCTGCTCGGCTACACCGGGCTCTGGCTCGCGGTCATGGCCGACACCGGCGCGACCCTGCTCGTCACCGCCAACGCGCTCCGGCTCTTGGCCTGGCGGCCCCGCTAGGGGGCGGCCTCGAACCGCAGCCGTTCGCGGTTCTTGCGCACGCGCTCGGCCCCGAAGACCTGGCCGTTCATGGCGATGTAGACCCCCGGGGGCAGCAGCTGCACCGCGGCGACCGCGTAGCCGATGTTGAACTCGGCGTCCGAGCCCAAAAAGCGCGCCGGCTGCATCGCCCCCACGAGCACGATCGTCTTGTCGGGCACGCCCACGAGCGCCCGGGCCGTCTCCACCATCGTGTCGGTGCCGTGGGTGATGAGCACCCGCCGCGCCGGAGCGGCCGCCACCGCCTCACGAATGCGCGCGCGGTCGGCGTCGGTCATCTGCAGGCTGTCCTTCTTGAAGAGGGCCTCGATCGCGTAGGGGAAGTTGACCCGCGCCTCCTCCAGCAGCTTGCCGATCTGCGGGTCGCCCACGGTGTAGTCGTCCTTGGCGTCGTAGTAGACCTTGTCGATCGTGCCGCCGGTGGTGAAGACCTGCACGAACTCGGGTTCGGGGGTCGGGTTCACGGGGTCAGGATACCCGAACTAACTTGCAGAGGTGATGGCGCGTCCGCTTTGGCCTCTCTCGAGAGCCTGGAAAGGTGATCAGGTTATTTTGCGTTCGGGATGCAAGAGAGCGTTATATTTCCTCACGCGCAGCCGGATGGCAAATAACGTTATTATGATAACTAATGTATTCTTGGTTTATTCTGTGCTTGTATGTCAGTAAATCTCTTACATGTATTTGTAAAGCGCCATAGTCCAGTTGTACGTGGTGATTTGGACAAACAATAATAATATTATCTTCTATGTCGGGACCACTGTGTGGCTCCCCAAGCGGGCGCAGGTGGTGGGCTTCGCAGTAGTACCTATCTTGTAATCGTATCCGCAAGCCGCAAATTTGACATTGGTATTCATACAGACTTTTTAGACGAGCGATTATTGCTGTGTCACGTTTAATACGATGAATAGTGGCTGGAGCTCGTGGTGGAGCTTTATAATCAACACTGATGTCGGCGGGGGGCAGATCTTCTAGGAAAACCAAATGATACGTTCCTTTGTTGTCTAAAAAAATTATTTTTCCATCATCGCGCAAATCTTGCAAGGTCCTGTTCAGAGTCTGCTCTGGTGTTTTCCCACGAGATCCAGTGTGGATTACTATGGTCATCAGTTCTTCTTCAATGATTGTTTGGCGCTTTAAAACTGTTGTGAGATGCCTTCTCGAAAGGCGACGTAGCGCTTTTAAAACTGCCTCTTTCCATGTCATAGTTCAAGATTAAATCACATGACAAGAATAAACCTCGTCTGATTCACAGAGAGACGTGCAACCGCCAAGAGCTAAAGGATCTTTGGCTGCTTTGGCCTCAAGGCCGCACCGGCAGGTTGAAGACGTTCTGCAGCACGAACATCCCCACCACCGAGATGATCGCCGCCACCGTAGGGGTGAGGAGCCAGCCGATGGCGATGTTGCGCACCACGTCCCAGCGGACGCGCTCGCCGGGGGTGATCAGCCCCAGCCCGATCACCGCCCCCACGACCGCCTGGGAACTCGAGACCGGCACCAGCGGCAGCGCCGGAAGCCCGTGCTGGATCAGCCAGGAAGCCAGCGACTGCGAGGCGAAGAGGAAGAGCACCAGCGACTGCGCCAGCACCACCACCAGCGCCGCCACCGGGGTGAGGCGCACGATGTCCTGCCCCACGGTCAGCATCACCCGTTCGGAGTAGGTGTAGATGCCCACGGCGATGGCGAGGCCGCCGATCAGGAAGAGCTGCTGCGCCGAGGTGAGCACGATCGGGCCCAGCTGCAGATCGCGAAAGGGGGCGACCCCCACGAAGACCCCCATGACGTTGGCGATGTTGTTGGCCCCCAGGCTGTAGGCCCCGAAGGCGCCCACCAGGATCAGCCCCGCGCGGGTGTAGTGGTCGAGCCGCAGCAGGTGGATCTTGGTGCGGCGCAGCACCGCGCGCGTCAGCATGAAGAGCAGCGCCGCCATGATCCCGGCCATGATCGGCGAGGCCACCCAGGCGAAGGCGAACTTGGAGACGACCGCGGGGTCGGTGGGCCGGCCCATGAAGAGGTTCCAGCCGATGATGCCGCCGACGATCGCCTGGCTGGTGGAGACGGGCAGCCCCCGCTGGGTCATCAGGTAGACGCTCAGCGCGGCCGCCAGCGCCGCCATGAACGCCCCCGGCAGGGTGTTGATCGCCCCCAGCTTGCCCAGGGTGTGCGAGGCCCCCGCACCGCTGATCACCGCCCCCAGGATGACGAAGACGCTGGCGATGAGGGCGGCGGTCGCGAAGCGCACCATGCGGGTGCCCACGGCGGTGCCGAAGATGTTGGCCGCGTCGTTGGCCCCGAGCGACCAGCCCAGGAAGAGGCCGCTCGACAGGTAGGCGAAGAGGCCCGGGTTCATCAGACCATCCGCTTGATCGTCAGGATCGAGAGCTTGTCGCCGATGTCCTCGGCGGTGTCGGCGATGCTGTCGAGGCGGTCGAGGAAGGAGGTCAGGTGCATCTTGTGGGCCAGGTCGAGGTCGCTCTCGAAGATCTGCCGCCCTACGCGGGTGGTGATCTTGTCGGCCTCGGACTCGTAGAACTGCACCTTCTTGACGTGGTCGCGCACGGCGCTGAGGTCGCGGAAGAAGGCGCGCGCGGCGGTGACCATCTCCTCGGCGGTCTGCTGCACCATCCGCGCCAGTTCGGCGAAGTCGGCCCGGTAGGCCGCGGCGATGACGGGCCGCTGGATGTAGAAGCTGTAGACCGCCGCCTCGTAGTGGTTGGTCACCTCGTCCACCTGCTCGATGAGCGAGAGCACGTCCTCGCGCAGCTCGGGGATGAGGGTGTGGGTGGTCATCTGGGTCTCGATCTCGCGCCGCAGGTCGTCGGCCTCCTCCTCCACCTCGGTGACGCGCCGCACCAGGTCGCCGTACTCTTCCGAGACGCCGCGGTCGAGGTAGATCTCCATCGCCCGGCCGAAGACCAGACCGGCCTCCTGCACCTTGTCGAAGTAGAGGTCGATCTGGGCCTCCAGGCCGCGGGTGCCGCCGAAGAGCGAGGGTAGTTTCATGGTGAGCCCATTATAGGCAGAGCGCCCGGGGACGCGTCTCCCTGCGGGGTAGGATCGGACCATGGGGGCTCGTCCGGGTTCGGGCACGGTGGTCGCCGTGCTGGTCGTGGGGGTGGCCGCGGTGAGCGCGGCCGCGATCTTCATTCGCTTCGCCTTCGCCAGCGCCGGCAGCGCCGGACCCGGGGTGGCCCTGCTGCTCGCGGGGGTGCGCCTGGGGATCGCGGCGCTGCTGCTGGCGCCGACCTGGCCCGGGCTGGCGCGCGCCCGCCCCCGGCCCGGGGCGTTCGCCATGGCCGTGCTCGCCGGGGTCTTCCTCGCCGCCCACTTCGGCACCTGGGTGACCAGCCTGGCCTACACTTCGGTGGCCGCCTCGGTCACGATCGTGACGACGAACCCCATCTGGGTGGCGCTCTTCGGCTGGCTCTGGCTGGGCGAGCGCGTCGGCCGCCTCACCCTGGGGGGCATCTTGCTCGCCACCGCGGGCGGCGTGCTCATCGGGCTGGGCGACGCCGCCGGGGGGTCGGCCGGTTCCGCGCCGCTCCTGGGGGACGCGCTGGCGCTGGTGGGCGCCTGGACGGTGAGCGGCTACTTCCTGCTGGGCCGCGAGGCCCAGCGCCGCGGGCTCTCGATCGGGCAGTACGTCGCCGTAGCCTACGCCACCGCGGCGGCGGTGCTGCTGCCGCTGCCCGCGCTCTTCGGCACCCCCTACACCGGCTGGCCGCCCGCCTTCTACGGCTACGCCTTGGCCATGGCGCTCACCAGCCAGCTGATCGGCCACACCAGCTTCAACTGGGCGGTGCGCTGGATCCCGCCGGTGATGGTGACGCTGGCCATCCTCTTCGAGCCCCTGGGCTCGGGGTTCTTGGCCTACCTCTTCTTCGGGGAGGTGCCGGCGCCGCTCGTCTTCGCGGGGGCGGCGGTGCTGCTCGTGGGGGTGGGGGTGGCCGTGCTGGGGCAGGGGCGGCGCTAGCCCTCTTCTTCTGCGGCCTCCTCCCCGGGGGCCTCGCCTCGGGCGAAGAGGGGGTCCTGGTCCTCCTCCTCGCGGCGGGCGTAGGCGCCGCAGCGGGTGCAGCTGACGGCGATCACCTCGACGAAGGGGCGCACCCAGCGGCCGCAGGAGGGGCAGGCGTAACGCACGCGCGCATTATGGCACGGCGCCGCGCGGTATGCTTGGGTATGCTCCGGATCGGTCTTTCGCTGGTCTTGGCCCTCGGTCTGGCCTTCGCCGCCCAGCTCGAGCGCGTGGAGATGGGCCCGCCCGCGCCCGGCTTCGACCCCGCCGATCTGCACACCTACAAGATCGCCCGCCCCGCGCGCGTCTTTCACGCCGCCGACGGGGCGATCGTCTTCGTCACCTACTGGCGCTTCGAGCCCGGCGACGCCGGGGAGGAGGCCTTCGAGATGTACCTGATCCCGCCCCGCGGCGAGGTCGAACGCGCCGGGTACAGCTTCGACGTCCCCAAGAGCTGGGAGGGCCGGGTCAAGCCCACCTTCTGGCACTTCAAGCTGAACCCCACCAAGGCCCGCGTCCAGGAGGGGGAGTGGACGGTCTACTTCCTCTTCAACGGCGAGCTCAAGGGCCAGGTCAGCTTCCGACTCGAGCCCTAGGCGCGCCCCGACCTCACCCGCACCCGCGGGCGGTCGTGTAAGATTGCGGCGTGCGCAGCTTCACCAGCCTGCACGTTCGCACGCAGGACGCGGACGCGGTGCGCGCCCTGGCGCGCGAACTCCGCACCCCGGGGCTCGCGCTCTACGTGGCGCCCGATCCGCCCTGGTACAGCCTCTACGACGAAGGTCTCGAGGCCGACGAGCTGCCCGCGCGGCTCTGGGCGGCGCTCGAGGCGGCGGCCCGGATCGGCCGCGCGGCGCTCTTCGCCGTTTACGAGGACGAGGGGCTGTGCTGGGGGCTGGCCGAGGGCGGCCGCGTCCGCTACCGCTTCTGCGAGGGGGTGGAGGGCGCGCCGTCGGGGTCCGCCGGGCGCCTGCCCGACGACTTGGACGCCGCGGCGGTGGCCGCCGCCCAGGCGGGGGAGCCCAAGACCGCGGCGGTGCGCGCGCTGGCGGGCATGCTGGGGATCTTTCCCGACCACGCCGTGATCGGATTCGGCGACGTACTGGAACTCGACGAGGAAGGCGGGCTGCCCGAGGACGTCTGGGTCGTCGAGGACGACGCGGCGCCCGGGCCCGCGCTGGAGGAAGACCATGCTGGTGGTTAAGATCGGCGGAAGCCTGGACGGAGCGGAGCCCCTGGTGCGCGACCTCGCGCACCACGAGGGGGAGCTGATCGTGGTGCACGGCGGAGGCCCGCGCATCGGGGCCGAGCTGGAGGCGCGCGGCTTCGAAACCCGGTTCGAAAGCGGCCTGCGCGTCACCCCGCCCGAACAGATGGCGGTGGTGGAACAGGTGCTGACGCAGCTCGGCAAGGAGCTGGCCGACCGGCTCTCGCAGCTGGGGCGGCTCTCCGTGGGCCTCAGCGGCCGCGACGCCCGGCTGCTGCGCGCCGAGCCGCTGGACGAGCGCCTGGGGCGCGTGGGGCGGATCACCGCGGTGAACACCTCGCTCCTCTTCGCGTTGATGAGCCGCCACCTGACGCCGGTGATCAGCCCGATCGCGAGCGCCGAAGGGGGGCCGCTCAACGTCAACGCCGACGAGGTGGCCGCGGCGGTGGCTGGCTGCCTGGGCGAGCCGCTCGTCTACCTGACCGACGTGCCGGGGGTGCTCGCCGACCCCGCCGACCCCGAGAGCCGCATCCCCGTACTCGACGGGGCCGAGGTGGAGGCGCGCATCCAGGACGGCACGATCGCCGGGGGGATGATCCCCAAGGTGCGGGCCGCGCTCACGGCGCTCGAGTTCGGCGCCCCCTGGGTGATGATCGCCCCGGGCGAGCCCGGCAGCCTCCCCCGCCTGCTCTCGGGCAAGCTGGGAACCCGCATCGTTCCGGAAAAAATCTCGCGCGAAGTATAATCGCAGACGACGTTCCCGGCCCGCCGGGGAAAGGGGGTTCCATGAACCTACGCAACCTGACCGTGCTGGTCATCCTGCTGCTGGTGGCGCTCTTCGCCGGCCTGAACTGGCCGCTCTTCACCGCGCCCAGCGAGATCAACCTGCTCTTCACGCGCGTCTCCGCGCCGCTGGGGCTGATCCTGCTGGCCGTGATCGCGCTCCTCAGCCTGCTCTACTTCATCTTCATCGCCGTGATCGAAACCGGGGCCCTCATCGAGATCCGCCGTTACGCCCGCCAGGTGGAGCAGGCGCGCAAGCTCGCCGACCAGGCCGAGGCCAGCCGCTTCGCCGAGCTCAAGCGCTACCTCGAGCAGGAGCTGAGCGCGCTGGCCCAGGGCCAGTCCGACCTCAAGGCGCACGTCAGCCTCGAGGCCGGGGAGGCGCGCAAGGCCCTTTCCCTCGAGCACGACACCCTCAAGTCGCAGCACACCGAGATCTCCGGGCGCGTGGACCAGAAGACCGAGCAGCTCAAGGGCGAGCTGCTGGCCCGTCTGGAGAGCCTGGAGCGCGGCCTCGCCTCCGACGTCGAACGCACCGGCAACACCCTGGCCGCCTACCTGGGCGAGCTCGAAGACCGGCTGCTGGGCCGCGCGGGCGGGGACGAAGCCGCAGACGAAGAGGCCTGACCCCCCGTGCCGCACGAACAGGCGCTGCTCCTTACCATTTCCTGGGCCGTGGGCCTGGGCCTGGCGGCGCAGCTGGTCGCGCACCGGCTGCGCATCCCCGCGATCGTCCTGCTGCTGGTCACCGGGGTTCTCGCGGGCCCGAGCGTCCTCGGCTGGGTGCACCCCGAGTACATGGGCGAAGGCCTCGGGGTGCTCGTCAAGCTGGCCGTGGCCGTCATCCTCTTCGAGGGCGCCCTGAGCCTGCGCCTCGAGGACCTGCGCCGCGCCGCGTCCGAGGTGCGCGGGCTGATCACCACCGGGGTGGTCGTCACCTGGGTGCTGGCCACGCTGGCCGCCTACGCGCTGGCCGGGTTCACCTGGCCGCTGGCCATCCTCTTCGGCTCCCTGATGACTGTAACCGGACCCACCGTGGTGCAGCCGCTCCTGCGGCGGGTGCGGGTGCCGCGCAAGCTCAAGGCCATCCTCGAGGGGGAGGCGATCCTCGTCGACCCCGTGGGCGCGGTGCTGGCCGTCGCGGTGATGGACGTCGTCCTCGGCCTTTCCGGAGCCCACCCGCTCACCTGGTACGGGGCGGTCTGGGCCTACTTCGGCCGCCTCCTCACCGGCGGCGCGGTCGGGGCGGTGGGGGCGCTCCTGCTCTCGCGCCTCTTCCGCCGGCACGACTGGGTGCCGCTCGAGCTGCGCAACCTGGTCGCCCTCGCCGGCGTCTGGGTCGCCTTCGCCGCCGCCGAGGCGCTCCTGCCCGAGGCCGGCCTGATGGCGGCGGTGGCCATGGGCCTGGTCTTCCAGCGCAGCGAGGTGCCCGAGGAGCGCCGCCTGCGCCACTTCAAGGAACAGCTCACGGTGCTGGGCATCAGCGTGCTCTTCATCCTCCTGGCCGCCGACCTGCCGCTGGCGGTGGTGCGCGAGGCCGGCTGGCCCGCCGTCTGGACCGCGCTGGTGCTGGCGCTGGTGGTGCGCCCCCTGGCCGTGGCGGCGGCGACCTGGCGCTCGCCGCTCTCCTGGAGGGAGAAGTTCTTCGTCGCCTGGATCGGGCCCCGCGGCATCGTGGCCGCCTCGGTGGCCTCGCTCTTCGCGCTCGCGCTCCGGGGGGCGGGCATCCCCGGGGGCGACGCGCTCCTGGCCGCGGTCTTCGTGACCATCTTCGTCACCGTCACCCTCGCGGGGCTGACGGCCCCCTGGGTGGCGCGGCTTCTCGGCCTTACCCGGCGCACCGGCAAGCTCGCGATCCTCGTGGGCGCCGGACCCCTGGCGCGCAAGGTGGGCCAGCTGATGAAAGAGCACGGCCGCCAGGTCGTCCTCATCGACCGCAACCAGAGCCTGGTCTGGGCCGCCCGGCGCGCCGGGCTCGAGGCGGTGCTGGGCAACGCCCTGGAGGAGGACACCCTCGCCTCCGTGGGCGCCGACGAGGCCGAGACGCTGCTCGCCGCCACCACCAACGCCGAGGTCAACGTTCTGGCCGTGGCCATCGCCCGCGAGGAGTTCCACACCGCCCGCGCCTACCCCGTGGTCGACGCCAAGGGCGTCAGCGCCGAGATGGTGGAGCAGATCGGGGGGCAGATCGCCTTCGGGCGGCCCATCGACATCCGCGACTGGGAGCACGCCCTCAACTACGAGCCCGTCGTCACCCTGGAGTGGCCCGTGCCCGAAGGGTTCGCCGGCGGGGCCGTGGGCCAGCTCGAGCTGCCCGACTTCCTGCTGCCGCTGGTGCGGCTGCGCGGCGAGGAGGCCGAGATCGTCCACGCCGCGCAGACCTGGAGCCGCGGCGAGCGCGTGGTCTTCGTCGCGCGCGCTCCCGAGGACGAGGTCCGCGCCGCGTTAGACGCCCTCGCGCAGGGCTAGCCAGCGCTCCGCGGGCCAGGTGTTGGCCACCCGCTCGGGGCCCAGCCCCGCCTTCTGCGCCATCCACAGCCCGTAGGCGACGTCGGCGTAGCCCTCGGGGGCGTGGGCGTCGGGCCCGATCGAGAAGACGAGCCGCTCGCGCCACGCGAGCGCCAGCCGCCAGTCGAGGTCGAGCCGCCAGGGGTTGGCGTTGATCTCGACGATCTTCCCCAGCTCCGCGGCGCGCGCGAGCACCCGCTCCCAGTCGGCCTCCGCGCCCTTGCGCCGCAGCAGCAGGCGGCCCGATGGGTGCGCCAGGACGGTCAGGTAGGGGCTCTCGACGGCCCGCAAGAGCCGCTCGGTCTGCTCCTCGGGCGAAAGGTGGAGGTGGGAGTGCAGCGAGCCCAGCACCACGTCGAAGCGGGCCAGGACCTCGTCCGGGTAGTCGAGGCTGCCGTCCGGGAGGATGTCCGACTCGATTCCCTTGAGGATGCGGAAGGGGGCGAGCTCGGCGTTCAGGGCGTCGATCTCGGCCCACTGGCGCTCGAGGTCCTCCAGGGTGAGGCCGCCGGCGTAGGCGGCGGTCTGCGAATGGTCGCTGACCACCATGTAGGCGTAGCCCTCGGCGATGGCCGCCTCGGCCATGGTGCGCAGCGAGGCGCTGCCGTCGGAGTAGGCGGTGTGCAGGTGCACCAGGCCCACCAGGTCGCGCCGCTCGACGAGGCGGGCCGGGGGCGCGAGCCCCAGGTGCTCGGGCTCGCGCCAGCAGGGGGGCGCCGGCGGCCGGCCCAGCGCCGCGAAGACCCCGGCCTCGTCGGGGGCGACGGGCAGCTCGCCCAGCGCCCGCACCCAGCTCTCCGAGCCGGTGGCGCGCACCAGCGCGGTGCCGAAGTCGCGCTCCGTGGCGCAGAAGACGCGCAGCGGCAGCCCCTCGAGCCGCCCGTGCACCACGCCGCCGCGCACCTCGCTCGCGTGCTCGCCCAGGGCGGCGAGCACCGCCTCGGGCGCGGCCCGGGCCACCAGGTCCACGTTGCCCGCGGTCTCGAGCCGGCGGCGCAGGCTGCCGGCCAGCGCGGCGTGGATCCCCGCGGCCTCCAGGTCGGCGAGCAGCAGCCGGGCGGCCTCGAGCCCCACCGGCAGGTGCACCCGCCGCAGGTTGGCGAGCGCGAAGCGGGCGGCCTCGGCGAGCGCCTGCTGGGTCTTCTTGCCGAAGCCGGGCATGGCGGCGACGCGCCCCTCCTCGGCGGCGCGCACGAGCTCCTCGAGGCTGTCGATCCCCGCCTGCCACAGCGCGCGGATGCGCTTGGGCCCCAGCCCCTGCACCATGAAGAGTTCGGCCACCCCCGGGGGCACTTGGCCGCGCAGCTCCTCGAGGTAGCCGAACTCCCCGGTCTCCACGATCTCGGCCAGCGCCCCGGCGAGCCCCTTGCCGATCCCGGGGAGGCGGTCGAAGCCCGCGGCCATCAGCTCGGGCAGTTCGCCCTCGTAGCGCTCGAGCGCCCGTGCGGCCTTGCGGTAGGCGTTCACCCGGAAGCCCGTCTCGCCCAGGACCTCCATCAGGTCGGCGGCCTCGGCCAGCATCCGCGCCAGGTCCTTGGGGGTCACGGCGCCTCCAGCGGGTAGGGCTCCGGCTTGCGGTTCTTGTAGACCCAGGCCTCGCGGTAGCCCGCCTCGGCCAGCAGCGCCGCCGCCTCCGCGAAGCGCGCCCCCACCTCGTCCGGGGCGTGGGCGTCGGAGCCGAGCACCACCGGGACGCCCAGCTCGCGGGCGCGCCGCAAGATCCGGGGCGCGGGGTAGAGCTCGCCCACGGGCTTGCGCCAACCGGCGGTGTTCACGTCCAGGGCGATCCCGGCGTCGCGGATCGCGCCCAGCACCCCCTCGACCAGGTCCCAGGCCTCCTCCGGGGGGAGGTGGCCGAACTTCTTGGGCAGGTCGAGGTGGCCGATGGCGTCGAAGAGGCCCGACTCGGCGGCGGCGTAGACCAGGGCGTAGTAGTCGGCGTAGACCTCGAGCCGGTCGCGCCGCTCGAACTCGGCGGCGAAGTCGGGGTGGTCGAAGGGCCAGGCGCCGATGAAGTGCACCGAGCCAATCACGTAGTCGTAGGGGTAGGCCTCGAGCTGGGCCCGCACGTAGGCCTCGGTGCCGGGATGGAAGTCGGCCTCGAGCCCCAGCCCCACGTAGAAGCCGTCGGGCGCCTGGGCCCGCACCGCCTCGACGAGGCGGTGGTAGAGCGGCAGCTGGGCCTCGCCCATGCGGCTTTTCGGGTCGAACCAGGGGGGCATGGGGTTGTGGTCGGTGAAGACGAGGCCGGCCAGGCCCCGCTCCCGCGCCGCGGCCAGGTAGGCCGCGGGCTCGCCCTCGGCGTGCTGGCACAGCGGGGTGTGCACGTGGCTGTCGTACATGGCCTCAGTCTACGGCCGAAGGGTCCGCCGCAGCGTCGCAGGCCGCGGGCTTCCCTTACACCCAGCTCACGCTGCCGAAGGTGTCCTCGCGCCGGGGGCTGGTCGAGAACATCACCACCGGCACCTCGAGCGCGTCCTCGATGAACTCGATGTAGTCGAGCAACGTCCGCGGCAGGTCCTCGCGGCGGGCGAGCCCCGCGAGGTCGCCCCAGCCCTTCATGGTGCGGTACTCCACGCTCCCGTCCTCACGGTAGGCCACGCCCACCTTGACCTCTTCGAAGCCCGAGAGCACGTCGAGCTTGGTGAGCACGATCCCGTCCATGCCGTTGACGTCCACGGCGTACTTGAGGGCCACCAGGTCGAGCCAGCCCACCCGCCGCGGGCGGCCGGTGGTCACCCCGAACTCGCCGCCCTTCTCCCGCAGCGTCTCGGCGAGCTCGCCCTCGAGCTCGGTGGGGAAGGGGCCGTGGCCCACCCGGGTGGCGTAGGCCTTGGCCACGCCGTAGACCTTGCCCACCGCCTTGTGGGAGAGCCCGGTGCCCACGACGATCCCGCCCACGCTGGGGTGGCTGCTGGTCACGTAGGGGTAGGTGCCGTAGTTGAGGTCGAGCATCGTCCCCTGGGCCCCCTCGAAGAGGATCTTCTTCCCCGCCTTCCAGGCGGCGCGCAGCTCGGCGCCGGTGTCGGCCACGAAGGGCCCCAGCACCTCGCGCATCCGCTCCAGGTCCTCGAGCGCCCGCGCCGCGCTCGTCCAGCCGGCGCCCGCGGTGGAGTTGGGCTTGGCCGCGAGCAGGCGCTCCACGCGCTCGGCGAGGACCTCGGGCTCGAGCAGGTCGCCGACGCGGATGCCCACGCGGCGGGCGCGGTCGGCGTAGGCCGGGCCGATGCCGCGCCCGGTGGTGCCCACGAAGTTGCCCTTGCTCTCCACGAACTTGTGGTGCGGCAGCACCAGGTGCGCCCGTTCGGAGACGCGCACCCGGGGCTCGAAGCCCAGCCGGCGGATCTCGGCGAGCTCTTCCGCGAACGCCTCGGCGTCGACCACCATCCCGTCGGCGAGCACGCTCGTCGCGTGCGGGTGGATCACCCCCGTCGGCAGCAGGTGCAGCTTGAAGGTGTGCCCCCCGGCGACGACCGTGTGTCCGGCGTTGGCCCCGCCCTGGAAGCGCACCACGTAGTCGGCCTGGGCCACCAACGCGTCGGTGACCTTCCCCTTCCCCTCGTCGCCCCACTGGGCCCCTATGATCGCGACTCCCGGCATGACGGCCCCAGCTTACCCCACCCCGCGGTGCATAGCTATACAGCGCAGCGCGCGGGGCGGGGGCGCGCGTTTGCGCAAACCTGGCCCTTTGCCGTAAAATGCTCCAACCGTTTTGGAGGAATGGTTATGCACGAGGGTGCGCCGCCCCTGACCGTGGGCATCGAGGAAGAATACCAGCTGATCGATCCGGAGACCCGCGACCTGGCCCCGGTGGCCTCCGAGGTGCTGGGGGAGGCCCCCCTCGCGCTCAAGCAGCTGCTCAACCCCGAGCTGCACCAGGCGATGGTCGAGATCGGCACCCCGCCCGCGGCCAACATCCGCGAGGCCTACGGCATGCTCGTGGAGATGCGGCGCGAGGTGGCCCAGCTGGCCGCGGCCAAGGGGGCCCGCATCGTCGCCGCCGGCACCCACCCCTTCGCGCTGTGGGAGGACGTGCCCATCACCCAGAAGGACCGCTACGTGGAGCTCCTGGGCGAGTTCCAGGACGCGGTGCGCGCCCTGCTCATCTTCGGCACCCACGTCCACGTGGGGGCGGGGGACGACGACGAGTTCCGCGTCGACGCCATCAACACCCTGCGCTACATGCTCCCCCACCTGCTGGCCCTCTCGGTCTCGAGCCCGCTGTGGCGCGGCCGCGTCACCGGCCTCAAGAGCTACCGCAGCCTCATCTGGCGCGGCCTGCCGCGCACCGGCATCCCCGCCACCTTCTCCAGCTACTCCGACTACCAGCACTTCGTCGAGGTCCTGATCGAGACCGGCTCCATCCAGGACGCCTCGCGCATCTGGTGGGCGATGCGGGCCCACCACCGCTACCCGACGATCGAGTTCCGGGCCACCGACCTGGCCACCAACCCCCGCGACGCCATCGCCATCGCGGCGCTGGCCCAGGCGCTGATCTACAAGCACTGGCTGATGCGGCGCGACAACGTCACCTTCCGCCAGTACCCCACCCCGCTGATCGAGGAGAACGTCTGGCGCGCCGCGCGCTACGGCCTCGACGGCAAGCTGATCGACTTCGGCGAGCGCCGCGAGAAGTGGGCCCGCGACCTGCTCGTCGAGCTCGTCGAGTTCGTGGACGACGTCCTCGACGACCTGGACAGCCGCTGGGCGGTGGAGCACGTCTACACCATCCTCGACCGCGGCACCGCCGCCGACCGGCAGCTGGCCATCTACCAGGAGACCGGCGACCTGCGCGCCGTGGTGGACTGGCTGATCGAGGAAACGCTCCGGGACATCGCCTGAGAACTGCAGTATCGTGAAGACGTGATGTCAGCGCAGGCACGTGCCCAAGACACCCTCGCATACTTCGAACGCCACCTGGACGCCTACCTGACCGACCTGCGCGAGCTGGTCGAGATCGAGTCGCCCACCCACCACCTGCCCGGGATCAAGAAGGCGGCGCTGTGGCTGCAGACCCAGTTCGCGGGGCTGGGCGAGCTGCGCCGCTTCGAGACCGAGGCCGGCGCGGTGCTGCGCCTCTTCCGCCGCGGCAGCGGGCCGCGGGTGCTGCTGCTCGCCCACTACGACACCGTGCACCCGGTGGGCTCGTGGAAGAAGCTGTGGCGCGAGGAGCGCGGCCGGATCTACGGTCCGGGCGTCTACGACATGAAGGCGGGGCTGCTCTTCATCCTCTGGGCGCTGCGCTACCTGGGCGACTCGGGGGCCGAACACCCCAACCTGGAGGTGCTGCTCACCCCCGACGAAGAGGTGGGCTCGGTGACCTCGCGCATCTTCATCGAGGACGCCGCCCGCGGCGCCGACTACGCACTGGTGCTCGAGCCCCCCACCGGCGCCGGCGACCTCAAGGTGCACCGCAAGGGCGTGGGCTGGTACAAGCTGCGCGTCCACGGCAAGGCCGCCCACCAGGGGGTCGAGCCCGAGAAGGGGGTGAACGCCATCGTCGAGGCGGCGCACCAGGTGCTGCGCGTCGTCGAGGCCCAGGACCTGGAGAAGGGCACCACCCTGGGCCCCAACGTGGCCCGCGGCGGCACGGCCGGCAACGTGGTGGCCGACTACGCCGAGGTGCTCGTGGACCTGCGCGCTTGGACGCTCGAAGAGGCCGAGCGGGTGGACCGCTTCATGCGGGCGCTCGAGCCGGTGCAGCCGGGGGCGCGCCTCGAGCTCGAGGGCGGCCTCAACCGCCCGCCGATGGAGCCCACCCCCGAGAGCCTGGCGCTGTTCGAACTGGCCCGCGGCGTGGCGCGCGACCTCGGCTTCGACTCGAAGCCCGGCAAGGTGGGCGGCGGCTCCGACGGCAACTTCACCGCCAACCTGGGGGTGCCCACCCTCGACGGCCTGGGGGCGATGGGGGCGGACGCCCACCAGCTGAGCGAGCGCATCGTCACCGCCGAGCTGCCCCGGCGCATGGCGCTTTTGGCCGAGCTGCTCACCCGCCTGGTGCGCGACGCCTAGTAGACTGAGGCGAGATGTTCTTCCGCAAACCCGATCCGCACGTCAAACCCGAGGGCATGGCCTACTGGGTGCGGGTGCGCACCGAGAAGAGCGGCGAGGTCGTGCCGCTGCGCATCTCCCGCGCCAGCGAGCTCAGCCCCACGGCCGAGGGTTACTACGTGCGCAAGGTGATCGTCGCTCCCGAGAGCCTCGACCGGGCGGTGCTCGAGATCTGGTTCGACCGCCGCGCCCGGGTGGTGCGAAAGGCCTGCGAGGGCGGCGAACTCGTGCCCATCAAGGAGTGGACATGAAACGCAAGGACCTGGAGGGAAGCCCCCACGGCGAGCTCTTCCCCGGAGCCCGCGCCGCGGCCTTCGGCGGCCGGCAGACGATGCTCAACCACGTGGTGCTCGACCACGGCGTGACCGTGCCCGAGCACAGCCACCCCGAGGAGCAGATCACCTACGTGCTCTCGGGGCGGCTGGCCTTTCAGATCGAGGACGAGGTCTGCGAGGTGGCCGCCGGCGAGGCCGTCTGGATTCCCGGGGGCGCGACGCACGCGGTGCGGGCGCTCGAGCCCAGCGTGGTCCTCGACGTCTTCAGCCCCGTCCGCCCCGACCTGTTGGAACGCTTCGGTGGCTAGCGTGGTGCGCGGCAAGGCGGTGCTCGTCACCGGGGCCAGCCGCGGCATCGGCGAGGCGGTGGCGCGGGCGCTGGCCTGGCGCGGCGCCAAGGTGGGCCTCTTCGCGCGCGGACGCGAAGCCCTCGAGGACCTGGCCCGCGAGCTCGTCTACCCCGAGTCGGGCGGCGCCGCGATCCCCCTGCCCGGCGACGTCACCCGTCCGGACGACCTGGTTGCGGCGGTGGAGCGGCTGGAGGCCGCCTTCGGCCCCGTCTGGGCGCTGGTGAACAGTGCCGGCGTGGGGGTCTTCGGCCCCGTGTGGGAGCTTTCCGAGGACGACTGGGCGCGGGTGCGCGCGACCAACCTCGACGGCGCCTTCTACGCCATGCGCGCGGTCCTCCCGACGATGCTGCGCGAGCAGCGCGGCACCATCGTCCACATCGGCTCGCTGGCGGGCCGCTACGCCTTCGCCGGCGGCGCGGCCTACAACGCCAGCAAGTTCGGCCTGCTGGGCCTGGCCGAGGCCAGCCTGCACGACCTGCGCCCCCGGGGCGTGCGCGTGAGCACGATCCTGCCGGGCTCGGTGAACACCACCTTCTCGAGCGCGCGCGCCGACGCCGACTGGAAGATCCAGCCCACCGACGTGGCCGAGACCGTGCTCTACGTGCTGGAAAGCGACACCGGGGTGATCCCCAGCGTGATCGAGCTGCGCCCGCGGCGCAGCAAGCCCGCGGGCTAGCCGGCGTCGCCGCGTGCCGGGGCCGTGCCACAATGGGCCCGTGGAGTTCTGGGTCTGGCTCGGCACCCTGGCCTTCGCCGCGGGCGGCGCGCTTGAGGGCGTGCGGAAGCGCTACGACCTCGTGGGCGTGCTGCTCGTCGCCGGCATCACCGCCGTGGGCGGCGGCTCGGTGCGCGACCTGGTCGTGGGGCGGCTGCCGCCGGCGGCGCTTTCGGACGAGGCCCTGCTCTGGACCGTGGCCCTGGTGGGCGCGGGGGTCTTCTTCCTGCACCGCGCCGTGCGGCGGCTGGGGCGGGCGCTCTACCTGCTCGACACCCTGGGCCTCGGCGTCTTCGCGGCGCTGGGCGCGGCCAGCGGGCTCGAGGCCGGCCTCGGCTTCTGGGGCGTCGTCTTCGCGGGGATGACGAGCGGCGTCGGCGGCGGGGTGCTGCGCGACCTGCTGACCCAGCAGGTGCCGGGCGTCTTCTACCGCGCCGGCGACTGGTACGCGACCGCCGCCGCGGGCGGGGCCGCGCTCTACTACCTGCTCGGCCCCGGGCCCTACGCCCTGGCGGCCGCCGCGACGGCCGCGGTGCTGCTGCGGCTCGGCAGCCGCGCGTTGGGCCTGGTGCTGCCGACGCCGCGCTAGGCGGCGCCAAAAGAAAAAAGGCGGACCGGGATTCCGCCTATTGACAAGACACAGTATACCACGACATGCAGGTATGCACCAGGAGATGCATCCGCGCGCGCTAAAGCGTGCGCGTAGCCACGAAAAAACCGCCGCAGACCGGCGGTTTTCTTCCCGAGACCGGGGCGTTTACTGGACGGTGCGCTCGCCGCGGGTGCGCTCGCGGTCCGCGGCGCGGGCCTGCGCCGCCACCTCGCGGAAACCGACGAGGCGGTCCTGGCCGGCGTCGTAGAGGTGCAGGTCGGCGAAGGCGATCTTGAAGGCGTCGCCGAGGGTGACCGTGGGGGCGGCCTTCATCAGCTCGATGCGGTCGTGGGCCTCCTGCAGGCGGTAGTTGGGGATCTTCGGGGCCAGGTGGTGCACGTGGTGCAGCCCGATGTTGCCGGTCAGCCACTGCAGCAGGCGCGGCAGCTTGAGGTAGGTGCTGCCCTCCATCGCCGCCTTCAGGTACTCCCAGCGGGGGTCGGGCTCCCAGTAAGCGTCCTCGAACTGGTGCTGGACGTAGAAGAGGAAGATGCCGATCATCGCGGCGAAGTACTGGACGGGCAGGTAGACGAGCAGGAAGGCCTTCCAGCCGAAGACGGCGAAGACGAAGGCCACCAGGCCGGCCAGCGCGAGGTTGGTCCACCAGACGCTGGCGCGCACCTTCGGCTTGTCGCCGCCGTAGCCGAGCGGGAGGCGGTAGCTGAGCATGAAGACCCAGATCGGTCCGATCAGGAACATCACGAAGGGGTTGCGGTAGACGCGGTAGCTGAAGCGTTGCCAGGGGGTGGCCGCCAGGTACTCCTCGGTCGTCATCGTGTAGATGTCGCCGACGCCGCGCTTGTCGAGGTTGCCGCTGGTGGCGTGGTGCCGCGCGTGGGCGTGCTGCCAGTAGCCGTAGGGGGTCAGGGTGAGCACCCCGCTCACGAAGCCCAGCACGTCGTTGGCGCGGGGGTTCTTGAAGAAGGAGCCGTGGCCGGCGTCGTGCTGCAGGATGAAGATGCGCACCAGGAAGAAGGCGGCGGCGAGGTCGAGCGCCAGGGTCAGACCCCAGTGCACCTCGAGCGCGCGGTAGGCCAGGTACCACAGGGTCAGGAAGGGCAGGTAGCTGGTCAGCACCTGCGCGAGGCTGCGCCAGGCCTGCGGCCGGGCGAAGGGGCGGACCAGGGGAACCCAGTCCGCGGGCTTGACTTTTTGCTGTGGGGATTCGTTCATGAAAAACTCCAGGCGCCGAAGCGCGGGCCGGATGGCTTGCCGTAAGTATAGCCACTTTCGCGGGCAGATGGTGGGTATCGTATGATAGCTTTCATGGAAGCAAACCCGTTCATCGGCGCCTTCCTCGTCGCCCTGGGGCTGGTCGACGCCCTGATCGGGGTCGTCCTGCGCGCGCGGGTGCCGGCCTTTGCCCGCGTCTACCCGCTCTGGATCGCCTCGTCCCTGGTCCTCGCAGGGGTCGGCGTCTGGTTCCTGGTAACGTAGGGGCATGCCGCTCCGACGCGTACTGGCCCTGCTCCTCCTCGTGGGGGCGTGGCTCTACCTGGGCTATCTGGTCTGGCAGGGGAACCCCCCCGTCAACGCCTTCATGATCGCGCTCGGCTTCTCGGTGATCGCGGGCTTCCTCTGGGGCCCCAACCCGCCCGAGTCGTGAGCGCGGAGCCCTCGCTCTGGATCGTGGCCTCCGGCAGCGGCGAGGTGCGCCGAGCCGACTGGCCCAAAGGCGGCCTGGCCGGGCTGGCGCCGCGGCTGGTGGCCGTCTGGCTCGTGGTGGGGGGCGGGGTGCGCTACATCGTGCGCGCCGGAACCGGCCCCTGGCCCGCCCCCGACCCGGGGGCGCCGGGCGGCCCCGAGCGCTGGGCGCGCGAGGACGCGGCGCGCTTTTCGGGCCGGGTGCGCTACCGCATCGTCACCCAAGACCCCTGGATGACGCTCGACGAGGGGTTCTTCCTGCCCGGGCAGCTGGGCCTGGACGGCCCCGCCTAGTCCCCGGGGGACGCCGCGCCCGCCAGCCCCAGCCGTTCGGCGTCGGCTTGCATGGCCTCGAGCACGAAGCCAACGTGCTCCCACAACTCCACGCCCAACAGCTCCGCGCCGCGCCGGACCATCTCGCGGTCCACGCCGCGGGCGAAGGACTTGTCCTTGAACTTCTTCTTCAGGCTCTTGACCGTGAGGGTGTGGATCGAGCGATCGGGGCGCACGTAGACCGCGGCGGTGATGAGGCCGGTGATCTCGTCGGAGGCGTAGAGGGCGCGCTCCATCAGGGTCTCGGGCTCCACGCCGCTGCGCTCGGGGGCGTGGGCGCGCACCGCGCGCACGATCTCGGCGGGCCAGCCCAGCGCTTCCAGGTGGTCGGCCCCCTTGTTGGGGTGGGTCTCGGGGTGCTTCTCCCAGTCGAAGTCGTGGATCAGTCCGGCGATCGCCCAGGTTTCCTCGTCCTCGCCGAACCTGCGGGCGTAGGCGCGCATCGCGGCTTCGACCGCGTACATGTGCCGGCGCAGGGACTCGGAAGGGGTCCAGGCGTGCATCAGTTCGAGGGCTTCGTCGTAGGTGGGCATGCTTAAATATACCGCCGGGCACGGGGCGGGTAGGATGGGACCATGTGGATCGGATTCGGTGAGGACGCGCACCGGCTCGAGCCGGGACGGAAGCTGCTGCTGGGCGGGGTGGAGGTCGCCGCGGACCGGGGGCCGGTGGCCCACTCCGACGGCGACGCCCTGCTGCACGCGGTCGCCGACGCGGTGCTGAGCGCCGTCGGCGCGGGGGACATCGGCGAGGTCTTTCCCGACACCGACCCGCGGTGGGCGGGGCTGTCGGGGGCCGAGCTGCTCGAGCGGGTGCTCGAGCTCGCCGGCGCCCACCCCCTGCGGTGCGAGCGCCCCCGCTGCGGCCGGGTGCGCCAGGTGCGGGCGGTGGTGACGCTCGACCGCCCCAAGCTGGCCCCCTACCGCGAGGCGATGCGCCGCCGCGTCGCCGAGCTGTGCGGGCTCGAGCCCGCCGACGTGAGCGTGGCCTTCAAGACCAGCGAGGGGCTGGCCCCGGACCACGTGCAGGCGCGGGCGCTGGTGGTGCTGGAGGAGGCGTGAGCCGCCTCTTCGGCGTCGACGCCTTCACGGACCGCCCCTTCGCGGGCAACCCCGCGGCCGTCTGCGTGCTGGAGGCGCCCGCGGACCCGGCCTGGATGCAGGCCCTGGCCCGGGAGATGAACCTCTCGGAGACGGCCTTCCTCTGGCCCGAAGGGGACGCCTGGCGGCTGCGCTGGTTCACCCCCAAGGTCGAGGTGGACCTCTGCGGCCACGCCACCCTGGCGAGCGCACACGTGCTCTGGCGCCACCTCGAGCGCCCGGAGCCGCGCCTCGCCTTCGAGACCCGGAGCGGCCGGCTCTACGCGACGCGCGCAGGGGCGCGGATCGGCCTCGACTTCCCCGCGCCCGAGGCCGTGGCCGCACCCCTGCCCGAGGCGATCGCGGCGGCGCTGGGCAGGGTGCGCCCGGTCTGGAGCGGCCGCGCCGAGGACGACTGGATCGTGGTGCTCGAAAGCGCGGCCGCGGTGCGCGCGCTCGCGCCCGACCCGGGCCTGCTGGCGCGGGCCCCGGCCCGCGGCGTGGTCGTGACGGCCCGGGACGAAAGCGGCGCTTACGACGTCGTCTCGCGCTTCTTCGCCCCGGCGGTGGGCGTACCCGAAGACCCCGTCACCGGGTCGGCCCACGCGCGCATGGCCCGCTACTGGGCCGCGGCGCTGGGCAGGGACCGCCTGCGCGCCTACCAGGCGTCGGCGCGCGGCGGGACGCTCGAGCTGGAGCTGCGCGGGGACCGCGTGCTGCTGTGGGGGCGGGCCGTGACCGTCTGGTCGGGGCGGGTGGAGGCCGGTCCGGGCTAGCCGTAGTGGCCGGCGAAGGCCTGGGCCATGTCCCAGCTGCCCCACTCGAGGCGCAGGATCTCGCCCACGAGGGCGTGCACCCGTTGACGCTCCGCTTCGCCGGCGGCCAGCCACGCCTCCTCGGCCACCTCGGCGAGGTCGTGCAGGTAGGCATGGAACTCCGGGGCCGTCCAGTGCTCCACCAGGTCGACGAAGGGGCCGCCGCTGGGCGCGGCGCTGCTCCAGGCGTCGTGGAAGACGCGGTTGATCGTCCACAACGCGACGACGCTGACCGGGTAGGGCTCCTGGTCCAACAGCCGCAGGAAGGCCAGGTAGCGTTCGCGGGCGGGGTGGGCGGGGGCGCCCGGGTTGATGGGTTGGATGGCCATCCAGTCGAGGTCCTCGACGATCCCCACCAGGCCGTGGGCGAGCACCAGCCGGTGGGCGCGGGGGGCCCGGGGCACCAGGCGCGCCTGCAGCTCCAGCAGCCCCTCGACGAAGCGGTAGTTCTGCTCCATCCAGGCGTAGACGCTGCGCTCGGACACCTCGCCGCCGCGCAGGCGGTGCAGGAAGGGATGCCCCAGCAGGCGCTCCCATTCGTCCCAGTGCGCGTCCCGTAGAGCCAGCAGGTGCTTCATCGCTCCAAGTCTACCGCCGCTCCTCCGGCGGGGCGGTGCAGGTGAACAAGAGGTCCTCAACCTCCTGCAGGTAGGCGTCCTTGGGCACGAGCTCGATCCCGCGGGCGCCGCGCGCCGGATAGTAGGGGAGGCCGAGCGAGAGCGGCGTGCGCGCCTGCCGCTGCTCCCAGACCCAGGCCGGGGCGCGGTGCGTCCAGACCCGCACGCTCCGCGACCAGCCCTCAAGCACGCCCGTCACCCAGGCGGCCTGCCACCAACGGCGCATGCCCCAGTCTACCGCGCGGCCCGCATCAGATCGGTGAGGACCCGGCGCCCGAGCTGTTCGGGATCGACCTGGAACGCCCGTCCCCGGGCGGTGCGGGCCAACTCGCGCACCCGGGCCAGCGCCTGGGGCTCGTCGTCGAGCATGTAGACGTCGAGCTCCGCGCCCGCCCGGCGCAGGCGGGCGGCCGCCGCGCGGGTGGTGCGCTCGATTTCGGGGTCGCGCCCCCAAGCGTTCTTGTAGACCCGGCCGTCGGGGCGCAGCACCGCGGTGGGGCGGCCGTCGGTCACCAGCACCGCCCGCCGGCGCACGTCGCCCTGGCGGCGCAGCCACTCCCGGGCGGCCTCGAGCGCTGCGGCGGTGTTGGTGTGCGAGGGATGGGCGCGCAGAAAGGGTAGGCGCTCGGGCGGAACCGGGACGGCGACGTCGTGGAAGCAGACGACCCGGAGGCGGTCGCCCTCGCGCCCCAACCAGTGGTGCAGCGCCAGCGCGAGCCGCTTGGCGGGGCCGAAGCGGTCGACCCCGTACAGCACCATCGAGTGGGAGCAGTCGAGCAGCAGCGCCACGGCGGAGCGCCGGCCGCCCTCGCCCTCGCGCACCCGCAGGTCCGCCAGCGTCAGCCCGCCCCGCAGCAGCCCCGCCTTCAGGGTCGCCGCGGCGTCGAGCTGCAGCGGCTCCCCCCAGCGCCAGGGCCGCTCCGGGCCGTGGGGCTCGTGGGGCCCGCGCACCCCGGGGCGGGGCCAGGCGCCGGCGGCGGGGCGCGCGTGCGGCAGCAGCGCCCGCAGCGCCCGCAGCGCCGCCAGCCGCAGCAGCTCGGGGTGGGCCTGGAGCCGCGGCTCCCCGCCGCCCGCCCGCTCGATCCACCCCCGGTCGCGCAGGAGCTCCAGCGTCGCCGCCGCGGCGGTCCGGGGATCGGCCTCCCCCGCCTCGCGGGCGACGCGTTCCAGCGCCTGCTGCAGGCGCTCCTCGTCGGCGAGCCCCTCGGGCTCGGGCCGGTCGCCCAGGCGCAGCAGCGCTTCAGCGGCCAGGGCCAGCGCCGCGGCCGGCGGCGGCCCCGCGGCCTCGCGGACCCGGGCGTAACGCACCCGCACGGTTACTTCACCTGTTCCACCCAGACCATGTTCGTCGAACCGCGGACGCCGAAGGGCACCCCCGCGGTGATGACGATGCGGTCGCCCACGTCGGCCAGCTTCGCGCTCTTGACGAAGTCGACGGCCTCGGCGACCATCTCGTCGGTGCTCGTCGGGTCGGGGGCGGTGGCCGTGTAGACCCCCGAGGCCAGCACCAGCTGCTGGCGCACCCGGGCGTTGGGGGTGAGCGCCAGGATGGGCACCCCGGGGCGGTAGCGGGCCACCCGCCACAGCGAGGAGCCCGACGCCGTGAAGACGACGATCACCTTGGCCGGCAGCGACTCGGCGACCTCGGTGGCCGCGAGCGCGATCGCGTCCTGGGTGTTGTGTTCGGGCTCGGGCCGCAGGATCCGCTGGGCGTTCTGGTACTCCGGGGAACCCTCGACGGCGCGGGCCACCCGCGCCATCATGGCCACGGCCTCGACCGGGTACTCCCCCACCGCGGTCTCGGCCGAGAGCATCACCGCGTCGGAGCCGTCGAAGATGGCGTTGGCCACGTCCGAGGCCTCGGCGCGCGTGGGGCTGGGGCTGTGAATCATGGACTCGAGCATCTGCGTGGCCGTGACCACCGGCTTGCCGGCGGCGCGGGTGCGCCGGATCAGCCGCTTCTGCACGATGGGCACCTCCTCGGGGGGCATCTCCACCCCGAGGTCGCCGCGGGCGACCATGACGCCGTCGGCCTCGGCCAGGATCTCGTCGAAGCGCTGCACCGCCCCCGGTTTCTCGATCTTGGCCATCAGCTTGGCCTCGTGGCCCAGGCGGTTCATGTAGTGGCGGGCGAGCAGCAGGTCGTCGCGGCTGCGCACGAAGCTGACCGCGACCCAGTCCACCCCCAGCTCGGCCCCCAGCGCCAGGTCCTCGATGTCCTTGTCGGTCATCGCCGGGATCGAGAGGTCGGCCCCGGGGATGTTGATCCCCTTCTGGTCCGAGAGCACGCCCCCCACCTCGACGACGGTGTGGATCTCGCCCGCCGCGTGGTCGACCCGGTCCACCCGCAGGCGCAGCCGCCCGTCGTCGAGCAGCAGCACCTGGCCGGGCTCGACGTCGCCCACCAGCCCCTTGTAGCTCACCGAGACCCGGTGCTCGTCGCCGGTGACGTCGGCGGTGGTGAGCACGAAGGGCTGGCCCGCCTTCAGCACCGCCTTCCCCTCGGCGAAACGGCCGACGCGGATCTTGGGCCCCTGCAGGTCCTGCAGGATGGCGACGGGGCGGGCGGCGTGCTCCGCGGCGGCGCGCACCATCTCGACGGTCTCGCGGTGGTCCTCGGGGCGGCCGTGGCTGAAGTTGAGCCGCACCACGTTGAGCCCCGCCTGGATCATGCGGGCGAGCACCTCGGGGTCGCGCGAGGCGGGCCCGATGGTGGCGACGATCTTGGTGCGCTTAGAAAGCATCGTACCCCAGGAAGCGGGCGGCCGCGCCCAGCGCCTCCTCGATGCGCAGGAGCTGGTTGTACTTGGCCAGGCGGTCGGAGCGCGAGGCCGAACCCGTCTTGATCTGGCCGGCGTTCACCGCCACCGCCAGGTCGGCGATGTAGCTGTCCTCGGTCTCGCCCGAGCGGTGCGAGATCACGGTGCGGTAGCGGTGGCGCTGCGCCAGCCGCACGGTCTCGAGCGTCTCCGAGAGCGTCCCGATCTGGTTGAGCTTGACCAGGATGGCGTTCGCCACCCCCTCGCGGATGCCGCGCACCAGGAAGTCGGGGTTGGTGACGAAGAGGTCGTCCCCCACGAGCTGGATCCGATCCCCCAGGCGCTCGGTGAGCCGCCGCCAGCCCGCCCAGTCGTTCTCGTCGAGGCCGTCTTCGAGCGAAACGATGGGGTAGCGCTCCACCCACTCGGCCCAGTACTCGACCATCTCGTCGCTGCCGAGCACCTTGCCCTCGGCCTCGAGGTGGTACTTGCCGTCTTTGTAGAACTCGCTCGCGGCCGGGTCGAGGGCGATCGAGATCTCCTTGCCCGGCTCGTAGCCGGCGGCCTGAATGGCCTCGAGCAGCACCTCGACGGCCTCTTCGTTGCTCTGCAGGTTGGGCGCGAACCCTCCTTCGTCGCCAACGTTGGTGCCGTAGCCGCGCTTCTTCAGCACCCCCTTTAGGGCGTGGAAGGTCTCGACGCCGTAGCGCAGCGCCTCGCGAAAGCTGGGGGCCCCCGCGGGCACCAGCATGAACTCCTGGAAGTCCACGCGGTTGTCGGCGTGCTTGCCGCCGTTGATCACGTTCATCAGCGGCACCGGCAGGGTGACCCCCTGCACCCCGCCCAGGTAGGCGAAGAGCGGCAGCTCGACCGCCTCGGCCGCGGCGCGCGAAACCGCCAGGGAGACCGCCAGGATGGCGTTGGCCCCCAGGTTCGCCTTGTTGGGGGTGCCGTCGAGGTCGAGCATCGCCCGGTCGATCCCCTCCTGGTCGAGGGCGTTCATCCCGATGATTTCGGGGGCGATCCGCTCGTTGACGTTGGCCACCGCCTGGAGCACGCCCTTGCCCCCGAAGCGGGGACCGCCGTCGCGTAACTCCACGGCCTCGTGCTCACCGGTCGAGGCGCCCGAGGGCACCATCGCGTGCCCGATCTGCCCGCCCTCCAGCGTCACCTCGGCCTCGACGGTGGGGTTGCCGCGGGAGTCCAGGACTTCGCGTGCGCTTACTTCGACGATTGTGGTCATGGCCACCTCCGCCCCTCAGCTTAAACCCGCAGGGGGACCACGACGGCCAGGTAGCCGCCGTCCTCGGCGTCCTGGATCACGCTGGGGCTGGCCGCCCCCGAGAAGCGCAGGCGCGCTTTGCCGGCGATCGGGCCGAGCGCCCCTTCCAGGTACTCGGCGTTGTAGGCGAGCACCATCTGCGCCTCGCCGCGGGCGTCCACCTCGAGCCGCTCGACGCCGCGGCCGTAGTCGCCCTCGGCCACCACCTCGAGCCGCCCGTCTTCGAAGACCAGGTCGACCCGGTGGTTGTTGCGGTCGGCCAGCACCTTGACGCGCTTGAGGCTGTCCTTGAGGGCGGTGGCGTCGATCTCGGCCTCCAGGGCGAACTCGGGGGGGATCACCCGCTCGTAGTCGGGGAACTCGCCCTCCATCAGCGCCGCGGCCATGCGGAACCCCTCGGCGGCGAGGGTGAGGTGGCCGCCGAGCAGCCCCAGGGCGACCTCGCCCTCGGTGCGCTCGAGGACACGCACGATCTCGTCGACGCTGCGCGCCGGCACGACGAACTTGCGCTCGGCGTCGAGGGCGAGCTCCAGGTCGTAGAGGGCGAGCCGGAAGCCGTCGGAGGCGACGCTGCGCAGCCGCGTCGGGTGCAGCTCGAGCTGCACCCCGCGGAAGATGGCGCGGTAGTCCTCGCCGCTGGCGGCGTAGCGCACCCGCGCCAGCGCCCGCCCCAGCTCGCGCGCCGGCAGGCGGGCCACGGTCTCGGCCTCGAAGGCCAGCGGGGGGAACTCGGCGGGGTCGGCCGTGGTGAGGCGGGTGGCGAAGGAGCCGCTCTCGATCGTGAGCTGCCCCTCCTCGAGCCCCAGCTCCACGAGCTCGCCGGGGAGGTTGCGCACCACCTGGCCGATCAGCTGGCCGGGAACCAGGCGCACCGCCTCGCCTTCGACCTCGGCGGGGACCACGAGCTCCAGGTCAAGCTCCCCGTTCGAGCCCTGGAGCCGCAGCCCCCCCTCCGCGACCTCGAAGCGCAGGTGGGTGAGCGCGGGGTTGCTGGCGCGGCCTGGGATGATGCGCTCGAGCATGCCGAGCGCTTCGGCAAAGGTGCGTTTGGGCAAGCGAACCTGCATACGTCCTCCGTTCTTAAAGGAAGGTGACGAAGTTCCTTAAGCTTAAAGATACCGTAGTCGTAACCGTAGGGGCTGGGGATACTGTGGAAAAGCCGCGTCGGGCCCGCAGGGGACGCGAGGCGGCCTGGGGAGGCCGCTGGGGACAAGCCCCCGCGCCCTGCGGAAAACCTGGGGAGGGCGGCGGGGTTCTCCACAGGGCGGCCGCGGCCGCGGTTGTCCACAGGGTCTTCCACAGGCTTTCCCCAGGGTTATGGGCAGGGTTATCCACGGCCGGCCCACCTGCTTTCGAACGCCTCGACGGTGCGGCGCAGCTCGGCGTCTTCGGCGAGCAGCTTGCCGATCTTCTGGGTGGCGTAGAGGACGGTGGTGTGGTCGCGGCCGCCGAAGAACTGGCCGATCTCGGGCAGCGAGGCCCCGGTGAGCTGGCGGATCAGGTACATGGCCACCTGGCGCGGGCGCACCACCTCCTTGCTGCGCCCCTTGGACTTGAGGTCGGCGGGGGTGACGCCGTAGTGTTCGGCCACGGCGGCGAGGATCTCGTCCATCGTCACCGCCTCGCCGGCGGTGTGGAAGAGGTCGGCCAGCGCGTTCTGGGCCACTTTGGGCGTGATCGTCACCCCGGAGAGCGAGGCGTAGGCGATCAGGCGCATCAGCGCCCCCTCCAGCTCGCGGATGTTCGAGGCCACCTGGCGCGCCACGTACTCGAGCACCTCCTCGCTGAGCTGGACCCCGCGGCGCTCGGCGTTCATCTTGAGGATGGCGATCCGGGTCTCCAGGTCGGGGGGCTGGATGTCGGTGATCAGCCCCCACTCGAAGCGGCTGCGCAGGCGCGACTCGAGCGTGAGGATCTCGCGCGGGGGCCGGTCGGAGGTGAGCAGGATCTGCTTGCCGTCTTCGTAGAGGGTGTTGAAGGTGTGGAAGAACTCCTCCTGGGTCCGCTCCTTGCCGGCGATGAACTGCACGTCGTCGACGAGGAGCATGTCCACCGAGCGGTAGCGCTCGCGGAACTGGTTCATGCGGTCGGAGCGGATGGCGCTGATCAGGTCGTTGGTGAAGGTCTCGGTAGAGACGTACTCGACGCGGATCTCGGGGAAGCGCTGGCGCGCGTAGTGGCCCACGGCGTGCATCAGGTGGGTCTTGCCCAGCCCCACCCCCCCGTAGATGAAGAGCGGGTTGTAGGCCTTGCCCGGGGCCTCGGCCACGGCCATGGCGGCGGCGTGCGCCATCGAGTTGCCGGGGCCGACGACGAAGCTCTCGAAGGTGTACTTGGGGTTGAGGCGGGTGCGGGGGGCGGCGGCCGGGGCGCGCGCGTCCTCCTCGAGAATCTTGTCCTGAACGACCTCGCCCGGTACGACCTTGAGGCGGAACTCGGGCGACTGGGCCCCCAGCCGCAGGAGCGCCTCCTGGATCAGGTGGCCGTAGTGCTTCTGGATCCAGTCGCCGGCGAAGCTGGTGGGCACGCCCAGCTCGAGCGCCCCGCCCGTCAGCCCCAGCGGCTTCACACGGGCGAACCAGGTGTCGAATTCGACGCTCGTGACGTTCTCGCGTACGTAGTCCAGGACGTTTTCCCAGATGCTTTCGTGGGTCAAACCGGGCACCTCCAACAAGCCTTTACATTCTACCCGAGCCGGGGCGGCGGGCCCCAAAT